>CAVZWR010000017.1:0-32253 GCA_963779025.1 uncultured Actinomycetes bacterium
TCCCTCACGTCTGCCAGCGCCTCTCCTTCCTGGGGATCGACACACCGGGGTCGCTCCAGTCACGTGGACCGTCCCCGCGCGGACGCGGTGTCCCTCCCGGCCGGCATGCAGCTCCGGACGGCCGCGCTCGCCGAGCCGACTGCGGTCGCGGTGCACGACACGCGCCGTGCGCAGCTCGCGGGGGAGGCGAGCGCGCAGTCGTCGTCGGCGGCGGGCCGATCGGCTTGCTCGTCGCGGTCGTGGCGCGGGAGGCCGGAGCCGAGGTGGTGCTCGTCGAACCGAACTCCGCGGCAGAAGTGGCCGAGCGCGCAGGCCTCATCACCCTCGACCCGGGCGAGCGCGGGCCGAGCACGTCGAGGAGTGGACGAAGGGAGCGGGCGCCGACGTCGCATTCGAGGTCTCCGGGGCGGTGCCGGGCATTCAGAGCGCGATCGACGCGCTCGGCGTGCGCGGCCGACTGGTGGTCGTCGCCATTTACCCCACGCCGCCCCCGGTCGACCTGTTCCGCGTTTTCTGGCGGGAGCTGACGCTGATCGGCGCGCGCGTCTACGAGCGGTCCGACTTCGAGGAGGCCGTCCGCCTGCTCGCGGACGGCGTGATCCCGGCCGACGTGCTGGTCACCGACATCGTGCCCCTCGCCGAGACCCCCGCCGCCTTCGCGGCGCTCGAGGCCGGGCGGGCGATGAAGATCCTCGTCGACTGCGCCGGGGACACCGGGTGAGCTTCGACCTGAGCGGCCGGGTTGCGCTCGTTACCGGCTGCCGGCGCGGGATCGGCCTCGCGATGGCCGAGGCGCTGGCCGCCGCCGGGGCCGACATCGTCGGCACCAGCCTGAGCCTCGACCCCGGCGGCAGCAAGGTGCAGAGCCGAATCGAGGCGCTCGGGCGTACGTTCACCGGCTACCGCGCCGACCTCGGTTCCGAGGACGCGGCCTCCGAGCTGGCTTCCACGGTGCTGCTTGACGGGATCGAGGTGGACATCCTCGTGAACAACGCCGGGACTATCGAGCGCGCCCCGGCCCTCGACCACTCCGATGAGCAGTGGCGGCGTGTCTTGCAGACGAACCTGACTTCTGCCTTCGTGCTCGCGCGCGAGCTGGCGCGGCCGATGATCGAGCGCGGCGGCGGCAAGATCGTCTTCACCGCGTCCATGCTCAGCTTCCAGGGCGGCATCAACGTCGTCTCGTACACGGCCGCGAAGTCGGGGCTCGCGGGGCTCGTTCGCGCGCTCGCGAACGAGTGGGCGCCCCATGGCGTGAACGTGAACGCGATCGCCCCCGGCTACCTCGCCACCGACAACACCCAACCTCTTCGGGACGACCCCGAGCGGTCACGCTCGATCCTCGAGCGCATTCCGGCCGGTCGCTGGGGCGAGCCGGCCGACGTCGCCGGCGCGACCGTCTTCCTCGCCTCGCGTGCCTCTGACTACGTGCACGGCATCGTGCTCCCGGTCGACGGGGGCTGGCTGGGCCGATGACGGGCTCCCTGGCCGCCGTCGCCGCACAGCGCGTGCTCCCGGTCGTGACGATCGAGGACGCGGGCGCTGCCCGTGAGCTCGGGGCGGCGTTGCAGGCGGCCGGGGCGAATACGGTCGAGATCACGTTCCGGAGCGCCGCCGCCGCCGAGGCGATCACGGTGTTCGCCGACCAGGGCTTCATCGTCGGCGCCGGCACCGTCCGCTCGCGGGAGCATGCCGAGCAGGCGCGGCGGCGGGCGCGTCGTTCGCTGTCTCGCCCGGGCTTGACCGGGACGTCATCGAGCGCTGCGCCGACCTCGGCCTGACGCCGCTGCCGGGCATCGCCACCGCGTCCGAGCTGACGGCGGCGCTCGCGCTCGGGATCTCGACGGTCAAGCTCTTCCCTGCCGAGGTCGTCGGCGGAGTCGCCCTGATCCGGGCCCTGTCAGCGCCGTTCCCCGACGCGCGGTTCGTCCCGACTGGCGGCCTCAACGCCCAGAATGCGGCGTCCTACCTCGAGCTGCCCGAAGTGCTCGCGATCGGGGGAAGCTGGATGGTCGCCCGCCCTCCTCTCAGCGGGGCGTTGGGACGAGGTCGAGCACCTGACCAGGGAGGCGCTGGCTCTGTGACTCTCTCGATCCGCCCGGCCGAGGAGTGCCGGTACGACCTGGTCGCGCTGGGCGAGATCATGCTCCGCCTCGACCCGGGCGAGGGCCGCGTCCGCACGGCGCGCTCGTTCCAGGTCTGGGAAGGCGGCGGCGAATACAACGTCGCCCGCGGCCTGCGCCGCTGCTTCGGCATGCGGACCGCCGTCGTCACCGCCTTCGCCGACAACGACGTCGGCCGGCTGCTCGAGGACTTCATCCTCCAGGGCGGCGTCGACACGTCGCTGATCAAGTGGGTGCCCTACGACGGCGTCGGCCGCACCGTGCGCAACGGGCTCAACTTCACCGAGCGCGGCTTCGGCGTGCGCGGCGCGGTCGGCGTCTCCGACCGGGGCCACACCGCCGCCAGCCAGCTCAAGCCGGGCGACTTCGACTGGGAGCACCTCTTCGGCACGCTCGGCGTCCGCTGGTTCCACACCGGCGGCATCTTCGCCGGCCTCTCCGCGACCACTCCGGACGTGATCGAGGAGGCCGTCGAGGCCGCGCGCGAGCACGGCACCGTCGTCTCCTACGACCTCAACTACCGGCCCAGCCTCTGGAAGAGGATCGGCGGGGTGGAACGGGCCCAGGAGGTCAACCGGACGATCGCCCCGTACGTCGACGTGATGATCGGCAACGAGGAGGACTTCACCGCCTGCCTGGGCTTCGAGGTCGAGGGCGCCGACGAGAACCTGACCGAGCTCGACACCGCGGCCTTCCAGGCGATGATCGAGCGGGCCGTCGGCCGAGTTCCCGAACTTCAAGGTCGTCGCCACCACCCTGCGCGCCGTCCGGAGCGCCACGGTCAACGACTGGGCGGCGATCGCCTGGTCACGCGACCAGGGCTTCGCCGAAGCGACCCACGCCCGGACCTGGAGATCCTCGACCGGGTCGGCGGCGGCGACAGCTTCGCCTCCGGGCTGATCTACGGCCTGCTCGAACTCGGCGACCTGCAGCAGGCGGTCGAGTACGGCGCCGCCCACGGCGCGCTGGCGATGACGACGCCCGGGCGACACCTCGATGGCCACACTCGCGGAGGTCGAGGCGCTCGTCGCGGCGGCGGCGCCCGCGTCAAGCGCTGAGGTTCGGCTGTGCACGGGGGCAATTCTCCGTGTGTAGTCGAACAGGCTGAGGACTACGGTCACCCCGTGCTTTCGCGGGAGCACGCTGGGAGCAGGGACTCGCCGCCGAACGGCAGGAGTTCGCCGCGTCTGCCGGCGATCTGGAAGAGCCGCGGCAGCGGGCGTGCGTTCGGCCCGTCGGACCCGGTAGGCGGCCGCTGAGTCTCTACAAAATAAGGGAGGTTCGATGGCAGCGCGCTTCACCCCCAGGGGACGTTGGTTGTCGGGCGTCCTCGCCGTGGCACTTCTGGCGCTGGCAGTTGGTGCCATCGCAGGGTTTTGCCGGAGCGCGTGGCGACGGCAGCGCAACGACGCCGATCCAGTACCACAACGGGAGCTGCGGCAACTGACAATGGCAAGAGGTTCATCGGGACCGCGCAGTTCACGCTCAAGGGCACCACCCTCACGGTCCACGTCAAGCTTCACGGGGCGGACCCCGGAGATCACGTCCATCACGTTCATGCGCGGGTAATTGCGATTTCGTTAAAAGCCTTCGACAGAGTTCAAGGTGGATGCAAGTGGCGACGGCGAGGGGTCGGGCTCAATCGATGTTTCCGGCTTCGGTCGGGAGCTTCTTCGCCGAGGCCAGCGGCGCAGGACACTCCAACGACTCGCTGATCGTCAACCTCTAAAGCGAAGCACCGGCGGGAGCACCGCTCGTCGAAGCGGTGCTCCTATGTCACCCGCTGACCTTTCCCAAGCCGTACCGCTACGGGGGGCGCCCTGTCGCCACCACCTCACCAGCCGAGTAGCGTGGGGCCACAGTGGGGCCACCAGACCCACCGAGATCGGCCGAGACCGAAAAGCCTCTAGCAGTCCTGGAAACGGCATGAATCCAGGGTCAGTGAGCCCAGCCGAGATCTGTCTCAGGTCTCTTTTAATCCCAAGGTCGCAGGTTCGATCCCTGCCCGGCCCATAGCAAAGCGCTGCTCAAAGCGCCTCTCGCGTTGCCGCCGAGGCGATGAGCAGGGCCGTGGGGCCACGCAGGGGGTCACACGCGTCGCGTGAGGAGAAGATCAGTACTGCAACCCACCCACTTGTGCGTGCCTCACCAGCCGGCTGTGTCCACTCGTCGTCGGTGCCGGCGCGCTAGCTTACACTTTAGGTGTAACCCACCAGTTACACTCAAGAAAGGACTGATGAGGGCAGACAGGATCGAGCGGGACATTCTCATCAACGCCCCCATGGCGCGGGTGTGGGCGCTGATCACCCAGGCGGAGCACCTCGGGACGTGGTTCGGGGACGCCGGCGCGGAGATCGATCTGCGCGAGGGCGGCGAGCTCGAGCTGCGTTGGGAGAAGCACGGCACGACCCGGGGCCGGATCGAGCGCGTGGACGAGCCCACGGCGTTCGCGTTCCGCTGGGCTCCGTACAACTACCCTGGGGCGGCGCCGAGCCCGTCGCCGGAAACTCGACCCTGGTCGAGTTCACCCTCGTCGCGGAGGGCGACGCCACGCGAGTCCGCGTGGTCGAGACCCGGGGTTCGCCAGCCTGGAGACCTCGTCGGCGCAGCAGGCCCATAATTACGAGGCCAACTCGAAGGGCTGGTCGCTGGAGCTGGACGAGCTCGCCGCCTACGCGACCCGGGTGCGGATCTGAACGACACCCTGGACCGAGGTCTTCGCGGCGCTAGCCGACCCGACCCGCTGGCGCTTGCTGGAGACACTGGCGGGCACCGGTCGCGGCACGGCGACGACCCTGGCGAAAGCGATGCCGGTCTCGCGCCCGGCCGTGATCAAGCACCTTGCGGTGCTCGGTCGAGCCGGCCTGGTGGAGCGACGTCGGGAGGGACGCGAAGTCGTCTTCGTGGTCCTGTGCCGAGCCCCTGGCCCGAACCGCCCGCTGGATGGTCAACCTCGCATCGGATTGGGACAACGCCCCTGGCTCGGAACGCCTTGAAGCGACTGGCCGAGGAAGGCCGAGTCGCAGATGCGGTTTTGAGAGAAGAACAGAAAGGAGATTGAGATGAACACACCGCCGATCGTCTCGCCCGAGGAGTGGCAGACCGCGTGGGAGCAGCTGCTCGTCAAGGAGAAGGAGCTCACACGGGCCCGCGACGCCCTGGCCGCCGAGCGCCGGCGCATGCCCTGGATGGCGGTCGAGAAGGACTACCGGTTCGAGGGCCCGGACGGGCCGGCGAGCCTGCTCGACCTGTTCGAGGGCCGGCGCCAGCTGGTCGTGTACCGCGCCTTCTACGCGCCGGATGTCACCACCTACCCGCAGGCGGGTGGCGCGTACCCGGAGCGGGCCTGCGTGGGCTGCTCGTTCGTCGCCGACCAGGTTGCGCACCCTGCCCACCTGAACGCCCGGGACACGACGCTCGCGTTCGCCTCGCGCGCCCCCCAGGCCGAGATCCAGGGCCTGAAGGAGCGGATGGGCTGGCAGAAGATCCCCTGGTACACGATCACCGACGACTTCGACGCCGACTTCGGCGTGAACGACTGGCACGGCACGAATGCCTTCATCCGTGAGGGCGAGAAGGTCTTCCGCACCTACTTCATCAACAGCCGGGGCGACGAGGCGATGGGGAGCACCTGGGCGTACCTCGACATCACCGCCCTCGGCCGCCAGGAGGAGGGGGAGGACTCGCCGGAGGGCTACCCCCAGACCCCGCCGTACGGGTGGTGGAACTACCACGACGCCTACGGCAAGCACGGGTGAACTAGCTCTCTTTGGAGGAGATGCCGTGCGCCCGGAGGGCGGCGTCGACCTTCGCGCGGATGCTGTCGTCGAGTGACGCACCGCGCTCGGCCAGCTCTTCGACGTCGGTGTCGGGCGACGGCTCTGGTGTCAGGGTCAGCTTCTTGAGGCCGGCGTTGACCATGTGCATGATGCTCTCCTCGATCCGCTGCTCGAGCTCCTTGCCGATGTCCTCCTCGTGCACCTCCGTTGCCGCCGAGCGCTCCGGCTCCTGCACCGGTTGCTGGGCCGTCACGCCTTCGATTTCCAGCTCGTAGACGCGCTCGGGCTCGTCGAGCCCTTTCAGGTGCCGCTCGCCGAGCGGAAAGACCGAGACGCCCTCGGGCAGGCTCGAGCCGACGAGCGCCCGGGTCGTCTCCGAGAGCAAAACGTGACCGCCCGCCCCCGCCGTGCAGATCCGTGCCGCCCGCACGACGTCGAGGCCGAGGTACCCCTCATCGCCCACCGAGGGCTCACCGGTGTGGAGGCCGATCCGGACGCGTACCTGAACGCCGTCCTGCCAGTCGTGCCGCGCATGCGCGCGCTGCACCTCGACCGCTCCCGCGACGGCGTCTCGGGCGCGCGGGAAGGCGAAAAAGAAAGCGTCACCCTGCGAGTCGATCTCGGTCCCGTTCGCAGCCGCGAGTGTCTCGCGGACGAGCCGGCGATGCTCGCTCAGCACTTCGCCGTACCGCTCTCCGAGCTGCTTGAGCAGCCCGGTCGAGTCCTCGATGTCGGTGAAGACGAACGTGACGGTCCCTGCCGGAGGGTGGACATGCCCGACATCGTACGCCCCGTGCAACGCGTGGCGCCTCTGCGGCCAAGAGTCGTCGACAGCGAAGCTGGAGAGGACTGCACGGCCTTGAAAGAACGATCTAGAAGCGAACCTGAACCGGTTCCCGTCCAACCCGATCCGGGCCACCACGGCGGTTCAGGAGCTGCGTGGCCGGCGCGCGAGGCAGTGCGGCCGGCCAGCGCCAGCCAGTCACCGGTGAAGGAGGTCAGCCTGACTCACATATCGACCACCACCGCGGCGGTCGGTACACAATGAACGCGCCCGCCTCGATCACGATCACGCCAGTCCGCGTTGCCGACCTGCTCGCCGAGGGCGAGCGGATGCCGGTCTACGTGCACGTCATCGACCATCCCGATGCGCGCGTGCTGGTCGACACCGGCATGACGGAGCTGCACCCGGCGGTGGCCGACCTCGATCCCCGCCTCCGTCCACTGAGTAAGCAGGACTTCGACCTCGCCGGCATCGACATCGTCGTCAACACACACCTGCACTTCGACCACTGCGGCGGCAACCACCTCTTCGCCGGCAGGCCGATCTACGTCCAGCGTCGGGAGCTCGACGACGCTCGCAGCGAGGACGACTACACCATTCGCGTTCATTCCTGCGCGAAAGGGGGAGTCACCCCATGCGCTGCGACCTCTTGGCAGCGGCCGCGTCTGACGTTCGGCTGCGGGTGCGACTCCCCCCGCGATACGGGCGCGAGGCTCGGTCGGCCACAGGAGGCATGCCGCAATGCAAGAGTCACCGCCACAGTCTGCTCCGAGGCCGGCTTCTGCTGAGCGACGCCGGCGCGGCGGGGTCAGGAGCCTTCGCCGGACGGCGCGGAGTTGGTCGCGGGCACGAAGCGGTCGTCGGTCAGCCAAAGAGCACCGCCGCGAGCGCGGCGCCGGCGAACGAGGCGGGCAGCGCCGGACCGAGCGCGAGGTCGAAGAAGTTGCGTCCGCCCGGCGCGATCAGGACGAGCGCGTAGAGCCCGAGCATCGCCAGGCAGAGCCCGAGCACCGAGATGCGCCGGTCAGGCGTCCGTGCGCCCTCGAGCACGTAGATCAGGTACAGGCCGACGAGGACGAGCGTCGTCGTCGCGACCGTCCGCGACTCGACGAGCGGCCGTTGACGACGTCGAGCGCGAACAGGTAGCTGGAGAGGACGCCGAGCCCCGCCGCCGTGCCCGGCCGGGACGGCGAAGCGGGAGACCGCCGAGGAATCCCGAGATCTCGAACGCGCCCGGCGCTCGGCGCGAGCGCGAGGAAGAAGGCCGGGATCCCGATCGTCACCGCCGCCGCGAGCGTGAGGTGCCGCGGCAGCAGCGGGTACGCGGTGTCGCGTGAGCCCGATCGAGAGGATCAGGAACGCCGCGAACGCCGACTTCGTCACGAACAGCTTCGCGACGCGCGCGAGGTTGCGCAGGAGCTTGCGGCCCTCGTCGACCATCGGCGGCACCGCCGCGAAGTCGCCGCCGACGAGCACGAGGTCGGCGACGCTGCGCGCCATCTGCGTGCCGCTGCCCTGCGCGATCGCCAGCCGCGACGCCTTCAGCGCGGGCACGTCGTTGACGCCGTCGCCGACCATCGCGACGTAGCGGCCCGCGCGCGGTCAGCGCCTCGACCACGCTCGCGCTTGCCCTCGGGCGTGATCCGCCCGATCACGGTCGTCGCCGACGCGCCGCCGCCGGGTCGAGGTCGCGGCCGTCGAGCGGCGTCGCCGTCGACGGCGATCCCCGCCTCGCGGCGATCGCGGCGACCGTCGTCGGGCTGGTCGCCGGAGATCACCTTCAGCTCGACGCCCTGCGCGCGGAAGAACTCGACGGTCTCGCGCGCCTCGGGGCGGAGCTTCTCGCCGATCACGACGAGGCCGAGCAGCTCGACGCCCGGCGGGCGGCGCCGCGTCGGGCTGCACGTGCGTCGGGCAGCTCCGGCGCGCGCCCGAACGCGACGCACGCGCCGGCCTGCCGGCGGCTCCTGCGCCGCCCGCTCGGCCGAGCCCGCCGAGCGCGAAGAGCTCCGGCGCGCCGAGCACGAGACGTCGTCGCCGAGCCGCGAGCGCGCTCCAGTTCCGCCGCGACGAGAACGGCACCTCGTGCTCGCGGCTCCTCCGCCGATCGCCCGGGAACGCCTCGGCGATCGCCTCGAGCGTCGCGTTGCGGCTCGGCGGCGCGGCGGCGTAGCGGCCGAGCAGCGACTTCAGCTCGGCCTCGCTCCTCGCCCTCGGCGGGCACCGCGTCGAGGACGAACGGCTTCGGCTCGGTCAGCGTTCCCGTCTTGTCGAGGCAGACGATGTCGACCGAGGCGAGCGACTCGACCGCGTTCAGCTGCTGGGCGAGCGCGCCGCGCCGCGACATCCGCATCGCGGCGACGGCGTAGGTGAGGCTCGACGAGCAGGATCAGGCCCTCCGGGACGAGCGTGACGACCGCGGCCGCCGACTTCGAGACGGCGTCGCTCGGTGGTCGCGTTCTGGGTCCAGAGCGCGTAGCCGAGCAGCGCCCCGAGCGGGACGATCACGCCGACGAGGATGAGCAGCAGCCGGTTCATCGCGCGCTCGAGCGGCGAGCGCGGATGGCGGAACGCGCGCGCCTCGCCGGTGATCCGTTCGCGCGTAGCTCTGCGTCGCCGACCGCCGTGACCACGAAGGCGCCCGCGCCCTCGACGGCGAAGGAGCCGGAGCGCACCTCCTCGCCCGGCTCGCGCTCGACCGGCCGCGACTCGCCGGTGAGGATCGACTCGTCGACGTGAGGCCGCGTCGCGGCGACGAGCGTCCCGTCGGCGACGACCTGGTCGCCCGCCTGGAGCTCGACGAGGTCGCCCACGACGAGCTCGTCCACGTGCACGCGCCGCCGCGCGCCGTCGCGGACGACGGTCGCCGTCGGCGCGACGAGCGCGGCGAGCCGGTCGAGCGCCCGCTTCGCGCGCACCTCCTGGAGGATCCCGATCGCCGAGTTGGCGACGAGGACGCCGAGGAACAGGGCGTCGCGCGCGTCGCCGAAGGCGATCACGAGCACGCCGAACACGACCAGGATCAGGTTGAAGACCGTGAAGACGTTCGCCCGGACGATGCTCGCGTAGGAACGGCTCGACTGCTTCGCGGCAAGCCGAGGGCGAGCCCGGAGGCGTCGGCGGGCCTCGGTCTCGGTCAGGCCCTCGTCGGGGGCCGTGACGGCAATCGCCGGCGTGGCCATCACGCCAAGGCTACGACGCGCCACGCATCATGGCCAGCACGGCGGACCTCCGTGTTTCGCGCGGGAACCTCCGCGAGCCTTCGCGGATCCGCATCCCTGAGTGTTCCGCTACGTAGCCGCATGCGGCTCCGGCTCGGCCTCCTTCCCGCGCGCGCCGAGCAGCACCGCACCGGCGACGACCGCGGCGAACGCCGTGACACGGACAGCGCCGACCCACCCCGAGGGCAGCGACTCGTGGAACAGCACCATGCCCGCCGCGATCGGGAGCGCGTTCGTGAGTAGCGTCGAGAGCCCCGCAGTCGTGAGTGCGCTGCCACGCTGGAAGGCGGCCTGGAGCACCGCCGTCCCCGCGCCGTAGAAGACGATCAAGCAGGCGAGGAACGCGAAGTTTTCGATCCCGCCGGACACGGCGAGCTTGGTCGCAACGTCGCCGGCCGGAGGGCCATATTCACTCGGGGACGCCGAGGAGACGGCTGCGCCTAGGACTTGGGGGCGGTCACGCGCCTGGCCGAGGGGCCTTCTCGGAGATTTCGACGTTCGGCGAGGGGCGGGCCGAGGCTTGCAGCGGCGACGATAACGGCCGAGCTGAACGCAATCCAGAAGAAGATCGCCATGACCACACCGAACCCGCCGTAGTCTCGGGCGTAGAAGTTGACCCAGGACTCCATCACGAAGCGGGAGATCCACATCAGGCTGACCAGCCCGCTCGCGGTCAACACGGCTCCGGGGAGCAGGTCGCGCCAGCCGATCAGCTTATGTGTCAGCACCCTCGGAACCCACGCGAAGTAGACCACCAGGAGGGCGATCCAGCCCGGGGTCAGGGCGAATCGCGCCCAGGAAGGCCCGCCTGCCAACTCGGCCAGTTGGACGAGAAGGAGGAGGATTAACCCGTACAGGCCGAGCAAGACGACTGCGTAGCGGGCCTGGTCGGTCTGCCTTGACGGCAGTGCGATCCGCCAGGCGCGGGCGTGGACGAGTTGGAGGACGCGACCGAAGCCGAGCCCGAAGAACAGCGCCCCTGCGATTGCGAGAAGGGCCGAACCAAGCTCGTGCACCCGGTCTTGGGCGAGCACGCCACGCACGAGCGATGCAGTTGGAGCAGACAGTCCGTAGTGGTGAGCCATGTGGTTGGCTAGCGCGGCCGGGTTGGTCTCTAGGTACTCCTCCATCACAAGCAGCGCTGGCACTACCGCGACCAGGATGTACAAGGACAGAAGAGCCGACTGCCGCGGCCCATCCACGGTGGCGTAGCGCCGCCAGCGCGCCGATCGCCACACCGGGCGGCGAGCCGGGATCCTGCCGGTCGGCCCACTCGCACCCACGCCTCGTCACCGCCTCCACGCGAGCTCGCGCCCCGCCAACAGCCCCCGAACTGGGAATCTTCCTCGACCGGGCCAAGCAACCACCGGCATCACGCTGCGCCTTCCTCGGCATCGTCACTCAGTCATGCTCCTTCGGCCGTCACTGAGCGGGCTCTCTCTATTAGGCCGACCCGCCGCCGTGTGCATCCGATGTGACACGAATCTGACACAGAAGCCGCGCGAAGAGGCGCGACGCGGGGTGAGGGGATCTCCGAAGAGTCCTGCAAACACGAACATCAGCGAATTGTGGTGAAGCAGGAAGAAGGCCCTCGGTTGGATCGCACCCAGGAGGTCGCCGGTTCGAGTCCGGCCAGGCCAACGTCCGCGCGCCCGGTGTTCGGCTTATCCTCGCGCGAGCGGCTCGTGGTCGTGCGGGCGTCAGACGGCGGTGCCGGCGGTGATGTAGTCGGTCAGGTACTTGATCTCGAAGCTCTGTAGCTTCGAGGTGAACCTGACCAGGTCGCCGATCGAGACCATGGCGGCGAGGTCGTCTTCGTGGACGATCGGAAGGTGACGGATCCGGCGGTCAGTCATGATCGCCATGCACTCCTCGACCGGCGTCGCGGGCGTCGCGACGACCAGCGGGGTGGACATGATCTCGCGCACCGGTGTCTCAGCGTCCGTGGCGACCGGCTCTCCTGCCGCGCGCCGCAGGTAGTCGCGCTCGGTGACGATGCCGACGACCTTGCCGCCGTCCGTGACGAGCAGCGAGCCGACGTTGTGCTCCACCATCTGCTGCACCGCCTCGAGCACGGACGCGCCCGCGTGGATCCGGAACAGGTCGCGACCCTTTTCGTCGAGGATCTCGCTCACCCGGTGCACGACCAGGGCATTCCCGATCGGCCCGCATTTCAGTCGCAAGCCGACGCCCGCCCGAGCTCGACCCATGCTTGCGTTTGCCGCCGGCGGAGGCTAGAACAGACGCATGCTCTGAGGAAGCGGAGTGGCCCGATCGTCCGCAGCAGTCAGGACAGAGCCCTATGACATCCACGCTACGGGACGTGCCCGCAGCCGGCGCTGACCGTAATTCGCATGTGACCACTATGTGACCACATGCCGTTCCCTCGCGTCGTACTAAGTTGTCCTCGCAACGGTTTGTTCTAACAGCAAGCCATCTATTACGACTCGATACAACCCGAAACAACTCGATTTCGGCTCTGGAGTTCCATGGTAAGTAGGGGGTCGACGGTTCGAGTCCGTCAGAGGGCTTTACAAAGACTCCGCAAATCGCGGAGTTTTGTTCTCGGAGGAGGCAACTGCCTTCTCGCGAGGGTGCACCGAGGGTGCACCAGCTTCCCGGATTACCTTCGCGCGGGCCTTCCGAATCGCTTCCTCGGCGGGCCGTTGCTTGTCGCCATCGAGTTCGTCGAAGACGTGCCCGTAAGTGTCGAGGGCCATGGACGGTGAGTGACCGGCCCGCCTCGCCACTCGACGCGAGGCGAGGACGGCCGTGATCCCTGTCGTCCTGCTGAGCTCGATCTCGCTCGAGGAGGGCACCGCCTGGCTCGCGGACGCCGGGTTCGCCGGGTACCTGGCGAAGCCGATCGACATCGACGAGTTTTCCGGCCCAGGTGCGCCGCTTCTGCCGGCGCGGCGTCGGCTGACGCTCCTCGCCCGGCTGGCCTGCCAACTCCCGCCGTGGTGGCACCCCATCGAAGTGCCTGCTGGCACCGTGGTCGCGCCGCGCTCCTCCTGACACCCTGAATGAGACCCCTGCGTTGTTCGCCAGACGGGCAACGCAGACACAAAAGGGACAAGCGCCGACGAATCGACAGGAGGAATGGAGATGAGAGGAACGAGCGTACTCGCACTCGCTGTCGTCGCCGGCGTCACGCTCACCGGGGGGATCGCCCACGCGACAGGCCTCGACGCAATCCCGGTCAGCGGCTGCACCATCGCCGCACCGCCGACGGAGGCGACGGTCGAGGCGCGAATCGCCCACGCGGACGAGTTCTGCGAGCTCCTGTCGAAGGCCCTGGCCGGAGACGTCTACCACTCGGAGGTGATCGTTACCCCGAGCACGCTCTGGCACTACTCCGGCGCGCCCGTGTCCTGCCGCCTCCGGTTCAGGCAAACGGCGGATATGACGATCCGCAACTCACCCGCGGCCTGCCGGTGGTTTGCCCGCCATGCAACCGGTTGGCAGCTCGATGGCGAGCCGGCGGCTTCCTGACCCGCTCCGGCCTGAGGCACCTGCCCTTTGCGTTGGAGCTGGCGCTGTGCACCCTAAGCCGCACGGGCGTTCCGCGCAGGGCGGCGACGCACCTCGGTGGCGCGGCTCGAGTTGCAGCCTTGCGTGAGAGAATCGGTTCCGATGAGCAGCGCCGCGATCGAGGAGCGCGTCGACGAGTTGCTGGCGCGCATGACGCTCGAGGAGAGGGCCGGGCTGATGTTCCACCCGCCGATCCTCATGAACCCGGACGGGACGCTTCTCGACGACACCGAGAAGCGCATCGCCGGCCGGTACCTCAACCACTTCAACATTTACTTCGCACCCGGGCCCCGGCTGCACGCGGAATGGCACAACCGGCTGCAGGGCCTCGCCAAAGACGACGCGGCTCGGGATCCCGGTCACGATCTCTTCCGATCCGCGCCACAGCTTCGGCGAGAATTTCGCGGCCGCGTGGTCGGCCGGCGGGTTTCTCGCAATGGCCCGAGCCGATCGGCTTCGGCGCGCTCGGCGACGTGGATGCCGTCCGCGAGTTCGGCGACATCGCGCGACGCGAGTACCGCGCGGTCGGCATCCACGTCGCGCTCCACCCGATGGCCGACCTGGCGACGGAGCCACGGTGGGCGCGGATCATGCACACATTCGGCGAGGACGGCGAGCTCGCCGCGCGCCTCGTCGCGGCGTACATCCGCGGTTTCCAGGGTGAGGAGCTCGGCCCGCAGTCCGTCGCCTGCATGACCAAGCACTTCCCGGGCGGCGGGCCGCAGCTCGACGGCGAGGATCCGCACTTCGCGTACGGCAAGGATCAGGTGTATCCGGGCGGCATGTTCGAGTACCACATGCGCGTCTTCGAAGCCGCCTTCGAGGCCGGGACGGCGCAGATCATGCCGTACTACGGACGGCCCGTCGGGACGCCGCTCGAGGAGGTCGGCTTTGGCTTCAACCGCGACGTCGTCACCGGCCTCTTGCGCGAGCGCTACGGCTTCGACGGCGTCGTGTGCACCGACTGGGGCCTCGTCACCGACGCACTGATGCCAGACGGCTCGGTCTTCGCGGCGAAGTGCTGGGGCGTCGAGGAGCTCAGCATCGAGGAGCGGCTCGTGAAGATCATCGACGCGGGCTGCGACCAGCTCGGCGGCGAGGAGCTGCCGGAGCTGCTCGTCGAACTCGTGCACGCGGGGCGCATCGCCGAGGCGCGAATCGACGAGTCGGCGCGCCGGCTGCTGCGCGACAAGTTCCGGCTCGGGCTCTTCGACGATCCTTACGTCGACCCCGACGAGGCCGAGCGGATCTGCGGCTCGCGCCGAGTTCCGGGCCGAGGGCGACCGCGCGCAGCGGCGCTCGGCGGTGCTCGTGACGAATGACGGCATGCTGCCGCTGGCGGGCCGGCCGCGCCTCTACGTCGACGGCCTCGCCGACGGCGGCGCCGTCGGACGAGCCCCGAGGACGCGGACGTCGCGATCGTGCGGCGGAACGCGCCGTTCGAGCCGCGCACACGGGATCATCGAGAGCGTCTTCCACGCCGGCGACCTCGACTTCAAGGAGCCCGAGCTCGGCCACGCTGCTCGAGCTCGCGCGCCGCGTCCCGACGGTGCTCGTCCTGCACCTCGAGCGCCCGGCGGTGATCCCCGAGCTCGTCGAGGCGTGCGCCGCGGTCGTTGCCGTCTTCGGCGCCTCCGACGAGGCGGTGCTCGACGTGCTCTTCGGGCGCACGGGGCCCGAAGGACGGCTGCCGTTCGAGCTGCCGTCGTCGATGGAGGCCGTGCGGGCGCAGAAGCCGGATGTGCCCGGCGACTCGCGCGACCCGCTGTTCCGCTTCGGGCACGGGCTCGACATCTAGCGTCGAGATCATGCGCCGAGGCGCCGCACGACGCCCACCGAGAAGCCCGCCTCCTTCCATAGCTCGCCGCAGGAGGCGATGCAGGCGCCGGCGGAGGAGTTCCTCTATCTCGCCTGCCTGCACGAGGGCACCGGGGTCGAAGCACCCGACTTCCTCGCCGTGGTCGACGCCGAGCAGGGCCGGATCGTGCACGAGACGCCGATGCCGAACGTCGGCGACGAGCTGCACCACTTCGGCTGGAACCGCTGCTCGTCGGCCTGCCACGGCCCCGACCGCTCGCACCTGATCGTGCCCGGCTTCCGCTCCTCGCGGATCCACATCCTGAACGTCGCCGACGACCCGCGCGGCGCCGCGGATCGAGAAGGTGATCGAGCCGGAGGAGGTCGTTCGCAAGACCGGTTACACCAGGCCGCATACGACGCACTGCATGCCCGGCGGCAACGTGGTCGTCAGCATGCTCGGAGACGCCGAAGGGAACGGGGCTTGCGGATTTGCCTTGCTCGATGCGGAGAGCTTCGAGTTGAAGGGCCGCTGGGAGGCGGTGGCGAGACCCCGTCGCTCAACTACGACTTCTGGTATCAGCCGCGCAAGAACGTGCTCCTCTCGTCCGAGTTCGGCGAGCCGAACGCCTACGAGCCGGGGTTCGACCTCGCAGACGTCGAGGCGGGGCGCTACGGGCACCGTCTCCACTTCTGGAATCTGGCCGAGCGGAAGCTCGAGCAGACTGTCGACCTCGGCGAGAGCGGGCTGCTTCCGTTCGAGGTGCGCTGGAAGCACGATCCCGAGGCGGAGGAGGGCTTCGTCGGCGCTGCGCTCTCGAGCACGATGTGGCGCTTCCGGCGCGACAACGGCGGCTGGGCCGCCGACCAGGTGATCGCCGTCGAGCCGGTCGAGCTCGAGGGCTGGCCCTTCCCGGTGCCCGGCGTCATGAGCGACCTCGTCCTCTCGATGGACGACCGCTTCCTCTATTTCTCCGATTGGCTGCACGGCGACCTGCGCCAGTACGACGTCAGCGACCCCGCGAGCCCGAAGCTGACCGGGCGGCTCTGGCTCGGCGGGGTGCTCGGGAAGCCGAGTGACGCGGGCCGCGAGCTGAACGGCGGCCCGCAGATGCTGCAGCTCTCGCTGGACGGTCGCCGGCTCTACGTCAGCAACTCGCTCTAGTCGACCTGGGACAACCAGTTCTACCCGGGGATGCGCTCCTGGCTCCTGCGCGTGAACTGCGGCCCGGACGGCGGGATGGAGGTCGACCGCGACTTCTTCGTCGACCTGCACGACCGCCCCGGCGGACCCGCACGCGCGCACGAGGTACGCCTGCAGAACGGAGACTGCACAACGGAGATCTTCCAGTGATCGTCGCCCACGTCATGGGGCTCCCCATCGAGGAGAGCGTCCTGCAGCTCGCGCCGGCCGGCGCGGCGATGGCGACGGCGGTCGCGATCGCCGGTCGGGCGAGCCTCGGCCGGCTACGACGCCGGCTTCGTGACAGATCGTCCGGAGATCAGTCGCCGGAGAGGGTCGAGCACCGGCTAGCCGCCGTCCCCCAGCACCTGGTCGACGACGTACTCGGCGATCGCCAGCGACGAGGTCGCGCCGGGTGAGGGCGCATTGCGGACCGCGGTCACGCGGGCCGATGCGGCCGATGCGGAAGTCGTCGACCAGCGACCCGTCCGGGTCGACGCGCCTGGGCGCGCACACCGGCGCGCGCCGCGGCACGAGATCGGCTGTCCTGAGCTCGGGGACGTAGCGGCGGGCCTCGGCGGCGAAGGCGCGCTTGAGGAGCCGAGCCGTGCAGCTCCCGCAGCCCCATCCGCCAGTGCTCGCCGCGCGAGGCGGCGGAAGCCGGCCGAGCCGAGCGTCTCGCGGACGTCGGCGAGCCTGACGTCGCGGCGGCGGTAGCCCTCGCGCGCAGGGCGAGTACCGCGTTGGGGCCGACGTCGACGCCGCCGTCGACCCGCCGCGTGAAGTGGACGCCGAGGAACGGGTACGCCGGGTCGGGCACCGGGTAGACGAGGCCGTGCACGAGGCTTTCGCGCTCCGGGACGAGCCGGTAGTACTCGCCGCGGAAGGGCACGATCACGGGCTCGCGCTGGTCGCCGGCCTGCCGGGCGAGGCGGTCGGACTGGAGCCCGGCGCAGATGACCAGCCGGTCGAGCTCGAGCGTCTCCCCGGCGGCGCGTCACCCGGACGGTCTCCCGGTCCGGTGCGATCGCCGTGACCTCGGCGCCCGGTCCGCACCGTGCCGCCGGCCGTCTCGACGTCGCTCGGCAAGGCCCGCGCGACGGCGCGGTAGTCGGTGATGGCGGTCGTCGGGGAGTGCAGCCCGGCGACCGCGGCGACGTGCGGCTCGACCTCGCGGATCGCCGTCGCCCTCGAGCCAGCGCACGCCCGGCACGCCGTTCGCCTCCGCGCGCCGCTCGAGCTCGCGCAGCCGCTCGACCTCGCTTTCGTCGACGGCGACGACGAGCTTGCCGCACTCCTCGTACGGGATGTCGTGCTCGGCGCAGTAGGCGCGGAGCAGTCCGACCCCACGGCGGCAGAGCTGGGCTTTCAACGACCCCGGCGCGTAGTAGATCCCGGCGTGGACGACGCCGCTGTTGCGGCCGGTCTGGTGCAGCGCGATGTCCTGCTCCTTCTCCAGGACGGAGATCGTGGCGTCGGGTCGCACCTGCGCCAGCCGGCGTGCCACGGCGAGACCGAGGATCCCCCCGCCGACGATGCCGATGCGCTCGGTCGCCACTCAGCTGCCGTAGTGCACGGCGATGGTCTTCGTCCGCGTGTAGAACCGGAGCGCGCCGAGCCCCTGCTCCTTGAACGCCGACCCCGACTCCCGGAACCCGCACACCGCTACCTGGCCGACGTCCGCCAGGCCGGCGAAACGATGCGCGCGCCCAAGACTCCTCGTGAAGATCGCGGCCGACAGGCCGTAGCGGGAATCGTTGACCGCGGCGACGGCGTCGTCGAACGAGTCGGCCTCGGTCCAGGTCTCGGTGGCAGAGGCACTCGACGTTATCGAGCCGCCTCCGCTTCGAGCCACAACCCACGGCGAAGAACGCCACCCGCCAACCCCGGCAGGAGAGCAATGCCTGGAGCCCGAGCCGTGTTTCACCCAGGTGATCGGGAAGGACCGCCACCGACGAGAGCCAGGCGCGAAACAAAGTGGGCTATGTCGGTGGTGAGCCGGACGCAGCCTGGGCGCCGGGTTGCACTTTCGGGATGCCGCGGGTGAACGGCAGCGCGAGCAGCGTGATCAGCGCCAGGACGGACACGGCGACGCGCAGGGCGTCGATCCGGCTCTTCTCGTTCTCGTCCACGATCGCGTTGCTCGTCGCGCGGGCGGGACGTGCGCGTCCTTGAGCGCGGCCTCGAGGTCGGCGTCGGACATGAACGGGGCTCCGGCGGCGAGGCTCGTCTGCGCCTGGGTGACGACGCGATCGGGCACGGCCGGATTGTTCGCGATGCCGGTGAGGAACGACGCGGTCAGCGCGGAGATGAGCACCGCGCCCGCCAGTGCGGTGCCGATCGATGCGCCGAGCTGGGTGCCGGTGTTCTGCAGGCCGCCGACCTCCCCGCTCTGCTCGTCGGGCACCGCCGACACGGTCACGCTGCCGAGCTGCGAGGCGATCGCGCCGATCCCGGCGCCGGCAAGCAGCAGCGGCCAGGTGACGATCTCCGCGCCGGCGCCGTAGTCGAGCAGGGCGACCAGGAGCACGAGCCCGGCGAACAGCGCAGATGAATCCGAGGCGGATCACCCGCTGCGGCGACGCGTTCGGCCGCAGCTTGGGCACTCCGACGGCGAACAGCAGCAACATCAGCGAGAGCGGAAGCAACCGGACGCCCGTCGCCACTGCCGACATGCCCGAGCGCGACCGACAGGAACAGCGGGACGATGAAGAAGATCCCGGCCTGGACGAGGAACAGGAAGAGGAACAGGGTGACGCCGTTCCGCAGCTGGAGGTTGCGCAGCATCGCCGGGTCGATCAGCGCACCCTCGCCGCGCTCGAGCCGCCGGTTCTCCCAGGCGGCGAACAGGACGAGCAGCACGCCGCCCGCGAGCATCAGCCAGATCACCGGCGAGAGCCCGAGCCACTCGGGAGCTCCGGCCTTGGGCTGCACGAAGCCCCAGGTGCCCGAGCGGAGGATGCCGAACACGATCAGGCCGAGGCCGGCAGCGGACAGCGCCGTGCCGACCAGGTCGAGCTTGACGCCCTTCTCCGGCGGGGTGTCGTTCATCCGCCGCGCCAGGAGGAGGATCACGATCACGATCAGGACCTCGCCGGCGAACACGTACCGCCACGACCAGTAGGTGGTGAACAGCGCCGCCGATCACCGGCCCCAGCGCGCACGCGATCGCGCCGGCGGCGGCCACGAGGCCGTACGCACGCGGCCGTTCCGGCCGTCCGAAGTTCGTGGCGACGAGCGCCACGATCGCCGGCATGATCAGCACCGCGCCGAGGCCCTCGAGGAACGACCAGCCGATGATCAGCGTCGTCAGGTTCTGGGACAGCGCGGTCGTGAGCGACCCGCACGAGTAGATGACGCAGCCGATCGCGAACGCGCGCTTCCGGCCGATGATCTGCCCGACCTTGCCGCCGGTGATCATCAGCGACGCCATCACCAGCGTGTAGAGCGTGATCGCCGTCTGGATCCCGGTCACGGTCGTCCCGAGGTCGTCGGCGACCGTCGCGATCGCCGTGTTCATCACCGTCGTGTCGAGGGCCATCACGAACTGGCCCGTCGCCAACGTCAGCAGGACGATGCCCGACGCCTTGGCGGCGCTCGAAGACGCGGTCGATGCAGCGGTCACCGGCAAACCCTAACGGGCTGCACGAACTTCGAGATGCCGGCTATCCATTTCATCAACGGCTCGATCACCGCCTCGCCCCGCTGCCACGACTCCTCCACTCAGGCTTCAGCGGCCTTGACCCGCCGCGGCGAGACGACGAGCGTCAGCCCGTCGACGCCGTTCACGCGCACGGTCTCGCCGCTCCTCGCCCCCTCCGAGCAGCGCGCCGCCCACAGCTCGCCGTTCACCCGGACGGTGCCGACGGGCGAACATTCCTCGACGACCTCGGCCTCGCGGCCGATCATCGCCTCCGACCCCGTCGTCGCCACCGTCCGCCTGTCGATCCGCTTCGACCAGCGGCGCAGGACGGCGATCTCCCCGACCTCGAGGATGCAGCCGACGACGAGCACGACGATGCTCCAGGGCGAGTCCAGGACGAGGACCGCAAGCAGGATCGCGACGATCAGGATCATTCGGCGCGCACGACCGTACCGGCGAGGTAGTCGGGCAGCGCCCGGCGGCGGCGGTCGAAGAGCACCGGCAGGAATCCGGCGAAGAGCGGGATGATCGCGAGCACGAGCCCGACGAGCCTGGACCAGCGAGCGCCAGACCGAAAGCTGCCCACCGTCGGCCCTGACCACGCGCACACGCATGATGCGCATCCCGGGGGTCTGGCCGGCCGCGGTCCAGAACGAGACGAAGTACACCGCGACCACGAATCCCCAGCCGCCGCCGGCAATCGCGCCGTCGACCCAACCCGGGCTGAGCCAGTCGGCGAGCGAGAGCACGAGCCCGACCGAAGCGGCAACGACGAGGAACGTCAACTGCGCGAGCGCAGCGTCGACGACGAGCCCGACCGCCCGGCTGACGAGGCCGCCGAACCGCGTGGCCTCCGCAGCGTGCCGCCCGACGGAGTCGTCGGTCCCGCGTGCACGCCGACGCAGCGCCGACGCCAGCTCGGAGCCGAAGCTCGTCGTCTGCTGCGCCAGCGCCTCGCGCACCGCGCGGCTGAAGGCCTCGCTTTGCGCGATGTGAACGGCGAGTGCCTCGGCAAGCGGGCTGTCGATCGCCCCCGCCAGGGCACGCTGCACCGCCGGGCTGTCGAGGGCGCGGGCGACCGTCTGATCCAGCTCGACGGCCGAGACCATCCGCTCGAGCACCCGGTGCTGGACGATCGAGCGTGCGACCGATTCGGGCAAAGGCCCAGCCAGCATCGCGTCGATCGCGCGCTCGACCTCGTCGCTGAGGACGTTCCGGCCCGACTGGGCGACCGCCCGGGCTGCTCTCGGGAGTCTCATCGCGCCACCCTATGCGGCCCGCGGCCCACTCGGCTTCGACCAAAGAGGGTGATGCACACGCAACAAATGCGATGGAATGTCGCACCATGACTACTCAGAGCACCACTTCGGCTGCGCCCCCGAAACTCGGCCGGTGGCGCCGCGTCTCGATCTGGACGCTCATCGTGCTCGCGTCCGTGATCGCGCTGGTCTCGACCCTGACCCTCTGGGTCGACCGGCAGATGTTCGACAACAACTCCTGGCGGAAGGCCAGCGAGGACGTGATCACCGACCCGGAGATCCGCAGCTCGCTCTCCGTCTACCTCGTCAACCAGCTCTACGACAACGTCGACGTCGCCGCGGCGATCGAGAACCGGCTGCCCGAAGGCGCGAAGTCCATCGCCCCCACGCTCGCGGGCGCCCTGCGCCAGCCGGCGACGAACGCTGTCAATCAGCTGCTCGCCCGGCCTCGCGTCGTCAACTTCTTCGTCAACGCGAGCGCGACCGCCCACGAAAAGCTCGTCAACGTCCTCGAGAACAAGACGGGCTTAGGCATCTCGACGGGAAACGGCGAAGTCACGATCGACCTGCACGAGCTCGTCACCGAGCTCGGCCAGCAGACTGGGGCTCTCCGACGAGACCCTCGCCAAGCTCCCCGGCAAAGCGGGCGTGATCACGCTGATGAGCTCCGAAAAGCTGGGGACGTTCCAGAAGATCGCCAGGGCGATCCATGTCCTCAGCGGCCTGCTGCTGATCGCCGTGCTCTTCATGTACGCGCTGGCGATCTTCCTCGCGAAGGGGCACCGCCGCGAGACGCTGCGGAACGTGGGCTTCGCGTTCGCGGTCGTCGGCCTGCTCGTGCTGCTCGTGCGCCGCTTCGTCGGCAACCACGCGGTCGACGCGCTCGCCACCCCCGAGTACAGAGGGTCGGTCCGCGATCTGTGGCTGATCGGCAGCTCGATCCTCCACCAGATCGGGATCGCGACCGTGATCTACGGCCTGGTCGCGGCCGCCGGAGCGATATTCGCCGGCCCGACGCGCTGGGCGACCTCCGCGCGCCGCCACATCGCCCCGACGCTGAACGAGAACCAGGGCGTCGCCTGGGGCGCGCTCGCCGGCCTCGTCCTGCTGCTGGCCGTCTGGGGGCCGACGCATGCCCTGCGGACCTGGTGGGGCGTGCTCCTGATCGCCGCGCTGTTCGCCGGGGGCCTGATCGCGCTCCGGCACCAGACGCTCCGCGAGTTCCCATCCGACTCGCCGGAGGCGGACACCGCGGCGCCGACCGAGCCGCCCAGGCGCCGGCCTCGCCGGCAGGGGGCTGACGCCTACCAGTCGCTGCGAACGGCGAAGTAGACCGAGGGCCCGAGGATCGGGAAGAACAGCACGAGGACGATCCACATCGTCTTCGTGCTGCCCGAGAGCTCCCGGTCGCGCGAGATGTAGTAGAGCCCGGCGATCGCCAGGACGAGCGCGATCACCCCGAGCGCGGTCAGGCCGCCGGCCAGCTTCGCGGAGCTCAGGACGAACACGGCGTCCAAGGCTACTCCTCTCTCGCGCGGCGAGGGCCGAGGCGTGCGACCAGGAGCGCGACGACGGTGACGAGGTAGATCTGGCCGAAGAGCGCTTCGATGATCGCCAGGGTGTGGCCGAGATTCGACTTCGGGGTGTAGTCGCCGTAACCGAGCGTCGCGAGCGTGACGTAGCTGAAGTACAGACGGAGCGACCTCGTCCCGTCCGTCCCTTGGGAGAAAAACGTGTCGTCCCCGAACGCCGCGACGGCGCCGTAGATGAACATGAAGATGATCCCGAGCAGTAGGTACACGCAGATCGCCCCGATGATCGACTGCGCGTTGATCTCGCCCCGGACGACGACGCTGGCCACGACCACACCGACGATCCCGAGCGCGAGCAGCGCCGAGACCACGCCGAGCACTCCGGTCAGCGCGTCGCCGCCCCAGATCAGGTCGGCCGTCGCCAACCCGATCGCGAGGCACAGGAAGCCGACGTTGATCCAGGAGCCGGCGCTCGCGAGGCCCGACGTCCAGAGCGCGATCATCATCGTGCCGCTCTCGAGCAGGACGAGCGTGCTCGTCGACCACGCGCCGTCCGGCGCCGTGGCCGCGAAGAGGAACGTGACGCCGATCGCGAGCAGGACGTAGCCGAAGCTGTGGCTCGCCCGCCGGGCCGCGAGGTGGCCCAGCACGCGGTGCCGCCGCTTCATCCTGGCTATGGACGACTCGCTGGTTTGCATGCTCGGACGCTTCCGGCGGTGCGCCGTTCTGCTTCCGATTGTGTCAGGCGCTCGTGCCCGCGACCTCGTTGTGCGGCGTGCCGCCGAGCTCCGCCTGGAGCTCCGCCTCGGCCTCCTTCGAGAGCGAGGTGGCGAGCACCGTGCCGCCGAACCTGCTCAGCGCGTCGACGGCCGCGTCGGGCGTGACGTTCTCGACCACGAGGAACAGCGCGGAGGTTCCGGGCTGGAGCAGCTCCTGCACCTGCCGCTGGAACTCCCTGTCGACCCCGGACTTCTCGATCTTGCCCATCAGCGCGCCCATGCCGGCCCCGACCGCCAGGCCGAAGAACGGAACGAAGAAGAGGAGACCGAACAGCAGCCCCCAGAACATCCCGTACATCGTCCCGCCTGCCACGGGATGTGCCGTCGAGTGCACCTTGAACTTGCCGTCCCTGCCCCGGGCGATCGCGGCGATCGCGTCGGGCTGGATCAGCAGATCGTGTGCGAGCCGCTCGGCCTCCTGCTGCGCCTGGACCGCTGTTGCCTCGTCCGGATACCCAATGGCAATCAGATGCGCCATCAGGGTGCTCCTTTCGTTCGCGTTCCCTCCGTCAGGGCCGGTGCCGAGGGCAGAAGCGTAGGGTCGTCCGGCCGCGCCCTCCTGGCATCGCCCGTTCGGGATGAAGCCCTCCGGCCGCCGGCCCCGCGAGGGAGCCGGCGGCCCGAGGGAGTGCTCTAGACCGTCGCCGGCGGCTGCTCGGCCTCGGCCTGCGCCTCCGCCTCCGCGGCGGTGAGCAGACCGATCGCGACGAGGTCGAGCGGGCTGATGAACCCGTCGGCGATCCGGAAGCCGTTCGCCCGGGCGATGGCGTCGCGCAGCGGGACGGCCCAGTGGTGCTCGATCAGCAGCAGCGCTGCCGCGGTGTCGTTGGGGATGTCCGCGAGGACGTCCCAGACCTCTTCGTTGTCGGAGAAGACGTTGACGCCGTCCTCGGCCGCTGCCTCGGCGCCGGCCTCGGCGAGCGCCTCGGCGCCTTCCTCACCCGCGGCCCCGAGACCGACGAGGGCGCCGATCTTCGCGCCGAGCTCGACCGCCTCGTCCTGCGTGAGGTTGCTGAGCTGCGCGACCGTGATCTCGCCCTCCGCGTCCTTGTGCACGGCCAGAGCATCGATGACCCGGACGGTGTCGCTCTCGCGCAGCCGCTCCAGCTCCTCGATGATCTCGCCTTGGAAGTCGGGATGCTCGAACCCGAGGACGATCAGTTGGACTGGTCCAATGGCCATGCGTGAATCCTTCCGTCGTGAATTCCGGCTCGATGGCCGACGTGGCATGACGATACCCACACACGTCCTCCCGCGCGCATCGCCCGAACTGGATGAAGAGCCGGGCGGTCGCCCGAAACGACGGGGGCGGCCGTGTGGCCGCCCCTCGGTCCGTTAACGCGTGTCGCCGAGTTTCAGACGGCGGCCAGATCGTCCTTCGGCCTGGCGATCATGTAGACGAGCGCACCGATCAGCGGCACGAAGATCACGAAGAGTGTCCAGCCCGCCTTCGCCCAGCCCGAATGATCCTGCCGCCGGAAGTTGTCCACGAACACGAGGACGATCAGCGAGATCCAGATCATCCACGCGAAGAAGATGAACATCGTCCACATGATGTCGAGGAACGGGTAATCCGTGGCAAGTGCGAACATCTGTGACCTCCGAGTCGCTTGGTTTCTCGCCCACGATCCCGTAGTTGGCGGGGGGCAGCGTCATCCTAACGGGATGAGCAGTCGGCGTCACGCCGCTCAGTGGAGCCGGAGGGCGCTCTCCGTTCGCGGGCCGAGCAGCTGTCGACAGACGTCGGCCGCTGCCCCGGCACGAGGGCGCCAGGATACCTAGGCAGTGGACTTATGTGGTGTTTACCGAACGGTGTTAACCGAAGCACCAGGGGCGCAAACCCACCCTCCCGATCCCGGGAGGCGCGGATGCGTGCCCAAAGCCCCGGAGGCGAAGGATTGAGACCCGAGCGACTCGACTCCGGGAGGCGTGGAGGGTGTCTGCAACCGCGACAACGACACGCCCTGGCGGCGGGGCCGCCGATCACCGGCAGCGCGTCCAGCGGACCGCGCTCGCCAACCGGCTGCGCGCGGTCCGCGACTGCCCGCTCGTCACGCTCGTTGCGCCCGCAGGCTACGGAAAGACGACACTGCTCTCCCAGTGGGCCGAGCGCGACCCGCGCTCGCTTCGCGTGGGTCGACCAGGCCGGGGGCGCCGCACCGCAGGCGCCGCGCGCGAGGGGGTTGCGAGCGCCCTGCGCGAGCTCGGCGCCGGCCCGGTCCTCAGCGGCACACCGACGGTCGACCGCATCACAGCCGCCTGGGCGGCGTCGGAAAACCGACCGTGATCGTCTTCGACGACGCTCACCTCCTCGACGGCAGGGCCGCGGCCTTCGTCTCGCCGTTGACCGCGGTAACCCCGGCGGGATCGCTCCTGGTGCTCGCCGGCCGCGCGCTCCCGAAGCTGGCGGGCCCTTCGATCTCGCTGTTGCGAGCCACCGGGAGGCTGCACGAGGTCGGTCTCGCCGATCTGGCGCTGAGCCGACGCGAAGCGGGCGCAGCCCTCAAGGCCGCCGGCGTCTCGATGACCGATGCCGAGCTGACGGCTCTGATGGAGGAGACCGAGGGATGGCCGGCAGGGATCGACGAGGCCGCCGAGGTGCTCTCGAACGGCGGCGCGGGCCGACGGAGCCTCCGCGCGGGTCATGACGAGCTCCTCGAGTTCGTCCGCGAGGAATGTCTGGCAGCGCTCGAGCCGGAACAGCGGGCGTTCCTGCGGCGGACGTCCATTCTCGACCGAATGTGCGGCGCGCTCTGCGACGCGACGCTCGACTCGACAGGCTCTGCGGCGGTGCTCGACTCACTCGCGGCAACAGGCGTTTTCCTCGTCCCGCTCGACCGTCAGGGCGAATGGTTCCGCTACCACCACCTGCTACGGGACAGCCTCCGGCAAGAGCTCCTCACGCAGGAGCCGGAGCTGGTCGCGGAGCTTCATCACAACGCCGCCGGCTGGCTCGAGCGTCACGGCGACTCGAGCGGTGCGCTGCGCCATGCCCATGCGGCCGGCGACAAGGGAGATTTTGCGCGGATCTTCGGGGCGGCGGCGCTGGCCGAGTACGATCGCGGCCGGTCGTCCACAGTGCAGGAGTGGCTCGCCGACCTCGGCGCCGATGAGCTCGCAGCTGATCGACAGGCAGCGGTGGTTGCGGCCCGCCTGCACGCGCACTCGGGGCGCCTGGCCGAGTCGGAGCGCTGCCTCGCCGTGGCCTCCCGCGGGCGCGGACGCGACGCCCGCACCGGCACCGCGGTCGCGCTCGTGCGCGCGGCACTCTGCGCAGGCGGCGCCGAGGCGATGGTCGCCGACGCGGACCGGGCGCTCGAGGAGCTGCCGGGGAACGATCCCTGGCGGCCGTACGGCCTCCTCCTGGCAGGGACAGCGCGTGCCCTGCTCGGCGACGATGACGCAGCGACGATCCTCGGCCGTGCGGTCGTCGCCGCCGAGCGCCTCGAGGCACACGATTCGAGGCTGCTGGCGCTCGCGGAGTCCTCCCTCCTCGCAGCGAACCAGGGGCCCTGGGCCGCCGCCGACGCCCACCTGCTGCGCGCGTGCGGCACCGCCGAGGAGCACGGGCTCGAGGAACATCCCGGGTTTGCGCTGGCGCTTGCGCTCTGCGCCCGGATCGATCTCCGTAACGGCCGCTGGAACGATGCGCAGGCGGCGATCGCCAGAGCGCAGCGCCTCCTGCCGGTTCTGACCAGCGCCCTGCCCTGGCTGTCGGTCCAGGCGCGGCTCGAGCTGGCGGCGGCATTCGTGATGCTGCGCGACCCCATCGGCCGGCACCCTCCTCGTCGAAGCGGACGAGATTCTCACGACGCGCGAGCTCGGAGGCCTTCGTCGGCGACGCGACCGCCTGGCCGCGGATGTGGCGGCGATCCCGGCCGGCGAAGACGGGCAGACGATCAGGCTCAGCCGCGCGGAGCTCCGTCTGCTGCCGCTGCTGGGGACCCACCTGTCCTTCCGGGAGATCGGTACACACCTCTTCCTCTCGCGTCACACGGTCAAGACCCAGGCGATCTCCGCGTACCGAAAGCTCGGTGCCTCGAGCCGGCGCGAGGCGGTAGTCGAAGCGACCCGCCTGGCGCTGATCGAGGCCCCCATCGACCTGGCGGCCTGAGTGGCCGACATACGGGCAGCGGTTCCGCGGGCGGCGCTGCTCGACACGCTCCGACCGGTCACTGCACCGACCGTCGTCCTCGTAGCGGCCCCCGCCGGATACGGCAAGACCACGCTGCTCACGCAGGTCGCGGCTGCCACCCACCGCAAGCCGTTCGCCTCGCTGACGATCGGCGCACGCGACAACGATCACCGGCGTCTCGTCGCCGCGCTCGGCGCCGCGCTCGGGATCGAGGCGACGTCAGCGAAGTCGCTCGGCCGCGCCATCGCGGGCGGCGGCGCGCTCGACCTTTCGATCGACGACCTGCACCTGCTCTCCTCGGAGCGGAGCCTCGACGTGCTCCTCGCACTGGCCGCGAGTCTCCCGCCGAGGTCGAGGCTGCTGCTCGCCGGCCGGACACGTCCTCCGGATCCTCTGGCCGACGCGCTGAACGGAAGGCGCACGATCGAGCTCGGGCCCGAAGACCTGCGGATGTCGGAGGACGAGGCCGGCGCTCTCCTGCGGAGCGCGGGCGTCGACGTCCCTGACGACGAGCTGCCCGGCCTCGTCCAGCGCATGGAAGGCTGGCCGACCGGGCTCTACCTCGCCGCGCTCGTACTCGAGACCGACGGCAATGCGGCTACGACATTCGACGGCTCGGATCGCTTTGTCGTCGAGTACTTCCGCGAAGAGTGCCTGTCCGCCCTCGACAGCGAGGACGTGCGCTTTCTCGAGCGGGCCGCGGCGCTCGACCAGCTTTCCGGTGCGTTGTGCGACACAGCGCTGCGCGTCTCCGGCTCGGCGACGCGGCTGAAGCAACTGGCGGGCTCGCTGCTGTTCGTCATCCCGACGGCCAACGGCCGCTCGCGGACGTATCGCCTCCACGCCGCGCTCCGTGATGCGCTGCGCGGCGAGCTCCTGCGCCGCGAGCCCCGGCTCGCCCAGGCGATCGCCGCCCGCGCAGCCGACTGGGCGCTCCGTCAGGGAGACGACGAGCAGGCGGTCGCCTACGCCTGGGTGGCGGGCCGGGAGGAGCAGTTCGTCACGCTGATCGAGCGGTCGGCGACTGCCGTGTACCACAACGGCGGGCTCTCGACGATCGAGCGGTGGCTGAGCTGGCCACGGGATTCGCTGTTCGCCGACCACCCGGCGCTGTCTCTCTGGCGTGCACTCGTCCACTTGCTCCGCGGTGACGAGGACGAGGCGCTGCACTCGCTCGAGTGGCCGCGCCGGCGCAGCTCGGTTCCAGTGCATCGATCGACGGGACGGCGCTGAGTGCGTGGCGCGCGCTGCTCCTGGCCGCGCTCTGCAGGTCCGGACCTGGAGGAAATGCGCGTGGACTCCGCAGCCGCGCTCCAGGCGCTCGGGGACGACAGCGCGTGGCGGCCGTCGGCGCTGTTGCTGCTCGGCGTCACCCAGATGCTCTCGGGGGAGACCGCCGCCGCGGGGCAGGTGTTTCTGCGGCGGAGGAGGCCGCGGCGATCTCAGGCGCGAAGGACACTTTCTGCGTTGCCCTTGCCCAGCGGGCGCTGCTCGAGACGGCCGAAGGCCGGTGGACGACGGCAGAGGCGTTCGCGACCAGCGCGCGCGGCGCCGCCCAGGAGTCGCACCTCGACGACTACCCGACGAACGCGCTCACCTTCGCCGCGAGCGCCAGATCGGCGGTAGAGCACAGCGACTGGGTGTGGGCAACGGATCTCGAGCGGGCGAGCCGGCTGCTGCCACTGCTGACGGGCGCACTCCCGTGGCTCGCCGTCCAGGTCCGAGTCGAGCTCGCGCGTACGAGGCTCGGGCTCTCGGAGCACGACGCCGCCTCGGCCGTCCTGGCCGAGGCCGAGGAGCTGCTCGCCGAGGGGCTCGACCTGGGCACACTTCGAGGCCAGGTCGAGGAGCTGCGCCGTGAGCTGTCGAAGGGCGGGCAGCCCGACGACGGCCGGGAACACCTCACTCCCGCGGAGCTGCGCCTGCTGCCGCTCCTGACCACGCACCTGAGCTTCCGCGAGATCGCGGAGATCCTCCATATCTCGCGGAACACCGTGAAAACGCAGGCGATCTGCGTCTACCGCAAGCTGGGCGTATCCTCTCGCAGCGCTGCGATCGAGCGGGCGAGCAAGCTCCACCTGGTCGAGAAACCCGAGGTGCTCGAGCTCTCGAGGAGGAACCGTGACCGAAACTCGTACCGATCGGACGACGACCGGGGCCGTCGCGCGGGTCACAGTTCGTGGCCCGATGGGGACTCCGATCCGAATCATCGTCGGCGAGCCCGACTACCTCGCGCGGGAAAGCCTCGTCCGGGCCCTGGAGGCTGCCGAGGGGCTGGAAGTCGTCTCGATCTGCTCGACCATGACGTCGCTGGAATCCGCGGCCCAGCTCGAGCAGCCGGACGTCGTGCTGATGCCGCTGGTCTTCCCGCCGGGCCGTGCGGGCAACGCGATCCAGTTCCTAAAGGAGCTCCAGGCCGCCCAGCCGGAGACAGGTATCGTCGTGACCGGCGAACACTCCGACCTCGTCCATGCACTGCCGCTCTTCGACTCCGGAATCGCCCGCCGGGCGTTCATCGTCCGCTCGCGAATCCGCAACGCCAGCCAGCTCACCCGCGCGATCCGTGAGGTCGCGAGCGGCAACTCGCTCGTCGACCCGGCCGCCGTCGAATCGCTGTTGAACGCCGCCCGGCAGCGGGCCGACTACCCGTTCGGGTCGCTCACGGAGCGCGAGCGGGAGGTGCTGAGCATGATCGCGGACGCCGAGTCGAACAACGCGATCGCCCGGGACCTGCACATCACCACGAGGGCAGTCGAGCGGCACGTCAACTCGATCTTCCGCAAGCTTGGGCTGAGCGGGTCCCGCGACGTCAATCGGCGCGTTCAAGCGGCACTCGCGTTCTCGGCCAGCATGCAGGCCGAGCCGAACGGGAAGGCCGTTCATCCTGTTAGGGCGAGGCACTAGCCGGCGATCGCCCGGATCCTGACCGCGCACTGCGTACCCACTGAACAAGTTCGATGTTCGTCAACTCTTCACCGTTCTGGGCGCTCGCGGTCTTCGCCTGCGACGTCCTCGTGATCTACGCACTTGCGCGCTACGAGGCGGCTACGGCACGCCACTACGCCGAGTAGCGCTCGACCGGTCGGCGCGGCACCCCGGCCGGGGGGAGCCGCGCCGTCCCACTTGTCCACCAACGAAAGGGGAGCTCATGAAGCGCACGCCCAGGCCCGCGGCACTCGTCTTCATCGGAGCGATCGTCGCACTACTCGTCGCGTCAGGGGCGACGGGTAACAGTAAGGCGGGCTCCGGAGAACACGAAGGAGCCGTTCATCGTCCAGCCCGTACCTGGTCAAGGTGCGGCTCGACCGTCCAGGGCAACAAGGGCAACTGGAAGGGCACGGAAGCCGATCACCTACACGTACCAGTGGCTGCGGTGCAACGTGGACGCCGAGAACTGCACGGCAAGATCGGGGGCGCGACCAGAAACGTCCTACAAGGTCGCTCAGGCAGACGTCGGCCACACGCTCAGGTTCCAGGTCACCGCGAAGAACTCGGACGGCAGCGCAGACCGCAATGTCGAACGCGACGCGCGCAGATCCAGGGCAAGGCGGGACGCGCCGCAGGCGACCGCGCCGCCGGTGATCACCGGCAGCGCCGACCGTCGGCCAGCAGCTGACCGCGACCAACGGCAGCTGGAACGGGACGCAGCCGATCACCTACACGATCAACGTGGGAGCGCTGCAACACCGCGGTCACGGCAGTGCACCGGACATCGGCCAGAAGCGGCCCGCAGCTACACGGCTCGTCGACGGCCGATGTCGGCCACGCGGCTGCGGGTCCAAGGTGACGGCCGACGAACAGCGACGGGAACTCGTCACCGCGACTCTCCGTGCACGACCACGGTCGTCCAGCCGCAGAGCGGCGGCGGCGGCGGCGGCGGCGGCGGCGGCAACGCGATCGACGTCAAGGACGTCGGCCCGGCCGGCGAGCGGCTCGATCGTCGACAGGGTCGACCTTCAACCCGAACCCGGTGACCTCGAGGAACGTTCCGATCAACGTCACGATCACGGTCAAGGACACGAACGGGCAGCCTCGTGCAAGGGAGCGCTCGTCTTCATCCGCTCGACGCCGGTCGTCGCCTCGATCGCCGACCGACGCTCCGACCGGCAGCGACGGGATCGGTGTCGCTACAGCGATCCAGCCCCGAGGCGGACTTCCCGATCAAGAACGGCTACAGCGTCCAGTTCTTCGTCAAGGCGTACCGCCAGGGCGACCCGACGCTCGCCGGCATCTCCGGCACCCGGCTCGTGCAGGTCGCGACGCACAAGCCGTAAGGGGACACTGCAGGCCCGGCCGCTCAGGCGGCCGGGCCTGCCGAACCCTTCGTCCAGTCCGGGTGATGCGCTGCGGCGAGACGCCTCGGCAGGATCGCAGCGGTCCAGCGCCCCGACCGCGATTAAGGAGCCGCCAGATGAGCACGGCCACCGCGACCGCCCTCGGCGTCCATTCCGAGGTCGGCCCTCTCCGATCCGTGATCGTTCACC
>CAVZWR010000018.1:0-237927 GCA_963779025.1 uncultured Actinomycetes bacterium
TGAACCGGATCCTCCCCGCGCTGGCCGAGATCGAGGAACGGCTGCCGCCGGAGACGGCGCCGTGACGCTCGATCCCTACAACGCCTTCCTGTACCGGGTTGAGGAGGAGGGCGACTCGCGCGTCGCCGCCAAGGACGTGATCGACGTTGCGGGCATGCCGACCACGGCCGCGTCGAAGGTGCTCCACCGCGTGCCCGACCGCGACGCCGAGTGCGTCGCGCGCCTGCGCGCGGCCGGCGCGACGATCGTCGGGAAGCTGAACACGCACGAGTTCGCGTTCGGTGCGATCACCAACAGCCGCACTTCGGCCCGGCACTGAATCCCTGGGATCCCACGCGGATCACCGGAGGCTCCAGCGGTGGCAGCGGCGCGGCCGTCGCGGCCGGGCTCGTCGACGTCGGGCCGGGGACCGACACGGCGGGGTCGGTTCGGATCCCGGCCGCCTTCTGTGGGGTCACCGGCCACCGGCCGACCACCGGGCCTCGTGCCGACCTACCGGCGTCGTCCCGACCGCGGGGACGCTCGACACGGAAGTCGGCCCGCTCGCCCGCGGCGCCGAGGAGTGCCGGCGTGCCCTGGAGATCATGGCGGGACGTCCGCTCGGGCCGAAACCCGAGATCCGCCGGGTTGGTCTCGTCACCCGGTTGTTCGAGCAGGCCGGCCCCGGCATCGCCGCGGTCTGCGCAGAGGCCGCGCGCGTCGCGGCCTCCCGACGCCGAGCCCGTCGAGTTGCCGCTGCACGAGGAGATCTCGACGATCACGCAGCTCGTCATGCTCCCCGAGGCGGTCGAGCGTTCACCTCGGCTGGCTGCGGCAACGCGGCTCGCCGACTACGGGGCCGACGTTCGCGCGCGCGCCCTCGTCGGGCCTGCTGTTGCCCTCGACGGCCTACGTCACCGGCCTCCGGGCACGGAACTGGGCACGCGGAGCTGTGGGAGCGCGAGCTGGGGGAGGACGACCTGCTCGTCGCGCCGGCCGCGTTGATGGTCGCGACCCGCCTGGACGCCAATCCCGTCCGACTACCGGCTGTCGGTCATGCCCTACAACTCGCCGGCGTCGTTGCTCGGCAGCTCCCGGTCGACGAACGTGCCCTGCGGGTTCGTCGACGGCCTCCCGGTCGGCCTGGTCGCTGACCGGCCGTCCCGGCGACGACGACCTCACCCTGCGGGCCGCCGAGGAGTTCCAGCGGGCGACCGATTGGCACCTGCGGAGCCCGGTTGACGGCGCACCCGGGGAGGTTTTGGTACAACCGACACCACCGAGTAGAAGGGGGAGAACCGCATGTCCGTGCTGATCAAGGGCGGGCGCATCGTCACTGCGTCCGACGACTACGTCGGGGAAATCTACGCCGAGAACGGCACGGTGAGACGATCGGCCTGTCGCTCGACACGAGGGCCGACAAGGTGATCGACGCGAGGCGGCAAGTACGTGATCCCGGGCGCGATCGACCCGCACACACACATCGAGATGTTCTTCGGCGGGACGACGACCTGCGACGACTTCACCTCCGGCACCGCCGCCGCCGCGTTCGGCGGCACGACGTCGCTGGTCGACTTCTGCATGCAGGCGCCGGGGACTCCGTTCCCGCAGGCGCTGGAGAACTACTTCGAGAAGATCGAGCGCTGCAAGCCGGTGATCGACGTCGGCTTCCACATCGGCGTCACCGACCTCGCAGGCGGCGGCGGCTCTGGAGGCCCTCGCGAAGCTGCCGGACGAGGGGATCACCTCCTACAAGCTCTTCATGGCCTACAAGGGCGCGGTGATGGTCGACGACGAGACGCTGTTCAAGACCATGCAGGTCGCGAACGAGACCGGTGGGCTGGTGATGGTGCACGCCGAGAACGGCGACGCGATCGACGTGATCGTCAAGGAGGCGGTCGCCGCGGGGAAGAGCGACCCCATCTGGCACGCCCGCACGCGGCCGATGGAGACCGAGGCGGAGGCGACGAACCGGGCGATTAAGTCCGCGCGGGTGGGCGAAGCCGTCGCTCTACGTCGTCGACGTCTCCTGCCAGCCGGCCGTCGAGCCGATCGCGCTCGCGCGCGACAAGGGCTGGGACGTGTGGGGCGAGACGTGCACCCAGTACCTGTTCGTCGATGACTCGGCGCTGGAAAAGCCGAACTGGGAGGGCGCGAAGTACATCTACACGCCGCCTCCGCGGCCCGAGGACTCAGCAGGAGCACCTCTGAAGGCGCTCCAGAACGACGTGCTCTCGGTCGTCTCGACCGACCACTGCCCGTTCAACTGGCCGGATCAGAAGGGAATCAACGGCCGCGACTTCCAGGTCGTCCCGAACGGGGGCCCGGGGATCGAGAACCGGCTGCACATGCTGCACGAGTTCGGCGTCCGCACCGGGCGAATCACGATGAACCGCTTCGTCGAACTGACGTCCACGAACGTCGCCAAGCGCTTCGGGCTCTACCCGCGCAAGGGCACGATCGCGGTCGGCAGCGACGCCGACCTGGTCGTCTGGGATCCCGAGAAGATGTGATGATCTCCGCCGAGAACCACCACTCGAACGTCAACTACAACCTGTCGAGGGAGACGAAGGTCACCGGCGCTCCGGAGGTCGTGCTCGTCCGCGGCCAGGTGATCGTCGAGAACGACGAGCTGGTCGCCGAGCCCGGCGCGGGCCAGTTCGTCAAGCGCGCGCGGGTCGGCGAGCAGCTCGGCTCGACGGAAGCGGTGGCGGCATGAGCCGTATGCTCGACGGAGGCGACCCAAGAGCGGAGGTGCCGGCTTTGCCGCGCTGGAGCGGTATGAGCGACAAGGAGGCGCAGGAGGTCTACGCGAAGGCCGGGCTGGGAGAGAGCATCACGCTCGGCTCCCGGCCCGCCGTCCTCGTGATCGACTTCAGCTGCGGGTTCACCGACCCCAGTGGACGCTCGGCTCCGACTGTACGGAGGCGGTCGAGGCAGACGAGACGGGCGCTCGACGCTGCGCGGGCGAAGGGCCTGCCGGTGGATCTTCACGACGATCGGCTTCGAGCCGAGCCTGAAGGACGGCGGCCTCTGGCTCCAGAAGGTGCCGGCCCTCGGCGACCTCCAGATCGGCGGCAAGTGGGTCGAGATCGACCCGCGGCTCGAGCCGCGCGACGACGAGACGATCGTGATGAAGAAGGGCGCGTCCGGGTTCTTCGGGACGAACCTCGCCTCGATCCTGGTCGCGCAGGGCGTCGACTCGGTGGTGCTGTGCGGGGCGACGACGAGCGGCTGCATCCGCGCGACCGCGGTCCACCTGCTCCAGTACGGCTGGCCCTACGATCGTCCCGCGCGAGGCGTGGGCCGACCGCGCCCAGGCCCCGCACGAGGCGAACCTGTTCGACATCCAGGCGAAGTACGCCGACGTCGTCCCGGTCGAGGACGCGCTGGCCTACCTGGAGAGTGTCCCGGGGAAGGTCGGCGTGCGGTCGAGGCCACCGGGTCGCCCTGCTCCCCGGCGACGGGGTCGGCCCTGAGGTGATCGCGGAAGCCCGGCGGGCGGTCGACGCCCTCGGGCTTTCGGTCGAGTGGACGGAGCTGCCGTGGGGCTCCGCCCACTGGCACGAGCACGGCGCGGATGATGCCGGCGGACGCGGTCGACACCCTGCGCGCCCACGATGCGGTGCTGATGGGCGCGGTCGGGGACCCGTCCGTGCCCGACCACGTCTCGCTCTGGGGGCTGATCCTGGAGGTCCGCCAGCGGCTCGACCTGTGGGCGAATATCAGGCCGGCGCGCCTGCTCGAGGGATTCCCGCCCGCTCGCCGGCCGTGGGCCGGCGGACGTCGACATGCTCTTCGTGCGCGAGAACACCGAGGGCGAGTACTCCGGGTCGGGGCCGCGCGCACACGGGCCTCGACAACGAGGTCGGGATCGAGACCAGCGTGTTCACCCGGAGCGGGGTCGAGCGAGTGCTCGGGCACGCGTTCGAGCTCGCCGCCGGGCGGCGCGGCGTCCTGACGAGCGCGACCAAGTCGAACGCGTCGCGGTACGGCTACGTGCTCTGGGACGAGGTCGCGGACGAGGTGGCAGCGGACTTCCCGGGCGTCCGCTACGAGCGCGTGCTCGTCGACGCGCTGGCGGCGCGGATGGTGCGCGACCCGGAGAGCCTCGACGTCGTCGTCGCCTCGAACCTCTTCGGCGACATCCTCACCGACCTGGCAGCCGCGATCCAGGGCGGCATGGGGATGGCGGCGAGCGCGAACACCGCACCGGGCTCCGACGCTCCCGGCCTGTTCGAGCCGGTGCACGGCTCGGCGCCCGATATTGCCGGCGCAGGGGATCGGGAACCCCGCAGGCGCCGTCTGGAGCGCGGTGCTGATGCTCGAGCACCTCGGCGAGCCGGAAGCCGCGGCGACGCTGATGGGCGCGCTCGAGGACGTGTGCCGCGACGGCCCGCAGACGCGCGACATCGGCGGCGAGGCGACGACTCAGGAGGTCGGGGACGCGATCGCGGCGCGCGGTCAGCGCACGATCCCGATGACCGCGCTGCCGGCGACGACGAGCGCGCCGGCGACCACGAGCCGGTGCCGATCCCCTCGTGGTGCCGCCCGATCAGCACGGCGGCGAAGACGACCGCCCACAGCGACTGGGTCGCGTTCAGCGGCGCGACGATCGACACGCGGCCGTGGTCGAACGCCGCGAGCAGGAAGATGTAGCCGAGACCGAGGGCGATGCCCGCGGGCGCGTAGGCGACAGAGCGGGGCCCATCCGCCCCTGCAGCGAGCGCGGCCGGGTGGCGAGCACGTAGGCGGCGACGAAGGCGAACGCGGCGGCGAGGGCGACCGCCGCGCCGACGAGCGCCGGCGGCGGATGCGGCTCGCGCGCCGCCCAGCGGGCGACGTTGTCGCGGATCGCGAAGAGGAGAGCGCAGAGGAGCGCGAGCACTGCGCCGAGCGCCTTGAAGTGCTCCGGGCGGGCGCGCTCGAGCGCGAGCAACGCGCCGCCGGCCACGACCAGCACGGTGCCCAGGAGCAGCCAGACGCTGAACGGCTCGTTCAGGATCGTCAGCGCGATCGCGACGGAGAGCAGCGGCGCCGTCCCGATCAGGATCGCGGCGCGGGACGGCCCGGCGTCGCGGATCGCCACGATCAGGATGATCTGCGCGGCCCCCGGCGCGATGAGCCCGGCCAGCACGAATTTCCAGAGGTCCGCGGCATGGATGTCGTTGCCCACCATCGACGGGATCGCGACGACCGCGCTGAGCACGAAGGCGATCGCGAGCATCGCGACGGCGCCGGCGTACTGGTCGACGCCGCGGGTCAGGCCGAAGCGAACGGATACGAGCAGCAGCCCGAACGTCGCTCCCGCCAGCGCCCCGAACAGGACGGCCAGCACGGTCTAGGCTCTGCCGGTGGCGGGCCGGACGCTCACGCAGAAGATCATCGCCGACCACCTGGCCGGCGAGACGGAGGAGGAGATCGAGCTCCGGGTCGACCAGATCCTGCTCGAGGACGCGACCGGGACGATGGCCTGTCTCCAGTTCGAGCAGCTCGGCCTCGACCGGGTTGCTCTGCAGACGGTCTCGTACGTCGACCACAACGTCCTCCAGTTCGACAACAAGAACCCCGAGGACCACGCCTACCTGCGGAGCTGGGCGGCGCGGTACGGCGCCCTGTACTCGCGGCCCGGAAACGGGATCGCCCACTACCTGCACCTCGAGCGCTTCTCCCGTCCGGGGCAGGTGCTCCTCGGCGCCGACAGCCACACGACGATGGCCGGCGCGCTCGGGATGCTCGCGATCGGCGCGGGGGCGACCGAGGTCGCGGTCGCGATGGCCGGCCGGCCGTATCCGGTCGAGCGGCCGCTCGTCGTCGGCGTCGAGCTGCGCGGCCGGCTTCGCCCCTGGGTGCAGTCCAAGGACGTCGTGCTCGAGTTGCTGCGGCGGCGCGGCGTGCGAGGCGGGCGCGGACGGATCTTCGAGTTCCACGGCGAGGGCGTCGCGACGCTGAGCGCGACCGACCGCGGGACGATCTGCAACATGGTGATGGAGACCGGTGCGACGACCGGGATCTTCCCGAGCGACGAGCAGACGCGGTCATGGCTCGCCGCGCAGCGGCGCGAGGATCAGTTCATGGAGCTCGGGGCCGACGAGGGCGCCGAGTACGACGAGGCGGAGGCGATCGATCTCGCCGAGCTCGAGCCGCTGATCGCGCTGCCGTCCTCGCCGGGGAATGTCGTGCCGGTGCGGGAGGTGGAGGGCACGGGGACGCGGCAGGTCTGCGTCGGCAGCTCGGTGAACTCCTCGTACGAGGATCTCGCCCTCGTCGCGGCCGTTCTCCGCGGCCGTTCGCTGCCCGCCGAGCTCGACCTGACCGTCACGCCCGGCTCCCGTCAGATCCTCGACATGATCGTGCGCAGCGGCGTGTACGCCGACCTGCTCGGTGCCGGCGCGCGCATCCTCGAGCCCGCCTGTGGGCCGTGCATCGGCATCGGCCAGGCGCCGGCCGCGGGCGCCGTCTCGGTGCGGACGTTCAACCGGAACTTCCCCGGCCGTAGCGGCACGCCGGGCGACCAGGTCTACCTCTGCTCGCCCGCAACCGCCGCGGCGACCGCGCTGCGGGGCGAGATCGCCGATCCGCGCGAGCTGGGCGAGGTGCCGGAGCTCACGCCTCCCCCGGCGAACCCTGACGTGGACGACCGCCAGATCGTCGCCCCGCCGTCCAGCGGCGCCGGAATCGAGCTCGAGAAGGGCGGCAACATCGTGCCGCCGCCGGACCCGTTCCCGCTCGCCCAGCGGATCGAGGGCCGGATCCTGATCAAGGTGCCCGACGACGTCTCGACCGGCGACATGGCCCCCGACGGAGCGCTCGGGCTCGCGATCTGGTCGAACATCCCCGCCTGCGCGCGCTACATGTTCCGCCGCCTCGATCCGGACTTTCCCGCACGGGCGGAGGAGTGGGGCGGCGGGATCGTCGTCGGCGGCCACAACTACGGCCAGGGCTCGTCGCGCGAGCAGGCGGCGTTCGCGGCGCTCCACCTCGGCGTCCGCGCCGTTGTCGCGAAAAGCTTCGCCCGCATTCACCGGACGAACCTGATCGCGCAGGGGATCGTCCCGCTCACGTTCGCCGACGAGGGCGACTACGACGGCGTCGAGCAGGGCGACGAGTGGACGATCCTCGACGTGCGCGAGACCGTCGAGTCCGGCGGCACCGCGCTCGCCGGGCCGGTGCCGCTCGAGGCGCGCCTGACCGCGCGCGAGCGCGAGATCCTGCTGGCCGGCGGGCTGATCGCCTACGCGCGCGCGGCGTGAGACGCGCCGTGCTCGGAGGCTGCGCGGTCGGCCTCGCCACCGGCTGGAACGTCGCCAACATCGGCGCTATCCCGTCGCACCTCGCCGACTCCTACGACGTGAGCCTCGCGGTCGTCGGGCTGTTCACGACCGCGCTCTTCGTCACCCACCTCGCGATGCAGATCCCGGGCGGACGCGCCGCCGATCGCTTCGGTGCGCGACGCGCTGCCCTCGTCGGGCTCGCCGTCATCATTGCGTTCAACGGTCTGGCGCTCGTCGCCCCGGAGCCCGCGCTCGCGATCGTCGCGCGGGCGCTGATCGGGATCGGCACCGGCCTGGGCTTCATCGCCGGCAGCGCGTACGTGCGCGAATCGGGCGGGTCGCCCTTTGCGCAGGGCCTCTACGGCGGAGTGGGGCTCGCCGGTGGCGGGCTCGCGCTCGCGGTCGTCTCGCGGCTGGACGGGTGGCTCGGGTGGCGCGCCCCGTTCTGGACAGCGCTCGCCGTCGGGGTCGCCGGCTTCGCCGTGCTGGTCACCGCGCCGCCGGATCGGCCCCGCGCCCGGGCCGAGCGCGACCTCGACGTGCCCGCCGGGATCCTGCGGGACCGGCGGCTCTACCGGCTCGCGGTTCTCTACGGCGCCTCGCTCGGCCTGAGCCTCGTCGTCGGCAACTGGGTCGTCGAGCTGCTGGAGCGGAACGGAGGGGTTGCGAAGGGGACGGCCGGTGCGATCGGGGCGTTCACGCTGCTCCTCGGCGTGCTGACACGGCCGCTCGGCGGCTGGATCCTGCGCGAGCGGCCTGCCGCGATGCGGGCAAGCGTCGTCGGCAGCCTGGCCGCCGGCGCCGTCGGGACGGCCCTGCTCACCGCCGCCGAGCCGCTGGCGGTCGCCGCGCTCGGGGCGGCGCTGATCGGCCTCGCCGCCGGGATTCCGTTCGCGCCGGCCTTCACGGGTGCGGCGCGCGTGCGACCGGACGCTCCCGGCGCGGCGGTCGGGATGGTCAACGGCGCCGCGAGCCTCGTCGTGATCGTCGGCACGCCGCTGCTCGGGCTCACCTTCAGGCTGCCTGGAGACGGGCGGATCGGGTTCGTCGTCGTCGCGGCGCTGTGGCTCGTCGCGCTGGCCCTCGTCCCGGCGCCGAGAGACCTCGGAGTCAGGCTGGGCTAGAGATCCCGCCGCGCAAAAGCGGCGAGCGCAGCGGCGAGGACGAGCGCGAGATAGGCAACAGCCCAGACGCGGATCGTCCAGCCGTGGACGTAGCCGCCCCCGAACGGTCCAAGCTGGAGGAGGAAGCTCGCCGCCCCGGTCGTGTCGCGGGAGATCAGGCGGAGACCGTCCTGGTACAGGCCCTCGAACGGCAGCGCCCACGACGCGATCGTCGACGCGTGCCGGATCTGGTGCGAGTTCAGCGCATGGCCGATCGTCCCGAGCAGGCCCGCCACGAGCCCGGCGCCGAAGAGCATGAAGACGGCGATCCCGTTCGCAGTCGCCGACAACACGACCGACCCGAACAGGGAGAGCGCGATCACGATCAGGACGCCGAGCGCCAGCTCGGCTCCAGGCCCGACGATCGCGGCGGGCCACCAGTGCAGGGTCAGGCCGACGATCGCGAGCGCGGCGAAATAGACCGAGAGCACGTACGCGGCGCAGACCGCCGCCGCCGCGAGGAAACGCGACAGGAGCAGCGTCGACCGGCCGATCGGTCGGACGACGAGCGGCTGGAGCAGTCCGCGCTCGGCGTCCCCCGAGACGACGCCGAGAGTCAGGAAGACTGCGAGCACGACGCCGAGGAAGAGCGTCGCGAACATCGCCAGCCCGAGCAGGAAGGCGCCGGCGAACGTCCGGGTGTCGACGTGGACGTCGCTCGGCGGCGTGATGTCGGCGAGCTGTCCGTGGACGAAGTGGGTGGCCAGCCAGAAGAGAACGAGAAAGACGACGGTCAGCAGCAGGACGACCGCGAAGACCTTCCGCCGCAGCGCCTCCCGCAGCGCGTACTGGACGATGACGGCGACCGAGCTCAATCGGTCTCACCGCCCACCGCTTCGAGGTAGACGTCCTCGAGCGTCGACGCGAGGACGCGGACGCCGTAGACCCGCCGACCGGCCGCGACCGCCTCCGCGACCAGCTGCGGCGCGTCGTCGCGCGTCGCGCCCGCGACCATCCGGACGCCCTCATCGGTGTCGAGCTCCACGCCGCGCGGGCGCGACAGCTCCGCGGGCGTCCCCGCCGCGACGAGCTCGCCGCCGAACAGGATCGCCACACGGTCGCAGACGAGCTCGATCTCGGAGAGCAGGTGCGAGTTGATCAGCACCGAAACGCCTCGCGAGCGAAGCTCCTCGAGCAAGAGGCGGACGGTGCGCCGGCCGACGGGGTCGAGCGCGGACGTCGGCTCGTCCAGGAGCAAGACCCGAGGCTCGCCGACGAGCGCCTGCGCGATCCCGAGGCGCTGCTGCATCCCCTTCGACATCCCGTCGACGCGCCGGTCGCGGGCGTCGATGAGCGCGACCAGGTCGAGCAGCCGTGCGCGCTCCGCGGCGCCGCCGTGCGAGCCGGCGAGCCGCTGGTGCAGCTCGAGCACCTCTTCTGCGGTGTACCAGCCTGGGAAGCGGAAGAGCTCGGCGAGGTACCCGAGCGACGCCCGCGCCACCCGAGAGCCGGCCGGCGAACCAACCACGGTCGCCTGTCCATGACTGGGCCGGACGAGCCCGACGAGGATCTTGACGAGTGTCGACTTGCCGGCGCCGTTCGGGCCGAGCAGACCAACGAGCTCACCCTGCTCGACCGAGAGGTCGACCCCTTTCAGTGCTTCCACGGATCCGTAGCGCTTCGAGAGATCGCGGGTCGTGAGCGCCGCCGGCACCTCGCGAGGGTAGCCCCTAGTGGCGGGCCACTACGTCAGCGTCCTGACCGCGTTCAGGATGATCTCGGCTGCGAGGGCGGCGTCGGCCGGGCTCGCGTCCTCGGCCGGGTGGTGGCTGATCCCCTCGACGCAGGGGACGAAGACCATCGCGGTCGGGATGCGGTCGGCGACGCACATCGTGTCGTGCGCTGCGCCCGAGTGCATGCGCATGTAGGGCTCGCCGGTTGCCTTCGTGGCCGTCTCCAGCGCGCCGACGATGCGGTCGTCCATCGGTGTCGGCGGGATCGATTGGCGTTCCCGGTAATCCGCGGTCATCCCGCGCGCAGCGGCGGCCTGCCCGGCGAATGCGGCGATGTCGCGCGCCACGCCCTTGTAGGCGTCCTCGACCGGGCCGCGGATGTCGAGCGAGAAGCGGACGTTCGCGGCGATCGCGTTGATGATCCCGGGGTCGACCTCGATCTCGCCGACCGTGCCGACGGTGCCCTGGCCGGCTTCGCGCGCGAGGCGCCCGAGCTCGACGATCGTCTCCGCGAGCGGCAGCGTCGGGTCGAGGCGGAAGTCCATCGGCGTCGCGCCGGCGTGGTCGCCGCGGCCGTGGAAGACGACGTCCGCGTGCACATAGCCGGCGATCGCGGTGACGAGCCCGATCCGGTTACCGGTGTCCTGGAGCACCCGCGCCTGCTCGATGTGCATCTCGATCCAGCCGGTCAGGTCGTCGAGGACGTGCGCGCATTCGCGCCAGCGGTCGGGCTGGTACCCGGCGTCGGCGGCGTGCTCCCAGAAGCTCCGTTCGTCGTCGAGCGAGCGGAAGCGGTCGCGCAGGTCTTCCTCGGTCACGCGCTGGGCGATGATCCGGCTCCCGAGCAGCATCTGCCCGAAACCCGAGCCCTCCTCCTCGAGAAACGAGATCAGCTGCAGCGGCAGGTCGAGGCCCTGCTCCTCGTTCAGGCGGCAGACCTCGAGCGCCGTGACGACGCCCATTGTCCCGTCGTATTTCCCACCGTTTCGGTTGGAGTCGCAGTGCGAGCCGACGCCGAACACCGGCTCGCCCTTGGGCCGGTTGCGCGCGGTGAGCGTGCCGACCGCGTCCTCCTCGACGTCGAACCCGAGCGCCTGTAGCTCGCGGACGAAGTAGTCGAGTGTCCGCCGGTACACATCGGTGTACGCGTAGCGGCGGATCGCCTCCGAGGTGAGCGTGTAGTCAGGGCCGGCGAGCGTTTCGATATCGCGCTCGATTCGCCGGGCGCTCCCGTCCCTGTCCATTGCGCGGACTCTACGGCGTTGTAGAGTCGGCGCGCGGATGGCGGAGAGCTGGCGCAACCGGAAGACCCTGATCCTCAGCTGGTCGGACATGGTCGGGCTGCTGACGCCGGCCGAGTACGTCGACCGCGTCGAGCACGCGTTCCGGATGCACGGGCTCGGGCGGGTCTACATGGAGCCGAAGGGCCACATCGTCCTCGACAAGTACAAGGGGGAGTGGGAGGTCATGCCCTCCTACATCGAGGAGCCCGAGGCGGCGGCGTGCAAGTGGGTCTCGATCCGCGAGGACAACGCCGAGTACGAGCTGCCGGCCGTCTTCTCGATCCTGATCTACACGCATCCCGAGACCGGCTTCCCGCTTGCGATCTGCGACGGCTCGTACCACACGCTGATGCGCACGGGCGCCTCGGCGGCTGTGTCCGCGAAGTGGCTGGCGCGGCCGGACTCGAAGGTGCTCGCGATCCTGGGGAGTGGGCTGGTCGGCCGCGGGACGCTCGCGACTTGCGACACGGTGTTCGAATGGGAGGACGTGCGGCTCTGGAGCCGGACGCAGGAGTCGGTCGACCGCTACCTCGCCGAGGAGGCGCCCAAGTACCCGCACCTGACGATCAGCGGCACGACGGACGTGGAGGAGGCCGTGCGCGGGGCAGACGTGATCGTCACGGGCACGCACGCGCGGAAGTGGCTGGTCGACGACGAGTGGGTGAAGCCGGGCGTGCACATCGCTGCGCTCGGCGCCGACCTGAAGGGCGAGCAGGAGATCGACCCGCGGATCCTCCAGCGCGGGCGCGTCTTCGTCGACGACATCCGCCAGTGCCGCGAGGACGGCGAGATCAACGTGCCTTTGTCCGAGGGGCTGCTATCCGAGGACGACCTGGCGGGCGAGATCGGCAAGGTGATCTGCGGCGAGCTCGAGGGCCGGCAGTCCGACGACCAGGTGACGGTGTTCGACTCGACCGGGATCGCCCTCCAGGACTCGGCGACGGTGTCGCTGGAGTACGAGCGTGCGCTCGCGGCCGGCGTCGGCGTCGAGAAGAAGATGATCAGCACTTAGCGTGGAACGGTCGGATTCGACGTTCTGACGCGGTCGCCTGAGGCCAACCTCGCCCGCGCTAGTGCTGGGTCCTTGCTTGGCGGATGCTTGTGTCGCTGCTTGGGTAGAAGATGCTTTCGTGGCCGTCGTCCCAGCGGACACGATAGTGCTGGTGCGTCGGCTCTCCGAGCACTTCGAGGATCTCGCCGGTTCGTGGCTTTTCGCCCAGGCTGTGCCCGTGAATCTCGATCACAGCACCGACTCGCGTGCCGGCTGTCTTTTTGGTCGTCGCGGCCATCCTTGTCTCCTCGGCTTGGGAACGTAGACAGCGTATGTTCAGGTGGGTGCAGGGACGTCGGGGCGTTCCCTGATCTGGGCTCGGCCGAGAACGAGTTTTAGGCGGTGGTGGGTCGCGTTGTGGGTGGTGTCGGCGCCGTGGTGTGTGGCCAGATGTGCCAGCGTGTGGCTCTGCGGCTGAGGCGTCGCCGATGAGGGCTGACGGGTCGGGCGAGGGGACCGTCGCCTCGGTGTTTGAAGAAGAGCGCGACGCCGACTTGGGCGAGAGCGAGGTAGGTGACGATCATGCCGGCGAGAACGGCGAGGAATGAGAGCGGCAGCGGCTCGAAGCCGAGCAGGTGCGCGATTGGCTCGATATAGGGGATAGCGACGCCGAGCGCCGCGCAGCTGAGGGTGGCGATGAGCAGGGGGCGACTGGGGCGGCTCTTGAAGAAGGGAACCCGGCGCGTGCGGATGACGAAGATGACGAGCGTTTGGGTGGCCAGGGACTCGACGAACCAGCCGGAGCGAAATAGGTCTGGGCCGGCGTCGAAGACACGCAGCATGACGGCAAAGGTGAGGAAGTCGTACAGGCTCGAGATCGGGCCGAAGAAGGCCATGAAGCGGCGGATCAGGCTGATGTCCCATTGTGAGGGGCGCGCGAGTAGTTCCTCGTCGACGTTGTCGGTTGGGATGGTCATCTCGCTGACGTCGTAGAGAAGGTTGTTGAGCAGGATCTGGGTCGGCAGCATCGGCAAGAAGGACAGGAATAGTGAGGCGCCGGCGGCGGAGATCATGTTGCCGAAGTTGGATGAGGTGCCCATCAGGACGTACTTGATCGTGTTGGCGAAGATGCGGCGGCCTTCGACGACGCCGTCGGCGATGATTCCGAGGTCTTTGTCGAGCAGAACGACGTCGGCGGCGTCCTTGGCGACGTCGGCAGCGGAATCGACGGAGATACCGACGTCTGCGTCGTGGAGGGCGATAGCGTCGTTGACGCCGTCACCGAGGAACCCGACCTCAGCGCCAAGGGCTCGCTGCGCGACGATGATGCGCGATTTCTGCTCGGGCGTGACGCGGGCGAAGACGGTCGTCCGGGGGAGCAGGCTGGCTAGGGTGGGGTCGTCCATCGCCGCGAGCTCGACGCCGGTTACGACGGCTCCGGGGTCGAGACCGACTTGGTGGCAGAGGTGGGCTGCGACTTGGCCGTTATCCCCGGTCACGATCTTGACCGTGACTCCGAGACGGTCAAGGCGGGCGAGCGACTCCTCGACGTCGGGCTTGGCCGGGTCGGAGAACGAGAGGAACCCCTCGAGGGAGAGGTCGTGTTCATCGTCGTGGCTGAGGAGATCGCTCGTAAACGTGCGGCTGGCCACGGCAACGACGCGTGCGCCCGAGGCGAAGAGCTTGTCGAGTGTTGCCTGTGCCTGGGCGGGTATCTCCGTGCATCGGGCGAGGACACCTTCGGGGGCGCCCTTGGCAACTAGCAGCCGACCCTGAGGCGAATCGACCAGAACCGAGGCGAGCTGCCGGTCGTGGTCGAATGGGAGGCGGTCGAGCGTCGGCCAGCGGCCGTTGTTGTGTGCGGTTTCCGCGTCGGCCCAGAGCGCACGGTCAAGTTCGTTGCCGGTCTTGTCGCTGCAGGCAAACCCGAGCGCATGTACACGGTCGTCCGAGTTGCCCCGGTGATCGAGCGCCTGCGCAAAGGAGATGTGGCCTTCCGTCAGAGTGCCGGTCTTGTCCGTAAACAGCACCTGGACGTTGCCGAGATCTTCAATGCAGACCAGGCGCTTGACGATCACCCGGCGCCGAGCGAGCCGCCGCGCGCCGGTGGCCAGGCTGACGGTGACGATCGCCGGAAGTAGCTGCGGCGTCAGTCCAACTGCGATCGCGAGCGCAAACAGGCCCGACTGGAGAATCGAGCGGCCGAGGGCCACGTTGATCACGAAGATCGAGCCTGCCAACACAACGGTCACGGTCGCGAGCAACCGCGAGAACGCCTGCAGCCCTTGCTGAAACGCGGTCTGACCCTGCCGCTCACCCAGACGCAACGCAATCGCGCCGAACGCTGTCCGTGGGCCCGTACGAATCACAAGCCCGCGCCCGTCACCGCCGCGCACGAGCGTGCCCATGAACGCACACGAACGCAAGTCGAGTGACGACTGGCCAGGCGGCTGCGCATCAGAGGTCTTGGCCGCCACCTGAGACTCACCCGTCAGGATCGACTCATCGCACTCCAACCCGTGGACATCCAGCAGGCGCAGATCGGCCGGAACGACGTCGCCGACACGCAGGTGCACGATGTCACCCGGAACGATTTCGGTGACCACGACCTCAGCCGGTTCTCCGTCGCGATCGACAAAGGCCAAGTGGCGGATCTGAGAATGCAACGCCTCGACCGCCTTCTCCGATCGGTACTCATTGAAGAAGCTCAGACCGATACTCATCGCCATGATGCCGCCGATGATCAGCGCCTCCGTCCCGTCACCAACCACAGCCGAGACAGCAGCCGCTACGAGCAGCAACAACAACAGATAGCTACGCAACTGCCGGACGAGCACCGACAACGCGCTGACCCCATGCGAGAGCAAAACGTTTGGCCCATACGTCGCCAGACGCCGATGCGCCTCGACGCTCGAAAGGCCCCCAGCCGACGAGTCAAGCGCGCTCAAGACGTCAGCCACCGGCAACGCCGCAGCTACAGCCAGTTCAAGCTGCTGCGGCTCGTCCATCGCAAGCGGGATGCTACGCACCTCGCTACGTGAGCAGCCTTCGGCGTCTCCGATCCGCGATTGGTGCGCCTTCGCTACTCATGCGCGAGCACAGGGTACGTGGCCGTCGTCGAAGTGCTCGAGCTGGGCTGGGCCTCACGGCGACCTCTCGCTCGGCCGGTAGAGTCGAGGGGGTGGCTTGGGGCAGCGCGAAACGTCGGCAAGAAGCCGAGCTGGCACTCGACAACCCCGGCGTCACGTCCTGCGGGATCTGCGGGCAGCGTTGGGAGCGACCAACCATGCGTTGGGCGGTTCGTGAGTTCGAGGAGCACGATTGCCCGGCGGGCGAGGCAGCCCGCACCCGGCGGGCCGTTAAGGCAGCCGAGCGGGAGGTCGCCTGCGAAGCCTGCGGCTGGATCGCCGTCACGGAGAAGCACCGGGGCCCGGCTCTGCTTGCAGAGCACAAGAAGGTCTGCCCGAACGCAGACGACGCCGCCGCGCCGGTCTCTTCCTGACGCTACGAGCGCGGGATCAGTGGCTCGCCCGCGAGCATCAGCTCGAGCCCGCCCATGCCCCAGTGGTGCTCGCCGCTCCCGGTGAGGAGCGACGGCACGCCGCGTACGCCCGCCGCCTCGGCGTCGCGGCGGATCTCCTGTAGCTCCGCTCCGCGCTCCGGCGAGTACGCCGCCGCGATCGCGCCATCCGCGTCCAGACCCGCGCGCGCCGCAGCGCGGGCGATCTCCCCGTCGGTCGCGATGTCGAGCCCCTCGCAGAAGAACGCCTCGTACAGCGCGTGCTTGAACTCGCGGAGGCGCCTCTGCTCGCCGGCCCACAGGCACGCGCAGAGCGTCAGCGTCGAGCGCGGCTGGTAGCGCGGCAGGTGGATCTCGATTCCGCGCTCCAGCGCGCGGCGGTAGACGTTCTGCGTCCAGTCGACCCGCAGGTGGTCGCCACGCACCGCCAGCAGCGGCCGCGGCGCGGGCCGCAACTCGAACGGCAGCCATTCGATCTCGACCGCCCCGGAGTCCTCCGCCGCCTCCATCACGTGCGACTCCATGTACGAGTACGGGCAGACCACGTCGTAGTAGAACCGGACCCTGGTCACGCGAATGTCAGACTATTAGACTCGCCTCGAGATGCGGGTTGCCGTGGCCCAGATGGAGCCCAGGCTCGCCGAGAAGGAGCGGAATCTCGACACCGCTCTGGAGCGGCTCGAGGAAGCCGCGGCCGCGGGCGCCCAGCTGCTCGTGCTGCCGGAGTGCGCGATCCCCGGCTACATGTTCGACAGCGCCGACGAGGCACTGCCGTACGCGGAGGAGATCCCCGGCCCGACGACCGAGGCGTTCGAGCGCGAATGCGCGCGGCTCGGCGTCCACGCGATCACGGGGCTGCTCGAGCGCGACGGCGACACGCTCTACAACGCGGCGATCCTGGTCGGCCCCGACGGCCTGATCGGCTCGTACCGCAAGACGCATCTGCCGTTCCTGGGCGTCGACCGCTTCGTCACCCCGGGCGACGAGCTCAAGGTCTTCGACACGGCGCTCGGCCGGATCGGGCTGATCATCTGCTACGACCTCCGCTTCCCGGAGGTCACGCGCACGCTCGCGCTGCAGGGCGCCGACATGGTCGCGCTGCCGACGAACTTCCCGATGGCCGCGAAGCTGCAGTGCGACGTGATCGCGCCCGCGCGCGCCGCCGAGAACCGCATCTACCTCCTCGTCGCGAACCGGGTCGGCAAGGAGCGCTGGGGCGAGTTCTGCGGCTGGAGCCAGATCGTCGACCCGTACGGCACGCGGTTGGCCGAGGCGGGCGAGACCGAGGAGGCGCTGCTCGTCGCGGACGTCGAGCTCGAGAAGGCGCGGGACAAGGACTACGTCGTCCCCGGTGAGTACGAGCTGTACCTCTTCGGCCACCGGCGCCCCGAGCTGTACGGCGCGCTGGTCGAGGACCAGAGCCCGGTCGAAGCCTGAGAGAGGAGCGAGTGATGGCCAAGGTCGAAGAGACCTTCACGTGGAAGGCGCTGCACGAGCAGGACGGGCTGAAGGTGTCGGAGAGCCCGTGGGGCCCGGACGACGAGATCGGCCGGCTGAACTGGATCACGCCGGACACGAACCGCGCGATCCTCGAGCACCTCGACGGCTCGCACCTCTTCGACCTGAACGTCGAGTACTTCATCGGCATGCCGTCGTGGGTCGCGGCCGGCGACCCGCCCTACGGGATCTGGATGACGCACACGCCGCAGGGCTCGATCAACGACAACCTCTCGGGCGTCGGTCCGGCGGCCCACGAGCGCTACTCGTACTGCGGCGACTCGATCCACCTCTACACCCACTGCGGGACGCACGTCGACACGCTCAACCACCTCGGCCACCACGGGATGTTCTGGAACGGGTGGACGGCGGACAAGGATCTCGGCAGCCGCATCTGGAACAAGGGCGGCCTGGACAAGTACCCGCCGATCATCTCCCGGGCCGTGCTGCTCGACGTCGCGGGGATGAAGGGCGTGGACTGCCTGCCCGAGGGGTACGGGATCACGCCGCAGGACCTCCAGGACACCGCCGAGAAGCAGGGGACGGACATCCCGCCGAAGAGCGTCGTGCTCGTCCGCACCGGCCGCATGACCGTCTGGCCCGACTTCGACGGCTACCTGCTCAAGCCGCCCGGGATCAACCTGGCCGTCGGCGAAGTGGCTGTGCGAGGAGAAGGGCGCGATGTGCATCGCCGGCGACTCGATCGGCCTCGAGGTGATGCCGTGGGACGAGCCGGACGCCTTCCTGCCCGTCCACGCGTACATGTTCGCGACCGCAGGCGCCCAGATCATCGAGGTCGTCGACATGGAGGAGATCGCGGCGGAGAAGCAGTACGAGTTCGCCTTCCTCGGCTTCCCGATGAAGCTGCGCGGGGCGACCGGCGCGCCGATGCCCTCCTACGCGGTGCCGCTGAAAAGCTAGAGGGGCCTCGTCCGAAAGGTCGGCCGAGGCCCCTGCTTCGACCGTCTCACCTACGCGTGGGCGAGGGTGCGGCGCCTGCGCACCGCCACGAACGCGCCTGCGCCGGCGATGGCGAGCCCCAGCGCGGCACCGGCGCCGATCACGGCACTGACCCAGTCGAGGCCGCTGCCGCCGGTCGAGCCGACGGTCACGGTCGCCGCCGGGACGAACCCCGTGGAGCCCGGCTCCTGGAAGTTCCTGAGCGACGCCGGGATCACGATGTGCGTCGTCGGGACGTAGCCGGTCGAGCCCGGCTCCTGGAAGTTCTCGAGCCACGCCGGGATCGTGACCTGCGAGTCGGGACATAGCCGGTCGAGCCTGGCTCGCGGAGGTTGGCCAGGTTCGCCGGGATCTCGATCCGCTTGCCCTTCGAGTCTCCGGCCGATGCGTACGAGGCGGTCGCGCCCACGGCCACCGCAACGGCGGCGATGGTGGCGATCCTGGTGTAGAGACGAACGGACATGATTCCTCCTTCGCTGGTTGGTCGGTTCAGACCGTGCGAAGATGCGCCGGAGGACTGAGAGGCCGCTGAGAGCGCGCTGAGAGATGGAGTTCCGGATCCTTGGCCCCCTGGAGGTGGTCGACGCCGACCGTCCGCTTGCGCTCGGCGGCGAGCGCCAGCGGGCGCTGCTCGCCCTGCTGCTCACCCGCGCGAACGAGGTCGTCTCGACCGACCGCCTGATCGACGAGCTCTGGGGGATGCGCCCGCCGAAGCAGGCGCTGAACACGATCCAGTACTACATCTCGCAGCTTCGCAAGACGCTCGGCGCCGACCGGATCGTCACGCGCGCGCCCGGCTACATGATCCGCGTCGAGCGCGACGAGCTCGACCTCGCGCGCTTCGAACAGCTCTCGCAGGACGGGAGCGCCGAGTCGCTGCACGCTGCCCTGGAGCTCTGGCGCGGGCCGGCCCTCGCCGACCTCGCGTACGAGTCGTTCGCCCGCGAGGAGGCGAGCCGGCTCGAGGAGCTCCGCCTCGTCGTGCAGGAGCGGCGCATCGACGCCGACCTCGAAACCGGGCGGACTGCCGAGCTCGTGAGCGAGCTCGAGCGGCTGGTCAAGGAGCATCCGTTGCGGGAGCGGCTGCGGGGGCAGCTGATGCTCGCCCTGTACCGCTCGGGGAGGCAGGCCGAGGCTCTCGCCGCCTACCAGGCGGCGAGGTCGGCACTCGTCGAGGAGCTCGGCATCGAGCCGGGGGCGGAGCTGCAACAGCTCGAGCGGGCGATGCTTCAGCAGGACCCGAACCTGGATCTGGTGAGCGAAGCGCCGGCCGCCGAGCGATCGATCCTCGTCGCGGTTCGAACCGAGGACAACCTCGACGCTCTGGTCGGGCTCGCCGAGCTGCTCGCCCGCACACGGCCCGCGCGCGAGGTGATTCTCGCCCGGCTGACGGCGCCGGAGGCGATGGGCGCCGCCGCGGCGCTCCTCAACCGCCGGCGAGAAGAGCTCGCAAGTAGAGGAGTCGCCGCCAGAACCGTCGCCTTCACGTCCAGCGAGCCCGGCGAAGATCTCGTGCGGCTCGCATCGGAGCAGGACACTGATCTGCTGCTTGCGGACGGTGACTTCACCGAGACGCTCGGGGTCGATCTGGCCACGGTCCTTGACCGGGCACCGTGCGACGTCGCGCTGCTCGTCCGCAAGGACGGCGCAGGTCTCGGGCCGGCTCCCGATCGCCCCGTGCTCGTTCCGTTCGGCGGCGCCGATCACGACTGGGCGGCGGTCGAGGTCGGTGCGTGGATCGCGCGCGCGAGCGGAGCCTCGTTACTGCTCGCCGGAGCCGAAGGCGATCCGGGGCTGGAGAAGCGAGATGCCAGCAGATTGCTTGCGAGCGCCTCCCTGCTGGTGCAGCGCGCCGTCGGGGTAGCGACGGAGCCGCTGCTCGTCCCCCGCGGGCCCGAGGGCGTCGTCGGCGCCTCCGGCACCGCCGGGCTGATCGTCGTCGGGCTGTCCGGCAGGTGGCACGAGGAAGGCCTCGGCGAGACGCGCCGTGCCATTGCCGGGCACGCCGCCTGCGCGACCCTGTTCGTCCGGCGGGGCCTGCGTCCCGGGGGGCTGGCACCGCGCGAGAGCCTCACCCGCTTCACCTGGTCGATCGGGGCCAGCATCGCTCGAGGCTGAGCTCTCTCAGCGGGCTCTCAGCGGGCTCTCAACGGCTGCGACGACCGTGCCCCCATGGCACGGTGGACAGCATTCGGAGTCGTAGTTGCGGCGGTGGCGCTCGCGACGGTGGGGATCGGCGGAACGGTCTGGCCGGAGCGGAACAGCAATTGGAGCGCGACAGAGGCGCAGGCGCGCAGCGTCGCGATCGAGTTCTTCCGGTCGCAGAACGAGCGGCGATACGAGGTCACGTGTCGCGTGCTGTCGCTCGGCTTCATCAGGACGCATGCGCTTCGCGACCGGCAGACCTGCACGGCCGTCATGCGCGTCGCCTTCGTCTGGAGCGGACGGATCGACTTTCGGATCGACAGCGTCAGCCGCGAGGCGGATCGCGTGGTGGTTCACGCCCTCGCCGACGGGGCGCCGGGCCGGCTCGTGCTCGTGCGCGAGGACGGCGCGCTCAGGATCCTGGCCGTGCAGGACGGCTAGTGCGATGCGTCACCACCGTCGTATGCTTGTCCGTCGGCGCAAGGAGGCAGTTTGTCTCTCTCGGTAGACCCTCGGATCGGCTCGGAGCTCTTCGGCTATCGCGTCGAGGCGTTGCTGGGTCGAGGCGGGATGAGCGTCGTCTACCGCGCCCACGATCTCGCTCTCGACCGCAAGGTCGCGCTCAAGCTCCTCGCCTCTGAGCTGGCAGGCGACGATCGCTTCCGTGCCCGCTTCCTGCGGGAGTCTCGCGTCGCTGCATCGCTCGACCATCCGAACGTCGTCCCGATCTACGAAGCCGGTGAGGCCGAGGGGCTCCTCTGCATCGCGATGCGCTACGTCGAGGGCACCGATCTCAAGCGGTTGCTGCGTGAGGAAGGGGCGCTGGAGCCGGACCGTGCGCTTGATTACTGTGCGCAGGTGGCGGCGGCGCTCGACGCGGCGCACGAGCACGGCCTCGTCCATCGGGACGTCAAGCCTTCGAACGTTCTGATCACACGGAGCGGACACTGCTACCTGGCCGACTTCGGCCTGACCTACAGCGCGGCCGATCGGAGCGACCTGACGCAAACCGGGCACCTGGTCGGGACCGTCGACTACGCTGCTCCCGAGCAGATCGAGGGCAAGGCGGTGGACGGCCGCGCCGACGTGTACTCGCTCGGCTGCCTGCTCTACGAGTGCCTCGCCGGCTCGGTGCCCTTCGCGAAGGACTCCGACCTGGCGGTGCTGTGGGCTCACGTCAACGACTCTCCTCCGGATCTCGCCTCGTACCCGGAGCTCGAGCCCGTGCTGAAGCGCGCAATGGCCAAGCGCCCGGACGACCGGTATCCGACGTGCGGCGCCCTGGTCACGGCCGGCCGGGAAGCGCTTCCAAAGCCGGGAGCGCCCCCTGGACGCAGACGGCCCGCGCTCATTGCGGTTGGCGTGGTCGCCACGCTGCTGATCGTGGCGGCAGTCGTGGCGGGTCTCCTGCTCAGCCGCGGCGGCGGCCCTAAGAAGCCGAGTTCGGCGCCGACACTCGCGCCGAAGGCCGACTCGCTGCAGCGGATCGACCCGAGGACGAACAAGCTCGTGGCCACGATCGCGCCCGGTGCAGGAGCGGAAGGCATCGCGGTCGGAGACGGCGCCGTCTTCGTGGCAAGCACCGGCGACCAGACGGTGTCGCGGATCGATCCGAAGAGCAACGCGATCGTCAAGCGGGTCGCGGCCGCCGGTCCACCGACGAGCATCGCCCTCGGACGGCCTCCGGATGGTCCGGTGCTCTGGGTAGTCAGCCAAAGAGCGACAGCACTCGGCTCCGGTCTGAACCAAAATTCTTTCTCGGCGTGCTCGCTCTCTCAACTCGATCCGAAGACGCTATCGACGAACTACACCTTGAATCCCACGGGCAACGACAATGCGTGTGGGCCGGTCGCGACCCGGGATGGAACAGACGTGGTTCGGGGGCAGCTCCGATTACCTCGTCGCTCGTCGATCCGGACATCGGTGGAGGCGATCCGGACGGTTCGCACAGGAAGATCAGCGAGCCGGGGGCCTCACGGACTGGCGGTGGGCGCGGGCGCCGTCTGGCTCGCCTCGCCGTTTACCGAGGAGCTGTACCGTTTCGACCGCGCGCAGGCGGGCGATCGAGATCGGCTCAGGCTCCTTCCCTTCGGACGTCGCCGTCGGCGAGGGCGCTGTCTGGGTCACTGACAGCTTGCACAACACGGTCATCGAGATCGACCCGTCACGAAACCGGATCGTCCGTAGGGTTCCAGTCGGTCGTGATCCGATTGCGGTCGCGGTGGGCTCCGGGGCGGTCTGGGTTGCCGACGACCGGGGCGGCACCGTCTCGCGAATCGATCCGAGAACCGGCCGGGTGACCACGTTCCGGGTGGGTCCACACCCGCGGGACATCGCCGTCGGCGAGGGTGGCGTCTGGGTCACGGTCCACCCGGAGTGACTACTAACCACCGTCAGTGCGCTTTTTGAGACTCTTGTCACGAACATCATGACCGGACTCACACGTCGGGACTTCCTCGCCGGCGCTGCCACTGCGGCAGGCGCGCTCGCGGTCGGTGGCCGGGCTGCCGCGGCGCCGGCCACGTTCGACGGCACGCTCCGAGTGCTCGGCCTCAGTGCCGGCCAGGCTGCGTACGACCTCCCCGAGCCGATTCTCAAGCAGGCGGAGCACGATCTCGGGTTTCCAGATCGTCAGCACTGCGGAGTTTCCCTCCGACATCCAGCGCCGTGTTCGTCAGGAGCCCGCCACGTTCGACGTCTTCTCCTGCTTCGCCCAGGACATGGCCGAATTCTGGGCGACCGGCAACCTCCAGCCCGTGCAGATCGCCAGGCTGCAGCGCTGGAAGGAGCGTCACGCCGCTCTACAAGGTCGGGAAGGCGCTGCCGGGCAGCGCCCGCTGCACGTACGGCCAGGGCGACGCCGCGTTTCGCAGGCTCTACGTCGACCCGGATCGTTCCGGCCGCTGGCGGAGCGCGCCGGGCGTGCCGCCGGGTGTCGCCAAGCTTTTCGTCCAGTGGGTCGACGAGTCGACCGGCAAACGCGGTCGGGCCTGAGCCGAAGTTCCTCACAGGCTCGCCCGGCACGTTCAACTTCGACTCCTTCGGCTACAACGCCAAGGTCCTCGGAAAGCGGCCCGAGCAGCTGTCGTGGGCGGAGCTCCTCAACTCGCGCTGGCGACGACGCGTCGCTCTCAACGGCTTCGACCCGCAGGGCAGCCTGCAGGACACGGCAAACGCCGTCCAGGCGGCCGGGTCTGATGAGGTTCGCTGACCTCGGCGATCCGACGAGAAGAGAGATCGACCGGCTCGTCACGCTACTGCTCGTGTACAGGAAGCGGGGGCAGTTCTTCAACATCTGGCCGCAGGGCGGCGATCCGGTCGAATGGATGCAGGCCGAGAAGGTCGTCGTCTCCGCGATGTATGCGGCTCAGATCGCGGCGCTCGTCGCCCTCCGCGCTCCCATCCGCCAGGCCGCCCCCCGCGAGGGCTACCGGGCATTTGCCGGTCTGCTCACCATCTCGAAGGAGGTTCGGGATCCGGCGACGCTCGATGCCTGCTACCGCTACCTCAACTGGTGGCACTCGGGGTTCGCCGGCGCCGTGATGCTCCGTTCGGGCTATCACAACGCAGTCCAGGCGACGAGCCGGCGGTTCATGTCTCCAGGCGAGTACGCCTACTGGGTCCAGGGCAAGCCTGCCGCCCAGACTTATCGGGATCCGTACGGCGACGACTCGGTTGCCGTCGGCCAGGTCCGCGACGGCGGATCATTGGCCACGCGTGCCTGCCGAATCTCGAGTTGGAACTCGACGCCGAGGCAACAGCGGTATTTCCTCGAGCGCTGGAACGAGTTCATCTCCACCTTCTAGCTCGCCTGGACCGTGACCCAGACGCCGCCCTCGCCGACGGCGATCGACTTTGGATGAGGCCCGACGGGGATCGTCGCGACAACTCTTCCTGTCTCGGGGTCGAGCTGCGAGACGGTGTCCGCTCCGTAGTTCGCGGTCCATACCGATCGTTCGCCGACGGCGACGCCGATGGGCCCGTCACCGACTTTGATCTTGCGCACGATCTGATTCGTGCGCGGATCGATCTCGGCGACCGTGTCGCCGCCGTTGTCCGTGACCCAGAGCCGCCCCAGGCCAAACGCAAGGCCTCCAGGATCGAAGCCGAGCCGGATCCGGACGTGGCCGGTGCGAGGATCGAATCTCCAGAGGCTTCCCAGCTTGCCGTCGAGCGCCCACACCGCTCCGCGCCCGGTCACGACGGCAAACGGGGTGAACCCGGCCGGCGAGACCGAGGTCACGACGTCACCTCGACGGTTTACGTGAACGAGGCCCTGTTCGCCGACCGTCCAGATCCCGTTTTCGCCGACCGCAACCCCGAGAGATCCCGCATCGCGAAGATCGAAGATCTCCATCGTGGAGGGGTCGATCCGGATCAGGGTGCCGTTCGTGTTCGCGACGAAAATCGAGCCGAAGCCGGCGGCGATGGAATCGGGGCCCGTCATCGTCACTTTGTCGGCGACGGCCTTCGTTTTCGGGTCGATGCTGAGCACGGACTGATCGTCCACGCTTCCGAGCCATACCCGGCCGGAACCTACTGCGACCGCATCCAGCTTATGGCCGACGCCGATCGTGGCACCCACCTTGTTCCTCTTCGGGTCGATCCGCTGGAGCGAGTCGACCTTGGGGGTAAGCGTCGGCTTTGTGCTCGGCTTGGCCGGGCCCCCGCCGAGCGTGACCACCAACCCAGCTGCGAGCGCGCCCAAAGCGACCACGGCGCCGAGCGCAACGAGGAGGAGGGGCTTGCGGTCGCGGACGACGACGACGTCGCGCAGGCCGAGCGCCTCCCGGGCCGCGTCGATGAGCTCGCTGCACGTGCCCGGCGTTCGTCGGGCTCTTTCGCCAGCGCGTCGGCGATCACGGCGTCGACGGCCGCCGGAAGCCGAGGATCACGCTCGCTCGGCTTCGGCGGCGGCTCCTGCAGGTGCGCCCAGAGGAGGGCAGGTCGGAGTCGCGCGGAGTACGGCGGCTCGCCCGTCAGGCACTCGTACAGGACGCAGCCGAGCGAGTACACGTCGGCCCGGCCGTCGACGTCGGCGGCCCTCGATCTGCTCGGGCGCGGCGTAGGCGGGCGTGCCGACGGAGAGGCCGTGCTTCTCCGGGGACTCCGCGGCCGGCGAGGCGGCCGGCTGAGGCCGAAGTCGGCGAGGTAAACGTGCTCGTTCTCGTCGAGCAGCACGTTCGACGGCTTCACGTCGCGATGAACGAGCCCGCGGGCATGGGCGGCGTCGAGCGCGGCCGCGATCTGGCCGCAAATCGCCACGGCGCGCGCCCGGTTCCAGCCGCCCTTCCTTCTGCAGCAGCGTCTTCAGCTCGCCCCCCTCGACGTAGCGCATGGCGATGTACAGCTGGCCGTCGACCTCGCCGGCGTCGTGGATCGGGACGACGTTCGGATGCTCCAGCGAGGCCGCCAGCTCGGTCTCGGTCAGGAAGCGCTCGCGGAAGTCGCGCGTCCCTCGGACAGCTCCGGGGCGATCAGCTTGAGCGCGACGTTGCGCTTCAGGCGCAGGTCGTAGGCCCGGTAGACGACACCCATCCCGCCGCGACCGACGAGCGCCTCGATCCGGTAACCGATGAATTCGGTTCCGATCCGAGGGTCTGCCGAGACCGGCACGCACTTACCTCCTGCTCAGACCGAAGATAGACCGGGCGAGGACGGGAGGCAAAGCATCTGCTATTTGACAGACAGGCGCCGTCATTGGCTGAGCGGAAGCCTTCAGGCGAGGCCTGAGCGCGCGCTGAGAGCTCGCTGAGTGGCGCTAGGCCGCGAAGACGTCGAGCCGAAGCAGCGCGGACACAACCGGGTAGGGCACGTCCACGACCTCCGAGATCCGGAGGTCGACGGCGACGCTCGCGAGCGCGTAGGCCGCGGGGCGCTCGAAGCCGTAACGCTGCTCGAGGTGGTCGATCATCTCGAGCAGGGCGGCGCGCGCGGCGGCGTTCAGGTCCATGCCGTCGTCGAACGGGATGCCGAGCGTCGCGTAGCGGGCGGGGTCGCGGCGGGGCGGCGTCAGGAAGCGCGGCGCGGCCGGCGCGGGGCCGTCGTGGAGCGCGAAGCGAACGGTCACCGCGCCTGCGATCTCGATCGCCGTTCCGCAGACCTCGCCGTCGCCCTGCGCGAAGTGCAGGTCGCCGATCGAGAAGAGCGCGCCGGGGACGTCGACCGGGAGCCAGAGGCGGCTGCCCGCGACGAGCTGCCGGACGTCCATGTTCCCGCCGAGCTCGCGCGGCGGGATCGTCCGCAGGCCGTCGGCGGCCTCCGGCGGGACCGCGGCCTCCGGCAGCGGGTCGGCGACCGGCTGGCCGCGGTCGCGCAGCTGCTCCTCGCGGGTGCGGAACGCCTCCATCCGCTCGTGCGAGGGCGCGACGCCGACGACGCCCGCGAACATCTCGTCCGGCACCGTCACGCCGGGCAGCTCCTCCGACCAGGCGATGCCGTCGGCGATGTCCCACTTGACCACGTACGGCTCCGTGAACAGGTCGGCGAGGAAGCCGAACCCGGGGATCACCGCGGTGACGCCGAAGTCGGCCGATTCGTACGAGACGAACTCGACCTCGAGGGTCTGACCCGGCTCGGCGCCCTCGACGTGCACGGGCCCGCTCAGCGGGTGGCCGAGCCCGAGGTTCAGCCTGCCGGCGTCGGCGTGCGTGCTCTCCCGGGTCAGCTGGGCGGCGAGACCCTCCTCGGTCTCCAGCCGGATCTCTTCGCCGGGCGCGACCGAGGCGATCGGCTCCAGATCGGGATGCCAGCGGTTGTGCATCAGATCAGCTCTCCGACCTGTGCGGCGGTCGCCCGGCACGCCTCGATCTCCTCCACCGTCCACTCGCGGGGCGATCCGAGCTGGTGCAGCGAGACGATCCCCTTGACCGACCCGTCCGGCATCACCGGCGTGACGATCTGTGCCGCGAGCCCGCCGTAGGTCTCGCGCATCCGGTGGAAGGCGGGGTCGTCGTACGCGGTGGCGCAGTCGTCCTGGACGACCTGGCGGCCGGCCGCGACCTCGAGCGCGACGGGCTGGTTGCGCAGGTCGACCGTGCGTTCCTCCTTCAGCGAGCCCACGCCGTCGGCGAGCGCCTCGTGCGTGACGGGGAACTTGTAACCGCCCGGGACGTCCTGGCGGAGCGTCACGCGGCTCGCACCCGTGCCGTCGAGCAGCTCCTGGAGAAGGTCGTCGATCTCGGCCACGCAAGGCGATTATCCTTGGCCGATGCAGGGTCTGCGCAAGGTCGTCACCGTCGTCGAGGATGTCCACCAGGAAGGCGGCCGGGAGGTCGATCCGCCGGTGCGCATCGCCGCCGCGGGCGCCGTCGTCGCGAACCCGTTCGCCGGACGCTACGTCCAGGACCTCGAGCCGCTGATCGACCAGTACTGCGAGCCGCTCGGGTCGCTGCTGACGGAACGCGCGCTCGAGCTCCTCGGTGCGGAGGCGGAGGGCTACGGCAAGGGCGCGCTCGTCGGGCTCGACGGCGAGATCGAGCACGGCTCGGCGATCATCCACAACCTCCGCTTCGGCAACCGGGTCCGCGACCCCGTCGACGGGACGTCGCTGCTCCCCGCCGCGGAGAAGCGCGGCGCCGCCGGTGCGCCGATCGACATCGCGATCAAGCACAAGCACGACCACAGCGTCCGCTCGCACCACCAGACGTTCGAGGTGCGGGTCCCCGACGCGCCGCGCGCCGACGAGATCGTGATCTGGGTCGCGCTCGCGACGAGCGGCCGGCCGCTGTCACGCCTCGGCGCGTTCGGCAGCGAGCTCGCGGCGACCTCCTAGGCGCCCGTGGCTCGGATCGCGTTCATCGGCCTCGGGACGATGGGGCTGCCGATGGCGCGCAACCTCGTCGCCGCCGGGCACGAGGTCGTCGGTTGCGACGTCGACCCTGCACGAGCGCGAGAACTCGGTGCCGGTGCGGCGGCGACTCCGGCCGAAGCCGCGGAAGGTGCCGACTTCGCTCTGCTCTCGCTGCCCGCGCCCGACGTCGTCGAGCGCGTCGCCGCCGAGCTCCCGGCCGGCGTGTTCCTCGTCGACCTGTCGACCGGGCCGCCCGCGCTGGCTCGGCAGCTGGCGGAGAGGTTCGACTCGGCGCTCGACTCGCCGGTCAGCGGCGGCCCGCGCGGCGCCGAGTCGGCGACGCTGACGATCATGGTCGGCGGGCGCGCCGGGGACTTCGCCCGCGCGGAGCCGGTGCTGAAGGCGCTCGGGCGGCCCGTGTACGTCGGCGGCCCCGGCGCGGGCCAGGCGGCGAAGCTCTGCAACAACCTGATCGCCGGCGTGACCATGGCGGCGATCGCCGAGGCCTGCGCGCTCGCGACCGCCGAGGGGCTCGAACCGGCCACGCTCTACGACCTGCTGACGACGTCGACCGGGGATTCGCGCGTCCTGCGCACACGGTTCCCGCTGGAGGGGGCGGACCCGGCGCACCCGGTCGCGTCAGGCTACGCGGCGCTCTTCGCGCTCGACCTGATCGCGAAGGACCTCGCGCTCGCGCGGGCGCTGGCGGAGGAGCAGGGTATCTCCGTGCCGCTCGCGGAGGCCGCCCTCGGCGCCTACCGCGCCGCGCAGGCGGAGGGGCTCGGGCACCTCGACTATTCGGCGGTGTATCGGTCTACGGCGCCAGGGCCCTGACGAGGGCCGTCACGGTCTCGTTGACGGGGGCCGCGACGCCGACCTCGCGCCCGACTCGCGGGATCGCGCCGTTGATGAAGTCGATCTCGAGCCGCCGGCCCGCCTCGAAGTCGAGCAGCATCGACGGTTTTGCACCCGGGATCTTCGAGCCGAAGTCGCGCACGTAGGCGACCGGGTCGTCGAAATCGAAGCCGACGCCGGCGGCGCGTCCGACGGCGAACGCCTCGGAGGCGCAGCCTGCGGCGACCGACCACGCGTCCGCATCGGCGAGCACCTCGCCGATCGGCCGCCGGAGCACGGTGCACGTTCCGCTGAACGCGACGTTGCAGACGAGCTTCTCCCAGACGAGCCGCTGCACGTCGTCGAACGTCCGAACGGTGAACCCCGCGCCGCGCCACACCTCGGCGGCCGCCTCGATCCGCGGCGTCACCGGCCCACGGCGCTCGCCGAGCCGGACCAGCTCGAAGCCGTGGTGATGCGCGTGCCCGGGCGCGACGATCGAGGCGCCGAACCCGCCCGCGACGCCGACGGCCACCCGGTCCTCGCCGAGGACGCTCGCGGCGATGTCCGGGCCGCCGAGGCCGTTCTGGATCGAGAGCACCAGCGTGTCCGGCCCGACCAGCGGTCGCGCCGCCTCGGCCGCGGCCTCGACGTCCATCGCCTTGGTCGCGAGGATCACGAGCTCCGCCTCGCCGACCTCGGCCGCGTCCGTCGTCGCCTGGACCGGGACGACGCGGTCGCCGCTCGCCCCCTCGACCCGCAGGCCGCGCTCGCGGATCGCGTCGACGTGCTCCTGCCAGAGGTCGACCGCCCAGACCTCGTTCCCGGCGCTGCCGAGCAGCCCCGCATAGACCGAGCCCATCGCGCCGGCGCCGACGACCGCGATCTTCACGGCTGCGATGATCGCGGAATGGAACGAGTTGCGCTGTTCTGGCAGCCGGCCTGAGCGTCGTGCACGGCGGCCAGGGAGTTCCTTGGCGAGCAGGGGATCGAGTTCGAGTCGCTCGACATCCGGGGCGAGGGCGCGCGAGCCTGGGCCGAGGCGGGACGGCCGATCGTCCCGTCGCTCGTCGTCGGCGAGACGACCACGCCGATCCTCCACGTCTCGCAACTCGCCGCCGCGCTCGGGCTGCCGGTTCCGTCCTCGGCAGAGCCGACCCGCGTCGCGTGGGAGACGCTGCCGCTGCTGCGCTCCTGGCTCGATCACCTCCGGCCGCTCGACCTCGAACGGCTGACGGCGCCGACGCATTCCCGGGGCCGGAGCCTCCGCAACCTGACCGTCAACGTGTTCCACCCGATCGAGCTGCTGCCGGCCGCGTGGTCGACGCTCGACTTTCCGTGGGAGCCCGAGCGCGACGACGAGCGGGAGGAGGGGCTCGCCACCGCGGCGGAGGTGGTCGGCTACGCCGACCGCCGGCTCGCTGACTGGACCGATTTCGTTCTCGAGCATTCGGATGACCTGGGCGAGCGCGACCCCGTCGTCTCCTCGCCCAGAGGCGAGCTTCGCTTCTCGGCGCTGCTCGACTCCCAGCTCGAGCACGTCTCGTTCCACCACGCCCAGCTCGTGGAGTTCCTGAGTACGCTGTCCGTGTGATTGGTCCCTGGGAGTTCGCGATCATCATCGTCGTGCTCGTCCTGATCTTCGGAACTGCGCGCTTCAGCCGGGCGTGGCGCTCGCTGAAGCAGGGAAGCAAGGGCTTCACCCGCGAGATCCGCGGCAAGGACGAGCTCCCGCCGCCGCCCTCGAACGACGCCGAGCCCTCCTAGAAGCGGTTCGGGTCGAACGGCGCCAGGTCGTGGTCCGGCTGCTCGCCGGCCAGGAGTTGCGCGACGAGCCGGCCGGTGACCGGGGCGAGCGAGACGCCCTTCATCGCGTGGCCGGTCGCGACGACCACGTCGCCGAGGCGGCCGATCGCCGGTAGGCCGTCCGGGAGGCACGGCCTCAGTCCAGCCCAGATATCGATCGGCGCCCGCGCGCCCAGGCCGCGGAACCATCGCTCTCCGCCGCGCCGGATCGCGTCCACGCGCGGCTGCGAGATCCCGAGGTCCAGCCCGGCGAGCTCGAGTGTCCCCGAGAGCCGAAGCCGGCCCGGCAGCGGCGTCGCGATCGTCCAGGTCTCCTGGAGCCAGGTCGGAAGGGCGGGATCGCTCGCGGCGGGCTCGTAGTCGACGTGGTAGCCCTTCCCGCCCTCGAGCGGGAGGTCGACGAGCGTGCGGCTCCACGCGCCCGCGGCAACGACGACCGTCTCCGCGTTCAGCTCGTCGAGCGAGTGGACCTCCGCGCCCGTCCGGATCTCGGCGCCGGCAGCGGCAGCTGCCATGCCGACCACCTCGACGAAGCGCTTCGGGTCGACCCGCGCCTCGTCCGGGTAGCGCACCGATCCTGCGACCGGGCCGATCAGCGAGGGCTCGAACGCGCGGGTCTCGTCGGCATCGAGCACGTCGAAGCGAAGCCCTGAGCGCTCGCCCTCGCGCGCGCCGGCCTCGAGGCTCGCGGGCGTCGCGTAGACGTTGAGCGTTCCCGTGCGGTCGAAGCTCGTGTCGAGCTCCCTGCCGAGCTTGGCGTGCAGGTCGAGGCTTGCGTTCGAGAGCTCCCGGATCACGGCCGCCCCCTTGCCCGCGTGCCGCGCGGCGAGCGCGAACCGGGCGAGCCACGGCAGCACGTCCAGGCGTGGGCGCAGATAGAACGGGCTGTCCCGCTTCCACATCCAGCGCAGGCCGTTCCGGAGGGAGGCGGGATTAGAGATCGGGGTCGAGTGGCTCGGGCAGATCAGTCCGGCGTTCCCCGAGGAGGAGCCCGACGCGAGCTCGGGGCCGCGCTCGAGCAGCGTCACGCGCGCTCCGCGCCGTGCCAGCTCCAGCGCGCAGCAGACGCCGATCGCGCCGCCGCCGACGATCACCACGCCGCTCTGCACGGTGCCAGGCATACCTCATATTCTCTGCCCGTCTACAAGGAGGAGGTTCCGCATGGCCGGCGTCGAGTCGAAAAGCCTGGATTCCCCGGAAGAGGTCCGGACGCCCGAGAAGACGAACGTCGACGTGGTCACCGTCGGCGGCACCGAGGTGGGGCGGTTCACCTTCGAGCCTGGCTGGCGGTGGTCCGAGTGCATCAAGCCCGTCGTCGGGACGGACAGCTGTCAGGCGGCCCATCTCGGGTACGCGGTCTCGGGCCGCATCCACATCGAGCACGAGGACGGGACGACTGCTGACATCGGCCCAGGTGACGCGTATGTGATCACGCCGGGACACGATGCGTGGGTCGTCGGCGACGAGCAGTTCGTCGGCATCGAGTTCAAGAGCGCCGGCGAGTACGCGAAGGGCTAGTGCCGCTCCAACCCGCCCGCACCGTCGCCGAGCTCCGTGAGCTCCGCGAGCTCACCGGCGACGAGACGGTGCGCAGCGGGTCGCCTGGACGGAGACGTGGGAGCGTGCGCGGGAGTGGCTGCGGGGGAAAGTCGACTTCGCCGAGTACGAGGTGGACGAGGCCGGGAACGAGTGGTTCACCCTCCGCGGCGACTCCGAACGCGCGCTCCTGATCGGCGGTCACATCGACTCGGTGCCGAACGGGGGCTGGCTGGACGGCTGCCTGAACGTGATGGCGGGCGTCGAGGTGCTGCGGCGGGTGAACGAGGAGGGGACGCCGCCGCTGACGGTGCGCCTCGTCAACTGGGCGGACGAGGAGGGCGCGCGCTTCGGGCGGTCGCTGTTCGGTTCGAGCGCGGCCGCCGGCTCGATGGCCGACCAGGACGAGCTGCGCGAACGCACCGATGCGAACGGCATTCGCCTCGAGGACGCCTTGAGCGAGTACGGCGTCGACCTCGACCGCGCGACCGATGCACGGCGGCAGCTGGAGAATGCGGCCGCCTACCTCGAGCTGCACATCGAGCAGGGGCCGGTGCTCGAGTCGCTCGACCTGCCGCTGGGAGTGGTGCTCGGCACCTTCGGGGTCGAGCGCCACCTGATCACCTGGACCGGCCAGGCCGCGCACGCCGGCTCGACGCCGATGGACCGGCGACGCGACGCGCTCGCCGGCGCCGCGAAGCTCGCGCTCGACATCCGCCGGATCGCCGCCGAGACCGGCGACGGCGCCGTCTGCACGAGCGGGGGAGTCGTCTGCAAGCCCGGGATCGTCACCTCGGTCGTCGAGACCGCGGAGCAGCTGCTCGACCAGCGGCATCTCGACGCGGGGAAGCTCGCGGGGATGCTCGACGAGGCCAAGGCGGCGTCCGAGCGCTTCGCGGCCGAGGAGAACATCGAGGTCGCGTGGTCGAAGATCTGGTCGATCGAGCCGATCCTGTTCGACGAGACGCTGATCGGTCTCGCCGAGGAGGCGATCAAGGAGGTCGCGGGCACGTCGCACCGGCTGCCGAGCGGACCGCTCCACGACGCCGCCGAGGTCTCTCGCGCGGGAATCCCGACGGTGATGGTCTTCGTTCAGAGCCTGCGCGGCCTGTCCCACACGAAGCTCGAGGACACGAAGGCCGGAGCACCTGGAGCTTTCGGTGCAGGCGCTCGACCGTTTGGCCACGAAGACGCTCGCGGCGCTTTAACCGAACCCGAACGGGTTTCTCAGAAACCTCTCAGGTTCGCGCGGCACCGTATGCGCCAGCAAGCCCTCCCTCCTCAGCCACCGGCCGTCGCGGCGCCGCTCCCGTCAAAGAAAGGCACAACCGCGGCGGCCGGCATTCTTTCTGAAATCGGCGTCAGCGAGACTAGGATCGCGCACATGCTGAGCTTCGGCGTCACGATCCTTCCCGACCCGCCCTGGCAGCGGCTCGTCGAGCTGATGCAGCTCGCGGAACGCACGGCTTCGACTACGGCTGGACATACGACTCGCACGTCCTCTGGCAGGAGCCGTACCCCTTGCTGACGCTCGCGGCGATGAACACCGAGCGGCTGAAGCTCGGGCTGAACGTCACGAACCCCGGCACGCGTGAGCCGACCGTGACCGCGAGCGCGTTCGCGACACTCCAGGACGTCTCCAACGGGCGGATGATCATGGGCATCGGCCGCGGTGACTCCGCCCGGCGCACGATCGGCCTCCAGCCGGTCAAGGTCGCCGAATTCGAGACCGCCTCCGGATGATGCGCGACCTGATGAACGGCCGCCCGGTCGAGTGGAACGACACCGAGATCGAGCTCCAGTGGGCAAAGGGCCGCGAGCAGATCCCGCTCTACGTCGCCGGCTACGGGCCGAAGGTGCTCGCGATCGCCGGCCGGGTCGGCGACGGCGTGATCATCCAGCTCGCCGATCCGGAGATCGTCGAGTGGATCGTCGGCCAGGTCCGCCGCGGCGCCGAGGAGGCCGGCCGCGACCCCTCCGAGGTGAAGGTGATGTGCTGCGCGCCGGCGCACATCAGCGACGACATCGCCGACAGCTGCGAGCAGGTGCGCTGGTTCCCGGCGATGGTCTCGAACCACGTCTTCGACGTCCTCTCCAAGCACGATGCCGCAGACCTGCCGCCCGCCCTGACCGAGTACGTCTCCCGAATGAAGCGCGAGACCTACGACTACTCGGAGCACAGCCGCGTCGGTGCGAAGCACGGCGAGCAGATCACCGACGAGACCTGCGAGCGCTTCTGCATCCTCGGCCCGGCCGAGGCCCACATCGAGAAGCTGCGCCGGCTCGAGGCCGCCGGGGTCGACCAGTGGAACATCTACCTGATGACCCACGGCCAGGAGGAGACCCTGGCCGCCTACGGCGAGCAGATCATCCCGGCGCTGCGCCCCGCCTAAACAAAGCCGCGGAAAAAGCCGATAACGGGCGGATGAGGGCTGCCCGCGCCTGGTATGTCGTCGCGTCGGCCGGCCTCGGTCTGTTTGCGCTGCACACGCTGCTCGGAGACAGCATCGGGTTCGACGACTTCTTCAACCGCTACCTCTACAACGCGCTGATCCTGCTTGCGCTCGCCGCGTGCGTGCTCCGCGCCATGCGACCGGGCCGCGAGCGGAGCGCCTGGATCGCGCTCAGCATCGGCGTCGGCCTCTGGGCGGTCGCGGAGCTGATCTTCGACTTCGCATACGGCGGCTCGCCGCCCTACCCCTCGGTCGCCGACGCCTTCTATCTCGCGTTCTACCCGGCCTGCTACGTGGGTCTGATGCTGCTCCTCCGCTCCCGCGTCTCCGAGTTCAGCCGCGGGCTCTGGCTCGACGGCGCGACGGCCGCGCTCGCCTCGGCCGCGCTCGGGGCTGCTGTCCTGTTCGAAGTGGTGCTCAAGAGCACCGACGGCAGCGCGGCCGTGATCGTCACCAACCTCGCGTATCCGCTGGGCGACATCCTGCTGCTCTCGGCCGTGATCGGCGTCTTCGTCCTGACCGGCTGGAAGCCCGACCGCACCTGGGGGCTGATCGGCGCGGGCCTGGCGGCGACGGCGGTCGCGGACGGGATCTTCCTGTACCAGACCGCGACATCCATCTACGCGGAGGGAACGCTCCTCGATGCGCTCTGGCCCGCTTCGATGCTGCTGGTCGCCGCGGCGGCCTGGCAGCCCGAGACCCGCGCCGGCGCCACGCTCGAAGGCCGCCCTCTGCTCGCCACGCCGCTCGTCTGCGGGCTGATCGGGCTGGGAATCTTCACCTACGACCACTTCCACTCGCTGAACATCGTCGCCGCGAGCCTGGCGGGCGCGACGATCATCGCCGTGATCCTGCGGACGGGGATGGCGTTCCGCGAGAACGCGCAAATCCTTGGACTGATGCGCGAGCATGCGGTCACCGACGCCCTGACCGAGCTGGGGAACCGGCGCTGCCTGGTGGCCGAACTCGATCGGGTGCTGGAGGCGGGCGTAGTTGCCGAGCCGCGGCTGCTCGTGATCTACGACCTGGACGGCTTCAAGTTCTACAACGACACGTTCGGCCACCCCGCCGGGGATGCCCTGCTCGCACGGCTCGCGGCCGCGCTCGAGCGCGTCGTCGAGCCGGTCGGCTCCGCCTACCGGCTGGGCGGGGACGAGTTCTGCGCCCTCGTCGACGTCCCGCTGCTCGAGATCGAGGCGTTCTGCGAGGCGACGGTCGTGGCGCTCAGCGAGATCGGTGACGGCTTCGACGTCTCCAGCTCGTACGGCGCGGTCTTCCTGCCCGACGAGGCGACGACGCCGAGCGACGCGCTCCGGCTTGCCGACCAGCGTCTGTACGTGCAGAAGCGCGAGCGCTCCGGCCGCCCCGCGCCGCATGAGATCCTGCTCCAGGCGCTGTACGAGCACTCGCCGGGCCTGCGGAACCACGTCGAGAATGTCGCCGCGTCCGCCGTCGCGGTCGGGGCGTCGCTCGGGATGCGGGGCGAGGACATCGAGGAGCTGCGGCTCGCCGCGCGCCTGCACGACATCGGCAAGCTCGCGATCCCGGATGCGGTCCTTCGGAAGCCCAGCCCGCTCGATGTGGCCGAGTGGGCGTTCGTCAAGGAGCACGCGGTGATCGGTGAGCGGATCCTCTCGGCGGCGCCCGGCTGGAAGCGGGTCGGCGCGATCGTCCGCGCCACCCACGAACGCTGGGACGGCGCCGGCTACCCCGACGGGCTCGTCGGCACCGAGATCCCGCTCGCCTCCCGGATCATCGCTGTCTGCGATGCCTTCTCGGCGATGACCTCGGTGAGGCCCTACCGGCTGCCGGTCGCCCGCGATCAGGCACTCGACCAGCTCCGCGGCTGTTCCGGCTCGCAGTTCGACCCGGACGTTGTCGCGGCGTTCTGCACCGCCGTCATGTTCGCGGCGAGCGAGCCCTGGAGCGCGGCGGCGGCCTAGCGCTGGGCCGCGAGCCAGGCTTCTGCCTCGGCAGCCGTTCGTAGTCGGACGAGCTTCTCCGGGGCCAGCGCGGAGTACTCGCGCCGGCGCCGCCGGTGCGTGCGCAAGGTGTAGAAGAGCAGCCCGTTCGGCTTCAGGACGTAGTTCGCCCAGGTCTCGCGGTTGCCGGTTCCCCACAGCTCGGTGCCGTCGCGGATCCGGCTCGTCGTCCGGTGCCACATCCGCCGCAGGCAGACCGAAAGCGGCAGGTCGAGCCACACGATCGTGTCGGCCTGGTCGACCAGCCAAGTGCCGAGTTTGGGCATGTAGTTCCCGTCCGCGACCCAGTCCTCCCGGCCCGCAAGGGCGCCCTCCACCCGCGCCCGGAGCTCGGCCGCGGTCGACTCCTGCCAGTTCGGCTGGTGGTACAGCGAGTCGAGCTCGATGTGTGGGACGCCGAGTCGCTCGGCGAGCCGGGCGGCCAGCGTCGTCTTTCCGGAGCAACTTCCACCCATGACCTGAATGCGTCTGCCCACGGACGACTACCGTAGCGCCGTGCTCCGCCGGTGCTCACTCGCGGCGCTGGCGCTCGCCCTCGCGGCGACCGCGGCCGCCTCGACCCGCAAGGACGAGCGCCGGCTCGACCTCGTTGCCTTTCCGGGCTACGCCGAAGCCGGCGGAGACGACCCCCGCGTGAACTGGGTGACGCCGTTCGTCCAGAAGACGGGGTGCAAGGTGCATGTCCGCACCGTTCGCAGCTCGACCGAGCTCCTGGATGCGGTCGCGAACGGCCACTACGACGGGGTGGCGGCCTTCGGGGACGTCACGCAGGTGCTCACCGGCGGGCACGAGGTCGAGCCGCTCGACCTCGCTCGGATCCCGCACTACCGCGACGTCTTCCCGGCGCTGAGACGGCTGCCGCAGAACCGCGAGGGCGGAAAGGTCGTCGGGGTCCCGCACGGCCGCGGGCCGAACCTGCTGCTCTGGCGGACCGACCTCGTCCGGCCGGCCCCGCGCAGCTGGGACGTGCTCTACGACCACCGTTACGCCGGGCGCATCGGCCTGTATGACGCCGCCGTCGGCCTCGCGCCGACCGCGATGCACCTCGGCCTGAGCAGCCCATACGAGCTCGGCCACGCCCAGTTCCGCAGGGTCGTCCGCACGGCCGCCGACCAGTCCGCCGACGCCGGCTTCTACTGGCAGGACCTGACCAACGCGCTCGCCGACTACACGGGTGGAAACGCGATCGTCGGCGAGGCGAGCCCGAGGCTCGCCGCCCTCCTGAAGGCCGACCAGGTGCCGGTCGCGACCGCGCTCCCGCCGGGCTCGACCGCGCGCTCTGCCTCCTGGATGCTGCTCGCCGGCGCCCGTCACCCGAACTGCATGTACCGCTGGCTCGACTACATCGTCTCGGCGAAGGCCAACGCCGCCTCGGCCCGGTACCTGCACGAGGCGCCCGCGACCCCGGCGGCGTGCGGGTACATGAACTGCCGCGCCGTCCATGCCGCGGACGAGCCGTACTGGCGGCGGCTGTCGTTCTGGCGCACGCCACAGCACGACTGCCACGACCGCCGCGGAGCGGCGTGCGCGGACTGGTTCGACTGGTCGGACGCGTGGGCCCGAATCCGAGGATAATCGGCCTCCGTTGGAGGCAGATGTCACCCTGATCGGGATCCGCAAGACCTACGGCGACGTCGTCGCGGTCGACTCTGTGGACATCGAGATCGCCCAGGGCGAGTTCTTCACGATGCTGGGCCCCTCGGGCTCGGGCAAGACCACGACGCTGCGGGTCATCGCCGGGTTCGAGCAGCCCACTGCGGGCCAGGTGTTCCTCGCCGGCCAGGAGGTGACGCGGCAGCCGCCGTACGCCCGCGACGTCAACACCGTCTTCCAGGACTACGCGCTCTTCCCGCACATGACGGTCGGCCAGAACGTCGAGTACGGCCTGCGGGTGAAGGGCGTGAAGCGGCCCGAGCGGCGGCAGCGGGCCGAGGAAGCCCTCTCGCTCGTCCGCCTCGCCGGCTACGGCGGCCGCAAGCCCGTGCAGCTCTCCGGCGGCCAGCGGCAGCGGGTCGCGCTGGCGCGCGCGATCGTCAACCATCCCCGCGTGCTGCTGCTCGACGAGCCGCTCGGCGCGCTCGACCTGAAGCTCCGCCAGGAGATGCAGACCGAGCTCAAGCGCATCCAGGGCGAGGTCGGGATCACGTTCGTCTACGTGACCCACGACCAGGAAGAGGCGCTGACGATGAGTGACCGGATTGCCGTCTTCAACCAGGGACGCGTCGAGCAGATCGGCTCGCCGACGGAGGTCTACGAGCGCCCGGCGAACGAGTTCGTCGCCGGGTTCGTGGGCGTCTCGAACGTCCTCGACCGGGAGGGGCGCCGGTTCACGATCCGGCCCGAGCGGATCAGGTTCGCGGCCGACGGCGGTGAGCCCGGCACCGTTCGGAGCGTGGTCTACGCCGGCTCGGTCACGCGGTATCTGGTCGAGCTCGAGCACGGCGGCGAGATCACCGTCGTCCGCCAGAACGACTCGGCTCCTCGCGACGACGTGGCCGACGGCCAGGCCGTCACCGTCGCCTGGCGGCCCGAGGACACCTTTGCAATCCAAGACAGGAGGGAGGAGAAGAACGTATGAGGAGAGTCAAGGTTCGCCACGTCGCGCTCGCGCTGGTGGCGGTCGCGCTAGCAGCGCCCGCGGCCGGCACGACGAAGGCGACGGCCAACGAAGGCACGCTGAACATGATCGCGTGGGAGGGGTACCTCGACGCGAAGTGGGTGAAGCCCTTCGTCCAGCAGACCGGCTGCAAGGTGAACGCCAAGTACGCCGGCTCGTCGGACGAGATGGTCACGCTGATGCGCTCGGGCGGCGGCGGCCAGTACGACATGGTCTCCGCGTCGGGCGACGCGAGCCTGCGCCTGGTCTACGGCGGCGACGTGGCGGCCGTGGACGTGAACAGGGTGCCGGGCTGGAAGCAGTTCTTCAAGGGCTTCCAGTCGCCCCCGAACAACACCGTCAAGGGCAAGCATTACGGGATCTCGCTCCAGTGGGGTCCGAACACGCTGCTCTGGAACACGGCGAAGGTGAAGCCGGCCCCGACGAGCGCCTCGGCGCTCTACAGCCCGAGGTTCAAGGGCAAGATCACGGTGCCGAACAACCCGATCCAGATCGCCGACGCGGCGCTCTACCTGATGAAGACCCGGCCCGCGCTCGGGATCAAGGACCCGTACGAGCTGACGAAGCCGCAGTTCGACGCGACGATCTCGCTTCTGAAGAAGCAGCGGCCGCTCGTCAAGAAGTACTGGGGCCTCGCCTCGGACGAGGTCAGCCTCTTCAAGAACGGCGATGCGACGATCGGCGCCTCGTGGCCGTACACGACGGGCCTGCTCCGGGACGCGAAGGTCCCCGTGCGGGAGATCATCCCGAAGGAGGGCGCCACGGGCTGGCTGGACACGTGGATGCTGTCGGCGAAGGCGAAGCACCCCAACTGCGCATACGCCTGGTACACGTACATCTCCAGCCCGCGGGTGCAGGCTCTGCAGGCGGTCACCTGGGGTGAGACGCCGGTGAACAAGCTCGCCTGCCCGTACATGAACAAGCTGACCAGGGGCTCGTGCGCGGCGTACCACGCCAACGAGCCGGAGTCCTACTACGCCGCGATCAAGTTCTGGAAGACGCCGATCGCCGACTGTGGCAACGGCAAGAAGAACTGCATGGACTACTCGCAATGGGTGAAGTCCTGGAACGAGGTGATCTCGTAGCAACGAACTCCGCCGGCGGCGGGCTCTCCTTCCGGAGGGCCCGCCGCCGGCTTTCGGCGCCGTTCTGGCGGCACCGCTGGCTGCGGACCCTTGCGCAGCTGCTGCCGCCGGTCGGCTGGATGACGCTGATCTACCTGGCCGCCCTCGCCGCGCTCTTCGTCTACGCGTTCTGGACCGTGGACTCGTTCACCGGCAAGGTCGTCCACACCTGGAGCTTCGACAATTTCAAGGAGATCTTCCAGAGCGGGCCGTTCCGCGGCGTGATCTGGCGCACGGTCTGGATCGCCGCCGCCGTGACCGCGACCTGCGCCGTGCTCGCCTTCCCGTTCGCCTACTTCATGGCCCGTGTCGCGTCGCCGCGCGTCCGGGCGATGCTGTTCGTGCTCGTCCTGCTCCCGCTCTGGTCGAGCTATCTCGTCCGTGTCTACGCATGGAAGGTGATCCTCGCCAACGACGGCATCCTGAACTGGTCGCTGGAGAAGATCGGTCTGCCCGCCGCGAACATCGGCTACACGAACACGGCGATGTGGCTCGTGTTCACCTACATCTGGCTGCCCTTCATGATCCTGCCGGTCTTCGCGGCGCTGGAGCGCATCCCGCACTCATACATCGAGGCCTCGCGCGACCTCGGCGCCTCCGGGTTCACGACGTTCCGGCGCGTGATCCTGCCGCTCGCGCTGCCGGGCGTGATCGCGGGCTCGATCTTCACGTTCTCGCTGACGCTCGGCGACTACATCACGCCGACCCTCGTCGGCGGCGCCGGCTCGACCTTCATCGGCAACATCGTCTACTCGACGGGCCTGGGCGTGTCCGGGAACCTGCCCTTCGCGGCGGCCTTCGCGGCGATCCCGCTCGCCGTGATGGGCATCTACCTCGTGCTCGCGAAGCGGACGGGCGCGTTCGAGGCCTTATAAGTGGCCGCTCCAGCACCGGCATCCAGGCCTCTCGCCCGCGATCACGCGGCGCGCTGCGGCGTCCTCAGTCGCCCCGATGGTTCATCCACTATCGGGGCTCCCTGCGTCCTTGCATCACTTGGTGCTCGCGACCGAGAGGTGTGGCACCGGCACTGGAACGGCCACTGATGGAACGCCGCGGAACCCGAATCGGCCTGTGGGTCTGGACGATCGGAGTCGTCCTGTTCCTGCACCTCCCGATCGTGATCATCATCCTCTACGCGTTCAACGCGTCCGTACGTCCAGGGGTGGCCGATCACGGACTGGACGACGAAGTGGTTCAGCCCGGCGATCCACGACGGCGAGTTCCAGGACGCCCTGATCCTGTCGCTGAAGGCGGCCGCGCTCGCGACCGGGATCGCGATGGTGCTGGGGACGCTGGCGGCGTTCGCGCTCTACCGCGCGTCGTTCTTCGGCCGGACGATGATCTCGTTCGTCTTCATCCTGCCGCTCGCGCTCCCCGGGATCATCACCGGCATGGCGCTGAACTCGTACTTCACCTACTGGGGCCAGACCTTCGGGCTGTTCACCATCATCATCGGACACGCGACGTTCTGTCTCGTGATCGTCTTCAACAACGTCGTCGCGCGGCTGCGCCGCCTGCCGAGCTCGCTGACGGAGGCGTCGATGGACCTCGGCGCGGACGGGATCCAGACCTTCCTCTACGTGACGCTGCCGGCGATCTCGACCGCGCTGATCTCCGGCGCGCTGCTCGCGTTCGCGCTCTCGTTCGACGAGGTGATCGTGACCACGTTCACGGCCGGGGTGCAGAACACCCTGCCGATCTGGATCTTCGGGAACATCCGCCTCGGCCAGAAGCTGCCCGAGGTGAACGTCGTCGTCTTCCTGATCCTGCTGGCGACGATCATCCCCGTGGCGCTCGCGCAGCGGCTGACCCGGGAGTCTGGGATTCTTCGCACCGAATAGGAGGAGGTGGAGCATGGCGACGGCGACTGGCCACAAGAACTTCGTCGGCGGTGAGTGGGTGGAGGCGGTCGAGGGCGGCACGATGGAGGTGCTGAACCCTGCGACCGGAGAGACGATCGCGGAGGTTCCGTCGGGCACGGCAGCCGACGTCGACCGGGCGGTCGAGGCCGCCGGCCGCGCCTGGCCGGAGTGGCTCGACTCGACACCGGGCGAGCGCGCGGAGCTGCTGCTGAAGCTCGCGGACGTCATCGACGCGAACACCGACGAGCTGGCCGAGATCGAGTCGCGGAACGTCGGCAAGCCGCTCGCCTACGCGAAGGACGAGCTGCCGGTCTGCTCCGACAACCTGCGCTTCTTCGCGGGGGCGGCGCGCATCCTCGAGGGCCGCTCGGCCGGCGAGTACATGAAGGGCTACACGTCGATGATCCGGCGCGAGCCGCTCGGGATCGTCGGCGGGATCGCGCCGTGGAACTACCCGCTGATGATGGCGGTCTGGAAGCTCGCGCCCGCGCTCGCGGCCGGGAACGTCCAGGTGCTGAAGCCGTCCGAGCAGACGCCGCTCTCACTGCTCCGCTTCGTCGAGCTCGCGCAGGACGTGATCCCGGCCGGCGTGCTGAACGTCGTCACCGGCGACGGCGTGCCGGTCGGCGAGCGGATCGTCACGCATCCGGACGTGCGGCTGGTCTCTCTGACCGGGGATGTCGAGACCGGGAAGACGATCGCGCGCACGGCCGCCGACAACCTCAAGCGCGTCCACCTCGAGCTCGGCGGCAAGGCGCCGGTGGTCGTCTTCGACGACGCCGACCCGGCCGCGGTCGCGGAGGGGATCAAGATCGCCGGCTACTGGAACTCCGGCCAGGACTGCACGGCCGCTTCCCGGGTCGTCGCCGGCCCGAAGGTGTACGACAAGCTGCTGGAGGAGCTCGTGCCGGCGGTCGAGTCGCTGAAGGTCGGCGACCCGGCCGAGGGCGACGACATCGAGATGGGTCCCGTGATCTCGAAGGCGCAGCAGGAGCGCGTGCTCGGGTTCCTCGACCGCGTGAAAGGCGCGCAGGTCCTGACGGGTGGCGGGGCGAACGGCGACCGCGGCTTCTTCGTGCAGCCGACCGTGGTCGCGGGGGTCGGGCAGGAGGACGAGATCGTCCAGCGCGAGGTCTTCGGCCCGGTCGTGACCGTGCAGCGCTTCTCGGACGACGAGCAGGCGATCGCCTGGGCGAACGACGTCCGGTACGGGCTCGCCGCGTCGGTTTGGACGCGCGACGTCGGCCGTGCGATGCGTGCCGCGAGAGCGCTCCAGTTCGGGACGGTCTGGATCAACGACCACATCCCGCTCGTCTCCGAGATGCCGCACGGCGGCTACAAGGAGTCGGGGTACGGCAAGGACCTCTCGACGTACTCGCTGGAGGACTACACCCAGATCAAGCATGTGATGGTCAGCCTCGGCTGATGGCGGCCGAGGCGGTTGTCCCGGCGCCCGCGCACACCGGCGAGGCGGGCGAGAAGGGGCTGAAGACCGGGGCGCTCGGGTTCGTCTCCGGCGTCGTCATCGGCGTCGCGTCGACGGCACCCGCCTACAGTCTCGCTGCGACGCTCGGGTTCGTGACCGTGATCGTCGGTGTGGGCGTGCATGCGCCGATCGTGATGGCGCTCGCGTTCGTCCCGATGTTCCTGATCGCGCTGGCGTTCAAGTACCTGAACCAGGCGGACCCGGATTGCGGCACCACCTTCACATGGAGCACGCGTGCGTTCGGGCCGTACACGGGCTGGCTGGGCGGGTGGGGAATCCTCTACGCGGACGTGCTCGTGATGGCGAGCCTCGCCCAGATCGCGGGGATCTACTCGCTTCTCCTCTTCAACGCCGACCACGCGGCGAGCTCGCGGGTGTGGGTAGGGATCATCGGGGTTCTCTGGATCGTGCTGATGAGCTGGATCTGCTACATCGGGATCGAGGTCTCGGCTCGCGTCCAGTACTTCCTGCTCGCCGCGGAGGTCGTGATCCTCGCGATCTTCGCCGTCACCGCGCTCGTGCGGGTGTGGACGGGGCCGGCGGCGGGGGGGATCACCCCCGAATGGAGCTGGTTCAACCCGTTCGACATCGGCAGTTTCGGCGCGCTCACGGACGGCCTGCTGCTCGCGATCTTCATCTACTGGGGCTGGGACACCGCCGTGTCGGTGAACGAGGAGACTGAGGACTCCACGCGGACGCCGGGCCGTGCCGCGGTCGTCTCGACGTTCCTCCTGCTCGGGATCTACCTGCTCGTCTCGGTCGCCGCGCAGGCGTACCACGGCGTCACGTTCTTGAACCAGAACGCGGACGATGTCCTCAGCGCCCTCGGCAAGGACGTCTTCCCGTGGGGCCTGGACAAGTTCCTGATCATCGCCGTGCTCACGTCGGCATCGGCATCGACCCAGACGACGATCCTGCCGACGACGCGGGCGACGCTCTCGATGTCGGCGCACGGAGCGATCCCGAAGCACTTCGCGCGGATCCACCCGCGCTACCTGACCCCCAGCGCCTCGACGATCTGGATGGGTGTCGTCTCGGTCGCCTGCTTCGTCATCCTCAACTCGGTCTCGAGCAACATCATCGGCGACTCGGTGACGGCGACCGGGTACGGGATCGCCTTCTACTACGGCCTGACCGGCTTCGCCTGCTTCTGGTACTTCCGGCGCGAGCTGCGGCGCAGCTGGCGGAATCTCGTCTACGTCGGGCTCTTCCCGCTACTCGGCGGGCTCGTGCTGTTCGGGATGCTCGGGTACGACGTCTACCTCGGGGCGAGCGCGTCGAACTCGAACGTCGGCCACGCCTGGCTGGGCATGGGCCCGCCGGTCGCGATTGCGGCGATCGGCCTCGTCCTGGGAATCGCGCTGATGGTCGCCCAGCGCATCGCCCGCCCGGACCCCTTCTTCCGCCGCAAGCACGAGGTCGCCAGACCGGGCGTGCTCGAGGAAGTGGCGGCCGGTGGCTGACCCGGCCGTCATCGAGATCGACCGCGGCCGCGTCCGCGAGCTGATCGCACGCGAGAGCGCCGCGCTGAACGAGCGCACGCAGGGCTCGCGCACGATGTGGGAGCGGGCCCGGAAGACGCTCGCCGGCGGCGTCGCGTCCTCGTACCAGCTCCGGGATCCATGGCCGATCTACCTGGAGCGCGGCGAGGGCGAGCGGGTCTGGGACGTCGACGGCAACGAGTACGTCGACTTCCACAACGGCTTCGGGTCGATGACGCAGGGCCACGCGCACCCGGCGATCACCGCTGCGGTCGCCGAGCGCGCGGCGCTCGGGACGCACTTCGCCGCGCCGACCGAGGACGGGGTCGTCGTCGCCGAGGAGCTCGCGCGCCGCTTCCGGCTGCCGAAGTGGCGCTACACCAACTCCGGCTCGGAGGCGACGATGGACGCGATCCGGATCGCGCGTGGGCTGACGGGGCGCGAGACGATCGTGAAGATCTTCGGCTCGTACCACGGGCACCACGACGCGGTGATGGTCTCGATCGGCGTCGAGTACGCCAAGATCGGCGACCGGGACGACCTCGCCTCGCTGCCGTACGGCGCCGGGATCCCACAGGCGATCGTCGACCTGACGATCGCAGTGCCGTTCAACGACGCCGAGGCGATGGAGCGGCGGATCGAACGCCTCGCCGCCGAGGGCCGGCTGCCGGCCTGCGTGATCATGGAGGCGGCGATGATGAACCTCGGGGTGGTGCTCCCCGAGCCGGGGTACCTCGAGGCCGTCCGCGAGATCACCCGCAAGCACGGCGTGGTGCTCATCTTCGACGAGGTGAAGACGGGCCTGACCGTCGCTGCGGGCGGCGCCGTCGAGCACTTCGGCGTCGTCCCGGACATGGTCACGCTCGCGAAGACGCTGGGCGGCGGCCTGCCGTCGGGCGCGATCGGCGCGACCGACGAGGTGATGGCGTCTGTGGAGGACGACCGGGTCAACCAGGTCGGTACCTACAACGGCAACCCGCTGACGATGGCAGCCGCGCGGGCCAGCCTCTTCGAGGTGCTCACCCCGGAGGGCTACGCGCATCTGCATCGGCTGAACGACCGGATCCTGGAGGGCTGCCAGGGGGTGCTCGACGAGTACCTGATGCCCGGGTACCCGGTCGGGATCGGCGCGAAGGGCTGCGTCACGTTCTCGCCGGTGAGGATCGTCGACTACGAGACGTTCAAGGCGCACCAGGACGTCGAGCTGACCGAGCTCGGGTGGCTCTGGAACATGAACCGCGGCTTCTTCGCCACGCCCGGCCGCGAGGAGGAGTGGACGCTGTCGGTGCAGCACACCGACGAGTCGGTCGACCGGTACGTCGCCGTGTTCGCGGAGCTGGCGCGCGCCCTCAGAGGCTGAGCGCCTCGGCGAACACCTCGGCCGTCTTCGCGATCTCGTCCTCGGTGATCACGAACGGCGGCGAGACCTGGAGCGCCACGCCGCGGATGCCGCGCACCAGCACGCCGCGCTCGTAACAGGCGTCGATCACGGCCTGGAGCTTCGACGGGTCGGCGAGCTCGACCGCTCCGAGCAGGCCGACGCCCGTGCGGACGTCGGCGACCGCCTCGTGGTCGGCGAGCGGCCGCAGCGCGTCGGCGAGCACCGGCTCGAGCTGCTTCACGCGCTGGACGAGCCCCTCGCGCTCGATCACGTCGAGGTTCGCCAGCCCGACCGCGCAGGAGGTCGCGTGGCCCGAGTAGGTGAAGCCGTGGCGGAACATGTTCGACGTCCCCTCCGCCCAGAACGGCTCGGCCACGCGCGGAGACGCGATCACTCCCCCGAGCGGGAGATAGCCGGAGGTGATCCCCTTCGCGACCGTGATCAGGTCGGGCGAGAGCCCGTACCGCTCGGTCGCGAACCACGACCCCGTGCGCCCGAAACCCGTGATCACCTCGTCGAGGACGAGCAGCACCTCGCGCTCGCGGCAGATCTCCTGCACGCGGTCGAGGTAGCCCTCCGGCGGGATCATGACGCCGCCGGCGCCGATCACCGGCTCCGCGAAGAAGGCACAGGCGTGGTCTGAGCCGACGCGGTCGATCGCCTCCGCGAGCGCCTCGGCGTCGTCCCACGCGATCTGGTCGACCTCCGGGACGAGCCGCCCGTAGCCCTCGACGAGCGCCTGCAAGCCACCGAGGGACGTGCCGTACGCGTTGGAGCCGTGGTAGGCGAACTGGCGCGAGAAGATCACATGCTTGTCGGGCTTCCCGACCGCCGTCCAGTAGGCGCGGGCAAGCTTCGCGGCGGTGTCGATCGACTCGCCGCCGCCCGAGGTGAAGAAGATCTTCGCGCCGTCGAACGGGAGTAGCCCCGTCACGCGCGCAGCGAGCTCCTCGGTCTTCGGCGACGTGAAGCCGTCGTAGGTCTTGTAGGAGGAGAGCTCGCGCATCTGCGCTGCGGCCGCGTCGGCGAGCTCGGCCCGCCCGTAGCCGATGTTGCAGTACCAGAGCGCCGCGGAGACGTCGAGCAGGGCCTGTCCGGCGTCGTCCCAGACCGTCGAGCCTTCGCCGCGCACGATCGTGATCCCGCGCTCGCGGAACGCGCCCACGTTCGTCATCGGATTCCAGAACGAGCGCTCGGCCATTGGGCGATGCTAACCGTATGCAGGGACCGTTGCCATGGTGGTTGGAGGAGGCGCCGCCGGATCCGGAGGAGCCGGCGCTGGCCGGCGATGCCGAGGCGGACGTCGCGATCGTCGGCGGCGGCTACACCGGGCTCTGGACGGCTCTCACCCTGAAGCAGCGCGATCCGGCACTGCGGGTCATCGTCCTCGAGGCGGAGCGTGTCGGGCTCGGGCCCAGCGGGCGGAACGGCGGCTTCTGCCACGGGCTCTGGGCGTCGGTGCGCTGGCTGCGCGACGAGTTCGGCGCCGAGGCGGCGCTGCGCACGGCCGCGGCCTCGACGGGCATCTTCGACGCGGTCCGGGCGCTCGGCGAGGACGTCTGGGCGCGCGAGGGGGGGATGATGAAGGTCGCGACGACCGAGGCGCAGGAGGCCGTGATCGACCGCGCCGTGCGCACGGCGGCCGAGCTCGGCGTCCCCGAGGAGGCCGTGCCGCTCTCCCGCGAGGAGGTCGCCGCGGCGCATCCGCTCGCCCGTGTTCCGGCGCGGTGTCTGGTTCCGGGACGGGATCACCGTGCAGCCGGCGCGCCTCGTGCGCGCGCTCCGCCGCGCCGCGCTCGCGGCCGGCGTCACGCTCCATGAGCGGACGGTCGTCACCGGCGTCGAGCAGGGCCTCGTGCGCACGACGGCAGGCAATGTCCGCGCGGCCGAGATCGTCGTCGCGACGAACGCGTGGATGAGCGGCTGGCGCCCCGTTCGCGGCCGGGTGACCACGTTCGGCAGCTACGTCGTCCTCACCGAGCCCGTCCCCGAGCTGATCGACGAGATCGGGTGGACCGGCGGCGAGGCGATCACCGACGGCCGGATGTTCCTCCACTACTTCCGGACGACGAATGACGGCCGTGTGCTGATGGGGACCGGCTCCGGCCAGCTCGGTGATCGGCGACATCGCATCGACGCGCGCTTCTTCGAGGACGAGGGGGCGATCGCCCGCGCGGAGCGCGGACTGCGCCGGCTCCTGCCCGGCCTCGCCGGTGCGCGCGTCGAGCGCGCCTGGGGCGGCCCGATCGACGTCTCCAGCGACCACCTGCCGTTCTTCGGCACGGTGCCCGGTGCCCGGATCCACTACGGGGCGGGCTACTCGGGGAACGGCGTCGGCCCGAGCTGGCTCGGCGGGCAGATCCTCGCCTCGCTGGTCCTCGGCGCCGACGACGAGTGGACGCGGCTGCCGCTCGCGCGAACCGGCCCGAAGCGCCTGCCGCCGGAACCGTTTCGCACGCCCGGCGCCAGGCTCGTCTGGCGGGCGGTGCTGGCGGCGGAGGAGGCGGACGAGAACGGCCGCCGTCCAGGGCCGGTCACGCGGTGCGTCGCGGCTCTCCCGCGTGTCCTCGGCCTCCGGATCGGCACGCGCTGATGCCGCTCGACGCGTTCGCCCTCGCGCTCGGGGCGGCCTTCCTGCATGCGCTCTGGAACGTCCTCCTCGCGCGGACGCGCGACCCGCAGGCGGCGACGGCGGCGACGTTCTGCATGGCGGTCCTGATCTGGGCGCCGGTCGCCGCGGCCCGCTGGCGCGTCGAGGCGGGCGCCTGGAAATACATCGCCGCCAGCGCGGCCTGCGAGCTCGCCTACGTCCTCTTGCTCGGCGCCGCCTACGTCGCCGCGCCGCTCTCGGTCTTCTATCCGATCGCCCGCGGGCTCGCCCCCGTGCTCATTCTCGTGGTCGCGGTGCTCGCGCTCAACGCGGAGACCTCGGCGACGCAGGCAATCGGCGTGTGCGCGGTCGGCGCCGGCATCCTCGTCGTCCGTGGGCGCAAGCCGGACCGGGCGGGGACGCTCTTCGGTCTCGCGATCGCGGCGACGATCGCCGGCTACACGCTGATCGACAACACCGGCGTCACCCTCGCCGATCCGCTCGCGTACCTCGAGGCGGTGATGATCGGGCCGGCGGTCGTGTCCGCGGCGGTCGTGGCCTTCCGGCAGGGAACGCCGGCGCTCCGAGCCGCGTTCCGGTGGGAGACGCTCCTGATCGCGCCGCTGACCCTCGCGCCGTATGCGCTCACTCTGTACGCGCTTCGCCTTGCCCCGGCCGCGCCGGTCGCCGCCGTGCGCGAGACGAGCGTGCTCGTCGCCACGGCGCTCGCGGCGGTCGTCCTGAAGGAGCACGTCTCGCGGTGGCGCGCGGTCGGCGCGGCCGTCGTCGTGGCGGGCGTCGTCCTCCTCGCGGTCTGATCTACCGTCTAGACAACTAGACAACTGTCTAGTACGCTAGACAAATGATGACGCTAGACGAACAGGTTCTGGCCGAGGCGAGAGAGGTGCGGCAGCGTCTCGTCGACCTCGAGAGCCAGACCGCACACGCACGCGTGGACTACCACCACGCGATCAAGAAGCTCCACGCCGCCGGCGGATCGCTGCGCGAGATCGCCGACGCGCTGGAGCTGTCGCACCAGCGGGTCCACCAGATCGTCGAGGGCCCGCTCGGGGTTCCGGTGCCACAGTTCGGCCGTCGCGGCTTCAAGCACGGCCGCCGGCGGGGCGGCCGGGGCCGCGAGTTCTTCATGGCCCGGTTCGACGACGGCGCCAAGGAAGTCATGGTCCAGGCCCAGAAGGAGGCCGACTCGCTGAAGCACAACTACGTCGGCACCGAGCACCTGATGCTCGCGGTGCTGAAGCGCGGGCTCGAGGGGCTCGACTACGAGGCGGCGCGCAAGGAGGTCGCCGGGCGCATCGGCGAGGGCGATGAGCCGTGGATCGCGGGCCTACCGCGGCCGTTCACCCCGCGCGCGAAGCGGGCGCTCGAGGCCGCGCTGACGGAGGCGAACGCCGCCGGGCGCGAGCAGTTCGGGCGGGAGGACATCCTGCTCGCGATCGCGTCCGACCCGAAGGGGACGGGCGGCGAGGTGCTCGCCGCGCTCGGCGCTACACCCGAGCGGCTGCGCGAGCAGCTCGGGCGCTAGACGCCTCGGCGGCGTCGCCGCCGCCGTTCATCCGCACGAGCAGCGCCGCTGCTCGTGCGGCCGCCTCCGCGAGCAGCGTCCCGACCGTGGCGTCGCCGCCGACCGCGCCCTCCGCCGCCGCGGCGGCCTCCGCCGCGACTTCGGCGGTCTGCGCAGCCAGGTCGGCCATCTGCAGCGGCAGCTGGATCGTACGCTCGCGATCTTCCTCCGAGCGCGTGCGCAGGAAGTCGCTGTAGGCGGCTGCGTCAGCCTCCGCGAGCGGCCGCGCCTGGCGTCCGAGCGAGCGCGCACGCTCCGCGAGATCTGCGCGACCGGCGACCCGCGCGGTCAGCATGGCGAGCGACGAGGCGAGCTCGATCGTCCGCGCGATCGCGGGGCCGGCGGCGGTTTCCTCAGAAGAGGCCAACTGTGCGGCCTTGCTCGTCGATGTCGACGTTGAAGGCGGCGGGGGTTGCGGAGAGGCCGGGCATGGTCTGCATGTCACCGCAGAGGGCGACGAGCCAGCCGGCGCCGGTGTAGGCGCGGACGGCGCGCACAGGGACGGTGAAGCCGGTCGGCGCGCCGGTCAGGTTCGGGTCGTGCGAGAGCGAGAGGTGGGTTTTGGCCATGCAGATCGGCACCTTGTCGAGGCCTTGCTCGGTGAAGCGCTTGACGTCGTTCTCGGCGGCGGGGAGGAGGAAGATGCCGTCGGCGCCGTAGACGCGGCGGGCGATCGCCTCGATCTTGTCGGCGATCGGCGCGTCGAGCGCGTAGACGGGCTCGAACGAGCTGGGTGATTCGGCGGCGTCGACGACGGCCTCGGCGAGCTCGACTGCGCCGTCGCCGCCGTTCTCGAAGGCGGAGTTCTCGGCGGCGGCGTGCGCGCCGAGCTGGAGCGCGAGCCGGCGGACGGTCGCGACCTCCTCGTCGGTGTCGCCGGGGAAGCGGTTGATCGCGACGACCGCGTTCAGGCCGAACTCCTTGACGATCCCGATGTGCCGGGCGAGGTTGCCGGCGCCCTTCTCGATCGCGTCCAGGCCCCCCTCGGGGTCGTCGGCGTGGTGCTTGAGCGCCCGTACGGTCGCGACCAGGACGATCGCGCTCGGTGCCAGCCCGCCGACCCGGCAGACGATGTCGAGCAGCTTCTCCATGCCCATGTCGGCGCCGAAGCCGGACTCGGTGACGACGTAGTCGCCGAGCTTCAAGCCCGACGAGGTCGGCGACCAGCGAGGAGTTGCCGTGGGCGATGTTCGCGAACGGGCCGCAGTGGATGAACGCCGGCTGGCCCTCCAGGGTCTGGACGAGGTTCGGCTTGATCGCGTCCTTGAGCAGGACGGTCATCGCTCCGGCCGCCTTCAGCTGCTCGGCGGTGACCGGCTCGCCCTCCCACGTGTAGGCGACGGTGATCCGCCCGAGCCGCTTGCGCAGGTCGAACAGGTCGCGCGCGACCGCGGTGATCGCCATCACCTCCGAGGCGGCGGTGATGTCGAAGCCGGTCTCGCGGACGTAGCCGTTCGCGCGACCGCCGAGGCCGATCACGACCGAGCGCAGCGCGCGGTCGTTCATGTCCACGCAGCGGCGCCAGCTCACCGTCAGCGGGTCGATCCCGAGCTCGTTGCCGTGCAGGATGTGCGCCTCGAGCATCGCCGAGAGCAGGTTGTTCGCAGCTCCGATCGCGTGGATGTCGCCGGTGAAGTGGAGGTTCAGGTCCTCCATCGGCACGACCTGCGAGTAGCCCCCGCCGGCCGCGCCGCCCTTGATCCCGAACACGGGGCCGAGCGACGCCTCCCGCAGGCAGAGCACCGGGCTCTTGCCGATCCTCCCGAGCCCCTGCGTGAGGCCGACCGAGGTCGTCGTCTTGCCCTCGCCCGCCTTGGTCGGCGTGATCGCCGTCACCCCGATCAGCTTCCCGTTCGGCCGGTCGGCGAGACGCTCCAGCACCGACAGATCGACCTTCGCCTTGAAGCGGCCGTAGAGATCGACCTCGTCGTCCTCCAGCCCGATCTCCGCCGCGAGCTCGGCGATCGGCCGCAGGGTCGCGGCCTGCGCGATCTCGAGGCTGGAGGGCATCTTCGTCGTCGCCATTGCGCACCGGAGCGTACCGACGGAGAGAATTGCGGGATGGGTGCGTCGGTCGGTGTGGACGTCGGCGGCACGTTCACCGATCTCGTCGCGGTGGTGGACGGTGAGCTCGTCACCGCGAAGGTGCCGTCGGTGCGCGGCTCCGAGGCTCGCGGGATCGCCGCTGCGCTGCGCGCCTCGGGCGTCGGCGAGGTGGACGTCCTCGCGCACGGGACGACGGTCGCGACGAACGCCCTGCTCGAACGGCGCGGGGCACGGACCGCGCTCGTGACGACCGAGGGCTTCCGGGACGTGATCGAGATCGGCCGCCAGGCGCGCGCCTCGCTCTACGATCTCGCCGCGCACCACCCGGCGCCGCTCGTCCCGCGCGAGCTCCGGTTCACCGTGCGCGAGCGCATGGGGCCCGACGGCGTGCTCGTGCCGCTCGACGAAGGCTCGCTCTCGGCCGCGGTCGAGGCGGTCCGCGCGGCCGGGGTGGAGGCGGTCGCGGTGTGCCTGCTCTTCTCCTTCCTGCATCCGGAGCACGAGCGACGCGTCGGCGAGGCGCTGCGCGAGGCGCTGCCCGGCACGCGCGTCTCCCTCTCGGTCGAGCTGCTGCCGGAGTTCCGCGAGTACGAGCGCTGCTCGACGACCGTCGCGAACGCCTACCTCGCGCCGGCGCTCTCGGCCTATCTCGCCGAGATCGAGCCGCCGCCGCTCGTGATGCAGTCGTCCGGCGGCGTCGTCGACGCGGCCACCGCGGCGGAGCGCCCCGCCGCGTGCGTGCTCTCCGGCCCGGCAGCGGGCGTCGCCGGCGCGGCGTTCGTCGCGGGTCTCGCCGGGGCGCGCGACGTGCTCACGTTCGACATGGGCGGCACCAGCACCGACGTCGCCGCCGTTCTCGGCGGCAGCGCGCAGGTGACGGCGGAGTCGGTCGTCGGCGGCGTCCCGATCCGGTTCCCGATGGCCGACATCCACACGATCGGGGCGGGCGGCGGCTCGATCGCCTGGCTGGACGACGGCGGTGCGCTCCGCGTCGGGCCGCGCTCCGCGGGCGCCTCCCCGGGGCCGGCGTGCTATGGGCTCGGCGGCGAGGAGCCGACGGTGACCGATGCGAACCTGGTTCTCGGCCGCCTCCAGGACGGTGCCGTCCTCGGCGGCGAGATCAGGCTCGACCGGTCGCTCGCCGAGCGCGCGCTGGAGCGGCTCGGGATGGACGCGCGCGAGGCCGCCGAAGGCGTGATCCGCGTCGTCGACGCGAACATGGCGCGCGCCCTGCGCGTCGTCTCGGTCGAGCGCGGCATCGACCCGCGCGGTCTTGCGCTCGTCGCCTTCGGCGGCGCGGGGCCGCTGCATGCGTGCTCGCTCGCCGAGGAGCTCGGGATCGAGCGTGTGCTCGTCCCGCGCGCCTCGGGCGTCCTCAGCGCGCTCGGGCTGGCAGTCGCCGACCTGCGCCGCGACTACGTCGGCTGGGACGCCCAGGTCGACCTGCCCGGCGCGACCGTGACGCGCTACGTCGACGCCCGCTACCCCGGCCAGTCCCACGAGCTGACGATCGAGGAGGGGGCGGACTTCCACGCTGCGCACGAGCAGCGCTACGGGTTCAGGCTCGACGGCGAGCCGGAGATCGTCACCCGCCGGATCGTCGCCACCGTCTCGCGGCCTCGCCCCGAGCTTCCGGCGGGCGGCGGGGAGCGAGTCGAAGGGCCCGCGGTCGTCGAGCTCCCCGGAGCGACCTGTCTCGTCCCCGCGGGCTGGGCGGGCGAGCCGGATGCGCACGGAACCCTCGTTCTGGAGCGGACGTGAACCCGATCGAGCTCTCGGTTGCGAGCGCCGCGCTGACCGGAATCGCCGAGGAGATGGGCACCGTGCTCGTCCGCAGCTCGCTCTCGGCGAACATCAAGGAGCGGCGCGACTGCTCGGCTGCGCTGTTCGACGCGCGCGGGCGGATGGTCGCGCAGGCCGAGCACATCCCCGTCCACCTCGGCGCGATGCCCGAGTCGGTCGCGGCCGTGATCGCGCACGGCCCGCAGCCGGGCGAGACCTGGATCCTCAACGACCCGTTCGCGGGCGGCTCGCATCTGCCCGACATCACGATGGTCACGCCGCTCGCGCTCGAGGGGCGAATCGCCGCCTTCGCGTGCACGCGCGCGCACCACTCCGACGTCGGCGGCATCGCGCCCGGATCGATGCCCGCCACGTCGACCTCGATCTGGCAGGAGGGCGTCATCGTCCCGCCGGTGCGGCTGACCGACGAGGTGCTCGCGGTGCTGCTCGCGAACGTGCGGACACCCGAGCTCCGCCGCGGCGATCTCGCCGCCCAGTCGGCGGCGAACCGGCTCGCGGAGGAGCGCCTTGCCGAGCTGCGCTTCCCGCTCGCGGACGCGTTCGAGGCGGTGATCGCCTACGCGGAGCGCCGGGCACGCGAGGCGATCGGCCGGCTACCGGACGGCCGCTACGAGGCCGAGGGCGAGGTCGAGACGGACGTGGACCTGCCGATCCGCGTTGCCGTGACCGTCGCGGACGACCGGGTCGAGATCGACTTCGACGGCACTTCGCCGGCCGCGCCCGGGAACGTGAACGCGCCGCTCGCCGTCACGCGCGCCGCCTGCACCTTCGCCGTCAAGGTCGCGCTCGGCGCCGACGTTCCGGTCAACGACGGTCTCTTCCGTGCGGTCGAGATCCGCGCGCCGGAGGGATGTCTCGTCAACGCGCGGCATCCCAGCGCCGTCGTCGCCGGCAACGTCGAGACGAGCCAGCGCATCGCCGACACCGTGCTGCTCGCGCTCGCGCAGGCGGCCGACGTCCCCGCGCAGGGGCAGGGGACGATGAACAACCTCGTGATCGGGACGCCGCGCTGGACGTACTACGAGACGCTCGGCGGCGGCCAGGGCGCCTCCAGCCGCGGCGACGGGCCGTCGGGTGTCCACGTCGGGATGTCGAACACGCTGAACACGCCGATCGAGGCGCTCGAGCTCGACGCGCCTCTGCGGGTCGAGCGCTACGAGCTGCTCGACGGCTCCGGCGGCGAGGGCCGCCACCGCGGCGGCGACGGCCTCGTCCGCGCGGTCCGCGTGCTCGAGCCGGCGACGCTCTCGCTGCTCACTGACCGCCGGCGCCACGCGCCGCAGGGGCTCGAGGGCGGCGGGCCCGGCCGCACGGGCCGGAATCTCGTCAACGGCGAGGAGCTGCCGCCGAAGGCGACGCGCGAGCTGGCCGCCGGCGACGTCGTCACGGTCGAGACCCCGGGAGGCGGCGGCTGGGGCGTGTGAGAATCGGCCTATGGGCTGGGTCGGGAAACCGCTGCTGCGCCGGGAAGACCTGCCGCTGCTGACCGGCCGCGGCCGGTTCGTGGACGACGTCCCCGTCGCGAATCCGCTGCACGTCGCCTTCGCGCGCTCGCCCTGGGCGCATGCCGAGCTCCGGTCGGTCGACGTCTCCGCCGCCCTGGAGCTGCCCGGCGTCGCGGCCGCGCTCACCGGCGCCGAGCTGGCGGAGCTGACCGATCCCTTCGCCGCCGGGATCACGCACGAGCTCGGCTACTACGCGATGGCCGCCGACCGCGCGCGGTACGCGGGCGAGCCGGTCGCCGCGATTGCCGCGGAAACGCGGTATCTCGCCGAAGACGGGGCCGAGCTCGTCCTCGCCGACTACGAGCCGCTGGAGGCGGTCGTCAGCGTCGAGGATGCCCTCGATCCGGCGAAGCCCGTGCTCCACGAGAGCGTCGGCTCGAACGTCGTCGTCGACCGGACGCTCCGCTACGGCGACCCGGACAGCGCCTTCGCGCGCGCCGACCTCGTCGTCACCGAGACGCTCCGCTGGGAGCGCTACAGCTCGACGCCGATCGAGACGTACGGGATCGTCGCCGACCACGAGGCCGCCTCGGGCCGGACGACGATCTGGGCCAACTTCATGGGGCCGATGACGCTGCTGCCCGTGCTCGCGAAGGCGCTGCGCGTGACCGAGGCCGACCTCCGCGTGATCGTCCCGAAGGACATCGGCGGCAGCTTCGGGATCAAGTCGTCGATCTTTCCGTACATGGTCGTGCTCGCGCTGCTCGCGCAGCGAACGGGGCGGCCGGTCAAGTGGGTCGAGGACCGCGCCGAGCACCTCGTCGCGTCATCGCACCAGCCCGACCGCGTCGGCACCCGCGAGCTCGCGCTGACGAAGGACGGCGAGATCATCGGCCTGCGCGCGCACGTCGTCGACAACCTCGGCGCGTACGTCCGCGCCCCCGAGCCCGCGACGACGTTCCGGCCGCTCGGGAACTACGTCGGGCCTTACCGCGTCCAGAACGTCGAGCTGAACCTGCGCGACGTCGTCTCGAACAAGGTGCCGACCGGCCCGAACCGCGGCTACGGCTGCCACCAGGTCTACCTCGAGACCGAGCGCACTCTCGACGAGGCGGCGCTCCAGCTCGGCCTCGATCCGGCCGAGATCCGGCGGCGGAACCTGATCCCGGCGGACGCGTTCCCCTACGAGACGCCGAGCGGCGGGCTGTACGACAGCGGCGACTACCCGCGCGTGCTGGAGCTCGCGCTCGAGACGGCGGGCTACGAGGAGCTGCGGGCGATGCAAGCGGCCGCGCGGGAACAGGGGCGCTTGGTCGGGATCGGGATCGGGCTCGCCGTCGACCCGTCGATCTCGAACATGGGCTACATCACGGTTGCGCTGCCGCCGGAGGTGCGGCAGGCGCCCGGCTACAACCCGAAGTCGGGCGCCGCCGACTGGGCGCAGGTGCGCGTGAACGCGAGCGGCAAGGTCGTCGTGACGATGGGGACGGCGCCGCAGGGACAAGGGCACGAGACGGCGGTCGCGGCGGTGGTCGCCGACGAGCTCGGCCTGACGCCGGACGACGTGGCCACCGTCGACGAGTTCGACAGCCACACGTCGGTCTGGTCGGTGTCCTCCGGGTCGTACTCGTCGCGGTTCTCCGGAATCGCCGCCGGCGCGGCCCGGCGGTCGGCGGGCGTGGTCAGGCGGCAGATCCTCGAGATCGGGGCGAGCCTGCTCGAGGCGGCGGTCGACGATCTCGAGCTCGCCGACGGCGAGGTGCGTGTCAAGGGGAGCCCGGACCGCAAGGTCTCGCTGCGCCGCGTCGCAGGCGTCGCGCACTGGGACCCGCACGGCCTCCCCGAGGGCATGAGCGCCGGGATCCAGGCCTCGGAGGTTTTCCACATTCCGACCTCGGCGCCGCCGACGGACGACGACCGCGTCAACTCCTCGCACGCCTACGGCTTCATCGCAGACGTGATCGCGGTCGAGGTCGACCCGGTCACGTGGCAGACGCGGATCCTGAAGTACGCCTCCGCGCACGACGCCGGGACGATCATCAACCCGAAGCTGGTCGAGGGTCAGGTCTACGGCGCCGCGCTGCACGGTCTCGGCGGCGCCCTGCTGGAGGAGTACCGCTGGGACGAGGACGGCCAGTTCCTGACCGGCTCGTTCGCCGACTACCGCGTGCTCACCGCCGCCGAGGCGCCGCGGATCGACATGGCGCACATCGAGACGCCGTCGCCGTTCACGCCGGTCGGCGCGAAGGGTTGCGGTGAGTCGTCGTCGGAGAGCGCGCCGGCAGCGGTCGCGAACGCGGTCGCGGACGCGCTGCGGCCGCTCGGCGTCAAGCCGGCCCACCTGCCGTTGACGCCCGCCCGGCTCTGGGAGTTGACCCGGTCGTGAAGCCCGCGCCGTTCGAGTACCACCGGCCGGGGACGCTCGGCGAAGCGCTTGCGCTGCTCGCGGACGACCCCGACGCGAAGCCGCTGGCGGGCGGGCAGAGCCTGGTGCCGATGCTGAACTTCCGACTCGGCCGGCCGTCCGCGCTGATCGACCTGAATCGGGTCCCCGAGCTCGCGGGGATCCGCGTCGAGGACGGCGCGCTCGTCGTCGGCGCGATGACGCGGCAGTGGGATCTCGAGCACTCCGAGCACGCGTTCCCGCTGCTGCGGGACGCGCTTCGGCACGTCGGGCACACCGCGACTCGCTGCCGCGGCACGGTCGGCGGCTCGCTCGTCCACGCCGACCCGACCGCGGAGCTGCCGGTGTGCGCGCTCGCGCTGGGTGCCGAGCTCGTCACCAGCCGGCGGGCGATCCCGGCAGAAGAGTTCTTCGTCTCGGTGTTCATGACCGCGCTCGAGCCCGGCGAGTTGCTCGTCGAGGTTCGTTTCCCGGAGCCTGCGGGACAGACCGCGTTCGCGGAGGTCGCGCACCGCGACGGCGACTTCGCGGTCGTCTGCGTGGCCCGCGCCGGGGAGAGGATCGCGCTCGGAGGCGTGGGTGCGACGCCGGTGCTCTGGGACGGGAACGACCTCGACCTCCTAGGATTCGGCGACCTGTTCGCGCCGGCCGACTACAAGCGCGGCGTCGCGGAGGCGCTGATCGAGCGGGTGCGCGCGTGATCCCGGTCGCGGTCACGGTCAACGGCGTCCGCCACGAGCGGCTGGTCGAGCCGCGCCTGTTGCTCTCCGACTTCATCCGCCACGAGCTGCACCTCTACGGCACGCATGTCGGGTGCGAGCACGGCGTCTGCGGCGCGTGCACGGTGCTGCTCGACGGGCGCCCGGCGCGGTCGTGCCTCACGCTCGCGGTGCAGGCCGACGGGGCGGAGATCGAGACGGTCGAGTCGCTCGCGAACGGCTCCGAGCTCGACCCGCTCCAGCAGGCCTTCCACGAGCACTTCGCCCTTCAGTGCGGCTTCTGCACGCCGGGGATCCTGATGACCGCGAGGTTCTTCCTCGAGCAGAATCCCTCGCCGACCGAGGAGCAGGTGCGCGCGGAGCTGGCCGGCAACCTCTGCCGCTGCACCGGCTACGCGCCGATCGTCGACGCGATCCTCGCCGCTAGCCGGGCGAGAGCGCCTTCAGGCTGATCGTGCCGTGCTCGCAGACCGAGGTGGCCGGTGTGACAGGCCCGACGAGCGTGCCGCCGCCGGGTGGCGGCGTGATCCGCACCTTGTAGGCCTTCGGCTCGCACGGGCCGCGGGTCTGCGGCTCCCCGGGGCCGGGGATGTCGGGCGAGAAGCGGGCCTCGGCCTTTGCCGAGCGGCCCGGTCGAAGCACGACGCGAACCGCGGTCAGGCCCGGCCGGAAGGCCGGTGCCACCTTCGTCGGCAGCGGGCGGCCGGTCTTCGAGAGCAGCCGGAGCTGCGCAAGCCCCGAGACGAAGCACGTCTTCGAGGAGCGGTTGCGCAGGCGGAGCATGTAGGAGACGCTGCCCGCGCCGGGGCTACCCGGGATGAACGTGAAGCTTCCGCTCAGCTGGCTCGCCGTGCACGGCTGGACGGCTGCGGGGGACGTCAGCGCGGCCACGAGCGCCAGCAACGCGATCACCCTCCAATGAGAGCAGAGCCGTAGACTCGCCGCCAATGGCAACCGTCGGGATCGTCAGCCCCGGTGCGATGGGGAGCGCGGTGGGCAACGCCCTCCTGCGCGGCGGGGCCCGGGTGATCGCCACGGTGGCGGGGCGAAGCGAGCGCACGGTCGCGTTGGCGCGGCGCGCGGAGCTCGAGTTGCTGGCCGACGTCGGCGCCGTGATCCGCGAGGCCGACATCGTCCTGTCGATCGTCCCGCCTGCCGAGGCCGAGTCCGTCGCGGCCGAGCTGGCCGGGGCACGCCTCTTCGCAGACCTGAATGCGATCTCGCCGGCGAGGGCCGCGCGGATCTCGCCGGCGGTCGACGGCTCGATCTCCGGGGGCCCGCCCTGGGCAGGCCGGGACGACGCGGATCTACCTCTCGGGGCCGCGCGCGCAGGAGGTGGCCGCGCTGCCGTTCGAGGGCATCGAGGTCGTGGTCGTCGGGGACGAGGCCGGGCTCGCGTCCGCCGTCAAGATGAGCACCGCGTCTGTCTACAAGGGCTCGGCGGCGTTGCTGATGCAGGCGCTGAGGGCGGCTCAGCACTACGGAGTGCTCGACCACGTGCTGGACGACCTCGGCGACCTGGCGGCGAACCCGGGCCGGAGGCTCGCCCGCGCCGGCTCCAAGTCGGCCCGCTTCGTCGGCGAGATGCGCGAGATCGCCGCCGCGCAGGAAGCCGCCGGCCTCACGCCCGCGCTCTTCGAGGCAATGGCGGAGGTCTACGCAGGCGTGGCGGAGACGCCTCTCGGCCGAACGGCGCCCGAGGATGCGGGCGCCGTTCTCGAGGAGGTCCTGCGAGAGCTCAGTGACTCATCGTCCCCTGGACGTTCCCGACGTTGAGCAGGCCCACCTGCCCCATGTCCACGCTCGCGAAGGAGTGCGACACGAAGGGATAGAGGCCGGGCTCGTCGATCTTGACGTCGAAGACTCCGCCACCGCCGGCCGGAACGGTCGCCGTCTGGACGTTGTGGAGGTACTGCGTCAGGTCGCCGTCGAGCCAGGCGCGGTTGAGCAGCGTGCCGACGACGTGGAAGTCAGTGTCGAAGCTCGGGCCGGCCGCGACGACCCAGAAGCGCACGGTCTCGCCCGGGTTGGCGGTCAGCGGGTGCTTGACGTACTGGCCGGCGTACCCGTTCCAGGTCACCCAGTCGGGCGCCATCTCATGCGCCTTGGCCATATCGAACGAGGCGGGCTTGTCGAGGCCGGGGCTGGAGAGGTACCACTCGCTGGAGACGAGCACGTACTCGCGGTCGGCGTGCGGGAGCGGCGTCGTGGGCTCGACGACGATCGCGCCGTACATCCCGTTCGCGATGTGCATCAGGACCGGCTTCGTCCCGCAGTGGTACATGTAGACGCCGGGGTCGCCGGCCTTGAAGCTGAACGTGAACGACTCGCCGGGGTTGACGTCGCGGAAGGCCATGTTCGGGGCGATCCGCGCCGCGTGGAAGTCGATCGAGTGCGGGATCGCGCCCCCGTTCGTCAGCGTCATCTTCACGGTCTGGCCCTGGCGGACGTGGATCACGGGCCCGGGCGCTCCACCCGAGAAGGCCCACGCGGAGTACTTGATCCCGGGCGCGACCTCGTGGACGACGTCCTTCAGCGTCAGGTGGACGGTCGCGACTGCGCCGGGCGGTGCGGCCGGCATCGTCGCGGGGTAGGGCTTGTGCGCGGCCGCGAGCGCGTCGGCGTTGTCGGGCGCGAGGCCGGCGTAGCTCGGCGAAGCGACCGCGGCGGCCGACGAAGGGCTCATGTCGTGCGTCGAAGCCGTTGCGGCGGGCGCGCCGTTCGCTGCTTTGTGGGCGTCGTCGCGCGCCTTCTGCGCGGCGATCACGGCCCAGAACGCGAGCGCGAGGACGATCACCAGGCCGATCCCGAAGAGGACCGCGAGGAACTTCGCCATCGCGCCGCTGTCGGGATCCGGGCGGTAATAGGTGGAAGCTGGGGTTGCCACTGAAGTCTCCTTCTCTCGTTTCTACGACGAGCGTAGTGAGAAAGAAGAACCGCGACATAAGCGAATTTGCTGATTCTCAAACGGGAGTTCCACCTATACATTTCGTGCAAATGAGCGAGCTCGCCGTCCGCCGTGCGCTGGCCGATCCTCACCGGGTGCGCATCGTCGAGGAGCTGCGCGTCGCACCCGGCGGCCACGACGTGCGCGAGCTGGGCCGTCGTCTGGGGCTGCACGAGAACACCGTGCGCTGGCACCTCGGCCTGCTCGGCGATGCCGGCCTCGTCGAGTCGCGGCCGGCGGCGAACGGGAAGCCCGGACGGCCGCGGATGATCTATGCACTGCGACCCGGCGTCGAGCAGCCCGCAGGGCGGGACGAGCACCGGCTGCTCGCAACCGTTCTGACCGGCGCCGTCGCGGGGGTTCCCGACGGCGAGCAGAGGGCCGAGGAGGCCGGCCGCGCCTGGGGCCGCTACCTCGTCCGCCGCCCGTCGCCGCTCATGCGGATCGGCGACGAGGAAGCGGTCGCGGAGGTGGCGCGGCTGCTCGACGAGGAGGGCTTCGCGGCCGGGGCCCACGGCGCCGAGATCCACATGCGGCGCTGCCCGTTCCACGAGCTCGCCGAGACGAACCCGGGGATCGTCTGCAGCGTTCATCGGGGGCTGATGGCCGGCGCGCTGGAGGAGCTCGGCAGCGACCTCGAGGTCGAGGGGCTCGACGTCTTCGTCCGGCCCGATCTGTGCGTCGCGCGGCTAGGACAGCGCGAGCTGCCGGAACGGCTCGAGGTTCGACAGGCCGACGCCGACGAGGCGTAGCGGCCCGGGCCGGTCGGCCAGCGCGCGGTCGAGCAGCGCGCAGGCGACGTCGCCGATCGCGTCGCCGCTGTCCAGCCCTGCGGAGAGCGTCGAGGAGCGGCTGCGGATCGAGAAGTCCGGGTAGCGCACCTTCGTGGTCACGGTCCGGGCGGCCTCGCCCTGCTTGCTCAGGTGCTCGGCGAGCCGTGCGGACATCCGGCGGAGCTCGGCGTGCAGCTGATCCAGGTCGGCGATGTCGCGCTCGAAGGTCTCCTCCGTGGAGATCGAGATCCGCTCGACCTGGGTCTCGAGGCCGCGAGGGTCGATCCCGCGTGCGCGGTCGCGGAGCATCGTCCCGACCTTGCCGGGGAGGAGCCGGCGGAGTTGCGCATCGTCCAGCGCCGCCAGTGCACCGATCGTGGGGACGCCGGCGGCGCGCAGCCGCTCCTCGGCGCGCGGGCCGACGCCGGGGAGGAGGCGGACGTCGAACGGCGCGAGGAACGAGGCCTCCCGGCCCGGCCGGACGACGGTGAGGCCGCCCGGCTTCCGGCGGTCGGACGCCACCTTCGCGACGACCTTGGTGGTGGCCACGCCGAGCGAGCAGGTCAACGCGGTGGCGCCTCTGACGGCCGCCTGCACTGCTTCGGCGACGCGCCTGGCGCCGAGGAAGTCCGCCGCCACCTCGCCGAGATCGAGGTAGCCCTCGTCGAGGCCGGTGCGCTCGACGGTCGGGACGACCTCGCGGATCGCGGTCCAGACCGCGCGCGAGTAGTCGCGGTAGAGCGCGTGCCGGGGGCGGAGGAAGACCGCCTCCGGACAGCGGCGCAGCGCCTCGGCGCAGCTCATCGCCGAGTGGATCCCGTACCGCCGCGCGACGTAGTTCGCGGTCGCGACCACGCCCCGCCCGTGCGGGTCGCCGCCGACGACGAGCGGCTTCCGCCGTAGCGACGGATCCTCGAGCATCTCGACCGCTGCGAAGAATGCGTCGAGATCGAGATGCGCGACGATCATCCGGCAAGGATAGGAATTGGCACGGAAGCGGCACTTAGACGGCGGAGCGACAAAAACTCGCCGGCGCTAGGGCCGTGGGCAGCGAACCCGCGGAGGATTCCCACCGTCAGGCGAGAGCAGGCTCGCGCAGGCGACGAGTCCTACTGTCTGGTCGGGCGGATCACGATTCTGCCGTCGCCGCTCTGGACAGCGGATTGGAGTGAGCTGGAGAGTGCGATCGGGGTGATGTAGCCGGTGCCGCCTCCACCGCCACCGATGGTGCCGGCGCCGCCGCCGAACCAGCCGCCGCCGCCGCCACCACCAACGGCCCCGACTCCGACGCCACCCGCGCCGAACGAGCCGGGGTTACCTCCCGCGCCGCCGCTCGTCTGCGTCGCACCGTGCCCTGGGAGGGGACCATCAGCGTCGCCGCCCACGGATCCGCCACCGGCACCGCCAGCATAGGCATCGTGGCTGTCGGCCCCACCACCACCGCCTGCGACGACGAAGCGGTCAATCAGGTCGCAGGTCGATGTTGCGGCGCAAGTGCCTGACCGGACATCTGTCGCACCGCCACCGCCGCCCTCGGGACCGCCGCCACCCCCGTTGAAGCCGCCGGCACACGTCGGACGACAGTCGGTGCCCTCGCCCTTGCCACCAACCACGATCTCGAACATCTGGCCGGGGCTGACGTTCAACGTGGCGGTCGCCTCGCCGCCAAGCCCGCCGGCCGCGACGGCGCTGCCCCCTCCGGCGGCCCCGAACACGTCCAACTTCACCCGCTTGACCCCCTTCGGAACCGCCCAAGAGTACGTCCCCGACGCGTTCGCTTGGAACAGAATCTTCTCCGGCTTACTCGCGCTGGCCGAGGCACCGCCGAACGCCAACGCAGCCACCACGAACGCGAACAAATACAGCAGTGCGTTCCTCACGTGATCTCCTCCTTCACTTTCGTCCCGACAGACACAGGGCACGCCGGTCAGGCAGTTCGCACCCCCAGCATTGCGGTTGGCACCGACGCCACAAGCCAGGATGCGACATCCGCCAGATTGTCGAGGGTTTGGCTATCTCTACTCATCTGGTACTTGTCTTGTAGAGGTGCCTCCTGTGCAGTCGGGCACATGCAGGAGTAGATCGAGGCTCGCTGCGGTCGTACGGAGTGGGTCGGGCGCATGCACAAGCCGCTCGAGGATGCGCGGCAATCGGGCACGCTCTCTCGGCGTCGTAGCCGTAGCGATGGCGTCGAAGATGCGCACGTAACTGCTCGCGTAGACGGCGGCGAGACGCCGCTCGAGACGTAGCCAGCGAATCGCGAGACGTTGTTGCGGCGGTGGGACGGGCAGCGCTCGGATGCGTCGAAGCCGCCGCTCTGTCGAGGCGCGTATGTCTGACGCAACGGAGATCGCGCCCGCGCGAGTCCCGATTTGATGGCGTCCCTCGAAGAGGAGTGCATGGGCGCAGATGCTGGCGACCGCACGAGGCCATGCCGGAGCGCCTGTGGCGGCTGCCCGTGGCGCCGTCGAGCCGGCTGCGACCCCGGCTGCCAGCACCGTGATGAGGGCTAGAAGGGATCTCGACGCGGCGCTGCTCATCTCGACGAGCGTACGGCCGAGACGCCTCGCCGGACATCGGTGGAAGTGCCCAGGTTGGGCGTCTACGTCACGTGCTTTGGAGCAGTCCCGAGCGCTGCGCTGTGGCGATTGCCTCTGTGCGGGAACCGGCGTCCAGCTTGCGGAGGATCGCGGAGACGTGGTGATCGATGGTCCGCCGTGAGAGGAACAGCCTGTCGGCGATAGCTGCGTTTCTGAGCCCCTCGGCCAGGAGCTCCAGCACTTCGCTCTCGCGAGTCGTCAGCCCGGCTGGATTGCTCCGCGTGGCGGCTCGGGGCCCCCTCGGGATCGCGCGCGCACCATGTCTGCGAAGACGTTTCGCGACCATCTCTGCCGCCGGTCTCGCGCCGAGTCGATTGAGCTCGTCCAGCGCGCTGCGGAGTGCGGGCTCGAGGTCCCGAATCGGCGAGCGCGAGGGCGGCTTCGTAGGGACAACCGATCTCGGTCCAGAGCTCGGCCGCCCGCTTCCATTCGCCGACGATCTGAAGCCGATGGGGTTCGGGCGTTTCATCAGGCAGCTCCTCTTCGATGCCCGCGCGCCACCGTACGGTTGCGAGCTCCCCTATCGCCCACGGCGCGCCTCGGGAGACGGCAAGTCGGTACGCGGCGTCGGTCTCGTCGGCGACGAGCTCGTCGCGTCCGGTCAACCAGGCCGCCTCCGCCCGGGCTGCGGCAACGGGCGCCGTCCGCGGTAGCTCTCCGGTCGGCTCGGAAAGCGCCCGGGCCTCGTCGAGCACGGGCCGAGCGCCCGGATCGCCCCGTCGCACACGGACGAGAGCGAGGGTCACCAAGGCGACGGTTCGGGGAAACGTCGAGACGAAACGCTCGCCGAGGACGAGCTCCGCCGACTCGGCCGCATCGGTCCAGCGACATTCGTCGAGCTCGAGGCGGGAACGGAAGGCGAGAAAGTAAAGGTGCATGAGATCCAGCCCGTGCTCACGGCTGTACTCGAGCCCTTCCTCTATGTAACTCCGAGAGAGGATCCACGGGGCTCGGTAGGTCGTCCCGAACACGAGGCCGAGCAGCTGGCCGAAGACATGGTCCTGGAGTCCTTGGCTGCGCGCGAGATCGATCCGGCGCTCGAGTCGCCCCTTTCCCCCGGGCAAGCCCGCTGTGACCTCGAGTGCAGCCAGGTCGTCGAAGACCCGCGCGAGCGCCGCGGCGTACTCGGCCGGCGTCACCAAGCTCAGCTCATCGGAGTCCTCGAGCTCTCCGGCTAGCGCAACGGCTCGGTCCGACCAACGCTGCGCTGCGCCCAGATCGGCGTTCATGCGATGGAGGAACGACAGCGTGCTGCAGGCGAGCGCGAGCTCGCGCCCACAGTCGACCTGCTCGAGTAGGCTCACTGCCTCGACGCTCACCCGCCGCGCTTCCTCACCTCGGCCCGGGCACCAAAGGATGCCGGCGAGCCGACTCAGCGTCGCGCCTTCTCTCCTTCGGTCGCCGAGTTCCCGATAGCAGTCGATCGCGGCCTGAAGCGACCCGACGGCCTCGTCGCCCGCGTCGGTCAGGTAGCACTCGTGCGAGTGTTGCTCCAGGAGTTGTGCTCGCTCGTCGAGCGACACATCCTGCGCGAAACGAAGTGCCCGACGGTACTGAGCGGCCGCTTCCCGGTGGGCTCCGAGGGAGGATGCGCGCGCCGCGGCTTCGGGCGCGAAGCGAAGTACCGCACCGGCCTCCCCGGCCGCGTCGGCGTGGTGTGCGAGCCGGGCGAGGTTTCGTGAGCGCATAGGCCCCTCGAGCGCGACGAGTGCTCTGCGGTGGAGGTCAGTCCGACGGTCCGGTGAGAGGGAGTCCTCGACCGTGACCCGAGCGAGCTCGTGCCGAAAGGCGACGGTGTCGCTGTCAGCCACAAGCGTTCCCGAGCCAAGACACTCGGCGAGCTCGCCGTCGACCGGCTCCGCAAGCGCTTCCAGCAGCCACAACTCCGTTGCGGAAGGAACGACCGACACCGCCTCGAGCACGCTCCGAGCGCCGGGGCTCAGACGGGCGACGCGGGCGAGCACTGCGTCGCGGACGGTCGCGGGGATCTGCTCCACCACGCCCCCGGCAAGGATTTCGGTCACGAAGAACGGATTGCCGGACGTCATGCGGTACAGGGGTTCCGCGTCGACTTCGTACGGCTTCGCGAGCGCTGCGACAGCGGACGCGGAGAGCCTCGGCAGATGCGTCCGTCGAATCGACTGCCCTGTCGCGAGACTGCCGAGCACGCCTCGAAGTGGATGATTTGCTTCCAGCTCGTCGTCGCGATAGGTGGCGATGAGGACCGCAGACGCGCTGTCGATCCTGCGTGCGACGAGCCGGAAGACGTCCAGAGTCGCCTCATCGGCCCAATGCACGTCCTCTAGCACGAGAACGGTGGGCGGGTCCTTCCGGAGTTCTTCCATCAGGACGGCGGCGATCCGATAGGGGATCGCGCGCGTCCCAACAAGCTCGTGCAGCTCCCCGCCCGTGGTATCTGCGACGTCGACGAGCGGCCCGAGCGGGCGCGGTGTGAAGAGCGGATCACAGGCACCAACGAGAAGTCGCGCGCGTCCCCGGCTCTCCCGGCAGAAGCAATCGACGAGCGCTGTCTTCCCGATCCCGGCCTCGCCAGCGACGAGTACGACCCGGCCGCCTCCCGCCCGGGACTCGGCGAGTGCCTCGCGGAGCTCGTCGAGCGCAGCCTCGCGCTCGAGCAAGGCGAGAGGCTCGGCTTGCGATCGAGTCGCCACGCTCATGGCACAGTGTGGAGCCAACCCGCAGTGTGAGCAAGCGGCGCGTACCCACACGAGGCCCCGTGCACCACCAACTCCGTGCGCTGTCGAGGCGCGGTCTGGTGCCGGACGACTCTTCGGCACGCGATTCTGATCCAGCGCCTCCGTGGGTGGCGGGTGGCTCCCCACCCTGGGTGGGGGCTGCATTGCGCACGCAGCCGCCGCGCGCGTCTGAGGGCTTCGGTACCGTCGCGTCGTGGCGGCGGTAGACGTTCCGGTTGCGCTGCTCGGGTACGGGACGGTCGGCTCCGCGGTCGATCGGCTTCTGCGCGAGCAGGCGGCGGACATCGAGCGGGCGACCGGGCACCGGCTGCGAGTCGTCAAGGCGCTCGTCCGCGATCCAGACCGAGATCGCGGCGACGGGGCGGCGCCGACGACGACCGACTTCGCCGAGATTCGCGACGACCCCGAAGTGGCCGTCGTCGCCGAGGTGATGGGCGGGCTCGACCCGGCGGGCGAGTACGTGCTCGAACTCCTGCGGGCGGGCAAGCCGGTCGTGACCGCGAACAAGCAGCTGGTCGCACGCCGCGGGGACGAGCTGTTCGCGGCGGCGGCGGAGGGAGGCGTCCAACTCCGCTTCGAGGCTTCGGTCTGCGCGGCGATTCCGGTGATCAAGGTGCTGCGCGAGGCGCTCGTCGTCACGCATGTGCACCGCGTGCTCGGGATCGTCAACGGGACGACGAACTTCATGCTCACCGAGATGGAGCGCGGCGCGACGTATGACGAGGCGCTCGCGGAGGCGCAGCGGCTCGGGTACGCGGAGGCCGATCCGACGGAGGACGTCTCGGGGCTGGACTCCGCGGCGAAGATGGCGATTCTCGCGACCGTCGCGTTCGGCTCCCGCGTAACGCCTGACGACGTCGCCTGCGAGGGGCTCGAGCGGATCGAGCTCGCAGACGTCGAGGCGGCGCGCGAGCTCGACATGGTCGTTCGTCTCGTCGGCGCGGCGACGCTCATCGACGGCCAGGTGGACGTGCGCGTCCGGCCGGCGCTCGTCGACCGCCGGCACCCGCTGGCCGCGATCGAGGGCGCATTCAACGCGGTCTCGCTCCAGGGTGACGCGATTCGCGAGATCACGCTCGAGGGCCCGGGCGCGGGCGGGATCGAGACCGCATCAGCTGTCGTCGCAGACCTGATCGCTGTCGTCGGAACGACCGGCACGGGCTTTCTCCAGAACGACGCCTGCTGGCGCGAGCTGCCGCGGCTTCCGGAGGGTGAGGTGGCCTCGCCGTTCTACGTCCGCATCGAGGTCGCCGATCGGCCGGGCGTGCTGGCGCTCGTCGCGCTCCGGCTCGCCGCCCAGGGGATCTCGGTCGCGCGGCTCGTCCAGCGGCCCGGAGAGGGGAGCGCGACGCTGCACATCGTCACCCACGAGGCGCCGGCGGGACGCCTGCGCGACGCGCTCGACGAGATCGACGCGCTCGACGAGACCCGCGCGCCCGCCTCGGCGCTCGCCGTGATCTCGGACCGCGGCGTCGCGGAGCTCGGATGGAGATGAGCGTAGGCTCGACGGAGCTCATCAGAGAGCGGAGGCGCCGGCTATGCCGGCGCCGGGAGCGGGCATGAGCGTCACCCTCGGGGAGGGCAACACACCGCTCCTGCCGGCCCCCCGCCTCTCCGAGCAGCTCGGCTGCGAGCTCTGGCTGCAGTGCGAGGGGTCGAACCCGACCGGCAGCTTCAAGGACCGCGGCATGACCGTCGCGGTCTCGCGGGCGCTGGAGCGCGGGGCGCCGGGCATCGTCTGCGCCTCGACGGGCAACACCGCCGCCTCGGCGGCCGCCTACGCGGCACGCGCCGGGCTGCCGGCGGTGATCGTGATCCCGAAGGGCGCAGTTGCGCGCGGCAAGCTCGCGCAGGTGCTCGCCGCCGGCGCCGACCTACGCGAGGTCGAGGGCACGTTCGAGGAGGCGCACGCGCTCGCCCGTCGCCTGGCCGACGAGGAGGGTTGGGTGAACGTGAACTCGATCAACCCGGACCGGATCGAAGGGCAGGCGTCGGCCGCCCGCGAGATCGTCGAACAGTTCGGAGGCCCGCCCGCTGTGCTCGCGCTCCCGTACGGGGGCGGCGGGAACACGCTCGCGTACGCCCGCGGATTCGACGAGGCCGGTGCGCGGCAGGCCGCGCCTGCTCTCGGTGCAATCGGACAAGCGCCCCGAGACAGTCGCGACCGCGATCCGCATCTCGCAGCCGGTCCACCGCGAGCAGGCGGAGGCGATCACCGAGGTCGTCACTGTCGCCGACGACGCGCTGCTCGAGTGGTGGCGCTCGATCGGCCGGCTCGAGGGGATCTTCTGCGAGCCTGCTTCGGCCGCAGGCGTCGCCGGCGTCGCGCAGCTTCGCCCCGGCGGGCGCGTTGTCTGCGTGCTGACCGGTCATGGTCTGAAGGACCCTGATGCGGCGGAACGGCTATGAATGTCCGAGCGCCGGCGACGACGGCGAACCTCGGGGCCGGCTTCGACTGCGCTGCGGCGGCCCTCGATCTCTGGAACGAGGTCGAGGTCAGTGAAGGTGACAATCGGCCCGATCCGGCGCACATCGGCGTCCGCGCATTCGGGCTCGTCGCCTCGCCCGAGGGCCTGGCCTTCAAGTGGAAGTCACCGATTCCGCGCGCGCGCGGGCTCGGCTCGAGCGCCGCGACGATCGCGCTCGGCCTCGTCGCCGCCGCGCGCTGGACGAATCAGGAGCTCCCCGTCGAGGAGCTGCTCGCGCGTGGCGCGCCGCTCGAGGGCCACTCCGACAACCTCGCCGCCTGCCTCGCCGGCGGTGTGTGCCTGACCTGGGACGGCCGGATCGAGCGCCTGGCCGACAGGCTGCCGCTGACCCCGGTCGCCGTCATTCCGGCCGAGAAAGTGACCACGGCGGAGTCGAGGCTCGCGCTGCCGGGCGAAATCCCGCACGGGGACGCGGCCTACACGGCGGCGCGCGCCGCGCTGCTCGGCGCAGGGATCGCCCGCGGGGACGTCGCCTTGCTCTCGGCCGCCTTCGGCGACCGCCTCCACGAGCCCTACCGGCCCTCGCGGATCCTCGACGACGTGCGCGCGACGCCACCCGCCGGGGCGGCCGGCGCGACGCTCTCCGGCTCCGGCCCCACCGTGATCGTCTGGGCCGAGGACCCAGACGCCTGCGCGGCCGAGCTCGCGGAACGCTTCCCGGACGAGGAGGTGCTCACGCTCCCCGTCGTGGCGGACGGCGCTCACTGACGATTCCCTGGGAGCTCGAGCTCGGCGAGCCGTTCGAGGCGTGTTTCTCCGAGCTCGTCGCGCCGGCCCGGCTTGCGGACGGAACGGAGGTCGTCGTCAAGGTCCAGCTGCCCGACGACTTCGAGGGCATCCGCGAGGCCGAGGCGCTGCGGTTCTGGGACGGGCACGGCGCCGTTCGCCTGCTCGCGCACGACCCCGAACGGAAGGCGCTGCTGCTCGAGCGCTGCTTCCCGGGAACTCCGCTCGGGACCGCCTACGACGAGGAGGCGCTCGGCGTCGCGGCCAGGCTGATGGAGCGGCTGTGGCGGGAGCCCCCGCCGGAGGTCGATTGGCCGAGGCTGGACGACGTCGCCGCCCGCTGGACGCGCGAGCTGCCGCAGCGCTATCCCGGGCGGCTCGCCGAGGAGGCACTCGACGCGATCGCCGCGCTGACCCCGGTCGAGGACGCGGTCCTCTGCCACCAGGACCTTCACGGCGGGAACATCCTCCGTGCCGAGCGCGAGCCGTGGCTCGCGATCGACCCGAAGCCGATCGTCGCCGAGCGGGCCTACGACACGGTCGCGATCGTCCGGGACGCGACGCCCGACGCTCGCCGAGCTGCGGCGTCGGCTGGACGCGCTCGTCCGAGCTGCTCGGCCTCGACCGCGAGCGGATGCGCCTGTGGGGGCTCGTCAAGACGCTCGCCTGGGACGACCCGGACGAGGCGCAGCTCTTCTCCGAGGTAGGGTCTACGTGATGATCGGGGCCGAAGACGCTCTGCGCTCTCTGCTCGGCGAGCCGTCGGCTCTGGTGCAATCGAAGATCGCCGACCGCCTGAACGACCTCACGCGGCAGTTCATCGAGCGCTCGCCGTTCCTCTGCCTCGCGACCTCGGCCGCCGACGGGAGCTGCGACGTCAGCCCGAAGGGCGACCCGGCCGGGTTCGTCCGGATCCTCGACGACCGCACCCTGCTCCTTCCCGACCGGCCCGGCAACCGGCTCGCGGACTCGCTGCGGAACGTGCTCGAGAACCCGCACGTCGCGCTGCTGTTCGTGATCCCCGGCGTGACCGACACGTTTCGCGTCAACGGCCGGGCCGAGATCGTCACCGACCCGGAGCTGCTCGAGCTCTGCGCGGTCGAGGGCAAGGCGCCAAAGCTCGCAATGCGCATCGAGATCGAGCAGGCGTACACGCACTGCTCGAAGGCGTTCCTCCGCTCGAACCTGTGGGACCCGGAGCGGTTCGTCGACCGCAGCGAGCTGCCCTCGCCGGGCGAGCTGTTGCGGTCGGTGAACCCGGAGGTCGAGCCGGAGACCTACGACGCCGAGCGCGACGAGCGATACGCCCGGCGCGAAGGCTTCTACTGATCTACCGGTTCGTCGACTGCGCCTACGACCTCGCACGGGTCGAGGCGGGGCGCGAGGCCTACCTTCGTGAGCACATCCCCGGCGCGTCGTTCCTCGGGATCGACGAGCTCTCCGACCTCTCGGTGCAGGGGCGAGGGCGGCACCCGTTGCCGAGCGTGGAGGCGTTTGCCGCGGCGGCGTCGCGCGCGGGGATCGGAGACGGCGTCTTCGTCGTCGCGTACGACCACGGCGCCGCCGGCGGCGCCGCCCGGCTGTGGTGGCTCCTGCGCCACTTCGGCCACGAGGACGTCGCCGTGCTGCGGGGCGGCCTCGAGTCGTGGCTCGGCCCGGTGCGCGGCGGCGAGGAGGAGATCGAGCCGGCGGAGTTCGTCCCGCGTCCGCGCACCGGCGACACGATCGAGGCCGAGGAGCTCGCAGGCGCGTCTCGGCGAGCCGGGCCTGACGATCGTCGACGCGCGCTCCCCGGAGCGCTACCGCGGTGAGGCCGAGCCGATCGACCCGGTCGCCGGGAGGATTCCCGGCGCGGTCAACTGGCCGTACGGCACGGAGCTGCCGCCGGGGATCGCCGAGGCCGGCGAGATCGTCGTCTACTGCGGCTCCGGCGTGACCGCCTGTGTCGACCTGCTCGCGCTCGCGCAGGCGGGGCGGCCGGACGCGAAGCTCTACCCGGGCTCGTGGAGCGAGTGGTGCGGCCGCGGCCTGCCGGCCGAGCTGGGTTAGCGGAACGCGCCGATCAGGGCGCCGCCCGCGACCACCAGCGCCGCGCCGAGCAGGAGATGCCGCCCGACGAGCTCGGTGCGGCGCAGGAGCAGGACGGCCAGCAGGACGGCGAACAGCGACTCCGTCGCGACCAGCGGGCTGACGACCGAGACGCGCGAGCGGTAGAAGGCCTCGAAGAGGAACGCGTAGGAGGCGCCCCACAGCAGGCCCGGCAGGATGAAATACGGGCCCTCGCGTGCGATGTCGGCGAAGACCCGTCGGCGCCGGGTCACGAGCAGCACGAGGAAGATCAGCACCGTCCCGGAGAGGATCGTCACCGAGGCGGCGAGCTGTGGCGCCGCCGTGCTGTCGCTCGCGATGTGCCGGACGACGTTGTCGCGGGTCGCGAAGAGCACCACGCAGCCGAAGGCGTAGACGAGGCCGATCATCCGGAAGCTCTCGGGCCGGTCGCGCTCCGCGATCAGCGCGAGCCCGCCGGCGACGATCAGCACGGCGCCGGCGATCAGCGGCAGCTTCGCGGGCTCGCCGAGCGCGACGATCGCGATCGTGACCGCGACGAGCGGCGCCGCGCCGGCGATCACGGACGAGCGGGCGGGGCCTGCCTCACGCACCGCGAGCACGAAGAGGAGCTGCGCGCCTCCGGGGGCCAGCAGCCCGGCGAGCATGAACGGCCACAGCTCGCCGCCCCACTCACGGCCGACGAGAGCGACGACGGCGCAGACGCAGAACCCGCTCAGCGCCGTGGCGAACGCGCCGACCAGGGCGTCGCGGCTCCGGCGCATCGAGAACCCGAGCGCGACGGACATGCCGCCGAAGAGGAGGGCAGAGGCAAGCGGCGAGTGCGACCCCGGACACCGCTCGAACCTAACGGGTTAGCGTTGACCCGTGGCGATCGAGCGCGTGTGCGTGATCGGGGCGGGGGTGATCGGCAGCCTGTATGCCGGTCATCTGGCCTCCGTGGCCGAGGTCAGCGTGCTCACGCGGCGCAAGGAGCACGCCCGCGCCCTCGCCGGCGGGCTCCGCATCTCCGGGAAGTCCTTCCTGACCGCGCAGGTGCAGGCGACTGCGGACCCGGCGGAGCTCCCCGACTTCGACCTCGGGATCGTCGCGACCAAGGCGACGCAGCTCGCGGACGCCGCCCGCGCGCTCGCGGGCCGGGCGCCGGGCGCGACGATGATGACGATCCAGAACGGCCTCGGCGCCGAGGAGCTCCTGCGCGCCGAGGGCGACTGGCCGTTGCTCTCGGCGGTCACGTTCATGAGCGGAGTCCGCCACTCGGACACGCACGTCGAGTACGAGCTCGACACGGAGACGTGGCTCGGGCCGTTCGCCGGGACGACGACCTACGAGCAGGCGCAGGAGATCGAGACGCTGCTCGTCTCGTCGGGCCTGCGCGCCCGCGCCTTCCCCGACCTCCGTCCGGCGCAGTGGTCGAAGCTGATCTTCAACGCGACCGTCAACACCGTCGCGGCGCTGACCGATCTGCCTCACGTCGGCGCGTTCGCCGCCGTCGATGCGCCGACCGATCTCGGCCGCCTCGTCCGCGACCTGATGGACGAGGGCAAGGCGGTTGCCGCCGCCGCGGGAGTCGACCTGCACGAAGATCCATGGGAGATGAACGTGCACGCCGTCCAGCGCGGGGAGACGCTCGCGGCCGAGGGCCACTACGCCCACGTGCCGTCGATGCTCGAGGACGTGCGCAGCGGCCGGCCGACGGAGGTCGATTTCATCACCGGCGCGCTCGTCCGCGAGGCCGAGCAGCACGGTGTTCCCGTGCCGCTGCACACCGCGATGTACCGGCTCGTGAAGGCACGCGAATGCGCATAGGCGTGATCGGCTGCGGGGCGGTGGGTTCGCTGTTCGCGGCGAACCTCGGGACGCTCGACGACGTGGAGGTCTGGGCGTACGACCCGTGGCAGGAGCACGTCGATGCGATCAACGCGAACGGGCTCCGGCTCTCCGGAGCGGGCGACGTGGTCGGCAAGGTCAACGCGACTGCCGACCCCGCGGCGCTCCCGCCCTGCGAGCTCGGGATCGTCGCCGTGAAGAGCATGCAGACCTCCGAGGCGATCGCCGCGACGGCGCACGCCTTCGGTGCGGTCGCCTCCGTCCAGAACGGCGCCGGCAACGAGGAGCTGATCGCCGAGCACGTGCGCGAGGTGATCCGCGGCACGACCTTCCCGGCCGGCCACGTGATCGAGCCCGGCCACGTCGGCTGGGACACCGAGGCGACACGCACATCGGCCCGTTCGAGCCCAGCCCGGCCCCGATGGAGGCGGTCGAGGTTCTGGCCGAAGCCTGCACGCGCGCGGGATGCCGACGCACGCTCTCGCGGACGCGCGCGGCGCCCAGTGGCGGAAGCTGATCTTCAACGCCGCCTCGAACGCGATCGCCGCGCTGACCGGTCGCACGCACGGGCAGGTCGCCGAGCTGCCGACCCGCGAGCTCGCGTGGGCGGTGATGGCGGAAGGCCGTGCCGTGGCGGATGTGCAGGGGATCACGCTCGACATGAGCCCGGAGGAGCTGTTCGACCACGCCGCCCGCAAGGACGTCGCCTACGGACACAAGCCGTCGATGCTCCAGGACGTCGAGGCCGGCCGCGAGACCGAGATCGACTTCCTGAACGGCGCGATCGTCGCGTTCGGCGAGCGGCACGGCGTCGACGCGCCGCTCAACCGTGCGCTCACACAACTGGTGAAAGGAAAGACATGACGACGCAGGCCGAGATCGATCGTCGCTACGCGAACGTGCGCGCCCAGGCGCAGGAGGACGGCCTCGACGCCGTCGTCGTCGCCGGCTCCGAGTACACGGGGTTCGAGGGCGCCGTGCGCTACCTCTCCGGGTTTCGGCTGCTGCACCGCTACGCGTACGTCGTCCTCCCGGTCGAGGGCGAACCGTCCGTGGTCTTCCCGAAGGAGGCGCGGTGGGTCGGCGACCACGGCGAGGCCTGGATCGAGGACAAGGTCTTCGCCGAGCACCCCGGCCAGTGGATCGCCGACCGCGGGTTCGGGAAGATCGGCGTCTACGGGCTCGACTACGTGATGCCCGTGCGCGACTACCGGCCGCTCGCCGACGTCGCGGTTCCGTGGGACCAGGGGTTCGACACCGCCCGTGCGGTCAAGTCCGAGGAGGAGCTCGCCTCGGTCGAGGAGAGCTTCCGGCTGAACGAGGACGGAGTCCGCGCCGCGCTCGCAGCCTACGAGGTCGGCAAGACCGAGGCCGAGGTGATGGGCGAGGCCGAGCGCGTCTTCGCCTCGCGCGGCACCTGGCGAACGACGATGGACATGGTGCTCACCGGGTCGGCAGGCGCCGCCGGCCCCGAGTTCAAGCACCCGAGCCACACGCGTCGCATCGAGCAGGACGACCTCCTCCTCTACGGCCTCGAGATTGCCGCCCTCGGCGGGCACTGGGTCGAGTTCTCGCGGCCGTTCTGCGCGGGCGAGCCGAGTGCCGACACCCTCTCTGCGCTCGAGGCCTACCACGAGTACGTCGAGGCAGCGCGTGCGACCATGCGCGCCGGCGCCACCGCGCACGACGTCCACATGGCCGTCTCGAAGCCGTTCAAGGACCGCGGCTTCATGCTCGGCCACGTCACCGGCCACTCGATCGGGATGACGATGATCGAGTTCCCCCGCGTCGGCGAGGGCAACGAGTTCGAGCTGCGGGAGAACATGGTGATCTCGATGCACCCGCACGCGATCACCCAGGACGAGCAGGCGTGCCTCTACATGCAGGACACGTGGCGCGTCACGCCCGAGGGTGGGGTGCCGTTCTCACAGGTGCCGATCCGGATCTTCGGGCCCGGCGACTCGCTGGACTAGCCTTCGGGGCGCAGCGAAGTGTCCCAGCTCGCGACGTTCACCTCGGCGATCTGGAGCCCGTCGACCTCCCAGCTCGGGAAGCGCTCGTAGATCTTCATCTCGTGCCCCGGCACGACGCGGTCGATCTCGCCGTTCAGATGCTCGTAGATCGCGCCGTAGCCGCGCACCATTCCGTAGGTGTCGCCGTTCGTGTAGCCGCTCGGCCACATCTCCTCGATGTTCGAGTACCAGTACACGGCGTCCTGGGCGACGACGAACGGGCCGTTGCCGGTCTGCACGGAGAACCACTGGTTCCCGGGGGAGTGCGCGCCGGAGAAGAACGCGGTCACGCCGGGGAGCACCTCCTCGCCGTCGCCGCTGAAGGCGACGCGGCCCTTGCCGATTCGGTCCCGCATGACGTCGAGGTCGCCGCGGTCGAAGGACGAGAGCATCCAGCTCTGCTCGCCCATCGGGTAGTAGTGCTCCGGGAGCGACGTGCGCTCGACCCAGCCCTCGAACTCGCGCTCCGTGACGACGATGTCCACGTCGGGGAAGTGGCTGAGCGCGTTCATGTGATCGAAGTGCATGTGAGAGAACACGATCTTCTCGACGTCGCTCGTCTGGACGCCGACACGGCCGAGGATGGTTTCCGGCGGCTGCCAGTCGTAGAAACCGAAGCGCGGGATCCACGCCTCGTCGAAGCCGCAGTCGACGAGCACGTGGTGGGTCACACCGCCGTCGTCCTGGCTCGACAGGAGCACGTAGTGCATCGCGAGCTGCGTGGTGCCCTCGAGGCTGTGGATCGGCGTGCCGCCGCAGAAGTCCGCAGGCAGGTCGCAGTGGGCGTAGCAGAACGAGCGAATCGAGTAGTCCGGTGCCGCCATGTCTCCCATCTCCCTTCGGTCGTGGCCTACGGAAATCTCATCACGAAAGCCTTCGGCGCGGTGAAGAAGTCGCGCGACCAGCGCCCTCCCTCGCGGCCGATGCCGCTTGGCGGGGTGACGTTTGCCCGGCGTGGCGGAGGCGTGGTCGGCCCGCCCGAAGCGCCCAGCTCTTTCGGGGTGGCGAGCTCGCGGAGTTTCCGTTCGACCAACTCGAGCGGGAGTCGCACCTTGCCTTGGGGCGGATCACCGCCGGAGCTGGCGGTATCGAGCGCCGCAAGCAGCAAGTCGGCGGCCCGTCGCCCGAGCTCGCGGTGCGGAATCCGGACGGTCGTCAGCGGCGGGCGGAACTGGTCAACGAACGGCATATCGTTGAAGCCGACGATCGATACGTCGCGCGGAACCTCGAGACCACGTGCCGCGGCAGCTCGATAGGCTCCGATGGCCAACAAGTCGTTGGCGGCCAGGATCGCGGTCGGCCGTGGCCGTCGATCGAGCAGCATGCTGGCGGCGCGCTCTCCGTCTTCGATCGCGTACCGCGAAGCTTCGGCGATCGGGGCGTCGGTCGACTGGCCCGCACGCTTCATCGCGGCGATGAATCCGCGCCGGCGTTCGGCCGAGTTCGGCACCGGCCGAGGGCCGGCGAGATGTGCGATCCTCTCGTGACCGAGCCTGATGACGTAGTCCACTGACTGCCGCATGCCGTCGCGATCGTCGGGGACGACCGCGGGAACCTTGCTGCGTGGCAGGCTTCGGTTGACGAGGACAATCGCGACACCATCCTCGAGCAGCTCGGGGATCGCGGTGTTTCCTTGCACGGCCGTCGCCGCGATGATGCCGTCGACTTGGCGCTGTCGCATGGCGTCGAACGCCTCGCGCTCTCGCTCCGGGTCGTTGTCGGTGTTCACGAGCAGCACCACGTAGCCGCTCGCCTGCAGGCGGTCCTCGATGCCCCGTATGATCGCTGGAAACACCGGATTCATGAGATCGGGGCTGATGACCGCCACAAGACGGGTCTGCTGCATGCGCAGTCCACGGGCGATGACGTTGGGACGGTAGTTCAGATCGGCGATGATCTCGTCGATCCGCGCCGCAGTCTCCGCGTTGGCGAGTTCCCGCGTGGTCGGGTGCAGGACCGCGAGACACCGTGCCCGGGTGCACGCCCGCCGCCTGTGCCACATCTTTGAGCGTTGCCCGCTTTCGCATGCGGCGCAAGCTTAGTCTCCGGCTCAATCGTTAGTAAGCTCGTCGGCCTCCGGTAGCGTTCGACGCGAGTCAACGACGAACAGCAAAGGAATTCACATGGCAACTGCCCCCGCGTTTGAGGTAATCGGCGACACGGAGGAGCTCTACGGCATCAAGGGGCTACCGTTCGTGCCTGCCATCCGCGTGCCCGCCGGCCGCGACCTCATCTTCGTCTCCGGCGTCCTCGGCGGGCCCGTGCCCGGCGACGACGCCACCGACATCCGCTCGGAAACCCATCGCCTCTTCCGCACCATGGAGAAGGTTCTCGGATGGTCGGGAGCCACGCTCGCCGATGTCATCTCCGTCAACAAATTCCTGGTCGACATGGACCACGACAATCCGACCGTTGTCGAGGTCATGGGCGAGTACTTTGAGAAGTTCCCGACCTCAACCACGGTCGAGGTCCCCCGACTGGTGCCTCCCGATTTGAAGTTGGAGGTCAGCGCCATCGCGGCGGTGCTTCCCCGCTGACCCGCACGAAAGATGCCGGCGACACTATGACGGTGTCGCGGGCATCCTTCGCGGGGCGACTCAGTGGAAATTGTTCTTTCGGCCTTTGCGTGCCGATTACTGCTTCCAGCTGTTCGCTAGGAACTCGGTATCGCGATGGCGTCGATCTCGATCGAGATCCGGTCGTCGAACAGCCGCGCGATGCCGATCAATGTGCTCGCCGGCGGCTCGGCGCCATCCAGCCATGCGTCCCGAACGGTTCTGAATGCGGCGAGCTTACTCTTGTCGAGATCGGTGATGTACACCGCGATCTTGACCAGGTGCCGGCGGTCCGAGCCGGCGCGCTCCAACGCGCGATCGAGCTCGGCAAGCACGGCCTCGACGCCGTCGGCGAAGTCGGCGAAGGCGTCTCCTTCGGGGAGCGCTACGGTTCCGGAGACGAAGATCAGCTCATCGCGCGAAGCACGTACGCTGTCCGCGATTCCGGGAATTGCTGGTGACGCGACCCGGGAGATGCCGGTTTCTGTCATGGGTCTACCTCCTTTTGCCCGGTCAGAGCACCGGCATCGTGAAGCGGGCTTCCTCGTCGAGGCCCAGCAGGACGCGCCCGTACGCCTCGAGCCCGGTGGCGGGCAGGCTATGGGCATGCGAAGCGGCGACCGTCTGATCGCGCCAGAACCGCTGCACCGGGCTGCTGCTCGCGAACGAGCTCGACCCATGGACGGTCACCATCAAGTTGATGGCGTCGGTCACGCACTGCACCGCATACCCGATGCGAGCCCGCAGCGCAACGCGCTGACTGAAGTCCGGATATGTGCCGGCGGCGGCAGCTTCGTAGAGGTCCTCGCCGATGATCCGGGCGGTGTTCTCCGCGGTCTCGAGGAGAAGCTCGGCCTGCGCCGTAGCCATCTGCGAGGCGCCGAAGTCCGCCTGCCGGGTGTAGCCGGTGTACGCGATGGCCTTGGTTCGGGCCTTTTCGATGACCAGCTCCGAGACAGCGCGTCCCATGCCGAGGTGTGGCCCCACGAGCTGCAGCGCGAGTGCCGGGACGAACGCGGTCCGGTAGGAGATCTCGGAGTGAATTCCGGACCCGGGGTACGTGCCGTCAATCGCCGCGGTGAGCGGTAGGATCCGATGCTCCGGCACGAAGGCGTTGTCGACGACTTGTGTATCGCTTGCCGTGGCAGTCATCCCGGCCATGTCCCACGTCTGCTCGATCGTGAAGTCGCTTGCCGGAATGAGGGCCAGCGCGCCGTCGACCTGATTGCCCGCGTCGTCGACCAGCGGCATGCCCAGCAGCGACCAGTCGGCGTGGTGGGAACCCGTGCCGTACGCCCAGCGGCCGCTCACGCGATAACCGCCATCGACCTTCTCGACGGCACATGTCGGAGCTAGTACGACCGACACGACCGTGTCAGGTCCGGTCGCCCAGACTTCCTCCTGCGCCTCCATCGCCATCAACGCCATGATCCAAGTGCCAGAGTTGACGATGGCGAACACCCAGGCAACGGAGCCATCTCCCCGACCCAAGGCACGTGACACGGCGGTCGACTCAAGGGAGTTGGCGCCATAGCCGCCGAACTTCGGCGGAACGCAGATCCGCAGGGCGCCCGAGGACCGCACGACGTCGAAGGCTGCGCTCGTGAGCTCCCCGCGCGCCTCAGACTCCGCGCCCTCGCTGCGCAGGACGTCGCGTCTCGCGTCGATCTCCGCCACCACTGCCTGGATCTCGGCAGATATCCGGGGGGTGGTGATCTGCTGGCGCTGTTCGTCGGCCTCGGCGGGCACGGCTATTCGGTTCACGGCTGCTCCTCCTCGAGGGCGGTACTGAAGGTGCCATCTATACACAACTCGTTCGTCGCGGCAACCTTCGCGCGAACACTCGAACGACTGGGCGACGCCGCCGTGATCTCCGACCGGCTGCGCGTCTAGCTCTCGGCTCTGCGGGGAGTGCGGACGCGGGCGATCCCGCTTCGCACCCGGTGCAGCGAGATCCCGCCGGTGAGCCCCTGCGGCATGAAGATCAGCACGAGCGCCATGAACGCCGCCACGACGACGGAGCTCGTGCCGGCCCGGAGGTGCAGCCAGCTCACGGCGTCGGTCTCCGCGTCGCTGAGGAACGAGTCGATCCCGCTGACGACGAGCGCGCCGACGACGGCACCGAGGAGGGTGCGCGACCCGCCGACGACGAGCATCGCCAGTGTCAGGAACGTGTAGTCGAGTGCCACGTCCGTCGCGAGCGAGCCCTGGAAGTGCACGAAGAGCCCGCCTGCGAAGCCCGCCAGCATGCCGGAGATCGTGAAGGCCCACAGGCGCTGGCGATGGACGTCGATTCCCGCCGCCTGGGCCGCGAAGGGATCCTCGCGCGTCGCGCGCAGCTTCCGCCCGAGCGGCGACAGCTGGTAGCCGAATGCGACGCATGCGACCGCGATCGCCCCAACGGTCGCCTGCCACAGGTCGGTCGTCTGCGGCACCGTCGAGAGCGTGAGCGGGCCCGGCCCGATCGACTCCCAGTTGCCGAGGATGTTCTGGGTGATCTCCAGCACGGCGAAGGTCGCGATTCCGGCGGCGAGGCCGGAGAGCCGCATCAGCGGGATCCCGACGAGGAAGGCGAAGATCCCGCCGGCCAGGGCCGCGATCACCAGCGACCAGAAGTTCCCGACGGAGTGCTCGCGGATCAGCCCGTAGACGTTCGGGAGGATGCTCGACTTCGTCTCGGCCGGGATGGAGAGCTCCCCGGCGGCGTACGCGCCGACCAGGAAGAACCCGATCTGGCCGAACGAGATCACGCCGGAGTTGCCGATGAAGACGTAGAGCCCGACCACTATCGCCGTGAACACCAGCGCGTGCTCGAACTCGATCGCGCGTGCGTTGGAGAGGAAGCTGCCCCAGAATCCGACGAGCGCGATCAGCACGACCGGGCCGGCGAGCTGGACGAGCGAGCGCCTCATACGCGCTCCACGGCGCGGCGCCTGCGCCCGACGAAGAGGCCGTCCGGGCGCAGGAGCAGCGTGAGGATGACCAGGCCGAAGACGACGGTGTCGAGGTATTTCGGGTCGAGCAGGCCGAAGATCGGCAGCTTCGCCGCCATGAACGACGTGACGAAGCCGATCGAGAAGCCGCCGAGCGCCGCGGTCCACAGCCGGTCCATCCCGCCGACGACGACGCCGACGAGGACGACGATCGTGTCCCGGAGCGCGTAGTCCGGCGTCACGTAGGGCGTCTCGGCGGTCATCAGCACGGCGACGACCGCGGCGAGGACGCCGGAGAGGATCACGGCCACCATGATCGTCGGGTTGGCGCGCACGCCGAGCATGCGCGCCGTCCGGAAGTCCGCGGCGGCCGCGCGCATGTGCAGCCCGAGGTTGGTGCGGTTCAGCAGCGCGAGCAGGCCGGCGAGGGCGCCGAGGGCGACGATCACGTCGACGACCCAGATCCAGCGCACGATCAGGGTCCCGTCGCCGATCGGCCGGTTGAGCCCGGTCAGCGTCCCGACCGTCTTCCCGAGCACGGTGAACCTGAGCAGCGCGATGTAGTAGAGGAGGAGCGAGACCGCGAAGGTCGCGATCAGCATCGTCGCCGGCTCGGCACGCCGCAGCGGCCTGAAGACGACGACGTCCATCAGGATCGAGAGCCCGATCACGATCACGAAGCACATGGCGATGCTGAGCGCCGGGTTCCAGCCGTTGGTCAGCGCGAGCGTGTAGGCGCCGGCCATGATCAGCTGGCCATACGCGAAGTTGACGATCCGGAGCACGCCGAAGACGAGACCGATCCCGACGGCCATCAGCGCGTAGACCGAACCGAGCGCGCACGCGTCGATCAGGTTCTGAAGGGTGCTCATCCGAAATACGCCTCGACCATGCGGGCCGTGTCGCCGGCGTCCTTCGGCAGGAAGGTCGTGACGAGCTCGCCGCTCGAGAGCACGTGGGAGCGGTCGGCGAACGCGACCGTGCGCTGCGCGCGCTGCTCGACGAGCAGCACCGTCACACCGCGCTCACGGATCGCGGCGAGAGCCTCGAAGACGACGTCCACCACGACCGGCGCGAGCCCGAGCGAAGGCTCGTCGAGGAGCAGCAGGTCGGGCCGTGCGACGAGCGCCCGCGCGATCGCCAGCTGCTGTTGCTGACCGCCGGAGAGGCTTCCCGCGTGCCGGTCCCGCATGTCCGCGACGACCGGGAAGAGCCCGCGCACCCACTGGAGGTCCGCATCGACGCCGTCCCTGCCGCGGCGGCCGGCGAAGCCGAGCCGGAGGTTCTCCTCGACCGTCATGTCCGGGTAGATCCGTCGCCCCTCCGGCACGAGCGCGATCCCCGAGCGCGCGACCGCCTCCGGCGAGTGCTTCCGTATCGACTCGCCGCGAAAGACGATGTCCCCGGCGTACGCAGGGACCATGCCCATGATCGCGTGCAGCGTCGTCGACTTCCCGGCGCCGTTCGGCCCGATCAGCCCGACGATCTCGCCCTCGCCGACCTCGAGGGTCAGGTTCCGCACCGCCGGCACCGAGCCGTAGCGGACCTCGAGTCCTCGCAGCTCGAGCGTGGCGCTCACTCGGCCACCACCGGCGCCTCGCCGAGGTACGCCGCAGCGACGTCGAGGTTCCCGCGAACCTCCGCGGGAGTCCCGGCCGCCAGCGTTCGGCCCTGATCGAGGACGTGGATCCGGTCGCACACGTCCATCACGAGCGCCATGTTGTGATCGATCAGCAGGACACCCGCCTGGTGCTCGTCGCGGATGGATCGGACGACGGCGGCGAATTCGGGCACCTCCGCCTCCGGAAGTCCTGCCGCCGGCTCGTCGAGCAGCAGGAACCGCGGCTCGGTCGCGAGGGCGCGTGCGACGCCGAGCTTGCGCTCGTCGCCGTGGGCGAGCGAGCCGGCCGGTTGCTCCTCGCGTGCACGGAGGCCGAGCAGCTCGAGGAGGTCGTCCGCGCGCCGCCGCGCGGCGCCCGGGCGTGCACCGCCCCCGAGCGCAGCGACCTCGACGTTCTCGCGCACGGTGAGGCTGGCGAACGAGCGGCTGTGCTGGAACGTGCGGGCGAGCCCGGCGCGACCGCGCCGGTGCGGGCGTCCACGAGCTCACGTCCACGCCCGCGAGCTCCACGGTTCCCGACGTGGGGTAGTCGAAGCCCGTCAACACGTTCACGAGGGTCGTCTTGCCGGCGCCGTTGGGGCCGATCAGGCCGACGACCTCATGCCGGTGCAGCTCGAGCGTCACGCCCCGGAGCGCGTGCAACGCGTCGAAGGCGCGCGAGACGTCGGTGGCCCGGAGAACGTCTCCGGGCCACCGGTCGGTCGAGCTCGAAACTGCTTCGGTCAAACCGTCAGTGAATCTTCGTCACCGACTTCGTCGTCCACATGCGAACGAACGACTCTTTGTTGTTCTGGACCTTCATGATCCGCCACGGCCGGCCGACGACGCTGTGCAGCGTCTTCGAGTACGAGATCGGACCGGAGATCGTGTGGACGCCGTGGAAGCCCTCGAGCGCCTGGGCGAGCTTCGTCCCCTGCGTCGAGCCGGACGTGCGGGTGTAGGCGGTCGCCAGCGCGTCGATCGCGGAGGCGCCGAGCACGTAGCTGGCCGTGTACGGAACCTGCTTTGCCGCGAGCAGCGCCTTCAGAAGCGCGTTCACGGCCGGGCTCGGGTCGTCGCCGAACGACGACGCGTAGTTGTCGACGTAGTAGTCGGTCACCTGCGGGCTCTTCGGGTTCCAGTAGGTGCCGTCACCGCCCCACGAGTTGATGATCGGCGTCGTGTTGCCGGCGCTGCGGATGCCGCCGACGAACTGGGGCAGCTCGCCGAACGCGGTCACGAACGAGATCACGTCCGCCTGCTCGCCCGCCACCTTGCTGATCACCGGGCCGATGTCCTTCTTGAACGACGTGAAGGACTGCCGGTCGACGACCTTGCCGCCGAGTTCCTGGAAGCGCTTGGCGAAGGCGTCCGAGACGTTGCGGAAATAGACGAGCAGGTTGTCCTTGACGACGATCGCGGTCTTCCAGCCGCGCGCCCAGGCGTACTCCGCCTCGGCCGAGCCCTCGTCCTGCCCCGTGCCGCCCATCGAGAAAGCCAGCCGGCCCTTGGGGCCGAACCGCGAGGGGCCCATCTGATCGGTGCTCACGCACGGCGACATCGTGAGCATCCCGTGGTTGATGAACTCCTGCACCGAGGGGGCTGCATACTCGACGTCGCACGTGACCCAACCGATCTGCGCTCCCTGTTGGATCAGCTGCGCCGCGCAGGACTGCTGCTTCTTCAGCTGGTGGTTGCAGACCTTGATCACGAAGTGCGGGCCTTTCCGGGCGTTCAGCTTCTTCGCCTCGATCTGCGCGCCGGCGAGGGCGGGCGAGTCGAACGGCTTCATGCTGCTCGTCAGGTCGACTGCAGCGCCGATCACGATCGTCGGGGTCGCCGAGCTCTTGCCGACCGCGGCTGTGGCGCCGAAGGTCATTGCGACGGCGACGGCCGCGAGTGCGAACACGGCGAGTCCGAACCTACGTACCTTCATGCGTCCTCCTCCAGTGGGGATATCAGACCTTACGCCTGCTCGGTACGCGGGTTCAATGGTCAATGGTTTCTACTCCGGTGGCGGCGAAGCCGCCACCTACGCTATCCGGCTCCGTCGAGCCTACGCCGGTGGTTTAGGTTGCGGCCGGTGCGCGTCGGAATCTGCGAGTGGACGACATTCCCGGCGTCCTTCGAGGAGGAGCTGGCTGCCTATCGCGCGGCCGGGGCCGGCGCGATCGGGATCCTCGAGTTCAAGCTCCAGGGCGTGGACGACGTGCGCGGGAGGCTACGCGAGAGCGGGCTCGCGGCGTCGGCGTGCCTGCCCGCGGCCGGATCGATCCTGCCCTCGCCGCTGATCCCCGGACCCGACGAGCCCGGGGCGCGCGTGGAGTCGATCTGCGAGTCCGTGGCGCGTCTTGCGGAGCTCGAGCCCGGCTGCGTGTTCTTCCTGACCGGGCCGGGGGAGGACGGCGACGTTGTGCGCGAGGGCATCCGCCGCATCGGGGAAACGGGCGTGCGGCACGGCGTTCGCGTCGCGCTCGAGCCGATCCACCCCTCGCAGTCGGGTGTGTTGTCCTTCGTGCACACGATCGACCACGCGCTCGAGCTGATCGGCGACGCGGAGGTGGGGATTCTGTTCGACACCTGGCATTTGCAGGAGGTTTCGCACGTCGAGAGGATCTTCGGCGTGCACGTCGCCGACCACCGCGAGCCGACGCGCTCCGACTTCGACCGGCTGCTACCCGGCGAGGGATCGCGCGCCGCGGTGCGGGCGCTCGAGGCGGCGGGCTACGACGGCTGGTACGACGTCGAGTTGATGTCCGACGACGGGACCTTCGGGAACGCCTTCGAGGACTCTCTGTGGGCGCTTCCGGCCGAGGAGCTGGCGCGCCGCGCGGTCGAGAGCCTGGAGGCACTCGCATGAGGCGCTACGACGCGGTCGCGATCGGCAGCGGGATCAATTCGCTCGTCGCTGCCGCGCTGCTCGCGAAGAAGGGCTGGAAGGTCTGCGTGCTCGAGCGGAACGACTGGCTCGGCGGCGCGATCCGCACGGCGGAGATCACGGAGCGCGGATTCGTGCACGAGGTCTACTCGTCGTGGCACCCGCTGTTCACCGGCTCGGCCGCCTACGCCGAGCTCAAGCCCGATCTCGACGCGCGGGGGCTCGAGTACCTGAACACGGAACTGGCGACCGCGACGCTGTTTCCGGACGGGGCAAGCGTCTTCCTGACAACCTCACACGAGCAGAACGTCGCGGCGCTGGGACCCGGTTGGGAGCGCACGGTGGCCGAGTTCCTGCCCAATGCGGACATCGCGTTCGGCCTGCTCGGGACGGAGCTGTGGTCGCGCGACGGCGCGCGGCTTGGCTGGAAGGCGCTTCGTCGTTTCGGACGCCGTGGCCTCGTCGAGTTCGCCGGGAAGACCCTGATGAGCTGCCGCGACTGGACGGCGGAGACGTTCGAGGACGAGCGCGTCCATGGGCTCTTCGCGCCGTGGGTGCTGCACACCGGGCTGGGGCCCGACGCGGCGTCGTCGGGGTTCATGGCCGAGGTGATCGGGGTCGCGATCGAGCTGGGCGGGATGCCGGTGCCGCGCGGCGGCGGCGTGAAGCTCGTCGAGGCGCTGCGCGGGATCGTCGAGGACGCCGGCGGCGCGTGCGAGACCGGCGCGAGGTAGAGCGCGTGGTCGTCGAGCTCGACCGCGCCACGGGGGTGGAGACGGTCGACGGCGAGGTGATCGAGGCCTCGCGGGCGGTGCTGGCCAACGTGACGCCCCAGCAGCTCTACGAACGGCTGCTCGGCGGGGACGGCCCCGTCGTCGAGGAGGCTCGCCGTTTCCGCTACGGACGCGGCGAGATGCAGATCCACTACGCGCTCTCGGAGCCGTCCGGACTGGCAGGGGGACGCGCGGCTGGGCAGCACCGCGCTTGTCCACCTGACGCCCGGCCTCGACGGCGTTTCGCGCGCAGTCAACGAGGCGGAGCGTGGTCTGTTGCCCACAGAGGCAACCATCGTCGTCGGCCAGCCGATGGCCGTCGACCCCTCGCGCGCGCCGGAGGGCTCGTGGATTCTCTGGATCCAGCTCCAAGAGGTGCCGTCGCGCCCGAAGGGCGACGCTGCCGGCGAGCTCGACGTCGGCCGCGGGACCTGGTCGAGGAAGCTGCGCGAGGCGTACGCCGACCGGATCCAGGCCCGAATCGCCCACCACGTGCCGAACCTCGAGCGGTCGATCCTCAAGCGGGTCGTCCACTCGCCAGCCGACCACGAGGCAGCGAACCCGAACATGCCGGGCGGCGACATCTACGCCGGCTCCTGTGCGCTCGACCAGAATCTGCTCTGGCGTCCCCGCCCGGGGCTGCCGGGCCACAAGACGCACGTCGACCGTCTCTGGCACATCGGCGCATCGACCCATCCCGGCCCGGGCCTCGGCGCGGGGTCGGGCACGCTGGTGGCGAAGGCGCTGCTCAAGTGAAGGTTTGGCTCTCGCGCGGCGGAGGAGTAGGATCGCCCGTGCCCGACTGGCTCGAGACATCGCGGAAGTCCCTCGCCGACGCGGTCGGCGCCCCTGCCTCGGAGTACGATCTGGGGCCGGCGGAGATCGAGCGGCTCTTGGAGCTGGCGCGGGTCGCGGCGCACGACAGCGGCGACCGCACCAACGCACCGCTCGTCTCGTACCTCGTCGGGCTCGCCCGCGGCCGGAACCCGGAGCGGACGCTCGACGAGCTCGTTGCCGCTGTCCGCGGCGCCTCGGACTGACCCGCCTGATCAATTTTGACCGGGTCGCACGTGCGATTCGGCGCTAGCGTCGGCGAATCAGCACCGGGCCAGAAGGAGGCAAACGTTGGCAGTGGCACTCGGGCGACGCAGGAACGGACGCGCCAAGCCGACGGATGATCGCTGGGTCCGGAGCGCCTGCAAGATGTGTCTGCACGGCTGCGGGATCCTCGTCCACGTCGTCGACGGCGTGGTGACGAAGATCGAGGGCGATCCGACCAATCCGGACAACCTCGGAAAGCTCTGCCCCAAGGGCAACGTCGGGATGCTGCGCCTGTACGACCCGAAGCGGGTCAAGGCGCCGATGGTTCGCACCAACCCGCGCAAGGGCCCCGGCGAGGACCCGGGCTGGAAGGAGATCTCCTGGGACGAGGCGATGGACATCGTCACGGAGAAGCTGAAGCCGATCCGGGAGACCGACCCGCGCAAGCTGCTCGTCGCCAGCGGCGACTTCCAGCGCATCTTCAACTGGGCCTGGCCCGCGGCCTTCGGCTCACCGCACTTCTTCAGCACGGTCGGCCAGTACTGCGGCGCGGCCTACCACCCGATCAACGGGATCACCGACACGAGCTTCGCAGTCGTCAACGACTACGAGTACTGCAACTACTGGATCCAGATCGGGTCCGGCGACGGGTTCTCGAGCCACCTGCACCTGTCCGGCGCGGCGAAGCGGATGGCCGACGCTCGGATGCGCGGGATGAAGGTCGTCACGGTCGAGCCGCGGATGTCGCCGGCGGCCGCGAAGGCCGACGAGTGGATCCCGATCCGGCCCGGCACCGACCGGGCGTTCATCCTCGGCCTGATGCACAGCCTCGTGCTCGAGCACGGCCTGTACGACGTCGAGTTCCTGAAGCAGCGGACGAACGCGCCGTACCTGATCGGCCCGAACGGCTCGTACGTGCTGAGCGCGGCCGGCAAAGCGATGGTCTGGGACGCCGGCGCTGCGCAGGCGCGCGAATGGGACGACCCCGAGATCGTCGACATCTCACTCGAGGGCCGCTATCGCGTGGCGGACGTCGAGTGCGCAACGGGGTTCGAGCTGTTCCTCGACATCCTCCGCGAGCACCCCCCCGAGCAGATGGAGGAGGTCTGCACCGTCCCGGCCGAGACGATGCGACGGATTGCACTCGAGCTAGGGAGCGCCGCCCGAATCGGCGAGACGATCGAGCTCGACGGCACCGTCTATCCGTTTCGGCCGGCCGCGGTGAACTACTACCGCGGCGCGATCGCGCACGCGAACGGGGGCCAGGACTCGATGGCGCTGAAGATGGTGAACACCCTGCTCGGCAACATCGACGTCCCGGGCGGCCACCTCGGCGTGCCGCTGGACATGCGCGGCTTCTTCATCGAGCCCGGCGAGCACGGGATGCTGAAGCCGAACCCGCACATCCTCCACCCGCCGGTGCCGTTCAAGTTCCCGGCGGACAGCCTCCAGATGATGGAGTGGTTCCCGCTCGGAATGGATGCCGGGCACATCGCGCTCGACGCCGTTCTCAACCCCGAGCGCTACCACCTCGACTACCGGCCCGAGGTGCTGCTCACCTACCACTCGAACCCGGTCTGGAACATGCCTGCCCAGGAGAAGGTGCGGCAGGCGATCGCCTCGTTCGACTACGTGATCTCGATCGATGTGGTCGTCAACGAGACGACCGAGTGGGCCGACCTGATCCTCCCCGACCACACGTACCTCGAGTCCACGGTCGCCTTCATGTGCGAGCCGCCCGCGGTGCGAGGGCTCGTCCTGCGGCAGGCGGTGATCGAACCGCTGCACGACTCACGGGACGCGACCGAGATCCTGGTCGACATCGCCGACCGCTGCGGCTTCCTTCCGGTCTGGAACGGGTTCCTCAGCTTCATTCTCGGCCTTCCCGAGCCGCTGGAGCCCGACCGCAAGTACACGAACGACGAGCTGATCGACCGCTTCTGCCTGGCGATGACCGGCGGCGAGCACGGGCTCGAGTGGTTCAAGGAGCACGGCCACAACATCGTCAAGCGCCCGGCGGCGGAGCAGTACCTGCCCTATGACGGCCTACGGATCCCCTTCTACTACGAGGTGATCAAGACGGCCGGCGACGAACTGCAGACGCAGATGGAGGAGGTCGGCTACGAATGGGACACCTCCGACTATGTGCCGCTGCCCTCGTGGAAGGACGGGCCGATCCACGGCGCCGACCCCGCGTACCCGCTCTATGCGATCACGTTCAAGTCGGCGGAGACGAACTTCGCCGAGAACCTGTCGATCCCGGTGGTGAACGACTTGACGCAGGGCGTGCTCGCGCTCCGCGGTGTGCTCCTCAACCCGGTCACGGCCGCGCGCTACGGCGTCGAGGACGGGGACTCCGTCGAGATCGAGTCGCGGTTCGGGCGAGTGGAGGGCGTCGCGGCGCTCAGCCAGGGGGTCCACCCGGACACGGTCGCCGTCGCCAACGCGCTGACGCGGAAGACGCCGCGTGAGCGAGGAACGCCGTTCAACGTCCTCCTCCCGGCCGAGTTGGAGTTCACCGACCGGTTCACGGGCGCGCTCGAGTCGTGCGCGCGTGTCCGGGTGAAGCGAATCGAGGCGCCGGTATGACGCGCTGGGAATGGTCATCGACCTGGAGCGGTGCGTCGGCTGCAACGCCTGCACCCTCGCGTGCAAGATCGAGAACGGAACGCCGAACGACGTCTACTACACGCGGGTCTACACGGAGGAAACCGGGACGTACCCGGACGTGAAGACGACGTTCGTGCCGGCGCTCTCAACCACTGCGAGGACGCCCCGTGTGTGACCGTCTGCCCGACCGGCGCAAGCTACCGCCGCGAGGACGGGATCGTCCTGATCGACCAGGACAAGTGCATCGGCTGCCGGTTCTGCATGATGGCCTGCCCGTACAACGAGCGGTTCTATCTTCGGCCCGGCACGCTCGACGGCGGCTACTACGGCGAGCGCACCGACTTCGAGGAAGCGAAGTGGTCGCTGTTCCAGGAGGGCACGGTGCACAAGTGCACGTTCTGCGCGCACCGCGTCGACGATGGCCTCGAGCCCGCCTGCGTCGTCACGTGCCCGACCGACGCACGCGTGTTCGGCGACCTCGAGGACGAGACGAGCAAGGTGAGCACGCTGATCCGGGGAGCGCGGCGGTCGCGCCGCGAAGGACGAGCTGGGCACGAAGCCGTCGGTCTACTACCTGGAGGGGAAAGGGGATGGCAACGGTGTCCCAGCCGACGCTGATCGCGCGTAACGATTTCAGGATCGGCTACACGGGCCAGTACGAGTGGGCCTGGCTGATCACGGCGGCCTTCTTCTTCGGGAACGTCGGCGCCGGCCTCTTCCTAGTCTCCTACTTCGTCGGGTTCTCGGCAGGTGCGCTCGCCGGGCTGCTGTCGGTCGTAGTGCTGAAGACAATCGCGCACGTCCTCTTCCTCGGGCGGCCTCTGCGTGCATGGCGGGCCGTGGCGCAGTGGCGAACGTCCTGGATCTCCCGCGGCCTGATCGCGATCGGGATCTTCGTCGTCTGCGGGTTCGTCTATCTGCTCCCGTGGCTCGGAGTTTCGGCGCTGGAGGGCACGACCGTCAAGTACGTCTTCGGCGTCGCCGCGGCGGTCGCCGCCGGCTTCGTCGCGGTGTACGACGGCTTCGTGCTGCGCGCGTCGCGCGGCATTCCGTTCTGGAACAGCCCGCTCGTGCCGGTGATCGTCGCCTGCTACGCGGCGATCGGCGGGACGACATGCGCGCTCGTCCTGCGGGTCGCCACGGGCAGCGATTTCTCGAACGGCCAGATCGAGGCGATCGAGGTCGGCGTGCTAGCCCTCAACGTCGTGCTGGTCGGCCTGTATGCGGGCTGGATGCGCTCGCGTCGCGGTGCCTCGGCCCTCGCCGTGCACCGGCTGACGAGCGGCCGCCTCGGCTTCGCCTTCGTCGTCGGCGCGCTTGTCGTCGGCTTCGCAGTGGCGCTCGCGCTGGCCATCGCCGCGGCGACGACCGACAGCACCGCCGTGCTCGCGCTCGCCGCCGTCGCCGATCTTGCCGGGCACTTCACCATGTTCTTCGCGCTGCTGGCCGCCGGCACGTACGAGCCGCCGCGCCCGCTCGCCCTTCCTGCCACCTAGCCGTTCGCCCCCGCTGGGCGGCTACTCTGGCTGCCGTGCAAGGGATTCGCGAACTGAGGCTCGTCGTCACCGCGGACGACTACGACGAGGCGGTCGCGTTCTACCGCGACGTGCTCGGCATGCGGCAGCTCGAGTACTGGACCTCACCCGACGGCGGGGAGGTCGTGCTGCTCGATGCCGGACGGGCAACGCTCGAGATCAGCAACCCGAAGAACTCGGCATGGGTCGACGAGGTCGAGGTCGGGCGGAAGGTCGGCGCTCACATCCGGGTCGCGCTCGAGGTCGACGACTCCCGCGCGATGACGACGGCCGCCGTCGAGGCAGGCGCCGAGCTGATCGCCGAGCCGACGGAGACCCCGTGGCGGTCGCTGAACTCTCGGCTCGAGGGCCCGGGCGATCTTCAGCTCACGCTCTTCGAGGAGCTCGTGAAGAAGCCGACCGCCTGGGGCTAGGCCTAGGCCCGGAAGTGGGGCATCACGCGGCTCGCGAAGAGCTCCTGGTTCTTGATCGCCTGCCAGTGCTCGAAGCCGCCCGGGTTGACTGTGATCGAGATCTCCGTCAGCCCCTCGCAGACGTCGCGCACGGCCTCGATCCGCTCGATCACGTCCTCGGGCGTACCGACCCAGACGATGTCGCCGGCGATCATCTGGTCGTAGGGCGGTCTCGGCGAGCCCCTCGAGGATGCCGGCGGTGTAGAAGCCGTACCCCGCGGCGTTGAGGTCGTCGGCCGGCGGCTTCTGATGCTCCACGAGCGGTGACGCATTGCCGGCGAGGAAGCCCTTGATGCCTTCCTCGGCCTCGCGGACCGCCGTGTCGCGGTCCTCGTCGAGGTAGCACGCGTGGATCCAGACGATGTCGGCTCGTTGCCGTGCTCGGCGCAGGTGCGCGGTAGAGGTCGAGCTGCTCGCGTAGTGCCTCGTAGGGCAGCAGCGGCGGGACGACGACGCCCCAGCCTTTCGTCCCGGCGAGGACGTACGTCTTGTCGCTCGTGCCGCCGGTGAAGACGCGGAACTTGCGCGTCGGCGGCGGGACGACCCGCGCGTCGTGGATCTGGAAGAACTTGCCGTCGTAGTCGATCGGCTCGCCGCTCGGACTCGAGCGCCTTGAAGAGGATCTCGAGCGACTCGTCGTAGCGCTCGACCATCTCGCGAGTAGGCGATCCCCGCGCGCCAGGGGATCCAGCCGTGCCCGCGGCCGACGCCGAACTCGTAGCGGCCGCCGGTGAGGATGTCGGCGTTCACGATCCGCTGAGGCCAGCACCATCGGGTTGTGGTACGGCAGCACGTGGACGAGCGTGCGGAAGTTGATCCGCTTCGTCCGCTGCGCCGCTGCGGTGAAGAGCGCGATCGGATCCGGCGACGCCGAGAACTTCGGGAAGAAGAAGTGCTCGATCGCCGAGTACGTGTCGAACCCGACCCGGTCGGCGTTCTCGATCTGCTCGAGCACCTCGGCGTAGACCTGCGCCGGCTCCTTCCCCGGCCACCACTGGAGCTCCGAGTAGATGCTGAACTGCATCGGGGCGATCCTAGATCTCCACGACGCCGTCGGGGAAGGGAGAGAGCTTCTCCGCGCCGTCGGCGTTGATCAGGAAGTTGTCCTCGAGCCGCAGGCCGCCGCCACCCTCCCAGTAGATCCCCGGCTCGATCGCCAGCACCATGCCCTTCGCTGATCTCGCCGCCGCCGGCCTGGTGGGCGTACGGCGGCTCGTGCGCGCGGGCGCCGATCCCGTGGCAGATCGGATGGCTCGGCTGGCCCGGGTAACCGGCGGCCTCGATTCCATCCCGGACCCGGCGGTCGAGCTCGGCGAGGCTCGCGCCCGGCCGGCAGAACGCCGACGGCGTCGTCGTAGACCTGCGCGAGCGCGGCGAGCAGGTCCTCGTAGCGCTCGGTGAGCACGCCGGGGCAGAGGTTCTTGGTGTGGTCGGCCCAGTAGCCGTCCGCGCAGACCCAGATCTCGAACAGCGTCGGCTCGCCCTCGACGATCGGGTCGTCGGTGGTGGCGGTGAACGTGCTGATGCTCGGGCCGGACCAGACGAGCGAGAACGGCAGCGCCAGCTCCACCTGGCCCTTCCAGCCCGTGCCCTCGCCGTGGACGAAGCCCTGCCACTCGGCCGCCGCCTGCGCGCAGGTCATTCCGGGCCGGAGCACGCCCTGAACGTGCTCCATCGCCGCGGCGGCGATCTCGTTGGCGAGCCGCATGCGCTCGATCTCCTGCTCGGTCTTGATCGCCCGCGCCTCGGCGAGCAGCGGAGCCGCGTCGAGCGCATCGGGCCACGCGTCGAACCACGCCTTCGGGAAGGTCGTCGGCTCGCCGACCATCCGGTCGGTCGCCTGGGTGCCGAGGCTCAGCTCCAGCCCCACGCGTCCCTCCGCGAGCCCGTGGGCGATGTCGAGCGCGCGGAGCGTGGGCGGCCTGGGGTCGTCCGGGTCGTAGCCGGCGAAGAGGCGGACGTCGCTCGTCCAGGCCATCCGCTCCGCGTCGGCGGCGGAAGGCTCGAGGCAGATCAGCGTCGGATCGCCTTCGCGGGGGAAGACGACCGCGTCGTAGCCCTTCATCCCCCAGAAGTTCGTCAGGTAGAGGACGTTGTCGGGTGCGCGGACAACGAGCGAGTCGAGCTCGTGCTCGGCCATCAGCGCGCGAACGCGCTCGAGCTTGGCGTCGTCGCGCGGCCAGCTCACACCGGCTCCCAGACCGCGTGGCCGTCGCGCGTCAACGCGCGGCCGATCCCGCTGCCCGGATAGTGACCGCAGATCGTGAGCACGGGCTCGTCCACGAGTTCCGGGACGAGTGCACACCTGGTTGTAACCCCGGCGCCGGGATCGAGGTCGGCCACGAACTCGATCTCCGGCCGGTCGAGCATCATCGGATGCGGAACCGCGTCCGCGATCAACACTGCCTCGCTCCCGACGCGGAGGCCGACGTGCCCCATGTCGTGCCCGGGGAGCTCGAAGGTTGTCACTCCCGGCGCGAGGTCGACCTCTCCGGAGATCGTCTCCAGCCGGTCCCCGAGACCGAGGATGCAGCGCCGGACGATCTCGTGCCCCTGATCGGCCCGTTCCCGCGCCGCGGCGAGGGCGTGTTCGTGCAGGACATACCGCCTGAAGAGCGGCTCGCCCGCAGCGTCCGCGTTCCAGCCGACGTGATCGGCGTGCACGTGCGTGATCAGGACGATGTCGACGTCGGCCGGCGTCAGCTCGAGCTTCTCGAGCGCCGCCGGCAGGCCTCCCTCCTGCTCGGCCTCCCAGTCCCAGAGCCCCGGGGGGCCCACGCCGGTGTCGACCAGCAGCGTCCGGCCACCGGAACGGAGGACGTAGCAGGTGACCGGCAGGCGCCAGAGCTCGCCCGCGAAGAGATCCGGGTACTGACCGCGGGCACGCTGCCAGTCGTCGTCGGTGACGCCGGCGTAGAACTCCACGAGCGTGCCGGGGCTGCCGACCGCGTCGACGAGGGGCTCGAGCTCGAAGTCGCCGACTACCACCGCACCCGCGGCGGCGCGGGTTCTCCGTGCCCCTCCTGCCACGAGATCACCGGGTTGCGCAGCACGCCGATGCCCTCGATCTCGGCCTCCATCACGTCGCCCGGCTTCAGGTAGAGCGAGGCGGCGTCGGGGGAGAACCCGGCCACGCCCGACACCGTCCCCGTGGAGAGGACGTCGCCCGCCGAGTACCCGAGCGCCGAGTAGTGGCTGATGATCTCCGGGATCGTCACGGACATCCGCGACGAGTGGGAGACCTGCCGCGCCTCGCCGTTCACGCGCAGCTCCATCGCCAGGTCGTGCGGGTCGGGAATCTCGTCGGGGGTGACGATCCACGGCCCGAGCGGGCAGAAGGTGTCGATCGCCTTGCAGAACGAGAACACGCCCGGACTCCATCTCGCGCCGCTGGATGTCGCGCGCGGTGATGTCGTTGAAGATCACGTAGCCGGCGACGTAGTCCATCGCCTCCTCGGGCCCGAACCACTTCCCGGCCTTGCCGATGATCACCGCGAGCTCGAGTTCGTAGTCGAGCTCCTCGGTCAGGTGCTCCGGGTAGATGACCGGGTCGTCCTGGCCGACGAGCGCGTCTACGTTCTGGAAGAAGACGATCCAGGGCGCGATCTTGTGCGCCCAGCCGACCTGCTTGGACTCCTCCTCGTGCTCGCGGAAGTTCCCGGCGGTGTGGAAGAACTTCTTCGGGACGATCGGCGGCCGCAGCCGCGCGCCCTCGAGCGGAACGCGCTCGCCGGTCTCGTCCGCGCCGCCCCGCTCGAAGTACTCCCGCATCGTCGGCACGTCGAGGACGGCGATCTCCTCGCCCTCGATGCGCCCCACGCGCCCCTGGGCGAAGGTTACGAGCCGAGCCACGCGAGCACTTCCTCCGCGTGCCGGTCGGGCGGGAAGACCGGATAGAAGCACTTTTCGATGCGACCGGCCTCGAAGATCAGTGTCGCGCGCTTGTAAAGAGTCTGGCCCTCGAACTCGAAGGTCGGCAGGGAGAGCGCGTCGCGCAGCGCGAGCTCGGGATCCGAGATCACGGGATGCAGGATCCCGAGGCGCTCCGAGAGCTCGACTTGCTCCTCGAGCGTCTGCGACGAGAGACCCGCCACTCGCGCACCGAGTCCACGGAGCTCATCGGAGTGGTCCCGGAAGCCGCACGACTCGGGTGTGCAGCCGCGCGCGCCGGGAATCGCGTTCCACGTCGTCGGGATATCGACCGGTCGGGCCGGCCCGTGCGCGGGTAGATGTAGAGGACGCTGCGTTCCGCGCCGAAGACCGCCAGGTCGACCGGACCGTTCGACGACTCGAGCGTCAGTGCGGGAACCGCCAGCCCTTCGACGTGATCACAGCCGCCGTCGTCGACGGGAACCGGGAGGTCGGCGGGGAGCTCGTAGACGGTCATCGCAACATCCTTTCCGCGGCCCGCGCGTAGACCTCAGCGGTCTTCACGAGCCCGTCGATGTCGAGGTTCTCGCCGAGCTCGGTGTCTGGGAGGCCGGTCGACGTACCGTAGTTCACGGTCGCGATGCCGTACCGCGAAAGCACGCTCGCATCCGAGAACCAGCGCGTCACGTCGCGCTCGGGCGTCGAGCCGAACACCTCCGCGTGCGATTCGTCGATCGCCGCGACGAGCGGATGGTCCTCGTCGATCTCCGCGCCCGGAGCGGTCACGTAGACCTCCCCCTCGACGCCGTAGTCCGGGAAGCGCTCGGCCAGTCCTCGCACCATCTCCAGCACCTCGCGGCGCGCGACCGCCATCGCCTTTGTCGGTGGTACGCGGACGTCGAGGAAGAGGTCGGCACGATGCGGCGTCCGCGACACGCGCCAGCCGAACCCCCCGGAGAGCGCGCTGACGTTGACGATCGCCTTCGCGCCGCGGTACGAGTTCTCGGGGTCGTCCTCCCAGGTCGGGATCCATTCCAGTACGGCACCGAGCACGTCGTGCATGCGAACCAGCGAGTTCTGGTCGCGCTTGCCCTCGCTGAACGCCGTGTGGATGAAGTTGCCGCGCGTCGAGATCCGCAGCCAGAGCGAGCCGAAATGCCCGAGGACGATCTTGCCCTCGGTCGGCTCGCCGAGGATGCAGACGTCCGCGGCGCCGCCGTGCCCGACCAGATACCGCGACCCTGCGGCGTAGCCACGGAACTCCGCGCCCTGAGCGTCGGCCCACTGCGTCTTCTCGATCTCGCCGGCGACGGCGGCGATCATCACGTCGCCCTTCAGCCGAACGCCCGCGTCCTGGAGCGAGCGAACCGCCTCCACGTAGCAGGCCAGCGCCCCCTTCATGTTCGAGATGCCGTTGCCGTAGATCCGGCCGTCCTTCACGAACCCCTCGGGCTGGAAGCCCGGAATCCCGGCGAGCCACGGCTCGCGGCCCGAGTACGAGGTGTCCATGTGGCCGTTGAACATCAGCGTCGGCCCGTCGCCCGTGCCCGACCACGTGCCCAGGACGTTCGCGCGGCCGTCTTCCACCTGCTGCCATTGCACCTGGAGACCCATGCCGCGGAAGGTCTCCTCCATCAGCCGCGCCATCGCCTCCTCGCTGCCGGTGAAGCTCGGTGTCGAGACGGCACGCAGCGCCCACTCGACGAGCCGGTCGCGGTCGACGTTCACAGCACCCGCTCCGGCGCCGGCAAAGCCAGCACCTCCGCTCTCTGTGAGCCTCTGTCCAGCCTACGGCTCATCGCACCGCCGGCAGCACGCGCTCGGCGAACAGCCGCAGCTGCCCCAACCGGTCCTCGCCCCAGAGCTCGAGCATCACGTGGGTGCAGCCGGCCTCCTTGTACTCCTCGATCGCGGCGATGCAGTCCTCGGGCGTGCCGGCGATCGGCTTGCACTTGTCGAGGATCTCGTCGGTGACCGCCGCCTTGGCGGCGAGCCGCCCGCCGGACTCCATCGCCTCGGCGACCGGCCGGATCTCGTCCTGCGTCAGCCCGGCGCACTCGAGCAGAGTGTCCGCCGCGGCCTGGATGTTCTGCACCTTGTTCGCCAGGTACATGCCTGCGATCTCGCGCGCGCCGTCGCGGCCGCGCTCGCGGCCCTCGTCGATCGAGGCGACGATCGTGCAGCCGAGGTCGAGTGAATCGGGGTCGCGCCCTGCCTCGCGCAGCTGCCCGCGCACGTAGCGGACGAACGCAGGCGTCGTGATCGAGGCGGTCAGCAGTCCGTCGGCGGCCTGCGCGGAGGCGCGCAGCATCATCGGCCCCGTGCCGGCGAAGTAGATCGGCACGTCCCAGCGCGGCGCGTCGGCGTCGTCCATGAGCGCCGGCACGTGCGCCGAGAAGACCTTCCCGTCGAAGTCGAGCGCCTCGCCGGCGAGGATTCCGCGGACGATCTCGGCCGCCTCCTTCATCGCCGCGACCGGCTTCGACTCGACGTTGGCATGCCGCATGAAGATCTTCGAGACGCCGAGCCCGAGATAGAAGCGCCCCTCGCCGGCGGCCTCCTGGGTCACGCGCGCCTCCATCGCGATCTGGATCGGGTGCCGCGTGAACGGCGAGATGATCCCCCAGCCGATCGCGAGCTTCTCCGTCTCGCGGGCGATCACCGGGGAGAGCGCGGTCGAGGAGCGCGCCTCCATCGAGTGCTTGCGCCACCACGGGTAGGCCTCGGCGAGCCAGATCGTGTCGAAGCCGCCCTCGTCCATCGCGCGGGCGTGCTCGAGGATCTCCTCGAGCGGCTCCATCGTCAGCTGCATCACGCCGATGCGGAACGGCTGGCTCATTGCCGCTCGATCCTACGTCCAGCAAGAGAGGGGAGTGGAAGGTCTACCGGCGGGGCCGCCGCAGAGCAGAGGCGAGGTTCCTCTTCGTGTCGTCGATCAGGCGGAGGACGGCCTGCTCGGCCGCATCCGGGTCGTGGGCCTCGATCGCCTTGACGATCGCCCGGTGCCGCCGCGCGGCACGCGGGTACGAGCGGGAGCTGCTCGACGAGTAGGCGAAGACGGTGCGCAGGACGGCGGTGAAGATCCCGCCCATGTGCTCGAGCAGTTCGTTGCCGCAGGCCTCCAGCAGGAGGCTGTGGAAGCGGAGATCGGGCGCCATGAAGGCGTCGAGGTCGTCCCCGGCCGCGAGCATCTCCTCGAACGCCTCGTAGAGCGCTTTGATCTCCGGCTCAGTGGCACGCTCCGCCGCCAGGCGGGCGGCGGCGGGCTCGATCATCCGGCGCAGCTCGAGGGCCTGCTCGAGGAAACGAGCGTCGGGGCCGGCTTCGATCTGCCAGGCGAGGACGTCGGGATCGAGGAGGTTCCAGTCCCGTCGCGGCCGCACGAAGGTACCGACCTTCGGCCGGGACTCGACCAGACCCTTGGCGGCGAGGACCTTGATCGCCTCGCGGACGACGGTCCGGCTCACGTCCGCTTCGTCGAGGAACCCGTTGTCTGGGAGCGTGTCTCCCGGCTTCAACTCGCCGTCGACGATCCGGACCCCGATCTCGTGCACGACTGCGCCGTGCAGGCCGCGGCGGGGGTACGTTCGCCTTCTAGTCATACGATAATTCTATAACTAGACATCTCGCCCGGGCGATGTTAGATTCGCGCCTCGGCGCGACCGCGCCTGTATCGGAAGGAGGAGCGAGAGTGAAACGAGTGCTGCGAATCGCCGCTGCTACCCGCCGCGGCCGGGGCGGTCGCCCTGGTCGTAGCCGTGTTCCTCGGCGTCACGAGCAACGGGAACGCGGCGCCCTTTGCCGGGAAGTGGTGCAGCGGGCAAAAGATCGTGTTCTTCCCGGGAGGTCCCGCGGGCGGAGTGTTCGCCGTCAACGTCTACAACGGCGCCAAGCAGGCGGCCGCCGACCTCGGCGCGAACGTCCGCTACGTCTGGTCGAACTGGGATCCGGAGACGATGGTCAGCCAGTTCAAGTCGGCCATCGCGACCAACCCCGCCGGCATCGCCGTCATGGGGCATCCGGGTGACGCCGCCCTGAAGCCGTGGGTGACGAGGGCCGAGTCCAAGGGCATCATCGTCACGAGCCAGAACACGGAACTGCCGACGCTATTCCACGCCTATCAGGCGAACGGCTTCGGGTACGTCGGCCAAAACCTCTACAACTCCGGCGTCCTCCTCGGCCAGTCGGCCGTCTCCCAGCTGCACCTGAAGGCGGGCGACCGGGCAATGGTCTGGGGGCTCCTCTCCCAGCCGACGCGCGGCCTGCGCACGAAGGGCGCGATCGACGCCCTGAAGAAGGCCGGGCTGAAGGTCGACTACATCGAGATCAACAAGCAGACGAACGCCGACCCGGCCGCGGGCGTCCCGACCTTCACCGCGTACGTCACCTCGCATCCGGACGTCAAGCTGGTCGTCACCGACCACGGCGGCCTGACCGCCACCGCCCAGACGTATCTGAAGGCGGCGCACAAGGGCCCGAACGACATCGGGATCGCCGGGTTCGACCTGTCGCCCGCCACGATCGACGCGATCAAGGGCGGCTGGACCGACCTGATCCTCGACCAGCAGGAGTGGCTGCAGGGCTACCTGCCGATTCTCCAGACATGCCTGACGAAGGTCTACAAGTTCGCCGGGCTGTACGTCGACACCGGATCGGGGATCATCAACAAGTCCAACGTCGGGCCGCTGATCCCGCTCGTCAAGAGGCTGATCAGGTAACGGAGGCTGCGACGCGAGATTCGCGACGAGAGCGGCGGCGCACGAAATCGCGCCGCCGCTCTCTGCGAAACTGCCGCACAGTCCATGCAGACGGCGACGACGAACCTGCTCGAGCTCGAGGGCATCTCGAAGTCGTTCGACCACGTGCGAGCGCTCCAGGACGTCAGCCTCTCGGTCGGGGTGGACGAGATCGTCGGCCTGCTCGGGGACAACGGCGCCGGCAAGTCGACGCTGATCAAGATCGTCACCGGGTTCCACGCGCCCGACAGCGGCACGATCAGGTGGAAGGGCGAGGAGATTCACCATCTCTCGGTGCAGCGTGCCCGCGAGCTGGGGATCGAGACCGTGTACCAGGAGCGGGCGCTCGCCGACCAGCAGTCGCTGTGGCGGAACATCTTCATGGGACGTGAGCGAACGAGGCGCATCGGGCTGCTCGACCTGCGGGCGATGCGCACCGAGACGGAGAAGCTGATGCTGGAGTTCCTGCGCTTCACGTCAGAGGCGGTCACGCCGGACTCCTTCGTCGGCACGATGTCGGGCGGCGAGCGCCAGGGCGTCGCGATCGCCCGGGCGCTCCACTTCGAGGCCGAGCTGGTGGTCCTCGACGAGCCGACGATGGGGCTGTCGGTGACCGAGACGAGGAAGACGCTCGACTTCGTGCGCGGGATCAAGGACGCCGGCAAGGCGTGCATCTTCATCGACCACAACCTCTTCAACGTGCACGAGATCTGCGAGCGCGTGGTCGTCATCGACCGCGGCAGGGTCGCAGGGGAGTTCAGGCCGTCCGAGATGAGCGTCCACGAGCTCGTCGAGCAGATGCGCCACGTGGCCGAGACCGGCAGGCTCCAGGGGGAGGCGGCGTGAGCCGCGTCGAGGCGCAGACCGGCCTGCCGGCGCCGGCGAAGACGCCGTGGGCGGGGCTGCGGAACGTCGTCTCGGTGCGCCGGTACGGCCTCCAGCTCGGGCACCGTCGCGATGGCGCTCGCGCTCTGGACGGTCTTCGCCGTCGGCGCCCCCGAGACCTGGCTGCACTTCGACATCTACAGCGCGCTGATGTCGACCGTGCCACTGACGGGGATCATCGCGCTCGCGCTGACGCTCGTGGTGATCGCGCGCGAGATCGATCTCTCCTTCGGCTCGGTGATGGCGGTCGGGGCCTGGGTCTTCGTCGCCGTCGGGCAACCCGAGCTCGGCCTCGCCGCCGGGCTCGCCGCCGGCCTCGGAGTCGGGCTGTTGAACGGGCTCATCGTCGTCCGCTTCGGGATTCCCTCGCTCGTCGCCACGATCGGCACGTGGTTCTTCTGGGGCGGGATCGTGCTCTACGGCACCAGCGGCAAGGGCGCCGGTACCGATTTTGCGCACGGCTTCGTCCAGAGCCTGATCACGGGCCGGGTTCGAGGCGTTCCGGCCGAGTTCTTCTGGATGGTCGGGATCGCGATCGTGCTCTGGGTGGTGCTGAACCGCTGCCGCTTCGGCGCTCACGTCTACCTGGTCGGCGACAACGAGCAGAGTGCCCGGATGATGGGCGTCCGCACCGACCGCGTCCGGGTGACGGTCTTCGCGCTCGTAGGCCTCGCGGCAGCGTTCGCCGGCATCGCCTCGACGCTGGAGACCAACTACTTCTGGCCGACGGTGGGGAGCGGCGCGATGCTGCCGACCGTCGCAGCGGTGTTCCTCGGCGGCACGTCGATCTTCGGCGGCCGCGGGACGATCTTCGGGACCTTCGTCGGCGCGTTCGTGATCGGAGCGATCGAGCCCGGCCTCGTCTCGCTCGGCTGGACGGGCCTGCTCACGCAGGTGATCTACGGCGCCGTGATCGTCGGCGCGCTGATCATGCAGGCGTTCGTGCTCCGACGAGTCCGCTAGTGGGCGGCCTCGCGGACGGTCGCTCCCAGCTCGGTCATGAAGTCGGGGAACGGCCCGAGCGCGGCGTCCACGCGTTGGGTCAGCGCCCACAGGTCGGCCCTCTCCTCGGTGGGTGCCTCGCGGACGACGCGCTCGACGTCCTCGACGAAGGCTCGACCAGTCGCGAGCCACTCGAGCGCCTCGGCCCGCTCGAGCACCGGGTAGTGCGCGGTCAGCAGGAGTTCGGGCTGAAGGGCCTCCAGCCGGGAGATCGTCTGCCGCAGGGCCGCCAGGTCGTAGTACCGCGGCGGGATCAGCTTGTTTCCCGCGCGGTCGTAGATTCCGTCGGCGAGGGCGGCGTCGATCACGATCGCGGCGCGCGTCTGCTCGTCCCACAGGCCCAGGTGCCCGGGCGTGTGGCCGGGAAGATGCAGCACCTCGACGCGGCGACCCGCGTCCAACCTGATCGTCTCGCCGCCGCTGAGCCCCACGTCGACCGGCGCATCGCCGCTCATCGACGCCAGCAGCTCATCGGCGTTCATCGCCGGGAACCCGTACGCCGCGTGCCAGCCGTAGTTCTCGCGGACCAGCGCCTCGTTCGACTCGACCCAGCTCCGGTCCAGCTCGTGGCACATGAAGACAGCGTCCAGGTGAGCATCGCGGAAGGCACGGTTCCCGCCGACATGGTCGTTGTCGGCGTGGCTGATCAGCACGACGTCAGGCTCGAGCCCGGCGCGGCCGAGGTACGGATCGATCACCGCCGCGGGCGTGTCCGCAAGGCCGGTGTCGACGAGGATCGTATGGTCCCGTCCGGCGACGACGTACTGGCACATGAAGCGCGGTCCGAGGTCGCTCTCGATGCGATGGATACCTTCGGCGATCTCAGTCATTCGGAGAAGGAGGAGCGAGTTGCCAGCGATCCGTAACGCTAGCTACGGCACGGGAAACGGGCGCCGCTCGAGCGAGTGGTTCGATCGGCGCGACCTCGACGGCTTCCTGCACCGATCGTGGCTGAAGTCGACGGGGGTCAGCAACGAGACGTTCGGCGGGCGGCCCGTGATCGGCATCTGCAACAGCTGGAGCGAGCTCGTCAACTGCAACGTGCACCTGCGCGGTCTGGCCGAGGCCGTCAAACGCGGCGTCCTCCAGGCCGGCGGCTTTCCGCTCGAGTTCCCGGTGATCTCGCTCGGCGAGTCGCTGATGAAGCCGACGACGATGCTCTACCGGAACCTGATGGCGATGGACGTCGAGGAGTCGATCCGGTCGTACCCGCTCGACGGGGTCGTCCTCCTGACGGGCTGCGACAAGACGAATCCGGCTTCGATCATGGGTGCGGCAAGCGCCGACGTGCCGGCGATCGTCGTCACCGGTGGGCCGATGCTGAACGGCCACTGGCGAGGTCGTGAGCTCGGCTCGTGCTCCGATTGCTGGCACTACAACGAGGAGCTGCGCGCGGGTCGCATCACGGAGGCGGAGTTCGAGGAGATCGAGAACTCGATGTCCCGCTCGAACGGGCATTGCATGACCATGGGCACCGCCTCGACGATGGCCTGCGTGACGGAGGCGCTTGGATTGACCCTCCCAGGAGCGGCCGCGATCCCAGCCGTCGACTCGCGGCGGGCACAGGTCGCCGAAGCCGCAGGCCGAAAGATCATCGAGCTCGTCGAGCGGGACCTGAAGCCGTCAGACATCCTCACGGACGCAGCCTTCGAGAACGCGATCCGAGTTCTGCACGCGATCTCGGGGTCGACGAACGCGATCCTGCACCTGATCGCGTACGCGGGGCGCGTGGGCGTCGACCTGCCGCTCGGGCTCTTCGACGACCTCTGCCGCTCGACGCCGTGGCTCGTCAATCTGAAGCCGGCCGGCGAGCACCTGATGGAGGACTTCTACTACGCCGGCGGCCTGCCGGCCGTGATGGCGCAGATCGAGGACCTGCTCGACCTGGAAGCGCTGACCGTGACCGGGCAGACGGTCGGCGAGAACCTGGAACAGGTGCCGACCGAGATCATCGACCCGACGGTGATCCGGACCAGCGGACGACCCGCTCGACCGGGGCGGAAGCCTCGTGGTCCTGCGCGGCTCGCTCTGTCCCGACGGAGCGGTGATGAAGATCTCTGCTGCCGATCCACGGTTGCTGCAGCACGAGGGAGCCGCGGTCGTCTTCGAGGACATCCACGACCTCGCGGCGCGCGTCGACGACGAGGCGCTCGAAGTCGACGCGAGCTCGGTGATGGTGCTCAGGAACGCGGGCCCCGTCGGTGCGCCCGGGATGCCGGAGTGGGGCCACCTGCCGATCCCGGCCAAGCTCCTGAAGCAGGGCGTGACGGATCTCGTCCGCATCTCCGACGCACGCATGAGCGGAACCTCCTACGGTGCCGTCGCGCTCCATGTCGCCCCGGAGTCGGCCGTCGGCGGCCCCCTGGCGCTCGTCGAGACGGGCGACCGGATCCGGCTGGACGTGCAGCAGCGTCGTCTCGACCTGCTCGTCGACGAAGGAGAGCTCGCGCGGCGGCGAGAGGCGTGGCAGCCGCCCGAACGCAAGGACGAGCGGGGCTATCGGAGGCTGTACGAGGACAACGTCCTGCAGGCGAACGAGGGCTGCGACTTCGGCTTCCTGCGCGGCCGCTCCCCGGTCGTCACCGATGCGGTCACCTACCTGTGAAGGTCCTCGTCACGGGCGCGCACGGGAAGGTGGGCCGCGCGCTCGTGCCGGCGCTAATGCGGGCGGGCCACGACGTCCGAGCCAGCGACCTCACCAGGCCGACCTGGGATCGCCTCGAGGACCCGCGGGAGGCTGAGGACTACTGGCAGGCCGACCTCACCGACGCCGGAACGGCCGACGCGCTCGTGCGTGGCTGCGACGCGGTCGTCCACACCGCCGCGATCCCGCAGCCAATCCACAACGCGCCCCACGTCGTCTTCGACAACAACCTGATGTCCACGTTCAACCTGCTGGAGGCGGCGATCTCGGCTGGAGCCAGCCGGTTCGTCAACTTCTCGAGCGAGACGGTGCCGGGCTTCATCTTCGCGCACCGGCCGTACGAGCCGGACTACCTGCCGATCGACGAGGAGCACCCCGTCCGGCCGCAGGACTCGTACGCGACCGCGAAGTGGTTCGGTGAGCTGCTGATGGAGCGGGCGCCGGAGCGGGCGGACATCGCGACGATCTCGATCCGGCCCTGCTGGGTGCAGGACGTGGGGAGCTACGAGCGCAACCTCGGCCCGATCGTGCGCGACCCGTCCGTGCTCGTCGGCAACTTCTGCTCGTACGTCGACGTCTACGACCTGTGCGAGGCGACCCGCCTCGCGGTCGAGTCCGACCTCCCGGGTCACGAGGTCTTCTACGTCGCCTCGCCGGACACGATCGGCGGGCACCCACTCGAGGAGATCGTGCGGCGTCACCATGGCGCGACGCAGGTGGAGCTGCGGCCGCTAGCTGCGGCCGGACGCCTCCGCGATCGACTGCTCGAAGGCGCGCCGGCTGCTCGGTTGGGAGCCGACACGCACGTGGCGGGACTACCTCGACGCCGACGGCAGGCTGAAGGCGGAGGTGACGGCGCCGTGGTGACGCGCAGGCTCGGTTCCGCGGGGCCGGAGATCACGACCCTCGGCTTCGGCACCTGGGCGCTGGCCGGCCGCTACCGCTTCGGCTGGGGAGCGGTCGACGACGAGGAGTCGGTGGCAGCGATCCGCCGCGCGGTCGAGGCCGGCGTCAGCTGGATCGACACCGCGCCGACCTACGGCGACGGCCACTCCGAGGAGGTCGTCGGCCGGGCGATCGAGCCGTTCCGGGCCGGCGAGGAGGTGCTCGTCTTCACCAAGTGCGGCCGGCCATGGCGCGGCGGCGAGGTCTACTTCGACCTGCGGCCGGACTCGATCCGCCAGGAATGCGAGGCGAGCCTGCGCCGCCTGGGAGTCGAGCGGATCGACCTGTACCAGTTCCACTGGCCCGACTACGCGACCGGCACGCCGGTGGAGGAGTCGTGGGGAACGATGGTCGAGCTCGTCGACGAGGGCAAGGTGCGCTGGCTCGGCGTCTGCAACTTCGACCTGGGCCGGCTCCGGCAGTGCGAGGCGATCAGGCACGTCGACTCGCTCCAGCCGCCGCTCTCGCTCCTCAACCGGAACGCGCGCAGGGAGCTCCTCCCGTGGGCTCGGGAGAACGGCACCGGGCTGATCGCTTATTCGCCGATGGCGTCCGGACTGCTCACCGGCTCGTTCAACCGCGAAGGGCTCACGAGGCTCGCCGAGGACGACTGGCGCCGCCGCGCGCCCGCCTTCCAGGAGCCGCAGCTAGCCCGGAACCTCGCGTTGGTCGGCCGGTTGGAGCCGCTCGCGGCGCGCCTCGGCGTCACAGTTTCGGCCCTCGCGGTTGCATGGGTGCTCGCCCAGCCAGGGGTGACAGGCGCGATCGTCGGCGGGCGCCGGCCTTCCCAGCTCGACGATTGGCTCGGGGGCGGAGACCTGCGGCTGGACGAGCAGCTGCTGGGCGAGGTCGAGGCGCTCCTCGAGGAGACGGGTGCCGGAACCGACGAGGCGCCGCAGCCGCCTCCCGTCGCCTAGAGCCCGGCGACGACCTCGCGGGCCTGCTCGAACTCCACGCCCGTCAGCTCGCGCATCTTCTTGATCGCGCCGAGCTTGTCGCCCGACGTGCCGTCGAAGTGGGCCAGCAGGCCCTCGGTCGTGAACTCGCCGGGCACGTCAGCAGCTGAACGTGCCGAAGCCGGGCTTCTGGTCCGCGAGCGTCGTGCCCTTGAAGGTGCCGTGCTTGCGGCCGCCCGTCAGCTTGATCGTCGCGTGGAACAGCGAGTTGTGGGCGCCGTTCGGGAACTGCCAGGTCGCGGCCTGGTTCGTGAACGTCCCGTCCTTCGGGGTGAAGACCGTGATCCCGAAGTAGCGGTGCTTCGGCTTGCCGGGCGGGAGCGTGATCGTCCCGATGTTGATCGTGAACGCACTCGCCGTGCTGTCGCAGCTGCCGCCGACGAAGTGGTAGGCCTTGCCCCCGAAATGGACCGTCGCTTTCGCCTTCCCGCAGAAGGTGCGGTAGGTCACTCCGGCGGTCGTCGTCACACCGGCGGTGCAGGACTCCCGCGCGGAGGCCTGCGCCCCGAGGGCGAGCGCGGCGAGCGCCGCGGCGGCGACGAGCGCGATCCTCACTCGCTCTTCGCGCCCTCGACCTGTGCCTCGAGCGCGTTCAGCACGTCGTTCACCTGCTGGTTGACGATCGGCTGGAAGACCCGCTGGCCCATCGACCCGATCGGGCCGGCGATGCGGACGTCGGCCGTCCATTCCATGTGGGTCTTGTCGTCGCCGTTCGGGGTCAGGTTGAACTCGGTCTCCATCGCGACGATTGCGCCGACGCCCTGGCCCTTCGAGGACAGCTTCGCGTACTCGATCGGCCGCTCCTCGAGCTTCTCGAAGTTGAAGTTCAGCTTCAGCCCGCCCATGCCGAGCGGCACCTTGACCGACGCCTTCCAGTGGCGGTCGTCCTGGATCTCGAAGCTCTCGACTCCCGGGAGGAGCTTCGCCATCTTCTCCGGGTCGTTGAGCACGTCCCAGACGAGCTGGGCCGGCGCCTCGAACTCCTTGGTGCCTTCGACTTTCACTCGGTGACTTCTACCAGTGACGCGGTCTCGCCGGGGTCGGTGAGCATTCGCCAGACGCTCTCGGGTGGGTTGTGCGAGTCGTTGACGATCGCCGTCGAGCCCGCGTTCCGCAGCGCATCCTGGATCGCCGCGCAGATTGCGTGGATCGCCGCGCCGCCGCCTTCGCCCATTCCCTTCGTGCCTAGCGAGGAGAATGGGGAGGGGCTCTCGATGTGACCGGTCTTGATCTCCGGCAGGTCGAGCGCGTGGGGCACGTGGTAGTCGTAGAAGTTCGCGGTCAGCAGCTGGCCGTACTCGTCGTAGGCGAAGGTCTCGTGCAGCGCGGCGCCGATCGCGTGGGCGGTCGCACCGTGCACCTGGCCCTCGACGATCTGCGGGTGGATACGGATCCCGCAGTCGTCCACGGCGGCGTAGTCGACCAGGTCGACGTGCCCGGTCTCCGGGTCGATCTCGACGACGCAGGCGTGGACCTGCGTCGCGTACGTGAGCGTCAGGTTGCCCGTCTTCGTCTCGAAGTCCGGCATCGTGAACGGCGGCACGTACACGTGGCGGCAGTTGAGCGTGATGTCGCGCAGCTCGGGCGGAAGCACGGCGTTGTTGGCGTTGATGATCGCCCCGCAGGCCATGAACGGCAGCGCCGCCTCCGGGTTGCCCTTGATCTTCGCGAAGCCGCCTTCGAGGACGATGTCGTCGGGGTCGACGCCGCCGAGCACGCCGCCGGCGAGGCGCCTGATCTCGAGCGCGAGCTTCTCGGTTGCCCCCTTGACCGCCTCGAGCCCCGTGACCGCGAACTGCGACGCGTAGGTACCGGAGAACCCCGCGTGCGAGTTCCAGTACGAGTCGTGCCCGGGCCGCACGTGGATCTGGTCGGGCGAGACGCCGAGGATGTCGCCCGCGACCTGGCTCGCGACCGTCTCGTGGCCCTGCCCCTGCGGCACCGTGCCGAGGGTGAGGACGATCTCGCCGAAGATGTCCAGCTTGATCGTCGCCACCTCGTTGTTCCCGGAGAACTGGAGCTCGGGGTTGAGGAGCGTCGACTGGCCGAAGTTGTTCGTGCCGGAGTCGAGCGTCGAGCCGATCCCGACCCCGATGATCTTCCCGTCTCCGGCCGCCTGCCGCGCGCGGGCGCCCTCGTAGTCGATCAGCTCGAGCGCGATGTCCAGGCAGCGCGCATAGTCGCCCGAGTCGTAGACGCAGCCGTTCGGCGTCTCGTACGGCATCTCGTCGGCCTTCACGTAGTTCTTCTTGCGCAGCTCGACTGGGTCGAGGCCGAGCTCGTGGGCGACGATGTCGACTATCCGCTCGGTCAGCCAGAGCTGCTGCATCCGCGAGTATCCGCGGTTCGGCGCCACCGGCGACTTGTTCGTCACGACCTGCGTGAAGTCGACGCGGATGTTCCGCCAGCGGTACAGGCCGGGCGTGACCTGCGCCCAGATGATGCAGCCGAGCGGCTCGTAGCGCGGGAACGCGCCGCAGTCGTCGAGCGCCTTCACCTTGAACCCGAGCATCGTCCCGTCGTTCTGGACGGCGACCTCGATCTCGTGGAACCAGCGCTCGTTCCCGTGCGCGTTCGCCGTGTGCTGGTCTGTCCGCCACTCCGTCCACTGGATCGGCCGCTTCAGCTTCCGGGCGAGCAGGCAGCACGCGGTCAGCTGCACGTGCGTCGTGATCTTGTTCCCGAACCCGCCGCCGATGTCCTGGGTGACGAAGCGGAGCTTGTCGAGCGGGACCCGCAGCGCCGGCCCCATCCAGATCGCCGCGACGCCCGGCATCTGGTGGTTGCAGTGGATCGTGAACTGCCCGGTCCCCCGGTCGTGCTCGACCAACGCCGCCGAGCACTCGAGCGGCGTCGAGGAGAAGCGGTCGAAGTGGAGCTCCTTGATCTTCACGACGCGGTCTGCGGCCTTCAGCGCCCCGTCGACGTCGCCCCAGTCGAACACCCCCGACCAGACGACGTTCGTCCCGGCGTCGTCGTGGAGGATCGCGGCGTCCTCGTCCTGTGCGCGGCGCGCGTCGACGACGACGTCGAGCGGCTCGTAGTCGACCTCGACCAGATCGGCGGCGTCCCTCGCGAGCTCTCTGGTCGCGGCTACGACTGCGACGACCGGCTCGCCGATGTGCCGCACGCGCCCGACTGCCAGCGCGTAGTCCTTGATCTGGTTCCCCGGCGCGGTCGTCAGCTCGAAGAACGGATCGGTCAGCTCCGCGACCTCGTCCGGCGTCAGCGTCCCGTAGACGCCCTCGAGCGCCTCCGCCGCCGAGACGTCGACCGAGACGATCTTCGCGTGCGCGTACGGCGCGCGGACGAAGTGGACGTAGCCCATCCCGTGCCGCTTGATGTCGTCCGCGAACACGCCCTGGCCCTGGACGAGCCGCCCGTCCTCTTTCCGCGGGATGCTCTTGCCGGCGTAGCCGACCTCGAGCTCGACGGGGGCGGGGGCGGTAGTCGTCTCGCTCATTGTCCCGATGCCGCCCTGATCGACTTGACGATGTTGACGTAGCCGGTGCAGCGGCAGATGTTCCCCTGGATCGCGTGACGGATCTCGTCGTCGCTCGGCTTCGGCGTGTGCGACAGCAGATAGGAGGCGCTGATCAGCATCCCCGGGGTGCAGTAGCCGCACTGAAGGCCGTGGTGCTCGGAGAACGCCTTCTGGAGCGGGGTCAACTCGCCGTCCTCGGGTGCGAGGCCCTCGACGGTCGTGATCTCGGCGCCGTCGGCCTGAGGGGCGAGCAGCATGCAGCTCTTCACCGCGACGCCGTCCAGGAGCACGGTGCAGGCGCCGCAGTTCCCGGTGTCGCAGCCGACGTGCGTGCCGGTCAGATCGAGGTCGTCGCGGATGAAGTGGACGAGGAGCTTCCGCGCCTCGATCTCGCGCTCGTAGCGCTCGCCGTTGACGGTGACCGCGATCGTGTGGTCGCTCACGCAGCGTCCCTCACGGCGCGGGCGGCCAGCACCTCGGCGAGGTGACGGCGGTAGTCGGCGGAGGCGTGGACGTCGGCGGGCGGATCCAGGTCGGCGGCGCGGACGGCGTCCTTGACCGCGGTCTCGTCGGCGCTCGCGGTGACGACGACCGGCGTCGCGGCGACGCAGCCGATCGCGAGCCGCGCGCTGCCGCCCGAGACGCATGCGGCGACGCTGACTATCCCGGTGCCTTCCGCGCCGAGCGTGGCGCTTGCCCAGCCGTCGCGGGCGTCGCCCTTCGCAGGGATGCGCACCGTGGTGAGCAGCTCACCGGGGTGGACCGCGGTCTGGAACACGCCCTCGAAGAACTCGTCGGCGCCAACCGTGCGCTCGCCGCCGGCGCCGAGGATCGTGAACTCGGCCCCGAGCGCGGAGAGCAGCGGCGGGAAGTGGTTCGTCGGGTCGTTCGAGCAGACGTTGCCGCCGATCGTCCCGCGGTTTCTGACCTGGACATCGGCGATCGTCCGGGCGACCTCGGCCAGGATCGGCCGCGCGTTCGCGACCTCGGGCGAGGAGACGATCTCGGCGTAGGTCGTCATCGCGCCGATCGCGAGCGCGCCGCCTTCGTCCTCGACCCCGCGCAAGGCGTCGATCCCGTTCAGGTCGACGACGAGCTCGGGCGCGGCGACCCGCGTCTTCATCACGTTCACGAGGCTCTGACCGCCGGCCAGCGCGCGCGCGTCCTCGCGGGCGGCGAGGAGCTTGACAGCGTCCTCGACCGACCCCGGCCGCGCGTAGTCGAGCTCGCGAAGCAGCATCGGGACGATCCTATTACGCGAGCAGCGAGCGGTTCTCGCGCAGCGCGTCGAGGAGCCGGTCGACGTCCTCCTCGACGTTGTAGAGGTGGAGCGCGATGCGGAGGTTCGAGTCGCGCTCCGAGCAGACGATCTTCTCCGCCGCGAGTCGGTCGACGAGGCGACGCACATCCGTCGAGCGGACGGTCACGAGTGGGCCGCGGCGGGCGGGATCGCGCGGCGTCGGGACGACCGCGCCGATGTCCTCGAGTCCCCCGATCAGCCGCGTGGCCAGGCCGCCGATGTGCTCCTCGATCGCGGCCGTGCCGGCCTCCTCGATGATCGACATGCCGGCGACACCGGCGTAGATGTTCGGCACGGGCGGCGTCCCGGCGTCGAAGCGGCGCGCGTCGGCGGCGGGCGAGTAGTCGGAGATGTCCATCCGGAAGATGTCCTCGTCGGCGAACCAGCCGGTCTGGCTCGGCAGCAGCTTCGGGAGCAGCCCTGCGCGGACGTAGAGAAAGCCGAGGCCGGAGGTGCCCAGCAGGTACTTGACCGTGCCGCCGGTGACGAAGTCGGCGCCGAGCGCGTGCGCATCGAAGTCGATCGCCCCGATCGCCTGGTACGAGTCGGCGAGGCAGAGCGCGCCCGCCTCGTGGGCGATGCGCGCGATCTCGGCGACGTCGTGACGATGCCCTGTGCGGTAGGAGACGGTCGTGCAGCAGACGAGCGCCGTCCGCTCGTCGACGGCCTCGGCGAAGCGCTCGGGCGGGATCGAGCCGTCCTCGGCGGGCGTGACGTGCACGACCTCGGCCCCCCGAAGCTCCTGTGCGTGCGCGATCTGCCCGATGGTCGGGAACTCGTACTCGCTGATCACGATCTTCGGGCGAGCCTCGAGGTCGAGCGCGGACACGATCCCGCTGACGCCCTGGGTGACCGAGGTGGTCACGGCGAGCTCCGACGGCTCGGCATGCAGCAGCCGTGCGAAAGCGCCGCGCGCGGCCTCGGCGCGCTCGACCCAGTGCTCCCACTCCGCCCCGTTCTCGTCCCAGCCGGCGAGCCAGCCCTCCATCGCCTCCTTGACGCGGTGCGAGAGCGCTCCCTGTGAGCAGGAGTTCAGGTACGTCGTATGCGCGAGGATCGGGAACTCGGAGCGGATCGCCGCGCCGAGCCGCTCGGTCTCAACGGCCAAGGTATGCCTTCCGCAAGCCTTCATCTTGCAGAAGATCCGCCGCCTTGCCCTCCAGCACGAGCCGCCCGGTCGAGAGCACGTAGCCGCGGTCGGCGATCGAGAGCGAGACGTTCGCGTTCTGCTCGACGACGAGGATCGCGACGCCGCTCTCGTGCACCTCCTTGATGATCTCGAAGTTCTTCTCGACGAGGACCGGGGCGAGGCCCATCGACGGCTCGTCCATCAGCATCAGCTTCGGCCGGGACATCAGCGCGCGCGCCATCGCGACCATCTGCTGCTCGCCGCCGGAGAGCGTCCCGGCGAGCTGCGCCCGCCGCTCGTACAGCAGCGGGAACAGCGTGTAGACGCGCTCGAAGTCCTCCTTGTCGGGGGCCCCCCGCAGGTACGCGCCCATCTCCAGGTTCTCGAGCACCGTCATCGGAGCGAACAGCCTGCGGTTCTCGGGGACGATCGCGATCCCCCGGCCGATCCGGTAGGAGGTCGCCCGCTTCGTCACGTCCTCGCCGTCGAGCAGCACCCGTCCCGTCCGCGGCCGGACGATCCCGAGGATCGTCTTCAGCGTCGTCGACTTCCCGGACGCGTTGCCGCCGAGCAGGCAGACGAGCTCGCCCTCGCGGACGACGACGTTCAGGTCCTGGAGGATGTGGATCAGCCCGTAGTAGGTGTTGATCCCCTCGAGCTCCAGCAGCGCGGCGTCGCCGTTCTCGCTCATGCCCCGCTCCGGCGCCGGCGAAGCCGGCACCTCCGCTCCTTGGTGAGCTCCGTCAAGCCTACGCTCACTTTTGCGCCGCCGCTCCCAGGCCGAGGTAGGCCTCGATCACCTTCGGGTCGGTCGCGACCGCCTCGAACGACCCCTCGGCGATCTTGACGCCGTGGTCGAGCGCGACGACGCGGTCGGAGATGCCCTCGACGACGTGCATGTCGTGCTCGATCAGGAGGATCGTGTAGCCGCCCTCCTCACGGAGCTTGGCGATCAACTGGGTGATCTCGTGCGTCTCGGAAGGGTTCATCCCCGCAGCCGGCTCGTCGAGCAGCAGGATGCGCGGGCCGGTCGCAGTCGCCCGGGCGATCTCGAGGCGCCGCCGGTTCGCGTAGGAGAGCGAGTACGCCGGCTGGTTCCACCTGTAGCCCATCAGCCGCTCGCCGAAGAACCCGAGCCGCTCCTCGGCGAGCCGCTCGATCTCCTTCTCTTCGCGGCGCATCCCCGGCGTGCGCAGCATCGCGCGGAAGATGCCTGCACGGGTCTTGCCGTAGGCGGCCGCCATCACGTTGTCCTTGACGGACATGTTCAGGAAGAGCCGCAGCGTCTGGAACGTGCGCGCGACGCCGCGCTGGTTGATCACGTGCGGCGGGAGGCCGGCGATGTTCTCCCCGTCGAGCCTGATCTCGCCCTCGTCCGGCTCGTAGATGCCCGTGATCAGGTTGAAGAGGGTCGTCTTCCCCGCGCCGTTCGGGCCGATCAGGCTGACGATCTCCCCGTGCTGAACGTCGAGGTCGAGGTCCGAGACGACCCGGAGGCCGCCGAAGGACAGCGAGACGTTCTCGAGCTCGAGCAGCGCCATCAGACGATCTCTACTCGGCGCTCGCCGAGCAGCCCGTTCGGACGGACGATCATCAGCGCGATCAGGATCACGCCCAGGATGATGTATCTGGTGGGCTCCGGCTTCACGAGCATCACGTTCTCCCAGACGAACGCGGCCAGGTAGAGGACGGGGATCAGCAGGATCGCCCGGAGCCAGCCGCGGACCAGGGTCAGCCCGAGGGCAGCCGTGATCAGCGCGATGTAGCTGACGGGCGGGATCCACGAGGCCAGGTGCTCGGGGATGATCACCCAGTCGGACGTCCACCCTCCGGCCGAGCCCGAGACCCAGGAAGGGTCGATCGCCTTGGCGATTGCGTGCGCGGCGAAGCCGAATGCGATGGTCCCGACCGCGACCACAGCCAGCTTGACCGTGAGCCTGAACGCGATCAGGAGACCGCCTGCCACACCGATGTAGAACAGCGCGCGGGCGTGACCCGCGTCGCGGAGGAGCTCGAGCAGGACGCTGATGATGATCGCCCCGAGCACGACGCCCGCCTGACTGCCCTGGCCGCCCAGGATGACCATCGTGTAGACGGTGATCAGCAGGACGAAGTAGAAGCTGAGCGGGAACACGCTGCCCGCGAGCGAGGCGTAGAGGCCTCCGGTGAGTGCAGCGACGGCAGCGCCGCAGGCGAAGCTCATCAGCTTCAGCCAGTTGACGGGCATCCCCATGACCTCGGCGGCGAGGGCGTCCTCTCGCTGCGAACGCCACGCCCGGCCCGTCCGGGAGTGGTTCGCGAAGCGGAGCACGATGAAGACGACCACGAAGAACGTGATCGCGACGTAGTAGTAGGAGACGGCGAAGATTCCCTGGTGCTGCGTTCGGAGCGCGTGGCCGAAGAAGCTCAGCGGATCGACCTGGAGGATCCCGTTCGCGCCGCCGGTGATGTTCGTGCCCAGGACCTGGTCGCCGTTCGTCGCCAGGGTCTGGAAGAGCTGGAGGAAGAACAGCGTCACGATTGCCAGGTAGTCGCCGGACAGTCGTCGTGACGGAAGACCGAGCAAGAGGCCGACTGCGGCGCCGGCGATCACGATCGCCGGCATCGCCGCGATCGTCGGCACGTGGACGTCGAACTGCCCGGAATCCATCAGGGCGTACGCGTACGCGCCGAATCCGTAGAACGCGACGTAGCCGAGGTCGAGGAGCCCGCCCCAGCCGACGACGACGTTCAGCCCGAGGGCGAGCAGCATGTAGAGCACCGTGTCGAAGCCGATGCGCCGGACGTAGCCGCTGCTGGAGAAGAGCGGCATCAGCGAGATCGCGGCGGTGAAGAGCACGAGCCATGCCCACCACGGCACTGCGCGGAGTCGCGCCTCGACGGGTCCGAGACGCGGCGGGAGGCGCCGGTCGAGGTGGCGGGCGACCCACTCGTCGTGGCCGATCGCCGGCATGGTCACCGGCGCGTCGGGGCCGGGAGGCAGCTCTGGTGTCGAGTCGCTCAAGGCGTCCTCACACCTTCCTGATGTCCGCCCGGCCGAAGAGGCCCTGCGGTCGGAAGATCATGAACAGGATCAGGATCGAAAAGATGATCAGGTCGGTCCATCGCGTTCCGGCCTGCCCCGGTATGTAGCCGGCCGCGTAGCTCTCGGCAGCGCCGAGGATCAATCCACCGGCCATTGCGCCCGGCACCGAGCCGATCCCACCGATCACCGCGGCGGTGAACCCCTTCAGCCCGGCGAGGAAGCCGAGCGAGACCTGCGTGGGGACGCGAATCGCGAACAGCACGCCCGCAGCGCCGGCGAGCGCCGAGCCGAGGATGAACGTGAACACGATCACGCGGTCGATGTCGATCCCCATCATCGCCGCGGCCTCGCGGTCGAACGACGTCGCCCGCATCGCCTTCCCCGTCCTCGTCTTGTTGACGAGGAACCAGAGGGCCCCCATCAGGACGAACGCCGAGACGATCACGATGTCCCGGATCAGCGGCACGCGGACGCCGCCGACGTGGAAGCCCTTGAAGTACAGCGCGCCGCCCGAGAGCGAGAACGGTCTCGTAGTTCCGCTGCTGCGCCCCGAACAGCAGCTGCATCGAGTACGCGAGAAAGAACGAGACTCCGAGCGCGCTGATCAGCGGCGCGATTCGCGGCGCGTCCCGCAGGGGCCGGTACGCGAAGCGTTCGATCGCCACGCCGAGGACTGCGCAGCCGGCCATCGCGGCGAGCATCATCATGATCAGGAGCGCCCAGGTCGGCACGACAGGGTTGGAGGGGCCGCCGAGCGCCTGGAGCACGCCGAAGCCGATGTAGGTGCCCGACCATGAAGACGTCTCCGTGCGCGAAGTTGAGCAGCTTGAGGACGCCGTAGACGAGCGTGTATCCGAGCGCGATCAGCGCGTAGACGCTGCCGAGCGTCAACGCGTCGATCGTCAGCTGGATGAACTTCTGGGTGTCCACCCGCCGATCCTCTCAGAACGAATGTGGCCCGGCCGAGGCCGGGCCACACTCACTCCGGTTCGTCGATTCCTACTGGACGAGCTTGTAGGTGCCGTTCGACTGGATCTGGAAAATGTAGAACTGCCCGTTGAACGGGTCGTTCGTTTTCGTCGAGAAGCGGAAGTTGCCGCCGAGGATCCACTGCGAGATCCTCACGTGCTTGACAATGTTGATCAGCACGCGCCGGCTCGGGAGCGTGTTGTGGTACTTCGCGCAGGCAGCCTTCAGGCCCTCGAGGATCACCTGCACCGCGCCGTAGGTCGGCGGGCCGAACGAGCCGACCGTCTTGCCGGGGTTGTCCCTCTTCCAGCCGGCGATGATCGGCTTGTTGTAAGGGAAGAGGCTGATCGGCGCCGCGAAGTTGGAGACATACGAGCCCGGGAACTTGAACTGCGCCGGGTTGTTCGAGCCGTCGGTGCCGAAGACCTTCGCCTTCTTGCCCTGCTCGGCGAGCTGCTCGGCGATCGTCTGCGCGTCGCCGGGCTTCTGGGTCGGGACGAAGACGACGTCGGTGTCGCCCGAGATGCGGGACACATACGACGAGTAGTCGGTCGTCGTATTCGGAGCCGAAAGGCGCGACGTCGCGACGCCCTTCGCCTTCAGCGCGGCCTCGGCTGTCGCGCCGCGATGCCCTGCGAGTACGGCTCCTGGAAGTCGAAGATCGCGACCTTCTTCGCGTGCAGCTTGTTGATCATGTAGTTGGCGTCGTTCGGGCCCTGGAGGCCGTCATCGGCAACCACCCGGAAGAAGCCGGCCGTGGCCTCTCTCCGCGCTCCACCGACCGACTTGGTCAGCGACGTGCGAGTGGCGGACTCGGAGACATGCACGAGCCCGGCCGCGAAGTAGTGCGGCGCTGGACGCGGCGACCGCGCCGGACGTCGAGGGCCCGAGAATCGCGATCACGCTCGGGTCGGCGACATACTTCTGCGCCAAAGCCTGTGCAGGTGCCGGGCCCGCCTCGACGGGCGTGTCGCCCGAGACGAGCGAGATGTTGAAGCCGTACTTCCGCGGCAGGGTCTTGACGGCGTACTTCGCCCAGCTGAGCTGCTCGTTGCCGAGGAATCCGGCGCCGCCTGTGAGCGGTGTGACCATGGCGATCTTCAGCTTGCCGTGGCAGCTGACCGCCTGCGACTTCGCAGCCGCGGCTTGATGTGCCGGACGCGCCGAGGCGGCGGTGACAATTGCAAGCGTCAGCGCCGCTGCCGCGAACGGCAGAATGAACTTGAGTCTCCGCATTTGGTCTCCTTGCAGTGGGGGTTCGGAGGATCGTATTCGGTGCAGACTAGGACGCCAAGTGCAGGCTATTCGTTAGCCTCGTACGCTTTGTTGGCGGGACTCCCGGACGGATGGAAGACGCCGAGGACGCGCATCGGCGTCGGCCCGGTGTTCTCCAGGCAGTGCTCCTGGAGCGGGGGCAGGTAGATGCACGAGCCGGGGCCGATCGGCGTGTCCTTGCCCGCCAGGTGGAGGACGCCCTCGCCCTCGACGACGTAGACGACCTCGTCGTAGTGGTGGCTGTGCAGCGGCGCGCGGCCCGGCGGGATCGTGCCGACGAACTGGGTGACGTCGAGGCAGCCGAGATCCTCGTTGACGAGGAAGCGGAACTCGCGGTTCGGCGTCGCGGGCAGGCTCTCGCGGTCGGCATAGCGGACGGTGACCTGCGAGCGCTCCTCGCCGGCGCACGGCGCCGCGACGGAGACGAGCAGGAGCTCGCCCGGTCCGGGATTTTCGACGACGTACTCGTCGCCCGGAACGAGGAACGCACCGGTGTCGGGTGCGAGCTTGTGAGTCTCGGCGCCGAGATGCAGCGTCCCTTCGCCCGCGGCGACGTAGAGCACTTCCTGCCGCTCCCCGGTCGCGCGCTCCTCCGAGCTCCCGGGAGCGCAAACCTGAGCACGCGCTGCTCGAGGTGCTCGCTCATTGCCCGAGCGCCTCCACCCAGCCGCGGGTGTCGGTGAACTGGTGGAAGCGGACGGCGCGGCCGTCGCGGAAGCGCCAGACGTGGGCGAAGGGGATGTCGAGCGGCAGTCCGGTCTGCTTCCCGACCGCGGTGTAGCGGCCGAGGACGACCACGTCGTCGCCCATGCCGATCACCTCCTCGGGGTCGGCGCGGAAGTCGTCCCACCAGCTCTCGCCGAGCGGGTCGAAGATCGCCGCGCGGACGGATGCCATGCCGTGGTAGACGCCGCCGTGCGGAAGGCCCTGTGCCTGGTGCCACTCGATGTCGTCGTCCATCATCGCGAGCGCGGCGTCGAGATCCTCCCGGTTGAAGGCCTCGTAGGAGCTGCGGACGGTCTCGACGCTCACGTGACGGCGGCCAGCACCTCGTCGGGGTGCGCCTCCGCGTCCGTCACGTCCCACACCTGCTGGACGACGCCGTCTGCGTCGAGCAGGAACGTCACGCGCTGCGCGAGCCAGCCGTACTCGCCGTAGTCCTTGAGAACACCGAGATCGCTCGTCAACGTGGCGTCCTCGTCCGAGACGAGCGGAAACGCGAGGTCGCACGTCGCGCGGAACTCGTCGTTCTTCTCGCCGGCGTCGGTGCTGACGCCGATCACCTCGTACCCGGCGTCTCGAAAGCGGTCGTACAGATCGCTGAAACGCTTCGACTCCATCGTGCATCCGGGCGTCATCGCCGCCGGGTAGAAGTAGACGACGGCCGGCCCGTCGGGCTGCACCGAGAGGCGTTCCACCGGGAAGCGGTCACCGACCTGGAGCACGAGCCAATCCTACGTGCGGCGTCTCGCCCGCGAGGATCCGCGTCAGCACGGAGAAGTCGATGTTCCCGCCGGAGACGATTGCGACGGTCTTGCCGCCGTCCCCCCGGCCGGCGAGGGCAGCGGCCGGGGCAAGCGCGCCCGCGCCCTCGGCGATCACGCGCACCCGCTCGGCCATCAACCGCAGCGCAGCGGCCGTCTCCTCGATCGAGACGACGAACGCGCCGTCGAGCGCCTCGCTCACGTACGGCCACATTCCGTCGAGCACGCCGACGCCGCCCGACCCGTCGACGAACGACTTCGTGTGCTCCACGGCCGTCGGCTTGCCGGCCGCGAACGCGGCGCTGGCCGACGGGCCGTTCTCCGGATCCACGGCGTACACCTTCACGCCCGGCCGGAGCTGCTTGACCGCGCTGGCGATCCCGACCGAGAGCCCGCCGCCGCCGTAGGGCACGAGCACGGTGTCCAGGTCGGGGAGGTCCTCGACGAGCTCCAGCCCGATCGTCCCGTTTCCCGCCATCACGCGCTCGTCCTGGACCGGGTGAACGAAGAGCCCGTCGACGCCCTCGAAGCGCGCATCGACGATCGTCTGCCACCACTGCTCCCACGGCACCTGGATCACGCGGCCGCCGAGGCGCTCGATCCGGTCGAGCTTCGTCTGCGGAGCGCCGTCGGGGCAGATGATCGTCGCCGGCACGCCGGCCTCCCGCGCCGCCCACGCCACGCCCTGCGCCATGTTCCCGGCGCTCGCGGTGACGACGCCGCCTTTCAGCTCGTCCGGGGAGGCGGCTCGGATCGCGTTCGTCGCCGCGCGGATCTTGAACGACGACACCGGCTGCAGGTTCTCCAGCTTCAGCCAGATGTCGGTGTCGGGCAGCCGCACCAGCGGCGTCCGCACCGCCGCCCCCGCGATCCGGTCGCGCGCGGCCTCGATCTCGGCGAGCGGGATCAAAAGTCGACTGTCGTGCCGACGCCCTCGGCCTCGGCCCGGTGGACGAGATACTCGGCGGACGCGAGGTCCTCGACCGCGAGGCCGAGCGACTCGAAGACGGTGATCTCGTCCGCGGAGGTTCGCCCCTGCGCCGTGCCGGCGAGCACCTCGCCGAGCTCCGCCTTGATGTGCCCGTCCGAGATCGCGCCCTCCTTCAGCGCGAGGATGTAGTCGCCTGCCTCCTTCTCGCACGACTCGCGCCGGTCGGTGAAGAACGACGAGCGCGCGACCGTCTCGCTGTCGAGCTCGCGCGTGTGCGGGAAGCAGGACACCGACGGCGTTGATGTGCGCCCGGGCTGCAGCCACTCGAAGCTGAGCACGGGCTCCGCGGACTGCGTGACGGTGCAGATCACGTCGGCGCCGCGCACGGCCTCCTCGTTCGAGTCCACGGCATGGGCCGCGGGCCACTTGTCGGCAAGCCGCTCCGCGTTCTCGCGTGTGCGGGACGCGACCCGGATCTCGTCGAACGGGCGGGCCTCCAGCATCGCCTCCACGTGCGGGTAGGCCTGATGGCCGGCGCCGACGATCGCCAGCACGCGGGCGTCCTCGCGGGCCAGCGCCTTCGTCGCCACCCCGGAGACCGCGGCGGTGCGGATCGCCGTGATCGGGCTCGCGTTCATCACCGCGACGACCTCGCCGGTGATGCCGTCGTAGAGCGTGACCGTGCCCTGGTGCGGGTCGAGCCCGCGCGCGGCGTTGTCCGGAACGACGACGACGGTCTTCAACGCGTACAACGGGCGGTCGCCCGAGCGGAACGTCGGCATCAGTCCGAGCAGGTGCGACTCCCCGGGCGGCCGCACGACCGGGCGGAGGGGCAGGTGGAACTGGCCGCCGGCAAGCGCGACGAGCGTCTCCTCCATCGCGGCCATGCAGCCGGGCATGTCGAGGAGCTGCACGACCTCTTCGCCGGTGAGGATCAGCATGGGAAGGCCGAGCCTACTTCCTCGCGCTCTGCCGCCGAAAGCGAAAGGGCCAACGCCTCGCGCACCGGCTCGAGGTGCTCCGGCCGCCGCGGCCCGACGACGACCGAGGACGTCCCGCCGAGCGCCCAGGCGAGCGGCGAGCCCCGCCGTGCTCACGCCGCGCTGCCGCCGCCCCGCGCTCCAGTCCCTCCAGGGCGTCGAAGACGCTGTCCGTCTCCAGGTGGCGGTACGGCTCCGGCCGCATGGTCATCCGGGAGCCGGCCGGCGCCTCCTCGCCGCGCCGGTACTTCCCGGTCAGCCAGCCGCCGGCGAGCGGGCTGAACGCCTGGTAGGCGATCCCGTGCTCGGCGCAGAGCGGGATCACCTCAGCCTCGTCGCCGCGGTCGAGCAGCGAGTACGAGTTCTGGACGAGCGACGGCGTGCCGAGCTCGAGCCACTCGCGGAGGTCGGCCGCGCCGACGTTGCTGATGCCCCAGGTGCCGATCGTCCCGCGCTCGAGCAGCGCCTGGAACGTCGCGTGGGTCTCCTCGACCGGCGTGTCCGGATCCGGCTCGTGCGTCAGGTAGACGTCGATCCGGTCGATGCCGAGCCGCTCGAGGCTCGTCTCCACCTGGCGCAGCACCCGGTCGCGCGCGAGGCCGAAGTCGGCGCCGTCCTCCATCGCGTTGAAGGTCTTGGACGTGATGCGGGGCCGGTTGCCGGTCGCCCGCATCCAGTCGCCGATCCACTGCTCGCTGCGGCCGCCGCCGTAGGCGTCGGCGGTGTCGAACCAGCGGAGGCCGAGCTCCCACGCCGCGTCCATGATCGCGAAGGCCTCCTCGCGGCTCTCGCCCCGCCCGAAGAACGCCGGGGCGGAGCCGATGCCGCCGAAGTTGCCGCAGCCGAGCACCACCTCCATACGCTGCATAATCGCTACGGGGTCCAACTCGAGGAGGAGACAACGAGATGCCTTTCCAGCTTCCCGACCTGCCTTACGACCACGCCGCGCTCGAGCCGCACATCGACGCGCGCACGATGGAGATCCACCACGGCAAGCACCACCAGGCCTACGTCGACAACGCGAACAAGGCGCTCGACGGCACCGAGTGGGCCGACCGCTCGGTCGAGGACATCCTCGCCTCGCTCGAGATCCTGCCCGAGGACATCCGCACCGCCGTCCGCAACAACGCCGGCGGCCACGCGAACCACTCGCTGTTCTGGGAGATCATGAGCCCGGACGGCGGCGGCGAGCCCGAGGGCGACCTGGCCGCGGCGATCGACGACGACGTTCGGCGGCGTCCAGCAGCTCAAGGACGCGATCAACGACGGCGGCGTGAAGCGCTTCGGCAGCGGCTGGACGCTGGCTCGTCTGGGACGGCACCGCGCTCGCCGTCTACTCGACGGCGAACCAGGACAGCCCGATCCTCCAGAGCGACGTGCCGCTGCTCGGCATCGACGTCTGGGAGCACGCCTACTACCTGAACTACCAGAACCGGCGCCCGGACTATCTGGCCGCCTGGTGGAACGTCGTCAACTGGCCGGAGGTTGCGCGCCGCTTCGACGCGCGCGGCTAGCCGACGTACCCGCTGAGCTCGGGCCCGAGCGCCTCGAGACGCTCGCGCTCGAGGCGGTAGAGCACGTAGTAGCCGTCGCGCTTCGTGGAGAGGAGCCCCGCCTCGGTGAGCGAGCGGAGGTGCTTGGACAGGCCCGACTCGCTCAGCCCGACCAGCGGGGCCAGCTCCTCGGTCGAGCGCGGCTGCTCGGCGACGAGCTGGAGGATGCGTAGCCGCGTGGGGTCGGCGGCCGCGCGCAGCGCCCGCACGAGCTCGTCCGGGGCCGGCTGGCCGGCGAGGCCGCTGCCCATCGTCGCCGGCGGGTAGAGCACGGCGAGCGGCCACGGCGCGTCGCAGTTGACCCGCACGTGCGGCCAGACGTAGACGCTGGGGATCAGCCGCAGCGGGTTGTCCGGCGTGACCTCGACCTCGTGGTGATGGAGCGAGCGCCGCAGCAGGAGCCGCTCGTCCGGATCGACCTTCAGCTCCGCGCGGACCTCGCCGAGCAGCTCGATCGGGTCCCGGCCCCGCGCGCGCTCGACCTCCTCGGCGAGCAACGGCTCGAGGCGCGACCATTCCTCTGCGAACGACTCCTCCCAGTAGGCGGCGAGCATCTCGACCACCCTTGCCTGCACGGCAGCCGGGTCGTCGAACAGCTGCCGTGCGAGCTCCGCGCCCATCCGGTACTCGACCTGCGCCCGCACGTCTTCCCGCTCGAGGCTCTCCGGCCCGGCGTCCTCCTCGAAGTAGAAGTACGTCGGCCGCGCGAGCTCGTACTGGGCCCGCTCGGGCGGCAGCGCTTCGAACGCGGCCAACGCCTCCTCGAACGACTGCGGCGCGTCGGCTCGCGGCGGAAGCATGAAGTCGCACGTGATCTCCGAGTAGAGAAACCAGAACGCCTTGATCTCGCGCTTCAGCGCCGGCGAGAGGCTCCGCATCCGCCTGATCCACGGATGCTGGAGCGGATGCTCCTTCGGGTGCAGCAGCACGTGCAGGCTGAGCACCGCTTCCACCAGCGGGGCGGGGGCGACGTGGACGAGGCCGTTCGGCGACTCCGGTACCCGAATGCGGATGGAAATCGGTCTGATCCTCTCTTCGGCGAAGGAGTTGCGGCAGCGGATCGTAGCCGCCTAGCGTGGCGCTCGAAGTGAGGTTGGTCTCCCTCCTTGCGACGCTTCCCCTCGCCGTTGCCGCGGCGGGGGGAAGCACGGTCGTGGCGAAGGTCGCCGTACCGGGGACGCCGTGTGGCGTCGCCGGCTCCCCGGGCGCGGTCTGGGTGACGGAGGCGTCGAATGCGCGCCTGGTGAAGATCGACCCGGCGACGAACGCGGTCGTCAAGAGCGTCCCGACCGACCGCACGCCCTGCGAGCTCAAGTACGCGTCGGGCTCGATCTGGGTGGTGACGCAGTCCGGCCGCGTCGACCGCTTCAACCCGGCGACGGCGGCGAAGATCGCCTCGATCCCGGTCGGCCGCACGACCTACGACCTCACCTATGCACTCGGCGCCGATCTGGGTGACGAACCGAAACGGCGGCACCGTCCAGCGGATCAGCGTTCGCACGAACAGGGTCGTCAAGACGGTGCGGTTCCCGCTCGGCGTCGCGCCGGCGGGGATCGGCTACGCCGCGGGCGCGATCTGGGTCGGCGACGACCACGGCACCTCGGTCTTCCGTCTCGACCCGCGCACGTACCGGCTCGCGCGCGTGCGCTCCGGCGGCCAGGGCTCGTCCTGGATCGCGACGAACGGCAACGACGTCTGGGTGTCGAACACGACCGACGGCACGGTGACGCGGATCGACGCCGTGCGCCGCCGCGCGGTCTCGACCGTGCAGGTCGGGATCAGCCCGGTCAACCTCGACGTGATCGGCGGCGACGTCTGGGTGCCGAACGACCTCGGCAACACGATCTCCCGGATCGACGGCACGACCGGCAAGGTCGTCGAGACGATTCAGACCGGGGAGGACCCGGCAGTCGTCGCCGGCGCGGAGGGCGACGTCTGGGCCTCCATGTTCCAGGGTGCGCAGGTCTGGCGCATCCATCCTGGGCAGTAGGCGTAGCATCGGCGCGAGTGGCGACGTACGCGGCGCTTCTCCGCGCGGTCAACCTCGGCGCGCGCAACCGGGTGGCGATGGCCGACCTGCGGGCGCTGGTCGAGGGGCTCGGCGGCAAGGACGTGCGAAGCTTACGTACAGAGCGGGAACGTGGTGTTCGGGCATCGAAGCGGTGCAGCCGGGCTCGAGACGGCGCTCGAGCAGGCGATCGAGCGCGAGTTCGGCCTGGAGATCACGGTGGTGGTGCGCTCGGCAGCTCAGCTGGCGAGCGTCGCGCAGGCCAGGCCGTTCGATCCAACGGGCCTGTACGTCAGCTTCCTCGCGTCGGCGCCGAAACGTGCGGCCGTGCGCGAACTCGTCGAGGCCGACCACGGCCCGGACCGGATCGCGGTCAAGGGAAAAGAGGTGTACCTGCATCTCCCGGGCGGCTACGGGCAGTCGAGGCTGAACAACGCGTTCCTCGAGCGGAGGCTCGGGGTCCGCGCGACCCTGCGGAACTGGCGGACGGTGACGGCGGTCGCGGAGCTCGCCGCGCGCAGCTCGACCCGGAATGTCTAGAGTCGAGTCGTGAAGGTCGAGATCTACTACTGCCCGGTCTGAAGCAGCTACGACGAACGGGCCGCGAGTCTCGCGGCCGAGTTGAACGCGAACGGCCACGAGGCGACGATCCACGAGGGTGAGAACAGCCAGTTCGACGTGATCGCGGACGGCGAGGTGGTCTTTTCGAAGCAGGCGCTCGGCCGGCACGCGGAGCCCGGCGAGGTGCTCGGGCTGCTCAGCCGCTGACGGGCGGCTCGATCGACCACGGGAAGTCGATCCAGAGCTCGGTGCGCTTCCAGACGTACTCGCAGTCCACGATCGACTTCGGCTTCTCGTAGAGCACGGCCACGCGCACCTCGCCGACCTGGCCGGCGCAGAAGCCCTTGACGAGCGCGAGAGTCTGGCCGGTGTCGGCGACGTCGTCGGCGATCAGCATCCGGGCGTCGTGGAGGTCGACGAGCTCGGGCACCGGCGGCAGCAGCATCGGCACGGGCAGCCGCTCGTCGATCCCGGTGTAGAACTCGACGTTCATCGTGAAGCTGTTCTTGACGTCGAGCGCATAGGAGAGCGCGCCGGCGACCAGCAGCCCGCCGCGGGCGATGCCGAGGATGATGTCCGGCCGGTAGCCGTCCGCGACGATCTGCTCCGCGAGCGAACGCGCTCCGCTGCCGAGCTCCTGCCAGCTCATCTGCTCCCGTGCGGTCACGGCCGCTGAGCTGCTCGCCATCGGGCGATTCTACGGTGGTAGCGTCGGGCCGTGGACACCGACGCTTTCTGGGGCGGGCGCGCCGAAGAGCTCGAGGAGTACGCGCGGCTCGCGGTCCGCGTCGGCGTCAACCTCGAGCCCGGCCAGGACGTGACCGTGCTCTGCTACGTCGAGCACGCGCCGCTCGTCCGGGCGATCGCCCGGGTCGCGTACGCCGAGGGGGCGAGGCGCGTGGACAGCCACTACGTCGACCTGCACCTACGCCGTGAGAAGGCCGCGCACGCGCCGGACGACGTCGTCGGCTGGACACCGCCGTGGATGCTCCAGCGCGTGGAGGAGGAGGCGGAGCGTCGGACGGCGATGATCAACACGGTCGGCGAACCCGAGCCGAACCTCTTCGCCGGACTCGACCCCGCCCGGGTCGCGAAATCGCTGATGCCCGACCTGCGGCGGGCGATCTGGTCGACGTTCGACCACGGGCGGGCCCCCTGGACGATCGTCGCCTTCCCGACGCCGGGTTGGGCCGAGCAGGTCTTCGGCGAGCCAGACCTCGCGCGGCTGTGGGACGCCGTGCGCGGGACGGTGCGCCTGAGCGAGGACGACCCGGTCGCCGCCTGGAAGGCGCACATCTCGATGCTGAAGGAGCGGGCGCGGCCAGCTGAACGAGCGCCGCTTCGACGCGGTGCGCTTCCGCGGCCCCGGGACCGACCTGACCGTCGGGCTGCTGGCGGCCGCCGACTGGATGGCGGCAGGGATCGAGACCTCGTGGGGGCAGTTCTACGTGCCCAACCTGCCGACCGAGGAGGTGTTCACCACCCCGGACCACCGCCGGACAGAGGGGAGGGTGCGGGCGACCCAGCCGCTCGTCCTGGTCGGCGGCACCGTCGTCCGTGACCTGGAGATGACGTTCCAGAACGGCCGCGTCGCCGAGGTCAAGGCTTCGACCGGCGCGGACGAGGTTCGAGGTGAGCTGGCGGTGGACGCGAACGCGTCGCTGCTCGGAGAGGTCGCGCTCGTCGACGAGAAGTCGCTGGTCGGCAGGAGCGGCATCACCTTCTGGAGCACGCTGTTCGACGAGAACGCCGCGTCGCACATCGCCTACGGCACGGGCTGGCCCAAGTCGCTGCGCACTGAGACGCTTCCCGGCGACGAGGAGCTCCAGGCGATGGGCGTCAACCGCTCGCGCGCCCACACGGACTTCATGATCGGCGGCCCCGAGGTCGAGGTGGACGGGCTCGACGAGCACGGCGCGGCGACGCCGATCCTGCGCGACAACGCCTGGCAGCTGAGCTAGGAACGGAACCGGATCAGCACCTGCGGTGTAGGAGGGGCATGATGCTCCGACTCGCACTCATACCCGCGTTGGTGCTCGCCGCGGCAGCCAACGCCTCAGGCCCGTCTCCCGGCCTCCTCCAGGGGCCGGCCGGAATCACGGCGCCGGCCCAGAAGTACCGCTTCGTCACGCTCCATGGTTCGCACGCGACGAAGCTGGCGGCAATCGACAAGGCAACGGGGAAGGTCGTCCGCTCGCGCTCCCTGCGCGGGGAGTGGGGGATCCCGTATGTCACCTTCAGCGGCGCAGTCGACGGCCTCAGCCGCGATGGAAAGACGCTCGTGATCGCCGACTGGGTCCAGGCGAAGAACAGCCCGTTCCGCCCGAGGTCGTCGTTCCGCATCTACGGCACGAACCTGCTCGACCTGCGCAGCCGCTTCACGCTGCGGGGCGATTTCTCGTTCGATGCGCTCTCGCCGGACGGGCAGACGCTGTACCTGATCCAGCACGTCGGCGACGAGAACGACGTGTTCAAGTACCTCGTCCGCGCCTACGACCTCCGTGCGCGACACCTGCTCCCCCGGGTGATCGCCGACAAGAGCCAGCAGGGCTGGATCATGCGCGGGCTCCCGATGAAGCGGCTCGCGAGCGCCGACGGCCGCTGGGTGTACACGCTCTACCGCCAGGACGGCGGCTACCCGTTCGTGCACGCGCTCGACGCCGCCCACCGAAGCGCGGTCTGCATCGGGATCCCCTGGCAGGGGAACCAGGACCCGCTCGGCGAGGCGACGCTCGCGCTCGAAGGCGGAAAGCTGCTGATCTCGGCGGGCGGCCGGCAGTTCGCGATCGACACCGAGACGCAACAGCTCGTATCGGCCGAGTAGCGCACGAATTTCCTGCACGAACGACGTGAAGGCGTAACGGAGCTACTCTCTGGGTCCCGACCCGGGGAGAGGGTTCTGGCTCGAATCGTTGCGATCGTGTTCGTCTTCGCCGCGGTGCTCGCGGGAGTACCCGCGTCGTCGTCCGGTGCCGGTCCGCCGTTCTTCGTCGGCTTCACCGACGATCTGGTGAAGAGCGCCGGCTCGGCCGCCGTCGCGCCGGCGGCGGGGTTGGGTGCGAAGGGTTTCCGTGTGACGCTGATGTGGGAGCCCGGGCAGACGACGCCGGACGCGGGCGCAATCGCGTCGCTCGACACGGCGACCTCGTCGGCGGGCGGGATGAAGCTCGTGCTCGCCGTCTACGCGGATATGGGGTCGAAGGCGCCGCTCACGTCCCTGGCGCGCGACACCTACTGCGGTTACGTGAAGGCCGCGCTGACGCGGTACTCCTCGATCCGGGATGTCGTGATCTGGAACGAGCCGAACAAGCGGCTCTTCTGGAACCCGCAGACGAACGCACCGGCGCTGTACGAGGCGCTGCTCGCGCGCTGCTGGGACATCCTGCACAAGTCGTTCTCCAACGTGAACGTGATCGGGTTGGGGCTGTCCTCGACCGGAAACGACGACTCGGGGTCGACCTCGCCGGGCGCGTTCATCCGCGGCGTCGGGGATGCGTTCCGCTCGTCCGGCCGGACGAAGCGCCTGCTGGACACGGTCGGCTTCCACCCCTACGCGGCGGCGGTGAACGAGCGCCCGTGGCGGAAGCACATCCAGTCGAAGACGATCGGCGAGGGCGACTGGAACAAGCTCGCCTACAACCTGTGGCTTGCGTTCAACGGGACGGCGCAGCCGGCGCCGGGGACGATCTGGTACCTCGAGGCGGGGTTCCAGACCGCTCTCGATCCGGGCAAGGAGTCGTGGTACACGGGCACGGAGAACGTCGCCACGCTGCCGGACTGGGCGGGCGGCGAGCCCGACTCGCCTGCACCGGACGAGACGAGCCCCGCACCCGACCAGGGAACCCAGGTGCTGGACGCGATCCGGCTCGCGTACTGCCAGCCGAACGTGGCCGCGTTCTTCAATTTTCTCCTGGCGGACGAGCCGCGGCTGAGCGGTTGGCAATCGGGTGCGTACTGGGCCGACCTGACCGCAAAGGACTCGCTGCCGGCGTTCCAATCGGCGATCGCGGCGGTGAACGCGGAGTCGGTGGACTGCGCTGCCTTGAAGGGCGGCCTGCCGAACCCTGACTTCATGCCGCCGGCGGCCCCCAGCGGCTTCTCCGGCCAGGTCGTCGCCTCACCGCTCTCGGTCGCGCTGCACTGGGACCCGGTCTCCGATCCGAGTGGCCCGGTGTCGTACCGCCTCTACCGGAACAACGCGCTGCTCGCGACCGTCTCATCGACCGACTGGACTGATTCGAGCGTCGCTGCGAGTCAGTCCTACACGTACTCGGTGCGGGCGATCGACGCGGCGGCGAACCTGGGCGATGCTGCGACTGCGCCGGTCACGGTCGACGTTTCGCCGCCGGCGGCCCCGGCGAGCCTGAGCGCCCAGTGGCTCGGCGGCCCGTCACGGGTCGAGCTGACCTGGCCGGCCGCGACGGACGACCTCATGGTCGCGGCCTACGAGGTCTCCCGCGACGGCACGGTCCTCGGGACGACGACCTCGACGGCGTACACGGACAACGCGATCGCGCCGTCGACGACCTACTCGTACTCGGTCGTCGCGATCGACGGCGGCGGCAACCGCAGCGACCCTGTCTCCGCGCCGGTGACGACGCCGGACGACGCAGCCCCGCCGTCGAAGCCCTCCGGCCTGACCGGCAAGGCCAAGAGCAGCCCGCGCCGCGTGAAGCTCTCGTGGTCGCCGAGCACCGACGACGTCGGCGTCACCGCCTACCGCGTCTACCGCGAGGGCGTCGCGATCGCAACGGTCGGGGTCACGAACTACACGGATTCGGCCGTCGCAGGCCGGACGAGGTACCGGTATGCGGTCAGCGCTCTGGACGCCGTCGGCAACGAGAGCCCGCTCTCGTCGACGGTCAAGGTGACGACGACGAAGTAGGCGGCGCTACGCCGGCCGCGAGCGGGTGTTCCACCACTCGCGAAAGTCGGTGCAGCGTCCCGCCTCGTCGAGAGTGACGAGGAAGATCCCCTCGAGGTCGATCCCCTCGCCTGGGACGTCGAACGACACCCACCACCGCGCGATCCCGCGCCCGTCGGGCGTGAGCGCGAGCACCTCGTGGCCGAACTTCACGTTCTCCTGAGCCGGAGACCGCCTGCTCCGTACGGGCGCGAATCGCGTCGTGGCCGCGTAGCGGCTCATCCCAGGACGGGCCCCAGAAGTAGTCGGCGTCGGGCGTGAAGCAGTCGACGAACCCGTCGACGTCCTTGTTCTCCCAGGCCCGCCCGTAGACGTCGAGCCAGCGATCGAGCTCTTCGAGCGTCATGTCAGTGGGAGCGTACGTCCTCCGGTGGCGCGAAGCAGATCGTGCGGGGAGAGCTCGAGCTGGAGCCCGCGCCGGCCGCCGTTGACCACGATCGTCTCGTGTGCAAGCGCCGATTCGTCGAGGATGACCGGCAGCTGCTTGCGGCTGCCGAAGAGGAGGTGCCCCCGCGGACGTACCCGGTGATCCGGTGCGCGTCGTCCGGGTCGGCGAGCGAGACGCGCTTGCCGAGCGACCGGGTGTCGAGCCGGGCCTCGACGGGGACGAGCGCGAAGAGGTGCTCGCCGTCGGCCTCGACGACGAGCGTCTTGAAGACGCGCTCCGGCGGGAGGCCGAGCTTCTCGGCCGCCTCGATCCCGAAGGACTCGGCCCTCGGGTCGAGCTCGTACTCGAGGACGTCGAAGGCGATGCCGGCTTTCTGCGCGGCTGCGGTGGCGGGCGTTGTCGGTGGCTTCTTGCTCAAGGCCGGCGCTGGCCGCGCCGGAGCGCGTCGAGCCGCCGCCGGTCGCGCTTGGTCGGCCGCTCGGAGAGGTCGGCCCCGAGCGGCTTCGCGAGCCGGCGTTCCTGGCGGTGCTTCTCGCGCGCGGCGATCGACTCGGGCGTCTCTTCGTAGAGCTCCGCGGCCGCGCTCGCCGGCCCGCGCCGCTCGGCGAGGCCGGTAACGACGACGGTGAACCTCTGCTGCCCGCGCCGAATCTCGAGCCGGTCGCCCTCGTTTACGTCGCGCGCCGGCTTCACGCGCTCGCCGTTGACGTGCACGTGCCCACCGACTACCGCATCGGTTGCCGCCCCGCGCGTCTTGAAGAAGCGCGCAGCCCACAGCCACTTGTCGATCCGCACGCGCTCCACGGAGTGAGGTTAGTTCGACTCGAGCGCGGCGAGCAGATTCCAGCGCTCGTCGACGTGCGCCTGGATCGAGTCAATCTGTTCGGGCGTCAGGTGTGCGAAGCGCCCCTGCGCGGTGAGGAAGTCGGCGACGGGCAGGTCGCGCTTCGGGTGGAACGTGATGTGCCAGTTCCCGCCGTCGCACTCCACGAGCGGGAAGTAGCGTGTCTCGACCGCGAGCTGCGTCAGCGTCACGGACTGATCGGTCGGGTAGCGCCAACCGGGCGGACAGGCGCCGAGGACGTGCAGGAAGCGAAAGCCGGAAACCTCGGCCGCCCGCGTCACCTTTGCCCGGAAGTCCTTCAGCATCGGCACCGAGCCGGCGGCAAGCGTGGCGACGTACGGGATCCCGTGCGCGGCCATGATCCGCGCGATGTCCTTCTTCTGACCCGATCGTGGCGCGCCCGAGGGCGTGGTCGTCGTCCACGCGCCTTCCGGCGTCGCACCCGATTTCTGGACGCCGGTGTTCATGTACGCCTCGTTGTCGTTGAGGACGTAGATCAAATCCTCGTTCCTCTCCGCGGCTGCCGAGACGCCGGCGAAGCCGATGTCGCAGGTGGCGCCGTCGCCGCCCCACACGACGACGTTCGTGTCACCCCGACCGCGCAGCCGCAGGGCCGCCTTGATCCCTGCCGCCTCTGGCGCGGCGGAGGCGAACGGCGTCAGGTAGACCGAGACACCGAAGGCGTTCACGGGCCAGATCCCGGTGATGATCGTCCAGCAGGAGGCTGGGATCACGAGCACCGTTCTCGCGCTCGGAGTGGCTGCCGCGAGCGCGCCGAGCACGTGGCGGACGTTGATCGCAGGAGCGCAGCCGGCGCAGGCGGCATGGCCGGGATGAAGGAGCCGGTCCTCCGAGACGACCTCGTCGAGCCACACGGCCATCAGGCGATTCCCTCGGGGACGTGGACGGGCGTCGCTCCCGGCTCGCCGTGCTCGAGCGCCCAGCGCAGCGTGGCCGGCGTCACGTCGGTGCCACCGACACCTGCGACGACGTCCGTGATCGCGGCGTGCGCGAGGTCGAGCGAGCGGACGTCGGCGCCGAGAGGACCGAGGGCGCCAAAGGCTGCCGCCCGGTCGACGACCGTGACCCGGCCGACGTTGCCCAGGACCGACTCGAGGTCTGCTGCGGGGAACGGCCGGAACGCGTGCACGCGCACGAGCAGCAGGTCGTCGTCCTCGTCGAGGAGCTCGAGCGCCGACTCGCCGATCGTCCCGAGGGTGACGAGCGCCTTGCTCGCGTCGGGGTTGCCCGAGACGGCGAGCGCGCCGACCTTCTCGCGCTCGAAATGGTTCGTGAACTCCCACGCGACCTGGTCAATCGTCTCCCGCGCCTCGTCCAGCGCGTCGGAGACGTTGCGCTGGAACGCCGCATAGTCCTTGGGCTCGGGCAGCTCCGAGAACGCCCGTTGCTCGTCCGGGTCGAGCAGCCAGTCCGACGGAGCAGTGAAGTCGGGGATGAAGCGGTCGACGACCTCCTGCTCGGGAACGTCGACGACCTCGGCGGTATGCGAGAGCAGGAAGCCCTCGGCGTTGACGAGCACCGGCAACATCGCGGTCTCGGCGACCCGGTAGGCGCAGAGGACGGTGTCGAGAACCTCCTGCGCGGAGGCGCAGTAGAGCTGGATCCACCCGGTGTCCCGCTGGCTCATGCTGTCGGAGAAGTCGGCCTCGAGGCTCCACGGAGCGAAGATCGCGCGGTTGATGTTGACGGCGACGACCGGCGCGCGCTCGCGCGAGGCACGGTGAAGCTGCTCGTGGGCGTAGAGGAGGCCCTGCGACGACGTCGCGGTGAAGGTGCGGACGCCCGCGCGCGAAGCGGCGACGACGTAGCCGAACATCGAGTGCTCGCTCTCGAGGTTTGTGAACTCGACGTCCTCGCGGGCCGCAACGAGGTCTGCAAGGCGCTCGACGATGATCGTCTGCGGCGTGATCGGGTACGAGCCGATCACCTGCGCCCGCGCGAGCGCCGCGGCGTAGGCGGCCGCCTCGTCGGAGGTGAGCACCGTGCGGCCGTGCGGCAGCGTCGTCACGCGTGCACCTCCTCCATCGCGATTGCACCGCGGACGGGGCAGACGGCCTCGCAGATGCCGCACCCCTTGCAGTAGAGGTAGTCGATCGTGATCACCCGGCCGGCACGCGTGATCGCGCCCTCGGGGCAGAAGAGCGCGCAGACCGCGCAGCCGTTGCACGCCTCGCTCAACGTGGGGCGGTCCAGCGACCACGAGCCGGTGTGGTTGCGAAGCGAGTCGAGCGTGCTGACCGCAAAGTTGCGGGCGCGCGGAGCGCCGTTCGCAGCCTCGGCCGGTTCGAGCTCGGTGTCCCGGACGAGCGTGTGCTGCCGTGTGCAGCGGGCGTAGCCCTCGCGCGCGGCGAGAACGTTTGCGTCGGCAGCTGCGCCCAGGCGCCCGCGGATCGCCTGGTCGAGGAAGTCGAGCCCGTCCGGAAGGAGCAGCTTCACGCACGCGCCGAGCAGGGCGATGTTCCCCATCGACCGCCCTTCGGGCGAGAGGATCCCGTTGTCGCGGGCGATCCTCGACGCGGGGACCCGCGCGACGTCGAACGGGCCCGAGTGCGGGAAGCGCGCCTCGCGGTTGAGAACGGCGAGGCCGCCCGGGCGGAGCTTGGCGAGCACGTCCGGGGGCGGGGGCGCGGGCGACACGACGGCTAGCACATCGGCGGCGCGCACCTTGTAGCGGCGGTGGATCGGCTGCTCGTCCCAGCGCAGGAATGCGGAAATCGGTGCGCCGCGCCGCTCGGCCTTGAACTCGGGAAAGGCCTGCACCCAGAAGCCCGCGCGCGCGAACGTCTCGGCGAGGATCTGCGAGGCGACGACGACTCCCTCGCCCCCGCGGCCGACGAGCAACATCTCCTTCACGGTCCGGATGGTCCCGGTGCCGCGGCGGGCGGGCATCCGTGTCGCCGCTGATCCGCGGTCAGTAGACGTCTGCGGGCCGGTTGTCGAGCCGTCGAGCCGAGGGGGGCCGCTGTCGCGGCCCCCCTCGTTCTTCAGTCAGCAGAGGCGCCTAGGAGCAGCCGGTGTTGGTCCCGCAGTCGCGGCACGTGTAGCACGAGCCGGTGCGAATCATCCGGCCGCCGCACTTCGCGCACTCGACGGCGTCCTCCCACGAGTTGAACAGCGCGGTCTGGCCCGGGGGCAGTGACTCGATCGGGGCCGCCGGCGCGTCGCCGCCGTTCGCATAGCGCTCCGCCAGCCGGGCCTTCACCTCCGGCGAGAGGATCCCGACCTCCTCCTGCTGCTCCGGCGTGAGGAACTTCTTGCCGAACCAGCGGAAGATGTAGTCGACGATCGACTTCGCGCTGCGGATGTCCGCGTCGTTCGTCAGGCCGCTCGGCTCGAAGCGCATGTGCGAGAGCTTCGAGACGTAGACCTCGGGCGGGACGCCGTACTGGAGGCCCATCGAGACGGCGATCATCAGCGAGTTCATCAGGCCGGCCATGGTGGTGCCGTCCTTGGCGATGTCGACGAAGATGTCGCCGGGCTGGCCGTCGTCGTAGAGGCCGACGTGGATGTAGCCCTCGTAATCGCCGACCCTGAACTTGCGGCCGATCTCCGTCCGGTCCTCCGGCAGGCGCCGGCGCTGGGTCAGCGGCGTCGGCGGTACCGCCGGCACCGACGAGTCCGACTTCGACGACAGCGGCTGCGCGACCTTGCAGTTGTCGCGGTAGATCGCGATCGCCTTCACGCCGAGGCGCCACGCGTCGGCGATCAGCTGGGTGACGTCGTCGACCGTGGCCTCCTCCGGCATGTTCACGGTCTTCGAGATCGCGCCGGAGATGAACGGCTGGACGGCACCCATCATCTTCACGTGGCCGGAGTAGTGGATCGCCCGGTCGCCGACCGCGCAGTCGAACACCGGGTAGTGCTCGGCCTTGATGTACGGCGCGCCGACAATCGTGTTCCGCTCGTCGATGAAGGCGACGACCTCCTCGACCTCGCTCGGTGCATAGCCGAGCACGTCGAGCGCCATCGGCACGGTCTTGTTCACGATCGTGATCTCGCCGCCGCCGACGAGCTTCTTCGACTTGACGAGCGAGAAGTCGGGCTCGACGCCGGTCGTGTCGCAATCCATCATGAAGCTGATCGTCCCGGTCGGCGCGAGCACGGTCGCCTGCGCGTTGCGGAAGCCGCTGACCTCGCCGAGGTCGAGCGCGTCGTCCCACGCCTGCCGCGCCGCCGACAGCAGATCCGACGGAACCGAGTCGGAGTGCTGGATGTTCCCGACCGCCGCGCGATGCTTCGCGATCACGCCGATCATCGCCGCCGCGTTCGGCTGGTAGCCGGCATGCGGGCCCATCCGGGCCGCGATCTGCGCGGACTTGCGGTAGGCGCGGCCCGTCATCAGCGCCGTGATCGCCGCCGCATAGGCGCGACCGTGGTCGGCGTCGTACGGCAGCCCGCGCGCCATCAGCAACGCGCCGAGGTTCGCGTAGCCGAGGCCGAGCTCGCGGTAGGCCTTCGCGTTCTGCTCGATCTCCGGCGTCGGGTACGACGAGTAGCCGACGACGATCTCCTGCGCGAGGAAGACGACGTCGACAGCGTGCTGGAACGCCTCGACGTCGAACTCGCCGTCCTCGCGGCGGAACTTCATCAGGTTGAGCGAGGCGAGGTTGCAGGCCGAGTTGTCGAGGTGCATGTACTCCGAGCACGGGTTCGACGCGTTGATCCGGCCCGAGTTCGGGCTCGTGTGCCACGCGTTGATCGTCGTGTCGTACTGCACGCCCGGGTCGGCGCACTTCCACGCTGCCTCGGCGACCTGCCGGAGCAGCCCGCGCGCGTCGACCGTGTCGACGACGGTGCCGTCGGTCCTCGCGGTGAGATTCCACTCGGATCCAGATTGCGCCGCCTCCATGAACGCGTCGGTGACGCGCACCGAGTTGTTGGCGTTCTGGTACTGGATCGACGCCCAGTCCGGCGAGTCGAGCGACATGTCGTAGCCCGCCGCCTCGAGGACGCGCGCCTTGTCCTCCTCCTTGGACTTGCACCAGATGAACTCCTCGACGTCCGGGTGGTCGACGTCGAGGACGACCATCTTCGCCGCGCGCCGCGTCTTGCCACCCGACTTGATCGTGCCGGCGGAGGCGTCGGCGCCGCGCATGAACGACACCGGACCGGAGGCATAGCCGCCCTTGGAGAGCTGCTCCTTCGAGGAGCGCAGGCGCGAGAGGTTGACGCCTGACCCCGAGCCGCCGCGGAAGATGATCCCCTCGCGACGGATCCAGTCGAGGATCGACTCCATCGAGTCGTCGATCGAGAGGATGAAGCAGGCGGAGCACTGCGGCTTCTCCTCGAAGCCGACGTTGAACCAGACCGGGGAGTTGAACGAGGCGTACTGGTTGACGAGGATCGCCTTCAGCTCTTCCTCGAAGGTGTCGGCCTCCTCGTCGGTCGCGAAGTAGCCGCCCGCGCGGCCCCAGCCGGAGATCGTGTCGACGACCCGGCCGATCATCTGCTTCACGCTCGTCTCTCGTTCTGCCGAGCCCATTTTGCCCCTGAAATATTTTTGCGCGACGATGTTCGTCGCGGTCTGCGACCAGAACTTCGGGAACTCGACGTCCTTCTGATCGAAGGCGGGCTTGTCCTTGCCCGGGATGAAGGCATCGCGAATCTCCCACTCCACCTCCTCGAACGGGTCGCGACCCGGGATGGTGAAGAAGCGCTCGACGCCGACGCTCGCGCCGTCTTCGACGACGGTATTCACGATTTCGGCGACGGCGGTCTCAGTTGCTGCGGATGCCTTCGTAGACGCCATCTCTTCCTCCCAAGAATAGCTGTGCCCTCGTGTCCTTCCGGCCCCCCGGAAAGGGACCTGGCAGGGTAGAGCGGCTACCGGACGGAACGAATTTCCGCCGATTTCCAGGGATTTTTTACTGCGGGCGCGGCGGCTTGCCGGGCCCAGGCTGCGTCGCTGCGGCCGAGGCGAGCTGGACACGACGCGTGCGCATCCGGCGGGTGAGGAAGCCGGTCGCGCCGGCCACGATCAGCAGCAGGGCGACCGCGCCGAGCACGATCAGCGGCACCGGGACGGAGTCCGCGCTGCCCGGTTTGGTGGCGTCGAAGGCGCTCTGAACGGGGCCGCTCGGCGATTGCCGTTGTTGCCGTTGTTGCCGCTGGGGTTCTGGGTGCCAGGGCCGTTGTCGATTCCCGTCGCTGCCGCCGGGCCGCCGGCGGGACCGCACTGCCGGTCGTCGTCGTCTCGGCCGTGTGCCCTGCGTGATCCGTTTCTGGAGCGCCTGCTTGATGTCCTCGCGCGCGCTCGAGTACGTGTCGACGTCGGTCGGCAGGTGCTGGAGCGCCTCGCGGTAGCAGTGGATCGCGTAGATGCCGTCGATCCGGCCGTCGTACCAGTCGTTGATCAGCGTCTTCCAGCAGGGCGGCTTGCCCTTTGCGGATGCGGGCGCCACGCCCGCGCCGAGCCCAAGCGTCAGGGCGACGGCCGCAAGCAGGAAGAGAGTGACGATGTTCCTGGGCGAATGGATCACGAGAAACGGTGGCCGCTCACAGTGGGGCGGCGGCCGGCGGTTCGCGTTCGGTTCACTGTACCTGGGCCCTCGGAAGCTCGGGCTGCGGGGGAGTTTCGAGCCTCCACGTGAATCGGTGGTGATCCCGGGGTTAAGCGTCTGTAAGGAAAAAGGCGCCCTCTGAGGGCTGTGCTAGCGTCGGCCGGCGATGCAGGCCGCCAAGCTCGCGGGGCCGGCGACCCTTGCCGTCTCGGGCGCACTGCTCTTCGTCGCCCTCTTCTTCGGCGACGGCACTTCCGACGGGCGCCTCTTCTGGATCGGCGCCTTCGCGACGCTCGGCGCGATCGTGCTGCTCGGGTGGTCGGTGCCCGTGCCGCGCGGGGTCGGGCTCGCCTGCCTGGCGCTACTCGGGGCGCTCGCGCTCTGGGTCGGGCTGACGATGGCCTGGTCGGTCGCTCCCGACCTCTCCTGGGCCGCGTTCAACCGGCTCCTCGTCTACATCGCCTTCGCGCTCCTCGGGGTGCTCGCGACGCAGGTGCGGCAGCCGGCCCGGACGGTCGCCGGCGGCCTCGCGCTCCTGCTCGGGCTCGTCCTCTGCTGGGCGCTGCTCGGGAAGGTGATCCCCTCGCTCTTCCCGGATGGCGCGCGGGTCGCGCGGCTCCGCAACCCGATTGGCTACTGGAACTCGCTCGCGCTCGCGGCGGCGACCGCAGTTCCCTTCTCGCTCTGGCTCGCCTCGGCGCGCGGGCATGCGCGGTGGGTGCGGACGGCGGGGGTGCTGCTCCTCTACGTGGCCGAGCTGGCAGTCGTGCTCACGTACTCGCGCGCCGGCATCGCGGTTGCCGCGCTCGCGGCGCTCGGCTGGATCTGGGTCTCGCGCGACCGGCTCGAGTCGCTTGCCGCGCTGGTCGTCGCGACGCCGGTCGCCGGGCTCGTCGCGCTCTGGGCCTTCTCGCGGCACGCGCTCACCGACGACCTCCAGGCCTATGCCGACCGCGTGAACGACGGCGCCTGGTTCGGCGTGCTGCTCGCGGCCGGCGCGGCGGTCGCGGCCGGCGCCGCCTACTGGCTTGCCGGGCGCGCGCTGAGTGACCGGGAGCGCACCGTCTGGACGCGACGGCTCGGGTGGCTTGCCGGGATCGTCGCCCTCGCTGCGGTAGCGGTCGTGCTCGCGGTCAAGGGCGGCGCGATCCTGGACGAGTTCCGCGGCACCGGCGGCAAGGAGGTCTCGCAGACTCCGACGCGTCTCGCCGAGCTCAGCTCGAGCAACCGCTGGCGCTGGTGGCAGGAGGCGTGGTCGCTGTGGAAGGACGCGCCGCTCGCGGGTAAGGGCGCCGCGACCTTCGAGGTTGCCCGGCGCGACATCCGCCAGGGCTCGATCACCACGACCGAGCCGCACAACGTCGCGCTCCAGTTCCTGGCCGAGACCGGGATCGTCGGCTTCCTGCTCCTGCTCGGCGCGATCGGGACCGGGGCGACCGCGGCGGTCTGCGCGGTGCGGCGGGCGGAAGGAGGCGAGCGCGCGGCTGCAGCCGCCCTCGCGCTCGGCCTCGGCGCGTACGTCCTCCACGGGCTCGTCGACATCCACTGGGAGTTCGTGGCCGTCACGGCGCCCGCGTTCTTCGTGCTCGGGGCGCTGATCGGCCTCGGCGCGCGGCGCCGGGCAGGGTCTCGCGGCCGGTCTGGGCGCTCGCAGGGGTCGCGGGCCTTGGCGTGCTCTATTCGCTGGTCGCGCCGTACTCGTCGGCGCGCCTCGTGGACTCCGCCTACTCGCAGCTCGCCTCCGACCGGTCGGAGGCGGCGCTCTCGGATGCCCGCGCCGCCCGCACGCTCAACCCGCTCGCGACCGACCCGCTGTATGCGCTCGGCGACACCGAGGCGGCCCGGCACGACGAGGAGGCTGCGCTTCGGTACTACCGGCAGGCGGTCGACCTCCAGCCGGAGAACTCGAGCACCTGGTACGCCCTCGGCTCGTACGAGTTCTTCACGGGCCGGTACAAGGAGGCGCTCCACGACCTCGACCGCGCGTACGGCCTCGATCCGTACGGGCCTGCCGGGCGCCCCGGCGGGTTGCTCGACCAGGCGCGGGCGAAGGTGCTCGCCGGCGGGTAGCGCTAGCGCGCGGCGCCGAGGATCTCGACCAGCTGCGCGCCCTTGAGCTCGGCGGGCTTCATCCCGTCGATCGGCGCGACGACGCTCAGGTTCAGGTCGTGCCGGAACCGGAGCGCCTCCGAGCGGAAGCCGGCCGGTACATGACGATCGTGCGCGCATAGCCGGTCTTCGGGGCGTTGCCGACGTCGAGCACGGGGTAGCCGCGTGCCTGCGCGAGCTGGGCGGCGAGCGCGGCGGCGCCCTGGACGCCGTTGCCGTTCAGGACGAGCACCTTCGTCTTCGCGCGCGCGAGCGTCGGCTTCGCGTGCGGCGGCGAGCGTGCGGGTCGCCTTCGGCTTCGCCGCCGGGTGCGAGACCTGCGCGGGGCTTCGCCGCGGCCTCGCGTGCGGCCGCCTTGTGCACGTGCGGCGCGATCTGCTTGCCGAGCAGGACGATCCCGGCGCCGATCAGCAGGACGAGCTGGATCGCGGCGATCCCGGTGAGGACGATGGTGGCCGTGCGCCAGGGCCGGACGAGCTCGGTGGGGCTGAGAGGGTGATCCACGGCGGACGCTCACTTCGTCCCGCCGGCCCGCCCTCCTTCCTCGGAACGCACCCAGTCCCAGGTCCCGCGCAGCCCGTCGTCGAGCGGGACCTGCTGCCGCCAGCCGAGCTCGCGCTCGATGCGGGACACGTCGAGGACGCTGCGCAGGACGTCGCCCTCGCGCGCCGGGCCGAAGCTCGGCTCGCGCAGGTCGCCGGTGACCGCGCTGCACAGCTGGTGCAGCTCCAGGATCGGCGTCTCGACCCCGCTGCCGACGTTGAACGCGCCGCCGCGCCCACGGCGGCCATCAGCGCGCGCGACGACGTCGTCGACGTGGACGAAGTCGCGCGTCTGCTGCCCGTCGCCGTAGATCCGGGTCTCCGCGCCCGCCGCCATCGCGTTCAGGAAGATCGCGACGACCCCACCCTCGAGCCCGGCCTCCTGGCGAGGGCCATAGACGTTCGCGAAGCGAAGAGCGGTGTGCCGCGTCCCGTGCATCCGGTTCCAGCCGGCCAGGTACTCCTCGGCGGCGAGCTTCGCGATGCCGTAGGGGCTGAGCGGCAGCAGCGGGTCGTCCTCGCGCGCGGGCCGCTCGCATTCGCCGTAGATCGCCCCGCCGGTCGAGCTGAAGACGACGGGCGAGTCGCCGGCGGCCGCGAGCACCCGCACCGTCCCGACGACGTTCACCTGGGCGTCGAACTCGGGCCGCGCCACCGAGGTCGGCACGTCGGCCTGGGCCGCGAGGTGGAAGCAGACCTCGGCATCGCGCATCGCCTCGTCGAGGGCGTCCGTGAGGATGCTGCCCTCCACGAACCGCGCGGCCGGGTTCACGTTCGAGCGCTTCCCCGAGCTGAGGTCGTCGAGGACGACGACGTCGTCCCCGCGCGCGACGAGCGCGTCGACGAGGTTCGACCCGATGAAGCCTGCCCCGCCGGTGACCAATGCGCGCACGGCCGTATCCTAGGCTCATCGTGTTCGTGTCTTTCGAAGGGGTGGACGGGTCGGGGAAGACGACGCAGGCGCGGCTGCTCGAGGAGCACCTGGCCGGGCTCGGGCGCGAGGTCGTCGCGACCCGCGAACCGGGAGGCACGCGAGCTCGGCGAGGAGCTGCGGCGGCTCGTCCTCGACGGGCCGGACATGACGCCGTGGGCGGAGGCGGCGCTGTTCGCCGCCTCGCGCGCCGAGCACGCCGCCGAGGTGATCCGGCCGGCGCTCGCGCGCGGCGCCGACGTCGTCTGCGACCGCTTCGTCGACTCGTCGCTCGCCTACCAGGGGATCGCGCGCGGCCTCGGCCTCGATCTCGTGCTCCAGCTCAACCTGACCGTGCTCGAGGGCCTGCTGCCCGACCGGACCTTCGTCGTCGCCGTCGATGCCGCAACGGCCGCGGCCCGCCGCGAGGGCAAGCCCGACCGGATCGAGCAGGAGGGCGACGGCTTCCAGGCCGAGGTCGGACGCGCCTACGAGCAGCTGGCGGAGCGCTTCCCCGAGCGGGTCGAGCTCGTGGACGGGGCGCAGCCGCCGGACAGAGATCGCGGCGGAGGTCCGGAGGCGGCTGGGCGTATGAGCTTCGAGACGTTGCTCGAGCAGGACGAGGCCAAGCGGCTGCTGAGCGCAGCGCTCGCGGACGAGCCGGCGCACGCGTACCTCTTCCACGGCCCGGCCGGAGTGGGGAAGCGCCGCGCCGCGCTCGCCTTCGCGGGCGAGCTGCTCGGCGACCGCGACCGCGTCGAGCGCCTCGCGCACCCCGACCTCTACCTCCTCGAGCCGCTCGGCGACATGATCCGGATCGACGAGGTGCGGGAGCTCCGCCGCGACCTGCACATGCGTCCGTTCGAGGCCGACCGGCGCGTCTACCTCGTCTTCGGCTCGCACCTGCTGAACGCGGAGGCGGCCGACGCGCTGCTGAAGGACCTCGAGGAGCCGCCGCCCTACGCGGTCGTCGTCCTGGTCGCCGACGAGCTCGGGCCACTGCCGGAGACGATCCGCTCCCGCTGCCAGCTCGTGCCCTTCCGGCGGCTGTCGGAGCGCGCGATCAGGGCGGAGATCGAGCGGCGCGCGCCGGGGCTCGCGCCGGAGCAGGCGACGGCGTTCGCGCGCGTCGCGGCCGGGCGGCTCGACCGCGTGGAGCGGCTGCTCGACCCCGAGGCGGCAGGCGGCGAGAGGAGCTGCTCTCGATCGCGCGCGCCGTGTACATCGACCCTTCCTTCGACCCCAACGCCGCCGCTCAGGCAGTCCTCGCGCTCGCCGCCGAGCGGGCCGCGGAGGCGAAGGCGGCCGCCGAGCAGGCGCTCGAGGGCCGGGAGCTGCCCGACCGCGAGGCCGAGCAGTACGTCAAGCGCGCCGAGCGCGGGGCCGAGCGGGAGGAGATCCTGCTCGCCCTCGAGGAGCTCGCCGCCTGGTACCGCGACCTGGTGGTCGTGGGGGTCGGGGCCGAGCGGGCGGTGATCCACTTCGACCGCGTCGCCGACCTGACCGAGGACGCCGGGGTCGACCGCGGCGGCGCCGAGGCCGCTGCCGAGGCGGTGCGGGAGGCGTGGCGTTCGTTCGAGGAGTTCAACGTCTCGCCGCCGCTCGCGCTCGAGGCGCTGTTCGTGCGCCTGCGCCGCGAGCTCGCCGGCGCCCCGGTTTCGGCCTAGCCGGCGGGGCCGAACGCACGCACTTCGGTCACGTGTGCCTCGCCGGCCGAAGGCGGCAGCGCCGTGATCCAGACCACCACGTAGCGCCCGATCGGCTTCTTCGCGAGCCGGAAGACCGTCGTCCCGGTCAGCGGCTCGGCGGCGGTGACGAGGTGGAACGGCCCGTTCGGGTTTCGTCCGACCTGGATCTCGGCCGAGGCGCCCGCCGTATCGGTCGAGACGATCACGCGTGTGATCGGGCGCGCCCGCCGCGCGTCGAGAAGCAGGCCGACGCCGGACTTCCGGAAGCTGTGGTAGCGCTCGGTCTTCCAGAACGTCGTGGTGTCCCCGTCGACGGCGAGCGGGGCGAGATCGTCGTTCTCGTGCCCGTCGCCCTCGGGGTCGTACGCGCCGACGGCGGCGAGCTTGATCCGCGGCGTGCCCGGATTCCTGGTCGTCGTCGTCGGCCGGGTCGGGGTCGTCCGGGCCGTCGTCCGGGTGCTGGTCGTCGTCGTGGTCGAGTCGTTGTCGTTGCGACTTCTCGTCACGATCACGAACAACACGACGAAGAACGCAACGAGCGCGCCGGCGGCCAGCAAACGACTCATGTTCCTGTTCATGTTTGCTGAAGGCGCGACAAAACCTGCCGAAAGCCGGGGCTATACTGGCCAGCGGCTTCGCAAGGCCCCGCCGACGTAGCTCAGCTGGTAGAGCACTTCACTCGTAAGGTTGCACCGGCGGCCTCCATAGGCCCCAGTTGGCTCTGTAAGGCAGGTTTCCTCAAGCTGACCCGTTGAAGTACGGCCTGGGTCGGGCTGTACTTGACGCAGAACTTGACGCACGAGCACCCGTTGGCTTCGCTCTTGACCGGGCAACCGGGAGTGTGCTCCCGCGGCCCACCACCTCTGGTTGACCCGTCTCTGTTTACCCAGCCGCTTGCGGTTAACACCTGCCGCGAGCGCGCGTGGGCCGGTTCGTTTGCACGCGGATGGGTAGTCGTAGGGGACACCCATCGAGAGGAGCGAATTCGTGGCAACGATCGAGAAGTCCATCGAAGTCGATGTCCCGGTCAGCATGGCCTACAACCAGTGGACTCAGTTCGAGGAGTTTCCCGGTTCATGGAGGGCGTGAAGTCGGTTCGGCAGCTCGACGACACGCATTTGGAGTGGAAGGCCGAGATCGGCGGAGAAGAGCACACCTGGAAGGCCGAGATCGGCCAACAGGAGCCCGACCGGCTCGTCTCCTGGCGGGCCCTCCACGGCAAGTACAACTCCGGCAAGGTCACCTTCGATTCCCTCGGGCCAGACAAGACCCGGCTCAATGTCGAGATGACCTACGACGCCGAGGGGATGAAGGAAGCAGTCGGCAGCGCACTCGGCTTCGACTCGCGGCGCGTCGGCGGCGATCTCGACCGCTTCAAGGTATTCATCGAGAAGCGGCAGTCCGAAACGGGCGGCTGGCGCGGCGAAGTTCACCAGGGCAAGGTCACAGACCAGTAGCCGGAAGTCAGTGGCGGCGGAGGCATGGTCGGCCTCCGCCGCCATTTCTCTCTACCGGCGCACGGTTCAGTGAGGGACTAGTCGCTGACTAGTCAGCGACTCGTCTGCCTGTGCGGAGGCTGAGCCGGCGAAGTTCGAACGGGCTGCGTTGCGTTGGCGCGCCCGGTTCCTCACTGAGTCGGCACGTCGCTGCTCCGTGCGCAGATCGCGCTTAGGCGCGCCACTCGTCAGCCGCGTTCTCGTCGTCGCGCGGCCGCCGGCCGCACTCGGCGCAGACCGAGTGCTTCGGCTGTCGGGTCGCGCTCCATCGTGCGGCAACGGAGGCTACTCGGCTGGTGAGGTGGTAGGGGCGGCGGTACGGCCACCCATTGGCAGGAGGCCCGAGTCGGGCGGGCCTCCTCATCCACTCTCGCTGGCGGACGGCTGGGCGACGTGTTCGACGACGAGGACGGCGATGTCGTCGTCGGTCGCTTTGTCGCCGATGAGGGCGTCATGGAGGGACTCGATGACTTGATGCGGGGCGAGGCGTGTGGACAGCGCTGCTAGGTGCGCAACAGCTTGGTCGATCCCGAGTTGAAGTGGCCTATCTCGGCGCTCGACTAGACCATCGGTGTACATGACGAGCTGAGAGCCGAGGGGAAACGGCGCTGAGTCGATCTCGCCGGCCGAATCCGATGAGACTCCGATCATCATGCCGTTGGCAGTGTCGAGCTTCTCAATACTCCCGTCGGGGAGACAAAGCATTGGCGGCGGGTGACCGGCTGTGGCGAAGCTGACGGTGCTGGCGGGAACGTCGATGACGGCCACAGCCGCGGTCGCCAAGAGAGGCGAATTGCACTGGATGAGCACCCTGGTTAACTCGGTGAAGATCTGGGAAGTCGCGATGTGCGCGTGAAGCAGAGCGCTGATCATTCCTCGAATCAGTGCCATATCGGCGGCGGCGGTGATCCCGTGGCCGACTACATCGCCGACGATGAGGGCGATCCTCCCTTCGCCGAGAAGCAATCCCTCGTACCAGTCGCCCCCAACGGACGCCTCGGAGCTCGCGGTGAGGTATCGGGCGGAGATGTCAGTGCCCGCGAGCACCGGAAGGTTGCCAAGAAGCCTGTTCTGCAAGGCCACGATGAGGTCGTGGTCAGCGTCGTACCGCTCGGCTCGCTCGACTGTCTCCACGCAGAGATACGCGACGGCACGAAGAGCGGCCTCGAGTTTGCGGTCGAACGACGTCGGCTCGGCCCACGCGAACCCCATGGCCCCGAGAAGGGTTCCGTCCAAGCGGTAGAGCGGAAGCGAGGCGTCGCCTGGACCCCGGCTGCAATCGTGTCGGCAACCAACCCGGGGAACTCCTCCTGGTAAGAGTCAAGATCGGGTAGGAGGACAACGCGAGAGTCACGAGCGGCGACCGCGATCGGATACGCCGCACTCAGGGGAACGTCGGTGTACCGAGCCGAGATCTCAGCGTCAAGAAACGGGCTGTGGAACAGCCGCAGCGAGCTGCCATCGGCCGTGAGCAACGCGAGGTTGGAGTAATCAGCACCGACACAGGCGGCGGCACGCAGAGCGACGAACTGCGCCACCTCTCGGCCCGTGGCCGGAAGGGCAAGCGAGCCCGGAAACGATGACGGCACCGTGACACCCACTACCGGGGCCACGGCGTCACCTACATTCGTTGAGGGTGCGTCGGCCATCTTTGTCACCTGTAGGGGGCTCTTCGTTAACGCGCTGCGCGTCGGGCGAAGTCCATCGGCCCTCGAAAGCTACTAGGTGGATCCGGCAAACTCGCTGCTCGGCTGACCTGGGCGCCTTCTCCCGTCGCCGCGAGTCGTCCCCCGCACCGGGAGATTGTTGTCAGCCAAACAACCCCCCGGTGATCGTCCGAAACGCTCGACCTAGCGCCTGCTGTACCCGAAGCCGCCCAAGAGAAGGACAACTACCACGATGATCAGGACGAGTAGCCAGATTGACATGTCTGTTCCTTTCTTCGTCTGCGGGAAGACACGAGCTACTCGAAACAACGGACGAACGTAGAGACTGGTTACGCGCTGGGCCGGCGCACTCGGGGCAGAACACCGGCAGGTGTCGTCAACGTCGCGAACCGAGCGCGAGTACGGATGCCGCGCCCCTCGTCTGCGTCCCACTGAATCGGGCCTTGGCACAGGCCTAAGTTTTCGCTTGGTCAGCGGCGATAGCGATGGGCCGCCCAGGATCGTCGACGGCCCGCTAGCTTCGCCGCGCCGTTACGCCGCGCTCGGTGAACTCGTGCGCGATCTCGACCGCGCTCCGGGGAAAGCCTGACGCGCGCGCCCTGGGTCAGACGCCGGGTCAGATCACACGGCCCAACCTGAACCCCGCCAACTTTTCACAACCACTTGCCACGCAGGCCTCCGAGCGCCTCTGCTCGCTGCGACTACAGGTCAACTTGACGCATCCGCTTGACGCACGGCTCGCCGTGGCTCGAGCGGGGTCAGGAACCGGCTAATCTAGGCCGCGCGCCGACGTAGCTCAGCTGGTAGAGCACTTCACTCGTAATGAAGGGGTCCCCGGTTCGAGTCCGGGCGTCGGCTCACACGAAAGCCCCGCCCAGGCGGGGTTTTCTCTTAGCGAGGGTGCGGTTCAGGTTGCGTGGGGGCAGACGCAGGGCAACAAGTCGACCTTGTGTGTGTCCCTGGCGCAGGCGGGGTCCTCCTCCGACCACGCGAAGGCGGGCGGCGACTTCCGCTCAGGCGCACACCGGCTGTGTTGACACCTGCAGCAATCCGTGCGGATGATTGTGCTTTCCGAGCAAGGGAGGTGTGCGATGCGCCAGCGTCTGCCGGTCGGTTCTGTCTGCGTCTGCGTTGCTGGTAGCGGTGTTCGGAGCAACGCCAGTCGGTCAGCGACTGGTCGCATGATCCATGCCGTGCCGCCGTTCGCAAAAAGGGCGACGTCCGCGAAGTTCGCCGGAGCGCGGACAACGCGAAGCGGCTTTCCGGTCACAAAGCGTCGAAGTCGCCGAAAGCCGGAGACATCCCCGTGGTGGGCGCGAACGGGAAGCTCCCTGCGTCGATCGGTGCGGTCGGCCCGCAGGGACCGCCCGGCCCCGCGGGTTCGGTTCGGGCCGCGGACCACAGGGGCCGACAGGACCACAGGGTCCTAAAGGTGCCACTGGGCCTGCCGGCGCCTCAGGGCCACAGGGGCCGCCCGGGCCACAAGGACCAGCGGGACCCTCGGGCCAAGCCAGGCCTACGTCAACTACGGCGGCCCGGCGCAGACGTTCACTCCAGGACTGACGAAGACGATGGCGACCGTCACAGTGCCGCCCGGTTCCTACACCCTGCTCGCCAACGTGCGCTACAGCCAGGGGACCATCGGCTGCAGTTTCGCCGCAGCAGGAACACTTCGCCAGAAGACGGGATTCGGTTCGGGGAGCGCCGAAGTCACCATGCTGGTGATCGGCGACCTGACCACCGAGACAAGCACACCGATCTTCCTCCGATGCAACGCGGTCTGGGCACGCCGTACGCGAGCGGCGCGATCATCGCGACGAAGGTGGGAGGCATCAACTTGTCCTCGTAGCAAGCTCGTCATTGCTCCACCGCCACTGCGGTAGGTCGCGCTCGATCTGTCCGGTCAGGCATGGCGACGCCACTCTGGGTAGGTTCGACTCCTGCAGCCGCTCCGTTAGGCCACACGAAAGCCCCGCTCAGGCGGGGTTTTCTCTCGCACGAGGATGCCGCTCAGGTCGCTCGGGGGCGACACACGGGGCAACACGTCGGTTGAGGGAAGCCCAGCCGAAAAGTGCCTTTTTTGCCTGGTCGCGAACTATTCGACTCTTCCTGTTTGTGCGGGTTTGCGGCGGCCCGGCGTTATGCGCAGGCGGGGAGCGTGAGCGTGCGGCAAGTGACTGCGGCAAGTACTGCCTCGTGAGCACTCCTCCAGGCTCGCGCTTCGTCGCCTTGACGGCATGGAGCGCATCGAGGAGGCTTCCTCGTAACAACTCCAGGGGGTGGAGATGCCGAATCCGGGTCAGCCCACAATCAGTGTTGGCGCGACGGGCGGTGCCGTTCGAGGGTTACAGCGCGCTTTGCGACGCACGCCGAATCTCGGCCTTGTTGTTGACGGGGTGTTCGGGCCGGTGACGGACGCTGCGGTGAAGGAGTTTCAGCAGGGTGCCGGACTGACGGTTGACGGGATCGTCGGGCCGCTGACGTGGAACGCCCTGCCTGACGGGGGAGACATGCCTGTTCTGAAAGAGGGTTCGACGGGTGATGTTGTTCGCAGTCTTCAGACTGTGCTCAGCAACGGCGCTCCCGGACAATGGAACACCACACCGCAAGGTGTTGACGGCGTCTTCGGGCCGCACACGCGACGTCGGTGGAGGCGTTCCAGACCTGGGGCGGTGTCAGCGCCGACGGAGTAGTGGGCGACCAGACCTGGTCGGTGTCGCTCCACGCCGCCAGCGCTACGCTTGAAACCCAGGTCGGACTCCAGTACGTGATCGGCTGACGGCTTGCCGGGGCCCCGGTCGTCGGCGTCGACGGTTCATGCTGGACCCAGCGCATCGGACCGGGAAACCCCAGATCAGTACGCTACGCCACGTGATTGCCCGCGCTGCCGCCGTCCTCGTCTTCGGCCTGTTGCTGTGCGCGTCCGTCGCATCGGCTCAAAAAGCGATCGACATAACCCCCGACTACATCGTCGGGATCAAGCTCGGCATGCCCCAGGCCCGGGCAACGGCCCTCTTGACCAAGCCGGTGCGCTTCGACCGGCTCGAGGAGGGCTACCAGCGGTACGTGTCCGGCAAGCAGAAGGTCGAGGCGTACTTCCAGAAGGGCGCTCCGGGCGTCGTCGCCCTCACGACCTGGAACCGGCAGCTCAAGACCGACGAGCAGATCGGCCCGTGCTCGACCGTCGCGGCGCTGAAGCGCGCCTACGGCGCGAAGCTGAAGCCGTACCGGCAGGCAAAGCGGATCGTCGCCTACCGCCTCGGGAACCTGATCTTCACCGTCGCTCCGCGGCAGAAGGTCGGCGTGGTCGGTCTCGGGCGGACCGCCGGTGCGGTGTACATCGCGCTGAACGCTCCCGCCTGTACCTAGGACGCGAGCGCGGCGTCCACGGAGTCGTGGACGTCGAAGTGCTCGAGCAGGCCGGAGACCTCGAGCGCGCGGCGGACGTCGCGCCCGGGCGCGGCGAGGACGAGGCGGCCGTTCGCCGAGCTGCTTGCGGGCCTCGATCAGCGTGCCGAGCGCGGTGGAGTCGACGAACTCGACCTCGCCGAGATCGACGACGACGCGTGCGGGGTCCGAGCCGGCGATCTCCTCCAGCGCGGAGCCGACCTCCGCTGCGTTGTAGAGGTCGATCTCGCCTGCCAATCGCACGACGACGTCGCCGTTGCGGCGATCGACGCCGTCGACCGGCAGGCGTCTGAGCCCGTCGGGTTCCTCCCTGCTCACCGGGGCCAGCTTAGCCCGTTTGACGCGGAGCCGTGGGCTCCGCAAAGGTAGGAGGACGGATGGACCCTGCCCAGGTAGCCGCCCGAGCGAGCACCGAGAACTTCCCGGTCGCGTCGTTCCTCTTCCCGCGTACGCTGCGGCCGCATCTGCGCGCGGTGTACGGCTTCGCGCGGCTCGTCGACATCCTCGGCGACGAGGCCGAAGGCGATCGCCTGGCGCTGCTCGACGAGCTCGAGCGGGAGGTGGAGGCCTGCTACACGGGTGAGCCCGCCTGGCCGGTGATGCAGCAGCTCCGGCCGACCATCCGCGAGTTCGAGCTGCCGCGGGAGCCGTTTCTTCGCCTGATCGAGGCGAACCGGATGGATCAGCGCATCGCCGAGTACAAGACGTGGGCAGACCTGAAGCACTACTGCGTGCACTCGGCCGACCCGGTCGGGCGGCTCGTGCTCGGCCTGCTGCGGCTGGCGGACCAGCCGGAGCTCGTCGCCGCCTCCGACGACGTCTGCACCGGGCTCCAGCTCGTCAACTTCCTCCAGGACGTCCCGCGCGACCTCAAGCTCGGGAGGATCTACCTGCCGGCCGAGGACCGCCGGTACTTCGAGGTGACGGTGCTCGACCGGCCGAACGAGCAGTTGACCGCGCTGCTGCGCTTCGAGGCGGTACGCGCGGGCGACCTGCTCACTGCGGGTCAGACGCTGCGCGAGCGGATCGGGGGGCGTGTGGGGCGTGGGGTCGGGCTCTTCGCCCGCGGCGGGCTCGCGGCGCTCGACACGCTGGAGCACGCGCGGCTGGGACATCTTCACGCAACGGCCGCGGCCGTCGAAGCTGCGGCTTGCGCGGGAGGCGCTGCGAGCGTGAAGGTGGAGCAGGCGTACGCGGAGGTCGAGCGGATCACGCGCGAGCGAGCGCGCAACTTCGCCTTCGGGATCATGGTGCTGCCGAAGCCGAAGCGCCGCGCGATCGCCGCGATCTACGCGTTCGCGCGCGAGGTGGACGACATCGCGGACGGGGAGGCGCCGCCGGACGAGAAGCGCGTGCGGCTGGAGGATCTCCACCGCCGGCTGGACGCGCCGCCGGACGACGAGGCGATGTGGGTCGCGCTCGCCGACGCGCGGGGACGCTTCCCGGTCTCGGCGCAGGCGCTCCACGATTTCGTCGACGGCGGGCTGATCGACCTCGAGCGGCAGCGCTACGAGAGCTTCGATGCGCTCCGCGACTACTGCGCGCACGTCGCCGGAGCGGTCGGGGTCGCCTGCATCGGCGTGTACGGCGCCGACCAGCCGCAGCAGGCGGAGACGCTCGGGATCGCGCTCCAGCTGATCAACGTGATGCGCGACGTCAGCGAGGACTGGGAGCTCGGACGCGTCTACCTGCCGCAGGACGAGCTCGCCGCGCACGGGGTGACGGAGGAGGACATCGCCGCCGGCCGTGTCACGCCCGCGTGGCAGTCGCTGATGGCCTACCAGGGCGCCCGCGCACGTTCCTACCTGGAGGACGGCCTGGGCCTGCTCCGCTCGCTCGACCGCCGCAGCGCCGCGTGCGTCGGCACGTTCGCGGGCCTCTACCGCGCGACGCTGGAGCGGATCGAGTCGAGCGGCTACGACGTCTTCAGCGGCAAGCCGCAGCTCTCCGTGCCGAAGAAGCTCCGGATCGTGGCCGGATCGTTCTTTTGAGAGTCGCGGTCGTCGGCGGGGGCCTCGCCGGCCTGTCGGCTGCGCTGGAGCTGGTCGACCGCGGGCACGAGGTCGTGCTCCACGAGGCGCGACCGACCCTCGGCGGCGCGGTGCAGACGCTCCCGGAGCGCGAGGGCGACCCGCCGCCGCCGCCCGACAACGGCCAGCACATCGCCCTCGGCTGCTTCACGGCGTACCAGCGGTTCCTCGCCCGGATCGGCAAGGCGGGCGCGCTTCGCCGCGAGCCGCTCCGCCTGCCGGTGATCGACGAGCACGGCGACGCGGCGACGATCGGCCCCGGCCTCCGGCTCCTCGGCTACGGCCATGTCCCCCTCTCGTCCAGATTCGCCATCGCCCGCGCGGCGCTCCGCCTCCGGTATCAGGCACCGGCCGAACACAGCGACGAGACGTTCGCGGAACTGCTGCGCCGCTTCGGGCAGGGCCAGACCGAGATCGACCGCTTCTGGGATGTCTTCGTCCGGCCGGCGCTCAACCTGCCCTCCGAGGAGGCCGGCGCCGACTACGGGATCTTCACCGTCAAGACGGCGTTTTTCGGCGGCCGCGGCGCCAGCGACCTGCTGCTGCCGACGGAGCCGCTCGGGGAGATGCACGGCGATGCCGCCGGGCGTGCGCTCGGCACCGCCGGCGCTGACGTGCGGCTCGAATCGCGCGTCGAAGCGCTCGACGACCTCGATGCGGACGCGGTGATTGCGGCGGTATCTGATACCGAGGCGGGTCGCTTGCTGGCAACGGCCTCTCCGGACCTCGAGCCGTCGCCGATCGTCAGCGTCCACCTGCTCTTCGACCGCCCGCTGCTTCGCTACCGGCTGGCCGCGCTGCTCGACTCGCCGGCGCACTGGGTCTTCGACCGCGGGGCGCTCACCGGGCACCAGCCGCCCGACGGCGGGCAGTACCTGACCGTCGTCTCGAGCGGGGTCCCCGACCTGTTGGAGATCCGCGGCAAGAGCCTTGTCGACACCATGGCCGACGCGCTGCGCGAACGTCTCGGGGACGCGGAGCTCGTCTGGTCCCGCGTCAGCCGCGAGCCGCGTGCGACTTTCGCCGCGCGACCCGGGACGCGTAACCTGCGTTGGCCGATGGAGACGTCCCGGGAGCACGTGTACCTCGCCGGCGCCTGGATCGCCTCGGACTGGCCGGCGACGATGGAGGCCGCCGTCCGCAGCGGCGTCGCCGCCGCGGAGGCGGTGACACGGCAGTGACCGCCGTCGAGGAGCTCACCCGCCTCGATCACGCCGTCGAGAAGGCGACCAGCCGCCTGCTCGAGCTCCAGCACCCCGGCGGCTGGTGGGTCGGCGAGCTCGAGTCGAACGCGACGATGATCACCGAGCACCTCTTCTGGCTCCACGTGCTCGGCCTGCGCAACCCGGAGACCGACCGCCGGCTCGCGACCGACATCGCCGCGCGCCGCCGCGACGACGGCACCTGGTCGAACTGGTGGGAGGGCCCGCCAGACCTCTCGACGACGATCGAGTCGTACGTGGCGCTGGAGATGGCGGGCGTCGAGAACGACCCGCAGACGCTCGCGTACATCCAGCGCGCCGGCGGGATTCCGAAGAGCCGCGTCTTCACGAAGTGCTTCATGGCACTCCTCGGCCACTGGCCGTGGCAGCGGATCGTCCCGATTCCGCCAGAGATGATCCTGCTCCCGCCGAGCGCCCCGTTCTCGGTCTACAACTTCGCCTGCTGGGCGCGGCAGACCGTCGTGCCGCTCTCGGTCGTCTGGGCGCTGCGGCCGGTCCGCCACGCCGACCTCGACCTCCGCGACATCGGCGCGCGCCCCGGCGAGTCCCGGCCGCCCGGGCGGCCGACGCCGCTCAGGCGACGCGCGATCGCCGCCGCCGAGCGCTGGGTGAAGGAGCGCCAGGAGGCCGACGGCTCCTGGGGCGGGATCCAGCCGCCGTGGGTCTGGTCGATCGTCATGCTCGCCGCGCTCGGCCGCGGGTTCGAGGACGAGACCCTGCGCCGCGCGGTCGAGGGCTGGGGGGACTTCATGGTCGAGGACGGCGAGCGCCTCCGCCCGGAGGCCTGCCAGTCGCCGGTCTGGGACACGGGCCTCGCCGTGCTCGCCCTGCGCGCCGCCGGGGTCTCGGCCGGGCACCCGCAGCTACGGAAGGCTGGCGAGTGGTTGCTCGCAGAGGAGGTCACGACGAAAGGCGACTGGGCGATCCGCCGCCCGAACCTCGCCCCCGGCGGCTGGGCGTTCGAGTTCGAGAACGACCTCTACCCGGACGTTGACGACACCGCGGTCGTCGCGCTCGCCCTGCGCGAGCTCGGGATGGGCGATGACGCCGTCCGCAGAGGCCTCGACTGGATCGAGGGCATGCAGTCGGCGAACGGCGGCTGGGGCGCCTTCGACGCCGACAACTCGAGCTACTGGCTCTACAAGCTCCCGTTCTGCGACTTCGGCTACGTGATCGACCCGCCGAGCGAGGACGTCTCCGCGCACGCCCTGGAGGCCCTGGCCCCGGAGCCCCGCTACCAGGAGCCCATCGCCAGAGGCCTCGAGTACCTCGTCCGCGAGCAGCAGTGGGACGGCTCTTGGTGGGGCCGCTGGGGCGTGAATCACGTCTACGGCACCGGCGCCGTCCTGCCGGCGCTCGAGGCCTGCGGTTTCACCCCGCACCATCCGGTTGATCCGGAAGGCGGTGGACTGGCTCGACTCCGTCCAGCAGGACTCGGGCGGCTTCGGCGAGGACATCCGCTCCTACCACGAGCCTGCCATGCGCGGCCGCGGGACGGCCACCCCTTCACAGACGGCCTGGGCGTTACTAGGCTACGTTGCGGCGGGCAACGCCAAGGGGAGTTCGGCCCGGAAATCTGCCGACTTCCTTTGCACCGAGCAAGAAGCGAACGGCGACTTCACGGAGGATCACTACACCGGCACCGGGTTCCCAACAGATTTCATGATTCGCTATCACCTCTACCGCCTCCACTTCCCGCTCATGGCCCTCGGCCGACTCAGAGAAAGGTTGAACGGATGAAGTTTCCTCTGCGCTCGACGGTTCAGATCGGCCGCTACGTCGCCACCCAGAAGCGGAAGGGCGACATCTACCCGCTCGTCCTGATGCTCGAGCCGACGCTGGCATGCAACCTCGCCTGCATCGGTTGCGGGAAGATCCGCGAGTACGAGTCGAACAAGGCGCGGCTGTCCGTCGACGAGTGCATCGACGCGGGCGTCCAGTGCCCGGCGCCGGTGGTCTCGATCTGCGGCGGCGAGCCCCTGATCTACAGGGGAATCGAGGACGTCGTCGCGGGGATGCTCGAGCTGCGGAAGAACATCGATCTGTGCACGAACGCGCTCAAGCTCCAGGAGTACCTGGACGTCTTCAAGCCCGATCCGCGGCTGACCTTCGTCGTCCACCTCGACGGGATGCGCGAGATCCACGACTACGTCTGCGACTACCCGGGCCTCTGGGACGTCGCGGTCGCCGCGATCAAGGACGCGCGCGAGGCGGGTTTCCGCGTCACGACCAACACGACGGTCTTCAAGGAGACCGAGGTCAGCGACGTGATCGAGATGATGGGCTACCTGACGAACGACATCGGGATCGACGGGATGCTGATCGCGCCGGGCTACCAGTACTCGCAGATCGACCCGGCGCTGACGATGACGCGCGACGAGCACGAGGCGAAGTTCCGCGAGATTCGCAGCGCGACCCGCAAGCACGGCTACCGCTGGCTCGCGAGCCCGGTCTACCAGGACTTCCTGACCGGAGACCGGAAGCTCCCCTGCGCGCCGTGGGGCTCGATCACGCGCAACCCGTACGGCTGGAAGGGCCCCTGCTACCTGCTCACCGACGGCATCTTCCCCACCTACGAGGCGCTGCTCGAGAACATCGAGTGGGAGTCCTACGGCCCCGGCAACGACCCGCGCTGCGAGCACTGCGGGATCCACTCAGGATTCGAGCCGTCGGCCGCGTACGTGGCGACCTCGAGCGTCAAGGAAACGGTGCGGAGCATGGCTTGGACGCTGACCGGGTAGCAGCCTGCTCCACCGCCGCCGAGGCGCGCGCCGCGCGCAAGGCAGGCTTTCGCACCACCGCCGTCGTCGGGATCGGCGTCTCGCGCGGCGTGCCCGCGGGGCGGATCGTCTCGTTCGGCGTCGCCGGCGGCCTCGACGGCCTCGAGGTCGGCACGGTGATCGACGCGACCCGGATCGTCGCCGAGGACGGCTCGGTGCTGTGGGAGGGCAAGGGTCTCGGGCTCAGCGGCGCGCGGCAGGGGACGATCCTCGCGATCGACCGGATCGCCGACGACCCCGGCGAGCGGGCGCGCCTCCGGGCGGCGACCGGCGCCGACGCCCTCGACATGGAGAGCGGGATCCTCGCCGCCACGGGGCGCCTCGAAGGGTGCGTGCGCGCGGTATCCGATACCCCGACGCGTCCTCTCGGGCCGCTGGCCGAAGCGGTCAGCCCGTCAGGCCGGCCGCGCCCGCTCGGGCTCGCGAAGGCGCTGCTCCGCGAGCCGTCCGCGACCGCCCGCGCGCTCGGCGACGTCCGTCTGGCGCTGCGGAGACTCGGAGAGGCCGGCTGATGGGCAAGGTCCTGCTCGCCGCTCCGCGTTCGTTCTGCGCCGGCGTCGACCGCGCGATCGAGATCGTCGAGCGCCTGCTCGAGCAGCACGGCCCGCCGATCTACGTCCGCCACCACATCGTCCACAACGACCACGTCGTCCGCCGCCTCGAGGGCCTCGGCGCGGTTTTCGTGGACGACGAGGAGGAAGTCCCCCAGGGTGCGATCTGCGTCCTCTCGGCTCACGGCGTCGCGCCGGCCGTGCTCGAGAACTGCGAGCGTCGCGGGCTGCGCGTCGTCGACGCCGTCTGCCCGCTCGTCTCGAAGGTGCACGCCGAGGCGCGCCGCTACGCGGACAGCGGCCACCTCGTCGCGCTGGTCGGCCACCGGCACCACGTCGAGGTGGTCGGGACGATGGGCGAGCGCCCGGACTCGACCGTCGTCGTCGAGTCCCCGGAGGAGGCGCGCGCGCTCCAGACGAACGGGAAGCCGGTCGCGGTGATCACACAGACGACGCTCTCGCTGGACGACGTCGCGCCGATCGTCGACGCGCTCTCCGACCACGTCGGCTCGACGCTGAAGCGGCCGGCCGCGGACGACATCTGTTACGCGACCCAGAACCGCCAGGACGCCGTCAAGGAGATCGTCTCGATGGGCGCCTCGCTGATCCTGGTGATCGGCTCGCCGACGTCCTCCAATGCACAGCGGCTCGTCGAGGTCGCGCAGGCGCGCGGCGCGGACGCGCGGCTGATCGACGACGAGAACGCGATCGACGAGGTGATGCTCGATGGGCACGAGATCGTCGGCGTCACCGCCGGCGCCTCGACACCCGAGGAGCTCGTGCAGGCCGTGATCTCGCGGCTCGCCGACAAGGGCTACGACGAGCACGACGAGGTCACCGTCGCGCGCGAGGACGTTCACTTTAGGCTTCCCAGGCAGGTGGCAGCCCGATGACCTCCGTCGAGATCCCGCAGTCGGTCGCAGCGGCGCTTCCGACCCTGTCGGTCTTCGACATCACCAACGAGGTTCAGCGCGACGTCGGGACCGGGCGCACCGACCATGGGATCGCGTACATCACCGCAGCCGCCGCGAGCTCGCTCGTCAGGATCAGCGAACGCGAGTCCGGGTTCTTCTGCGACGTCGAATCGCTGCTCGAGCGGATGGTTCCCGGGTCGCGCGGCGACCGGGAGCGGATGTTGCTCGCGCTGCTCGGGCCGCGGACGGAGCAAGTGCCGTTCGCGAACGGCCGGCTGTGCCTCGGCCAGTGGCAGCGGGTGCTGCTCTTCTGCCTCGACGGCGACACGCGCGCGGAATACACGCTGACCCTGCTCGGGTGAAGCTCGCAGTCTGCTTCGGCGCGCTCCCGCGGTAGAGTCCGCCCCGTGCGGAGGGGCCTCATCGCCTGTGCCTTCGTCGCTTCCCTCGCCGCAGTCGTGCTGGCTCCGACTGCCGGCGCGACCGACGTCACGCTGAAGAAGGGCGACATCGTGCTCGTGCAGGGCACAAACCTCCTCTGTCTGTTCGACAGCGACAGCAAGACCGGGAAGCTGGAGGTCGGCTGCATCCTCACCGGCAGCAAGGGGCCGCTGCCGAAGTCGTGGGGCGCCGGGCTGCTCGTCAACGGAACCGTGGAGATCGTCCAGTTCGACGCGAAAGGCTCGAGGACGACGACGAAATTCCGGAAGCCGCTCGGGCGGGCCGCGGCGCCGAAGACCTATCGCCTGAAGGTCGGCGACCACTTCCGCCCGGCCGGGACACGGATCGCGTGTGGAGTCAGGCCCGCGAAATCCACCGTCGTCGGCTGCGTGTACACGCCGAGGAAGACCGACAAGACGACGCACGAGTTCGTGATCAACAAGTTCTTCGCGGGCGCCCTTTCGGTCGTGCTCTCGACCGGCAAGGTCAAGACGCTCTACGCCAAGAATCAGCCGGCGTCCTGACCCGGCGGCAGGCCCTTGAAATATTCGGGCGCTTTCGGCGTTAATATCCGGCAATGAGACGGGTGCACAGGCATCCGCGCCTCCTGTCCACGCTTGCGTTCGGGCTGCTCGCCCTTGTCGCCGAACTCGTGGGCCGCAGCCTGACTCACCGGGTCGACCTCGGCCGCCACGTCGCCTCGCCGAGCTACTCGGGGGCCGATTACTACCCGATCCTGCTCGGCGTCGTGAAGGGCGCGATCGCGCTCCTGCTCGCCCGGCTGCTCTGGCGCCTGCTCAAGGCCCACGCAGCCGAGCGGGCGGCGTGGCGGCTGCTCGGCTCGCGCGCCCGCCGGCCGCGCCTGCGGGTCACGCTCTCGCCTCGTCTGACGCTCACGTTCTTCGCGGTCACCGCGGTCATCTACCTCGTTCAGGCCGACGCCGAGGGCGTCGCCGCCGGCCGCTGGCCGCTCGTCTCGCCCTGGCTGCACTCGTCGGCCCTGCCCGTCTTCGCCGTCCTCTCGGTTCTCTGCGCGCTCGTCTGGGGCGCTGTGCAGGGGTGGCTCTCCGAGTACGAGGAGTATGCGCAGGCCTCGGTCGAGCGGGCGCGCCGGCTCGTCTGCCGTACCGAGCCGCATGTCTCCCGGCCGCGGATCGTGCTGACCGCTCCTCCTCGCCGCATCTTCGGACTGGCCTTCGAGAGCCGTCCGCCTCCGCTCGCTGCCTGACCTCCGCGGTCGCGCCCTGACCCCGCGCACCGGTTTCGCTCCGAGCCCTTCAGGGAGGTGCAGCTGTGAACCATCTCGCAACTTCAGAACTTCAGCAGGTACGCACCAGACGCTCCGCCCGCGCGCTGGCCGTGCTCGCCCTCGGGCCGCTGACCATGCTCGGCGGCGTCGTCTGGGCCTTCGTCCAGCCCTGGCGCGTCACCCTCCTCCACCCGCACGGGGAGGGGTTCTGGTGGCTCGTCGTCGAGCCGCCGCTGCTCGTCGCCGCCGTCGGCGTCTTCTTCGCGATCCTCGCGTACGGGATCGTCCGCGACCTCGAGGAGAGCGAGGAGTAGTGCAGCCTCCGTCCGAGCACGTCCACTGGCTGTTCGCGACCGGCGTCCTCCTGCTCGGCCTGCTGCTGCTCGCGGAGGCGATCGTCGGCCGCGAGGTCTGGCGGCGGCGCAAGTGGCGCGCCTACCTCTTCCCGTCGCTCCTCTTCGGGCTCGGCGTCTTCATGTGGCCGGTGATGGTCCTCTTCACGAACTCGACGATCCACATGCTGGCGCACAGCTCCTGGGCGCAGATGTTGATGCTGGCGGGCGCGGCCGAGCTCGGGCTCGTCAGCGGGAAGCTGAAGAACGAGCTCTGGAAGCTCTGCGTGCCGGCGATGCTGGTGGTCTCCGGCGCCGCGTTCCTGATCCACGAGGCGAACCCGTGGTTCTACGCGCGGTCGGCCTTCGTGCACCACATCTGCGGGTGGCTGCTGCTGATCGGCGCGCTCTTCCCGCTCGCCGCCGCGTTCAAGCCGCGGTCGCTCGTCTACCACGCGGGCTACGCGCTCGTGGTCGTCGGGATCGCAGTTGCGCTGTACACGTCCCGCGACGTCGCGCCGATCTTCGGCCATCTCAGCCCGAGCGCGGGGGTGGCGCACCGGTGAGGCGCGCTCTCGTCGTTGCGCTCGTCGTGCTCGCGTTCCCAGGGGCGGCCTGGGCCCACGCGACGCTCGAGCAGACCTCGCCGAAGATCGGGCAGCGCCTCGCGGTGACGCCGCGGGAGGTGCGGCTCGAGTTCGACCAGAGCGTGCGGGTGCTCGCGAACGGGATCCAGGTCTACGACGCGAAAGGGCGCCTCGTCTCCGGCGCCCCGCACATGCTGGCGGGCGACTCCCGCGTGGTCGCGGCGCCCCTTCGCAGGCTGCCGCGCGGGGGCTACACGGTCCGCTGGGCGACGATCTCCAACGACAGCCACGTCGGCCGCGGTGTCTTCACCTTCGGCGTTCGCGCCGCCGCGCCGCCGATCGCCGAGGCGTACGGCGCCTCCGGGCCGGGGACTACGGAGCACGTCGTCCGCTGGCTCTATTTCATCTGCCTCGCGCTCCTGACCGGCGGGCTCGGCTTCCGGCTGCTGGTGTTGCGGCGCGAGGCGACGCCGGAGGCCGAGCGGCGCTTCTACCGCGTCGCCGGGGTGGGCGCGATCGGGGCCCTGTGGGTCGGGACGCTCGCTTTCCTGCTCCGGGCCGAGGACGCTCTCCAGCTGCCGTTCACCGCGTTCCTGTACGGCGACCTCTCGCCGTTCGCCAAGGCGACGCGCTTCGGCCAGGCGTTCGTGGTGATGGAGCTCGGCTTCGCGGTCGTCGCGGCGCTGCTCTTCCTTGCGTGGCTGACGGGCCGAAACGCGCTGCTCTGGGCCGCCTTCCTGCTCTCGCTCGGCCTCGGCTCCGGGCTCTCGCTCTCGAGCCACCAGTCCGACGACCGAGGCTGGCTGCCTTCGTTCGCCGACTGGGTGCATCTGTCCGCGGCCTCGCTCTGGATCGGGGGCCTGCTCTCGCTCGGGCTCGTCGTCTGGAACGACCGCGAGCTGCGACGGCGGGCGTTCTGGCGCTTCTCCGAGCTCGCCGGACCACTCGTCGCACTCGTCGTCGCGGCCGGCGTCTACATGACGTTCAAGCGCTTCCCGGCGCTCGACGATCTCTGGTCGGTCGGCGTACGGCAAGCTGCTGCTCGTCAAGCTCGCGCTCGTCTGCCTCGCGCTCTCGTGGGGTGCTTTCCACCACTTCATCGTCCGGCCGCGGCTGGACAAGCCGTTCGTCGCCCGCGAGCTGCCGAAGAGCCTCGTCGGCGAGGCGACGGTCGCGGTCGCGATCCTGCTGCTGGCCGCGATCCTGGTCGACTCGAAGCCGCCTGCGAAGCCGGCCCCGGCGCCGACGCAGGCTTTGGCCGTCCGCCGCTAGCCTCCCGCGATGCGCTGGGCGATCTCCGGTGGCGCCGGGTTTCTCGGCCTGCACCTCGCGCGCCGGCTGCTCGCCGACGGGCACGAGGTGCGCACCCTCGACCTCGCGCCGCTCGACGACGCCGAGCTCGAGCGCGGGGTGGAAGAGCTGCGCGGAGACGTGCGCTCGCCGCGGGACGCCGCTGCGCTCGTCGACGGCGCGCGCGTCCTCGTCCATGCGGCGGCCGCACTGCCGATCCAGGTCTCGCGCGAGTCCATCCGCTCGGTGAACGTGGGGGGCACGGCGACGCTGCTCGCCGCGGCGGCCGAGGCGGGGGTGAAGCGCGTCGTGCTCGTCTCCTCGACCGCCGTCTACGGCATCCCGAAGGTGCACCCGATCCACGAGGACGATCCGCTCGTCGGCGTCGGCGCCTACGGCGAGTCGAAGATCGAGGCCGAGCAGGTGACGCGCGACTTCGGCGCCGCGGGCTCGACTTCGTGATCGTCCGGCCGAAGACGTTCATCGGGCCCGAGCGGCTCGGCGTCTTCGAGATCCTCTTCGACTGGATCCGCGAGGGCCGCCGGATCTACACGCTCGGCGACGGCTCGAATCGCTACCAGCTGCTCGCGGTCGAGGATCTCGTCGAGGCGATCGTCCTCGCCGCGCGGCGTCGCGCGGCCGCCGGCGAGACGGTGAACGTGGGGGCGAAGGAGTTCGGCACCGTCCGCGAGGACCTCCAGGCGCTGATCGACCACGCGGGCTCGTCGTCACGGCTGACGAAGGTGCCCGTCCGTCCGGCGGAGGTCGCACTGCGCGCGCTCGAGCTGGCCCGCCTCTCGCCGCTCGCGGAGTGGCACTACAAGACGGCGCACCGCGACTCGTTCGTCGCGATCGACCGGGCCGAGGAGCTGCTCGGCTGGACGCCGAAGTTCTCGAACGCCGTAGGCGCTCTGCCGGACGTACGACTGGTACCTCGAGCACCGCGGCTCGCTGGCGAAGGCGGGCGTCACGCACCGCGTGCCGTGGAACCAGCAGGCGCTCGGGCTGCTGAAGCGGATCAGCTAGGCGCAGAACTCGGTCGCGACCGAGAGGTACACCGCCACGCAGCGCTCGACGTCCGCGACCGAGACCCACTCGACCTGCGCGTGGGCGCCGTCGCCGCCCGGGCCGAAGAGGACCGACGGGATCAACGCCTCCGCGAGCAGCGCCGAGTCCGCCCAGTAGGTCTGGCCGACCGGCTTGCCTGCGCCGGCGGATTGCCGCACGAGCCGCACGATCTCCTCGTTCATGCCGACCTCGAAGGCCTGCCTGGCTGCGACCGTCCGCCACACGCCCTTGAAGTCCGGGTCGGCGCTCTGGAGCCGGTCGAGCAGTCCCTGGAGCTCCGCCTCGACGTGGTCGAGCGACTCGCCGGGAACCGTGCGGCGCTCGGCCTGGAGCACGCAGCGCTCCGGGTACGTCGAGAAGGCCGAGCCGCCCGCGACGACCCCGGCATGGAGCGACCCCGACGCCGAGCAGGTGGTGCGTCGGACGCTCGCGCAGCGACCGGTCGAGCGCGTCCAGTCCGACGAGGACGTGGCCCATCTTCGCGATCGCGTCGATCCCCAGATCGGGCCGCGACCCGTGCGCGGCGCGCCCGTGCGTCTCGATCTCGAACGCGACGAACCCCTTGTGGGCGGTGCCGACCTCCATGTGAGTCGGCTCGGCGACGATCGCCGCGTCGGCGCGTACGCGCTTCAGCACGGACTGCGTCCCGATCGAGGTCAGCTCCTCGTCGACGACCGCGGTGACGACGACGTCGCCGCGTAGTCCGCCCTTCGCGGCCTCGGCGGCCGCGACCAGGCAGGCGGCGAGCCCACCCTTCATGTCGTATGCGCCTCGCCCGTAGAGCCGTCCCTCCTCGACGCGCGGCTCGAGCGGCGCGCTCATCCCCTCGTACCCGACCGTGTCGAGGTGCCCGTTCAGGAGCAGTGTCCGCCCGCCCCCCGATCCTTTCGCGGTCGCGATCACGTTCGGCCGGCCGGGCGCCGCCTCGTCGAGCTCGACCTCGAGCCCGGCGCCGCGGGCCCACTCGGCGACGAACATCGCGATCTCCTCCTCGCCGCCCCCGCCGAGCCCCGGGTTGACCGAGTCGATCGAGACAAGCCGCTGCAAAAGCGGGATGACGTTCCACGCCGGCGAGCGGCTACTGACTCGGCGCGCGTTGCAGGCATGCCCCTCCGAATATCGCGGTCGCTTCCCGATCCTCGCGGAGACGACCTACCTGATCAACCACTCCCTCGCGGCGATGCCCGCTGCGGCCGAGGATCGCCTGGCGGAGTACGCGCGGATGTGGAGCACGCGGGGGATCCGCTCCTGGGGCGAGGGCTGGTGGGACATGCCGCTGACGGTCGGCGACCAGGTCGGCCGCATCATCGGCGCGCGGCCGGGCACGACCTGCATGCACCAGAACGTGACCGTCGCGGTCGCGGTCGTCCTCTCGTGCTTCCGGCTCGAGCCCCCCGCGGAACAGGATCGTCTACCTGGAGGGCGAGTTTCCGTCGGTGCGGTACCTGCTCCAGGCCCAGCCGGGGGCGGAGATCGAGGTCGTCCCGGACCTGGACGCCCTGCTCGAGGCGATCGACGAGCGCACGCTGCTCGTCCCGCTCAGCCACGTGCTCTTCAAGACCGCGGAACTCCAGGACGTCGAGGCCGTCCAGCGCCGTGCCGAGGAGGTCGGGGCGCACGTCCTGCTCGACGCGTACCAGTCGGCGGGCGCGGTCCCGGTCGAGGTCGAGAAGTCTGGGGTCGCCTTCGCGACCGGGGGCTCGGTCAAGTGGCTGTGCGGCGGCCCGGGGGCGGGATGGCTGTACGTGCGGCCGGACCTGATCGACGAGCTCGAGCCGGCGTTCGTCGGCTGGCAGGGGCACGCCAGGCCGTTCGCGTTCGAGCCGGAGCTCGAGTACGCCGACGGAATCGCGCGCTTCCTGACCGGCACCCCGAACGTCCCCGCGCTCTACGCGGCCACCGCCGGCTACGACGTGATCGAGGAGGTCGGCGTGGAAACGATCCGCCGGCGGTCGCTCGGACTGACCGACCTGCTGATCCGGCTCGCAGACGAGGCCGAGTTCGAGGTCACGTCCCAGCGCGACCAGGCGCGCCGCGGCGCGAGCGTGACGATCCGCGTCCCCGGGTTCGAGGGGGTGCACAAGGAGCTCACCGAGCGGCAGATCCTCTGCGACTTCCGCCCGGACGTCGGCCTGCGGCTCGGCCCGCACTTCTTCAACAGCGAGGACGAGCTCGAGCACGCGATCGCCACGATCGGCGAGATCCTCGCCGCGGGCGCCCACGAGCGCCATCTCGGAGCGGCCGCCCGGTTCTGATGAGCGCGCACGCCGGCAGCCGGGGTTGGTCGCAGCGGTCGCAGCTGGCGATTGTCGCGATCCTGCTCGGCGCGGCACTCGTCACCTGGATCGTCACCGTCAGCCGGATGCACGGGATGGACGCCGGGCCGGGCACCGACCTGGGCTCGGTCGGCTGGTACGTCGGGGTCTGGGTGACGATGATGGCGGCGATGATGTTCCCGGCGGCGGCGCCGATGGTGCTCATCTTCCACCGGGTCTCCCGCGAGCGGGCAGCGCCGCGGCCAGAGCTTCGTCCCGACCTGGATCTTCGTCCTCGCCTATCTCGCGGTCTGGACGCTGTACGGCCTCGCCGCCTACGGCCTCTACCGGCTCGTCGTCCACGTCGGCGGGAACTTCTTCGACTGGGATCACGGCGGCCGCTGGGTCGCCGGAGCGGCGATCGCCGCCGCGGGGATCTACGAGCTGACGCCCCTGAAGTCCGTCTGCCTCCGCCACTGCCGGAGCCCGCTGCACTACGTGCTCGGCGCACTGGCGCACAGGGCCGCCTCGGTGCCGTGCGCATGGGCGCCGAGCACGGCGCCTACTGCGTCGGCTGTTGCTGGGGGCTGATGATCGTCCTGTTCGCGCTCGGCGTGATGAGCCTGACCTGGATGGCGGTCGTGGCCGGCCTGATCTTCGCGCAGAAGGTGCTGCCGCACGGGGAACGGCTGACGAAGCCGTTCGCGGTGCTGCTGATCGGCATCGGGATCTGGGTCGCCTCCGCTCCCGGCAGCGTTCCGGGGCTGACCCTGCCGACCTCGCCGGGAGCAGACCGCGCGCGGGCGCGGATGATGCACATGGGGCCCGGCATGCCGATGAAGGCACGGCCGATGGAGCCGGCGACACAGATGCAGCAGACGAAACAGATGCAGCAGACGAAACAGATGCAGCAGACGCAGACCGGGCCCGACATGTCGATGCCGTGACCTAGGCCGACACCTGGTCCCGGTCCGGCGTTTTCGAACGGGCGGCGCCGGTGAGACCACCTGCATGGCCTATTACCCACGCACCAGGAGCACCGTCTGGGCAGGCCCCAGCCTGCTGACGATGATCTACCTGCTCGTCGGCGTGATCGTTGCGGCCACGCACGACTACTTCCAGAACGTGGACACGATCAAGGCGGTCGTGTCGGCGATCCTGGCAGTCGTGCTCTGGCCGCTGCTCTTCCTCGGCATCAGCCTGCACGTTCACTGAGCAGGTCGAGTAGCCGGCGCGCGTACCGAGGGGCGAGCGGCTCGTCCTCGTGCTTGAAGTAGACGAAGAGCCGCTTGCCCGCCGCGAGGAGCGGTGCGAGCCGGTCCGCCCACTCGCCCAGCTGCGGCTCGGAGTAGGGCGGCTCGCGCAGGCGGAGGTACCGGAACGGCGCATCGCCTTCGAGAGCGTTCACGACCTGTACGCCCTCGACACCGGCCCACGATTCGTGCCGGAACTCGAACGCGTACTCGAGCTCCGGGTCGAGCGACTCGAGCATCAGCTCGAGCCAGCCCTCGTCGCGCGGCCGGGTGGGCGGCAGCTGGACGAGGATCGGCCCGAGCCGCTCGCCGAGGGTTCGCACCCGCTCGCAGAAGGTGCCCACGATCGAGACGTCACCGAAGTGGGTCGCGCGCCGGTTCATCTTCACGGCGAAGCGGAACTCCGGTGGCGTCTGCTCTGCCCACGCGCGCAGCCGTTCCTCGGAGGGAAGCTGGTAGAAGGTCGCGTTCAGCTCGACCGACGGGAGCCGCTCGGCGTAGGCGCGCAGAAAGTCCTTCTGCGGCGTCTTCGGGGGGTAGAACTCCGGCTTCCACGTGGGATAGGAGAAGCCCGAGGTGCCCACGTAGGGTTGCCCGCTCACGGCGCGAATCGGTCAATTGCGACGATCAGAGAACAGTGATGGGCCGCTGCGAGCTCGCTGAGAGCCCCGCCCTCGTCGTGCCCCGCGGGCTGTAAAGCTCCGACAGGCACCCTCGCTACACTCGGCGTCCCGGTGGCCGCCACGACGGAAGTGATACCCGAGAACACGATCCGCGTCCTCGATCACGGCTTCGTGCGGCTCGACGGCGTGATGGCGAGCGACCTGTCGGTCGTGAACGGCGCCCGCGTCTCGTTCGCCCGGAAGAAGGACGAGATGGACGAGTCCGACGAGGGCCTGATCCGCTTCCTGATGCGCGACCGCCACGGCACGCCCTTCGAGCACAACTCCTTCCGCTTCCACATCCGCTGCCCGATCTTCGTCGCGCGCGAGTGGATGCGGCACCGCGTCGGCTCGTTCAACGAGTTTTCGATGCGCTACGCGAAGGCGACCGACGACTTCTACGTGCCCGAGCCGGAGGACGTGCGCACGCAGGTCGGCAAGCCGGGCGCGTACACGTTCGAGCCGGTCGACCCCGAGCTCGCCGCGCGGACGCGCGAGGAGCTCCGCGCCGTCTACGACGCGGCGTTCGAGACCTACGAGCGCCTGGTCGAGGCGGGCGTCGCACGCGAGCTGGCTCGCTGCGTGATGCCGGTCGGGGCCTACACCGAGTTCTACTGGACGATCAACGCGCGCTCGCTGATGAACTTCGTGTCGCTCCGCGCCGCCGAGAGCGCCCAGCGCGAGATCAGGCGCTACGCCGAGGCGGTCGAGCTCTTCTTTGCCGAGCACATGCCGGTCACGCACGCGGCCTTCGTCGCGAACGACCGCACCGCCCCCTAGGTAGTCAGCAGCACCTGGCGGCGCGGCTGCTTCTCGCTGGTCGTGACGACCCAGCCGTCGAAGCGCTTCAGGTGGTACGGGATGCTGAACTGGACGGTCGTCCGGCCGGTGTCGTTGACCGAAAACGAGCCGCAGTACGCCGCGAGCTGCCCTTCCGGGTCAGGTAGAGCTCGTACCACTGGCCCTTCGGCAGCGGATCGAGGCCGTTGACCTTGACGAGCAGCGGCCAGTTGCCGACCGAATCACGCTCGCCGATCGCGATCGACGCCTTCGCGGGCTGGGCGCCCTCCGGCGCGTGCATCGGGATCGCCGCTATCGAGTGGTACTCGGACGAGCCGTGGTCGCCGACCAGGTAGCCGACGCCGAACGCCGCTGCGGCGACGGCCGCGGCGAGTCCGAACGCGGCCCGCCCCCGCCACCGGTGGACATGACTCTCCGGCTCCGACGTCTGCGGCGCGTCGGCGATCCGGGGCGAGAGCTCGGGCGGCGGGCCGGCGGCGATCAGCATGTCGTGTGCGCGCCGGAGCTTCGCCAGCTCCTCCGGCGTGCCCTCGTCGCCGACCAGGTCGCGGAAATCGGGAGGTGTGCTCATCCCAGTTCCCCTTCGAGCTCGTTCGCGAGCCGGCCGAGGCCGGAACGGGTCCGCGTCTTCACGGTGCCCAGCGGGATCCCCAGCTCGGCCGCGACCTCGCTTTGCGAGAGACCACGCCAGTACGCGAGCTCGAGCACCGTCCGCTCGGAGTCGGGCAGCGTCTCGAGCGCGCGGTGGACGCGCCAGGCGACCCAGGACTGCTCGGCCTTTGCATCGGGGCCCGGCTCGTCGGACGGCGAGTCGACCAGCTCGGCGGGCGGCTCCGTGCGGGCGCGGCCGCGGTCGGCGATCGCGTTGCGCGCGACCGCGTAGAGCCACGGCGCGACCGGGCCACGGTCGCTCTTGTACGTGCGGGCGGCGCGCCAGACGGAGGCGAACGCCTCCTGGACCGCGTCCTCGGCCCGGCCGCGGTCACCCAGCCGCCGCAGTGCCAGCCCGAGGACGGCCCGCGCATAGCGCTGGTAGAGGTCGCCGAAGGCGTCACGATCGCCGTCGGCGACGCGGGCGAGCAGATCCTCGTCGGTCGGTTCGAGCACGGCCACGAGCGGCATCGTCGCCGTTGCGGGCGCAAGGGGCAAGCTGGTGCCGATGTCGAGCGCTATCTCCATCTCCTTCCGTGTTACGGATTCCACGGCCCATCCGGTTTCGAGCGAATATGCTCCTAAGTCATGACGACTCTTGCCTACAACTTCCAGGAAGTGACCGCCCGCGAGCTGCGGCCGGGGCTGCTCGAGCTCGACGGGATCTCGCGCGAGACGATCGAGGCACACCACAAGCTCTACCAGGGGTACGTGAACAAGCGCAACGAGATCCTCGGCAAGCTCGCCGAGGTCGATCTCACCGCCGCCAACCAGGTCTACTCCGAGGTCCGGGCGCTGAAGGTCGACCTCAGCTTCGCGGTCGGTGGGATCAAGAACCACGAGTTCTACTTCGAGCATCTCGGCGGGCACGGCGGCGACCCCGACGGCCCGGTTGCGGAGCTGATCCGCCGCGACTTCGGCTCGGTCGAGGCCTGGCGCGCCGACCTGAAGGCGACCGGGATGGGCGGCCGCGGCTGGGCCTGGACGGCCTACGACTGGGACGAGCGGCGCCTGTTCAACTACATCGGCGACGCCCAGAACACGTTCCCGGTCTGGAACGCGACGCCGCTCGTCGCGCTCGACGTGTACGAGCACGCCTACTTCCTCGACTACCAGACCGACCGCGGGTCGTACATCGACGCCTTCTTCAACAATCTCGACTGGGGCGTGGTCAACGGCTGGGTCGAGGCGTACGGCATTCCGGTGCGCTGACACTCGCGATTCTCATCGTCGCCGGGTATCTCGCCGGGAGCATCCCGTCGGGGTACTGGATCGTTCGCGTGTTCAAGCACGCGGACATCCGCACGATGGGCAGCGGGAACATCGGCGGGACGAACGTCTGGCGTGTCTACGGCCGCTGGTACGGGCTGCCGGTGGTCGTGCTGGACACGGCAAAGGGCTTCGCGCCCGCGCTGGTCGCGACACTCGTGCACGGGCATCTGGCGGGCGTGTTGGCAGGCGGGGCGGCGATGCTCGGGCACTGGCGGCCGCTGTTCATGGGCTTCCAGCGCGGCGGGAAGATCGTCGCGACGACCGGCGGGGCGTTCCTCGGCGTCGCGCCGATCGTCGGCGGGATCGGTGCGGGGATCTGGATCCTCGTGTTCGTGACGTTCCGCTACGCGTCGCTCGCGTCGATCGTCGCGGGGTTGTCGCTGCCGCTGATCGCCGTGCTGCTCGACTACCCCTGGCCGGTGATCGCGTTCGCCGGCGCGGCGGCAGCGGCGATCGTCGTCTTGCACCGCTCGAACATCAAGCGGCTAGTCGCCGGGACGGAGAACCGCGCGAAGTTGCGCCGCGCTACTGCTCCAGCGGGGCCATCGTCAGGCCGCGCTGCTTGAGCCCGTTCCAGTAGTGCTCGGCGACCTCGCGGTGCCCTGACCAGACGACCGCCTGGCCGGTCGTGTGGATCCGGTTCGCGAAGCCCATGCCCTCGGCGAAGGAGATGCCGATCACGCGCGAGAGCGAGCCGGCGACGCCGTCGAACGTGTTGTGGTCGTCGTTCAGCACGATCACGTGCCAGGGGTCACCCAGACCCGTGCCCGTCCCGCGGTCGAGGCGTTCCTTGGTCTCGGTCACGAGGCGAGCCACTCCTGGAGATTCGTGTGGCGGGCGGGACGCTCGCCCCGGCCGAGCTCTCCGCGGAGCTCACCGACGGTTCCGTAGCGTTCCGCGACGACGTCGTGGGTGTGGATCGTCTCCAGGTTCACCTGGCGCGACTGGACGAAGTCGGCATCGCCGAGATCGGGGTACGACTCGAGCGTCTCCTTCAGCGCGACGCGGACGGAGTCCTCGACGAAGCGAGGCTGGAGGTGGGCATGCTCGACCACGAACAGCTCGTCGGGCCGCTTGAGCAGCTCGTAGACCGGTGAGCTCATCGACCGCTCGACGATGTCGACGAGGTCCTCGGCATTGACCGCCTGCTCCGTCCCGACGTAGAGGGTGCCCCGGCCGCGCTGGTTGTGCGTCGCAAGCGGGACGAGCTCGAGGATGCGGTCGACGTCCAGCTCCTGGAAGCCGGCCTCGAGCAGCCGCTCTGCAGCCTTGCCGCGGACGAGCCCCTGAGCGCACGGGCAGGCGTTGATCCCGGTCGCCTCGACGCCGATGACCCGGCGGGTGCGCTCGGCCGAGGCGCCGGCGATCCCGATCAGCGAGACCATCTCCTGCGTGCGCATGCGCGTGACCGGGGTCTCGCGCTGGATCGGGTAGCGCGCGGTCACCTCGACCTCGGCCCGCAGCGCGTGCTGGCGGCCGACGACGGTGCGCGCGATGTGCTCGGCCAGCTCCTCGACGAGCAGCGCCTCGCCGAATCACGAGCTCGTCGATCGCCTGCTCGAACAGCTCCGGAAAGCGCGACATGTGGACGCCGCGCTGCGCGGGGTCGAGGTCGACCGAGCAGGAGATCTCGGCGGAGACGAGCTTCTCGTGCGGCCCGCGGCGGAGGCGGATCGCCTTGCTCACGCCCCGGACGCCGGCCCGGGACAGGCCGAGCTGCACCTCGGGGACGGAGGACTGGAGGTCGGGCTGACAGGAGCCGTGTGCGCTCCATTTATGCTGCAAACGTACCAAGGGGGGTATGTGCCGGAAGAACCAGGCTTCGCCAAACTCGTCAGCCTCGCGTGCCATGACCTGCGCACCCCGCTCGCGACGATCTTCGGCTTCGCGCGCACGCTGACCCGCAGCGAGGGACTCGATCCGACCTTCGTCGGGTACTCGGAGATGATCGAGGCCGCTTCCGACCAGCTCGGCGAGCTGATCGACGAGCTCTCTCTGGCCGCGCGGATCGAGAGCGGGCGCTACGACCCGAAGCTCGAGCGCGTCTCGACCGACGACCTGGCCGCCGCTGCGGTCGAGCGGCTCGGCGACGACCGCGTGTCGGTGTCCGGGCAGGGCGAGGACGTGCTCGTCGACCCGGAGACGGCGAAGCGGTCGGTGTCGGCGCTCGTCCAGTGCGCGCTCCGCCACGGCGGGCTGGAGCAGAGTCGAAGTCGTGGTCGCGGGGCCGGAGCTGCGGGTCTCGCCGATCACGGCGTCGTCGGCGCCCGTGGTGCTCGGGCGGGACCTGCGCGACCTCGGCGCCGCGGTGGCGGTCATGCACGTCGAGCGGCTCGGCGGGTCGGTCTCCGTCGAGGGCGACACCCTCACGGTGCGGCTGGTCTAGTGCCAGACACTCGTGCCGGTACGAGTGCTCGCGCGGAAAGGAGTGGCTGACACTTGGCGTGATCGAGACCGTCCGCGGCCCGGTCGAAGCGAAGAGCCTCGGCCGCACCCTCCCGCACGAGCACGTCTTCATCGTGGGGCACGAGACGCTCCAGAACTTCAACCACCGCTGGGGCGAGCCGTGGTGGGACGAGGAGGCACGGGTCGCCGACGCGGTCTCGAAGCTGCAGCGGCTCCGGGACGGAGGGATCGAGACGATCTACGACCCGACCGCCGTTGGCCTCGGCCGGGACATCGGCCGGATCAAGCGCATCAACGAGCAGGTCGACCTGAACATCGTCGTCTGCACCGGCATCTACTCGTTCATGGAGCTGCCACAGTTTCTGCGCTACCGGACGCCCGAGGCGCTGGCGGCGATCTTCGTCCGCGAGTTGACCGAGGGGATCGGCGACACCGGGGTCAAGGCGGCGTTCATCAAGTGCGCCGTCGAGGAGTACGGCCTCGTCGGCGACGTCCCGAAGATCCTCGCCGCGGTTGCCGTGGCCGCGATCGAGACCGGCGCGCCGGTGATGGTGCACACGAACGCGGTCGCCCGGAGCGCCGTGCCGGCGCTGGAGACGCTGACGGCCGCAGGCGTCTCACCGGAGAAGATCGTGCTCGCCCACGTCGGCGACTCGAACGACCTCGACTACATCCACCGGGTCGGCGCGAGCGGCGCGTACCTCGGCTGGGATCGCTTCAACATCGAGCACTTCAACCCCGATGCGAAGCGGATCGAGACGGTCCTCTCGGTGCTGGCGGAGGGCTACGGGGAGCGGATCCACTTCTCGCACGACGCCGCCACGTTCCACGACTTCATGGTCGGCGATCCGATGTTCGAGGGCGAGGAGGCGGACTACCTCCACGTCACGAACGTGATCCTGCCGCAACTCCGCGAGCGCGGCCTCGCCGAGGCCGACATCGACCGGATCATGGTCGAAAACCCGGTTCGCTGGCTCGCCGCGTCTGACGCTGCCTAGCGCAGCAGCCGCGAGAGCCGGCGGTCCTTCAGCACCCGCCCGCCGGTCTGGCACTTCGGGCAGTAGTAGATCGTGTGCTCCTCGTAGTCCACGCGCGCGATCGGTGTGCCGCAGTCCGGGCACGGCTCGCCGAGGTGCTTGTGGATCCTGATAGACGGTCGCGTCCTTCGCGCCGCGCTCGCGTAGCTCGAGGCCGCGCGAGAGCTCCTCGTCGATCGCGGCGGAGAGCCGCTCGACCTGCTCGGGCGAGAGCTCCGTCGAGAGGGCGAACGGCGAGAGCCGCGCCCGCTGGAGGATCTCGTTCGCCCACGCGCGGCCGATGCCCGCGAGCGCGCGCTGGTCGCGGAGGAACGAGTGCAGCCGGCGCGAGTCCGAGGAGAGGATCTCGCCGAGACGCTCGGCACCGACGCCGAGCGCCTCCGGGCCGAGGTGCGCGAGCTCCTGCTCGGCTGCCTCGGGGGTCAGCAGCCAGACGCCTGCGCGCTTCTTCGCGCCGGCCTCGGTCAGCACGAGCTCGCCGCCACCCTCGAACCGCAGCCGGAACGCCGGCGTCTTCGGCCCGGCCTCGCCGGCGCGCAGATAGCGCAGCCGGCCCGCCGACATCAGGTGGACGAGCAGGACGAGCTCTCCGTCCTCGGTCGGGAACAGCAGCCGCTTCCCGCGCCGCTCCGCTCCTGCCAGCCGGCGCCCCTCGAGCGACGCCAGCGGCGGGTCGAACGTCTTCAGCGTCGCGATGTGCGCGGGCCCCGCGCGCTCGACCGGGAACGCGCGCACCGGGTCGTCGAGGGCGCGCCGCAGCGCCTCCACCTCGGGTAGTTCAGGCACGTACGCTCCTGCACATGGACCCGCTCAGGGTAACCGTGAGCCGCGGGCCGGTGATCGAGGCTGTCCACCTCGTCCATGCGGTCTCCGTCCAGGACGGTCGCATCGTCGACATCGGCGGGCGACCCGGAGCTCGTCACCTTCTACCGCTCCTCCTCGAAGCCGATCCAGGCACTGCCGCTGGCCCGTGAGCGCGACGACATCACCGAAGCTCGAGCTCGCGATCGCGTGCGCGTCGCACCGCGCCGCGCCCGAGCAGATCGAGGCCGCCGCAAGCCTGCTCGCGAAGGCACCGGCGACCGAGGACGACCTCGACTGCGGGCTCCAGGAAGGGCGCGAGCCGAGGCCGCTCGCGCACAACTGCTCCGGCAAGCACGCGGGGTTTCTCGCCGTCTGTCGCGCCCGCGGGTGGCCGAAGCGAGGGCTACCGCTTCGCCGGCCACCCGATGCAGGAACTGCTCCATCGGGAGGTCGCGGACGCGGCGGAGGTGAGCCCGACGAAATCCCCGCAGCGGTCGACGGCTGCGGCGTGGTCACCTTCGCGCTGACGCTCGAGCGGATGGCGCACTCCTTCTCGCGGCTCGCTCGGCTGGACGGCGGCGCGCAGGATCGCGGCCGCGATGGCTGCCCACCCCGGGCTCGATCGGCTGACGAGCAGGGCGCGACCGACACCGACCTGATGCGCGCTCCGGCCCGGCTGGATCGCCAAGGGCGGCGCCGAGGGCCTGATCTGTGTGTCGCGTCGCCGGACGGCATCGGGGTGGCGCTGAAGGTCGAGGACGGTGCGAGCCGGCCCCGGCCGGCGGTCGCCAGCTTCGTCGGGCTCGGCGACGAGTGCGGCAGGCGCCGGTCGACGAACATGCACGGCGAGACCGTCGGCGAGATCACGGCCGGATGACTGCGCTCTCCTGGGCGCTGCCTGGGCGACCGCCGCGCCGATGCCGCAGACGCCCGCACGGAGGTGGCGGCCGGCAGTCGTCCGAGGCGAGATCGTCCTCGTCGGCGGGCTGACGGCGGACGGGGCGCCGTCCGCGCGCGTCGACGCCTACTCGCCGGCAACCGACCGCTGGCGCCGCCTGCCCGACCTGCCCGCCGGCGTGCACCACGCGCTCGCCGCCTCCGACGGCCGCCGCCTCTACGTCGTCGGCGGCTACGGCAACCCGCTCGGCGGGGGCGGCCCGACCCGTTCGGCGTACGTCTACGACAACGGCGCCTGGCACGCGCTGCCGCGCCTCCCCGAGCCGCGCGCCGCCGGGGGTGCGGCAGTTCTTCACGGCAAGCTCTACGTCCTCGGCGGGCGAGCCGCGGGCGGTCTCGCCCGCACAGCCTTCGCCCTGGACCTCGCTACCCGCCGCTGGCAGCTGACGCCGGCCCCGACGCCCCGTGAGCACCTCGCCGTCACGGCCGCAGCTGGAAAGATCTACGCCGTGGGCGGACGGCTGCGCGGCTACGACACGAATCTACGGACCTTCGAATCCTGGACACCCGGAGCGCGCGGGTGGACACGGCTGGCGCCGCTCCCGGGCGCACGTGGCGGAACGGGCGCAGCAGCGGCCGCGGGAAAGATCGTGTCGGTCGGCGGCGAGGCCCCGTCGGGGACGATCCGCACGGTCTACGCCTTCGACCTCGCCACCAGACGCTGGCGCCGCCTGCCCGACCTGCCGACCCCGCGCCACGGCCTCGGTGTCGTCGCAGTCGGCTCGCGCGTGTACGCGATCGGCGGCGGCACGCAGCCCGGCCTCACGGTCAGCGACGCCAACGAGCACATCGACCTCGCGTGAGGGTTCACATCATCAGCGACATCGAGGGCGTCGCCGGGATCGTCAAGTGGGAGCAGACCGGCGGAGACGGCCCGCTCTACGAGGAGGCCCGCAAGCTCTACACGGAGGAGATCAACGCCGCCGTCCGCGGGGCGAAGCAGGCGGGCGCGACCGAGATCGTCGTCATGGACTGCCACGGCGCGCCGGGGCCGTTCAAGTTCAACTCGCTCGTCGCAGAGGATCTCGACCCGGCCTGCGAGTTCGTGGTCCAGGAGCACTGGACGGGCTACACCGCCTTCCTCGAGCAGGGGTGCGACGCAGCGTTGTTCGTCGGGATGCACGCGCGCGCGGGCACACCGGAGGGCGTCCTCAACCACACCGTCTCCGGCAGCGAGTGGCGGACGCTCACCTTCAACGGCGTCGAGGTGGGGGAGATCGGGATCAATGCGGCGCTCTGCGGCCACTGGGGCTGCCCGGTCGTGCTCGTCACGGGCGACCGCGTCACCTGCGACGAGGGCCGCGGGCTGCTCGGCGAGGGCCTCACCACCGTCGCCGTCAAGGAGGGGACGGGCCGCTTCGGCGCCCGCAACCTCGCGCCCAAGCGCGCCCGCGAGCTGATCGAGGAGGGCGCGAAGCAAGGCACTGGCAGGACGTCGGCGCGGTGCCCCCGTACGATCCCGGGCGGCCGTGCGAGATCCGGGTCGTCTTCCACCACAGCGACGGCGTCGACAGCTTCCGCTGGAAGCCGGCGGTGGAGATCGTCGGCCCGCGCGAGATCGTCTGCCGCGCCGACGACTGGTGGTCGGCCTGGCAGCAGTTCTTCTTCTAGCGGGCTGCGGGAGCTCGAAGCCGATGGAGCAGGACACGACCCTCGTCGCGGCGCTCGGCGACTCGATCACCGCCGGCTCGCCCGGCTACGACCCCGATCCGCGGCAACGGGACAACCTCGGCTTCGGCGCGGACGAGAAGAGCCAGTGGGAGTACTGGGCGGCGAAGAAGCACCCTGAGCTGCGGTTCCGGAACTGCGGCGTCTACGGCGAGCGCACCGACCAGATTGCCGCACGGCTGGAGGAGTGCGCGAAAGACGCGCAGGTGCTGATCGTGCAGGGCGGGATCAACGACATCGCCCAGGGGCGACCGGTCGAGCCGGCCGCGGACAACCTGCGCGCGATGGTTCAGCAGGGCAAGGCACTCGGGCTCCGGGTCGCGATCGCCGAGCTGCTGCCCTGGAACAACGGCTACCCCGAGGCCGACCCGAAGATCAGGCACCTGAACGAGCTGATCCGCGCACTCGCGCGCGACGAGGGCGTGCCCGTGCTGCCGTTCTACGAGACGCTCGAGGACCCCGTCCGGCCGGGCCGGATGAAGGAGGAATGGACGTCGGACGGCGACCATCCGTCCGTCGAGGGGTACAGGCTGCTGGGGGAGGAGGCGTTCCCGGCCTCCCTCGGGGCCAGGCTAAAGGCACGGCCCAGACGCGCGCCGCCTGATCCGCTAGCATCCGTTCGTTCCCTGCGACCAAGGAGGTGGCACAGATGACGAAGACGCTTGCTCACTGCCTCCGGCGCAGGGCGCTCCTCTAAGCACCTCCTCCACGCACTGCGCCAGACGTGTCCCGGGCCGTCAGGCCCTACTTGCGCATGCCAAAGGAGAAAAACGTTGCTCGATTCACTCGGCTGGACGCCAGCCATCGAAGACCAGTTTGCCCCGCATGCCGCCGACGGCCTCGAGCCCGCGCGGGTCGCCGTCGAGCACCGGGGCGCGTACCTCCTCTACACCGCGCGGGGAGAAGCGCAGGCCGAGCTCGCCGGCCGGCTTCGCCATGACGCCGCCGAGCGGGGCGAGCTGCCGGCCGTCGGCGACTGGGTCGCCGTCACGCCGAGCGACCCGGCAATCGTCCACGCAGTGCTGCCGCGGAAGACGAAGTTCTCGCGGCTCGCGGCGAGCGACCACGGCGGGACGATCGAGCAGGTCGTCGCCGCCAACGTCGACGTCGTCTTCCTCGTCGCCGGGCTCGACGGTGACCTGAACCTGCGCCGGCTCGAGCGCTACCTGGCGCTGGGGTGGGAGAGCGGGGCGGAGCCGGTGGTCGTCCTGACGAAGGCCGATCTGTGCCCGGACGTGGAGGCGGCGCTCCTCGAGGTGGAGCTGACGGCGATCGGCGTGCCGGTGCACGTCGTCAGCAACCTCACCGGCGAAGGCGTCGAGCAGCTCGCGCCGTACTTCGCCGCGGGCCGCACCATCGCCGCCCTCGGGTCGTCAGGCGTCGGCAAGTCGTCGCTCGTCAACCGCCTGGCAGGCGAGGAGCTGATGGCCACGGGCGACCTCCGCGCCGACGGCCGCGGCCGCCACACCACCACGAACCGCCAGCTGCTCCGCCTCCCGGCAGGCGGGCTGTTCCTCGACACGCCCGGGATGCGCGAGCTGCGCCTCTGGGAGTCGGAGGAGGGACTCGCCCAGACCTTCGACGACGTCGCCGCGGCGGCAGCGCTCTGCCGCTTCGGCGACTGTTCGCACGGGGGAGAGCCGGGCTGCGGTGTCCAGGCGGCGCTCGCCGACGGCACGCTCACCCACGAGCGTTACGACAGCTGGCGGAAGCTCCAGGCCGAGCTCCAGCACCTGGCCGTCAAGCAGGACAAGCGCCTGCGCTCGGACGCGAAGAAGGAGTTCCGGCGGCGGGCGCGCGGCCGGAGGAAGGTCACCTGGTGAAGAACCAGCGCCGGCGCGGCTGCGTCTTCTTCCATTCGGAGCGAGACGGCAGCCGCCCGGCTTCGCGGGCACGCTGCACGCACTTGGCGTGCGCGTGGCGACGCAGCGAGTGGTCGCCCTCGGGAAAGAGCAGGACGTGGTCGCTCATCGACGCGAGCCGCCGCCCGCAGAGCGGGCACGTGTAGGTCGCGGGCTTCAGGTTCTGCGCGCGCCGGAGCTCCCACCAGCGCGGCTCGGCGGTCACTTCTTCGTCGTGACCGTCGTGATCGTGCCCGTGGTCCTGGTGGTCGTGGTGGTGCCGATGCTCGTTGTGACGGTGGTCGCCGTCGGGGCGGCCGTGCCGACCGGGCAGTTGATCCCCGTCCTCGACTTCAGCACGCGGCAGCTGCGGAATACGGTCGGGCCGGTCCGGCTGACGACCGTGCTGACGATGTCACTGGAGACGCGCGCCAGGTAGCTCTTGCCGGTGCCGCTGACGTTCAGGTCGACGGTCAGCGGGATCGTCAGCTCCGAGGCGAGGACCTTGTCGCGCGCGGCCAGCTGGGCGAGGTCGTCGGTGTACTTCCCGCCGGAGGCGAACTCCTTCTCCTGCAGGCGGTCGATGCGCTGGATCGCGTCCAGCGTCAGCTGGCCGCGGTTCTTCGTCGACAGCGACTTCGAGCCGCCCCCGCCCTTGAAGAGCTGGGGGAGGATGAAGAGCGCCGCGAAGGCGATCAGCAGGATCGGCAGGAAGCGTCTCATGTCCATGGCCAGACAACCCTACCGGTGCCGAGGGCGCGGGCTCCGTGGTGCCGCTCGATTAGAGTCGGCGCGTGCGACGGGGAGCGAGGTTCCTGGCGGCGGCCGCGCTCGCCGTCCTACTCGTCACGGGCGCCTCCGCGGCCGGCCCGTCCGCGTGGACCACGTACGGCGGCGACCCCGGTCGCTCGGGCGCCGCGTCCGCCGCGCTGTCGCCCCCGCTGAAGCCGGCATTCGTCCTGCCGCTCAGGGGCCGTGTCACCTCGCAGGTGCTGGCCGCGCGCGACGTGCCCTCGGCAGGCCTGACGACGCTCTACGTGGCGACGTCGGCCGGCCTGGTCTACGCCGTCTCCGAGACCGGCTACATCCGCTGGCGGGTCGACCTCGGGCAGCTCGCGAACGACTGCACCCAGCTGGACGGCTACGGCGTGACCGGCACGCCGGTGATCGACGCGGCCGGCCAGACCCTGTACGTCGCCGACGCGCTCGGCCGCCTGCACGCGCTCGCGCTCGCGACCGGGTCCGAGCGGGCCGGGTGGCCGGTCCAGCTGTTCGACGATCCAGCGCAGGAGCTCGTCTGGGGAGCGCTGACGCTCGCCCGCGGGCATGTCTACGCCGCGACCGGCTCCTACTGCGACGGCGGGCCGTTCGAGGCCAGAGTCGTCTCCGTGGACGTCCGGAGCAAGGAGGTCTCGACCTGGCTCGCCGTCCCGGCGGAGGAGGGCGGCGGCGGCGGGATCTGGGGCTGGGGCGGAAGCGCGTGGAGCTCGAACCTCGAGCGTCTCTTCGTCGCCACCGGCAACGCTTTCGAGGGCGGTAGGAACAAGGGCACCGATTTCTCCGAGGCGGCCGGCTACGGCGAGAACGTCGTCTCGCTCTCCCCCGACCTGAAGGTCGTCGGCGCGAGCCACCCCGCCTCGATCGACCAGCCGCTCGACCTCGACTTCACGGGCTCGCCCGTCGTCTTCGACCGGCCCGGGTGCGGCGAGCTCGTGGTCGCGCACGACAAGAACGCACAGCTGTTCGGCTGGCGGGCCGACCGTGTGGACGCCGGCCCGCTCTGGACGATCGACCTCGAGCCCTTCGACCCCGACAACCCGCTGCTCAGCCAGCCGGCCTACGACGCGGCGCGCAGGGCCGTGTTCGTGGTCACCGGGGCAAACCTCGTGCGAGTGGACATCGGCGCAGACTGCTCCGCCAGGCGCGTCTGGTCGCGCGCGCTCGGCACCGATTCGCTGAACGGCTCGCCCACGATTGCCGGCGGCACGCTGTGGTTCGCGCGCTCTGGCACCCCCGGGCTCACGGCCGTCGACACCGCGACCGGCTCCCGCACCGGCCTGCTCCCGCTGCCCGGCTTGACCGTGACCGCCCCGACGATCCTCGACGGGCGCATCTTCGTCGGCACCTTCACGGGACAGCTCGTCGGTTATGTCGCTCCCTTTGCGTCGTCGATCCCGCCCGGGCCCGATGCTCCTGCCGTCGCGGGACACGCCAGCTGGGTCGATGCCCGCCACGGCTGGGTGAGCCGCGAGACCGGCGTCTACTCGACCGACGACGGCGGCAGCCACTGGCGGCGGATCTTCGAGCAGCCGGCCGCGACGGTCGTCCGGACCTCGGTGCAGAGCGGGATCATCCGTGTCGCGAGCGTCGCCCCGGGCTGCGTCTGCGCCTACAACCTCTGGACGACCGACGGAGGACGCCACTGGAAGACGACGCGGGCGATCGCCGGCGGACTGCTCGGCCGGGGCGGATCGCTCTACTGGCTGAAGACGGGCGGCGCCGAGATCCGGCAGGTCACCCCCTGGCCGCCGAAGGGCCAGATCAGGTCGCGCACAGTCGTCGCCGTGGACATTGGGAGGATCGTCTCGGCGACCCTGGTTCCCGGCGGCGTCGCCGGCCTCGTCAAGGGGTCGTCCGGCCGCGCCGCGTCGATCGTCGTCTCGCGGCCGGGGCAGCAGAACGAGTGGCAGGAGCTTCCGCCCCCGCCCGGGATGCTGATCGCCCAGTCGCTGCGGAGCTCCGGCGGGTCGCTGATCGTCGACGGGACGGTCTTCGACGCGGGCCAGACCGAGCGCGTGCGCTGGTCGTCGGGCGCCGATGCGGACTGGGAGCGCCTGCCGAGCTAGGAGGGTTTGGCGGAACGTTGCTCGTCGCCAGGGTGCGATGGGCGCCCGAGATGCAAGGACGCAGGGAGCCCCGATAGTGACCTAACTATCGGGGCGACTGAGGACGCCGCAGATCGGCCGCACAGCGCGGCCTGGCGGCACAGTCAATGTTTCGCCAAGCCCTCCTAGCTCAGCCGCGAGACATGTGCAGCCGCACGATGGTTTCGCCGCCGGCGGTACGGAACTGCACGAGGTCGCAGAGCTGGTTCGCCATCCAGAGCCCCCGCCCGCCCGGCTGATCGGTGTCGGGGCGGCGGCGGTCGACGAGCGGGTCGTTGATTCGCCCTCGGTCCTCGACTTCGCAGACGAGCCGGCCGTCGTCCTGCCAGATCCGCAGGACGCCCGAGCCGCCGCCGTGGCGGACGCTGTTCGTGAGGATCTCGTTCACCGCCAGCACGAGGTCGTTCGCGCGCGCGGCGGAGAGCCCGGCGTCGGCGGCGCGGCGGGAGACGAGCCGGCGCCCGTCGGCGAGGTGCGCGCCGTCGAACTCGAACACGTCGGTGTTCGCCGGTGGGCCGGGCAGCGGCAGGTCGAAGGGGCGAGCCGGGCCTGCGAGCCCGCGATAGCTCCCGCTGGTGCCCCGCACACCGTTCCGCACGACGATCGGGTGGCTGCGAAGCGCCTCCTCGATCACCGCGCCGGAGAGCTTCGAGACGTCGTAGGGACAGAGGAGCCGCCACGCCGGCGCGTCGGCGAACGCGACGTTCAGGAGCGACTCGTGCCGCTGGCACTCGACGAGCTCGTCGGCGGAGCGCTCCGCCCAGATCGGCTCGCCGATTCCCCGCACCGGCCGGTCGTCGCGCAGATGCTGCTCGACGAACTGCTGCCAGGCCGGGATGATCCGGGCGGGATTCGCGCCGACGTCGGCCATGTCGGCGAACAGGACCGCGTCGCCGTGTCCGTTCAGCTCCTCGCGCAGGCGGGCGATCTTCTCCGCCCCGACGACGACGAGCACGGGCTCACCGGCGTCGACGCCCTCGCGGATGAACAGGGCAGTCGCGGAGACGAACTCGTCGTCCCCGTCGTACAGCAGCGCCTCGTGCACGAATTCGCGCGTAGCTTCGACGACCCCTTCGGTCATGCCGCGTACTTCTGTACCCGCAACGAGGCGATTTCACTCCAACCGAGCAGCGCGAGCATCCGCGGGACCGAGGGCGGCGAGACGAGGGTGAGCGTGCGGCCGGCGCGGCCGAGCTGCAGGGCGGCCTCGTGGAACACCCACAGGCCGGCGATCAGTTCGCTCCCTGACCGCGGTGAGGCTAGCGCACCTTCCGCCATCGTGCCCGCCATCCCCGGCGGCGCAGCTGTGCGCTCTCGTGCCGGCTCGCGACGAGGAGAGCGAGATTCTCCGCAGCCTCGGCTCTCGCCCCCTCGACCTCGGCCAGTTGGAGGAGCTCGTATTCCAGGGCCAGGTCTTCTGCAGACCCTGCCTGCTCGAGCGCCGCGTCCAGATCGAAGAACGCGAGGGGCATCGATTCCGCCGTCGCGGCGAGGAGGTTCGCCTGCGGATGGAGGTCGATTCCCTTCGGGCCGCCCTCCTGTGGGTTGACGTGCCCCTGGGCGAATGTCTTGTTGTCCATCACGCGAATCGCCGCGTCCGGATAGGCGCCGCCCGGCCAGCCGCCGCTGCTCCGTCTGAAGAGGAAGACCAGCGGTCGCCCCGCATCGGCGACGAGCAGATACCGGTCGTCGTGACCGAAGCACGCCCCGTGCGGATAGAGGACGCCGCGCAGGACGGCGACGGGCTCGGCGTCCGGATCGGCGGGCGGGTACGAATGGACGAGGACGGTGTGCGTGTTGTGATTGCTGGTCGCGAGCCAGCGGCCGTCGTTGCTGACCGCCACGCCGTCCGGAAGGTCGATCCACTTGCGCAGAACGGCCTCCCCGGCGTCCAGCCCCCCACCGGCCGCTGCCGTGTGGCGGGTGATCGTGTTGGCCCAGTTGTTGCACACCAGCGCCGCTCGGCGGCCGTCGACTCGCACCGAGCCGGGGCCGTCCGCTGCCGCCTGGACGGCCGGGCCGAGCGGGTCGATCCACTCCACACCACCGTCGGAGACGGCACTCGGCAGCCGGAGCACGACCACGCCGCCCTTGCGATTGCCGACGACCAGCGTCTCCTCGTCGAGGAAGTCGACTCCGTGTGGATCGTGCAGGGAGGAGGACGCGAGCTCGCGAAGGCGCGTGATCGCCACGGTCGTTCCGTCGATCTCCAGATCGGCGACAGCCATCCGGTCGTTCCGGAAGCCCGCGAGGGCGAGTCTCCGCCCACTCGGGGAGAACCGCACGTCCTCCGTGCGTCCGAGCGCCCCGAGCGCGGCTCGCACGGCCGGCGACGCGTCGAAGGCGATCTGACCGGGCAGGGCCACTTCCGGCCTTACCCTAGACGGATGTGCCCTCGCGGCCAGGTGACGATCGTCGTGGCGTTCCACGGCTGGCTGGACTTCGCTTCGCAAAGCTGCCCGGGCTGTGAGATCACCGAGGATCTGGGCAGGCATCTGGAGGCCGACGCGGTGATCTTCCACATCCCGACGACGCCGGCCCTGCCGTTCCAGAAGCCGGCCGGACAGAAGTGGGTGGCCTGGTCTGCAGAGAGCGAGGTCCACTACCCGCTGCTCGCCGACGCAGACTTCATGCGGCGGTTCGACCTGACGGCCACCTACCGGCGCGACGCCGACGTCGTGCTCGCTCACTTCCGGCACGAAGAGTGGCTGCCGTTCGAGCCGCCGCCGCTCCAGCCCGCCCGCGAGGCCGCCCCGGCCGTCTACATCGCCTCGAGCTCCTTCGATCGCAGCGGCCGGACCGAGTACGTGCGCGAATTGATGCGGCACCTGCCGGTCGACTCGTTCGGGAGCTCGTTGAACAACCGCGCGCTCGCAGACGATCAGGGCCGGGGGACGAAACTGGCCACGATCGCGCGCTACCGCTTTACGCTGGCGTTCGAGAACTCGAATGCCCCCGATTACGTGACCGAGAAGTTCTACGACCCGTTGCTCGTCGGTTCGGTGCCGGTCTACCTCGGCGCCCCGAACGTTGCCGAGCATGCGCCCGCGGCGGGCTCCTACGTCGACGTCACCGGGTTCGACGGCCCGGCCGCGCTCGCGCAGCACCTCCTGCGCGTGGCCGCGGACGAGGACGAGTACGCCTCCTACCTGGCCTGGCGATCGGAGCCGCTCGACGAGCGGTTCGTCGCCCTGGTCGAGGAGCAGCGGGAGCCCCCGGTGTGTCGCCTCTGCCGCCTCGTGGCTTCATGAGCGAACGCTTCGACGCGATCGTCGTCGGGGTGGGCGGTTTCGGCAGCGCCGCCCTGTTCCACCTCGCCCGAAGCGGCCGGCGCGTACTCGGGATCGAGCGCTTCGGAGTGCCGAACGAGCAGGGCTCGTCGCACGGAGTCACGCGAATCATCCGGCTCGCCTACTACGAGGACCCGAGCTACGTACCGCTGCTCAGGCGCGCCTACGAGCTCTGGCGCGAGCTCGAGACGGCGGCAGAGGAGCGGCTCCTGCACGTCACGGGATCGGTGGACGCGGGACCGCCGGACAGCTTCGTCTTCGAGGGCTCGGTGCGCTCCTGCGTCGAGCACGGGCTCGAGCACGAGGTGATCGACGGCGCGGAGGTGAACCGGCGTTTTCCGGGCTACCGTCTGCCTGCCGAGTCGATGGCGGTGTTCCAGCCGGACGGCGGATTCCTGCTGCCGGAGCGCTGCATCGGGGCGCACGTCGAGGCCGCCCTCGCGGCGGGGGCCGAGCTCAGGACGAACGAGCGGGTGCTCGAGTGGGAGGCCGACAGGCAGCGGCGTTCGCGTGACCACCGATCGCGCCGGCTACGAGGCGGAGCGGCTGGTGGTGGCCGCCGGCGCGTGGGCGGGGGAGCTCACGGGCCTGCCGGTCGTGGCCGAGCGCCAGGTGCTCGCCTGGCTCGACCCGCTGAGACCGGAGCTGTTCGAGCCGGAGCGTTTTCCGGTCTTCAACCTCATCGTCGAGGAGGGGCGCTACTACGGATTCCCCGTCTTCGGCATCCCCGGCTTCAAATTCGGCCGCTACCACCACCTCGAGGAGGAAGGCGACCCCGACGAGCTCGACCGTGAGCCGTCCGAGCGCGACGAGCAGGTCCTACGTGAGTTCGCCGAGCGCTACTTCCCGGACGGAGCCGGGCCGACGTCCTTGCTGAAGACGTGCCTGTTCGAGAACACGCCCGACGAGCACTTCCTCCTGGGCTTTCATCCGAAGCACGAGAACGTCGTCGTCGCCGGCGGCGGATCGGGCCACGGGTTCAAGTTCGCGAGCGTCGTCGGCGAGATCGTCGCGCAGCTCGTTCGCGGCGAATCCCCGCCGCTGGACATCGGTCTCCTGTCACCTCAGCGCTTCTGAGGCCGCCTCCGCCTGCGGTGCAACCGCGGCGAGATAGTCGAGCACCGTCTCGAGCGGCTCGACGTCGCCGAACTTCGCGTCGATGTCGAACAGGTTCCACTCGACGACGCCGGCCACGCGGTCGCCGACGCACTCGCGCACGACGATCGGCCGGAAGCCGTAGCCGATCGCGTCCTCGGTCGTGTGGCGGACGCAGCCCGCCATCGTCACGCCGGTGATGATCACGGTGTCCACGTCCGCGGCGCGCAGCATGTTCGCCAGGTGCGTCCCGAAGAACGCGCTCGCGTGCTTCTTGACGATCACGTGCTCGCCGGGCTCGGGCGCGATCCGCTCGTCGATCGCGACGGCGTCCGTCCCGAGCTGGAGCACCTCGACCGGGATCTTGCGGTGCCAGAGCCCCATGTCGGTGTTCGGCCCCTCGGTGACCGCGTACGCCGTGGTCGTGTAGACGATCGGGATCCCCTTCGCGCGTGCGGCGTCGTTCAGGCGCTGCACGCCCGGGATGATCGTGTCCATCCCGTCGCAGCTGAACGCGTTGCCGGGCCGGGTCCAGGCGTTCGCGAGGTCGATGTGGATCAGCGCCGGCCGCGTGCCGAACCCGATGCGGCGCTGGAAGCCGCGCTGCTGGTAGACGGTGGAGTCCGCCGAGAAGATCGTCTCGAGGGCCTGCTGGATCTCGCTCATCGCAGGATCATCCCACTTGACGCAGCCTTGGCAAGACCTCGCTCGCAACCTGCTCGAGGACGGCGAACTGCTCGGGCCGCGGTTGGTCGATGACGAACTCGTCGATGCCGACGGCGAGGTAGCGTCCGACGACGTCCTCGAAGGCGCCGGTGCTCTCCCATGGGTCAGGGAGTCCCTGGTCCTTCATCTGCGACGCCCAGCCGTAGAAGGACCGTCTGATCTCGCGTCGGGTCGCGGCCGATCGCGGCGCAGTGTTCGTCGAGGATCAGGTTGCGTTCGCGCATCTCCTCGACCGTGCCGAATGAGTTCCAGCTATCGGCGTACTCGGCGCAGATCCGCAGCATCCGCGGCCGGTGCGCGCCGAGCGTCAGCGGCGGGCGCGGCTTCTGAACCGGTGCGGGCCGGACGTACGCCTCGTCGAGCCGGTAGTAGCGCCCCGCGAAGGTCGTCGTCTCGTGGCGGAGCAGGCTGTCGATGATCTGGACGGCCTCGTGGAACCGGCCGACGCGTTCGCCCGGCGGCGGGAACGGGATCCCGAACCGCTCGTGCTCCGCAACGAACCAGCCGGCGCCGAGACCGAGCTCGAGGCGACCGTTGGAGATGTGATCGAGCGTGACCGCCTGTTGCGCGATCAGCGCAGGATGGCGAAACGTGTTCGAGCTGACGAGGACCCCGACGCGGATCCGTTCCGTGCGCGCGGCGAGCGCCGCAAGCAGGGTCCAGCCCTCGAAGTACGGGCCGTCAGGCCGGCTCGGTTGGTTGAAGTGGTCGCAGTCCCAGACGCTGTCGAAGCCGAGCTGCTCGAAGTACTGCCAGCGCTCGGCAAGCGTCTCGAACGGCAGGTTCTGGTCGGTGCAGATCCCGAAGCGGACGTCGCCATGCATGCGGAAAGGCTAGATGCAGGATCATCCGCACGTGCTCGCGGAAGCCAGGGTCGCGATCGTCGGCGGCGGGGTCGCCGGGACCAGCCTGCTCTACCACCTCGGCCTCGCCGGCTGGGAGGACGTCGTCCTGCTCGAGGAGGAGGAGCTCACGAGCGGCTCGACCTGGCACGCAGCGGGGCTCTGCACGCAGTTCAACCCGAGCTACAACCTGACGGGCCTGCTGCGGTACAGCGTCGAGCTCTACAAGACGCTTGCCGCGGACTACCACGAGTGCGGCAGCGTCCGCCTGGCGACGACCCAGGATCGTGTCGACGAGTTCCGGCATCGCGCCGCGACCGCAGAGCTGCTCGGCGTGCCGGTCGAGATCGTCGGGCCGGAGCGCGTCCGCGAGCTGCATCCGCTGATCGAGGTCGACGACGTCCTGGCGGCGGCGTACCTGCCCACCGACGGACACGTCGATCCGAGCAGCCTGACGCGCGCGTTCGTCGCCGGCGCCGGTGACCGCGTCTTCCGCCACACGCCGGTGACCGCGCTCGAGCGCCGCGACGGCGCCTGGACGCTGACGACGCCGAAAGGCGAGGTCCGGGCGGCCGTCGTGGTCGATGCGGCGGGGCAGTGGGCGCCGAAGGTGGCACGCCTCGCGGGCGCGGACCTGCCGCTCGTCTCGCTCGAGCACCACTACGTCGTCACCGACGCGATCGCGGAGCTCGGCGGCCGCGAGCGGGAGCTGCCGGTGCTGCGCGACCCGGACGGGTCGTTCTACGTGCGCCAGGAAGGAGCGGGGCTGCTGGTCGGGCCGTTCGAGCGCGACACCAGGCCGTGGGAGGTCGAGGACGGCTTCCACGCCCGGCTCCTGCCGCCCGACCTCGACCGCCTCGAACGGGCGCTCACGGACGCGGCGGCGCGCATGCCCGCGTTCGGCGCCGCCGGGATCAAGAACGTCGTCAACGGCCCCGACGCGTACACGCCCGACGGCCGCTGCCTGATGGGGCCGGTGCCCGGCCTGCGCGACTTCCACGTGCTGGCCGGCTTCAGCATCTTCGGGATCGTCTTCGCGGGCGGCGCCGGGCGCTACGCCGCCGAGTGGATCGTCGACGGCCAGCCGAGCGACAACATGTGGGAGCTCGACGTCCGCCGCTTCGGCGACTGGGCCCGCTCGCCGTCGTTCCTCGTCCCGCGCGCGCTCGACGTCTACGAGCGCGAGTACGCGATCCACTACCCGGAGGAGGAGCGCGACGCCGGCCGTCCGGTCAAGCAGGACGCTCTCCACGACGTGCTGCGCGAGCGCGGCGCGGTGATGGGCTTCCGGTTCGGCTGGGAACGGCCGCTGTGGTTCTCGCGCGACGGCGCGCGCGACGAGTACTCGATGCGGCGCGGCAACTGGCACGACACGGTCGGCGAGGAGTGCCGCGCCGTGCGCTCCGGCGGTCGGCGTGCTCGACCAGACGAGCTTCGCCAAGTACCGCGTCTCGGGCCCGGGCGCGGAGGCGTTCCTCGACCGCCTCTGCGCGAACCGGCTGCCGGCGCTCGGCCGGATCGCGCTGACGCAGATGTGCAGGCCGGGCGGCGGGATCGAGTGCGACCTCACCGTCACGCGGGTCGAGCCCGAGCGCTTCTACATCGTCTCGGCGGCGGCGACGGAGCTGCACGACTACGCGTGGCTCGAGTGGCACCTTCCCGACGACGGCTCGGTGGAGCTGAGGAACGACACCGAGCGCTACGGCGTCCTCACGCTCGCCGGGCCACGGTCGCGCGAGCTGCTCCAGTCGCTCGTCGAGGAGGACGTGTCGCGCGAGGCGTTCCCCTTCTTCCGCGCGCGGCACCTGGAGGTGGGCGGCGTGCCGACGCTGACGCTGCGAGTGTCGTATGTCGGCGAGCTCGGGTTCGAGCTGCACCACCCCGTGGAGCACCTGCGAACGCTCTACGACCGGCTGCTCGAGGCCGGTGAGCCGCTCGGGCTCGTCGACTTCGGCTACCGCGCGCTCGACTCGCTGCGGCTCGAGAAGGCGTACCGGCTCTGGGGCGTCGACATGTCCGCCGACTGGACTCCGCTCGAGGCCGGGCTGGAGCGGTTCGTCGCCTTCGACAAGGGCGAGTTCGTCGGCCGCGACGCGCTGCTGCGCCAGCGCGAGGAGGGCGTCGCCCGCACGCTCGCCTGCCTGACCGTCGAGACGGACGACGCCGACCCGCACGGCAACGAGCCTGTGCGCGCGGACGGCACGCCGATCGGCTACGTCTCCGCCGGCGGCTACGGCCACGTCGTCGAGCAGAGCATCGCGCTCGCGTACCTGCCGGTCGCGCACGCGGAGCCGGGAACGCGCCTCACGGTCGACATCCTCGGGGAGCCCCGTCCTGCGGTCGTGGTGCCGCAACCGATTTACGATCCGGAGAACCTCAGGTTGCTCTCGTGACGACCGCCTACGAACCCGTCCGCTGGGATCTCGTGCCCGGCCACACCGCGCTCGTCGTGATCGACGACCAGCGCGACTTCCTGCACCCGGAGGGCTGGTACGCGACGAGCGGGATCGACGTCTCGCACATGCGCACGGGTGATCGAGCCGACGCAGCGGCTCCTGGCCGCCTGCCGGGCCGCCCGCGTTCCGGTGATCTGGACGCGGCACGGCACGCGCGGGGTCGAGGACGGCGGCCCGTTCATGCAGCTGCGGCCGTTCCTGCGCGAGGGCGGTCTCCGCCGAGGCACCTGGGGCTACGAGATCCACGACGACTTCGAGGTCGCGCCCGACGACTGGGTCGTCGAGAAGGTCCGCCTGAGCGCGTTCTTCAACACGAACCTCGAGGTCGTCCTGCGCGGTGTCCACGCCGAGACCGTGCTGATCGTCGGCGTGCTGACGAATCAGTGCATCGCCGCGACCTCGAAGGACGCGATGTTCCGGGACTTCAAGCCGATCGTCGTCGAGGAGTGCACCGGCACGACGCTGCCGCACCTCCACGAGCCGGCGCTGGAGATGATCCGCGTCGGGTGGGGCGAGGTTCGCTCGCTCGAGGAGACCCTCGCCGACCTGGAGCGGCTCGCGTGAAGCTCGGTGCGCACTTCCTCCCGGAGGACTTCCCGGTGTTCGTCGAGTCCGTGCAGGCGGCGGAGCGAGCCGGCTACGAGCGCGCCTGGCTCGTCGACGGCCAGATGCTCTGGCAGGACCTCTACGTCTACATGACCCACGCCCTCGCGGCGACGGAGCGGATCGTCGTCGGCAGCGGCGTCACGAACCCGCTCACGCGCCATCCGGCGGTGACGGCGAGCGCGCACGCGACGCTCGCCGACCTCCACCCGGGACGGGTGGTCCTCGGGGTCGGGCGCGGCGACAACGCGGTGCGGACGCTCGGGCTCAAGCCGGTGCCGACGGCCGAGCTGGCCGAGACGGTGCCGCGTCTGCGTGCCTGGATGGCGGGCGAGGAGGCTGCCGGCACGCGCATCCGCTGGGCGGACGAGAGCGTCCCGATCATGCTCTGCGCGACCGGGCCGAAGAACCTGCGCGTGGCGGGCGCCCTCGCCGACATCGTGATGATCTACGTCGGCGTCCATCCTGCGTCCGTGCGCTGGGCGATCGAGCACGTGCGCGCGGGCGCCGAGGAGGCGGGGCGCGACCCGGACGAGGTCGAGATCGCCGCGCTCTGCGCCATGCACGTGTCCGACGACCAGGAGGAGGCGTGGGAGCAGTGCCGCTGGGCGCCGGCCGCGTGCGCGAACCACATCGCGTACGCGCTGAAGTGGAACCCGCAGCACGGCATGCCGGACGAGATGACGCGTCTCGTCGCAGCGCGTGACCAGTACGACTACTACGCCGGCCACCTCGACTCGTCGGCGGAGCACACGAGCTACCTGACCGGCGAGCTCGTGGACGACTTCGTGATCGCCGGGCCGGTGGAGCGGTGCCTGGAGAAGATCGGAGAGCTGGGCGAGCTGGGGGTCGACGAGGTCTCGGCCGCGTACCTGAACGGGAGGTTCGAGCAGATGGAGCTGGTCGGGCAGGCGATCGTTCCGGCGCTCCAGGAGGTCGGCAGCGTGAAGCGCGTCGGCGTCGACGTCGGCGGCACGTTCACCGACCTGATCCTGGTCGACGAGGAGGAGGGGCGGATCACCGTCGACAAGGTTCCCGTCGACCCCGGACGATCCGTCGCGCAGCGTCGTCGAGGGCGTGCAGGCGCTGTGCGCGAAGGCCGGCGTGGCGCTCGCGGACGTCGACAACCTCCTGCACGGGACGACCGTCGCGACCAACATCGTGCTCACGCACAGCGGCGCGGAGGCCGGGATGATCACGACGCACGGCTTCCGGGACATCGTCCACATCGCCAGGCACAAGAAGCCGTTCAACTTCTCGCTCCAGCAGGAGCTGCCCTGGCAGTCGCGGCCGCTCGTCAAGCGGCGCCACCGGCTGACCGTGAAGGAGCGGGTGACGGTGCCGGACGGCGACGTGCTGGTCGAGCTCGACGACGACGAGGTGCGCGAGCGCGTGCGGGCGCTGAAGCAGGCGGGCGTCGAGTCCGTCGCGGTTTGCCTGCTGCACTCGTACCTCAACCCCGCGCACGAGCGCCGCATCAAGGAGATCGTGCTCGAGGAGTTCCCGGAGGCGTACCTGTCCGTCTCGCACGAGGTGCTGCCCCTCTACCGCGAGTTCGAGCGGTTCTCGACGGTGGCGCTGAACGCGTACGTCGGCCCGAAGGTCTCGCGCTACGTGACGCGCTTCGACGAGGCGCTGCGGGAGATCGGCTTCACCCGCGAGGTGCAGCTGATGCAGTCCTCCGGCGGCATGGCGACGGTCGAGGCGGCGCGGGAGCGGCCGGTGAACCTGCTGATGTCCGGGCCGGTGGCCGGCCTCGTCGGCGGGATCTGGGCGGGCCGGATGGCGGGCCACGAGAACGTCGTCACGCTCGACATGGGCGGCACCTCCGCCGACATCGGCGTCGCCGCCGGCGGCCAGCTGCGCGTGCGCCACCTGCTCGACACGAAGGTCGGCGACTACCAGGCGATGGTGCCGATGGTCGACATCGACACGATCGGCGCGGGCGGAGGCTCGATCGCCTACGTGGACGCGGGCGGCGTCTTCCGCGTCGGCCCGCAGTCGGCGGGGGCCGATCCCGGGCCGGCGTGCTACGGCCGTGGCGGCGACCAGCCCACGTCGACGGACGCGCAGCTCCTGCTCGGGCGGCTGCGGCCGGACCGAGGGCTGCTCGGCGGCGACATGTCGCTCGACGTCGAGCTCGCGACGCGCGGCGATGCGAGCGCGTCTCCGACCGGCTCGGCGTCCCGGTCGAGGAGGCGGCGCTCGGCGCGCTCCAGGTCCAGAAGTTCTCGATGGCGCAGGCGATCGAGGTCAACTCGGTGCGCCGCGGGTACGACCCGCGGGAGTTCACGCTCGTCGCGGCCGGCGGCGCGGGCCCGCTGTTCGCGTGCGACATCGCGGTCGAGCTCGAGATCCCGCGCGTCCTGGTGCCCCCGCATCCGGGGATCACGTCGGCGACCGGGCTGCTCGCGACCGACCTCCAGCACGAGTTCGTCGCCACGGAGCGCCACTTCCTGCGCTCGCTCGACCGCGACCGCCTCGGCGCCCGCCTGGACGAGCTCGCTGCGCAGGCGGTCGCGCAGCTCGAGCGCGACGGCGTCCCGGAGGACCGGCGCCTCGTGCGGCGCCTCGCCGACTGCCGCTACGTCGGACAGGGCTACGAGGTCCGCTTCGACATCCCCGCGGGCGAGCTCGACGACGGCTGGGCGGACCGGCTCGCGGACGCGTTCCACGCCGCCCACGAGCGCGAGTACGGGCACCGGTTCGATGCGGAGGTCGAGATCGTCAACGTCCGCGCGCTCGGGATCGGGCTGATTCCGGAGCTCCAGTGGGCCGAGCTCGAGGCCGGTGACGGCGACCCGGCGCGGGCGAAGACGGTCGAGCGCGAGGTGGTCTTCGACGTCGAGGGGAGAGCGGAGCGCCGCGCGACGCCTTTTTACGATCGGGCGTTGCTGCGGGCGGGCGACCGGGTCGAGGGGCCGGCGATCGTCGAGCAGTACGACTCGACGACCGTGATCCCGCCCGGCTTCGTCGCCGAGATCGACCGCTCCGGGAACATCGTGATCGACTGCTCGGGAGCGCAGCGCGCGGAGCAGGCGGCGCAGCTGGCGACGCCGATCCTGATGCGCGTGATCGGCGGCGCCTTCGCGGCGATCGCCAAGGAGATGGCCGGCGTGCTCTACCGGATGAGCTACTCGTCGATCATCCGCGAGTCGGAGGACCTCGGCGCGGGGATCTTCGACCCCGAGGGCAACGAGCTCGCCGAGTCGGACTCGACGCCGATGTTCATGGGCGCGATGCCGAAGATCGTCAAGGGCGTGATCTCGCTCCTCGGCGAGGACATCCACGACGGCGACGTGATCCTCCACAACGACCCGTACCTCGGCGCGACGCACTCGCCGGACGTCGCGATCGTCGTGCCGATCTTCTTCGAGGACGAGCTGGTCGGCTTCGCGGGCGCGTCGGCGCATCTGCTCGACATCGGCGGCGCGTACCCGGGCCTCGCGGTCGACCTCGTCGACAACTGGTCGGAGGGGAACATCTACCGCGCGGTCAAGCTCTCCGAGCGGGGCGTGCGCCAGGAGAAGCTCTGGCAGCACATCCTCGAGAACACGCGGACGCCGACGTACAACCGCGGCGACATCGAGGCGATGATCGCCGCCTGCGAGCTCGCGAAGAAGCGGTATCTCCAGCTGCTGGAGCGCTACGGGAGCGAGCCGGTCCTGGGCGCCGCGCGCGACTGGATCGCCTACTCCGAGCGGATGCTCCGCCAGGAGATCGCGAAGGTGCCGGACGGCGAGTACGGGCCCGAGGAAGGGTGGCTCGACGACGACGGCCGTAATCGCGGCACGCAGCTGCCCGGTGAGGGTGAAGGTGATCGTCGAGGGCGACGAGCTGACGATCGACCTGACCGGGTCGAGCGACGAGGTGCCGACCGGCTACAACTGCCCGTACGAGGGGACGACCGTCTCGGCGATGACCTTCATCGCGCGGATGATCTTCCTCGACGAGGACGCGTACCCCGTCTTCGTCCCGCAGAACGAGGGGATGCTGCGGCCGATCAAGGTGATCGCGCCGAAGGGCTCGATCTTCAACCCGAACTACCCCCGCGCGTGCTTCGCGCGCTTCTGCCAGGTGCAGCGCGCGGTCGACCTCGTGCTGCGCGCGCTCGCGCCGGTCGTGCCGGAGCAGATCACGGCCGGCAACTCGGCGCACCTCCACTTCATCTCGTACTCCGGCTTCAACACGGAGACGCAGGAGTACTGGGTGTACCTGGAGGTGGACGAGGGCTCGTACGGCGGCCGCCCCTCGCGGGACGGCCTCGACTCGGTCGACTGCCTGATCGCCAACACGCGCAACAACCCGATCGAGGAGCTCGAGTGGCGCTTCCCGATGCGCACCGAGCGCTACGAGCTGCGCGACGAGCCGTGCGCCGCCGGCCGCACCCGGGGCGGGATCGGCATGGTGCGGGTCAACCGCTTCCTCGTCGACGCGATCGTCACCTGCGAGGGCGAGCGGCACGATACGGACGCTCCGTGGGGCATCTTCGGCGGCCACGACGGCGTGAACGCCTCGATGATCCGCAACGCCGGCCAGGCGAACGAGGAGCGCTGGCCGTCGAAGGTGACGGCGGCGCGCCTGTCGGCGGGCGACACGCTGCAGATCACGGTGCCGAACTCGGCGGGTTACGGCGATCCGCTGGAGCGGGACCCGGAGCTCGTGCTCTCGGACGTCCTCGACGGCTACACCACGCTCGAGCTCGCGGAGCGGGACTACGGCGTCGTCATCGATCCCGAGTCGCTCGCGGTCGACGAGGAGGCGACGTCGCGGCTGCGGAAGGAGCGGATCGCGGTACCGCTGACGTAGCTGCAGGGTCGACCGCGGGTTAGGCCGCGGGACTGTTGCCTGTTGGATCGACCCTGTTTCCCGGCGAGTAAACGCAGCTGGGAAAATTCCAGGGAGGGAGGAGATGTTATGAGGCTAGCCCTCGGTGCTAGAGCACTCGTGGCAGCTGCGATTTTGGCCCTACTCGTTGCGGGTGTCGCGCAGGCAGTTCCACCAAAAAAGACGCCGAAGTTGTCGATCACACTGACAGCGTCGGCAGTGGATCCCACCAGCGGCCAGTACACCCTCACGGTCACCGGAGACGGATATGGCAGCCCTCAGGCGGTTTGGCCCAGCGGACATATCCAGTTCACCTGCGACTCCAAAGCAGGCTTGATCTGTAACACGGACAGCCCCTGGAAGTCCGCCGGGGTGCCTCAGGATCCGCCGCTTTTCGAGACCACGGTCATCTGTAGGAGCGGTGACAGCTCGATCCAAGCGTTCGACGACGACAACGGGATCAAGTCGAACAAGATCAAAGCCCCGACCTGCTGAGCACTTTGAGGGCGAGGGAAGTTCACTACAAGCCCTGACGCCCGCAGCGGCGGGGGCGGCCGTAACGCCGCCTCCGCCTCACTCGCCGGCGGAACAGTCTTGCAGCGTCTGCTCTCTTAGCATCTCACCCCCTTGATGTGCTCGGGGCGATCCGCCTGGGTGCGTTCAGGCTGTGATGGGTTTGCGGCCCCAGGCGAGGAACATGAGGCCGGGCATGACGATGGTGTCGGGGTCGGCAAAGTGCGTCCGTGCTGCGGCGTCGAGTTCGTCGAGTTCGCCTTCGTCGGCGAGTCCCATCTCGAGGATGTGCGGGCGGAGGCTTTGCACGAGGTCGGCCCGGAGCGTGCGGCGGGAGTGACCGGGCGGGTAGAGGACGGCCGACGCTTCCACGGTGACGTCTTCGAGGCCGGCCCGACGGTAGAGGTCGGCCATGCGGCGGCCGAAATGTGGATCGGCCCCGTTGCGGGAGAACGCGGCCTCGAAGAGCTCGCAAAGCCGATCGAACGCCGGCAGCGGCGGGTAGCAGAGCGCCGATTCGACGTCAGGCTCGATCCCGACGACCCAGCCTCCTGGACGTGCGAGCCGCACCATCTCGGTCAGCGCCTCGAGTGGTTCTGGGACGTTGATCAGCAGCGTGCGAGCGTGCACGAGGTCGAACGAGCCGGACTCGATCCCGGTGTCGCGCGCGTCCGCGAGAACGAGCTCGACGTGATCCAGCCCCCGGCTGGCGACGAACTCCGCCGCCATCGCGACAAGCGCCGCGTCGGCATCCAGCCCGACCACCGACCCGCCGGGTGAGACCCGCTCGGCGAGGAGATCGAGGATGCCACGCGGCCCGCAGCCGACGTCGATCGCGCGATCACCGGCCCCTAGCCCAGCCCGCTCGACCAGAGCCTCGCTCTCCGGCCGCAACTCATCGGCCTGGCGATACAGACGGTCGCTCTCGCCGCTGCTTCTGCCGAGCGCGTACACAGCGTTCGGATCGACGCCGCGGCGGCGGCCGGATCGCCCGCCTCGCTGAAGTCGGAATCCCCCACCTGTGGCTCCGAACCTAACAGCTGCGGCTCGACCGGCTCCACTCGTCGGTGACGAGCACCCGCGCTGGAGCCGGCGGATTCCTTCGTTCGAAGCGCCGCGACCGGGGAACCGATCCTCGAGCGCGACGATCACGCGGCGGAGCACGGCGTTCAGCTCGTGCGGCTTGCTCACGCGGAGCGAACCTGTTGCAAGATGACGTGCGGATGAGCACGCTCAAGCCCGACCTCGAGCGCGCCCGCGCCGCGTACGCCGAGTGCTCCTGGCTCGAGGCGTACGAGGCGTTCGCCCGCGCGGACGAGGCCGAGCCGCTCGCGCCCGAGGATCTCGAGCTGCGCGCGACGACCGCGCGCATGCTCGCTCGCGACGACGAGGCGGTCGAGATCCTCGAGCGGGCGCATCACGCCTACCTCGAGCAGGGCGAGACGCTCCGCGCCGCGTACTGCGCGGGCTGGATCGGCATGACGCTCGTTCTACAGCGGGGCGGTCGGTCCCGCGGGCGGATGGTTGGCACGCGCGCACCGGCTGCTCGAGGACGTGCCGGAGGAAACGGCGGTGCACGGCTACGCCCTGCTGCCGGTCATGTTCCGCCACGAGGCCGCGGGCGACTTCGAGGCTGCGGCCGCGGCGGCCGCCGAGGCGGCCGAGATCGGCAAGCGCCACGGCGATCCCGAGCTGATGGCGCTCGCGATTCACGCCCAGGGCCACATGCTCGTCCTGGCGGGTCGCGTCCCCGAGGGCCTCGCGCTCCTCGACGAGGCGATGGTGACGTGACGACGGCCGAGCTCTCGCCGTTCGTCGTCGGCATCGTCTACTGCGGCGTCATCCTCGCCTGCCAGGCGGGGTTCGAGGTCGGAAGGGCGCGCGAATGGACGCTCGAGCTGACCCGGTGGGTCGAGCAGCAGCGAGACCTGGTCGCCTTCACGGGCCGCTGCCTCGTCCATCGCGCCGAGATCCTGCAGCTGGGCGGGTCATGGTCGGAGGCGCTCGAGGAGGCGCGGCTCGCGGCCGAGCGCTTCGTGGAGACGAAGAACCCCGCGGCGGGACTCGCGCTCTACCGGCAGGGCGAGCTCCTGCGGCTGCGCGGCGAGTTCGCGGCAGCCGAGGAGGCGTATCGGGATGCGAGCCGGAACGGCTGGGAGCCTCAGCCCGGCCTCGCGCAGCTTCGCCTCGCGCAGGGGAAGCGCGACGCCGCGCTCGCGGCGATCCGCCGCGCGTGTGCCGAGGTCACGGAGCCGCTCAAGCGAGCGGCGCTGCTCCCCGCGCAGGTCGAGATCGCACTCGCCGCGGGCGAGGTCGAGGAAGCGCGGACGGCATGCCTCGAGCTGCGCGAGCTCGCGAAGCAGTACGAGAGCGCGATGCTGGACGCGATCGTCGCGCATGCCGAGGGGGCGGTCGCGCTCGCCGAGGGCGACGCGCCGTCGGCGCTTGCGAGCTTGCGCCACGCGCAGCGCATCTGGCTCGAGCTCGACGCTCCGTACGAGGTCGCCCGTACCCGCGAGCTGATCGCACAGGCGTGCTCGCGCGTCTCGGCGACGACGAGGCAGGCGCGCTCGAGCTGCGAGGCCGCCCGAGAGCTGTTCGAGCGACTCGGCGCCGCGCCCGATCTGGCGCGCGTCTCGACCCGGCAGGCGCGAGCTACGGGCTGTCGGAGCGCGAGCTCGAGGTCCTGCGGCTCGTCGCCTCGGGGAAGAGCAACCGCGAGATCGCCTCGGCGCTCGTCATCAGCGAGCACACCGTGGCGAGGCACCTGCAGAACATCTACGCGAAGCTCCGGCGTCTCCTCGCGCGCCGCAGCGACGGCCTTCGCGTTCGAGCACGAGCTCGTGTAGCCGCCGCCGCGTGGTCAGAAATGACCACGCGCTCGCCCGCGCAAGTTGGTGAATCGCGGCGATGTCGCGTCGTCCGGACCCTCCTACCGTCACCTGCAGCGATGGAAAAGGAGGCAGGACGATGAAGCAGGTCGAGCGATACGAGACGGTGATCGTCGGCGGGGGCCAGGCCGGGCTCTCCGTCGGCTACCACCTGAAGCAGCAGGGGCACTCGTTCGTCATCCTCGATGCGAGCGAGCGGATCGGCGACTCGTGGCGCAACCGCTGGGACTCGCTCCGGCTCTACTCGCCGGCGTTTCGCGACGGGCTGCCGGGGATGCCGTTCCCCGCGCCGCGCAGCGCGTACCCGACGAAGGACGAGATGGGCGACTACCTCGAGGCGTACGCGACGCGCTTCGAGCTCCCGGTGCGCAGCGGCGACGGCCGTCGAGGCGCTGACGAAGGAGAGCGGCCGCTACGTCGCGAACGCCGGCGACCGGCGCTTCGAGGCCGACAACGTCGTCGTCGCCACGGGCGTCTTCCAGCAGGCCGTACACGCCCGAGTTCGCGGGCGAGCTCGATCCGGGCATCACCCAGCTTCACTCCAACGACTACCGCAACCTGTCGCAGCTGCAGGACGGGCCGGTGCTCGTCGTCGGCGCGAGCCACTCGGGCTCGGACATCGCCTACGAGGCATCGGCGTCACACGACGTCGTCCTCTCCGGCACCGACACCGGGCAGATTCCGGTGCCGATCGAGAGCCGGCGCGGACGGCATCGGCTTCCGGCGTGCTCGTGTTCGTCGGCACGCACGTCCTCAACGTGGACACGCCGATGGGCCGCAAGATGCGCCCGCACGTCCGGCACGGCGGCGGGCCGCTCCTCCGCTACCGCAAGAAGGACCTGCTCGCGGCGGGAGTCGAGCGCGTCCTCGCGCGAACGGTCGGCGTCGAGCGCGGCCTTCCCGTGCTCGACGACGGTCGCGTCCTCGACGTGCGCAACGTCGTCTGGTGCACCGGTTTCCGGCCCGACTTCAGCTGGATTCGCGTTCCCGTTCGAGATCGGCGAGGACGGCTATCCGGTGCAGTACCGTGGCGCCGCCGCGTCGTCACCCGGCCTCTACTTCGCGGGGCTGCCGTTCCTGCACTCGTTCGCGTCGATGCTCATCGCCGGTAGCGGGAGAGACGCCGCACGGGTCGCACGCCACATCGTGAACGAGCGCGCGCCGCAGCTCGATGCGAAGCCGGACGAGCTCGCGCTCGCAACCGCATCGTGATGGAGGACGTGCTCGTCTGGAACGGCCGCCTCTCGCGGCATTCCGAATGTTCGCGAAGGGACTTGGGCAGTTCACCCGTCCCCGCGGTGTGCATCCAAAGAACCGGACTCGCCCCGCTCGGCTAGCGCCGGTCGACGACGCGCACCGCCTTGCCCTCGCTCCGGGGCAGCGTTCCGGGCTCCATGACCTCGGCGCGCACGCGGATGCCGAGGTGGTCGCGTAACACGCGCTCGACGTCCGTCCACAGTCTCGCGGGATCGACGTTCGAGCCGGCGGGCTCGCACTGAACCGCGAGCTCGTCCATCGCCCCGATCCGCTCGACGACGAGCTGGTAGTGGGGAGCGGCCTCGGGAACGGAGAGGAGCGCATGCTCGACGTTCGAGGGGTACACGTTGACGCCGCGGACGATGATCATGTCGTCACGCCTGCCCCGCAGGCCGCGGATTCTCGCCGTCGTCCGGCCGCAGCGGCACGGCTCGAACGTCACCGACGCGATGTCGCCGGTGCGGTAGCGCAGGAGCGGCATCGCCTCCTTGGCGAGGGTCGTGAAGACGAGCTCGCCCTCGACGCCCTCGTCCAGCGGCAACCCGGACTGCGGGTCGACGATCTCGACGAGGAAGTGATCCTCGTGCACGTGGAGGCCGTCCCGCGCCTCGAGACATTCCGTCGCGACGCCGGGGCCGCACATCTCCGACAGCCCGTAGAAGTTGACCGCGCGGAGCCCGGGCAGCGCGCGCTCGATCTCTCCGCGGAGGCTCTCGGTCCAGGGCTCGCCGCCGAACAGGCCGAGCTCGAGCTTCAACGCCGCCGGGTCGATGCCGGCGTCGTGCACGGCCTGCGCGATCACGATCGCGTACGAGGGCGTGGAGACGAGCACCTGCGCGCCGAGGTCGTGGAGGAGCATCGCCTGCCGCGCCGTGAACCCCCCGGACACCGGCACGACCGGCGCGCCGATCCGCTCCGCTCCCTGGTGGAAGCCGTGGCCGCCCGTGAACAGGCCGTACGTGTTCGCGTTGTGGACGAGCATCCCGCGGCGAACGCCCGCAAGCGTCATGCGACCTCGCCATCAGCTCCGTCCAGGCCTCGAGGTCGGCGGCCGTGTAGCCGACCACCGTCGGTTTGCCGTGCGTTCCGCTGGACGCGTGGACACGGGCGAGGGCTGCGACGGGGACGCGCAGCAGCCCGAAGGGATAGGCCTCCCGAAGCGAGGACTTGTCGGTGAACGGCAGCTCCGCGACCTCCTCGAGCGAGCCGAGCTCGATCCCGAAGGTCACTCGCAGGCGCTCGAGCTGCAGGTTGCGAAGCTCGGTTCGAGGGAGCTTCTCGGCGGGACTCCAGATCAGCGGCTCAGAGGCGGCGCTCACGCGCGTTCCAGTGCTCTTCGAGATTGCGCACCAGCGCGGGGCTCAGGTGGCAGTAGACCTGCTCCCGGCAGAACGTGGCCATGTACTGCCGGAAGACGTCGATCGGCTCTGCTCCGACCCGCAGCGCGCGCCGGTTGCCGGCCGCGTTCACGAGCCCGGAGCTCGTCAGCGCGTCCACGCGGCGCTGGATCGCGGCGTCCATCTCCTCCGACGAGTCGACCACCTCGTCGCAAAGGAGGTCGCCGTGAGGCGTTCCCGCCTCGAACTCCAGTCCCGAGAGGATCGCCTGCCGCGCCAGCCGGTCCCCCACCGAACGAGGCAGCCGCAGGTTGGACGCCCCCGGAAGGATCCCCTCCTTGCGCGCCGGCAGGTAGAGCCGTGTTCCGCGACTCGCGATCACGTGGTCGACCGTGTGCAGGATCTGGCACGCGCCTCCGATCGCGAAGGTCTCGACAGCGGCCACCCACAGCTTCTCGGTCGTCTCCTCCGGCTCGCCCGGGCGGTGCTCTTCGGCCGAGAGCCCGCGGAAGAGCTTGTTCACGTAGCCGAGGTCGCGTGTGACGAAGAAGAGGTAGTCGAGGCGGCCGTGGTAGAGGTGGGTCAGGTTGAGGCCCGCCCCGAACACGCGCCGACCCGCGTAGCGCGGGTGGCTGACGACAGCGCCGCGGATGACGCCGACCTCGACCTCCGGGTCGAGCAGCGCGAGGTCGACCGCCACCTCCGTTGTCGGGAGCGTGTCGCAATCCTCCGCGTTCAGGTGGCGGTCGTTCCTGATCTCGAGATACGCCGCGTGCCCGCGCCGTTCGAGATACGTCCCGCCGAGGTCGGCGACGCCCGTCGCGCGAAAGTCGGGAAGACGCTCGATCGCCTCCTCGGTGGGGCGCAACATCGACCACACGAGGTGGGCGCCCGAGCGCGGCGACGCGAGCACGAACGAGAGGAAGAGGCCCTGCGCCACCTCGAGCCCCTCCTTGTCCGGAAGCGCGCGGTCGCGTTCGGACGCCATCGCCGCGCGCGTTGGGCAGAGACCGGGAAAGCGCTCGGCGGCCGCGTAGACGAGCGCCTCGTCTCTGACCGCCTGCCGCTGGTCGTCGGTCAGTGCGGCGTACACGTCGTCGGTGTGGGCACGCAGGAAGCGCGAGCGCTCGGCGTCGAGCGCTGTTTTGAGGGTTGCGGCCGCTTCCGCCTCCACGTCGTTTCGCTCGGGCCGGAGAGGCAGCCGGCCGAGCAGCTCCTCGCCGCGGAGGAGATGGGCGCAGGTCGCTTCGCTCGCCGCCTCGAACGATGCCGCCTGCTCCGGCTCAGTCGCGCGCCACGCGGCGATCTCCGCCGACGGGAGGCCGGCTGCCTCGAGAACGGCGACGTCAAGCATCGGCGAGCAGGAACTCCGCCGCGCGCTCGCCGATCATGATCGACGGGGCGTTCGTGTTGCCGGTCGTCACCATCGGCATGACCGACGCGTCCGCGACCCGCAGGCCGTCGACTCCGTGCACCCGGAGCCGAGGATCGACGACTGCGGCCGCATCGTTCCCCATCTTGCACGTGCCGACCTGGTGGTGGTACGTGATCGCGGTCTCGCGCACGTACGCACGGGTTGCTTCCGGCGTATCGACCGACGGGCCGGGATACCGCTCGGTGACGCCCCACTCACGTAGAGCATCGGCTGCCCCGATCCGGCGGCAGAGGTCGACGGCGGCGACGAGGCTGTCGAGGTCGGGCTCGCACGCGAGGATGTTCGGGTCGAGCGCGACCGGATCCTCCGGCGCCGGCCCGGTCAGCCGCAGAGTGCCGCGGCTGAGCGGGCGCACCATCCCGCCGAGCAGGGTGAAGCCGTTCTCCGGCCCCTCCATCCACGGCTCGTACATCGGGACCATGAAGTGGATCGGCTGGATGTCGGGGACCGGCAGTCCCGGGCGCGAGCGCCAGAAGAGGTGGGTCTGGCACGCCGGGAGCCCTGGGGAGGGGGGCCCAACCTCTCGTTCGGCGGTGAAGATCACGGGAGAGAGCAGGTGGTCGTGCAGGTTCTCGCCGACCCCCGGCAGGTCTGCGATGACGTCGATCCCCAGCGACCGCAGATGGTCTGCCGGCCCGATCCCCGAGAGGAGGAGGAGCTGCGCCGAGCCGATCGTCCCTCCGGACAGGACCACCTGCTCGGCCTGGACGCGCTCGACCCGGCCGTCCTGCGACCATTCCACGCCGACGCATCGGGTGCCTTCGAACAGCAGGCGGCGCGCGACCCCGCCGGTGATCAGCTCGAGGTTCGCGTTTGCCTCGACCGGGCGGATGTACGCGGCCGCGGTGCCGTGGCGCACGCCGTCCGCGATGCAGTACTGCATGAACGACACCCCGTCCTGCGCCGCGCCGTTGTAGTCCTCGTTCAGGGGGATTCCGCACTCCTCGGCCGCGTCCACGAGCGACGCGTGGATCGCGTCCGGCTCGAACGACGTCAGCAGCCGCACGGTGCCGGGGCCGTCGGCATCCCGCTGCTCGATCCGCTCGTAGACGGGTCGGACGTCCTCCCACGCCCAGCCGTCGGCGCCGAGATGGGCCCACGTGTCGAAGTCGGCGGGCGCGCCCCGCACCCAGATCATCGCGTTGAGGCTGCTCGACCCGCCGAGGACGCGACCGCGAGGCCACGCCAGCCGGCGGCCGGCGGCATGCTTCTGCGGCACGGTCTCGTATGCCCAGTCGACGTCCGACAGCCAGAGCTCGTGGAGTCGGCCGGGGTCGTGGATAGCGGGGTTCTCGTCGGGTCCGCCGGCCTCGAGCAGGAGGACGTGCGTGTCACCGCTGTCCACGAGGCGACGCGCGACGACGGCGCCCGCGGACCCGGCGCCGACGACGACGACGTCTACAGCGCGATCGCTACCGGACATCGACGCTGGCCTCATCGGTGGGACGGAGCCTACGCCAGCAGGGCTTGCTTCGATGGGCCGGGCAGGGTCGTCGCTGTCCCCGCGTCGCCGGGCTGTCCCGGCGGCGACTACGCTCCGGCGGGCGGTGGGCTCGTGGCCGCTTTGTGCCTCTTCGAGCGCCGGATCAACCAGACGACGCCGAAGACGATGCAGGAAAAAGCCAGGATCCCGAAAGCGATCCAGCCCCACTGCGTGCTGCTCGTGTCCGCCTCCTCCTGGCTCGCGGCGGCTGCACCGGCCGCCGCCGCCGCGCCCGGCCGCACGACCGCGACTGCGGACGTTTGCGTCACCGTGGTCGTCTCGGTTTGCGAGACGGTAACGGTCTCGGCTGGGAGTACCCTCTCGATCGTCTCGCCGGGGACTGTCTCCGTGAGCGTCTCGACAGGAAGGGTGACCGTAAGGGGGCCTTCCGAGGCCGTCTCGTCCGGGACGGTGCTCGTCAGCGTTGCCGCAGCCTTCAAGCTCGCAGCCCTTCCACCTTGCGCCACCAGCACGACGGAGGCGAGCAGCCCAAGCAACCCAAGCATCGCGGCGGCGAACAGTTGCGCCGATATGCGCATGGACTTGACGCGACGGCCGCGCACGGGCTCTTCCCCCACGACACGAGCGTACAACACCTGGGTAAGCCAGCGGCAGCCCCGGGTGAAACGGGCGGGTTTCTGCGGCCCGTCCGCCGCCGGTCCGCCACCGGCCCGCTGCCCCCGGGGGTTGACCGATGATTCATGCGTCCCTGCCGAGTCTCTGAGGAAAGCACTACTCCCGCCCCGCGAGCGAAGGAGCACCAGGTTATGAGCAAGGTTGTCGCACTCATGTCAATGTCTCTCGACGGGTACGTCGCCGACGCGAACGACGGGGTCGCCGAAGTTTTCGACTGGTACTTCTCGGGCGACGTCGAGGTCTCCACAGCGAGCACGACATCGGGCATGACGTTCCACGTCTCGGCGCCGAGCGCCGATCACCTGAGGGGCTTGGTGGCTGAGGTCGGCGCCATGCTCACCGGTCGGCGCACGTTCGAGCGCGCCGGCGGCTGGGGCGGCCGGCACCCGTGGGATGTGCCCGTTTTCGTCGCCACCCACCACGTGCCCGACGGCTGGCCACGGCCCGGCTCGACAGTCCAGTTCGTCACCGACGGCATCGAAAGCGCCGTTGCTCGGGCGAAATCGGCTGCCGGCCCGAAGTCCGTGGGAGTGCACGGCGCCCAAACGATCCAGCAGTGCCTGGACGCCGGGCTGCTCGACGAGATCCACATCGATCTGGCTGCCGTGTTGCTAGGCGCAGGAGTGCGGCTGTTCGACCATCTCGAGAACACGCCGGTCGTCCTCGGGAATCCGACAGTCGTCACCGGTGTGGGTGTCACGCATCTGCGCTATCCGGTGCACACGTCGTAGACCAGGGGCCGCACGCTCCGTGACTGTGTCCGGCAAGATCTCGACGACGGTTGCCGGGGGTTGCAGCACGGACAAGGAGGCTGAGCATGGATCCGATCAACGTCGACAACGTCGAGACCGCCGCGTTGAACTCGTCCACCTCGGACGACGCGAGTTGGGTCGGCGGCTACTTCGCCTACGGCGGCAAGGGCGCAGACCGCTCCGCGGTCGTGTACTTCGCCGTCCCGCCGGGCAAGCGCCTTGGTTGGCACACCGATACGGCGGAAGAGACGCAGTTCATCCTCTCGGGGAGCGGGGAGCTTCTACTCGACGAAGGCTCAAAGCCGGTCAGGGCCGGCGACGTCGTCGTCCTGACGATCGGCACCGGGCACGACCTGCGGAATACGGGCGCCGAGGATCTGCGCGTGGTCGGGTTCTTCGCCGCACCTCAGGTCGAGCAGCATTGGACAAAGGAGGTCTGGGAGCCCGGCGATCTCAGCGTCACCGGAACCCCCAACAGCTGACCCTTCGGGAAGGACTCAGCCCCGACCGAGAATTTCGGCCCGCGCTCCCAAACCAACGACCGCCCCAACCCCTTCAGGAATTGTTGGGGTGGGTCGACGGTGGTTCCTACATGGTCTGAAGGACCTTCTGCTTCTGCGCGTCGAACTCCGCCTGGGTAAGCACGCCGGAGTCAAGCAGCCCTTTCAGCTTGGCCAACTCCTCCATGCTGTCCTCCGCCGCAGGTGCGGCTGCCACCGGCGCCGCCTGGTCGGCCGGAGGCTGCTCGGTCGGTGCGGTCTGTGCGGCGTCTGCGGTCGCTGCGTTGGCGCCAGCCTTCGCGGCTGTGTGGGCGACAGCGCCTACTGCTGCAATTTTGGCCACTGGCCGTCGTCTGAACATCTCATTCCTCCTGTCTCGATCGTGGGAGTGGGTTTTCAGGTGAGGGAAGTTCAGGTGTGCTCGAATCGTGGACGGGTACGCCACGATGGAGCCGCTGGGAAGAAGACAAGGCTGGAGAGGAAGCAGCCGAGAAAGCTGTGCCCTTTACGCGCGGCGACCCGCGCCGGCCAAAACGCGATCGGTATCCAGAGGCTGAGAACAACAACATGCTCGGCTCCTAAACCTCGGCTTCCGGGCTGACCACGATGAAGGTCGACCCACGACACCGACTGATTGCTGGAGCCGGAAAAGATTCTCGCCGAGAGGTTGAGGCGAGAAGAAGACCGTATCAGACTCTGGCGTCACGAAGCGCGGCGGCGCGGTTGTTCGCATCGGAAGCGAGAATCTCCGGGCCGGTTCGCGCAGTCCGGAGCGCCCCCCGACCGCGATGACCTCAAAGAATTCTCCCGCAAATTGGATTAAGAAGTCGTTCTAAAACGCGACCGGGCGAGTGGTCCCGTCGACCCACCGGATTTGTGCTAAAATTCCCAACTGAAACACCGAGCCAGTCGCGCTGACGGCAGTTTTAGCCGTCGAGCCGCCAGTTTCTTCTTCCTCGATGAATCGCGTCTCAGCAATCTGCTGAGCCAGCCCGTGGAGGTAATCGCCTCCGGGGCGCTGTCTGCTTTCTGAGAGGAGTACACGATGACAACTCTGGTTCGCTTTGATCCCTACCGTGAGGCGACCGCTCTACAAGGCGAGATGGCCCGCTTCCTAACGCTGTTCGCTGGGGAAGCCGGCACTACGAGAGCCGGTGCGTGGGCTCCAGCGATGGATGTCTGGGAGACGAACGAGGAGATCGTCTACGCGTTCGATCTGCCCGGGATCCCGAAGGACACGGTCTCGATCGAGTTCGATCACGGTGTCCTGACCGTCAGCGCCGAGCGCGAGCGTTCACAGGAAGTCTCGGCCGGCCAGCTCTACCGTTTCGAGCGCCGATTTGGAGGCTTCTCGAGGGTGATCGGGCTGCCGCCAGGCGTGTCTGAGGATCAGATCTCGGCTCGCTACGACAACGGCGCGCTCGAAGTCCACGTCAAGAAGCCTGCGGTCGAGGCGCCGCACCGGATCCAGATCGGCAACGGCAAGGCTGCGATCGGCACCGGCAAGGCACCGATCGAAGGTAAGGCGACAAAGGCGTAGCGAGCACAGCAGCTACGTTCCTAGCGCGGCAGAGAAGGCCCGTTTCGGCGGGCCTTCTCTCTGGCCGCCGGCCCGGACCGCGCCCCGGCTTCTCGCGGAAAACGCTCCTCCATCGGACTGCCGTTTCGGGATGCCTCGTACGCCTTCAGCACCTCGAAATCGTGGCGGCCCGATCGGGGAAGTAGCGGACGCCAAAAGCCTGCCAGTCGAGGCGCGCGGTCACAGGCGCGCCTTCACCGTGGTGATCGGCACGAGGGCGAGATCTCCCACCCCGGGGTTGCGCCGGGCCATTGCCCGCGTTGCAAACGAGGCGAGGACGCCCAACAGGGCGGCTGCGAGCGCGCTGGTCACGAGCAGGAGGCCGGAGGCGAGGGAGAAGTTGATCGCGATGTCCTTGCCGACGCCGAGCGCGAGCAGGATGCCTGCGGTCGCTCCCGCGCCGACGACGACGCCTCCGGAGGTGATCGGGATCACGCCGGCCGCAGCGGCAAGACAGATCACTGAAAGCGCAATGGTCGGGGAGAAGGAAAGCCCGAGTGCAGTGAGTAGTGCGGCGCTGCCGAAAGCACGCGTCGACCAGCAGGCGAAGAGGTAGAACCAGGCGACGGTTGCGTCGCGGCGCCCCCGTGTCGTCGTATGTCGGGCGACGTGCTCGCTGATCGTGCGCAGCTGACGGCTACGCCATAGGAGCGGTAGACGACTCAGGCGCCCGCCGACGACCAACAATGTGCAGCAGCCAATGCCGAAGACGACGACGATCAGCAACGGGCCGCGGAGAGCGGAGCCGCTCGTCGCCGTCGCCGAGATCGAGAGCGGGAGCATCGCGATCGCGTCAATCATCCCGAGCGAGACGATCGAGAGGACTATTGCCTCGAAGCCAACGCGAATGCCGCCAAGCTTCCGCAGCATGCCCACTTTGACGAGGTAGTCGAGACGGAAAGGAAGCACCGCCCCGCTCGCCGCGGCTGCACCGACCGAGGCAAGACACCGGGCTTGGTCGGGACACTCGTCTGGCGGAAAGAGCCGGTGCCAACCGCGAGCGCGAAATAGGTAGCTGGCGAGGTAGGAGAGAGCGGCAGCAGCAGCCAGCGCCGGCTCAGCGTGATCAAGTGGCCAACTCGCATGCGTCAACCGCCGCCCGACCAGAATCGCGGCGGCGACCGAAAGCAGGACAAAGGCGAGGCCCGCGACAAACCGACCCCGGCGCCGCGGCGCAACGAGCTCAATCGTCCCGCGGGTGACATTTCTGCCCACGATCCGCATCTCCACCCGATCCTCCCTCAGCTCGTGCTCCTGACGCCTGAACGCGGCCGACTGACAAAGCCGTCCCGCCCGATTGCTGAGGGTGGACCTCTCGCGGGGCCGATTTCTAGGGCCCTGCGCCGTGATTCACTGCGCCGATGATTGCGGCGCCGCAGGGTCAAGTCTAGCGCGCTTTCACGCCGGACGCCCTGGGCCGCGCTAGATTTCGGTTGTTGCGATGGCTGGGGAAGAGATCCCGCACCTGCGTGTCCTGATCGCGAACGAGAAGCGGGAGCGACTCGAGTTGCTCGCCCAGGTCGTCGCAGGGCTCGGGCACGAGGTGATCGCACGCGAGGTCGACGTGAAGGAAGTCGGGGCGGTAACCGCGAGAGAGCGACCCGACGTCGCCTTGGTGGGACTCGGCCTGCACTCCGAGCATGCGCTCGAGCTGATCTCGGAGATCGTTCGCGAGGCCTCCTGTCCGGTGATCGCGCTGCTCTCGGCCAAGGACCCCGCCTACGTGCGCGAGGCGGCCAAGCGAGGCGTCTTCGCCTACATCATCGATGGGGCCCCCGAAGAGCTGCAGAGCGCAATCGACATCACCCTGCAGCGCTTCACCGAGTACCACAACCTCCAAGGCGCCTTCGGACGGCGAGCAACGATCGAACAAGCCAAGGGCATCCTGATGGCCCGCCACGCGATCGACGCGGACAAAGCGTTCGAGATGCTCCGAGACCACTCCCAGCACAACGGCCGAAAGCTCGCCGACATCGCCACGGCGATCGTCGAGAGCCACCTCCTACTGCTACCGGCCTATCCCGGCGCAGCATCCCACAACGGCCCCTCGGCCGACGGCGCACGAGCACCCGCCCTGCGGGATGAGCGGCCATCTGAAGTGGAGCGAGATTGAGAAGCCAAGGCGGCGCCTGAGGCGCTCGGCGATCTCCCCAGTTTGCGGCCTGGCCCGGCGAGGAGGAGAATCGAAGACGTGTCCGAGTTCGAGGCGATAGGCGGCGACGTCGAAGATGCCATCGAACGAGTCCGGGTTCCCGCGTACGTAATCGATGCGCTCGGGATCATCCGCTGGTTGAATCCTGCCGCGCAAAAGCTGGTCGGAGACGTGCGCGGCCGACAACTGACCTCGGTCGTCGCGCCCGAGGAGACGCGCCGCGCGCGGGACATATTTGCCCGGAACCTCATCGGCCCGCCGGCGGGCTCCGACAACAAGGTCGTCGTAATCGGCGCTGACGGCAGGCGGGTGTCGATCGAAGTCAGCGCAGTCCCGCTGCGCAACGGTGGACGCGTGATCGGCGTCTTTGGCCAGGTCTTGGACGTAGAGGAGGATGCACCCCCACCGCCGCCTCACCCGCACTTGACGCCACGGCAGAGCGAGGTGCTTCGCCTGCTCGAGCACGGCCACTCAACCGAACAGATCGCGCGCGAGTTGCAGCTCAGCACCCAGACCGTCCGCAACCACGTCCAGCGCCTTCTGCGGGCGCTCCACGTCAATTCGCGCCTCGAGGCGGTTGCTGTCGCACGGCGCGCGCACGTCGCGGCGAGCTAAGCCGTGTGGTGGCGGGCGCCGGTGTGCTGCTGGGGCCTGCTACCTGCCGGAACGCCCCAAGGAGCGATCTCTTCCCGCGTCAGCGTGAGGTGAACCTCTTCCCGCGCCTTGTGGATTCGCCACTTCACGGTCGCCAGCGTGATCTCGAGGATCTCCGCGATCTCGTTGTAGGAGAAACCGGCGATGTCTCGTAGCAACAGCGCCATCTTCAGATCGAGACCGAGCCGGCCGACTGCCCGCCAAAGAGCCTCGATCGTCTCAGCTTGTTCGGCGGGCGCGTCCACGACGCTCAACGTGTAGACGGCGTCCAACTCAATTGAGCGCGGGCGGCGCTCCCGCGCGCGCAGTTCGTCCAGGACACGATATCTCGTTACCTGGAAGAGCCAGGTCGTGAACTTTGACCGAAACGAAAAGCTCGGCAGGGCCTGAAAGACGCGAAGGAATACCTCCTGCGTCAAATCCTCAGCAAGGCCGCGATCACCGACGATGCGCAGCACGTAATTGAAGACGGGAACCTGATAGGCGCGGACGATGAGCGTAAAGGCGTGCGGATCTCCGCGCTGCGCCTTGCGCACGATGCGGTTATCAATCTGAGCGAGCGGCACCTGGTTGGCCACTGGTGAACTCACTACCTCAGGCAGCTTCGAGAGCCCAAGTTGCCTCACCGGACTCCATCACGTACCAGCGGCCGTCGAGGTGGAATCGAATCGCGTACAGTCCTCTTTCGGCCACCCAGGCCTCGACGCGGCGGAGGAGCAGAGCGAGTGCCGTTGGGTCGATGTCGGGCGCCGCGCGAACCGACCAGGCGTTGTCCGTCATTTCGACGTGGCTGTGCGACGATTCGAGGAGCTGGCAGAGATCCTCGGCCGCGTCTTCTTGCGGAACCTCGAACCTGATGTCATCGCTCGTGTCCATTAGCTCGTAGAACCATCGTGCCCGTGCGCAAGTGGCCGCCGGTTGAATCATTTGCGTCTACTGCGTCTACTGCGTCTTCGTGGCTCGGAGCCGTGCTCGTCTCCTTCTGCTTCCCCAACGTCGACCGAGAGAAGGAGCTGCTGGCCTTCGAGAGCTTCGACACCTCACGTAGCGGCGCGCACGGCCGAGGCGGCACTCGTGGCCGAGCGGTTCGAGACGGCCCGCGGGGCGCTCTCGTCGTTTGACCGTCGTATCGGCTGTCTCGTACAGTCACAGAGAACGACTGTTCACCCGTACGGGACGGAGGACCTGATGAGTGTTAACCAACATCCATACAAGGTTGCTGTCCGAGAGACCGAGTCGAGTCCAGGCATCCCCGAGCGTGGATGGCTCAACATGGACGTGCGCTGGCTGATCACGAAGGACAGTGTTGGAGCTTCGAAGACGGTGTTTGGAGTCACCTATTTCCCTCCGGGCTCGAGGCACGAGATCCACCGCCACCCGAACGCCGAGGAAGTCGAGTACCTGATCTCCGGGTCAGGCATCGCGTATGTCGATGATGACGCCGTGGAGCTGGGGCCCGGCGAGGCGGTGTTCGTGCCGCAGAACGCGTATCACGGCTTCGAGAACAACTCGAACGCCGAAGTCGTGATGGCCTGGTATTACGCCGGCGCTGCGAGTTTGGAGGATGCTGGCTTCGTGACCCAGCGTGAGGATGAGGAAGCGGCCGGCTAGGGCGCGACCGAAGAGTCGTCGACCAGCGTATTCCTGCGGCCGACCACGAACCACACGGCTTCGACTGTTTCATCCCCGACCGTTGCGAAGCGGTGCGGCTGGGTGCAGTCGAATGAGATCGTGTCGCCTGGCCCGATCTCGTAGGTGTCGAACCCAATCGAGACCTCGAGCCGCCCCTTCAAGATGTAGCCGTACTCTGTGCCGTTGTGCCTCATCAGGGACTCAGGGGGAGTCGACTCGCTTCCCGGCGGGTAACGGAGGAGAAGAAAGTCGACGTTGTGATCAGGCTGCGCGGTGAGCCGCTGCCAGCTGACGCCGGACTCCAGGCTTATTGATGTTCGGTTCGTGCTGCGCTGGACAGGCGCCTTGGATGCGTCGGCAGACTGCCGGGTTCGGCGGTTGCCCGGACCGTTCTGAGCCTGAGGGGTAGCTGCCCCGGCGTCGCGTTTGGGATCGAACACGATCTCGTTGACCGAAAGCTCCAGCTCGCTGACGATCGCAAAGAGGGTTTTGATCGACGGCTCCGACTTGCCCGTCTCGATCTGCGAGATCAAGCTCGCGGACATACCCAACTGCCTCGCGAGTTCGCGCAGCCCGATCCCCTTTTGCTCGCGGGCTTCTCGAAGACGTTGACCGAGGTCGGCGCGAAGAATCGGGGCGTCCACAGTTGCCGGCTCCTGACGAGGCACTCGAGATCGCTGTTTCGCTGTCGACTTTGCGTTCTTCACATCTGCCTGTTCTTGCCCGACACCGGCTTGCTGTTCACCCCAAACGCACAGACGCCGGAGGGAAGTAAACGTTCATGCGCGCAAGCCTGTCGATGAATTTATCATGCCCGTTCTTTGCGGTCAGGGCCGGCCAGAGATCCATGTTGGGCGGGTCGTGGGCACCCGGAGGGACACTGGTGCCCACGACCCATCGGCAGCGCTATGACCGCGACGCGAGATAGGCCGCGATTCCTGCGCGCCGGTCTTCGGCGTTGTAGTAGGCGACCTCCACGAGCTCGAGGGGATATCCATCGGGATCGTTGAAATACACCCACCGCCAACCTGCAAGCACGCCCTCATCGACGACGTTGACCGGGCTATAGAACTCGATGCCTTGCGCCTCGAGTGCGGCCTTCTCCGCTTCGATGTCATCGACGAGGAAGGCGATGTGGGAGGCTCCTCGGCTGTTCGATTTGAGCGGCATCGTGGTTTCGCTTGGCGGGCTCCTGTACTCCAAGAGCTCGAGAGTCGTATCCCCGAGCAGCAGGCTGACCTGCCGCAGTGCGGCTCCGGGAACTCCCACGGCCGGGCCCAGCTCCTCTCCCTCGAACCAGGGGCTCGGCTCGTTTGAGAACTGGAGGCCAAGAACGTCGTGGTAGAAGCGGATCGACGCATCGAGGTCCTCGACTGTGATGCCGAAGTGATGAAGTCCCTTCATTGCTCCTCCGGGATGTCGTCGGATGTGCGGGTCGCCGTGTCAAACAAGGATCTGCCCGCCGTCCACCATGTACATCTGCCCGGTCATGTAGTCCGACTCGGCAGAGGCGAGATAAACAAGAAAGGGCGCCAACTCTGCCGGCGAGGCGGGGCGCCCGATGAGCGTGCTTGTCGCCATGTCTCGCATTGGGTTCGTATCGGCCGGCTGGTCGTGGATCGCTCGGATGTCGTCGTTGAGTCCGACCCACATCGGGGTGTCGACGACGCCTGGGGCGAAGGCGTTGACCGTGATTCCGTGCTCGATGAGGCCGCGGGCGGTTGCCTGGGTGATGGCGAGCGTGCCGAATTTCGCGACGCAGTATGGGACGAAGTCCCAGTATCCCTGGCGGCTGGCGATCGACCCGGTGTTGACGATCTTTCCGCCGGAGCCTTGGACGATCATCTGTCGTGCAGCCTCCTGCGTGCAAACGATTACGCCCCAGGTGTTAACCCGGACGATCTCGTTGAAGTTCGCTTCGTCTACGTCCATGAAGTCGCGGGGCCGGTTCATCCCGGCGTTGTTGAAGATCACGTTGAGCTCGCCGAACGACTCGACAGCCAACTGCACCATGGCTCGCACCTGCGAGCGATCCGTCACGTCGACGCCGACGGACGTTGCGGACCCGCCGTCGGCCACGATCCCATCTGCGACGACCCGTGCCGCTGTCGGGTCGAGGTCGGCGACGACGACGCTCCCGCCCTCGGCCGCGATCGCCCGACACGCCGCGGCCCCAATACCGCCGGCGCCGCCCGTGACGATCACGACGCGGTCTTGGACACGTCCCATATAGGTCTCCTTCGGCTATTCAGGTAGGCCACTCTTCGCTCTCAGAGCGGGTCAGCCTCGCGTGGGTGTGTGTCCTGCAGTTGCCGAGCAGTTCATCGCCGAGACCGTCCTGCTCCCTCGTTGTCTGTTGGCTGGCACGGAGACATCGTGATCTCGTGGGTGGCGCTGGTGTTCGTCTGTGGCGAACACTCAGCGGAGTGTTCACCCTACTACTTGTGAACACTTGGCTCGGACGTTACTATCGCCGCCTAAGTGATGCTGGGAACGCAGATGGCGGGTTCGGACGAGTCGAAAGGCTCTATCCCTCGCGGATCGAGGAAACTGCTGTCTCGCGGTCTTGCGACCGTCATCGTGGCGACGGGCGGACTGTTCCTCGCGAGCTTCCTGTTCGCGCCGTCGAGTCTGACCAGGGGCACGATCCTCACGATGTTGCCGTTCGCGGCAGCGCTCGCGGTCGCGGCACTCGGTCAGACGCTTGTCGTCATGCAAGGTGGCATCGACCTCTCGGTGGCCGGCGGGCTGTCGCTCTACGTCGTGATCCTCACGAAATACCCGGCCGGCGATAACTCTCGGCTTCTGCCGGCGATCGGCATCGCGTTTCTCGCCGCCATCGTCGCCGGCTCGCTGAACGGGTTGTTGATCGGCCGGATGCGCCTCAACCCGATCGTCGCGACACTCGGGACGAACGCGTTGCTCTACGGCGCCGTGCTCTGGTACACGGCCGGCATACCGACCACGACCACTGCCCGTCTCGCAAGAGTCGGCAGTGGGCTCTGGTTCGGCATTCCGATTCCGGTGTACTTCGCCGTCGTCACAACGGCTGTGCTCACGGCGGTGGTCAAGCTGACGCCGGCTGGTCGTCGCTTCGAAGGTGTCGGCGCGAACGAGACCGCCGCCCGAACCGCAGGGATCCGGGTGAAGCGCCATCGGACCGGGGCGTACGTGTGGGCCCAGGTCCTCTACTGCCTCGCCGCCGTGCTCCACGCCTCCATCGTCAATCAGCCGACGGCCTACGAGGGCAACGATTACCTTCTGCCGACCGTCGCGGCAGTCGTGCTCGGTGGTACCTCGCTGCTCGGTGGTCGCGGGAACCTGTCAGCGACCGCGGTGGCCGCTCTCTTCCTCTCACAGCTCGATGCGTTCGTGCTTTCGCTCGGCGTTGCCTACGCCACTCGCTCGCTGATCCAAGCGGCGGCGCTTGCAGTGGGCGTCGCGCTCTACACCATCGATTGGAGGGCGCTCAGCCGACGCCTGCCGTGGTGGCGGCCGGCGGACGTCGCGCCCACCTGACATGTGGTTTCGCCCAGAACGTGGAAATTCACCGGCAAGAACGGCAAGAAAGGGAGGACACGCACGATGACCAAGAGAAGAGGTGCAGTGCTTCTCGCATTTGCGTTGATTTGCGGGACAGCGGTCATGCTCTCCGCGGGAATGTCGTCCGCGAAGTCCACGGCGGTGCCGTCGTGGTGTGGCCCCAAGAAGATCACGCTCGGTTTGACGGACGGGTTCGGAGGAAACAGCTGGCGTCTCGTGACGACCGCTTCGGCGCGAGACGAGGCGAAGAAGTGCCCGAACGTGACCTCGCTCACCTACGCCGACGGTCAGGGCAACACGCAGAAGGCGATCTCCGACATCCAGGGAATGGTCGCCAAAGGCCTAAAGGCGATTGTCGTCTTCCCGGACGCCGGAAAGGCGATCCTGCCTGCGCTCACGAGCTCGTACAAGGCCGGCGTCGTGACGGTGCCTTATCGGGTCACCCCGGGCGGGAAGGCCGGCGTCAACTACAACGTCTTCGTCGACACGCCCTTCGCCCAGGCGGGAGAGAACTGGGGTAGGTGGATCCTCCGGGCGCTTCCGAAGGGCGGGCAACGTGCTCATGCTCAGCGGGCCCCAGGGCAACAGCCAGGGCATCGAGGAGAACCAGGGCCTCCACAAGATCCTCGACCCGACCCACAAGTACAAGTTCATCGGTGCGCAGCCTTTCGAGGTGACGAACTGGGATCCGGCGCTGACGCAGAAGGTTCTCTCGGCGGACATCGCCAAGTACCCGAAGATCGACGTCATCGTGTCGGACTTCGGGCCGTCGCTCGTCGGCGCTCTGCCCGAGTTCAACAAGAGCGGCCGGACCATCCCGGCGCTCGCGACCTCCGACGGCAACGTGCTCGGATGCTTCTGGCAGAAGAACCACGCCAAGAACCCCACGTTCAAGCTCTACACCGTGTCGACGCAGAACGACCACGCACGCCTCGCGATCGACTGGGCCGTGGCGCTCGCCACCGGCGGCAAGAAGCCGGCGACGACGCACTTCCCGTCGCTCGTGTTCGAGAACTCGATTACCGGTAAGCCGCACCCGGTGGAATGCAGGTCCAAGCCTGCCGGGTGACATCTACCTCTCCGCCCAGTTGCCGGCCCTCGTCCAGGCCAAGCTGGTGAAGAAGTAGGCCAACGACACACGCGTTGCGCGCGGCGGTCACCACTCCGCCGCGCGCAACGCTCGTGATTCCACCGTTCCTCGTGGTCAACGAATCCACCGTCAGCATCCTGGACGAGAAGCGCGGCGCCGCCGAACAGCCGACGCTGTCGATGCTCGGCATCACCAAGCACTACGACGCAATCGCGGCGCTCACGGACGTCTCGTTCGATGTCCTTCCGGGCGAGGTGCATGCCCTCCTCGGGGAGAACGGCGCGGGCAAGTCCACATTGATGAACATCGCCTCCGGGACAACGACACCCGACGGCGGCACGATCGTCTTCGACGGCTCGGGGGTCGACAACCTCACGCCGGCGTTGGCGCAGGGCCTCGGGATCGCGATCGTCCATCAACATCCGGCGCTCCTTCCGGACATGACGGTCGCGGAGAACATCCGTCTGGCGGTCGGGCTCGAGCATCTGCGGCGTCGCAATCCTGACGCGACGAAAGCGATGCGCTCGCTGCTGGACGACGTCCACTTCCTGGGCGATCTCGAGGACCGCGTCTCGTCGCTCAGCGTTGCCCAGCGCCACCTCCTCGAGATCGCCAAGGCGTTCGCCGTCGTCGCCGCGGCTCCTGATCCTCGACGAGCCGACCGCGCCGCTCTCGCAGGATTCCGTCCAGCTCCTCTTCACCGCCGTCCGCAAGCTTGCGGGAGACGGGACGGCCGTCGTCTACATCACCCACCGATTGGCCGAGGTTCGCGAGATTGCCGATCGTGTCACAGTCCTCCGCGACGGTGCGGTTCGGGGTACCTCGGCGGTCAAGGACATCTCGGACGCCAACCTCCTCGCTCTGATCGTCGGGCGGACGCTCGGAGCCACCTTCCCGCCGAAGCACGTGTCCGACGGCGACGAGGCGCCGCTGCTGCAGGTCGAAGGGTTGAGCGGACGAGGCTTCGACAACATCTCGCTCAGCGCTCGCAAGGGAGAGATCGTGGGCATTGCCGGTGTGGTCGGCAACGGCCAGCCGGCTCTCCTGCGCGCCCTGGCCGGACGTGACTCGGCGACCGGATCGATCAACATCGCCGGCAAAGAGCTCTCACGGCGCGCGCTGCTCAAGAGTGCCGCCTACATGCCGGCCGACCGGCTGACCGAGGGCCTGATGGTCGAGCTGAACGTGCGCGAGAACACGGCGATGACTGCGCTCGACCTGCTCAGGGCGGGCCCCTTTGTGAGCCGGCACCGCGAGGTCGTCGCCGTCGAACGCGAGCTTTCCGGCCTGGCGGTCAAGGCCCCATCGCTGGAGGCACCCGTCTCGTCGCTCTCCGGCGGGAACCAGCAGAAGATCGTCATGGCGCGCGCGATGCTCTCCGAGCCGTCGATTCTCGTCGCGGACGAGCCGACGCAGGGCGTCGACGTCGGCGCACGTGCGGAGATCTACCGCATCCTGCGCGAGGTAGCCGCCCGCGGAGTGCCGGTCGTCGTCTCCTCGAGCGACACCCTGGAGCTCGAGGGGCTGTGCGATCGCGTGATCGTCATGTCTCGCGGTCAGGCGGTCGCGACGCTCGAGGGCGATGCAGTGACCGAGGAGCGGATCGTCCACGCTGCGATCAGCGCGACCACGCACACCGCAGAGCAGACGACGAAACAGGCGAGAGGCCGGTCGCGGCTCGCGCGGTTCATCGAAGGTGACTACGCACCGGTCGTCGTCCTCGCGATCGTGATGCTCGCTCTCGGCGCGTACGTCCTGCATCACAACAGCCGCTACATCCAGGATTTCAACATCAACTCCGTCATGTTCGCGTGCGCGGCACTCGGCTTCATCTCTCTAGGACAGACATTTGCCCTGCTCCTCGGCGGAATCGATCTGTCCGTCGGCCCGCTCGCCGGCTTCCTTGTCGTCCTTGCATCGTTCTTCGTCCTCGACGGCCGCTCCCCGGCAATGTGGGCGCTCGGCTTCGTCCTGATGTTCATGAGCGCTGTCGGCGTTGGCCTTCTGAACGGCTCGCTCATCCGCTTCGCGAAGTTCACCCCGGTTGCCGCAACACTCGTCACGTATATCGGGCTGGGCGGCTTGGCTTTCACGCTCCGAAGCGCGCCTGACGGATACATCGCCGCCTCGGTGACCAAGGCAATCTCCACGAAGGTCGGCCCCGTGCCGCTTGCTTTCGTCGCGTTCGTCCTCGTCGCTCTGGCCCTCGAGCTAGGGCTACGAAAGACGCAGTTCGGCATGCGGTTGCGCGCCGTCGGATCTGACGAGGAGTCTGCGCGGCGTGTCGGCGTACCCGTCAACAGGACGGCGCTCCTCGGCTACGTGGGCGCCTCGCTACTCACCCTCCTCGGCGCGATCGTCCTGCTCGCGCAGCTCGGAGTGGGCGACCCGGGACAGGGCACCGGGTACACCTTGACGTCGATCACCGCCGTGGTCCTCGGTGGAACGAGCCTGCTCGGAGGACGAGGCACCTTCATCGGCACGCTGATGGGCGCGGGGCTGAGTGTTCAGGTCCTGAACGCCACGGTGTTCCTCAGCCTCGATCAGAAGTGGCAATACATCTTCCAGGGGCTCATGATCGTCGTCGCGGCCCTCATCTACAGCCAGGTACGTCGAAGCCGCTCGCGCGCCGGGTCTACCCGTAGACGATCGATCTTTGCCACAACCGGAGACTCCGGGGCCGAAGGACAAGCGCTGTGAGCGGGAACGCGCTCATCGTCGGCGTCACCGGCATCAGCGGCGGAAATGTCGCGCGACGGCTCCTTGCCGATGGTTGGGACGTCACGGGTTTGAGCCGGCATCCAACGGGTCTCGACGAGCGAATCACGCCGCTGGCTGCTGACCTCGAGGACGCCGAAGCGGTCGCCGCGGCCGTGCGCGGCGCAGCCCCTACGCACGTCTTCTTCACGACCTGGTCGCGTTGCGCCACCGAGGCCGAGAACTGCCAGGTGAACGGTCGAATGCTTCGCAACCTCCTCGCTGCGACCGCCGTCGAGAAGTCCGTCCGCCACGTCGCGCTCGTGACCGGGCTCAAGCACTATCTGGGGCCGTTCGAGGCGTACGCGAAGGCTCAGCCGGACACACCGTTCTCCGAAGATCAAGCCCGCCTGCCCTACGAGAACTTCTACTACGTTCAGGAGGACATCCTCTTCGAGGCTGCCGCGCGGGATGGGTTTACGTGGTCGGTGCATCGGCCGCACACCCTCATCGGCTGGGCCCTCGGGAATACGATGAACATGGGAGTGACGCTCGCCGTGTATGCGGCGATCTGCCGCGAGGTCGGGCGTGGATTTCACTTCCCGGGCTCGCTCGAGCAGTGGGAGGCAGTCACCGACGTCACCGATGCGGGTCTGCTCGCCGACCATCTCGTCTGGGCGGCGACGACGCCGGCGGCTGCGAACCAGGCCCTCAATATCGTCAACGGCGACGTCTTCCGGTGGCGGCGAATGTGGCCTCGACTGGCCGCAGCACTGGGAGTCGAGCCTGTCGCGTTCAGCGGTGAGCCCGCACCGCTCGAGCAGCAGATGGCCGACGCGGCCGATGTCTGGCCGGAGATCGTTCGCCGTCACGACCTGCGTGACCTGAACGTCGCGAGCCTCGCATCGTGGTGGCACACGGACGCGGACCTTGGCCGCACGATCGAGACCTTCACCGACATGGGACGCAGCAGGCGACTCGGCTTCCTCGGTGTTCGCGACAGCGAATCATCGTTCACCGACCTCTTCGCACGCCTGCGGGCAGAGCGGATCGTGCCGTGAGCGTTTACCCGCACATGTCCACTCACGCGGACGGGAGACGTTGATGCGCGCACTCCGTTTCCATGCCGCCCACGACCTGCGGATCGAGGACGTACCCGAGCCCGGGCCGCCGGGTCCGACACAGGTAACCGTCGCGCCTCGCTGGTGCGGAATATGCGGCACGGACCTGCACGAGTACGCGAGCGGCCCCATCGTCACACCGTCGAAGCCGCATCCCCTCACCGGTGCCACGTTGCCGCAGATTCTGGGACACGAGTTCTCAGCTGAGGTCGTGGCCATTGGCTCCACCGTCACCCAGGTCAACGTCGGCGATCGCGTCTCGGTGATGCCGCTCATCTACTGCGGACGCTGCGACTACTGCCGCCGCGGTCTTCAGCACCTCTGCGTGACGATGGCGTGCACTGGCCTCAGTGCCGACTGGGGCGGCATGGCGGAGCTCGCGAACCTCGAGGAGTACCAGGTGTTCCGCATTCCGGACGGCGTCTCGGATGAGCAGGGAGCGCTCATCGAGCCGTGCGCCGTTGCGGCGTACGGTGTCTCGCGCGGCCCGGTGCGACCCGGTGACAGCGTGCTGATCGCCGGCGGCGGACCGATCGGAGCGTTTGCTGCGCTGTGCGCTGCGGCGGCGGGAGCCGGATCCGTCTACATGACGGAGCCGAACGAGTCTCGCCGCGAGCGGGCGAGGCGCCTCGATCTCGGGGAGGTCTTCGATCCGGCAACGGTTGACGTGCCGGCTGAGCTGCGTGAACGGACGCGCGGTCTGGGCGTCGACATTGCGATCGAATGCGCCGGCTTCGGTGAAGCGTTCAGGACCTGTGCCGAGTCGGTCAAGCGACGCGGGACCGTCGTGCAGGTCGGACTGCACGTACAACGCTGCGAGGTAGACCCGATGCTCTGGGCGCTCAACGACCTCAAGATCGTCGGAAGCTGGTGCTATGGGGTCAACGACTGGCCCCGCGTCGCCGCACAGATCGCGTCGGGGCGGCTACCTGTCGAGCGGATCATCACCGGCCGTCTTCCCATGGAAGACGCCGAATCCGGCTTCGAACGCCTCAGCTCGGACGCGACTGAGGACATGAAGGTGCTGATCTCAACGTGAACGGAACAAGGGAGAACCCATGAAGGCTCTCGTCTTCCAATCCCCGAACAACGCGGTCGTGACCGATATCGGCGATCCGGAAATCGGACCTGACGAGGTACTCGTCAAGTCCCACGCCGTTGGCATCTGCCATTCGGACTTCGAGCTCTACGAGGGTCGCTACATCATCCCCGTCTCGTACCCGATCATCCCCGGGCACGAGTGGTGCGGCGAGGTGGTCGAGACCGGAGAGGCCGTGCGTGGCTTGCGGCCTGGCGACGCCGTCGTCGGGGAATGCGTCGTCGGCCCGGCGGGGCGAGACCACTTCGGCTTCTCCATCGACGGTGCGGACGCCGAATTCTTCAAGGCCCGAGGCGAGTGGCTTCACAAGCTGCCCGAGGGCCTTTCGTTCACGGAAGGAGCGATGGTCGAGCCGTTCTCCGTCGCGTATAACGCGACCGTACTCGCGGGTGGCGTTGACCCGGCCGATGTCGTGGCGGTCCTCGGCGGTGGGCCGATCGGACTGCTCTGCGTCATGGCCGCCGCCGCGACCAACGCCACTGTCGTGCTGCTCGAGCCGCAGGCGGCGCGCCGCGACAAGGCGATGCAGATCGGTGCCCGGGCGGTGCTCGATCCGACCTCGGATGACTTTGCGGACGGTGTCGCGGAGCTCACCGGCGGTAGGGGCTTCGACGTCGTCATCGAAGCCGCGGGCTCTCCGGCCGCGATGGCGCAGGCGCTCACCGTCGCCGGGCAGGAGGCCCGGGTCGTCTATGTCGGCATCAACATCGGCGCAGAAGTGCCGGCACCACTCGGTCTGATCCAGTCGAAGGCATTGCGGATGCGTGGCCTGATCGGGTCTGTCGGTCTCTGGCCACGCACGATCCGCTTCCTGGCGAGCGGCGTCGTCGACGCGACGTCCATCGTCACCGCGACCTTCCCGCTTGCGGACGCACTCGACGCCCTCGACGCCGCACGCGACACGGCCAGCAACATCAAAGTCCACCTGGCGACCAGCGCATGAAAGCGGCGGTCTACCACGGGCGTCACGACATCCGGATCGAGTCAGTGCCGGAGCCGGACGACCCCGGGCAGGGAGAGGTCGTGCTCGAGGTCGTCCGCGCCGCGATCTGTGGAACCGACTCGTCCGAGTGGGCTCACGGCCCGTTGCTCACCCGGCCGCCTGTCACCCTCGGGCACGAGTTCGTCGGACGCGTCGTCTCGATCGGAGCGGACGTTGCAGGGTTTTCGTACGGAGATCGGGTCGTCTCCGGCGCGGCGGTCTCCTGTGGTCGCTGCGAGTGGTGCAAGGCCGGTCGCACAAACCTCTGCTCGACATACCTGACTCTGGGACTGCAGCTGAACGGCGGCCTCGCCCAGTTCGTGAAGACACCGGCCGCAGTCTGCCGCCAGGTTCCGGAGGGGTGCTCGGACGATGCGGCAGCGATGGCCCAGCCCCTCGCCGTTGCGCTCCATGCGTTGCGGCGAACCAACGTTCAGCCGGGCCAGGCGTGTGTCGTGATCGGGGTCGGAGGGATTGGCTCGTTCATTCTCGGGGCGGCGGCAGCGAAGGGCGTCTCGCCGCTGATCGCCGTCGATATCGACGACCAGCGACTGCGGACTGCGCAGGTTCTCGGTGCAGAGACCGTTATCGACGCGAGAACCCAAGATGTCGTAGCCGCAGTGCACGAGGTCACTGGTGGCGACGGCGCACACGTCGTCGTCGAGGCTTCCGGGGCCTCCGGGGCACCCGAGGCGGCGATCGAGGCAACCCGGCGCGGAGGTCGCGTGCTCATCGTCGGCCTCCAGCCCGCCCCGACTGAAATCGACCTCTTCACGCTCACGACCCGCGAGGTCGAGATCAGGACGGCAGTCGCACACGTCTGTGACGTCGACCTACCCGAGTCGCTCGAGATCATCTCCAGCGGGAATCTCGCAGAGACCGTACTCGACCGCGTGATACCGCTGGACCGTCTCGTCGAACTCGGCATACGTCCGTTGGTCGAGCGCACAGCCCGCGGCAAGATCATCGTCGATCCACAGGCCGTATAGACGCGACGCCTTAGCGAGAGCGGCAAAGCATCCCGACCAGCGAGGTCTCAGTCGGCCAGCTCGACCTGGCCGATGACACGATGGTGGCACCCGCACCAGCATCTCGCTCGGAGTTGCGTTTCGACGACCGAACTCTTCCGCGCGATCGTCGCCCATATAGCGTGCGGCGATCCTGATCGTCCAGGGCAGCAGCTCCTCGTGATCATCGGATAGTTCCGCGATTCCGTCGACGCGAACGAACCCGAGCGGGGGCTCGTCGTCTTCGACGCAGATCGACACCCGCGGATCGCGGGACAGGGCGCGGCCTTTCACCGAGCTCCGACCCGTCTCGAACATGATCGAGCCGTCCTCGTCGGGGAGAAACCAGACTGGCGTCACGACGGGCAGCGGCCGGCTCGCCGCCGTCGTCAGCCAGCGGTATTGCCGAGCACGGCCAGCGCGCCGCCGTCCACAGGCCACCCGACACCGTTGACGAAGCTGGCAGCGTCCGAGGCGAGGAACACGACTACCTCGGCGATCTCCTCTGGTCGGGCGACCCGCCGCTGCGGCGCCACGCCGGCCACGAACTCCATCCCGCCCTCGACGTCACCGCCGGTCAGCTCGTGCAGCAACGAACGCAGGAGTCGTGTGTCTACCATCCCCGGCAGCACTGCGTTGACGCGGACGCCGGAGCCCGCCAAGTCCGCAGCCGCGGCCCTGGTCAAGCCGAGAACGGCATGCTTGGCTGCGATGTATGCGCCACTCGCGGGCAGCCCGATCTCGCTCGCGATCGAGCCCGTATTGATGATCGAGCCCGAGTCTTTCGCCAACATCACCGGGAGGACGTGACGGAGCCCGAGAAACACGCCGCGCAGGTTGATCGCGATTACGCGGTCGAACTCGTCGATCGGATACTCGGCGAGCGGTGCGACCGCGCCCTCGATGCCCGCGTTGTTGAACAGGATGTCGATCGAGCCGAACCGCCGCAGCGCCTCCGCGACGTAGGCCTCAACGTCCTCTGACCGGCTAACGTCGGCTACATGCGCAGCGATCTCGGTACTGGATCCGAGTGAGCGCGCCGCTTCCTCGACCGCCTCCGCATCGCGACCGACGAGCAGAACACGCGCGCCCTCCCGCATGAACGCAGCAGCCGTTGCGAGCCCGATACCACGGGCTCCACCCGTCACAACGGCTGCCTTGCCCTCGAGCATCATCCGGCGTCCTCCGCCACCTGAGTCGCTACGCCGATCGACACTAACACGGGCAAGTCGCTCAATACCCCGGCGCTCTTGGCCGGGCTGGCGCGGCTTCCAGCCCGCGTCGGTCTACCTCCAATGCCGCCGCCAGTTGCGCCTTCAAGATTGTGCTGTGGCGGGATCCGCGGCGGTGAGCAGTGGTCCCGGTGCGGCGGCCGTCGTTCACCGGTCGATCATCCGCTGGTTCGCTTCCGAGTAGCGGGCGCCCTGCGCCTCGATCTGTACCTCGTCGATCTCGCGGAGCTCGTCGGTCGTCAATTCGAGGTCGGCCGCGGCGAGGTTTTCCTCGAGCCGGTGCAGCTTGGTGGTGCCGGGGATCGGCACGATCCATGGCTTCTGCGCGAGCACCCAGGCGAGGGCGACCTGCGCGCGCGTCGCACCCTTGCGCTCGGCGATCCGTCCGAGCAGTTCGACGAAAGCGAGGTTAGCCTCGCGCGCTTCGCGATCAGTGAAGCGCGGCACGCTGTTGCGGAAGTCGCCGCTCTCGAACTGCGTGTCCGGTGAGATCGTCCCGGTCAGGAAGCCTTTGCCGAGCGGGCTGAAGGGGACGAAGCCGATCCCGAGCTCCTCGATCGTCGGGAGGATCGCATCCTCCGGCTCCCGCCACCACAACGAGTACTCGCTCTGCAGCGCCGTCACCGGCTGCGCGGCGTGCGCACGTCGGATTGTCTGGGCGCCCGCCTCGGAGAGGCCGAAGTGCTTGACCTTGCCCTGCTCGATCAGCTCCTTGACGGCGCCGGCGACGTCCTCGATCGGGACGCTCGGGTCGACGCGGTGCTGGTAGAGCAGATCGATCCGATCGGTGCGGAGCCGCCGCAGCGAGTCGTCGACGCTCGAGCGAATCGTCTCCGGGCGGCTGTCCGTCCCGCGCGACTGGCCGGTCGAGAGCTCGAAGCCAAACTTGGTCGCGATCACGACCTGGTCGCGGGCAGTCTCGAGCGCCTCGCCGACGATCTCCTCGTTGTCGAACGGACCGTAGACCTGCGCCGTATCGAAGAAAGTGACGCCGCGCTCGACGGCCTCGCGGATGAGCGCGATGGAGTCGTTCCGGTCAGGAATCGGCGGGAAGCTCTGGCTCATGCCCATGCAGCCGAGCCCCAGCGCCGAGACCTCCAGGCCTTGGCCGAGTGTGCGCGTCTTCATGCCGAATCCTCCGGGGGCTCGAAAGTCCGCTTTGCGACCTGGACGGCGGACATCGCCTTCGGCCAGCCGGCGTAGAACGCGAGATGGATGATCACTTCCTTGAGCTCAGTTTCGGTTAGCCCGTTCTGTCGTGCTCGCTCGAGATGGCCGGTGAGCTGTTCTGTGTTGCCGCCGGTGATGAGTGCTGCGACGGTGATCAAGCTTCGGTCGCGTGGCGAGAGTTCGGTGCGTGCCCAGATGTCGCCGAACAGGACATCGTCGGTCAAAGACACAAGCTTCGGCGCGAAGTCGCCGATCAGCTGCTGAGCGCGTGTCTGCGTTTCGGGTTCTGGCACTTCGGTCTCCTGACTTGTCGTCGATCCAGGGAGTAGGGCTCAAGGCGGCAAGCGGCGACGGCCTCGGCGACTCTCGCCTCGAGCGCGTCGTCGACCGTCACGGACAACGTCGGCATCGTGACACGGCCGACGTCGATTTGCCGGGACCGCACCGGGGACTGCACGCGGGGCTCAGCCCAGCCTGCGTGGTTGTTCGGTGGGCGGCTGGTGAGGTGGTGGGGGCGGCGTTACGTCCGCCCCCACCGAGGTGTCCTGAGCGTGACCTAGGAGAGCGGTAGCGATCCACCTACCTCCTAGCCGTGAACAGATGCTCCTTCCTGCCGCAGTCGTTCCAGCAGCGAGTGACCTGCACCCCTCCCCGCGTCCATTCGACCAGCAGCTCCGGGTCGTACCCTTTCGTCCCTGGGCCGAAGCAGTAGAGGTTGGGCCGCTGCTGGTGAGGGCCCAGGCTGTAGCCACAGCTGACCTTGATCGCGTTGCCGGTCACATGGTCTCCCCAGTGAAGGTCGATCATGCGTGAGGGCTGCTTCGAAGTCGCGTGTCCTCCTGCGGCGAAGCCGAGAGCCGCAGCGCCCACGATCAGCGCCAGGAGGGCAACGCCAACGATCAGACGGCCGGTCGGAGACACGATCCTGACGACGCCGATGAAGCACTTACGTCTCCGCATCACTAACTCCCTTCGTAAGAAGCAGATTCCTGCCGCGAATGTGCGGCCACTGATGGAGTCAGAGAGTTAGGCCGTCGGTAGGCAAATGCTCGCACTGTGATGCAAATGTGTCAAACGGTGCACCGTGGTGACCTAGACGCGGAGACAGCTATGAACGCCGCTCTCGATCTCGCTTGCGCCGAGTGCGGCCGTAAGCCGCGCCAGGACAAGAACGCCGAGGACGAGTGGCGCGCCTACTCAGACGGCGTCGGCGAGTTGGTCGTGTTCTGCCCGGAAGTGCGCCGAGCGCGAGTTCGGCGACTAACAAGATGGTGACGAGTGGCCCCCTGGGTGGCCCCAGGACCATCGCCCTGTCTGCAACGGCTAGACGGACAGCTTGATTAAGCCCTTTCTTCGATGGGCCGGGCAGGGATCGAACCTGCGACCTTGGGATTAAAAGAAGCCTGCTGCAGGTTCGGCTGGGTTCGGTTGTGCTGGAACCGTGCGGGTTTGACTGTCTCGACGGCCTCAGCGTTTCGGTCGTTTTCGGTGGGTTGGGTTGCCCCCAAGTTGCCCACCCACTGCCGCGGCCGAGCGACTGCGACCTAAACGCTACGGAGCGCCGACCTGGTCTTTCCTGCTCTCCCTCGACCGATTCCATGGCCACACGCCGTCGATCTCCACGTCGAGCGAGAAACTGAGCATGATCCGGATCAGGACGATGATTCCGAGCACTGTCACGCTTTCGAACGTCTGATCCACGACGACGGTGCGGACGATGTCCGCGACGATGAGCACCTCAAGCCCGAGTAGGATGCAGCGGCCGAGATTGCGGCGAAGCCGTTCGTACGACCCGGCTCTTTTCGAGTCTGCGGCTGCGTCGCGCAGAAACGCGAGGAATGCGCCCAGCCCGCCGATGACCATGATGCCGGTGCCGACGGCCTCGACCACCTTGACGACATCGTCAATGTACTGCTCATAGGTCACGGGCGAGAGGCTACTCCATACCCCGAGGCGTCCTCGCCCCGAGGGTTCGAGGGTGCCAAGTCGATGCATCCTCCAGCCGCGGAAGCCTCCACGGAGTAGTCGACGTCGCGCTACTCGAGCGCAATTCACTCGGGCGGCCGCAAGCCCGTATTCGCGGCCATGACCACAAGCGCGTCCGTAGACGGGGCCGAGCTCGACGGGGAGCTCTCGACTTCGGCCGGTTCGCGGAGGCTGACCCCTCTCTCTTGAGGTGATCAGAGGAGCGATCCGCCTGCCCCACAGATCGCGCGCTTCTGGGCGTTCCGGATCGAGCAAGGCCGGTGGCAGGTGGCCTCTGCTGCCGGCGCCGTCCCAGCAAAGGAGGGGTGTGGGTGTCTCCCTCCCGATCGAGAGGGAGACACCCGGATCGGCTTAGGCCTCTTCCTCGGTCTCTGCCTCGAGCTGGAGGAAATCGAGCTCGAGCGCGAGCGCCCGCATCATCTTGCTCGCCGCGGACACAACACGGGCCGTCCCGACGATCGGGGCGACAGCAGCGAGGACGCCTCGCACCTGCTCGGCGTCGACGTCGAGCTCACTCGCGGCCCCGAGGTTCATCAGGTACGAGGCCGGCGGCGCATCGACCGCAACGAGCGCAGCGATGCGCACGAGCATCAGCGTCTGGGGATCGAGGTTGGACGCCTCGATCGAGTCGGCGGTCATGCCGGCAAGGAGGTCGAGGATCGGTGTCTCGATGGTCTGTTCTGGCATGGGGATCTCCTTCTTCTCTGATGCCTTGTCGATGGGTGCCGATGGTCTCTAGATGGTCTGAAGGATCTTCTGCTTCTGCGCGTCGAACTCGGCCTGGGTGAGCACGCCGGAGTCGAGCAGCCCCTTCAGCTTGGTCAGCTCCTCCATGCTGTCGTCCGGTGTAGGGGCGGCTGCCACCGGCGCCGCCTGCTGCTCGGCTGCAGGCTGCGCGGTCGGTGCGGCTTGATCGGCGCCTGCGGCCGCTGCGCCTGCCTTGCCGGCGGTGTGGGCGACTACGCCTACTGCTGCAACTGCGGCCACTGGCCGTCGTCGTCTGAGCATCTCATTCTCCTGTCTTGATCGTGGAACGGGCGAACGACGATCTTCAGTTGCATGGTCCGCCTTGCCCCCCGTCGGCGCATCAGGGTCACCACCGATGCTGGAACCGCGACCCGGATCGCCCCTTCGTGCGCCGCCAAGAACGCCAAACCCGGCGCCGGGTTTGCCGTAACACACTCTGGAATCTCGCCGCGACACACTCGAGGCCCTCGCCGGTAATCGCCTACCGTCGGCGTGAAAGAGTCGCGCCCGCTCATCCGATCAGGACGATGTCGCGCGTCTTCCACATCGACAGGAATTGACATCGTGACCGCGCAGACGCGGCCGAGCACGAGTCGCAACGTCAACTTGTTCGGGAGCATCCGCCCCTATCAGCGTGCGTGGCTGTCGCGCGACCTGGTCTCCGGGATCACGCTCGCCGCGCTCGCGATCCCCGAGGTGATGGGGTACACGAAGATCGCCGGCACGCCGGTGATCACCGGCCTCTACACGATCCTGATCCCGATCCTCGCCTTCGCGACGGCGCTCGCGGCCGGGGGCATCCTGCTCGGGGCCGCGACGATCGCCGTCGTGCTCTTCGCGGGGTCAGCCGGCTAGCGCTCCTTTCAGAGCGAGGAACAGCCGGCGCTATCGAACGCTTGCCCCAGGTTTCCCTTCGGATCGAGCTTGCGAAGGTCGTCGACGGCCTGCTTGGCGTCGGCCGAGGCCGCGGCGAGGGCATCCGTGATCGTCGACGCGGCCGCCTTGACGTCGTTCGTCCCGGAGAGCGACCTGACCTTGTCGGCTTGCTCGCGCAGATTGGTCTGGAGCTCCTGCAGGATCTTCTTCGCTTCGTCTACCTGTGGTGCCGGGGGAGGACCGAGGTCGTCGAGGGTGGAAGTGAACGCTCGGGTCGCCGCGCTCGCATTCTGTACGGCCACCTGTAGTGCAGGCCGCGAAAGGTCCTCGGCGCGGAGCGTCTCTCGAGTGGCGGCGAGCGAGGTCCGGTACTTGGTGACGGCCGTACACACGCCGCCCGCCCAGGTCTCGAGGTCCAAGCCGCTGAGGTCGTCGTGTCGGCCAAGCTCCAGCCTGGCAGAGTGGATGGTGATGGAGATCGGGCGTGCGGAGTCCGGCTTGGCATTCTCACCTTGGGTGCTGCGGACGAGGAGTGCGAAACTGCCAGGAACGTGAGCGCCTCGGCCATGGAGCTCTCCCCGTGCACACCGCGTGGCATGTCACGGCGGCGCATGTCGTGCCGCCAAACCTCCGCCCAGAAGGATGAGCGGTGAATTCCGGGCTTGCGATTGTCGGTCTTACATTGCTGCTCGTAGCGGCGGTGTCGCGGCGTCTGTCGGGCACGCCGGTCACGCCGGCGATGGTGGTGACCGCGGTCGGCGTGCTCGTGGGGCCGCTGGTGCTCGATGACCTTTCCGTGCGTCCCACGAGTTCGACTGTGCGGACGTTGGCCGAGGCGACGCTCGCGGTGGTGCTGTTCTCGGATTCCTCGCGCGTGGATCTGCGGGCGCTGCGGCGCGAGGCTTCGATGCCGGTACGTCTGCTGGGCGTGGGTCTGCCGCTGACGGTCGTGCTCGGAGGGCTGGTCGCGGTGCTTCTGTTTGGGTCGTTCTCGCTCAGCGAGGCGTTGATCCTTGGGGTGATCCTCGCGCCGACCGACGCCGGGCTTGGCAGTGCGGTCGTCACGGACCCGAGACTTCCGCAGGTTGTGCGTCAGTCGCTCAACGTCGAGAGCGGCCTCAACGACGGGATCTGCGTTCCCCTGTTGTTGATCGTGCTGGCGACCGTCTCCGGCACTGGCGGCGAATCGCACCGCACGTGCTGGCCGAGGAGATCGGCTACGGACTGCTCGGCGGCGTCGCAGCGGGCATCCTCGCCGCGGCGGTCGTGAACGTGGCCGGAGGACGGCATCTGATTGACGATGCCTGGCGGCAGATCATCCCGGTGGCCGCCGCGGTGCTCGCGTACGGGATCGCGGTCGACCTGGGCGGGTCGGGGTTCATCGCCGCGTTCGTGGCAGGAGCGCTGTTCGGCCTGATCGCCCGCGAGAACGTTGCGTCGACGATGCGTTTCACCGAGGAGACCGGGGCGGCGCTCGACAGCGTCACGTTCCTCGTCTTCGGTGCCGTGCTTCTCGGCCCGGTGCTCGAGCACATGAGCTGGCAGATCGCGCTGTATGCCGTGCTGAGCTTGACGATCGTGCGGATGCTGCCGGTGGCGATCTCTCTTTGGGGCACCCACGCGCTGGGTCCGACGGTGGCGTTCATGGGCTGGTTCGGCCCACGCGGGCTCGCATCGATCGTGTTCGCGGTGATCGTCGAGGATGCTCATCTCGCTCACGCCGGAACGATCGTCGCGGCCACCTACCTGACTGTTGGCCTCTCGGTGCTGGTGCACGGGCTCTCGGCGGCGCCGCTGGTGAGTCGTTACGCCAACTGGTACCGAACCGCCGCGGACAAGCGCCTCCCTGCGATGGAGAGCAAACCGATGCACGAGCACCGAACGCGTGGGCCCGCCATGCTGCCGAGCAGCTGACCGTCGATCGCCGTCCGCATCGGCAGTGGCCGTTACTCCGGCTGCCTCCGGGCCAACGCCCTTCCACTCGCAGAAGCTTCCGCGGCCGCGAGAAGGCTCGAGCGAGTTGGGGTCGACGTTCTCGAGCGCTGCTGGCCTACGGGTTGGGTGGCCGGCGCTGCCAGCGGTTCCAGGGCCACATGCCGTCCATCTCGACCTCGAGCGCGAAGCTCAGCAGGATCCGGACGATGACGATCACGCCCAGTACGACAACGCTTTCGTAGGTCGGGTCGACGATGATCGTCCGCACGATGTCGGCCACGATCAGCACTTCCAGGCCAAGCAGGATCGAGCGACCGAGGTTACGCCGCAGCTCCTCGTAGGAGCCGGCCCGACGCTCGGGCTGGGACACCCGCACGAGGAAGATCAGAAACGCCCCGAATCCGCCGACGAGCATGATCCCCGCACCTACTGCCTCGACGACGCGAACGATGTCGGAAACCGTGCTCTTGTATTCCATCGTGACGTCAACCCTACGCATCAGCGCGTGGGTGAGCGCGCGACGAAATGGCGCACCAGGGACTCGGTGATCTCCACCGTCATGAGCCCGCGGCGGTTCGAGGCACCTCGGTTCACCTGGGTGAACGGCGCTCGAACGTCCCACGAGGGCGGCGGTGCGTGCGAGGCTCGACGAAAGACCCTAGAGAGGAGGAGTCATGGATGGTGACAATCTCGTGCTCGTGGTCGGTGCGTATGCCGATGCGGGTGCAGCGGCCGAGGACTTCAAGACGCTGAAGGCCGGGCAGGGAGCCGGCGAGTACCAGGTGGTCGGGGCGGTCGTGATGAATCGCGACGCGAGCGGCAAGGTCGACGTGGACGAGCACGGTGACGGGCGCGTCGGCGGCGGTGCGGTTCTCGGCGGTACTGCCGGGCTCGTGGTCGGGCTGTTCGCGCCGCCGCTGCTGGCCGCGACCGCGATCGGCGCCGGGATCGGCGCCGGGATCGGCGCGCTGAAGAAGCGGCATGAGGAGAAGAAGATGGGCGTCGATCTCGAGGAGTACCTGCCGCCGGGATCCTCGGCGGTGGTGGCGGTCGTCGACGACCAGTATGCGGACAAGGTCGAGGCCGCTCTCGTCAACTCGGACAAGAGGATCAACAAGGCGATCGACTCGGGCGACTACGAGGAGCTGCAGAAGGCGATCGCGAAGTCCCAGGACGAGGTGTCGGGCGCAATCGGCTCATAGATCGCGGGAGGAGGGCCGGCACACGCGCCGGCCCTCCCGATCCGCCGAAAGGGCATGACGATGAAATCCATTCGCAAACAGAGCCTCATCGTTGTCGCAGCGTCGTTGGTGTTCGTCGCGGCAGGCTGTGGCTCGAGCGGGGGCGGCTCGACGACGACCACGAGTGCCTCCGCGACCGAGACCTGGGCGAGCGGCGTCTGCTCGTCGATCACGACCTGGCAGGCGGCGATCAAGTCGGCCGCCGGCTCGGTGAAGAGCGATCCGACGAAGAGCGGGCTGCAGACGGCGGCTGGAGATGCGAAGTCGGCGACGGAGACGCTCGCTTCCGACCTGAAGGGGCTCGGCAAGCCCGACACCCAGGCCGGCCAGCAGGCGAAGGACTCCCTCGACCAGCTCTCGACGAGCTTGCAGAAAGACGTGACCACGATCGAGAACGCGGTCAAAGGCGTCTCCGGCGTGAGCGGCGTGCTCGCTGCCGTCTCAACGGTGACAGCCACGCTCGCGACGATGGGGACGGAGGTCAAGACGACGTTCACGGAGCTCGACACGAACGGCGAGCTGAAGAACGCGTTCGCGAGCTCGAGCGCCTGCAACTCCCTGAAGGGCGGCGGTTCCTGATGCCCGTTCGTCCCGTTCCTACACCCTGACCAAGGAGAGACGATGAGCCAGGTTTCCGACAGCCCCGAGGTCACCGAGCAGCACCTCGAGGAGATCGAGTCGCTGTTCGTGCAAACGGCGCACGGAGTGACGACCGCCGACGGCAAGATCACCCTCAAGACGCTGTCGCCGTCGACGCTCTACTTCGCCGACCGGCCCAAGCGCGAGGTCGGTCACATGTCGTCGGAGCACTTCGTGGACGTCTGGGACGAAGGCGAGAACAGCTTCGCCGACGACCCACCCAACGCCGTCCTGTCCTACCTCGACCCCGCGCACGATTTCCCCGAGGACACCGTCGTCGTTCTGCGGGATCCGCGTCTCGAGGGCGGCGACCTCACCTACTCGGTCGAGGTCCTCGACGGCACGCTGCCGAAGGAGGCGGGGCCGGTTGCACTGTTCATCGACCCGTTCGGCCGGCCGCTGTCGCCGGTCTCGCTCGCCGGGATGAACCGACGCGACCGGCGACGCGATCGGCGCGGCTAGCGAAGCCCCCGGTCTTTCGGGGAGCGGCAATGAGGGAGGCCCGCCGGGTGGCGGGCCTCCCTGTCTGTGCGTTCTGTGGTGCCGTCCTGCAGGACGGCCATTGGATCGCCGAGAACGCGACCCAATGGCACGTCAGGCTCACGTCGAGGTCTTCACTGTGACCCTTCCGGCCCCGGCAGCAGGAATGAGTGGCGTGCGCTCCTCCGGGGGAGGTGGCGATCCCCCCCGATCGTGTTCACCCAAGTGAAATCCGACGCGCGTCCTCGTCGAGCCGGCTCTGGGGTCGTAGGTTGGTGATGTTGGAGACACGGGCGGCCGGGCCCATTCCGGTACCGAGCGGAGGGAGCGCAAGTGCTGGCTTACACGAACAACCCGAGTTTCTGGGACGTGGTCTGGTGGATGTTCATCTTTTTCGTGTGGGTGATGTGGATCTTCGTCGTCATCCGGGTGTTCATCGACAACTTCCAGCGCCAGGACCACGGTGGCTTCGCAAAGGCGATGTGGACGATCCTCATCATCTTCGTACCGGTCATCGGCGTGGTCGCCTACTTGATTGCACGCCCGAAGGAAATCGCGGTCACGACCTTGTAGCCGATGTTCGAGATTGACTGCTGCGCGCCGGACGCCCCTCGACGCAGCCCGCAAAGCGCTACGAAGTGGCGCGGGAAGGAGTACAGATGATCGACGACGGCGAGAGCAACGAGTTGCGCGATCCGGGTTCACTCGCTTCCGATTCCATGGCCGAGCGCGAGCAGCTCAGCGAAGGTCGTCCCGACGAGGAACCGGCGGAGGCGCCGGTCGCTGCCGGCGCTGTCGAGTCCGGCCACGTTGTAGAGGAGTCTCCGCCGACGACGCTACGCCGCCATCGAAGCCGAAGGTGGTGCCGCACTTCACGCCGGGCGAGCGGGCCGCGAGGGGTAAGGCGGCGAGGGCGGAGATCCCGCGCTCGACGCAGGGTGACATCGCGTTTCCCAAGCGCCGCGACCCGATCGCGTTGTTGGAGGAGCAAGCCGTGTCGCGGGTTCCGGAGCTGGTGCCGATCCGCTATGGCCGGATGCTGGTGTCGCCGTTTGCGTTCTACCGTGGCGGGGCGCTGATCATGGCTGCGGATCTGGCGAACACACCGAACTCGGGGCTCCGGGTACAGCTGTGCGGGGACGCGCATCTGTCGAACTTCGGGATGTTCGGCTCGCCGGAGCGAGACTTGGTCTTCGACATCAACGACTTCGACGAGAGCGCGCCGGGCCCGTGGGAGTGGGACGTGAAGCGTCTGGCGGCGAGCTTCGCGATCGGCGGCCGCGAGAACGGCTTCTCCGGCAAGGAAAGGCGCACGGTCGTGCTCGACACGGTGCGCGCCTACCGGGAGGCGATGGCCGCCTTCGCGGGTATGCGCAACCTCGAGGTCTGGTACGCGGCTCTGCCGGTCGAGCGGGCGCTTCGGGAGTTCACGGCCGGCATCGACCCGAAGCGGCTGAAGAAGCAGGAAGCCGACATGGCGAAGGTTCGCACGAAGGACAGCATGGACGCATTCGAGAAGCTGACCCACATCGTCGACGGCGAGCCGCGGATCATCAGCGACCCGCCGCTGATCGTCCCGATCGATGAGCTCATCCCCACCGAGGCAGAGCGGGATGCGTTCGAGAGCGAGATCCGCGGCCTGATCCGCGGCTACCGGCGTACGCTCGAGACCGACCGTCGTCACCTGATCGAAGAGTTCCGGTACGCGGACATGGCCCGCAAGGTGGTCGGGGTCGGGAGCGTCGGCACCCGCGCCTGGATCCTGCTGTTCCTTGGCAAGGACGATCAGGACCCGCTCTTCCTGCAGGTCAAGGAAGCCCAGCCGTCGGTGCTGGAGCAGTTCGTCGGCAAGAGCGCGTACAACAACTGCGGCCAGCGGGTCGTTGCCGGCCAGCGGCTGATGCAGGCGACCAGCGACATCTTCCTCGGCTGGCAACACGTCGCCGCCGGTCTCGACGGGCAACCGCGGGACTTCTACGTGCGCCAACTCAAAGACTGGAAGGGCTCGTTCGCCTTCGAAGCAGCCATCCCACCGGGCGCAGCCGCATACGGGAGAGCGTGCGGCTGGACGCTCGCGCGCGCCCACGCCCGCTCCGGCGACCGGGTCGCGATCTCCAGCTACCTCGGCAAATCCGACAGCTTCGACCAGGCGATCGCGACCTTCGCCGAAACCTACGCCGACCAGAACGAACGCGACTACAAGGCACTCCAGGACGCCGTCGCCTCAGGCCGCGTCAAAGCCGAAACAGGCCTCTAACAAC
>CAVZWR010000019.1:0-481853 GCA_963779025.1 uncultured Actinomycetes bacterium
CTAGGCAGTCAGCTGTCGCCGAGCATGGTCGTCGCGTGCACGGCGCTGCTCGTCGCGCTCGGAGGGGTCGGCGTCGCCGCGACCCGGCTTCCGGCAAACAGCGTCGGCACCGTCCAGCTCAGAGCGAATGCAGTCAACTCGGGGAAGGTCGCGAATCGATCATTGCGGGCGATCGACTTCGCGTTGAACCAGCTGCCTGCCGGTCCGGCCGGTCCGGTCGGACCTCAAGGACCACCGGGGCCTGCGGGCCCAAAGGGCGAACGCGGGGCGATCGGGCCAAGCGACGGCGCCGTCGACTCGAATCCGGGGCCGGCAACGGTCGAGACGTTCGGCACCCGGGTCGCGACGCTGGCCCTCACTTCGCCGGGCAGCTACATCATCTGGTCGAAGGTGTGGCTCACGCGGCCAAGCGCCGGGCAGCCCACGGTCACGGCCTGCACGCTGCGAGCCGGCGACGGCTCACAGGACGTGAGCTTCGACACAGCCCCGACCGGAGCGCCAACGCTGATCGTGAACATCCTCGCGCAGGAGTTCACCGCACCCACGACCACGGTCAATCTCACCTGTAACCCGAGCGGTCAGAGCCAGGCATCGGAGGCGAAGATCGTCGCCGTCAAGGTGGGGCGCCTGGCGAAATCGACCGGCTAGGCGAAGTGCTCGTACCCGCGTAGCTCGGTCGGCTCACCGCCCAGGAGGAGCCGGACGCCCTCGCCCTCCTCGCAGCGACCGATCTCCGCGAAGCGGCCCGGCTCGGGCACGGCGGCGAGCAGCTCGTAGTCCTCGCCGAACCCGAGATCGTCGACGGTCGCCCCGTTTGCGAGCGGAACGCGCTCCAGCTCGATCACGAGCCGGCAGCCGGAGCGCCCGGCCATGTGCCCTGCGTCGGCGGCGAGCCCGTCGGAGAGGTCGAGCATCGCGGTCGCCGTGCGGGCCAGCTCGCGTCCCTCGTCGAGCCGGACCGGCGGGCGCACGTAGCGCTGCTCGCAGAAAGCGGCACCGGCCGCGCCGAGCGGCCCCGTGACGACGAGGGAGTCGCCCGGTCGAGCGCCGCCGCGACCCGGGACGCGCTTCGACTGTCCAAGCGCCGTGACCGTGATGACCAGTCGATCCGCCGCCGACGTATCGCCGCCGAGGACCGGTACGCCGGCCTCCTTGAGCCCTTCGTAGAGCTCGAGCACGTCGGCGAGCTCCGTCTCGCCGGGCGCCGCGAGCGTGACCAGGAGCCCTTCCGGCTCCGCCCCCGAGGCGGCAAGGTCGCTCAGGTTGACCGCCGCCGCGCGGAAGCCGAGATCGCGCCACGACATCCAGTCGAGCCGGAAATGGACCCCCTCGACAAGGGTGTCCTGCGTGACGACGCGGCCGCCGGGCAACACGGCCGCGTCGTCGTCGATCGAGTGGCGAGCCCGCGTCGCGCGAGCTCCGCGAGCAGGCCGAGCTCGCCGATGTCGGCGAGCCTCATGTCAGTCTCACGTTCAGTGCGTCGACCGGCCCGTCTCCGTCACCGATCTCGGTCAGCCCGTTCGCAACCGCGCGTGCGGCGACTTCGGCTGCGCCGCGTGCGGCGTCCTCGAGCGTCAGCCCTCGCGCGAGCAACGCGGCCAGCGTCGCCGAGTGGGTGCAGCCGGCGCCGTGGGTCGCGGCGACGTCGTGCCGCTCGACCGGGATCTCGACGTGCGTCTGCCCGTCGAAGAGATGGTCGACCGGATCGGCGCCATGGCCGCCGGTGACGATCACCGCGGGAGCACCGAGCTCGTGCATCCGCTCGGCAAGCTCCGCGCGGGTGCCCTCGCCAGCGAGAGCCTCCGCCTCCATCAGGTTCGGCGTCACCACAATCGCAAGTGGAAACAGGCGCCGCACGAGCACCTCGACCGCGTCGTCCCGGAGCAGTCGGGCGCCGGAGCTGGCGACCATCACCGGGTCGACGACGAGCGGCACCGGGTTTGCGGCCAGGAAGTCGGCGACCGTTTCGATGATCGGCGCCGAGAAGAGCATCCCGGTCTTGGCCGCGTCGACGCCGATGTCGGAGAAGACTGCTTCGAGCTGGGCGCGCACGAACTCCGGCGGAACCTCGAGCACGTCCGTCACGCCGACGGTGTTCTGTGCGGTCAGGGCGACGATCGCCGACGAGCCGTGGCACCCGGCCGCTGCGAACGCCTTCAGGTCGGCCTGAATCCCCGCGCCGCCGCCCGAGTCGGAGCCGGCGATCGTCAGGCAGCGCGGAACGGTCACGCCTGGCATCGTAGGGGGATGGGAACGCCGTTCACACACACGACCTGGCAGGTGAAGGCCGGCCGGGAGGACGAGTTCGTCGAACGCTGGCTCGAGTGGGTGCAGTGGAGCCACCGGCAGGGGCTTCGGGCACAGGCGCGGTTGCTTCGCGACGTCGAGAATCCCTCGACGTTCGTCAGCTTCGGGCCCTGGGAGACGATCACGGCCGTCCGAACCTGGCGCGGCGAGCCCGGATACCACGATCGGGTCGTACGCCTGCAGGAGCTCGTCGAGCACTTCGAGCCGCGCACGCTCGAGGAGGTCGCCCGGAGCTGAGGCGGCCGGCCGCTACGCTCGACGGATGGCGGTCGAGCTGGCGGCGTGGGCCGGGATCCTCGAAGGAGAGGAGCTCGCACACGTCGCAGGCGAGCCCGCGCGGCAGGCGCGCACCGCGCCGTTCCCCGACGGGCTCCACCCGAAGGTGCGCGCGGCGCTCGAGGCGCGCGGCGTCCAGGAGCTCTACGAGCACCAGGCGGATGCCTGGGCGGCGGCCGCGCGCGGGGAGCACGTCGCGGTCGTCACCGGCACTGCGAGCGGAAAGTCGCTCGCGTTCAACCTGCCCGTGCTCGACGCCCTCGCCGCGCAGCCGAAGAAACGCGCGATCTACCTCTATCCGACGAAGGCGCTCGCCCAGGACCAGCTGCGCTCGCTCCAGGAGCTGAAGGTGCCGCGTGTCAAGGCAGCGATCTATGACGGCGACACGGAGGTGGAGCGCCGGTGGCAGATCCGCAAGTGGTCGAACCTCGTGCTCTCGAACCCCGACATGCTCCACGTCGGCGTCCTCCCCCACCACGACCGCTGGGGCGACGTGCTCTCGAACCTCGCCTACGTGGTCGTCGACGAGGCACACGTCTACCGCGGCGTCTTCGGCTCGCACGTCGGCAACGTCCTGCGCAGGCTCCGCCGAATGGCCCGCGTGTACGGAGCCGACCCGCAGTTCCTGCTCGCCTCGGCGACGATCGCGAACCCGGCGCAGCTCGGCCGGGCGCTCGTCGGAGTCGACTTCACCGTCGTCGAGGACGACGCCGCCCCGCGGGCGGAACGGACAATCGCGCTCTGGAACCCGCCGCTGCTCGACGAGGAGCTCGGCGTGCGGGCGAGCGCGCTCGGCGAGGCGTCACGGCTGATGGCGCTGCTCGTCGAGCGCGGCCTGCGGACGCTCTGCTTCGCGAAGAGCCGCAAGTCGGCCGAGCTGATCCACCGCTTCACGCTCGACCGGCTCGGCCAGGAGTACCGCGACCGGCTCTCCCCGTACCGCGCCGGCTACACCCCGGCGCAGCGCCGGCAGATCGAGCAGCGGCTCGCGGCCGGCGAGCTGCTCGGGGTCTCTGCGACCGACGCACTCGAGCTCGGGATCGACATCGGCCTCCTCGACTGCGTGATCTCGACCGGATTCCCGGGCACGGTGGCGAGCCTCCGGCAGCAGTGGGGCCGTGCCGGCCGCCGCGGCCACGGGCTCGCGGTGATGATCGCCAGCGAGGACGCCCTCGACCAGTACTTCATGCGCGAGCCCGAGACGCTGCTGCGGCGACGCGTCGAAGCCGCGATTCTCGACCACGCGAATCCCCGGGTCCTCGACGGGCACGTGCTCTCGGCCGCGTTCGAGGCACCGCTCGACGACGCCGACCGCGACGTGCTCGGCGACGAGGCGCTCGAGCGGGCGGCGCTGCTCCCGGAGCTGAAGCAAACGCCCGCCGGGTTCGTCTGGGGGGGCCGCGACTACCCCGCTGCCCGCATCCCGCTTCGCTCGACCAGCCCGGACTCGTTCAGCGTCGTCGATACGACGACCGGATCGGTGCTCGGCCTCGTCGAGCGCGAGCGCGCCTACTCGACCGTCCACGAGGGCGCCGTCTACCTCCACCTCGGCGAGGCGTACCGCGTCGCCGAGCTCGACCTCGACGCCCGCCAGGCGCTCGTCTCGCCGTTCTCCGGCGACCTCTACACACAGGTGAAGAAGGACACGATGACCGCGATCGACGAGACGAGACGGACGGAGCAGCGGCTGGGCCTCGAGCTGAACTGGGGTGGTGTCTCCGTCAGCGAGCAGGTGGTCGCCTACCAGGTCAAGCAGGCCTCGACTCAGGCGACCCTCGACCTCGTCGCGCTCGACCTCCCCGAGACCTCGTTCGAGACCGAGGCGATCTGGTTCTGCCCGGAGCCGGAGATGCTCGAGGGACTCGAGCACATGCCGAAGCTGCTCGGCTCGCTGCACGCCGCGGAGCACGCGATGATCGCGCTCCTTCCGCTCTGGGCGATGTGCGACCGCTGGGACATCGGCGGCCTGTCGACCAACGTCCACTTCCAGACCGGCCGCCCGACGATCTTCGTCTACGACGGCCACCCCGGCGGCGTCGGGATCACCGCGCGCGGGTTCGAGGCGTTCGAGGGCTGGGTCGCGGACACCGCGAAGATGATCGAGGGCTGCCCGTGCGAGCACGGCTGCCCGTCGTGCGTCCAGTCGCCGAAGTGCGGCAACCTGAACGACATGCTGGACAAGGCGGGCGCGCTCGAGCTGCTCGGGCGGATGCTCGATCGCGCGCTAGAGCGCCGGTGGCGCGGCGACCAGCACGGGGCAAGTCGCCTTCGCCAGCACCTGGCGAACGGTCGAACCGAGCCTGGAGCGTCCGTACGCGCGGCGCTTGCGCGGCGCGGCGATCACCACCACCTCCGCACCGAGCTCCTCGGCGAGCTCCACGATCGCTGTCCCGGCTTCGCGCGCTCTGACCTTCCGTCCACGCAGGTGAATGCCGAAAGAGTCGGCAATCGCCTCGGCCTGGTGGAAGGCCCTTCGGGCCACGGCCTCGTCCTCGTCCATGCGCGCATCGAGCGGCAGCAGCGTCGGGACCTCGATGACGTAGACGACCGTGAGCTCGGCACCATGCTCGGCGGCGAGCGAGCATGCGGTCTCCACGGCCCGCACGGACTCCGGCCCGCCGAGAGCGGGACGAGGAGCCGCCGGTACCCCGCGCGCCGGGCGCACGGTGCGCTGGTCGAAGCGGACGCCATGCCTCGACGGTAGCGCCGGCCGCCCGAAGCGACTGAAGACGGGCCGAAGCCCTGAAAGACGTCTTAAGACGGATCCGGCGCGACGAGCCGGTAGCCGACGCCGGGCTGGGTGAGCAGGTACCGAGGCCTGCGCGGGATCCGGCTCGATCTTGCGGCGGAGATGCGAGACGTACACGTGCAGGTAGTTGGACTCCTCGCCGTACGCCGGGCCCCAGATCGCGCGCAGGATCGTCGGGTGCGTGAGCAGCTTGCCCTCGTTCGCTGCGAACAGCCGGAGCAGGTCGTACTCGATCGGGGTGAGCGAGACCGGCTCGCCGGCCATCGTCACGAGCCGCTTCTCCAGATCGACGCGCAGCTCGCCGATCTCGAGCACCGGCCGGCCGGGGGCGCCGTGCGGCGGAGCTGCGCGCGGACGCGGGCAAGCAACTCGTCGCCGCTGAACGGCTTCGTCACGTAGTCGTCCGCGCCGGCGTCGAGTGCCGCGATCTTCTCGCGCTCCTCGCCGACGGCGGAGAGCACGATGATCGGCACCGTGCTCCAGCTGCGCAGCTCGCGGCAGACGTCCGTGCCGCTGCCGTCCGGGAGCAGCAGGTCGAGGATGATCGCCTCCGGCGGCCGCATCGCCGCCTTCATCAGCGCCTCCTCGCCGTCGCCGCCGTCTCGACCACGTAGCCCGCGGCGCGGAGCTTGAGCTGCGAGCGCGCGCAGGATCTGCGGCTCGTCGTCGACGACCAGGACGCGCGCCCGCTCATGTCGGCACCTCGGCGGGGAGCTCGACCGCGGGCAGCGCGAGCGACGAACGTGCGCCCGTCCCGGCCGACTCGACCCAGAGCGCCCGCCGTTCAGACTCGGCGAAGCCGCGGGCGATCGCCAGCCCGAGGCCGGACCCGCGTCCCGCCCCCCGCCGCGCCAGAACGGCTCGAAGATCGCCTCCCGCTCCCCGGCGAGATCCCGGGCCGTGGTCGCCGACCGAGATCACCACCTCGCCGCCCGCAGCTCGGCGCGGATCTCGACCGGATCGGTCGGAGACGAGTAGCCGGAGTGCGTTCTCGAGCAGGTTGACGAGGACGCGCTCGAGCTGCGCGGCGTCGACCTGCACCGCGGGGCACGTCGGGGAGCGAGAAGACGAGTGATCCGCTCGTCATCCGAGGGCCTCGAGCGCCTGTCCAACCAGCCCGTCAACGGTCCAGAGCTCGATGGGGGGCTCGCCGCGCCGGCCTCTAGCCGCGAGAGGTCGAGCAGGTTGGCGACCAGGCGGTCGAGCCGGCGCGCCTGAGCCGGATCGACGCGAGGAGCTCGTCGCGCTCGGCGTCCGGGAGCGCCGCCGGGTCGGCCAGCATCTCGCTTGCCGTCTTGATCGCGGTCAGCGGCGAGCGCAGGTCGTGGCTGACCGAGCGCAGCACGGCGGTCTTCGACCGGCGTCGCTCGATCGTAGCGCAGCAACGCCGCGCGCGCGTCGCGGGCGAGGCGCTCGAGCCTCGGCCGCCGCTGCCGGCCGTGCGCGTCGCCGCGAGCGCGCTGACGAATCGACCGCCGTCGACGAGATAGACGGCGAGCGCGACCCAGTTCTCCGACTCGGCCAGGTGGAACGTGTGCCGCGGCGGCAGGAAGAAGGCAGTTGAAGGCGAGCATGCTGACGATCGAGACCGGCGACCGCGAACCGCAGGCCCCAGAGTCGCCGGCCACGGCAGCACTGCGAACAGGTAGAGGACGCCCAGGCTGAGCGACCGGGGCGACCGGATCGGAGCGGCGTAGATCGCGCCGTACACGAGCGCGAGCGATCAAGGCTGACGACGATCGCTCCGGCGCTCGCCGCCGTCCCGGCGAGGAGACGCGTGCGCATGGACACAGCATAGGCTCGCCGGCGGCAGGCCTTAAGAAGCCCTCAAGATCGCGCTACAAGGCGGCTCGCGAGCTCTGCCGGGCTAGCGTGGACGGCGAGGCCGGCGACGATGATCACGACCGAACAGAAACCGCCGAGGCCGCCGGACGCGGCGGCCGGACCGGCTCGACGCCGTGAAGCGAGCCCTGATCGGCCGGCCTCGCGCGGCGGCCGAGATGGGCGAGACGCTGCTCTCGAAGAACGCTCGCCCTGCCGATCTTCGCGTCCGACCCGCTCTCCTCGGTCGCATACGCGACGGAGGCAGCGCTGGTGGTCCTCGTCGGCGCGTCGATCACGGCCGCCCACCTCGTCCTGCCGGTCTCGATCGCGATCGCCGCAGTCCTCGCGATCGTCGTCCTCTCGTACACCCAGACGGTCAAGGCCTACGAGACGAGCGGCGGCGCATACGTCGTCGCGAAGGAGAACCTCGGCACGTACCAAGCCTGGTCGCCGCGGCGGCGCTGCTCGTCGACTACGTGCTGACGGTCGCGGTCTCCGTCGCAGCCGGCGTGCTCGCGATCACGTCGGTGGCGCCGTCGCTCGCATCGCACAAGGTCGGCCTGTCGCTGCTCCTGATCGTGCTGCTGACGCTCGTGAACCTTCGTGGCGTCCGCGAGTCCGGCATCGCCTTCGCATTGCCGACCTACTCGTTCGTCGCGGTGATGTACGTGATGATCGGGGTCGGCGTCGGGAAGTGCGCGGTCGGCGGCTGCCCCAGGCGCACGTGCCGGACCCGATCACGGTGGGTGCGGCCGGCAGCGTCGGGGTGCTGGTGGTGCTGCGCGCCTTCGCGTCGGGCGCAGCGGCGCTCACAGGGGTCGAGTCGATCTCGAACGGCGTCGGCGCGTTCAAGTCGCCGCAGGGGCTGAACGCGGCGCGGACGCTCGTGGTGATGGGCGTGATGGCGATCTCGCTCTTCGTCGGGGTCTCGTACCTCGCTGTGCACATGCACGCACTGCCGAGCAACTCGGTCTCGGTCGTGTCGGAGGTCGCGCGCGCGACGTTCCCGGCCGGCTCGCCCGGCGCGATCTTCTACTACCTCGTGCAGGGCCTGACGTTCGCGATCCTCGTCCTCGCCGCGAACACCTCGTACCAGGGCTTCCCGCGGCTGGCGGCGATCCTCGCGCGCGACCGGTTCTTCCCCCGCCAGTTCGTCAACCTCGGCGACCGCCTCGTCTACTCGAACGGGATCATCGTCCTCGCCGGCGTCGCGTCGCTGCTGATCTGGGCGTTCAAGGCCGACGTGAACGCCTTGATCCACCTGTACGTGATCGGCGTGTTCACGGCCTTCACGCTCTCGCAGGCCGGGATGGTGCGCTACTGGCGCCGGCGCGCGAACCCCGGGTGGCAGCGAGTCGCGGCGATCCTAACGGCGCAGGCGCGGTCGCGACGCGCGTCGTCGCGCTGCTCGTCGTCGAGACGAAGTTCCTCGCACGGCGCCTGGGCGGTCGACAGTCGCGATCCCGCTGCTCGTCGGCGCGCTTCTACGGCGTCAACCGCCACTACCGGAAGGTCGCCCGCCGCCTCCGCGCCGGGGTCGCGGCGGTCGCGGCGGCACCGGCGGCGACGAACGAGGTCGTCCTCTACGTCGACTCCTACGACGCCGCCCTGCGCGAGGCGTCTGGTACGCCCGGCAGATCGCGGGAGACGACTTCCGCGCGATCCACGTGCCGGGACCGCACAGCGACTCCGGCATCCGGCCCGCGCTTCCGCAGCTGACCGACATCCGCCCCGACCTCGAGATCGTCGCAGCCGGAGGGAAGCCGGGTCGACGCGGTGATCGACTACCTCTGGGGGATCCCCCGCGGCGAGTCGAACTTCGTCACGGCGATCATCCCGGAGGAGTTCCGCCGGCGGTCGCTGCTCGACGCGCTCGCGCGGCGGACCGAGTTCTCGCTCAAGCTGCGGCTGCTCAGCGAGCCGGGCGTCGTGATCACGCGACGTGCCGGTGCTCGCCCAGAAGGCGCGCCGAGTGGCGCCGCCGGCGAGCGCCGTCTGCCGCGTGCTGGTCTCGGGTGCGCACGCCGCGACGCTGCGCGCGGTCAACTACGCGGGCACCCTCGGCCTCGAGGACACCCGAGCGGTCTTCTTCGCCTTCGACCCCGAGGAGGCCGACCGGATGCGGAGCGAGTGGGCCGGCCGGCCGATGCGCGGTGCCGCTCGAGGTCGAGGAGGCGCACTACCGCGACCTCGGTGACCCGCTGCTCCGCTACCTGCGCGACGATCACCGCCGATCCGGACGCGGTCGCCGTGGTCGTCATGCCGGAGCTGATCTTCAGCGGCCCGCAGCGCCTCCTGCACAACCAGCGCGCGCTCTACATCAAGCGGCTGCTGCTGTTCGAGCCGCGCGTGATCCTGACGAGCGTGCCCTACCGGCTCAGCTGACACAGTACGGCCGTGGAGCGGCACGCCCGGGGCGGCACGCTGATCGCCGGCGGCGGCTACGCCGGCTCGATCGTCGCGCGCCGGCTCGGCCGCCGCGGCGCCACGATCGTCAGCCCGGAGAACTACATGCTGTTCACGCCGCTGCTCCCGGAGGCAGCGTCCGGGACACTCGAGCCGCGCCACGTCGTCGTTCCGCTCCGGATGATGTGCCGTCACGCCGAGCTCGTGGTCGGGCGCGTGACTGCCCTCGACACGACGGGCAAGGTGGCGACCGTGGACGCGATCGACGGTCCGGTCGAGATCGGCTACGAGCACCTGGTGCTCGCGCTCGGCTCGGTCTCGCGCGTCCTGCCGGTTCCCGGTCTCGCCGAGCACGGGCACGGCTTTCGCGACCTCGCCGACGCGATCGCGCTTCGCAACCATGTGCTCCGGCAGCTCGAGGCCGCGGACGCGGCAGCCACGCAGGAGGAGCAGGCCCGCCATCTCGCGTTCGTCTTCGTCGGCGCCGGCTACGCGGGCGTCGAGGCACTCGCCGAGCTCGCCGACCTCGTGCGGGACGCGCTGCGCCACTACCCCGGTCTCAGAACGGCGCCGCAGCGCTGGGTGCTCGTCGACGCGGCGCCGAAGATCCTCCCCGAGATCCCCACCCGGCTCGGCGAGTACGCGGCGGCACAGCTCGCGCGCCGCGGCGTGGAGATTCACGTCTCGACACGGCTCGAGTCGGCAGACGTGCGGGGCCTGCGGCTCTCCGACGGGACGCGGATCGACACCGAGACGCTCGTCTGGACCGCGGGCGTCCGTCCCAGCCCCGGCCTCGCCGAGCTGGGCGTGCCGCTGGACGACCGCGGTCGAGTGCCCGTCGACGAGTGTCTAAGGGTGCGGAATCTCGAAGGTGTCTGGGCGCTCGGGGACTGCGCCGCCGTGCCGAACGCCGCTACGCCCGGGCGGGTCGATCCGCCGACCTCGCAGCACGCGCTCCGCCAGGCGCGGCGCCTCGCGCGCAACCTGTCCGGCGAGCCGAAGCCGTACCGCTACCGCATGCTCGGGCAGGCGGCGACGCTGGGCCGCTACAAGGGCATCGCCGACGTGATGGGCCTTCGGCTACGCGGGTTCGCCGGCTGGTTCTTCACCCGGACATACCACCTGTACCAGCTCCCTCTTCTGTCGCGAAAGCTGCGAGTGGTCGTCGACTGGACGGTCGCGCTGTTCTTCCGGCGCGACATCGCCGAGCTCGGCTCGCTCGGCCACCCACGCCGCCTCGAGGACTGACACTGGCTCATTTCGGCCCGTCGGGGACGAACTCGGCCTCGAGGCCGCGGGCCCGGAACCAGTCGGCCATCGCGAGCTGCGGCGGCTTCTCCATCCCGTAGTGCATCGCGTCGATCAGGGTCACGCCTGCCTCGTCCGCGCGGCGCCGGAACGCCGCGACCTGCTCCTGCACGAAGTCGAGGCGGCAGTTGGTCGCGGCGTTGCCGGTCACGTAGGTCTGACAGCCGCGCTCGAGCGACGCCTCGAGGATGTCGACGCACGGCGCCGCCGCCGGCGACCATGGCGACGCGACCGGCCTCGGGATGGGTCCGCGTCAGCACGTGCACCTTGATCTCGGAGCCGAGGTACGAGCGCAGGGCGTCCGCCAGACCGTCCACGGTCAGACTGCTCTCCCCGATGATCGCGGCGCCGCCCGGGATCCCCTCGCAGATCGGGAAGTACTCCTCGAGCTCGCGCAGCCCGACCCCTTCCGCGCAGAGACGCGACGGCGAGACCTCGGGGTGCATGTCGAGCGGCGCATGGGCGTTGTAGAGACTGATCCCGCGCTCGCGCATGGTCTCGAAGGTCTCCTCGGCGAGCGGCAGAAACCCCGGCTCGTCGGCGAAGTCCAGCGGGTGCTCGGTGAAGACGAACGTCGCCGGTGGGAGCGCCTCGACGATGCGGTCGCTCGGGAAGACACACGTCACCACGCGCTCGACGTCCTCGGCGCCGTGCGTCATCAGCCCGTTCCAACGCCCCTCCCAGCCGACCGCGACGTACTCCCGCCAGTAGGGCTCGGGATAGACCTGCTCGAAGGCCCTCGACCAGTCGTCGTTGCGAACGTCCTGGATGCCGAAGTAGCCGTCGAGCTCTGCGACGAGCTCTGCGAGCTTCACCGCAGCGATGCTAAGGCGGGTCCGAGTCGCTGTCGAGTCGTCAAGACGCCCTCGAACAGGTCGCCGTGCTGGTCGATCCGGCCGAGCGCGACGTCGATCGAGAACTCGCGCGGGTCGAGTCCCTCCTTCACCTCGTCCCAGCGCAGCGGTGTCGACACCGGCGCGCCGGGGTGCGGCCGCACCGAGTAGACCGACGCGATCGTCTTCCCCTCGCCGTTCTGGTTCGAGTCGATCAGGACGCCGCGCCGCTTCGACTTCGTCCACTCGGTCGTGACCAGGCCGCGGTGCGTCCGCGCCAGCGTCGACGCGACGATCGCCGAGAACTCGCGCGTCTGCTCGTACGTGTGCCGCCGCTCGATCGGGACGAGCACGTGCATTCCATCGCTGCCGCTCGTCTTCGGGAACCCGACCAGTCCGAGTGCATCGAGGACCTGCTTGACGAGCAGCGCGACCTCGATCACCTCCGGGAAGCCGGCATCGGCGGCCGGGTCGAGGTCGAAGAGGACGAAGTCGGGCCGGTCGGGCTTGTCGACCCGCGAGTACCACGTGTTCAGGTCGATGCAGCCCATGTTCACCATCCAGAGCAGCCCGAGCTCGTCGTTGACGAGCGGCGCCTTGATCGTCCGTGTCCGCCGCGGCTTCTCGCGCGAGGTCGCCTCGACCGCGACCGTCGAGATCCAGTCGGGCATGTGCTGCGGCGCGTCCTTCTGGAAGAAGTGCCCGCCGCTGATCCCGTCGGGGTAGCGCTTCATCGTGAAAGGCCGATCGCGGATGTGTGGGATCACGACCGGCGCCACCGAGCGGTAGTAGCGGAGCAGATCGCCCTTGGTCGTGCCCTCGTCCGGCCAGAAGACCTTGTCGAGGTTCGAGAGCTTGACGACGCGGCTGCCGCGGCGGAGCTCGTTCGGGAGCGGCTCCTCGCGGTGCACCTCGCGCGCCGACTTGTCCTCGCGCAGCCCCTGAAAGGACGGCGCGCGCAACCGCCCGTCGTGCGTCCACTCGACGAACTCGACCTCGGCGACCAGCTCCGGCCTCACCCAGACCACGTCGGCCTTCTTCACCTTCGGCATCTTCGGGACCTCACGGAACGGCGGCCTGTCCGTCTCGAGCGGCCGCAGCTTCGCGAGCAGCTCGTCGATGTCGCGGTCGGTGAACCCGGTGCCCACGTTGCCGGCGTACTCGAGCTCGTCGCCGCGCCAGACGCCGAGGACGAGCGAGCCGAACCGGCCACTCCGGCGCCCCTGGCCCTTCGTGTAGCCGACGATCACGAACTCCTGCCGGCCGTGGGTCTTGATCTTCAGCCACTCGCGCGTGCGCTTCCCCTCCCGGTACGGCGAGTCGGCGCGCTTGGCGACGATCCCCTCGAGCCCCTGCACCTGCGCCGCGTCGTACAGCGCGGCACCGTCCTCGAACGCCTCCGAGAGCCGGACGGTGCGGTTGCGGCGGTCGAGCAGCGCCTCCAGCCTCCGGCGGCGTTCGGTCAGCGGCAACTCGACGAGCGACTCACCGTCGACCTCGAGCAGGTCGAAGGCCTCGTAGACGATCGGCGTGCCCGGCTTGCCCTGCTGCATCGCGGAGAAGCTCGGCCGGCCGCGCTCGTCGAGCGCGCAGACCTCTCCGTCGAGCACGCAGTCCGGCGTCTTCACGGCCTTCGCGACCTCCTTCGCGACGTTCGGGAACCGCCCGACCTGGTCGTTGCCCCGGCGGCTGTCCAGCCGCTCGGTCTCACCGCCGCGCACGTAGGCGATCGCGCGGTAGCCGTCCCACTTGACCTCGAACAGCCAGCCGTCGGCTGTGGGTAACTCCTCGCGGCCCGCGAGCGTCGCGAGCATCGACTGGTAGCGATGGGGGCTCGCGGGCGGCGCCGCGCCGTCCGTGTCTCGCTTGCGCAGGATCAACCAGTTCTTCGGATTGCCGTCCAGCTTCGCCGGCACGAGCGTCCACATGCCTTCCAGCCGCTTGCCGTGCAGGCGGACGGTCAGCCCCCCGTCCTTCTTCTCCTCGACGAGCTCGTAGGTGCCCCGGTCCCAGATCTCCACGGTGCCGGCGCCGTACTGGCCGGCCGGGATCTCGCCCTCGAAACTGGCGTAGCTGAGCGGGTGATCCTCGACGTGGACGGCCAGCGCGCGCTGGCCGGGCTCGAGCGGGACGCCCTTCGGGACCGCCCAGCTCGCAAGCGCCCCGTCCCGCTCCAGGCGGAAGTCGTAGTGGAGCCGGCGGGCGTCGTGGCGCTGAACTACGAAGATGGGCAGCTTTCCGCGCTTCTTCGAGGCGAATGGCTCCGGAGTTCGTTGCGGATCGCGCTTACGCCGGTAATCGGCGAGCTGATCGCGGCTGCGAGCCATCGGGCAACCCTACCGGCGCCGGATTCCCGGAAACCATCCCATTTTCCGGTTTTCAACCGGCAAAATCGGGGTGCAGATGGCCGGGGAAAAGCCTGTGGAGACTGTGGAATGTCCCCGCAAACAGGCGATGATCAGGCGAAAACACCCATGTCGCGGAACTTGGCGCGCCGTCGGCGGACGAGATCGCCCGCCGACTCCCCTTCGAGCTCCTCGAGGGCCTCCCGAAGCGAGTCTCCGAGCAGTCGGGCGGCCTGATCCCAGTCCTCGTGCGCCGCTCCGTCGGGCTCAGGGACGATCCCGTCGATCACGCCGAGCTCCAGGCAGTGCGCGGCATCGGGCTTGAAGGCGGCGGCGGCCTTGCGCGCCTCGCCGGCGTCTCGCCACAGGATCGCGGCGCAGCCCTCGGGCGAGATCACCGAGTAGATCGCGTTCTCCTGCATCAGTACGCGGTCGGCGAGCGCGATTGCGATTGCGCCGCCCGAGCCGCCCTCGCCGATCACGCACGCCACGGTCGGCACCTGCAGGCGCGCCATCAGCGCCTGCGACTGCGCGATCGCACCGCCCTGGCCGTGCTGCTCGGCGGCAACGCCCGGATAGGCGCCGGGGGTGTCGACGAGGCTGAGCACCGGGAATCGGTGGCGATCTGCGATCTCCATCGCGCGCATCGCCTTTCGATAGCCCTCCGGATACGGCATCCCGAACTGCCTCTTTGTCCGCTCCTGGATGTCGCGGCCCTTCTGCTGGCCGACGAGGACGACCGTGCGGCCGTCGAAGCGGCCGAGCCCGGCGACCATCGCCCCGTCGTCGGCGCGGCCGCGGTCGCCGTGCAGCTCGACCCAGTCGTCGAGCATTCGCTCGACGTAATCGAGGGTGTAGGGACGATCGGGGTGCCGAGCGAGCTCGACCGAGCGCCAGATCTCCTCGTCGGTCGGCTCGGTCTGGATCTGCTCGAGCTGGCGCTGGAGGCGCTCCAGCTCGCCGGAGATCTTTGCGCCGCCGAGTAGCGAAGCGCTGCGGAGACGCGCCAGCCGCTCACGCAGCCGGTGCTCGGCCTCACCCGGCATTCCGAAGAGCCGCAGGAGCTTGGCCATGTACGGCCGCAGCACCGTCCGCGGAACGATCGCGTCGAGGTGGCCGAACCGCAGGTTGGACTCCGCGAGGCCGAAGTCGTCCGGGAGCTTCTCGCGCGTGGTCTGCTGGACGACGCGCGGGCCGGTGAACGAGATCAGCGCGCCGGGCTCGGCGACGGTGACGTCGCCGAGGCTCGCGAAGCTCGCGAGCACGCCGGCCGTGGTCGGGTGGGCGAAGACGTTCAGCAGTGCGACCCGCGAGTCGCGCAGGTCCTCGACCGCGCAGACCGTCTTCGGCAGCTGCATCAACGAGAGGATCCCCTCCTGCATGCGGGCGCCGCCGGAGGAGGTGACGGCGACGAGCGGGACGCGCCGGTCGGCCGCCTGCTCGCACGCGCGCACGAACTTCTCGCCGACGACGCTGCCCATCGAGCCGCCCATGAAGCTGAAATCCATCACCGCGAGCTGGCAGGGCTGGCCGTCGATCTCGGCTCGACCGATGATGATCGCGTCCCCCTGGCCGGTCTTCAGCTCGGCCTCGGCGAGGCGTTCGGTATACGGCCGAAGGTCGAAAAAGCCGAGCGGATCGGCGGAGCGGAGCTCGCCGTCTTCCTCCGCGAAGGAGCCGGCATCGGCGAGCTGCTCGATCCGCTCACGCGCCGAGAGCGGGAAGTGGTGGCCGCACTGGGGGCAGACCCCCTGGTTGCGCTCGAGCTCGTCGTCGCGGTAGTGCGACCCGCAGGAGGGACAGGTGTTCGGGTGCTTCCGTCCGTCGCCGGGTGGCGTTGCGCCTTTGTGCTCGATGGAGACGTCGATGTGCTGCGCCATGGGCTCTTGATCTTAGACCGGGCTCGCCCGCAGGACGGTTACAGGTCGGGCTCCCCGCAGTGGGCGGCCCTCATCGGCGCGAAGCATCGCTGACGAACGCCGCGAGATCGGCGATCTCGACCGGAGAGAGCGTCTTGGCGTAGGCAGGCATGTCGGCCCCCCCGGCCCGGACGTACCGCGCGACCCGGGCCCGACTGAGCCGAAGGTGGTCGAGCCCCGGCCCCACCGTGCCCTTCGTCCCGGCCGCATCGAGCGTGTGGCACGTGCCGCACCGGGAGGTCACGAACGTCTCCTTTCCCCGCCCGACGTCGGGCCCGGTCCTCGCGCGCGGCTGGGCGCCGCACCCGGCGGTCAGCACGACGGCAGAGGCGAAAAGCGCGGGCGCGACTCGTCCGGCGGTGGCCACTCGTGGCTTCTAGCACACGTCGTCCGGACGGTCGACGTCGAGCCTGATCAGGCGCCGTTGGCGGCCGGTTGCCGCTCCGTGAGGGAGCGATTGGGGCTCGGGACGAGCGTCGGGGCATGTCCACAGAAGCCCCGCATATCAAGCGCAGAGGCACTCGCACCGCCTCTCTTCTCCTCGCCTTCGGAAGCTCCCTCGCCGCTCTCGTGCTCGGGATCGGCACGCAGACGCAGACCCGCAACGAGCTGCTCGACGGACGCGCGCCGACCAACGAAGAGCTTCGTCCCTCCGTCGAGGCCGCCTTCCAGCGCGAGAGCTACGCGCCCGACACGCATGCATCCCTCGTCTTCTTCAACAGGGCCCACGACGTCACCGTCCGCATCTTCCGCACCGGGCCCGAACGCGTTCCGACCATGGGCAACAGCGAGCTGCAGGGCGTGCCGGTCACCGTGGCCAGGCACCTCGGGGACGTGGGGAACGGCCGCGGTGTCGAGGTCACGATTCGTGACTGGCCGAGCGGCGTGTACTTCGCCCGCCTCGAATCCTCGGACGGGCGCGTCGGCTTTGCGCCCTTCGTGGTCCGGCCCCGCCGGCTCGGCGAGCATCGGATCGCGGTCGTGATGCCGACGATGACCTGGCAGGCCTACAACCTCCGAGATGACAACAAGGACGGCAAGGGCGACTCCTGGTACGCGGACTGGAACCGGCACACGGCGCTGCTCGGCCGCCCGTACCTGAACCGCGGCGTTCCGTACAACTTCCGCAGCTACGACCTCCCGTTGCTGCACTGGCTGAGCTGGACCGGTCGCGTCGTCGACTATCTCGCCGACGTCGACCTCGACACCGCCGGCAGCGCCCGCGAGCTGGCAGCGTCGTACGACCTGATCGTCTTCCCGGGTCACCATGAGTACGTGACGACGCGCGAGTACACGATCGTCGAGACCTACCGCGACCTGGGCGGGAACCTCGCCTACCTCTCTGCGAACAACTTCTTCTGGCGGATCGTGAAGCACGGAAAGGTGATGGAGCGCACGAAGCAGTGGCGCGACCTGGGCCGCGCCGAGGCCTCGCTGATCGGGGCTCAGTACCGTGGGAACGACAGCGGTGAGCATCGCGGCCCGTGGATCGTGCGCAATGTCGCCGGCGCGCCGTGGCTCTTCGCCGGCACCGGCCTCCGCAACGGCTCGACCTTCGGCTCCGGCGGGATCGAGATCGACAAGACGTCCGTCGCCTCACCGCGCGGGGTCAAGGTCCTGGCGGAGATCCCGAATCTCTTCGGACCGGGCTTCACCGGCCAGATGACCTACTACGAGACCCGCTCGGGCGCGAAGGTCTTCGCCGCCGGAGCGTTCACGCTCGCCGGCGCCGTGATCCGCAACCCGACGGTGGCGAAAATGATGGAGAACCTCTGGGCAGAGCTGAGCGCGGACTGACGGGCCGCTCCGAACGCGCCGCGCTAGCGGGGCACATACCGCTCTCGGTCGTCAGCCGAGAGCGGTCGTTCGAGCGCCGCAAGCCGCGACTGTGCAGTTCGGACGAGGGCGTCGAGGCCTCCACAGACCTCACACGCGTACGTGCGCACAGTCCCGTCGCGGCTCGACGTCAGGATCCGGCTGCCGTCGGGCGAGAACGACGCGGCGGTCAGTGGCTGCTCGTGCCCGTGCAGGAACGAGATCAGCTGGCCGCTCCCGGCCTCCCAGAGGCCTGCCGTGCTCGGCCCGGCCGTGACGACGAGTTGCCCGTCCGGGCTGAACGAGGCGCCGAAAATAGGTCCGAAGTGCCCGCGCAGGAGTGTCGAAGTGCCGGTCTTGACGTCCCAAACCCGGGCGTCGCGGTCGCGGCTCGACGTCACGATCCGCGACCCGTCGGCGCTGAACTCGACACCCGTAAGCGCATCGGTATGTCCCGCGAAGATGCGAACGAGCGCTCCGGTTCGCGCGTCCCAGATCCGGGCTTTACCGTCCTTGCCGGCAGCGGCGATCAGCCGGCCATCCGGGCTGAAAGCGACGGCGGTGACGGGTCCTCCCCGGCGCAACTCGCGCACAGGCGCCAAGGTGGCGCCGTCGAGAATATGCACGCCTCCGTGCACGGCGGGCGCGGCCACGAATCGACTGTCGGAGCTGACTGCGAGCGGCCCCGCCGAGATGTTGCGCGCCGTGCGGACTAGGGCGCCATTCGCGCTCCGCCAGACGCGAAGCGTGCGCAGCGCATCGGCCGTGAGCACGAGCGAGCCGTCCTTGTCGAACACCGCGCTCGTCACGACGGCCGGGTGGCGCAGCGTGCGGACCACCTTCCCGCCGTCGGTGAGGATCCTCGCCGCCTCGTCGTCGCCCCCCTCGAGCACGAGGCGGCCGTCCGGACTGAACACGGCCGCCCACACCGGGCCTTGGAAGGCCGCGAGAATGTGCAGCTCCGGCGCGGTCCCGGGATCCCAGACGCGCGCGGTGTCGTCCGCGCCTGCGGTGACGACGGCCGTGCCGTCCGGGGCGAAAGCTCCTTCGCCGACCGCATCCGTGTGCCCGCGCAGGACAGCTTGGGGCCCGGGCCGGCCGGTCGCTGCATCCCACACACGCGCCGTGCCGTCAATGCTCACGGTGAGCAGGTAGCGGCCGTCCGGGCTGAACGAGGCCGCATTCACCGCGTTCGTGTGACCGAGCATGGGCGAGCCGACCAGGATCCCCGTCCGGGCGTTCCAGAGGCGCGTCGCCCCGTCCGCGTTCGTCGTCGCGAGCAGCGACCCGCCCGGCCCGAACACCGCATCCGTCACCGCTCCCTCGTGGTCGGCGAGCAGGTGCAGCCGCCGCCCGCTCCCCACGTCCCAGATCGCCGCCGTGTGGTCGAGCCCGCCCGTGACGAGCAGCTTCCCGCCCGGGCTGAAGGAAGCCGTGGTGACGCCTTGAGCCGGCAGCAGCCGAACGAACCGCCCGCTCGGGACCGCGAAGATCCGGGCCCGCCGGTCCTCTCCGCGAGAGTTGCTGCCCACGGTCAGAAGCATCCTCCCGTCGGGGCTGAGCGCCGCCGCCTGCACCTGGCCGCCCTGCCTGACGGCGAGCACGAGCTTGCCGGTCGCGGGCCGCCAGAGACGGGTGACGCCGTCCTCGCTCGTCGTCACGGCGAGCCTTCCCTCGCCGGAGAACGAGCCGCTCGTCACCGGGCCTCCGTGGCGCAGAGAGGCGACGAGGGCCCCGTCGGCGAGACGCCTGACGGCGGCAACGCCGTCCCGACTGCCCGTCAGCACGAGGCGGCCGTCCTGGCTGAAGCGGGCGACGGTCGCCGGAGCGCCGAGAACGAACGTTCGAACCGGCGTGCCATCCCGACGCCAGACACGGACAGTCCCGTCATCGGATCCGGTCAGCACCAGCGACCCGTCCGGGCTGAACGATGCGAGGCGCACCGGGCTACGACTCGGCAGGACAGCGCGCTCGCGAGCCGCGATCAGGGCCTGCCTGAGCACGTCCTCCGCCTCACCCGTGTGCTTCTTGTGCGCCGAGCCGATCGCCAGCGCGAGGCTCCGCTGTGGGTCGACATCGAGCTGCGACACCGCCTCGGCGGCGAGCTGGCGCGCGCCGGCAAGCCGCGCCTGCGATCGCGCCTCGCCTCGCTGAGTCAGTGCATACACGGTCACCCCGGCCATCACGGCCAATGCCACCCCGGCCAGGGCGATGATGCGCAACAGCCGGCGATGCCGCCGCTCGACCTCCGCGCGCTGCCGCTGCAGCTCCCTCTGCGTCTCGTGACCGGCCTTCCAGGCGAGGACGGGCTCGGCGAGGACATCGTGGAAGATCTCGTAGCGGTCGGCGTTCGCGCCGCCGTCCGCGATCGTGCGGACGATGCGATCGTCCCCGAGCCGGTCCAGCACGGTAACCACCGTCGGCTCCGGCGCGCGCGCGTACCGGGCGAGGTCAGCGGCACCGTGAGCGATCTTCGCCCCGGACGGTGTGACGAGATGGTCGAAGATCGTCGCAGCCAGGTCCTGCTGGGCCGCGGTGAGCGCGGTCAGGGCACGGTCGACGTGCACGCCGACGATCCGCTCCGCCCCGCCGAGCTCCTCGAGCGTCGCCAGCCGGAGGACCCGGGAACCGGCCGCACGCTCCTCGTCCCAGACCCGCTGCATCACGAGCTGGAGGTACGGCGTCTGGATCCGCGGCTCGTCGTCCTGCCCTTCGGGGGAACCGCGTCCGCCCTGCCCGAGCTCGACTTTGCCGACCGCCACCTCGTCGAGGACCGCTTCCACGAGCGAGTCCTCGATCTCGACCGCCTCGTCCGGCCCGACGAGCTCCGCGTACCGGGCGATCGGGCCGACGATCGCCGAACGCGCAGCATCGCGGTCGAGGTGGTCGAGGCGTAGGTAGTTGCCGAGGACGTTCGGGATCCGAGCCTTGAAGGCGTCGAGCTTCGCCAGCGACTCCTCCCGAAGGGCGACGAGAAAGTTCACCCGGAGATCGGCCGCCCCGACCGCGGCGGGAAACTCGTCGGCAAACGTCCGGGTCCTTCCTCGTCGCGGTGGTAGAGGAAGTACTCCTCGAGCTGGTCGAGAACGACGTAGACGTCCCCGCCGAGCAGCTCTTGCCAGGCGTGCAGGGCGCCGGCAAGCGGAGCGTCCTCGTCCGGCGCAGGCAGCGTGCCGCCCAGGGCGCGCGTCACCTCCTCGGCGACGGCGGTGCGCAGGGCTGCGACGGGATCCTCGCGCCAGTCGTCGAAAACGACGACCGCGAGCTCGGGTTCCCCGTGCTGCTCCAGATTCTCGCGAGCAGCCCCGCGCAGGTGATGCGCGACCCCAGCGCGGAGCACCGAGCTCTTCCCGACCCCGGTCTCGCCGTACACGACGGTGAGACGCGAGGCCATCAGGTTCGCCTCGATCTGGGCGCGCTCGCGCTCGCGACCGAAGAAGAAGGGAACGTCGCCCTCGGAGTCCTCGAAGGCCCGCAGGCCCTTGTAGGGCGAGAGCGCCTCCGTGGCGATCATCCCGCCGCCTCTGCCTCGACCCGGCTCCGCAACCGCGCCAGGTACTCCTCCAGAGGCAGGTCGAAGGCGTCGATCCCCCTTTGCCGCCAGAGCTCGCGCTCGATCTCGTCGCCGGCGGAACCGATTGCCCACGACCGGTACGCGACCTTCTCGCGCCCGAACATGCGGTGGAGAAAAACCCGCAGGCTCCACTCGTCGAGCTGGTAACCGAGGAAGAGGAAGTGGCTCCGGCGCAGCCGCGCTGCCAGGGTCACAGGGAGAACGACGGAGATGTCCGCCTGGGCGAGGTAGTCGATGTAGTCGTCCTCGCTGACGACGAAGCTCTCCCACTCGCGCTCCGGCCGCGCGTCGATGCCGCCGTGGATCTTGAACAGGACCGTCCGCTCGGACGACAGGTCGGTGTAGGCGTTCGGGATCTCGACGACGGTGGAATCCCCGTTGGCCCTGAGATGGAGGAACTTGCCGCGGTGACGTCCGAAGGCGAGGTACAGGACGACGTCCAGCTCCTCGTCAAGTTCGCCGAAGGCCTGCTCGAGCAGCCGGTCGAAGCCGGTCGTCAGAAGGAGCTGCGCCGGCGCTTCGACGGCGCGGACCACTCCGGCGAGCTCGGCCAGGGCCCGGTGGACAGGTCCGGGCGCGCCCAGGTTGAACAGCGCGTGGAGCTCATCGTAGAGCGGGCCCGCGCCCTTTGCGACGGTGACCCACTCCGCGACGTGGGCGAGGTCGCGGGCGTGGTCGCGCGGACAATCGAATACCCGGGCGAGGTGCGCGACCACCTCGTCCGGCCCGGGCATCGGCTCCTCGTCGGACTCCCCACCTCGGTACGCGGCGGGCCCGAGGACGACGACCAGGCGACCGGCGAGCAACGCCTTGGCGACGTCGCCGACGTGGTCGTCGACGGGCTCGGCCGGCGTCGCCCGCTCGAGCGCGCCTTCCTGCCTCAGGATCGAGCGATAGAGCTGTTGGAGCGCAGGGCCCGGCTCGACCCCGAGCTCATCGACGAGCGCGCGGCGGGCGTCGTGGTAGGACTGAAGCGCCTCGACCTGCCGGCCCGCACGGTACAGCGCGAGCATCAGCTGACCACGCATGCGCTCGCGCAGCGGCTGGTCGGCCACGAGCTTCTCGAGCTCGGACACGAGTTCTCCTCCGGCGCCGAGCTCGAGCTCGGCGCCGATGCGCTCCTCGATCACGTCCAGCCGCAGCTCGGTGAGACGGCGGATCTCCCCAAGTGCGAAGCGCTCGTACGCGAAGTCGGCGAGGGGCGACCCGCGCCAGAGATCGAGCGCCTCGCGGAGCGTTTTCGCACGCTGTGCGGCGTCCTCGGCCCGCGCCTTGCGCACGAGCTGCTCGAAACGCACGTAGTCGATCTGGTCCGGGCTCGCGCGAAGCACGTAGCCCGGCGACCTGGTGACGAGGAGGTCGGCCGGCAGCACCCTGCGCAGCTGTCCGACGAAGTTCTGGAGTGACGTGGTCGCCGTCTTCGGCGGGCGCTCGCCCCACAGCTCGTCCACCAGGCGGTCCGTGGGAACGACCTCGCCCGCGTGGATCAGGAGCAGCGCGAGCAGCGCGCGCTTCCTCTGGCCCCCGAGCGGGAGCGCCGCTCCACCGACCTCGACCTCGAGGGGGCCGAGGAGACGAAACGCGACCTCAGCCGGGGCACTCGTAGCGCTGGTCATCGCTCGGAGGCCCAATTGAACCACGAAGCGGAAGCGGCATTGAAGCACGCCACGGCAGCGAGGCACGACGGACTCACTCCGGATGTCTAGCCCGACCTCGAGCGGCCTCCATCCGTGAGCGTGCCGATCGTGCTGCCCGAAACTACGGAAGGCGTGTAATCGGGCTAGAGACCGAGCGCAGCGCCCAGACGGACCGCCGGCTCGAGGTTCTTGGAGTCCGGGAGGAGCCCGGTGAAGCCGGCGCCGACCACCGCCGCGTCCGCGGCGACTCCACGGAGCAGCGCCTCCGTGTCGGCGACCGCCAGGCCACCCGGAACCGGCATGAACGCCGAGACCTCGTCCTGGTCGAGACCGTCGAAGTCGACCGCGACATACACGCAAGCCGCCTCGCCGAGCGCCCGCTCGACGGCGTCATCTCCCGTGTGGATCCCGGAGTCGCGGATGAAGTCGCGCTCGGGCGGATCGAGGTCGCGCACGGCGACGAGGGCGACGTCCGCCGGCCGGACCGCGCCCGAGTCGACGATCATCCGCAGCGGCATCCCCCACTCGTTACCGGACGGCGAGCTCTCCGGGGTGTTCAGGTCGCCGTGGGCGTCGATCCAGACGAGGGCGAGGCGGTCGTGCCTCGCCGAGAGGCCCTCGACCGCACCGACGTGCGAGCAACAGCATCCGCCGAGAACCAGCGGCCGCTCGGGGAGCTCCGACGCGAGCACGAGGTGCTGGTCTCCGAGCGTGTCCTCCGCCACCACCACCGCCTCGGGGTACGGGAGCTCGAGGGCCGCCGCCTCCGCCATCCCCTCGCCGCCCTTTCCCCACGCCCGCGGGACGCGGACGAGACCCGCGCCGAACTCGGCGCCGCAGGAGTGGCACTGGTAGTCCGGGCCCATGGCGACCGCGGTGTACGTCTTGCAGTGGGGGCACTTCGCGCGGAGGCGCGACACGTCCGGAGCCTACCCTCCCTCACAGCTTCTTGGAGTAGAGATCGATCCGGGAGCTGACGTGCATGCCGACGCGCTCGTAGAGCCTGGTCGCGCCGGTTGTGTTCTCGGCGTCGACGCCGAGAGCGATCTTGCGCGCGCCGCGAGCGTAGAGCGTGTGGAAGGACTGGCCGAGCAACGCCTCGCCGAGGCCGCGGCGGCGGTGCTCTCGCCTGGTGCCGAGGATGTTGACCCAGCCGAGCCCGAAGTCGTCGATCGTGCAGAGGGCAGCGGCCGCGAGTTCGTCGCCGGCGCGAACCAGGAAGCAGAGGTCGTGGACGACCTTCTGGGTCGCCAGCCACTCGTCGTACGTGCGCGCGTTGTGGTCCCAGTGGTCGAGAAAGGCGTCCTCGAGGACCTCGTAGAGGTCGCGCTCCTCGCCGGGATGAAGCGTGGCCACCACGTAGCCGTCGGGCCAACTGGGCACCGGGGGTTGCTCGGCCGGCTCGATCATCATCCGGAAGAAGGTCCTGACCGGCGCGAAGCCGCGGCTCCTCAGGAGGCAGGCGCCCCGTTCGTCCTGCGCGAGCGTCGCGATCCGCGTCTCCGCGGAGTCGTGGGCTCGGGCGCGCTCCTCGATCCATTCGACGATCGCCGTGCCGACGCCGCGGCCGAACGCCTCCGGGTGAACATAGCCGTCGCCGTCCCAGCGGTCGCCGCGTCGTCTGATGTAGCCAACGCCGACCAGCTCGCCCTCGTCGAGCACAAGCCGCACTTCGCACTCCCGCCGCCACCAGCGCAGGATGTCCTCCTCGCTCTCGAGCTCGGGATCGTCCGAAAAGGCGCGCTCGAACACGTTGCAGAGCTCGGCAACGGCGGACGCGTCTCCCTCGCGGGCCGCGCGGAACTCCAGCGTCACGCGGGGGCGAGCTCGTCGAGCACGTCCGCCAGGGGCGCGAGATCGCGGATCTCGCGCGTCGGCGGCGGATCGCCGTGCTCCGCGAGCCGGTTGACCCAGACGGTCGGCAGGCCGAGGCCGCTCGCCGGGACGACGTCGTGGAAATGGCTCGCACCGACGTGGACGTCCGGCATGCGGCCGACCTCTTCCTCGAACGCCCGCCAGTGGCCGAGCGCCGGCTTGTACGAGCGGACCTCGGAGGCGACGATCGTCACGTCGAACTGGACCCCGATCTGGCGTTTCGAGGCCTCGATGAAGTCGCGGTCGGTGTTCGAGAGGATCGCGAGCCGCCACCCGCGCCCACGCGCCTCCTCGAGCGCCGCAGGAACCTCGGAGAACGGCGTCCAGGATGGAAGGGCATCGCCCAGCGCCCCGCGCTGTTCCGCCGGCGCGCCGAGCTCGTCGAGCGTCCGGGCCATCACCTCGCGGTAGGAAAGCGCCGGCTCCGCAGCCTGGATCCGCGGCTCGATCTCGTGATACCGGGCAAGCAACTCGTCGGCGCCCTCCGCGCCGAACACCCCCACGAGGCCGCGCCGGATCCCGCCGTCCCAGTCGATCAGCGTGCCGTAGCAGTCGAACGTCGCCCACCTCTCAGCCATGGCGCGCGGGCGGTCAGTCCTCGTAGCGCTTGAGGACGATCGAAGCGTTGTGGCCGCCGAAGCCGAACGAGTTCGACATGGCGACGCGGACGTCGGAGGGGCGCGCCTCGTTCGGGATGTAGTCGAGGTCGCACTCCGGGTCCGGGTACTCGTAGTTGATCGTCGGCGGGAGCAGGCCCTCCTTGATCGCGAGCACAGAGAAGATCGCCTCGACGGCGCCGGCCGCGCCGAGGCAGTGGCCGGTGGCGCCCTTCGTCGAGGAGACGGGGGTCTTGCGCGCGTTTTCCTCGCCGAGCGCCTTCTTCAGGACACGCGTCTCGCTCGCGTCGCCGAGCGGCGTCGAGGTCCCGTGGGCGTTGACGTAGTCGACCTCGGAGGCGTCGATCCCGGCGTCGGCGAGCGCCATCTGCATCGCGCGCGCCGGGTGCATGCCCGTCGGATCGGGCTCGGTGATGTGTTGCGCATCCGAGGAGACGCCGTAGCCGACGAGCTCCGCGTAGATCTTCGCCCCGCGCGCCTTCGCCCGCTCGAGCTCCTCGAGCACGAGCACCGCGCCGGCCTCGCCCATCACGAACCCGTCGCGCTCCATGTCGAAGGGCCGGCTGGCGTGCTCCGGGCTCGTCGTTCCGGCGAGACAGTGCGCGCATCGCGCCGAAGCCGGCGATCCCGACCTCGGTCACCGGTGCCTCGGTACCCCCGCAGAGCATCACGTCGGCCCGTCCCAGCTGGATCGCGTCCATCCCGTCGCCGATCGCCATGTTCGAGGCCGCGCACGCCGTGCACTGCGCCGACAGAGGCCCCCGCGTGCCGAGCTCGATCGAGACCCAGCCGGCGCCGAGGTTCGGGATGATCGCCGGGATCGAGAACGGGTTGACGCGGTCCGGCCCGCGATCGCGCAGCTGCGTGTGACAGTCCTGGAACGACTGGAGACCGCCGATCCCGGTCGCCACCGACGCACCGATGCGTTCCGAGTCCGCGGCGACGTCGAGCCCGGCATCGGTCTCCGCCTGCCGCGCCGCGGCGACGACCATCTGCGCGAAGCGGTCCATCCGCCGCGCGGTCTTGTAGTCGATCCAGTTCGTCGGCTCGAAGTCCTTCAGCTCACACGCGAACGTCGCGAAGTAGCCGGTCGGATCGAACTGCGTGATCGGGCCGGCGCCCGACTGCCCGGCGACGAGGTTCTGCCACGACGTCTGCACGTCGTTGCCAAGCGGCGTCACCGCCCCCATCCCCGTAATCACGACTCTCCGCCGCCCGTTGAAGCTCATTACATCCCCAGTCCGCCGTCGACGAGCAGCACCTCGCCCGTGATGAACGAGGCCTCGTCGGAGCAGAGAAAGCGTACCGCCCCTGCGACGTCCTCCGGCGTCCCGAGCCGGGCCATCGGCGTGTTCGCGAGGATCGCCTGCTGCACCTCCTCCGGGAGCACGTCCGTCAGCGCCGTCTGGATGTACCCCGGCGCGATCGCGTTCGCCCGCACACCGCGCGAGGCCAGCTCCCTCGCCAGCGACTTCGTGAACCCGATGATCCCCGCCTTCGACGCCGCGTAGTTCGTCTGGCCCGGGTTTCCGTGGATCCCGACGACGCTCGTCAGGTTGACGATCGACCCGGCCCGCTTCTTCATCATCCCGCGGGCCGCCGCCCGGCAGGTGTAGAAGGTGCCGCCGAGATTCGTGTCGAGGACGGTGTTCCAGTCCTCGTCGGACATGCGCATCAGCAGGCCGTCGCGCGTCAGCCCGGCGTTGTTGACCAGGATGTCGAGGTCGCCGGCCTCCTCGACCAGCCCGGCCGCCTGCGCCGGGTCGCCGACGTCGGCCTGCACGGCCCGGCCGCCGATCTCCTGGGCGAGCGACGTCGCCTCCTCGGCCCCGCTCCGATAGCCGACCACGACCTCCGCCCCGGCGCGCGCGAGCTCCACCGCGATCGCACGCCCGATCCCGCGCGAGGCGCCGGTGACGAGCGCGAGCTTTCCCTCCAGCGAGGCAAATGCTTTCCCCGCTTCAGCGCCGGCAAAGCCGGCACCTCCGCTCCCGGGCGGCTCCGCCGAGTCTGCGCCGCTCGCACTCACGCCGACGCGAGGTGCTCCTTGATCTTCTCGAGCGTGGGCAGGTCGTTGACCGAGACCGCTTTGACACTCCGGTCGATCCGCTTCAGCAGGCCGGAGAGCACGTTCCCGGGCCCGACCTCGACGAACGTGCGCGCGCCGTCCTTGATCAGCTCGGACGCCGCCTGCGTGAAGCGCACCGGCGCGGTCAGCTGGTCGACGAGCAGCGAGCCCATCCGCTGCGCGTCCTCGAACCGGGCCGTGACCGTCGACATGAACTCCGCCTCAGGCTCCGCGAACTTGACGCGCTCGATCGCCGGCCGGAACCGCTCGGCCGCCCGCGCGACGAGCGGCGAGTGGAACGCGCCGGATACCTTCAGCTTGACCGTCCGCCGCGCGCCCTCCTCCTCGGCCGCAGCGCAGCACTCGTCGACCGCGTCGTTCTCGCCCGAGATCACGATCTGGCCGGGGCAGTTGTAGTTCGCCGGCCACACGCCGAGGATCTTCCGGCAGAGCCGCTCGACCACGTCGTCGTCGAGACCGAGGATCGCCGCCATCGAGCCGGGGCGCTGCTTCGCCGCCTCCGCCATCGCCAGCCCGCGCTCGCGCACGAGCGCGATCGTCTCCCGGATCCCGACCGACTTGGCCGCGGCCAGCGCCGCGAACTCGCCGACCGAGTGCCCGATCACGTAGTCCGGCTTCACGCCGCGGGAGCGCAGCGCCTCCAGCATGGCGAGGCTCGTCGCGACGAGCGCCGGCTGCTGAACCTCGGTCTCGACCATCTCTTCGAGCGCGGTGTCGAAGCAGAGCCGCCGGAGATCGAGCCCGGTCGCCTCGCTCCCGCGCTCGTACACCTCCATCGCCTCGGGGACCGCCTCGGCAATGTCCTTGCCCATTCCCTGCGCGAGCGCCCCCTGTCCTGGGAAGCAAAACGCGATCTTCATCACGCCTCCGTCCATCGCATCAGTGCCGAACCCCACGTCAATCCTGCTCCCATTCCGGTCATCAACACCATCGACCCCTGCTTGATCCGCCCGTCGCCGACCGCATCCGCAAGCGCGAGCGGAATCGAAGCAGACGAAGTGTTGCCATAGCGATCGACGTTCATGACGACGCGTTCCTCCGGAATCCCCAGTCTCGCCACGGCATGATCGATGATCCTGACGTTGGCCTGGTGTGGAACGTAGACGTCCACGTCCTCGATCGCCACTCCGGTCTTCGCGAGCAGGGCCTCCGCGGAGCTGACCAGCATCCGCGTCGCGAACTTGAAGACGTGCCGCCCGTTCATCTGCACATAGTGAAGGTCGTTGGCGACTGTCTCGGCCGTCGCGGGCATGCGCGACCCGCCGGCCGGCATCGAGAGATCGACGCCGCCCGCGCCGTCAGCGCCGAGCTCGAACCCCAGAAAGCCCTGTTCCGCTACCGGCTCGAGCACGACCGCGCCCGCGCCGTCGCCGAACAGGACACACGTCGAGCGGTCGGCAAAGTTCATCAGCTTCGACAGGACGTCCGCACCGATCACGAGCGCCCGCCGGTTCAGCCCCGAGGCAAGCATCCCCGCCGCCTGCGTGATCCCGTACATGAACCCGGTGCAGCCGGCCGAAAGGTCGTACGCGGCGGCGTCGACCGCGCCGAGCCGGTCGGCGAGGATCGCCGCGGTCGACGGGAACAACATGTCCGACGTCACCGTGCCGACGATCAGCAGGTCGATGTCCGCCCCCTTGACGCCCGCGCGCTCGAGCGCCCGCTCCGCCGCCGGCAGCGCGATATCCGAGAGCGCCTCGTCGTCGGAGGCGTACCGCCGCTCGCGGATCCCGGTCCGCGTCCGGATCCACTCGTCCGACGTGTCGACGACCTTCGCGAGCTCGTCGTTCGTGACCACGCGCTCGGGCACGTGGCACCCGAGCCCGGTAATCGAGACCGGGGTTCCGCTCGCGACCGCGATCATCGGGCGGCAGTCGCGAAGGTCAGCATCCCGCGCACCGCGAGCTCGTCCCCGACCCGGGCGGTCGCCTTCCCGCGGCCGACCGGCCCGCGCGCGGCCTCGATCTCGCAGGTGAGGGTCAGCTCGTCGCCCGGCTCGACGATCCGCTTGAACCTGACATCGTCGATCCCGGCGAACAGCGCGAGCTTGCCCCGGTTCTCCTCGAGCGAGAGCGCCGCGATTGCGCCGGCCTGCGCGAGCGCCTCGACCATGATCACGCCGGGCATGATCGGCCGGCCCGGGAAGTGGCCGGCGAAGAACCATTCGTCACCGGTCACCGCCTTCCGCGCCACGACTCGCACCCCGGGCTCGAGCTCGAGCACCTCGTCGAGGAAGAGAAACGGATCGCGGTGCGGAATGATCGACTCGATCACATCGCGACCGAACGGCGCGCTCGGCGCGCTCACCGGGCAGCCAACCGCTCGCGCAAGGAGCTCCGCGCGCGGTGCGCGTAACACTTGGCGGTGCCGATCGGGATCCCGTCGCGCGAGGCGATCTCGGCAAACGACCAGTCGAACGCATCCTTGAGCACGACCACGCGGGCCTGCCGGGCGGAGATCGACGCGAGCTCGATCGAGAGCTCGGAGCGGAGCTCGGCAAGCGCCAACGCACGTGCCGGGTCGCCGTCGGCAGCCTCGCGCCGGTCCTCGACCAGCGGCTCACAGCGTCGCGCGCGCTGCCGCGCGGCCACGTCGCGACAGGTGTTGACGACGAGACGGTGCAGCCACGTCGTGAACTCCGACTCGCCGCGAAACTGCTTGACGCGGACGCACACCTTGGCCAGCGCCTCCTGTGCGGCGTCGCCGGCGTCCTCCGGGTCGGAGAGCAGGTGCGCAGCCAGGCGCTCGACCCGCGGCGCGTGCCGCTCGCACAGCGCGGCGAGCGCGGCGCGGTCGCCGTCCTTCGTTCGCTGGACCAGGATCGGATCGCTCAACGTCTCGTAGCGAAGCGGCCGGGGCGGCCGCAGCTCGATCTTCTGACGCCGGTTCCGGCCGAGAGGTTGCATTCGAAGACTCTAGTCGAGTGTCAGTGCGCGATCGTGAGCGCGACCTCGTGCCGGGACTCCCCGTACGGCCCACGCACGACCACTGCGACGACGTATGAGCCGGCGGGCAGCAGCTTGCCTCCGCTCGTCCCGTCCCAGGCGATGCTCTGGACTCCCGGGGAAAGCGCTCCCGAGTACACGGCCGCCACGCTCAGCCCGTTCTGTTCGATCTGCACGGTCACGTCCGCGGGGGCGTTGAGCGTGAAGTCGACCTCGAGCGAGTCGTCGAGCCCGTCGCCGTTCGGCGTCAGCGTCGCGGTGCTCAGCATCAGCCCCGCGAGCGTGCGGTCGATCGAGAACGGCGCCTGCGCGTGCGCCGTCCGCCCGTCGTCCGTGACGGCATCGACCTTCAACGTGTAGTTCCCGTCAGCGAGGCCCTGCACGGTGTACGGGAACGACTGCGTCCGGGCCCCCTGGAGCTGCGCGCTGAACAGCGTCGCGGCGACCGCACCGGTTGCGTCGAGGACGGTCGCGGTCACCGACGCGCGAACGGCGAGCTTGTACGAGATGGTCAGCGCGTCGGCGACACCGTCCCCGTCGGGCGAGATCACCGGCGGATCGACGGTCAGCGCGGAGAGGAAGGACGGCGCCGGCAGCGGAGAGGGCGCCGGGGCGGGCGCGCGACCGAACGTCCCTTGCGCCGGCCTCGTCGCCGCTCCTGCCTCCATCGTCCACGTGTAGTTGCCGCCGCGGCGACCGGCGGAGTTCCACGTCCAGGCGATCGCGGCGCCACGGCCCGTGCCTCGGGCGATGACGGTTCCGCCGGGGTCGCGCACCGTCACGGTCCAGCCGCCCGGCTGCGAGAGCTGCGCGGCGAAGGTGATCGGCCCGCCGAGCGACCCCTTCACCACGGGGCCGTAGAGCTTCGGCAGCCCGGTCGCGGCGACGGCCGCGGCGATCGAGGGGAGCTGCGAGTAGAGCCGCGTCCCCGGGCACGACGTGAAGCCCGTATCGCGGTGGCCCGAGACCGCCCGCAGCTCGACCGTCTTCCCCGCCTGGTATTTCGGATTGCCGCCGGACACCCAGTCGACGGTGCCGAGCGGGTCGACGTGCGCAACGTCGAGTCGCCACGCGAGCAGCGAGACGAGCGCCTTGCGCTCCGCCGAGGTGACGTTGCCCGTGTTGTAGTTGCCGATCAGGGCAACGCCGACCGACCCGCTGTTGAACCCCTGGGCCTGCGCGCCGACCACGTTCCTGTCGATCCCGCCGGCGCGCCCCTCGAAGACCTGGCCGTAGCGGTCGACGAGAAAGTTGTAGCCGATGTCGTTCCAGTGATTCCCGCGCACGTGGTACAGCTCGATCCCACGGACGATCGCCGCCGAGGCGGAGGGGTTGTACGCGTTCGTGCCGGCCGTGTGGTGGACAATTGCGAGGGAGACGGACTTCGCGTAGCGCGGCGGCGCGCGCGTGATCGCCTCGTTCGCGCGCCACTCCGAGCGGGGCACGATCTGCGGCGAGCCCGGCCATCGAAACACGCCGGGCCGGGGAATGCGAGACCGGACTCCAGACGTACCAGGCGCGGAGGCGGCGCACGTCCCCGACGAGCCGGAACGCGATCCGGTCGGACGGGCCGACCCAGTACGGGTTGCCGAGGTGCCAGCCCGGCCGAGTACGTGCTTCGGAGCTCGCAGGATCCGGCAGGTCCTCGCCCTCAGGGGCCGCGCGCCGCCAGCCGCTCCAGCGGCCCACCTGGGAGCGGGTCCGGAAGAGAACGCGGCCGGAACCCTGCCAGTGGAACGCGACCAGGTCGAAGCCGCTGCGGCGCAACCGCCGCCGCCGGTGAGCGGACGACGCCGACCGGCAGGTCCTGCGAGGTGATGGTGGCGTCGGCCGCCCAGGCCGCACCGGGCGCGGCGAGCAGGAGAAGCAGGGCAAGGCGCAGCGATCTCACAACAGGTCCCTTCGGCCAGTGTGCCCGCACCCAAAAGCATTCGGACACCCGTTGATAGAATCCTTACGGCTGTGAAAGGGGCTTTCCTGCGCGCCCATGCCCATAAAGCATTGCCTGCCGCGCTCGCCCTGTTCGCGGCGTTCCTTCTGGCCCACGGAACCGCGCAGGCCGCGACGGACCACCCGCGCGTGCTCGCCGTCGAGTTCAACAACGACGTCAATCCCGTCACCCAGGACTACCTGACCGGCGAGATCGCAAAGGCGAACAAGGACGGCTACGACGCGGTCGTGATCCAACTCGACACGCCGGGCGGCCTCTCGGAGTCGATGCGGAAGGTCGTCAAGAAGGAGCTCGCCTCGAAGATCCCGGTGATCGTCTACGTGTCGCCCGACGGGGCGCGGGCGGCCTCGGCGGGCGTCTGGATCGGCCAGGCGGCGGACATCCTCGCAATGGCTCCGCAGACGAACATCGGCTCCTCGACGCCGATCAACCTCGGGGGCGAGAACATCCAGAGCGACCTGCGCCGGAAGATCGTCAACGACGCGGCCGCGTCTCTGAAGGTGCTGGCGAAGACCCACGGGCGGAACGTCAAATGGGCCGATGCTGCCGTCCGTGTGGCCTCGAACCTCCCGGCGTACGCGGCACTCCAGCAGAACGTGATCGACGTGACCGCGCCCAGCCTGCCGGCGCTGCTGAACAAGATCGACGGCCGCAAGACGATCCCGAAGGGCTTCGTCCTGCACACCGCCGGTGCCGACGTGACGACCGTGAAGATGAGCTTCTGGGAGCGCCTGCTCGACACGCTCATCGACCCCAACCTGATCGCACTGATGCTCTCGCTCGGCGTGCTCGGGATCGTGGTCGAGCTCTGGCACCCGGGTCTGATCTTCCCCGCCACCTTCGGCGTCCTTTGCCTCGCGATCGCCTTCTACGGGCTCGACGTGATCCCGATCAGCTGGGCGGGGGTGATCCTGATCGCCGCCGCGTTCATTTTCTGGATCATCGAGCTCTTCGTCGCCTTCAGCCACGGTGCGCTTGCTGCGGCGGGAGCCGCCTGCTTCGTGTTCGGCAGCCTGCTGCTGTTCAAGCCGGCCGGATCCGGCTACCAGGTCTCGCTGCCCGTGTCCCTGGCCGTCGCCGGCACGATCACCGCGTTCTTCCTGTTCACGCTGACGAAGATCGTGCAGATCCGCCGGCGGCCACCCGCGGTCGGCACGAACACCCTCATGGGCGCCCGCGGTCAGGTACGGCGGGACGGGCTGGTCGCGGTCCGCGGCGAGCTCTGGCAGGCTCGAAGCGAGGACGGCGAGCCGCTCGAGGTCGGCGACGAGGTCGAGGTCACGGCCATGGAGGGCCTCGAGCTCGTGGTGCATCCCGCCGGCGAGCCCGCCACGGTCTAGGATCGGGTTATGACCGGCGCGATCATCGGGATCATCATCGTCGTCGTCGTGCTGCTGCTCTTCCTGGCGGCGGCAGTCAAGGTGCTGCGCGAGTACGAGCGCGGGATCGTGTTCCGCCTCGGCCGGCTCCTGCCCGAGCCGAAGGGACCCGGCCTCTTCATCCTGATCCCGATCGTCGACCGGATGATCAAGGTCGACCTGCGGACGATCACGCTGACGATCCCGCCGCAGGAGGTGATCACCAAGGACAACGTCCCGGTCCGGGTGAACGCGGTCGCCTACTTCCGGATCGTCGCTCCGAAGGACGCAATCGTCCAGATCGAGAACTTCATGCTCGCAACGTCGCAGGTCGCGCAAACGACGTTGCGGTCGGTGCTCGGCCAGCACCTGCTCGACGAGCTGCTGTCCGAGCGCGACAAGATCAACTCGATCCTCCAGGGGATCATCGACGAGTCGACCGCGCCCTGGGGCATCAAGGTCTCGGCCGTCGAGGTCAAGGACGTCGAGATCCCATCCGGGATGCAGCGCGCGATGGCGCGCCAGGCCGAGGCCGAGCGCGAGCGCCGCGCGAAGGTGATCAACGCAGAGGGTGAGTTCCAGGCCTCCGAGCGGCTGCGCGACGCGGCTGCAGTGATGGCAGGCGAGCCGATCGCGATCCAGTTGCGCTACCTGCAGACGCTGCTCGAGATCGGCTCGGCGAACGCCACGACGATCGTCTTCCCCGCCCCGATCGACCTGATTACGCCGTTGATCGAGCGCCACGTGAACAAAAAGCAGGACTCGGGCGAAAACCGAACGAATTCTTAACGAAATCGCGCAACACTCCCGTCCGAGCTCCGTCTTAGCTTTCTACCGATGGCGATCGCAATCCGACCCGAGTTCCAGCAACTGCCCGAGCGGGACGAGCTCGCGTGCCTGGTCGAGTCGATCGAGGAGCTTCTCGCCGGCTACCTCCGCCGGTCGATGCTCCGCCGCGAGAGCGACATCCCGCTGAGCACGCTGCTGCGCGACGTGCGCGCGCTGCTCGACGCCACGACGCGCTAGGAAGTTTCGGTCAGCCCGCGGTTCTGCTCGCGGAAGCGCCGGGCGGCGTCGATCGCCGCGCCGAGGTTCAAGCCCTTGTCCTTCGCCTGCTTGATCAGCATCACGGTCTCGACGGCGTCCATGTCGTAGATCCGCTGCTTGCGGCCTTTGGTCGGGATCTGGGCCTTGTTCGTCCAGTAGTCGAGCTGCATCTTCGAGATCCCTGCCATCTGGCACACCTGCCCCAGGTAGAGCTCGACCTTGTCGAGATGCTCGGCGAGATTTATCGGTTCTAGGAAATCGACCTGGCCGTGGAACGCCATATGCGTATCCTTTTCCACCTGCGTTGTAGGGATCCGAAACCGAGGTTCTATCACCCGGACTCGCGCTTGTGAAGAGCGGGAAACCCTACTCTTCTGCAGCTTCGGCTTCGTCGACCGGCTCGGTAACGGGGGCGAGGCTCGAGACGATCTCGCCCTCCTTCAGCCGGACGACGATCACGCCCTGCGTCGCCCGCCCGAGCCGCTTGATCTCGTCGACCGACATCTTGATCATGGTGCCGCCGGTCGAGATCAGCATCACCTGGTAGCCGTCGCGGACGACCCGAGAGCCGGCGAGCTTGCCCTTCGCATCCGTGAGCTGGATCGTCTTCACGCCGAGGCCGCCGCGTCCCTTGCGCGGGTAGTCGCGCACCGGTGTCCGCTTTCCGTACCCCTGCTCGGTGACGACGAGCAGATCGTCGTCGTCCCGGGCGACCGAGATCGCGATCACCTCGTCGTCCTTGCGAAGCCGCATGCCCTGAACACCGGCGGTCGCGCGGCCCATCGACCGGGCCGCCTTCTCGCTGAACCGGATGGCCTGGCCGCGCCGGGAGACCATCAGGATGTCGTCACCGGGAGAGGCATGGCGCACACCCACGAGCTCGTCGTCCTCCCTGAGGTTGATCGCGATGATCCCGTCGGCCTTCAGGTTGGTGTTGTACTCGGCGAGCTTGGTCTTCTTGACCATCCCCTTCCTGGTCGCGAAGACGAGGAAATCGGACTCCTCGAATTTCCGCGTCTGGAGGACAGCGCGGATCTGCTCGCCCTGGCGGAACGGAAGCAGGTTGACGGCGGCGCGGCCTTTCGACTGGCGAGAGCCCAGCGGCAGCTCGTGCACCTTCAGCCGGTAGACCTTCCCGACCGACGTGAAGAAGAGCAGGAAGTCGTGCGTGGATGCGACGAACAGGTGCTCGATGTAGTCGTCCTCCTTCAGGTCCATCCCCATCACGCCCTTGCCGCCCCGCTTCTGCTCGCGGTACGCCGTCACCGGCAGCCGCTTGATGTAGCCCGAGCGGGTAATCGCGATCACCATGTCCTCTTCCGCGATCAGGTCCTCGAGATCGAGCTCGCCCTCCGCGTGGACGATCTCCGTGCGGCGGTCGTCGTTCTTCGCGTACATGGACTTGATCTCGAGGAGCTCCTCGCGGATCAGCGCCATCACACGCGCCTCGTCGCCGAGGATCGTGCGAAGCTCGGCGATCCGCTCGCGGAGGTCGGCATGCTCGGTCTCGACCCGTTTCCGCTCGAGCGCAGTCAGCGCGCGCAGGCGCAGGTCGAGGATCGCCTGGGCCTGGATCTCGGAGAGCTCGAACTTCTTCATCAGGCCCTCGCGAGCGGTCTCCGTGTCCGCCGCGGCGCGGATCAGCTTGATCACCTCGTCGAGGTTGTCGAGCGCGATCAGGTAGCCCTCGAGGACATGCGCGCGTTCCTCGGCCTTGCGCAGCTCGAACTTCGAGCGGCGGACGACGACCGTGCGCTGGAACTCGAGGTAGTGACGCAGGAGCTCGAGCAGCGACAGCGTCTTCGGCACGCCGTCGACGAGCGCGACCGCGTTGTAGCCGAACGTCGACTGCAGCGCGGTGTGCTTGAAGAGCTTGTTGAGGACGACCTGCGGGATCGCCTCACGCTTCAGCTCGACGACGATGCGCATGCCCGACTTGTCGGACGAGTCGCGGAGTCGCGAGATCTCGGAGAGCACGCCGGTCTTGACGAGCTCGGCCATCTTGGCGATGACGCCCTCGTCGCCGCCCTTCTTGACGCCGTACGGGAGCTCGCTGATCACGATCGCGGCCCGCCCGCCGCGCTGCTCCTCGGCGTGCGCACGCGCGCGCATGATCACGCGGCCGCGGCCGGAGCGGTACGCCTCCTTGATCCCGTCGCGGCCGAGGATGATCGCGCCGGTCGGGAAGTCGGGGCCCTTGACGTACTTCGACAGCTTCTCGACGTCGGCAGCCGGGTCGTCGATCAGCGCGACCAGGGCGTCGACGACCTCGCTGAGGTTGTGCGGCGGGATGTTCGTCGCCATGCCGACGGCAATTCCGGTCGAGCCGTTGACGAGCAGGTTCGGGAATCGCGAGGGCAGGACCTGCGGCTCCTTGCGCGACTCGTCGTAGTTCGGCCCGTAGTCGACGGTGTCGGCGTCGATGTCGCGGAGGAGCTCGCTCGCCATCTTCGCGAGCCGGCACTCGGTGTACCGCTGGGCGGCGGCGGGGTAGCCGTCGATGTTCCCGAAGTTGCCCTGCCCGTCGACGAGCGGGTAGCGCAACGAGAACGGCTGCGCCATGCGAACGAGCGTGTCGTAGATCGCGGCATCGCCGTGCGGGTGGTAGTTGCCCATCACCTCGCCGACGACCCGGGCGCACTTCACGCGTGGGCGCCCCGGCTGGAGGCCGAGCTCGGACATCGCGTAGAGGATCCGCCGGTGGACAGGCTTGAGGCCGTCGCGCACATCGGGCAACGCGCGTGCGACGATCGTCGACATCGCGTAATCGAGGAAGCTCGAGCGCATCTCCGCCTCGAGCTCGCGTGACTCGATGCGGCCGGCGCCTAGCGGTTCGACGACGTCAGACATCCAGGAACTTGACGTCCTTGGCGTTCTGCTCGATGAAGAGCCGGCGCGGCTCGACCTGGTCGCCCATCAGCGTCGAGAAGATGAGGTCGGCGGTCGCCGCGTCGTCGATGTCGACGCGAACGAGCAGCCGCTTGGTCGGATCCATCGTCGTCGCCGCGAGCTCATCGGCGTCCATCTCGCCGAGACCCTTGAAGCGGCTGACCTGGATGCCCTCCTTCGCGATGTCGATCGCGCGGTGCCGGAGATCCTCGTAGGTGTCGGCCTCCGCCGTCTTCTTGCCGAGCGAGATCGTGAACGGCGGCGCCCCCATCGTCTCCTGGAGCCGTGCGTAGCTCTTGCGCAGCCCTGCATAGACCGGCGACGCAAGCAGCGCGACCGGCACGACGATGTGTTCCGCCGAGCTCGTCTCGCGCTCGATCACCTTCACGCGAACGGCGTCGTTCTCCGTGTCGATCACGGCGACCTCGAAGCCGTTCGGCTCGATCGAGGCGAGCGCCTTCTGCATGCTCTTGGCGTCGTCGGCCTCGGTCTCGACAAGCCGGTGCTCGACCACGAAGTTGGCGGCGGGCGCTCCGAAGTCCGTCCGCAACCGGCCCGACCAGCCCTCGAAGTCGTGCAGGGCGCGCTGGAAACGGCCGTACTTCGCCTCGGAGAGCTTCTGTGTCTTCCCCGAGCGTTCCGTGACCTCCATGTCCTTGATCCGCTCGCGGACGAGCAGATCCTCGAACTGGGACTCCTTCTCGACGTACTGCTCGCGACCGCCGATCTTCACGCGGTAGAGCGGCGGCACGGCGATGAAGACGTGGCCGCGCTCGACGAGCTCGGGCATCTGGCGGTAGAGGAACGTGAGGATCAGCGTGCGGATGTGCGAGCCGTCCACGTCGGCGTCGGTCATGACGATGATCCGGTGGTAGCGGAGCTTCGCGATGTCGAACTCGTCGGCGATCCCGGTGCCGATCGCGGTCACCATCGCCTGGATCTCCAGGTTGGAGAGCACCTTGTTGATCCGGTTCTTCTCGGCGTTGATCACCTTGCCGCGCAGCGGGAGGATCGCCTGGAAGAGGCGGTCGCGTGCGTCGACGGCGGAGCCGCCGGCGGAGTTGCCCTCGACGAGGAAGAGCTCGGCCGATTCGGGATCGCCGATCTCGCAGTCGGCGAGCTTGCCCGGCAGCGAGGCGCCCTCGAGCGCCGACTTGCGCCGGGTGAGCTCGCGCGCCTTCCGCGCCGCCTGGCGGGCGCGCGAGGCGTCGATCGCCTTCGAGATGATCTGCTTCGCGTCCTGCGGGTTCTCCTCGAAGAACTGCGCGAGCTTTTGCCCGACGACCGTCTTGACGAGGCCCTCCATCCCGGGATTCCCGAGCTTCGTCTTGGTCTGTCCCTCGAACTGCGGCTCGGCGAGCTTCACCGAGATGACGGCGGCAAGCCCCTCGCGGACGTCCTCACCCTCGAGGTTGTCGTCATTCTCCTTCAGCAGGCCCTTGTCGCGCGCGACCTTGTTGATCGTCGCGGTCAGCGCGGAGCGGAAGCCCGAGAGGTGCGAGCCCCCCTCGTGCGTGTTGATGTTGTTCGCAAACGAGAAGACCGAGTCGGCGTACGAGTTGTTCCACTGCATCGCGACCTCGACGTAGCCCTGGTCGCTCTCGCTCTCGAAGTAGGCGATGTGCTTGTGGGTGGGCTCCTTCGCCTTGTTGATGTGCGAGACGAAGTCGCGGATGCCGCCGGCGGCGAAGAACTCCTCGCGCTGGTCGCCCTCGCGCTCGTCCGCGAGCACGATCCGCAGCCCCTTGGTCAGGAACGCCGTCTCGCGGAGGCGTTGCACGAGCCACTCGCTGTCCCACTCGGTCTCCTCGAAGACCTCGGCGTCGGGCTTGAAGCCGATCGTCGTGCCCGTGTCCTTCGTCGGGCCGACCGCCTTCATCTTCGTGGTCGGCTCGCCGCGTGCGAACTCCTGGCGCCAGGTCTTGCCGTCGCGCTGCACCTCCGCGATCAGCCACTCGGAGAGCGCGTTCACGACCGAGATGCCAACGCCGTGCAGGCCGCCGGAGACCTTGTAGCCGCCCTGTCCGAACTTGCCGCCGGCATGGAGCTTGGTCAGGACGACCGTCAGCGCCGGCAGTCCCTGGTCCTTCATCACGTCGACCGGAATGCCCGAGCCGTTGTCCTTGACGGTCATCGACTCGTCCGGGTGGATCGTCACCTCGAGCCGGTCACACCGTCCCGCGAGAGCCTCGTCGACCGAGTTCGCGATCACCTCGTACGCGAGGTGATGAAGGCCCCTCGACCCCGTCGAACCGATGTACATCCCGGGCCGTTTCCGGACCGGATCGAGTCCTTCGAGGACAGTGATGTCCTTTGCGGTGTAGGCAGCTTCAGCCAAAGGTTCTGATGCGATGATTCAGGCGCTTCTGAAAATACAAAAGCCCTGCAAATAAGCTATTTCCGGGCTGAGTACATCGTATCAGAAACGGTGGTCGTCGGGGGCGGTCGAAAGGCCCAAAGAAGCCGCTCTTTCGACCCTTTTTCGCAGCTCTTCGTCCTCGATTCCGGCCGCCAGCTCGGCCGCCCGTCGCAGGGCTTCCGGGGTCGGCTCCGGGACCGGCGTCCGCGCGTGCTCGAGGGTCGGCGCGCAACGGCTCGGGAAGATGGCCGACTGCGAATCGCAACGCTCTCGGCGCTCTCTCGCCGAGCTTCTCCAAAAGCTTCGCGGAGATCTCCGGGGCGAGCTGCCCGAGCTCGAATGCCCACGCCGAGGAGGACGTGTTCACGTGCAGCGTCCCGTCGCGCGCGATCCGGGCCGGCCACGCGTTCGCGGCGACCATCGGCCCGACCGCCTCCGGCCAGGCCTCGACCAGCTCCGGCATCCCACCCTGCGCGCCGAACCTGGAGAGCTCCTGCTTGACGTCCGAGGTTATGCGCTCCACGCCACCTCGCCCGGTGTCACGTGCAGGAGCTGCGCCGGCTCCCCGGGCAGCGCGTCCGCCGTCGTCGAGGTGATGAGCGTCTGGCCGCGCGCGGAGAGCTGCTCCGTCAGCACCCGGCGCCGGCTCGGATCGAGCTCCGAGAGCACGTCGTCGAGCAGGAGCAGCGGAGCTTCGCCGCGGCGCTCCTCGATCAGCGCCGCCTCCGCGAGCAGCAGCGCGAGCACAGCCGTCCGCTGCTCCCCCTGCGAGCCGAACGAACGCAGGTCGCGTGAGCCGGCCGCGATCGAGACGTCGTCCAAGTGCGGCCCCAGTCCGGTTGCGCCCCGGTCGAGGTCGCGCTCCAGCCGCGCCTCGAGCAGCTCCACCGACGGCGGATCGCCTTCGTAGGAGAGCCGTGCGTCCTCCAGTCCGAGCTCGCCGGCCCGCGCCGCAAACAGCGGGTTCAGAAGCGCGAGCGTGGCACGGCGAGCCTCGACCAGCGTGGCGCCGAGCCCGGCGACCTGCTCCGTCCACGGTGCGATCGACGCCCGGTCCCCGCGCTTGAGCGACGCGTTCCGCTGGGCCAGCGCCGCCGCGTAGTCGGGAGGGATCTGGGCCCGCGACGGGAAGAGCCGGCCGAGTGTCCGGTCGAAGTACGCGCGCCGCGCTGCGGGGCCGGCTTTCACGATCGCCAGCCGGTCGGGCGTGAAGACGAGCGTCGCGGACTCGCTACGGAGCTGCTCTGCTGCCCGCAGGCGAGCTCCGTTCACCTCCGCCCGCTTGCCCTCGCCGGCCGAGAGCGCGACGGCGATCTGCACCTGCGTCTGCCCGCGAACGCCCTCGAGCCGGATTCGCGCCGCCTGCTCGCCGAACCGGATCAGCTCCGCGTCGGAACGCGTACGCGGCGAGAACCCCTGCGTGCCGACGTGCAGCGACTCGAGCAGGTTCGTCTTGCCGGCGCCGTTTGCGCCCACGGCGAGAACCAGTCCGGGCTGGAGCGGCAGCTCCAGACGGGCGTACGACCGGAAGTTCGCGAGCAGTACCGAGACGACGATCAGCCGGCCAGGCGGATCGGCATGATCAGGTACCAGAAGTCCTCGCCGGGGCCCTGGAGCAGTCCGGGCCGGAGCGGGTCGATCAGGCGGAGGCGGAGCTCGTCGCCCTCGGTGGACTCGATCCCGTCGCGCATGAAGTCCGCGTTGAAGCCGATCTCGAGCGGCTCTCCCTCGAAACGAACAGGAAGCGTCTCACGCGCCTCGCCGACGTCCTGCGTCTGCGTCCAGACGGTCAGCTCGCCCTCGGCGAACCGGAGCCGAAGCGGCGAGTTGCGGTGCGCCATCACCGAGGTGCGCCGGACGACGTCGAGCAGCTCCTCGCGCGGGACCGTGACCTCGTGCGTGAACTCCTTCGGCCGCAACTCGTCGACCTTGGGGAACTGGCCCTCGATGCGGCGCGTCGTCAGCCATGTCCCGTCGACCCCGAACAGCACCTGGTTCTCCTGGACACCGAGCTCGAGCGTGCCGCCGGCGGACGCGAGGCGGCGAACCTCTTCGAGCGCGCGCGCCGGGACGATCGCCTCCATCTCCGGCACCTTGCCCTCGATCGGCGTCTCCTTGTACGACAGCCGGTACGAGTCGGTGGCCGCCATGACCAGCTTCCCTTCGCCGAACTTGACCAGGATGCCGGTAAGGACGGGGCGCGCTTCGTCGCGCGAGACCGCGCGGCTCACCGCGGAGAGTGTGTCGAGCAGCGCGTCCGCGCTGACCGTGCTCGTCGGCGAGGCGTCGACTTCGGGCAGCCGCGGAAAGTCCTCGGCGCCGTACGTGTTCAGCCGGTACTCGGCCGGGCCGCAGCTGACGCGGAGAGTGTTCTCCTCGTCGCGGAACTCGATCGTCACCTCGCTGTCGGGGAGCAGGCGCGACAGGTCGACCAGCAGCCGCCCCGGCACCACCACTGCTCCGTCGCCGTCGACCTGGGCATCGAGCGTCGTGCGGATCGAGAGCTCCATGTCCGTCGCCGCGAGCTCGAGCTTCCCGCCGGCTGCGCGCAAGAGCACACCGCTGAGGATCTGAACGGCCGTGCGCGTGGAGACACCCCGTGCCGACGACGGCGAGCTTCTGCGCGAGCTCCTCGCGCGAGACGACGATCTTCAGTCCGGAGCCGATCACGGTTTCTGTATTAGTCATTTAAAAGAAACTCAGTCGTAGTACGTAGGGGGTGTGGGACCGGGGGACACAGTCTCTTCTCCCTGGAAGACGGAGCTTTCGCCCTGTGGGCGCAGCGCTGGGGAGAACCGAGGCGTTCTGGACAGGGCCTCCGGGGACAGTCGCGCGCGTCCACAGATTCACCTGATCTGCTTGATGCGCGCGGTCAACTCTTGCACAAGGTTGTAGACAGACCTGTCGGCGCGAATCATGTTCTGGATCTTGGCGTTCGCGTGCAGGACGGTGGTGTGGTCGCGGTCGCCGAAGTGCTTGCCGATCTTCGGCAGCGACGAGTCGGTGAGCTCGCGCGAGAGGTACATCGCCACCTGTCGCGGGTAGACGATGTTCTGCGAGCGCTTGTGGCTGCAGAGCTCCTCGAGCGACATGCTGAACCGCTCGCAGACGACCTCCTGGATCCGCTCGATCGTCACCTGGGCGACCTCGCCCTGCGGGAAGACGTCCTTGAGCACGTCCTGCGCGAGCTCCGGCGGTCATCGGCCGGCCGGTCAGCGACGCGAAGGCGACCACGCGCGTGAGCGCACCCTCGAGCTCGCGGATGTTCGTCGAGATGCGGCCGGCGATGAAGGTGAGCAGCTGCGGGTCGGCGATGTGGATGCCGTCGGTCTTCACCTTCTTCCGCAGGATCGCGATGCGCGTCTCGAGGTCGGGCGGCTGGATGTCCGTGATCAGCCCCCACTCGAACCGCGAACGCAGCCGCGCCTCGAGCGTCGCGATCTCGCGCGGCGGCCGGTCGCTGGACATGACGATCTGCGAGCCCGACTCGTAGAGCGAGTTGAACGTGTGGAAGAACTCCTCCTGGATCCGCTCCTTGTGCTCGAAGAACTGCACGTCGTCGATCAGCAGGACGTCGTAGTTCCGGTAGCGCTGCTTGAAGCCCTCGATGCGCTTGTCGCGGAGCGAGTTGATGAAGTCGTTCATGAAGGTCTCGCTCGTCACGTAGCGCACCGACATGTCGCCGGGGTGCTCCATCACGTACTGCGCGATCGCCTGGAGCAGGTGAGTCTTCCCGAGGCCGGTGCCGCCGTAGATGAAGAGCGGGTTGTACGCCTGCGCCGGCGCCTCGGCGACCGCGAGCGCAGCCGCGTGCGCGAAGCGGTTGGACGAGCCGATCACGAAGAGGTCGAACGTGTACTTCGTGTTCAGCCCGGTCTCGGCGGCGATCCGCTGGACCGGCGGGCCCTGCGTGTCCGGCGTGGCGCCCGTCTCGGTGACGGTCAGCTGGACGCGGCGCTGGTGGCCGGTCGCGTCGCGGACGGCGGCGCGGATCAGCTCGAGGAAGTGCCCCTCGATCCACTCTCGCGTGAAGTCGTTCGGGACGGCGAGGACGAACGTGTCGTCCGTGACCTCCCACCCCTCGACCTCACCGAACCAGGTGCGGTACGTGGAGTCGTTGAGGGCCCCCTTGAGCCGACCGGCGACCTCGGTCCAGAGGGTCTCTGCAGTCAGCTCGATCGGTTGCTCCACCCGCGCGGCCCCGGCTCCTACATCGAACGACAGGAGCGGCGAGCATAGCAGCGTGTCAAGCCAATTCCAATGGCCGCGCCTGGGGACTTTGTCCAGAGCAAAAATGCATGTTTTGCAGGTATTTTTGCCACATCCACACCGCTCTCCACAGGTGTGGACAGGGCCGTCCGGGCGGGTGCCGGGAGGCGGCGAAAACCGTCCCTGCGCACGGCCTTTGTGTCGCCCGGTGTCCACAGAAAGGCTGTGGAGAACTGGGTTCGAGAACCTTGTCTATACTGGCCTTCCGCGGCCCCGGGGCCGCCGTTTTCTTGTTCTAGAAGGCCTACCGAAGAGTGAAGCGGACCTACCAGCCCAACGTGCGCCGGCGCAAGCGGAAGCACGGTTTCCGTGCGCGCATGTCCACCCGTGCCGGCCGCCTGATCCTGAAGCGCCGCCGGTCGAAGGGCCGGAAGCGGCTCTCCGCCTGACCGCGACCGCGGTGCAGCGCCGCAATCGTCTCTCCCGCTCTCGCGACTTCGACGCGGTCTACCGGCATGGCCGCTCGGTCTCGACGCGCTTCCTCGTCCTCTACTGGTTCCCGCGCGACGACGAAGGGGAGCCGCGGCTCGGGATCGCCGTGCCGAAGGGCGCGGGCTCGGCGGTGGAGCGGAACCGGGTCAAGCGGCGCCTGCGCGAGGCGTGGCGCGAGCGACTCGGCCGGGTTCCGGCCGGCCGCGACTACGTCCTGATCGCGCGGCCCGCGCTCGGCGAGTCCCTCTCCGGCCACGACGCCGGCTGGCTCGGCGAGCGGGTCGACGAGGTGCTGGGGAAGGCGGCCGCATGAGATATGTGTCGCTCCTGATCCGGGCCTTCGTCCCGAACCCCGGGGTCGCCGGGCTCCCGCTCTGCAAGTACTACCCGACCTGCTCGGAGTACTCGACGCTCGCCTACCGTGAGTTCGGGCCGATCCGGGGGACGTGGCTGACGGTGTGGCGGCTGCTCCGCTGCAACCCCTGGAGCCGAGGGCGGCGTCGACTACCCGGGAGAGCTGCAGGCCCAAGCCATGATCCTCGCCGGCGTCCTCACCCCGATCGAGAACGCGCTCGCGTGGCTGCTCGAGCACCTGCACGACTCGGTCGGCTTCTCCTGGGGCTGGTCGATCATCGCGCTGACGATCATCGTCCGGATCGCGATCGTGCCGCTGATGGTGCGCCAGATCCACTCGACGCAGGCGATGCAGGTGCACATGCCGGAGATGAAGCGGATCCAGCAGCAGTACAAGGGCGACCGCCAGCGCCTGAACGAGGAGCTGATGAAGTTCTACAAGGAGAACAGCATCAACCCGGCCGCGCCGTGCCTTCCGCTCGTCGTCCAGATCCCGATCTTCTTCGCGCTCTACTTCGTGCTGAAGAACTTCACGAAGCACGTGACCGCGGCCCCGCACGAGCTCAGCTGGCTGATCGTCCCGAACATCACCCTCAAGATCACGGCGCACTGGTCCGGCTACGTGCTCCTGGTCGTCTACGTCGTCAGCCAGGTGGCGTCGGGCTACTTCGCTTCGGTGACGGCGCAGCGGAGCCAGCGGATCCTGCTGATGGTGCTGCCGGTCTTCTTCGTCCCGGTGATCACGCGGTTCCCCGTCGGTCTGCTCATGTACTGGATGACGACCAACCTCTGGACGGTCGGCCAGGGGATCGTCACCAGGCGGATGGTCCCGAAGCCGACGGAACCGCCGAAGCGCAGCTCGCGGACGCCGCCGAAGGAGGGCGCCGCACCGCAGGGACAGGCTCCGGAGCCGTCACCGCAGCCGGGCACGGCTGCGGCCGCCCAGCCTGCCACGCCTCGCCGCGTGAAGCGGAAGAAGAAGCGGACGCGGAGATGACGGAGGACGCCGAGCTCCAGGTCGAGGCGACCGGCGAGACCGTCGGCGAGGCGAAATGGCACGCGCTCCGGGAGCTCGAGCAGCGCGCGCCGGGTCTCGACAAGGCGGCAGTTCGCTTCGAGGTCGTTTCCGAGGGCGAGCGCGGCCTGCTCGGGGTCGGCTATGCGCCGGCGCGGGTGATCGCGAGCATCGACGCGGACGTGGTTTCCTCCGAGCCCGCGGCGGCGGAGCCGGCCGGCGACGAGGGCGATCTCGCCGCCTCTCTGCGCGAGCTGCTCGGCGAGATCACGCGAGCGGCCGACGTCCACTGCCGGATCGAGATCAGCGAGGACGACGAGGCGGTCACCGCATCGCTCGTCGGCGGCGACCTCGGGCTCCTGATCGGGCGGCACGGCCAGACGATCGACGCGATCCAGTACCTTGCGAACGTGATCGCGTGGCGCGAGCACGGCGACGGCCGCAAGGACGTGGTCGTCGACGCAGCCGGCTATCGCGAGCGGCGACGCGAGACGCTGGAGGCGCTTGCGCTGCGCAGCGCCGAGCGGGCGCAGCTCCTCGGGCGAGTCCGTCGGCCTGGAGCCGATGAGCTCGATCGAGCGGCGCATCGTCCACCTCCGCCTGAAGGAGGAGCGACGGGGTGAGCACGCGCAGCGAGGGCGAGGAGCCCTACCGCTACGTCGTCGTCGAGCCCGAGTGACCCCCGTGTCGAGCGGTGGCTCCGGCGACTGCTCGAGACGCCGGGACTGACCGCGATCGCCGACCTCGAAGAGGCGCGGCGCGTGCACCTCGAGGAGAGCCTCGCCGTCGTGCCGCTGCTCGAACGCTTCGGCGGTCCCGTCGTCGACGTCGGCTCCGGCGGTGGAGCGCCCGGGATCCCCGTCGCGGCCGCACTGCCCGACCGTGACGTGACGCTGCTGGAGGCGAACGGCCGCAAGTGCGAGTTCCTCGAGTCGGTCGCTCGCGAGTTCCCGAACGTGCGGGTCGTGCGTGGCCGGGCGGAGGAGCAGCCCGTCGACGAGTACGGCGTCGCGCTCGCGAAGGCGCTCGCGTCGCCGCCCGTCGCGGCGGAGTGGTGCCTACCGCTCGTCGCTCCGGAGGCGCTGCGATCCTGCTCGTCGGGCCGAGCGCCGACGCGGCGGCGGTGGCGCAGGGTGTCGAGGCAGCTCGGCGGCGGCGAGCCCGAGAGCCATCCCGGCCTGCTGGTGCTCCCCAAGCTCGAGCCCACTCCGCCCGGTTTCCCACGCCGCGCCGGGGTGGCGAAGAAGCGCCCGCTGTCCTAGCAGGACGGGGCCGTCCGCCCGCGAAGAAAGAATGTTCCAGGTGTCGGGGCGGGTCTACGCAGTGGCCAATCAGAAGGGCGGGGTCGGGAAGACCACGACTGCCGTCAACCTCGCCGCCTGTCTGGCCGAGGCGGGCGAGCGGGCGCTCGTCGTCGACCTCGACCCACAGGCGAACGCGACCTCGGGGCTCGGCGAGCGCGCGAACGGGACGTCGAGCTACGACCTCCTGGACGGCGCGCCGCTCGAGGAGCTCGCGAAGCCGACGCGGTTCCAGAACCTCTGGCTCGTGCCCTCGAAGCCCGACCTCGCCGGCGCGGCGGTCGAGCTCGCGCGGCGTGAGGACGGAGAGAAGTTCCTGGCCGAGTCACTGGCGGACGTGGGCGAGGGCTACGCCTTCGTCTTCCTCGACTGCCCGCCCTCGCTCGGGCCGCTGACGGTGAACGCCCTGGCGGCCGCCGACCGCGTGCTCGTTCCGGTGCAGGCCGAGTACTACGCCCTCGAAGGGCTCTCGCAGCTCCTCCGCTCGGTGGACATCATCAAGGCCAGGCTGAACCCGCGGCTCGGGATCGCCGGCGTTCTGATGACCATGGTCGACGGCCGCACGCGGCTCTCGGCCGAGGTCGACGCCGAGGTGCGGCGGCATCTCGGCGAGCTCGTGTTCAAGACGACCGTTCCGCGATCGGTGCGGCTGGCCGAGGCCCCGAGCCACGGCCTGCCGGCGATCGCCTACGACCGCACCTCGGCCGGCGCCGAGGCCTACTGGAAGGTGGCGATGGAGCTTGTCGAGCGTTCCTAATCGGAGAGGCCTGGGAAGAGGCCTCGAAGTCCTGATCGGCGGAGCCGCGACCACGGAGCTGGAGCAGCTCCCGGTCGAGGCGATCCACCCGAACAAGCGCCAGCCGCGCAAGCACCACGACACCGAGGCGGCGTCGGGGCTCGCCGACTCCGTCCGCGCGCAGGGCGTCATCCAGCCCGTCGTCGTGCGACGCCGCGTCGAGGGTGGCTGGGAGCTGATCGCCGGCGAGCGCCGGTGGCGCGCGGCGCGCGAGGCCGGCCTGGCCACGCTCCCGGCCGTCGTCCGCGAGGCCGACGATCGCGACTCGCTCCTGCTCGCTCTGGTCGAGAACGTCGCCCGCGAAGATCTCTCGCCCGTGGAAGAGGCGCGCGCCTTCGCGCTGCTGATCGACGAGTTCGGCCTCTCGCTCGGCGAGGTCTCCGAGCGGGTGGGACACTCGAAGCCGGCCGTCTCGAACCGGATGCGGCTCCTCGACCTCCCCGACGACGTGCTTGGCATGGTCGAGCGCGGTGAGCTCTCCGAGGGCCACGCCCGCGCGGTGCTCGCAGTCCCCGACCAGGACGGCCGCCGCCGGCTCGCACGCGAGATCGTCAAGACCGGGATGTCCGTGCGCGCCGCGGAGGGCAAGGCGCGCTGGGCCGGCGCCCGCCAGAAGCCGCGCAAGAAAGGAGCGGCTGTCGATCCGGCGCTCGCATCCCGCGTGCGCACTGCGGCGGAGCGGCTGACGGGGCTGCCGGTGCGGTTGACCCGGGGCCGGCTGGAGATCCAGTTCGCGGACGAGGTCGAGCTCGAGGAGCTCGCCGAGGCTCTGGAGCGCTACGGGCCGTAACTCCGGAGGCCTCTGCCGCGTTGCACGGGCATGGGCCCATGGCTCCTGGACATCGAATCGTTCGAGCAGGTCTCGCAGGACGAGACCTCGCCGCCGCCTCGTGCTGCGCATGGCGCAGCTCTACCGAGAGGGCCGGCTCGAGCCCTTCGTGAACGAGGTCGCGTACGACCCCGAGTTCGACGACGACACGCGTGCGGCGATCACCGAGCTCGCCGGCGACCAGGCGTTTCTGCTCGCTGTCGAGAACTACCTGCGCTGCACCTGCGTCATCCACTGAGGCCGCTCGCCGGCGCTACAATGCCGCCCGCTTGGGCGATTAGCTCAGTTGGTTAGAGCGCCGCTCTGATAAGGCGGAGGTCCGTGGTTCGAATCCACGATCGCCCATGCTTCCTTCTTCCGAGTCATAGCCAGGCGGCTCCACTCGGAGTAGGATCGGGCGGTGAAGAGGGGCCTTCGCACCGTTCTGGCTGGCGCTGCTCGCCGCCGGCGCTCTCGGCGTCACCGGTAACGCGCTCGCAGCGGCGCGCGGTGACGGCAAGCCGGACAAGGGCGGCGGCGGGCGGGACGACACGAAGACGCTCCAGGCCAAGCTCGACAAGGGCGGGAGCATCGTCCTGAAGAAGCTCTCGGGCGGGGCCTGCTACCAGACGAAGGGCCTCTGGGTCTCGAAGAGCAACACGACGATCACGACGACCAACGGCGCGTGCGTCCAGTACCTCGGCCCCGGCCCGGTTCGCCTGACTTCCGACGACGGCGATCCCATTCCCGCCGACGCGATCTTCTTCGTCAACCGCAGCTCCCGGACGAGCTCGCTGCCGCAGCGCATCACGATCTCGAACCTGAAGCTGATCGTGCCCGCGGGCGCAAAGGACGGCTACGGGGTCGTCGTCGCCGGCAGCGACGTCACCCTCAACAAGCTGAAGATCCAGGGCGCGCCGATCGACGCGGTCCAGGTCACCGGCCGCGCGAACGGCCGCGGCTACGCCGGGCCCGTCTCGATCCTGAACAGCAACTTTTCCGCTGCCCGGCGAAACGGGATCTCGGTCGTCGGCGCGATCGGGGTGACGATCGACTCGAACGTGATCAGCGGCGCCGGCAACCCGAAGGCCCTCGGCCCGCTCGGCCCGCAGCTCGTCTCCTACACCGGGCCCTGGGCGGGGATCGACGTCGAGCCGAACGTGCGCACCTACCCGATCCGGAGCATCGCGATCAGCCGGAACACGATTGCGAACAACGGCGGCGCCGGCGTCCTGCTGGCCCTGTCGACGAACGACGGCCTGCCGGTCGTCGCCGACCAGATCACCGTCACGCAGAACCTGATCAGCGCGAACGCGAAGTCCTACGGGCCGTTCCTCCGCGGCGGGATCTGTCTCCAGGGCGGCCAGGCGAACGGGCTCGGCCAGCTGACCGTGACCGCGAACCAGATCGTCGACAACGGCGGCTACGGCCTCTGCAAGCACCCGTTCGACGGGTACACGATGCAGCTCACCCTCGCAGCCAACGTCTTCGCCCGGAACGAGCTCGGCGACAGCGAGTGGTGGTGACCGAGACGTCACAGCCGCGTGGTGTGACGGGGGCCTCGGGGCCCCTCCGGTTTTCGTCACTGGGGCCTCGGCTAAGATCAGGCCGAGGGCCGGTCGCGATGCACGAGATGGTCATCTACGGCGTCAGCTTCGACATCGTCGGCAAGCAGCCGATCGTCTTGCTGAAGACCGCGGACGGGAACAAGTTCCTGCCGATCTGGATCGGCCACCCCGAGGCCGCGGCGATCCTGATGAAGCTCCAGGGCGCCTCCACTCCGCGCCCGATGACCCACGACCTCGTCACCGAGATGCTCTCCCAGCTCGAAGCCCGGGTGACGCGGATCACCGTCACGGATCTTCGCGACAACACCTTCTACGCGAGCATCACGATCCAGATGGACGGGACGGAGATCGAGGTCGACTCCCGGCCGTCCGACGCGATCGCGCTCGCCGTCCGCGCCGAGGCGCCGATCTTCGCCGACGAGCGCGTGATCGAGGAGTCCGCGATCGAGTTCGAGGGCGAAGAGGTGAACGAGGAGGAGATCGTCGACGAGTTCCGCAAGTTCCTCGACCAGGTCTCCCCCGACGAGTTCGCGGTCGAGGGCGAGGAGAAGAGGTCTAGCCCCCGCCTCTCTCCCGCGCTCGAGACCTCTCGCTTCGAGAGGTCGAGGATCTCTGGAGCAGCTCCCGCACGCCCTCTTCCGAGAGCGGGCCCCGGTTCGAGCGGGTCAGGTCCGCGAGCATCTGCTCCTCGCGCTTCGGGTCGAGAAAGCCGAGCCCCTGCGAGTCCTTGTAGGCCTTGATCTGCGCGACGAGCTCGAGGCGATGGTTCACGGCTTCGACGATCGCGCGGTCGAAGGCGGAAATCTGCTCGCGAAGCCCGTTCAGGATTGGATCGTCGGTCATGGCCGTCCCTGCCACTGTACGTAGACGCGTTTTCCGGTGGCCGGGATCGTGATCAGGCGGAACGGAGAGGTCAGCCGCGGCTCGACGTGCTCGCCGAGGGACGGCGTGAGCTCGCGCGCGAGGATCTGGATGTCGCCGCGGCGCTCCGTTGCCTTCAGCACCTGAACGCCGTAGCCGGTGCTCGACCTCGGCCCGGCGGCGATCAGCACGAGCCGGTCGTGCGTGTAGTCGATCCGCGGGAGACTCGGCACGGCCGCCGGGAAGATCCGCGCGAGATAGCGGTCGACCTGGCGCTGCCGCCAGAACGAGCGCGTGACCGACTTCGGCCAGAGCGCCTGGCCGTGGACCTTTCCCGTCACGTCGTGCCAGGCGAGCTGCTTCGCGCCGCCCGGCTCGTAGACCTGCGTCCAGACGACACCGCCCGCGATCGCGAGCACGACCAGACCGCCCGCGACCAGCGCTGCCCTACGAGTAGACGTAAACCGTCTCGCCGTACGGCTCCGAGTAGAAGAGCCGGGAGATCACGAAGTCCGGCACGCGCACGCAGCCGTGCGAGGCCGGGTAGGGCGGCACGGGATCGCCGCCATGGATGGCGTAGCCGCCGACGAAGTACATCGGGTTCCACAGGACGCCGAGCGGGCTCGTGTCCCAGCCTGCTCTCTTTTCATAGATCGCGAAGCGTCCCTCGGGCGTGTAGTAGCCCGCGATGCCGGCGGTCGCCGCCGGCGAGATCAGCGTGATCTGGCCGTTGCGGACGAGATAGAGCACCTGACGCGTCTTGTCGACCTCGATGTGACTTGCCGGTTCCAGGTAGCGGGCCTGCGGGATCCGCGGCTGGCCGAGCCGCGTCCAGAACGTGGCGTCGACCGCACCGGTCCGCTCGAGGCCCTGCACCTTCTGGAACGCCCAGACGCTCTCCTGGAAGTCTTCGCCGAACGAGGGGCCGAAGCCCGGCACGGCGTAGTGCAGGGCGGCGAGCTGCCTGGCGAGGTCCGAGACGGTCTGGCTCGTCGTCCCGAGCGAGAGGTTAGGCGCACGGAGCGTGGCCGTCAGCTCGCGGTGCAGCTTGTCGTAGCCCGACGGCGGCTCTGTTGTCACCTTGATCTGGAGCGATCCGATCTGGCGCGTCGGCAGGTCGACGCTGGCCATGCTGCCGACCCGGCGATCGAGGTCGGCGACGCGGACGCGAATCGGCCCCGCGGCCGCGGGGGTGACCGCCGCCTCGAGCCGGAGCGGCGCGCCGGCGACCTGTGTCCCGACGAGCTTCACGTCGAGCCGCGGGCGAATCCGTACCGTCACCTCGTTCGACGTCGCGGTCAGCCAGGCGACGTGGAAGGGGCCCGGGCTTGCAAGCTCGACCGGGATCTTGAAGAAGCCGTTGTCGCGCACTCGCGCATAGGCGATGAGCCGGCTGCCCCTCAACAGGCGGACACGCGCGTCCTGCGCCGCCGGGGAGAGCCGTCCGACGAAGTCCACCTTGTGAAGGTAGGTGGTCGCCTTCGGCGCCGTCAGGGTCAGCTCGGTCGCCTGCCCGGGTTGGGCCGACGCGGCCATGGGCCACGCGGCGAGCGAGACGAGCACGATCAGCGCGCGGCGCACGGCGCCAAGAATATAGCGGCGCTCAGGTCGACACGGAGACGATCAGGGCGACCGCGTTGAACAGCCCGTGCACGACCATCCCCGGGTAGACGCTGTCGGTCCGAGCCCGGATCAGCGCGAGGCCCGCGCCGAAGGCGATCAGGATCGGCAGCGCCTCGAGCAGCCCGTGCGCGAGCCCGAACGCGACGCCGATCCAGAGGACGGCCGCGTTGCGCCCGAGCGGCTCGAGCAGCGAGTAGCCGAGCCCTCGGAACGTCAGCTCCTCGACCACCGGCGCGACGACGACGAAGACCAGGAAGTTGACGACGTAAGGCGTCGCGCGGCTCGAGTCCCACTTGTCCGGCGTGAGGCCCTGCTCCTGGCCCGGGTCGCTGAACGCCGAGACGATCGCGCTGATCACGTAGACGACGACGAAAACGCCGAGCGCGGTCGTGAGCGCACGGGTGTAGGAGGTCGGCGCCCGCAGCGCGAGCAGCCGGCGAAAGTCCGGCCTCGCGATCGCGAGGACGATCGCGAGGATGATCCCGTACTGGACGACCCCTCCGACTGCGGTCGTGTACTTGTACGCCGCGTCCTCGGGCGGCTTCCCGCCGGAGGCACGGCTCGCGTAGCTGAGCAGCACCAGAGCCGAGATCAGGATCGACCACGCCGACGAGCCGGCCGCGGTCGAACGTCGCGTTCACGACCAGCCCTCGAAAGCGGTCGCGAGCGGCGCGGGCGCGAATCGCATTCCCGGCCGCCCTCGCTCCGTCCTCGTCTCCAGGCTCGTCGCCGACGTGCAGGGCGCGCCCGGCGTCCACCCCCAGCTGCTCGAGCGCGAGCCGGAACACGGCGGGCTCCGGCTTCGCGGCACCGGCTTCGGCGGTGGTCACGATCGCCGTGAAGAGCGACGCGACGTCCAGGCGCTCGAGCTGCTCGGTCAGGCCGATGTCCCAGTTCGAAACCACCGCGACCTCGAGCCCGCGCGCGCGGAGGGCTCGGACGACCTCGAACGCGCCCTCGATCGGCTCCATCACGATCGAGTCCATGAACGCGTCCACGAACGAGTCCGGCTCGAGACCTGCGCCGGCGCCCTCGAGGAAGATCCGTGTGCACTCGAGCCGGAGCGCGGCCAGGCTCTCGGGTCGCGCCCGTGCAGCGCGTTCGGCCGGTAGTAGGCGACCTCGGCGGCGAACCCGGCCTCGACTGCCTCGGGCGTCGACTCGACGCCCGCGGCGCTCCAGTTGCCCGAGGAAGAGCGGGACCGGGTCGCGGAGCCGGACGAGCGTGCCGTAGCCGTCGACGGTGACGGCGTCGAGGTCAGCGAAACGCATCCGGATGGAGCAGCCGGGCGACCTGCATCAGGCCGTCGCCGATGCGAGGGCCGGGCTGGAGCAGCGCCTGCGTTGGCGATCGCGAACCGTCCGTTCTGCACCGCGCGGAGCTTGCGTGTGCGTCCCGAGCGGAGGTCCTTGAGCGTCACCTCCGCGTCCGAGGTCGCGAGGTAGACCTGCGGGTCGAGGCGCAGCAAGTCGTCGACGTCCACCGGGCCGGCCGTCCGAGTTCGAGCCGAAGACGTTCGTCCCGTGCGCCTCCCGCAGCACGTCGCCGATCAGCGACTGGTCGGGGACGGTGTTCAGGAAGCCGGTGTCGACGAAGACGCTGACGTCCGCGACCCGCGCCAGCCGATCGGCGACCTGGCGGCGGCGATTCTCGATCCGCTGGACGAGTCGGCGCGCGGCGACGGGGGTGCCCGTCAGCAGGCCGAGCTGGGTGATCGCCCGCTCGACCTGGCGGATCGAGTCGCCGGGCGCGGTGTAGACGCGCGCCGGTCTTGGAAGCGGCCTGCGAGAGGTCGCGCTCGTTCGCGTCCGGCGAGGCGACGATCAGGTCGGGCCGCGCCCGGCGGACGGCGCGGACGTCGACGTTCCCGTCGGTCTCCCGCAGGACGACGCGGCGCCCGACGCCGAGGCCGTCGAGGATCGACGCAGCTCCAGCGTCGAGGACGGCGATCCGTTTGGCCGGGGCTTCGACGACGATCGGCCGCTCTGTCGTCACCGTCACCGGGTAGAGGCCGGCGTCGGGGCCGGTCGGCTCCTTGCGCTCGCCGCAGGCGGTCGCGCCGAGCAGGAGCGCGACGGCGACGAGGGCCGCTACGCGACCCATTGCCAGAGGGCCCACTGGGTGACGGCGACGCCGAGCATGATCGAGCTCACCACGATGATCGCGGTATGCACGCGCGGGCGGCCGCCGAGGGTCGCAAGCGCGAGGAAGCAGGGGAACAGGACGAGCCCGAATCGCGGCATCGAGAGCAAGCGGCCAGCGCTCGCTCGGCACGCTCAGCGGGATCGCCAGGCTGACGGCCGCGAACAGACCGTACGGGGCGCCGAAGCGCCGCCACGCGATCACGGTCAGCACGACGAGCAGGACGAGGAACGCGAACGCCTCCAGGTTGACCGCGGCGACCCGCATCGGGTCGGCGTCCCGGACCGGTGACCAGTAGTAGTGCGTGTGCGAGCCGGAGACGAGCTGGCGGACGCCGGCCCACGCCGCCCGCGACCCGTCCCAGATCCCGCCGAGCGGCCCGGCTGCCGAGAGGTGCCGGTTCCAGAAGCCCTGCGAGCGGGCGAACGCGAAGCCGTCGTCGCGCGCGATCCCGAGGTACAGGGGGTAGGCGGCGAAGATCAGCGGCGCGAGGCAGAGGCTTGCCAGCGCGCGGCGGCGCTCGCCGGGCGGCCGGCGCCAGGCCATGACCGCCAGCGCGGGCAACAGGGCGACGCCGGCGATCCGGGTCAGCACCGCGAGGCCCGTCACCGCCCCCGCCGCCGGCCAGCGGCCGCGCTCGGCGAGCAGGAACGCCGCGAGCACGAGCACGAGGAAGAGCGACTCGCTGTAGACCGCCTGGAGGAACAGTGCGGTCGGGAACACCGCGAGGTAGAGGACCGCGCGGCGGGCGCCGTCGGCTCCGAGCTTCGGCTCGGCGAGGCGGTACAGCAACGCGAACGCGCCGAGCGTCGCCGCGAGCGAGATCACGATGCCGGCGAGAACGTAGTGGCCGCCGAACACGCGCCCGAGCGCCGCGAGCGTGAGCGGGTAGAGCGGGTAGAAGGCGGCGGCGACCCCGTGCTGCGCGGCGCCGTAGCCGTGCTCGGCGATCCGCAGGAACCACACGCTGTCCCAGCGCGCCCAGACGTCGGTCACCCAGCCGAGGTCGCGGGTCAGCGACGGGTCGTCCCAGCGGTCGGCGCGCGGATGGCGGTTCGGCTCGAAGACGAGCCACGCGAACAGCGCCCCGGCCCAGATCGCCGCGCGGCTCCAGGCCCAGATCTCGAGGGCGGGCCCTCGCGCTCGCCCGATCCGAAGCTCAGCGAGGCGCTGGCGCGCTCGCGGTTCCCGAAGCCTTTGACCCGTGGTCACGAGCAGCGATCATAGTTCGATGCCGCCGCGCGTCTTCACCGCCGATGAGGCAAATGCAGCGCTTTCCGAGGTCCGGCCGCTGGTCGAGGCGATGGTCGAGGGAAAGCGCGCGCTCGACGAAGCGCAGGAGCGGCGCGACGACGTCGCGCAGCGCATCGCCGGCAACGGCGGCGGCATTCCGCCGGCCGAGCTCGGCGCGCTGGAGACCGCGGTCGAGGAGGCGGCGAAGACGCTCGCGGAGACGATCGGTGAGATCCAGGCGATGGGCGTGCTCGTCAAGGACCTCGACACCGGCCTGGTCGACTTCCCGGCGAAGCGCGACGGGCGAGGACATTCTGCTCTGCTGGCAGCTCGGCGAGGACGAGGTCGCCTTCTGGCACGGCCTCGAGGACGGGTACGCAGGCCGCCGACCGTTGTGAGGGATCCGCGCGGCCCGCGTCGAACATAGGCGGTTGCGATGCCCTACTGGGAACGTCTCACCATCCTCGGCGCCGTGGTGCTCATCAGCGTCATCGTGGCGAGGCTCGTCGACCGCCGGATCGCGCGCCACGAGCTGACCGCAGGCACGACGACGCGCTACCGCGTTCTACGGCGGAGCATCGTCGCGGTGATCATCACGATCGCGGTGCTCTCCGGCCTGCTGATCATCCCGCAGGTACGGGCGGTCGCGGGGACGCTGCTCGCGAGCGGCGCGATCCTCGGGATCATCCTCGGCTTCGCCGCCCAGCGGACGCTTTCGAACTTCGTTGCTGGCATCATGATCGCGTTCACCCAGCCGCTGCGGATCGGCGACCACATCGTCGTCGAGGAGCACGATGGGCGTCGTCGAGGAGATCGGGCTCATGTACACGTTCGTCCGCTCCGATGACGACACCAGGCTCGTGATACCGAACGACAAACTGGCCTCGGATACCATCCGCAACTCCACGATCGTCGACCGGGCGCAGAGAGCAGAGATAACCGTGCAAGTTCCAGTGAGCGCCGACCTCGATCAAGTCATCGATCTGCTGCGGTCCGCCTGTGAGGGCGAGCGCGACCCCGAGGCATTCGTCTCCAGCATCGAGGGCAACGCGCAGATCACGCTGCGCGCGCTCGCGTCCGATCCGTCCGACGCGGAACGCCTCGAGCACGAGCTCCGCCTGCGCGCCCACAAGCGGCTCCGCGAAGCCGGCGTCTACGCATGAGTCGCTCGCCTTCGGCTCGCTCCCGTGGGGGAAGCGCATGTTTCCCCCACGAGCCCCCTTCTTTTAGAGGCCGATGCTTGCAGGGGAACCTCCCGGTTCCCCTTGAACCCCTCCCCCGTCATCGGCCGGAGACCGACCGATGACGCGCAGGGAACGCACTGCTTTCGACGATCTACTGAAGGGCGGGGGCCGTCAGCGGCGGAAGCGCGTTCGCCGCCGCCGCCACGGCAAGCGCAACGCCGTCGTGATCGTGCTCGATCGTCCTGTTCGGCATCCCGCTCGTGATCGGCCTGACCGCGCTCGGCGCGACCTCCGCGTTCAAGTCCAGCTGCACGCTCTCGTCGCTGCGCCCGGTGACGATCGGCTCGAACTCGTTCGTCTACGCGGCCGACGGCTCGCTGCTCGGGTCGATCCCGGCGGAGCACAACCGCCAGCCGGTGCCGTTGAAGCAGGTCAGCCCGTGGATCGTGAAGGCGACGATCGCCGTCGAGGACCGCCGCTTCTACCAGCACGGCGGCGTCGACTACGAGGGCATCGTCCGCGCCGCCTGGCGCGACCTGAACAGGGGCAAGGTCGTCGAGGGCGGCTCGACGATCACGCAGCAGCTCGTCCGCAACCTCTACATCTCCCGGGAGCGGACGTTCGAGCGGAAGATCAAAGAGGCCTGCCTGGCGATCAAGCTCAGCCGCAACTGGTCGAAGGAGCGCATCCTCGCCGCCTGGATGAACCAGGTCTACTTCGGCAACCACGCCTACGGTGTCGAGGCCGCCGCGCAGACCTACTTCTCGAAGCCGGCGAAGGACCTGACGATGATGCAGGCGGCGCTGGTCGCCGGCCTCCCGCAGGCGCCTTCCCTGTACGACCCGGTGCTGCATCCGGACGACGCGCTCGCCCGGCGCGCAGACGTGCTGAAGGCGCTGTACGTCAACCACGACATCACCTACGACCAGCTCCAGGTCGCGCTCGCCGACCGGAGCCTGCACCTCGAAGCCCGGGCCGGCTGTACACGAAGATCCGCGAGCCGTACTTCTTCAGCTTCGTCCGCGACCAGCTGATCGCGAAGTACGGCGTCCAGACCGTCCAGTCGGGCGGCCTGCGCGTCTACACCACGATCAACCCGGCGTTCCAGCGCGCGGCGCACGACGCGATCACGCAGACGCTGAACGAGAAGAACGACCCCGCCGCCGCGCTCGTCTCGATCAATCCCGCGAACGGCGCGATCCGCGCGATGACCGCTGTCTACCCCGGCCGCGTGAAGAACCAGTTCAACCTGGTCGCCCAGGCGCGGCGGCAGGCCGGCTCGACCTTCAAGACGTTCGTGCTCGCGGCCGCCGTCAACCAGGGCATCAACCCCGCGACCTCGACGTACGTGTCGGCGCCGTTCACGTACCAGCCCGACCCGGCGATCCCGGCGTGGGACGTCTCGACGTACAGCCACACGTACTCGGGCCCGATCACGATCCAGCAGGCGACGCTCCAGTCGGACAACACCGTCTACGCGCAGCTGACGCTCGACGTCGGCCCCGAGAACGTCGCGGCGATGGCCCACAAGCTCGGCGTGCAGAGCCCGCTCGCAGCCGGTGCCGTCCATCGGCCTCGGCTCGAACGCCGTCTCGCCGCTCGACATGGCCTCGGCGTACGCCACGCTCGCCGCCGGCGGCGTCTACTCCCAGCCGATGGCGATCCGCAAGGTGATCCTCCCGAACGGCAAGGAGGACGACCAGGCCGGCTGGGGCAAGCCGGTGCGCCACCGCGTGCATCCCCGACGGGGTCGCCTACACCGTGACGAAGATCCTCGAGCAGAACGTCCTCTACGGCACGGGCACGCGGGCGAACTTCGGGCGTCCCGCCGCCGGCAAGACGGGCACGACCGACGACCACGCCGACGCGTGGTTCTGCGGCTACCTCCCGAACCTCGAGGCGACGGTCTGGGTCGGCTACCCGCAGGCCGAGATCCCGATGGAGAACGTGCACGGGATCGCGGTCGCCGGCGGCAGCTTCCCGGCCGAGATCTGGCGCCTGTTCATGGAGCGCGCGGTGCGGTACACGCCTCGGCAGGACTTCGCGCTGCCGAAGACCTACCCGACCTGGAAGCCGTTCCAGCGCGGCGAGTACGCGATCCAGTACGTCTCCACCTCGACGACGACCTCGACGACGACCGACACGACGCCGACGACCAAGGCAGCGACGACCGCCGAGCAGACGACCACCGAGCAGCAGGTCAGCGTTCCCGAGGCGCCGGTGACGACCCAGGAGGTCCAGACGGTCGCGCCGCCGCCGACTCCGATCGCGCCCACCGTGGCGCCGCCGCCGGTGACGACATCGGCGCCGCCGCCCCCGCCGCCCGAGCCTCCCGCAACGACCACGGTCGGCGCGCCGTCCAGTAGGCCTCACGGTGCGCTCGCCTTCCGGGGTTGCGCTGCGCGTGACGGCGCTGGCGACTCCGCTGCTGCTGGGCGCGCTCGCGGTTCCGAGCGGCGGGCTCTTCCGGGGCGCGAAGTTCCGGGACCTCCACCTCTACCGCGAGTACGGCGATGCGCTGCTCGACGGCCGCCTGCCCTACCGGGACGTGTTCGTCGAGTATCCGCCCGGGGCGATCCCGCTCTTCGCCGCTCCCTCGCTCGCGCCCGGGCGGCTGGTACGACCCGCTCTTCAAGGTGCTGATGACGCTCTGCGCGGTCGGGACGATCTATCTGGTCGTCCTCCTGCTTGCCCGGCGCGGCGCGGGCGTCCCCGAGCTGGCGGCCGCGGCCGCGTTTCTCGCGCTCGTGCCGATCGCGCTCGGCCCCGTTTCGCTGAACACCTACGACGCGTTGCCTGCGCTGTTGACGGTCGGCGCGCTCGCGGCTCTCCTGTACGGGCGCGGGACGCTTGCGCTCGGGCTGCTCGGCGCGGCCGTTCGCGGTGAAGCTGTACGCGCTGGTCCTCGTCCCGCTGGCGCTCGTCCGGCTCGGGCGGGCGGCGGCCTGGCGCGGGCCTGGCGGCGTTCGCCGGAGTCGCGGTGGTGCTGGTCGTCCCCTGGGTCGCGCTCTCGCCACACGGAGTCTGGGAGAGCGTCCGCGCCCAGCTCGGCCGCGGGCTGCACGCCGAGAGCCTGGGCGCGAGCGTGCTGCTCGCCGGCGACCGGCTCGGCGCCTACGACGCGCACGTCGTCAAGCGCCTGCACCCGGCGGCGACGCGGGACCTGACCGGGGGTCTCCCGCATGCCCTCGGGTACGCGACGTCGGCTGCTGGCGCTGCTCGCGGTCGCCGCGGTCTGGCTCGTGCTACTACCGCCGTCGAGACCGCCTCGAGCTCGCGTTCGCAGCGGCGATCGCGGGCGTGCTCGCCTTCGCGAAGGTGCTCTCGCCGCAGTACCTCGTCTGGCTGATCCCGTTCGTCCCGTTCGGCGGAGTCGCCGCCGGGGCGCTGTTCGTCGCCGCGCTCGCGCTGGCGCAGAGCTGGTACTTCCACTACCGGCAGCTGTGGGCGATCGGCTGGCCGGTCTGGCCGCTGCTGGCCCGGAACGTCCTGCTGGTGGCGCTCTTCGCTGTTCCTCTTGTGGAAGACGAGCACGCCGTCGCGCGAGAAGACGAGCTTCCAGTCCGGGCTCTGGCGCAGCCGGACGAGCGCCGCTGCGGCCGGGAGCGGCGCCGAGCGGTCGGCGTAGCTCGACCGCGTCTCGTCGGCGACGACCCAGGTCGCGTCGGCGAGCTTCGGCAGGCTGAGCACGCGCCGCCGGTCGGACAGGTGCGCGCCGAGGACGTTCGTCGAGCTGACGACCGCCTCCTTCGGGACGAGCGAGACGGCATGCGCGGCGACGTGGTCGTGCGCGGTCACGCGCCAGTCGTTTCGCTGGTAGTCCTCGCCGCCCGGGACCGCGCCCCACAGCGGGATCGCGCCGATCTTCTAGCTCGCGAGGAGGGCGACGAGCACTGCGCCGACGGCGACCTTGCCGCGCCGGGAACCGCCGGGCGAGCACGGCCGCGCCGAGCACCGTCGCGGCGACGAGCGGCGCGATCGCCCCCGCGGTGTAGTGGAAGTGGATCGAGGTCTGCGTCGACGTCGCCGAGAGCACGTTCAGAGCGAGCTCCGGCAGCGCCGCGATCAGGACGACGGGTGAGAGCAGGAACAGGAAGCCGAGCGGGAGGAGCAGGTGGAGGAGGTAGTGGACGTCCCTGCCCTGGAACGCCTGCTCGAGGATCCGCCACGGGATGGGTGACCGCCGTCTTCGCGATCCCGCCGGCGGAGCCGCCGATCGCGTCGTAGCGGCCGTAGAACGCCGAGTCGGCGCCGGCGTTGTAGTGCGGGATCACGACCGCGATCGCGAGCGCGGAGACGAGCACCCCGGCGCCGGCGACGATCGCGCCCGCGCGAGCGTGCGCCGCCGGATCGCGTACCAGATCCCGATCCCGGCGACGACGAACCCGATCTCCTCCTTCGTCGTCATCGCGAGCACGGCGAAGACCGCGAAGGGGACGAGCCGGTCCTCGTCGAGGTACCAGAAGGCGAAGAGCAGGAACGGGGTGGCGAGCGCGACCGGGTGAAACTCGTTCAGCGTCAGCCACTGCGTCGCCGGATAGAGGAGGTAGACGAGCGCGAACCCGAGCGCCGCGCGCTCGCTGCGGAGGTGCTTGTTCGCCAGCCAGAAGACGGGCAGCGCGCCGAGCGCGACCACGACCGCCTGGACGACGAGCAGCATCTCCGGGCTCGGCCAGATCCACCACAGCGGCGCGAAGGCGGCCAGGATCGGATCGAAGTGGGCGGCGAGCCGCGAGATCTGCCGCCCGTCGCCGCTCGTCATCTGGAGGAAGTGGCCGTGTGCCGTGTTCCAGACCGTCTGCACCATGTTCCCGAGGTCGTAGCGGCCGGTGTTGAACGCGCGGTGGCGGAGGATCGGAGAGGGAGCCGAACCCGGCCGCGTAGGCGGCGATCGCCGCGTACAGGAGCGGCCTCGCTCTCAAAGCAACGCCTCGATCAGCTCACGCCAGCGCGCGCCGAGGACTTCTTCGCTCGCGTGCTCGCGGTAGGCGGCGAGCCCGCCGGCGCCGATCTCCGGTGTGACGCGGCGGATCGCCGCGACCAGCGCGTCGGGGTCGCCGGGCGGGACGAGCAGCGCGCTCTTCCCGTCGCTCGAGCAGCTCTCGCGCGGCGGGCGTGTCGGCGCTGACGACCGGCGTGCCGCAGGCCAGCGCCTGGAAGACCTTGTTCGGGATCACGCGCGCGGCCTTCGCCGACGTGCCGAAGATCCCGAGCGCGCAGGAGGCGCGGTGCAGCTCGTCCGGCAGGTGCTCGTACTCGACCCAGGGCACGTGCTCGACGTTCGGCGGCCGGTCGGCGAGCAGCTGGTCGAGCTGACCGCTCCCGACGATCCGGAACCGCAGGTCGGGCGCGAGCCGCGCGGCGGCGAGGATCGTCTCGAGCCCGTGCAGCGGGATCAGCTTCCCGACGAACAGCGCGCGGGCCGCCTCCGGCACCCACCCCGGCTCGAAGACGCGCTCCTCGGCGCCGACGAAGCAGACCGCCACCTTCCCCGCGCCGAGCGAGCGGAAGAGCTCGGCGTTCGCGGCGGTGTCGGAGACCACCAGGTCGGCGGCCCGCAGCGCATGACGGTCGATCGCGCGCAGCGCCCGGGCGGCCGAGGCCGCCGGCGCTGGAAGCGGGCGCGGTCGCCGACCAGCGTGTCCGACAGCGAGACGAGCGGGTTGAAGACGACCGGCCGCGAGCCGGCGGCGCGGCGGGCCGCGGGCAGGTCGAGATGCCCGGGGTAGCCGACGAGCAGCGCGTCGAACGGCTCGCGCGGCCGCGAGAGGAGCCGCGCCTCGGCGCCGGCGAGCCGGAGCGCCGCCGACGGCCCCGCGCTCCACTTGTGCTCCTGCCCCTCCCACACCGGCACGTGCCGCTCGGCGACCTCGACGCCGGCGCGCCGGAGGCACGAGATCACCTGCGCGTTGCGAGGGTACGCCCGCTCGTAGGTCGCCGAAGTAGCAGAGACCTCTCATGGTTCCACCACGGGAGCGAGCCGCAGGCGAGCGACCTCAGGAGAGGGTCTCTTCGACGAGCGCCTCGGACCGCTCGCGGTCGGTCGAGCGCTCCTCGTGGTGGCTCGTGATCAGCTCGGTGATCAGCCCGAGCGAGAAGACCTGGATGCCGACGACGACGAGCAGGACGCCGAGGATCAGCAGGGGCCGCTGGCCGATCGCGTTCCCGAGGATCTTGTCGATCGTCAGGTAGATCAGGATCCCGGTCCCGGCGAACGAGAGCGTCAAGCCCGACCCCGCCGAAGAGGTGGAGCGGCCGGTTCCGGTAGCGGCCGAGGAACGAGACCGTGAGCAGGTCGAGGAAGCCACGGAGGTACCGCTCGAGCCCGTAGCGCGAGCGGCCGTGCTCGCGCGGGCGGTGGTTCACCGGCAGCTCGGCGACCCGGAAGCCGCGCTGTTCTGCGCCAGCACCGGGATGAACCGGTGCAGCTCTCCGTAGAGCCGGAGGCCGCGCACCACCTCGGCGCGGTAGGCCTTCAGCCCGCAGTTCATGTCGTGCAGGTGCACGCCGCGAGATCCACCCGGTGACGGCGTTGAAGATCCGCGAGAGCACCCGGCGGCGCAGCGGGTCGCGCCGATTCGACTTCCAGCCCGAGACGAGGTCGAAGCCCTCGTCGAGCTTGGCGAGCAGGTGCGGGATCTCGGCCGGGTCGTCCTGGAGGTCGCCGTCGAGGGTGACGATCACGTCACCTCGAGCCTGGGCGAACCCCGCGGCGAGCGCGGCGGCCTTGCCGAAGTTGCGCCGCAGCCGGACGACGACCACGTCGTCGCGGGCGGCGTGCAGCCGGGTGAGCGCGGCGAAGGTCCCGTCGGTCGAGCCGTCGTCGACGAAGATCGTCTCCCACGGCGTCGCCAGCGGCTGAAGCGCCGAGTCGAGCTCGTCGACGAGGAGGGCGACGCTCCGCTCCTCGTTGAAAACAGGAACGACGACGGAGATCACGGGCGCGAGCCTACCCGCGTCGTAGGCGCGGCGCAGGCCCCAACTCGGCGACGAGCGCCGCGCCGTCCGCCGGCCGGTCGGATGGGCTCTTGGCCAGCGCGGCGAAGGTCAGGCTCTCGAGCCGCGCGGGCGGATCGTCGCGGAAGTCTGCGACCGAGGGCGGCGGCCGCTCACGGTGCATCGCCGCGAGCTCGAGTGCGTTGCGGGACTCAAAGGGCAGGCGTCCGGTGAGCATCCGGAAGAGGACGACGCCGAAGGAATAGACGTCGCTCGCGGGCGTGGCGTTGTCGCCGGCGGCGCGCTCGGGCGCGAGGTACGACGCAGTGCCGAGCACCGTCCCGGCCGAGGTCAGGCCGGACTCGTCGGCGACCCGCGCGATCCCGAAGTCCGCGAGCTTCGCGTTGCCGGAGGCGTCGAAAAGCACGTTTGCCGGCTTCAGATCGCGGTGGAGGACCCCGTGCGCGTGGGCGAAGGCGAGCCCGGCGGCAATGTCCCGGGCGGCCCGGTCGGCCTCCTCGTCGGCCAGCGGCCCGCCGGCGAGCCGCTCCTCCAGCGACCCGCCGGGCAGGAACTCGAAGGCCATGAACGGCCGCTCGCCGGCTTCGCCGTAGTCGTAGAGCGTGGCGATGTTCGGGTGCGCGAGCGCGCCGACGGCGTGCGCCTCGCGCCGGAACCGCTGCGGGTCGGCCTCACGCGCGAGCAGCTTGACCGCCACCTTCCGGTCGAGCTCGAGGTCGGTCGCGGCCCAGACCTCGGCCGTCTCCCCGCCGCCGAGCCGCTCGTCGAGCCGGTAGCGGCCGGCGATGACCTGGTCGCTCACGGCGGTAGCGTATGCCGCCGGTGGAGGAGATCCTTTCGCTCTCCGAGGCGCAGGCGCTCGTGCTCGGGCGCGCGCGCCCGCTTGCCGCGGAGACGCTGCCGCTCGCCGAGGCGGCGGGCCGCTTCCTGGCCGAGCCCGCGCGGGCGGTCGTCGACCTGCCCCCCTTCCGGAACTCCGCGATGGACGGCTATGCGCTGCGCGCCGAGGACACGCCGGGAGAGTTGCCGGTCGTCCATCGGATCGCCGCCGGAACGCCTGCGCCGACGGGCGCTCGAGGCCGGTGAGGCGATGGGGATCGCGACCGGCGGGCTCGTCCCCGAGGGCGCGGACGCTGTCATCCAGCACGAGCTGGTTGTCGAGAAGGACAACCAGCATCGAGGTCTCTACTGCTGTTGCCCAGGGAGCCAACGTACGTGAACCGGGCCGCGACGTCTCGGCCGGCGCTGTCGTCGCTGCCGCGGGCATTCGGCTCGGCCCGGCGCAGATCGGCGCGCTCGCGGCCGCCGGGGTCGCCGAGGTCGTCTGCGCGCCGGCGCCCGCGGGTGGCGGTACTGGCCACGGGAACGGAGCTCCGCGCGCCCGGCTCTGCGCTCGCCCCCGGCGAGGTCTACGAGGCGAATGGAGTGATGGTCGCCGCCCAGCTCGCAACAGCCGGTGCCGAGGTGACGCGTCTCGACGCGGTCGCCGACGACGAGGACGCGCACCGGCAGGCGCTGGAGGCGGGACTCGAGTTCGACGTCCTCGTCACCTCGGGCGGCGTCTCGGTCGGGCCGCATGACCTCGTGCGGCGGATCGAGGCCGAGCTCGGCGTCGAGGAGGTGTTCTGGCGCGTCGCCGTGCGGCCCGGAAAGCCCGTGTCGTTCGGCGTCCGTGGGACCGACGCTCGTCTTCGGGCTCCCCGGGAACCCGGTCTCGACACTTGTCGGCTGCGAGCTCTTCGTCCGCCCGGCAGTGCTCGCGCTGCAGGGGGCCGCCGACCCCGGCCCGAGGTTCTCGGCCGGCCGCCTGGCCGAGACCGTCGTCGCGGAATCCGGGGCGCGACGATCTGATGCGCGCCCGCACCGAGGTCACCGACGACGGGATCGTGCTCTCACCGGTCACAGGCCAGGAGTCGCACATGATCGTGCGCGCCGCCGAGGCGGACGCGCTCGTGCTCGTCCCGCGCGGCGAGGGCGAGCTCGCCGCCGGCGAGTCCGTTCGGTACCTCCCGCTCTAGGTAACCGGGCCGCTCGAGCCGACCGAGTACGGCTGCCCGTCACGGGGCTCGACGCGGACGAGCCGGGCGTACGCGAGGTAGCGGTGCGTCGCGAAGAACCGCGGGTGGCAGGCCTGGAGCACGAGCAGCTCGTGGTGGTGCGACCGCAGCACCGCGAGGTCGTGGGCGTCGACGATCCTGTGCCCCGTGATCTCGTAGTGGAAGGTGCCGTACGGCAGCTCGAACGTCACCGGGTCGCCCGGCTTCAGCTGGTCGATCTTCGCGAACGGCGCGAGGTACGTCGTGCGGTGGCCGGCGACGTAGACGAGCTCGTTCTCCCCGGGCATGAAGGTATGCAGCTCCCGCCCCGGGCCCTTCGTCAGGTCGTCGTGCCCGGTGCCGTTGACCACGATCGACTTCAGCCCGAGCCGCGGGACGATCATTCGTCCGACCGGCTTGCCCTCGTGGAGCGAAAGCCGGTAGGCCCTGGCCGCCGCGGCGATCCGGGCGCGGTCGGTCTTTCCGGCGCGCCGCTCGAGGTGGTCTGCCGCGCGGCGTCGGGCGGCCGGTAGTCCGCGAACTCGTGGGCGAAGGTCGAGGCCAGCTTGTGCTGCTGGTACTTCGTGTAGACGGCGGTGAACGGGTCCTGCCACTGCCAGACGAGCAGCGCCCAGGCGACCGAGCACAGGCCGGCGACGATCATCAGCGTTCCGGTGATCCGGGCCGCGCGAGCCATCTACGAGCTCCAACGCCTCGTCGTCCTTCGCGGTTGCGCGGTGCCGCGAGCGCGCGGTGAGCACGATCGCGCGGATGCTGTTCCGGATCGGCCCGCGGGGCGGCCGCTCGGCGGCGCTCGGGTACGGCGCGTAGCGGCCTGCCGCGATCGCGGTCAGCTGCGCCGCCCCCGCCAGCCAGCAGAGGACGAGAAGGAAGGCCACAATCGAGACGTAGTCGATCGCGACGAGTTCCGCAAGGTACCAGGGCGCGTCGAGGCCGAGCCCGAAGCGGAACATGAACGAGCCGACGAGGATGAACGGCCCGAGCAGTCCGGCGGCGAGCAGGGCGAGCCTCGCGCCCGGCCCGCGGTCGCGAACCTGCGGGAGCCACAGCCAGATGTGCAGCGACGGCAGCAGGAAGAGGAGCGCGAAGGCGTTCGTGGCGACGACGAGCAGCGCGACGACGCCGAGCGCGAGCATCGCGGCGGTGTGGCCGGCGAGCTCCTCCTCGGCCGTCGCCGGCTTGCGCGGAGCGAGCCGGGCTGCGCGAGACGAGCCAGCCGGGGGCAGCGCAGGACGAGCAGCAGGATCAGGCCGAGCGCCGGCCAGTTGCCGGCCGGATCCGTCTCCGGGTTGATCGGGTGCGGCGCGCCGCCGGGCCAGACGCCGACGACGCCGAGGAAGAGGAACATCGCCCCGACCCACAGCCAGAAGCCGAGCCGGCTGCGGTACGCCCGCAGGGCGGGCGCGACGGGGATCTTCCGCCGGCGGCAGCGCGCGAACAGGTCGACGGTGACGACGACGAACGGCAGCAGCATCGCCACCAGTGCGAACTCGATCGCCCAGCCGCGGACGAGCCGGCTGCCGAGATAGACGTAGCTGTGCGTGCCGTGGGCGAGCTCGAGGCCGTCGTCGAGCGAGCCGAGCAGCGCCTGCGAGGCGCGGCCGATGTCCGTCACCTGCTTCCGGTGCAGCCGCTCCGGAGTGTCCCCGAACGACGCCGGTGGGCGGTTGCCGCTGGTCGTGATCGTGATCGCCGGAATGCCGCGGCCGACGAGCGGCGCCTGCTCGTAGAGGCTGAAGGGGAAGCCCAGATCGGTCAGCTGTCCGAGCGCGCTCGTTCGGCCCGGCGCGGCCCCGCTCTGCTCGGTGATCCGCGCGGCCGCGCTCTCGACGAGGACCGCGGCCGGCGAGCGAGGCTGGTCGGCTGCCACCTCGAGGCGAGGCTGTCCCTTGCCGCCGATCGAGTCGAGGTTGACGACCGCGAGGACCCGGTTCCGGTCCGGGTAGTGCTGCGCGAAGTGGGCGGCGCCGAGCCCCCCGAACGCACCCCCGTCGGTGGAGAGGAAGATCAGACGGTGCTGGGGGCCGGCGGCTGGGTCGCGGGGCCGGTCGGGGCCGCGTACCCGCGCGCCAGCTCGATCAGGGCGGCCGTGCCCGACGCGTTGTCGTTTGCGCCCGCGCCCAGGCCCGAGTCGTCGCGATGGGCCATGACCACGATCGCGTCGGCGTTCTGCGGGCCTGCGGTGAAGAGGACGTTGCGGAGGAGCACGCGGCCGCGGCCCGGGATCGTCGCGTTGAATCCGTCCACCTGCGGCTTGAACCCGTAGAGCCGCATCTTGTCGATCAGCCAGCGAGTCGCCCCGAGCGACCCGGCCGTTCCCGGTGCGCGGTCGGGATAGAGGCGCGAGAGCTCGCCGGAGAGCGACATCGCTGCGGCGCCGTCGAAGGTCGGCGGCAGGGTCGGCGCCGGGAGCGCGGCAGGTCGCTCGACGCTGAAGGCGACGATCAGGAGCGGTAGGCCGACGATCAACCAGGTGCCGCGGTAGAGCCGGCTGTTGATCGGCCGCTCGGCCGTGCCGCGCCGCCGCCGGCGCCGGGTGCGCGCCTGAGGGGATGTGGGCGGTTGGGTCGCGATACGAGGGCTATAGTAGATCGGCCCCTCGTCGGCTCCCCATGGCGGACTCAGCGACCATCCTGCTCGTCGACGACGAGGAGTCGGTTCAGAAGCTCCTCACCTATCCGCTCGAACGCGACGGGTACCGCGTCGTCCAGGCGCGGGACGGTGACGAGGCGCTCTCCCGCTTCGACGCCGAGGACGTCGACCTGGTCGTGCTGGACGTGATGATCCCGAAGATCGACGGGCTCGAGGTCTGCAAGCAGCTGCGCGCGCGGAGCTCGGTTCCGATCGTGATGCTCACCGCCCGCGACGACGAGCTCGACAAGGTGCTCGGGCTCGAGCTCGGCGCCGACGACTACATCACCAAGCCGTTCTCGATCCGGGAGTTCCGCAGCCGCGTCCGTGCGCTGCTGCGGCGGGCATCGGCGCCGCGCTATGAGGCGCGCGACGAGGCCACGATCGAGATCGACGGCCTCCGGATCGACCCCGCGCGACGCGTGGTCGAGCTCGACGGCACGCCGGTTCAGCTGACCTACGTCGAGTTCGAGCTCCTGCGGACGCTGGCGGCGCGGCCGGGGCGCGTGTTCTCGCGCCAGTCGCTGCTCTCGGCGCTGTGGGGCGGTGCGGAGTACCGCGAGCCGCGGACGATCGACGTTCACGTCCGGCACCTGCGCGAGAAGCTGGAGCCCGATCCGGGCGAGCCGCGCTACATCCTCACCGTGCGCGGGGTGGGGTACCGCTTCAGGGAGCGATGAGCCGCTTCAGCGGCGTCGGCGCACGGCTGGGGCTGGCGCTCCTGGTGGTGCTCGCAGGCGCGCTCGGGCTCGTCTACCTGATCGTCGTCCCGTCGCTTCAGAACCGGCTGGTCAACTCGCGGCTCTCGCAGTTGGAGGGCGCGTCCGACGGTCTGGCGCGCGAGTTGCCCGCCGACCGTTTTCGGTGGCTGGACTTCCTCGACAGCGCCGCGGAGAGCGCGAACGCGCGGGTCGTGATCTACGACTATCTCGGGCCCGCCGAGCGCGCTGGTGGTGGTCGGGGACTCGCGCGGGACGCGGTCGACCGATGTCGCAGGCGACCGCCTTGCGTTTCGGGCGGCCTCGACCGGGCGCCCCGCGAGCGGCGAGGCGATTCGCCGCGGCAGCCGGTACGCGGAGGCCGTTACTCCAGTGCCGCACACGAACACGGTGCTGCTCGTCTCGGCGCCGCTTCACGAGGCGCTCTCGTCGGTTCGCTTCGTCCGCGAGCGGCTGCTGATCGCCGGCGTGCTCGCGCTTGTCTGCGCGCTCGGAGTGGGGTACATCGGCGCCTGGCTCTTCGCCCGGCGGCTCCGACGGCTCGAGACGGCGGCAGAGCGGATCGCGGCCGGCCAGTTCGACGAGCCGATCCTGGACACGGGCGCCGACGAGGTCGGCCAGCTCGCGCGCACGTTCGACCGGATGCGCGTTCGCCTGGCGGCGCTCGACCACGCACGCCGCGAGTTCATCGCGAACGCCTCGCACGAGCTGCGTACGCCGCTGTTCTCGCTCGGCGGGTTCCTGGAGCTGATGACCGAGGAGGAGCTGGACGAGGAGACGCGGCGTGAGTTCCTCCAGACGATGCGTGAGCAGGTCGACCGGCTGGCGAAGCTCGCGACGGAGCTGCTCGACCTGTCGCGCGTGGATGCGGGCCAGCTTCAGGTCGAGCGGGAGCCGGTCGACCTCGCGGAGGTCGCGGAAACCGTCGTCGACGAGTTCGCGGTGCTCGCGCGGTCCGGCGAGCATCCGGTCGAGCTCGAGGCCCTGGACGGTGCCGAGGCGCTCGGCGACGAGCAGCGGGTGCTCCAGATCGGGCGGATCCTCGTCGAGAACGCGCTCGTTCACACCCCGCCGGGGACGACGGTGCGGGTGCGTGCCGGCGGAGGAGTGCTCGCGGTCGAGGACGACGGGCCCGGGATCCCGCCTGAGCACGTGGAGAACGTGTTCGAGCGGTTCTACCGCGGTGGGGGCCGGTTGTCGTCGGGAAGCGGGCTTGGGCTCGCGATTGCGCGCGAATTGGCGCGCGCGATGGGAGGGTCGCTGGAGGTCGAGTCCGTTCCTGGGCGGACCGTGTTCACGCTGCGGCTTGCGGTTGAGAGCCGCGAGCGCGTCCCGGCCTAGGCGACAGACTTTTCCCGGGAAAACGGTTGCTCGACACGGCGCGTAGGCGCCAAGTGTCAGACACTCGTCTTCGGACGAGAACTGGCCGCAAAGGAGTGCCTGACACTTGGGCCCGGGCATGCGTCGTCATTTTAGACAACAACATGTCACGGAAGTGTGGCTAGAGTGAGACGAGTGCGTTCTCGCTCCACCACTGTGATTGCCGCCTGCTCGGCCGCCGCCGGCGCCGTGGGAGTCCTGCTCGTCGCCTGGGCGGCCGGCTGGCTGCACGGCGAGGACCACACGGTCGTCGTCCGCGAGGCGCCGCCGCCCGTAGAGGTCGCCAATGCGCCGCGGGTGACGCCGCTGCTCGGCGCGCGCTTCGACCCGGCGGGCATCTACAAGGGTAGGGCCGGCGGAGTCGTGACGATCTACTCCGTGTTCGGCTCGGGGTCGGGGGCGAACGCGGCGCAGGGCTCCGGTTTCGTCGTCTCCGGCGACGGCGTGATCCTGACCAACTCGCACGTGGTCACGACTGCGGGCGAGGGCGGCGGCGCCGTGACCCCCGCGAGCAGCGTCTACGTCGAGTTCAAAGACCGCGACCGGGTCGCGGCGAAGATCGTCGGCTGGGACGTCTTCGACGACGTCGGGGTGATCAAGGTCGACCCGAAGACTCACGCGCTGGCGCCGGTTCCGCTCGGCGACTCGAGCCGCGTCGTCGTCGGCGAGCCGGTGGCCGCGATCGGCAGCCCGTTCGGGAACGAGAACTCGCTCGCGGTCGGAGTGGTGTCCGCGACCCAGCGCTCGATCGAGTCGCTCACGTCGCAGTACAACCTCGTCGACGCGATCCAGGTCGACGCGCCGATCAACCACGGCAACTCCGGTGGCCCGCTCTTCGACGCTCGGGGCCGTGTGATCGGGATCAATGCGCAGATCCGCACCGACAGCGGCAACGCAGAGGGCGTGGGCTTCGCGGTGCCGATCAACGCGGCGAAGCGCTCGATGGCCCAGCTGCTCGCAAACGGCAAGGTCTCGTATGCCTACGTCGGGATCACCAGCGAGGACCTCACTCCGGGTATCGCCCGCCGCTTCGGCTACCCGGTCAAGAACGGCGCGGTGATCACGTCGGTACGGCCCGGCAGCCCCGGCGCCCGCGCGGGCCTACGTGGCGGAACCGACGAGCGCGACTTCAACGGCGTCGCCTTCACGTACGGCGGCGACGTGCTGGTCGCCGTTGACGGCTCGCCCGTTCGCGGCGCGAACGACGTCGTGCGGACGGTCTCCGAACGTCTTCGGCCCGGCCAGGTCTCGACCTTCACGATCGTTCGTGACGGAACGCGCCGCCGGGTGCGGGTCGTGCTCGGGACGCGGCCCGGAAACCCGGACGCGCGTTAGAGGTCGGCCGCGCCGGTTATGAGGATGTAAGGGCCGATCCGCACGGCCGATGAATCCGGTAGAAAGGAGCAGCTTTTCCTCGGATCATGGGCGCACCGGGCACAACCCACCACTCGCTGGACTCCCGCTCGGACGGCGCCGGGCACCGTGTCCACCTGCGGATTCCGGCGCGGGCGGAGTACATCACCCTCGGGCGGCTGGCTCTGACCGGGTTGTCGCGGCTGCGTGAGCTCTCCGACGAGACGCTCGCCGACCTCAAGCTCGCGCTGACGGAGGCTTGCTCGAATTCGGTCCGGCACGCGTACCGGGACGGGCGCGCTGGTGTTGTCGATATTGACTACAACCTTCAGCCCGACTACCTGGAGATCGAGGTCAGCGACGACGGCCCGGGCTTCGACTACTTCGAGGCCGACGGCGAGGAGAGCAGCGAGCTGACGGAGGGCGGCCTCGGGCTCGCGATCATCAGGTCGCTCTCGGATGAGTTCGAGCTCGGCAGCCGGAACGGCGGGGGCTCGCGCCTCCGGTTCGTCAAGAAGCTCCCCTAGCCCGAGCTTCCCGGCTCTCGCACCGGGCTAGGCTTCGACCGTGGAAGCCCGACGGAAACTTGATCGTCGTCTCGAACCGCGGCCCGGTCTCCTACCGGCGAGGCGATGGGGGCGAGCGAATCGAGCAGCGCGGCCAGGGCGGCCTCGTCACGGCGCTGCGGCCGCTGGTCGCCCATCACGACGTCACCTGGGTGGCGAGCGCGATGACCGACGAGGACCGCGCTGGTGGCGGCCGAGGCCGGCGGCGGCGCGCTCGAGGGCACCGGCCGCGCCGGCGAGATCTACCGGTTGCGCCTCGTTACGCACGATCACCAGACCTTCGATCGCTTCTACAACCGGTTCGCGAACCCGATGCTCTGGTTCCTCCAGCACTACCTCTGGAATCTCGTCGAGGAGCCGGTCACTGATGAGCGCCTCCACGACGCGTGGTCGAGCTACGGAAAGGCGAACGAGTCCTTCGCAGAAGCCGTTCTCGAGGAGCTCGACCGCGAGCCCGACGCCGCGGTCTGGTTCCACGACTACCACCTCTACCTCGCGCCGCGTCTCGTCCGCCACGCCCGGCCGGACGCCCTGCTCTCGCACTTCGTGCACATTCCCTGGCCCGGCCCGGACTACTGGACGGTCCTGCCGGAGCCGGTGAGGGCGGCGATCCACGACGGGCTGCTCGCGAACGACGTGGTCGGCTTCCACACCGACCGCTGGCGCGAGAACTTCCTCGTCTCGGCGGCCCGCATCCTCGGCGCGGAGGTCGACCACGAGCTCCGCACGGTCGAGCACGACTGGGCGGCGGACGCTCGTCACCGCCCATGCGATCTCGGTCGACCCGGCCGAGTTCGAGGAGCTCGCGGACAGCGATGAGGTGCGCGCCGAGGAGCGCAGCCTCGAGGAGATCCCCGGCGAGCGGCTGATCGTCCGCGTCGATCGCACGGATCCGTCGAAGAACATCGTCCGCGGCTTCCAGGCGTTCGAGCTCTACCTCGAGCGGCATCCGGAGGCGTGCGGCCGGGTGACGATGCTCGCGCTGCTCGACCCCTCCCGGCAGAACATTCCGCAGTACGCCGCGTACCTCGATGACATCCAGTCGGCGGTACGCACGGTCAACCGGCGGTTCGGGTCCGACGCGTGGCAGCCGATCGTGCTCGAGGTTCGGGACGACTTCCCGCGCTCGCTCGCCGCGTACAAGCGCTACGACGTCCTGTTCGTCAACGCGATCTTCGACGGGATGAACCTCGTCGCCAAGGAAGCGCCGCTCGTCAACGAGCGCGACGGCGTGCTCGTGCTCTCCGAGAACACGGGCGCCCATGACGAGCTCGCCGAGTGGAGCCTCGTCGTCAACCCGTTCGACGTCGTCGGGCAGGCGGAGGCGATCCATGCCGCGCTGGAGCTGTCCCCGGCGGACCGCCGGGCCCGCATCGAGGCGATCCGCGCGCACGTGCGGGAGCACGACATCGAGCGCTGGCTCTCGGCCCAGCTGGCCGACCTCGACGCGGTCTCGCCCGTCGCCCGGAGCTAACGTTCCCCGGGTGACCGAGCTCTCGCATGTTGACGAGGCGGGCGACGTCCGGATGGTGGACGTCGGCGACAAGCCGCTCTCGCGCCGGCGCGCCGTGGCCGCGGCGACCGTGACGATGGCGCCGGAGACGGCGCGGCGGCTGCGAGAGCTGCCGAAAGGGCGACGCGCTCGCAACCGCGCAGCTCGCGGGCATCATGGCCGCGAAGCGGACAGCCGAGCTGATCCCGCTCTGCCATCCCTTGCCGCTCTCGCACATCGAGGTCTCGCTCGACGTCGGCGACGCCGCCGTCGAGATCCGGGCGACCGCCGAGACGACCGCGCAGACGGGCGTGGAGATGGAGGCGCTCGTGGCCGCGAGCGTCGCTGCATTGACCGTCTACGACATGGCGAAGGCGATCGACAAGGAGATGAGCGTCGAGGGCGTGCGGCTGCTCGAAAAGACGAAGGAGGCCGCCGTAGGCTCGACGGAGACGGGGAACAGGTGAAGACGGCAGTCCTGACGGTGTCCGACGGGGTCTCGCAGGGGACGCGCGAGGACAAGAGCGGCGCCGTGCTGGAGGAGCTGCTTGCCGGCGAGGGCTATGACGTCGAGCGGCGGGTGGTACCGGACGAGCGCGAGGTGATCGCCGGCGCGATCTCGGAGCTGGCGGGTGTCGCCCGGCTCGTCCTGACGACGGGCGGAACGGGCCTTGGGCCGCGTGACGTCACCCCGGAAGCGACGATGACGGTGCTCGACCGCGCCGCGCCCGGCATCGCCGAGGCGATCCGCGCCGACTCGATCGCGAAAACACCGCACGCACTTCTCTCGCGCGGGCTCGCGGGGGTCGTCGGGACGACGCTCGTCGTCAACCTTCCCGGCTCGCCCGGCGGGTGCCGCGACGGCTTCGCCGTGTTGAAGCCCGCTCTGGGCCACGCGCTCGAACTGCTCGCCGGCGAGCAGGGCGGCCACGAGCAGACATGACCATGGGCGAAGGCTTGACAGAGCTCTCAGAGAGCGGAGGTGCCGGCTTTGCCGGCGCCGGAGCGGGGCGATGAGCACGGTCGAGCTTCCGCGTCGCTTCGCCTCGCTCGTCAAGATCGAGCACACGGTCTTCGCGCTGCCGTTCGCATACGTCGGCGCGCTGCTCGCCGTCGACGGAATCCCCTCGGCGCACGACCTGCTCTGGATCACGCTGGCGATGGTCGGCGCCCGGTCGCTGGCGATGGCGCTGAACCGGCTCGTCGACGCGGAGATCGATGCGCGCAACCCGCGGACCGCCGGGCGGGAGCTACCGGCGGGGCGCCTGACGACGTTCCAGGTCGTGCTCTTCTGCCTCGCGTCGCTTGCGCTCTTCCTCGTCGCGGTCTGGCAGCTCGACCCGGTCGTGCGCTGGCTGTGGCCGATCCCTGTAGTCGGCTTCGTCGTCTACCCGTACCTCAAGCGCGTCACCTGGCTCGCGCACCTGTGGCTCGGCGCCGTCGACGGGCTCGCCCCGATCGGTGCCTGGGTCGCGATCCGCGGCGACCTGCCCTGGCAGGCCTGGGTGCTCGGCGGCGCCGTTGCAGTCTGGGTCGCGGGGTTCGATCTCTTCTACTCGCTCTTCGACGTCGAGATCGACAGCGCTGAAGGGCTGCACTCGTGGGCGACACGCTGGGGCGAGCGCGGCGTTTTCCTCGGGGCGCGCGCCATGCACCTCGCGACTGTCGGCTTCCTCGTCGCCGTGGGTCTCGGCCTGCCCGTCGGCGTCCTGTACTGGCTCGGCGTCGCCGCGGTCGCCACGCTGCTCGCCTACGAGCACTCGCTGATCCGCCCCGGCGACCTGCGCCGCCTGGACGCGGCGTTCTTCACGATGAACGGCGTGATCAGCGTCACTTTCTTCCTGTTCGTGCTCGGTGACGCGCTCGCGTCGTGACGCTCTCTGGACAGTCCGGGCACGGACACGTGCGCGTTTTCCCACTACGCTTGCGGTGGGGAGGAGGCCGGGTACGCCTTAAAGGAGGGAAGCAGTGATCCAGGCGCGTGGGCTCGGCCGCCGGTTCGGCGAGAAGCGGGTGCTCGACGGCGTCGACCTCGATCTCGCGCGGGGCGGCTTCCTGCTCGTGACCGGGCCGAACGGCTCCGGGAAGACCACCCTGCTCCGTCTGATCGCAGGCCTGCTCGTCCCGACCGCGGGTGAGCTGCACGTCGATGTGCCGAGAGAGCGCGTCGGCTTCCTCGGGCACGAGCCGCTCGTCTACCGCGAGCTGACCGCCCTCGAGAACCTCGACCTGTACGGCCGGCTCTACCGCGTGCCCGAGCGTCGCGAGCGGATCGGGATGCTGCTCGAGCGCTTCGGCCTCTGGGACGTGCGCAACCGGCGCGCCGACACGTTCTCGCGCGGGATGCTTCAGCGGCTCGCGCTCTGCCGGGCGCTCCTCCACGACCCCGAGCTGCTCGTGCTCGACGAGCCGTTCAGCGCGCTCGACGAGGACGGGGCTGCGCTCCTCGACCGGGAGCTCGCCGAGCTTCGCCCCCGGGCGACCTTCGTCGTCACCACCCACGACCCGGAGCGCGTCGCCGAGCTCGCCACCGACCGGATGGCGTTCGCATGAGCCGTTACTTCACGGACGTCGCCGTTCTGGCGCGCAAGGACCTCAAGCTCGAGCTACGCGCGCGCAGCACCGTGCCGGCGATGCTGCTCTTCGTCGTCGCCGCGCTCGTCGTCTTCCACTTCGCGCTGCCGGCCGAGAGCAGCGAGCTCGCCGCGAAAGGAATGCTCTGGGTGGCGATCGTCTTCACAGCGCTGCTCGGGCTCACCCGCGCGTTCGTCGCGGAGCGGGAGCAGCGCCTGATCGACGGCCTGCTGCTGGCGCCCTGCGACCGGAGCGCGATCTGGCTCGCCAAGACGATCTCGGTACTCGGCTTCCTCGTCGTCGCCGAGCTGGTCGCACTCCCTGCGTTCGCGCTCTTCTTCTCCGGGATCGACGGAGCAACCGTCGCCGGAGTCGCTCTCGCCGACCTGGGAATCTGCGCGGTCGGGACCGTGCTGGCCGCGATGGCGATCGCCGGCCGTGCGCGGGAGCTGCTCCTGCCGCTCCTCTTCCTCCCGCTCGCGATCCCGATCGTGGTCGGGGGCGTCGGCGCCAGCGTCACCGACGAACCGGGCCGGTATCTCGGGTTTCTGGCGCTCTACGACGCCGTCTTTGCGATCATTTCATGGGCCTCTTTTGAGTATGTGGTTACGGAATAACCAGGTTCCGGCACTGGCCGGGCTCGCCGCCGTGCTGCTCTGCGCGTCGATCGCGCTGATCTTCTTCTACGCGCCCGTGGACGAGGACGGGCTGAATCAGAAGATCTTCTACTTCCACGTCCCGATCGCATTCACGGCTTATGCGTGCTTCGGCTGGGGTGCCTGGAAGGGACTGATGGTCCTCTGGAAGCGCAAGCCGGGCGCCGACCTCGAGAGCTACGTCGCGATCCACCAGGGCGTGATCTTCGGCGCGTTGACGCTGATCACGGGCTCGCTCTGGGCGAAGTTCCGCTGGGGCGTGTGGTGGACCTGGAGCGAGCGCCAGCTCGTCCTCTTTCTCGTGCTCTTTCTCTTCTACTCGGCCTACTTCATGCTCCGCTACTCGCTGGAAGCCGGGCCGCAACGGGAGAACCTCTGCGCGGTCTACGCGCTCTTCGGGGTCGTGCTGATCCCGATCAGCCTGCTCGCGATCCGCCTCGCCGAGAATTACATCCACCCGGTCGCCTTCAACAAGCACGGGCCTCAGATGGCCGGCTCGCAGTTCTTCACGTTCCTGGTCTCGCTGGCGGCGATGCTCGCCCTGGCCGCCGCGCTCTACCGGGTCGAGCTGCTCGGTAAACGGCTCGACCAGCGGCTGCGCGAGTTGCGGGAGCTGCTCGCATGAGTGGCCGCCGTAGGCTCGACGGAGGCGGCAAAGGAGCGGAGGCGCCGGCTTTGCCGGTGCCGGAGCGGGTATGAGCAACGAGGAGAAGTACGTCGCCGCGGCCTACCTGGTCGTGTTCGCGTTCGTGCTGCTCTACCTTGTGATCATGGCGCTGAAGCTGACGCGCCTGGAGCGCCAGGTCGGCGAGCTCGCCGAGCTTGCGAAGAGGCGGGCCGGTGGCTGAGCTCCTCTTCTGGCCGGCGCTCCTCGCGTACGGCGAAGCCGCGCTGGCCTATGCGGGCGACGTGCGGCGGCCCGGAACGGCCGGGCGGCTCGCGACCTGGGGCGTTCGTCTCGGGTGGCTGCTCCAGACCGCGCTGCTGATCTGGCAGGCGACACAGGCCGAGGGCTTCCCGTGGTCGACATGGGCCGGGTCGCTGAACCTGTTCGTCTGGCTCGTCGTCACCGTTTACCTGATCTGGGGCTGCCGGACGCGCTACCGGCTGCTCGGCCTCGCGGTGATGCCGCTGGCCGCGGCGCTGCTCGTGCTCGCCCGCGTCGGCGGCGGCACCGGAGAGGGCGGCGGCAGCCAGTACTCGAACGTCTTCCTCGTCCTCCACGTCGGCCTGCTCTCGTTCGCGTTCGCCGCCTTCACCCTGGCTGCCGCGCTCTCCGGCCTCTACCTGTGGCAGGAGAGCCGCCTGAAGCACCGGAAACCGGCTGGGCTGCTCGGCCGGGCCCCGTCGCTCCTGACGCTCGAGACGCTGACCGGCCGGACGATCGCCGTCGCGCTGCCGGCGCTGACGATCGGGATAGTTGCCGGCCTTGTCCGCCTGCGCCGGGACGGCGCGGCTGATAGATGCGCTGATGGCGGTCACGCTCGGAACCTGGGCGGTCTACGCGCTCTACCTGTTCATGCGGTACGAGGCCGGGTGGCGCGGCCGCCGCGCCGCCTACCTCGCGCTCGTCGGGTTCGCGTTCGTGATCGTCGCGCGCCTCGGACTCCAGGTGACCCACTTCTCGTGAACCTCACCCTCGTCGGCCTCTCGCACCAGTCCACGCCGATCGCGGTGCGCGAGCGCGCGTTCGTCCCGCTGCCCGAAGCGGCGGAGCTCGCGCGCGAGCTCGCGGCTGAGGGCGAGGCCGTCTGCCTGTCGACCTGCAACCGCACCGAGCTCTACCTCGTCGGCGACGACGCCGAGTCTCGCGCGCTCGCCGCGCTCGCTCACGTCAGCGACCTGTCCGAGGAGGAGCTTCGCGGGGCCGTCTACCGGCTCCACGACGAGGCGGCGGCGCTCCACCTCTTCCGGGTCGCCGCCGGGCTCGACTCGATGGTTCCGGGCGAGGGCGAGATCCTGGGGCAGGTGCGGGAGGCATACGAGGCCGGCGCGCCGGGGCCGATCCTCGACCGCCTGTTCCGGGAGGCGCTCCACGCCGGGAAGAAGGTGCGGGCCGAGACAGCGATCGGCGAGAGCCCTTCATCCGTCTCGTCGGCCGCGGCCGCGCTCGCCCAGCAGGTGTTCGGCGACCTGGCCGGCTGCCGCGTCCTGCTCGCAGGCGCCGGGCACGTCGCCGAGCTGGCCGCGCGGAGCCTCGTTGCGCGCGGCGCGTCGATCGCGTTCGTCGCCAACCGCTCCGAGGATCGCGCGCGCGAGCTCGCGGGTCGCTTCGGCGGCGAGGCGATCTCGCTCGACGGCATTGCCGGCCGGCTGGTCGAGGTCGACGTCCTCATGACTGCTACGGGCGCGCCCGAGCGCACGCTTACGCGCGAGGGCGTCGAGGGGGCGTTGCGCAGCCGCAAGGGCCGTCCGCTGTTCCTGATCGACCTCGCCGTCCCGCGCAACCTCGACCCGCAGATCCACGATCTGGACGGCTGCTTCCTCTACGACATCGACGACCTCGAGTCGGTCGTTGCCGCCGGGCTCGCCGGCCGTCGCCGCGAGGCGGCACGCGCGGAGTCGATCGTCGCCGCCGAGGCCGAGCGGTTCCGCGAGTGGCACGCCTCCCGCGAGGTCGTTCCGGAGATCGCGTCGCTGCGCGCGTGGGCCGAGGAGGTTCGTGCAGCCGAGCTCGAACGGGCCAGGAACAGGCTCGGGCTCTCGGAGGACCAGCACGCCGCGGTCGAGTCGGTGACCGCACGGATCGTCGACAAGCTGCTCCACCTGCCGACGGTGCGGCTGAAGGAGGCGGCCGCCGGCGCGAACGGCGGCAGCTATGCCGAGGCGGTGCGCCACCTGTTCGGGCTCGACGAGACGCCCTGATGCTCCTGCGCGTCGGCTCGCGCGGCAGCCGGCTCGCGCTGACGCAGGCCTCGCTCGCGTCGGAGCACCTCCGTCGCCCGGGGCGCGAAATCGCGCTCGTCCCGATCACGACCGCCGGCGACCGCGACCGGCGGCGGCCGTTCGGGGAGATCGGTGAGCGTGGCGTGTTCGTCAAGGAGCTCGAGGAGGCGCTGCTCGAGGGGCGAATCGACGCCGCGATCCACTCGGCGAAGGACATGACCTCGACGGACACGGCCGGTCTCGCCGTCGGTGCGTACCTTCCGCGGGAGGATCCGCGGGACGCGCTCTGCGGCGCCGTCGAGCTCCAGCCCGGGATGCGAATCGGGACCGCGTCGGTACGGCGGCGGGCACAGCTGCTCGCGCTCGAGCCGGAGCTCTCGATCGAGCCGCTGCGCGGCAACATCGACACGCGCCTTCGCAAGCGGGGCGAGCGGGGGCTCGACGCGGTCGTGCTCGCCGCGTGCGGGCTCGACCGGCTCGGCCTCGCCGGTGAGATCGGGCGCCGCTTCGAGCCGGGAGAGGTGCTGCCGGAGGCGGGGCAGGGCGCGCTCGCGATCCAGGTTCGTGTCGGCGAGGAGGAACTCGTCGCGGGGGCCGACGACGCAGAGACGAGGCGTCGCGTCGAGGCCGAGCGCGCGTGCGTCGCCGTCGTCGGCGGCGGCTGCCTCGCCCCGGTGGCAGCGCACCACGACGGTTCCACGCTGTTCGGGCTCGTCGCCGACGAGGACGGGCGCTGGCTCGAGCGTCGCTCCGGCGACGATCCCGTTGCGCTCGGAGAGGAGCTCGCACGGCTGGCGGCCGGACGATCGTCCTGACCCGTCCCGCCGGCCGGAACGAGCGCCTGGCCGCCCGCCTGCGCGAAGAGGGACATGTCGTGGTCGTCTGCCCGCTCGTCGCGATCGAGCCGATCGAGACCGGGCCGGTCGAGCTCGACGGGTACGACTGGCTCGTGTTGACGAGTGCGGCGGGCGCCGAGGAGCTGCGCAAGCGCGCGAGCGGCCGTCCGGCCAAGGTCGCCGCGATCGGCCGCGCGACCGCCGAGGCCTGGGGCGAGGTCGACGTCGTCGCCTCCGTGTCGACCCAGGAGGGCCTGCTGGCGGAGCTGCCGCGGCCGGTCCGGGCGTGTGCTCTTTGCCGGGGCGGAGGGAGCGCGCCGGCTGCTCGTCGACGAACTGGGCGCAGACTTCGTCGCGCTCTACCGGACGACACCGCTCGTGCCCGACGAAGCGCCCGAGGGCGATCTCGCGGTCGTTGCGTCGCCGTCCGCGGCGCGCTCGCTCGCAGCCGTCGCGCCGACAATGCCGGTTGTGTCGATCGGCCCGGAGACGAGCGCCGCCGCGAAAGAGGCTGGACTCGTCGTTCTCGCCGAGGCGAAGGAGCCGGGCCTCGACGGGCTCGTTTGGGCAGTGGCCGAAGCCGGGTAGCCTCCCGCCGTGTTCGTCACTTTCCTCTCCGACTTCGGGCTCCAGGACGACTTCGTCGGAACGTGCCACGGCGTGATCAAGCGAATCGCGCCCGACGCGAAGGTGATCGACATCACGCACGGGATCGAGCCCCAGGCTGTCCTCCAGGGTGCGCTCGTGCTCGCGAACACGCTGCCGTACATGCCCGAGGGCGTGCACCTCGCGGTGGTCGATCCCGGCGTCGGCAGCGACCGGCGCGGGCTCGCGCTTCGGGACGAAGGCGGGCGGTTCTACGTCGGGCCCGACAACGGGTTGCTGGTTCCCGCCGCGGAGAAGCTCGGCGGTGTCGCGGCGGCCTGGGAGCTGGCGAACAGTGGGTACATGCTGAAGCCGGTCTCACGGACGTTCCACGGCCGCGACGTGTTCTCGCCGGCCGCAGCGCACCTCGCGACCGGCGTCGACCCGGCCGAGCTCGGGCCGCCGGTCGAACTCTCGTCGCTCGTCCGCCTCGAGCTGCCGAAGCCGGAGATCGGCGCGGCGGTGATCCGCGCGACCGTGCTCTACGTCGACCGCTTCGGCAACGTCCAGCTGAACCTTTCGCGCGCCGATGTCGAGAGCGCCGGGATCCTGCCGGGCCTGCGGGTCGAGCTCGACCTCGGTGTCGACCGCTACTACGCGACCGCCGCGCGCGCATTCGCGGACGCCCGGGCGGGCGACATCATCCTCTACGAGGACGCCTACGAGAACATCGCCGTCGCGATCACGGGCGGCAACGCCGCGGAGATGCTCTCCGCGCGCGCCGGCCAGCCGATCACGATCCACGTCCCCAGCTAGAAGGCTGAACCGCCCGCACGTTGCGGAGGTTTTTGCATCGTGGTCCGCTTGACCTGGCGGAAGAGAGGAGTAGGGTTGCGGTCCAGAGGACGTTCGCGGCGCGGTAGCACCGGCCCGGACGTCCTTTTTCGCCCGGCTACACTGTCCCGCGCGGCGAGGTAGCTCAGTTGGTAGAGCACACGGCTGAAAACCGTGGTGTCGCCGGTTCGATTCCGGCCCTCGCCACTACCGCTGCAAGAGCGCGAGCAGCTCGTCGTGCACGGCGCCGTTCGAAGTGACGACCTGCTCGTTCGGGCGCGGGCGTCCACCGTCGAGCGCGGTGATCCGACCGCCCGCCTGCTCGACGATCGGGATCAGCGCGGCGTAGTCCCAGACCGCCAGGCGCGCATCGATCGCCGCGTCGACCACGCCCTCGGCGACCAGGGTGTGCTGCCAGAAGTCGCCCAGCGAGCGGGCGTGCCAGGTCGCCGGCTCGAGCGGGGCGAGGTCGCGCGCGTAGGTCGCCGACACCGACGCGTCGGCGAGACGGGGAACCGTGGAGACCCGGATCGGCTTGCCGTCGCAGAACACGCCTGCGCCGCGGCCCGCCCACCAGCGGTGCCCGAGTGCCGGCGCCGAGACGACTCCGCAGACGATCTCAGCCTCTCGCTCGAGCGCGATCAGCGTGGCCCAGACGGGCACGCCGCGCGCGAAGTTCTTCGTCCCGTCGATCGGGTCGACGATCCACCTGACCGCGCTTCCGTCGTCGCCCTCCTCCTCGCCCAGCACGCCTTCGCCGGGGCGGACGACCGCGATTCGCTCCCGCAGCGCGCGCTCGACGGCTCGGTCGGCATCCGTGACCGGCGTCAGGTCCGCCTTGGCCTCGACCTGGAGATCCAGCGCGCGGAATCGCGGCAGGCTCAGCGAGTCGGCGAGGTCGGCGAGCTCGAGGGCAAAGGCAAGGTCGCGGGCGGCGATCCCCGCACGCTAGCCGGTTCGTCCGCGGCGGACGCGCCCGCTCGCCGATCTGACTAGCGTTTGTCCCGTGTGACAACCGAGGAAACCCTGCAACCGATCGCCGTCATCGGCGCCCCGCTCGACCTCGGCGCGGGTCGCCGCGGCGTCGACATGGGCCCGTCCGCGATCCGGTACGCGGAGCTCGACACCCGGATCGAGCAGCTCGGCCGAGCCTCGGTCGACCTCGGGAACGTCCAGACGGCTGTGCCCGAAGCGGCCGCGGTCGGGGACGAGCGCGTCCGGTACCTGAAGGAGATCCTGCTGACCTGCGGGCGCGTGGCGGACCTCGTCGCCTCTGCCCACGAGAGCGGCCGGTTGCCGCTCGTCCTCGGCGGTGACCACTCCGTGGCGATCGGGACGCTCGGCGGCCTTGCGCGCGTCGCAGGCCCGGGCGGGGTCCTCTGGATCGACGCGCACGGCGATCTGAACCGGCCGGAGACGAGCCCGACCGGGAACGTCCACGGCATGGTGCTCGCGGCGGCGATGGGTCTCGCGGGCCCGTTGTTCGATGACGTCGGCTGGCCGGTCCCCTCGGTCGAGCCGAGCCGGGTCGCGCTCGTCGGCGTCCGCTCGCTCGACGACGGAGAGCGTCAGCTGCTCCGCGAGCTGAACGCGACCGTCTTCACGATGAGCGACATCGACCGGCTCGGCATCGAGCACGCGATCCACGAGTCGCTGGAGCGGATCTCCGGGCCGGGGTTCGTGCACGTCAGTCTCGACCTCGACGCACTCGACCCGGACGTCGCACCCGGCGTCGGCACTCCCGTGCGGGGCGGGCTCTCCTACCGCGAGGCGCACCTCGCGATGGAGCTCGTCGCCGAGTCGGGGCTGATGACCTCCCTGGAGGCAGTCGAGGTGAACCCGATCCTCGACCGCGAGAACGAGACCGGGAAGCTGGCGGTCGAGCTGGTCGCGAGCGCGCTCGGCGCCCGGATCCTTTGAGCAGACAGAGCCTCTAGCCCAGGAAGGCGTCCAGCGCTGCGACGGTCTCGTCGAGCGCGTCCCAGTAGACCGTGTGGCCGCCCGGGACGGTGACGGCATCGAACAGGTCGCCGAGCTCGTCCCGGTAGGTGTCGAGGTGCTCCCCGGGGTGAGCCACGAGTCGGCCCCGAGCACCATCAGGGTCGGGACGCGCGCGGGCGGGGGTGGCGGGGTCGCCATGATGCTCCACGCTGTGATCACGGCGCTCTTGCAGTAGCGGTAGCGGAGCCGTCCGTCGCGGCCGGCCTCCATATGGGCGGCGTCGGAGGCAACGACGCGATCGACCGGTGAGAGCAGCACGCGGCCGGAGTCGTAGCGGCTCTGCACGGCCTCTTCGACCGTCTCGTAGGAGACGTCCTGCCGCTCGAGCTCGGCAAGGTCGAAGGCGACGTGCGGCAGCACCTGGAGCGCCGGGTCGAGGAGCACGAGCCGCTCGACTCGCTCGGGGTCGCGCGCCGCGAGCTCGGCCGCCAGGCGGCCGCCGAAGCTGTGGCCGACCCAGACCGCGGGGCCGTCCGGCACCGACTCGAGGATCGCGGCCAGGTGCGCGTCCACGTCCCAGGGCGGCTCCCAGCTCGAGTGGCCATGGCCGAGCAGATCCAGCGAGAGCACGTGCCGGCCGGAGTCGGCGAGCCAGTCGAACCGCCCGCCGTACGAGGTGACGCCGTGCAGGCAGACGACCGGCGTTCCGCCCGGCTCGCCCCACTCGTAGACGTTCAGGCTCATCGCCAGAGGAGCCTAGACCCAGGGACACCTCGAGGCCTGCTCACGTGGCAGGCAATTTCGTAGGGTTTTCACCCCTTTCGCGGACGGCCGGGCCGGCGTAGCTTCGGCGCATGGACCAGCGAGGCGACGACCGAGTACGTGGCCGAGTGCTTCTGGCCCGGAGTGGACGAGGCAGCGGTACACGCCTCGACGCGCGTGCGGGGGCCTCGGCGGACGAGCTAACCCGGGCCGGCGAGCCGGTCCGCTACCTCGGCTCGATCCTGATGCGCGAAGACGAGGTCGTCCTTTGCCTGTTCGAGGGAACCGAGGAAGCCGTCCGCCGTGCGGCGCGCGAGCGGAGATCCGTTCGAGCGGATCCTCGAAGCCACGGGTTCTCCCTGGCCGATCACCAACTCCTGAGGAAGGAGATCGTCATGCGTCCGTTCAGTCACCACCGAATCGCCGTCGCCGTCACCGTGCTCGTCGCAGTCGCAGTGGCAGCGCAGCTGCCGGCCGGGCAACGAGTACAGGCTCCGCTGGACTCGGATCGGCGGGCCGACCCAGGCCGGCAGCCAACTCGGGCTGGCCCGGAGCGCAGACGGCGTGCTGCACGTGATCTGGAACCGCGGCAACTCGCCGACGTCGATCTTCGAGACTCGGCTCTCCCCGGCCGGGAAGGCGGCCGGAACCTCGACGGTCGCGACGGGGTGGCAGGGGAACAACGGCCTCGGCCTCGTTGTCATGCCCGACAAGACGTTGAGGCTCTTCGCGCCGGGAGTAGGCGGCATCAACACGTTCACCGCTCCGGCGACAGGGGGACACTGGACGTTGCAGAGCGGCGCCTCGTGGGGCGGCGCCGTCGCCGAGTCCGCGTACGTGATCGGGGCCACCGTGGCGAAGGACGGTCAGCCGGTGACCGCGTGGCGCGGAAGCGCGGCGGCGGGAGTCCCGCCCGGATCGATCCCGCAGGCCTACGAGCCTGGGATGATCGAGTCGTTCCTCGCGACGGACGCGGGCAGCGGCGCGATCGTGCTCTCCGGGGCCACGAATGCCGGCCAGGGCGGCGTCTATGTTCAGCGAGTTCTACCCAGCCCCGGTCCTCGCGTCGTCCTGCCGCCCTCGGCAAGGAATGGGGGAATGGGCTCAGCGGCCGCATCGGCGCGGCGGGCGTCTACGTTGCGTACGCCGACGGCAAGGCCGCGCGCCTCTACCGCTACGGCGGCAGGTCGCGAACACTCGCGAGGGGCGCCTACTCGAGTGCGACGCTCTGCGCCGGGCCTGGGGGGAGACTCTGGATCGCCTGGGGCGACAACGCGGGCAACGTCAGCGTCACGCGCTCGAACCGGGCGGCGAGCGTACTCGAACCGGTGCAGCGGCTGAAGCTTCCGGCCGGCGCGCTCACGTTCCTCCAGTGCGAGGGGTCGATGGGGCCTGCCGACCTGTTCGCATCCGCTCAGCTCGGCGGCGGGTTCTGGCACGCGCACGTGCCGGCGCAGCTCTCGCTAAGCGCGCAGGCGACGAGGACGAAAGTCACCATCTCCGCTCGTGACGCGGGCGATCCGGTTGCCGGCGCCACGATCAAAGTCGGTGGCAAGCAGCTCAGGACGGCGACGAACGGGCGGGTATCGCTGACGCTCCGGCCGGGGTCGTACTCGGCGAGCGCAACCGCCGCCGGCTACTCACCGCCTCGGCTCGGGTCTCGGTGCGGTGAGCCGATGTGCGAAGGCGATCCGGCGCGCACCTAGGATGAGACCTCTCGCGAGTCCAGTGCCCGGGCGAGCTGGGCGCGTGAGCGGATGCCCAGCTTGCGGTAGGCGCGCGCAAGGTTCGCCTCGACCGTTTTCTGCGTCACGAAGACCTCGGCGGCGATCGCCCGGTTGGTCAGTCCGGTAGCTGCGAGGTGGGCGATGCGGAGTTCGGTCGCGCTCAGGTCGTCCGGCGCCCTTCGGACCGCAACTCGCCGAAGCTCGCCCTCTGCGCGCGCCACCCACGCCTCCGCACCCAGATCGCGAAGGATGGTGAGGCTCCCTCGAACGCCGTTCGTGCCTCTCGCTTCTTCTTGAGGCGACGGAGGATCTGACCCTGGACGAGGAGCGTGCGCGCGCGTTCGAACGGAACCGGTGAGCGCTCATGCTCGACAAGCGCTCGCTGCAGTGCCTCGGCCGCCGCATCCAGATCTCCCTGCGCAGCGAGCAGGAGACCTCGGCAGCGGGCGGACACGGCCAGGCTCCAGGGGATACGCGATCGGGCGGCCCGTTCCTCGAAGCGGATGACGAGCCGCTCGGCCCGGTCGAGCGTCGCCGACGGCGACGGCTGCCTCGATCGCGTCCCCATCGACGCGCCAGATCGCCGGCTCGCGGAAGTCCACCAGGTCGAGCTCGGCCAGCGCCTCCGAGAGGTGACGGTCGGCGGGTTCCAGCTCGCCGGAGGCCAGCTCGGCCAGTCCGTGGCAGCGGCTCCAGATCATCGCGATGATCGGTTCGCGCGGCCGTTGCCCGGTGGCGGCGCGCACGGTGTCGAGGCGACCGGCGTGCGCGTCCAGATATGCGCGCCACGGGTCGATCCCCTCGGGTTCCACACCGAGCTGCTCGAACGCGTCGCTCATCTGTCCGGTGAGCTCAGCCGCATGGCCCCACCTGCCCGCCCACGTCTCGACCACGACGCGATTGAGCAGGATGTTGGCCAGCGACGAATCGTCCCCCTCGTCGCGCGCCGCCTGCTCGGACTCGGCGAGCCTCGCCCGCGCGCCGTCCAGGTCGTCGACGTACCGCAGCCACTGCCCGAGCTTGAAGATGAGCCTCGAGTCGACCGCCGCGGGAGGGGCCTCGCCCTGGAGGCTGCGGCGCCCGCTGGGCCGCCGCTGCGTCGAAGCCCTTGCCCAGGAAGAGGTCCGCCCGTATCCTCGCCCCGAGCGCCTGGGCGACGAGACCCGCCTCGGCGTCGGGGCGCGCCTCGAGCAGCTCGAGCGCAGCACGCGCCGCGGCTGCCGCTTTCGTGAGGTTGACCGTGCCCGCGTACATGGCGATCGCTGCCTGGCAGCGTCCGCGCAAGAGCGCGCTCGCGCGCCGTGCGCAGGGCCTCCTCGGCGAGCACGACCGCGGCAGACTCCCCCTTTCGCCAATAGTCGATCTCCGCCAGCGTCAGCAATGCATGGGCGAGGAGGTCTCCAGGCTCCAGGTCCCGTCTCAGCTCCTCGAGCACCGCGGAGGCGCGTTGGAAGTCGCCGGCGTGGTAGAGGTGCTGGGCCAGCTCGAGCCGCAGCTCGTTGACGGACGAGCTTCCCTCCGGGACCAGGCCGAGAGCGAGGTCGGTCAGCTCGGCCGCCGTGTCGGGTGCACCCCGGCTGCGCGCCCGGTGAGCCGCACCCTGGACGATGTCGGCGACCTGGGCGTCCCGGTCTTCGCAGGCCAGGGCGAGATGGCGCGCGATCTCCTCGGGGTCGCGGACTACCTCTGCAAGCGCACGGTGGATCTCCCGGCGGCGGTCGCGTGGCGCCGATGAGTACACCGCGGAAGCGAAGAGAGGGTGCACGAACTCGATCCGCCGGTCGGACCCGATGCGGACGAGCCCCGCCTCCTCCGCAGCGGCGAGCGCTCGGCGCGTCGACCAGGCTGAGGTCGGGTCGCGCCAGCGCAGACGCGCGCAGCAGCGCGTCGCGGGTTCGCGCGGGCAGCGAGCGGACGCGGTCTGCGACGAGCGTCTGGAGGCTGTCGGGAACCGGCAGCCCCGGACTGCCCTGGATGTCCGCCCGGGCGAGCAGCCTCGCGATCTCGAGCGCGTGCAGCGGGTTACCGGCCGACGCCTGCGCGATCCGCACGAGCGTCGGGCGGGGAAACGTCCGCCCGAGTCTCTCCGCAACGACGCGGTGCAGCGCCGCGACCGAAAGCGGCCCGAGTTCGAGCCTGCGCAGGCGTTCTCCTCGCACGATGTCGGTCGAGTAGATCCGCCGAACCGGAGCGGAGCGAGAGAATTGCCCGGACCGGCTCGTCTGTCAGTCGCCGGATCGCGAACTCGGTAGCGCGCGGCTGACGGCGGGTCGAGCCACTGGACATCGTCGATCGCGAGCACGACCTCCCGATCGGCGGCCAGCGCGCGGATCAGCGACAGCAGGGCGGTCCCGACCAGACGCCGTTCCGGCGGTCGGTCCGCCTCGACGCGGAGGAGGGCGACGTCGAGCGCGCGACGCTGCGGTCCGGGAAGGACGGCGACGCGCTCGGGCGCGACCGGCGACAGCAGGTCGGTGAGTCCGGAGAAGGAGAGCCTCGCCTCCGACTCGGCCGGTCGTGCCTCCAGCACGAGCGCGCCCCGGTCCCTGGCCTGCCGGACAGCCTCGTCCCAGAGCGTTGTCTTGCCGATTCCCGGCTCCCCCAGGATCGCGAGCGCGCGGGCGCCGCGGTCGCTCTCTGCCAGGAACGCCTCCACGACCGCGATCTCGGACTCGCGCCCGACGACCGACGACACAGCGAGAGCGTAGTCCGGGGTCGGCCGCTAGGGACGCCGAGCGCGTAGCTTGGCGGCGGCTTCCGTCTCGCCCTCGCGCTCCAGATAGTCGGCTACAGCTCCCAGATCGAGTCCCTCCAGTGGGTCGGAGGGACGGTAGTACGGACTTCTCCGGCCGGACTTCAGCTCCTCCGGGAGGTAGTCGACCTCGAAGCCGGCGGGGTCGTCGTGGGGATAGATGTAGCCGGCGCCGTGTCCGAGCTTCTTCGCGCCGGGGTAGTGGGCGTCGCGGAGCTCCTTCGGCGGGCGGACGTTGCCGCCCTCGCGGACGTCCTGCGTCGCCTCCTTGATCGCCACGTAGCTCGCGTTCGACTTCGGCGCCAGCGCGAGGTAGATCGCCGCCTGCGAGAGGTTGAGCCGGGCCTCCGGCAGTCCCACGTACTCGACCGCGTGGGCGGCCGCGGTCGCGACCAGCAGCGCCTGCGGGTCGGCGTTGCCGATGTCCTCGGAGGCGAGCACGACCATCCGCCGGGCGATGAACCGTGCGATCCTCGCCGCCCTCGAGCATCGCGGCGAGGTAGTAGACGGTCGCGTCGGGGTCGGAGCCGCGCATCGACTTGATGAACGCCGAGATGAAGTCGTAGTGCGCGTCGCCGCCCTTGTCGTAGAGGAGCGGCCGCTTCCGGGCGGCGTCCTCGACATGCGCCTCGGTGACGGCTGCGCCGCCCGCCGTCTGCGCTGCGACCTCGAGGATGGTCAGGGCGCTGCGTGCGTCGCCGCCGGCACGGGCCGCGATCAGCGCGCGCACCTCCGGCACGAGCGTCGATCCCGAGCGTCGCCTCGCCGCGGCGGACGACGGCGTCGAGTTCCTCCGCGGTCAGCGGCAGCAGCTCGTAGAGCTGGACGCGGGAAAGCAGCGCCGAGTTGACCTCGAAGTACGGGTTCTCCGTCGTCGCGCCGATCAGCGTCACGAGCCCCTCCTCGACCACCGGCAGCAGCGCATCCTGCTGGGCCTTGTTGAAGCGGTGGATCTCGTCCAGGAAGAGGATCGTGCGCTGCCCCTGGGTACCGAGGCGCTCGCGCGCGCGGGCGATCACGGCGCGGACGTCGTTCACCGAGGCCGAGACCGCGGAGAGCTCCTCGAAGGCCGCTCCGGTCGTCGCGGCGACGATCCGGGCGAGCGTCGTCTTGCCGATCCCGGGCGGCCCGAAGAAGATCGCCGATCCGACCCGGTCCTCGGCGATCGCGCGCCGCAGCGCCGAGCCCTCGCCGAGCATGTGCTCCTGGCCGGCGAGCTCGTCGAGCGTGCGCGGGCGCAGGCGGAGCGCGAGCGGCGCGGTGTCCGGAAGCCGCTGGGCCGCCGCGTCCGAGAACAGGTCGCTCAAGACCCGCTCCGGCACCGGCAAAGCCAGCACCTGCGCTCCTCGGAGCCTCCGTCGAGCCTACGGCTCATGCCTGAAAGTATGCTCAGCGCGTGCCGAGACAGGAGCAGACGGGACTCGCGGACGAGTTCCCGCCCGTCCTTCCGGGGCCGGGCGCCAGCGACTACGAGCGTTACCTCCGAACCGACGAGCTGCTCGCGCTCCAGAAGGCGCCGGCAGAGCGGGCGCACCACGACGAGCTCCTGTTCCAGTGCACGCACCAGGCCTCGGAGCTCTGGCTGAAGCTCGCCGGCGAGGAGATGGAGGTCGCGACAGAGCATCTCCGGCACGGCGAGATCGCGCCCGCGCTGCGCCTGCTGCGCCGGGTCTCGGTCTGCTTTCGCATCGTCACCCAGTCGCTCGACATGCTCGAGCACATGTCGCCGTGGGAGTACACGCTCGAGATCCGGCCCGTCCTCGGCCACGGGAGCGGGTTCGACTCGCCGGGCTGGAATCGCATCCGCCACGCGGCGCCGGAGCTCGGCGAGGCTTTCCACGCGCTGCGGCGAGCCGAGGGCCTCTCGGTCGCAGACGTCTACGTCCAGGCGCGCGAGCGGGAGGATCTGTATCAGGTCGCCGAGGCGCTGACCGAGCTCGACGAGTGGGCGACGACGTGGCGCGTGCGGCACTACATGGTCGTCGAGCGCAGCATCGGCGGCGAGGTGGTCGGCACGCAGGGGACGCCGGTCGAGCTGCTCGGGAAGCTCGTCAGCAAGAAGCTCTACCCGGAGCTCTGGAAGGTGCGCACCGAGCTGACGAACCTGGCGAAGGAGAGCGACTGAGCGGGAGCGCCCCCGACGCCGCCTCGACCTGGAGCGGCGCGACCTACGAGCGGATCGCCGAGGCGTTCATCGCCGGTGCACCGGCGGATCATCGAGCTGGTCGCTCCGCAGCCCGGCGAGCGCTTCCTCGACCTCGCCTGCGGCACCGGCGGCGTTGCGCTGATCGCGGCTCGGACCGGCGCGGACGTGACGGGTCTGGACATCTCCGCCGACCAGCTCGAGAAGGCGCGTGCCGCCGCCGCCGAGGCCGGCCTGGAGATCCGGTTCGACGAGGGCGACGCCCAGGCGCTCCCGTACGAGGACGCGAGCTACGACGCCGTCGTCTCGGCGTTCGGGATGATCTTCGCGCCGGACCACCAGCAGGCCGCCGACGAGCTGACCCGGGTATCGAAGCCGGGCGCACGAGTCGCGGTCACCTCCTGGCCGAACGACGAGTGGGCTCAGCTCGGCGCCCGCCTGCGCCCGCAACTACGAGGGCATCGACGCCAGGCCGTGGGCGGAGGAGCCGTACGTTCGCGGGCTGCTGCCGGGCTTCGAGCTGGAGTTCAGCCGCGGAGAGTCGACGATCGCCGCCGAGTCGCCCGCAGGCGCTCTGGAACCTGCTCTCCGCCTCGGTTCCGCCGCTGAAGGCGTGGCTCGCGACGCTCGGCGACGCAGACCGCGAGTCCGCGCGGGCGCAATACATGCAGGTCTTCGACGGCGGCAAGCTGACCCGCGAGTACGTGCTGATCCTGGGGACCCGGAGGTGAGAGAGCGAAGGCGTCAGCCTCCAGGACGAGGCGGTCGGGCTCCTCCAGCAGCTGATCCGCCTGAACACCGTCAACCCGCCGGGGAACGAGACCTCTCGCGGCCGAGCTCCTGCGCGACTACCTGGAGCCCTTCGGCGTCGAGTGCGAGCTGTACGCGCGCGAGCCCGAGCGGGCGAACCTGGTCGCGCGCATTCGCGGCAGCGGCGAAGGCCCGAGCCTCCTGCTCCTCTCCCACACCGACACGGTGCTCGCCGATCCCGCGGAGTGGCAGCTCGACCCCTGGTCGGGCGAGCTCCGCGACGGCGAGGTCTGGGGCCGCGGCGCGCTGGACATGAAGAGCCAGGTGGCGGCGAACGCGGTCGCGATCGCGTCGCTCGCGCGGGAGGGGTTCGAGCCCGCCGGCGACCTGATCTTCGCGGCGACCGCCGACGAGGAGATGGGGGAGGGCGTCACGTACGGCCTCGAGTGGCTCTGCGAGGCGCATCCCGACGCCGTGCGCTGCGACTACGCGATCAACGAAGGCGGGGGCGACCGGGTCGAGCTCGGCGGACGGGTTCTGTACCTCTGCGCCGCGGCGGAGAAGCGGAGCTCGCCCTTCGTGCTGAACGTCCACGGCCGCAGCGGCCACGGCATCGATGCCCGGGATCGCCGACAACGCGCTCGTCAAGGCGTCGCGACTGATCACCCGCCTCGGCGAGTTCTCTCCCGAGCCACGGCTGATTCCCGAGACCGAGGCTTTTCTGGCCGCGATCACCGATCCGGTGCCTTCCGCAGAGGAGGCGCTGGCGGCCGCGCGCGCGGTCGACCCGCTCGCCGCCGAGATGGTCGAGCCGCTGCTCTCGCTGACGGTGTCGCCGACGATGATCGAGGCCTCGACGAAGCGGAACGTCATTCCCGGCCGCTGCGAGGTGACGGTTGACTGCCGGCTGCTGCCCGGCCAGACCGAGGAGGAGGCCGGCGCCGTGCTCCGCGAGTGGCTGGGCGAGGACTCCTACGAGCTCGAGTGGCGCGGCGGCCAGGGCGGGACGCGCTCCCCGCTCGACACGCCGCTGTGGTCGGCCGTCCAGGGCTTCGTCGAGGCGCTCGAGCCCGGCGCGCGGCTGGCGCCGATGTGCGTCGCCGGCTTCACCGACTCCCACTGGCTGCGCGAGGCGTTCGGCACGGTCGCCTACGGGTTCTTCCCGATGCGGACGATGAGCCCGGAGCTCGCGGCCCGGCTGATCCACTCGGCGGACGAGCGGATCCCGGTGGACGACGTGGGGCTCGGCGTGGACTTCCTGCGCGCGGTCGCGCAGTCGGTCGGCAGCTAGGCTCTTTCCATGGCCGACGAGAAGATTCGCCTCGGCGGGATGGCGCTCCAGAACGGCGTCCTCGTCCACGGGCCGACGGCCTGGGCACTCGCGGTTCGCACGCCCGAGGGGGAGCTGAAGGTCGCTTCCGGCCGCAAGCGCCTGCGCGGCGCGAACGTGACCAGCCCGCTCCTCCGCGGCCCTGCGCGGCTTGCCGACGCGATGCTCCTGCTCCCGCGGATTCGCCGGGCGCTGCCCGAGGCGCGTCTGCCGTTCGAGCGGCCGGTCGTGCTCGGCGCGATGGTCGTGACCGGGATCGCCGTGCGTGCGCTGCGGGACTCGAAGCGCCTCGGGCCGCTGACCAAGGAGCTGCTCGCCGGCTCGCTCTCGCTCGCGCCCGCGGCGCTCGCGCTGCGCGGCTCGAGCCTGGCCGCCTACCACGGCGCCGAGCACATCTCGATCGGCACCTACGAGCACGGGGAGCCGCGCGGGAAGGAGCACGAGCGCTGCGGATCGCACCTGGTCGGGCCGCTGCTGATCACCTCCGCGATCGGGGCGACGGTCGCCTCGAAGGCGCCCGCCGCGCTTCGCGGCGTTGCCCGGCTCGGCGCGAGCGTGGGCGCGGTCGCCGCGGCGACCGAGGTGTTCTCGTGGATGGTGCGGCACCCCGATCACCCCGTCGCGAAGGCGCTTGCGATGCCGGGGCACGAGCTCCAGCACCGGCTCGCGACCGCCGAGCCCACCGAGGCGCAGCTGGAGGTTGCCGAGGCCGCGCTGACGGCGTGCCTCGAGCTCGAGGAAGATGGCGCTCAGCACCCGAACCGAGGGTAGGCGGCTCCCGCCGGAGATCTTCGACCTCCCCGTCGAGAAGATGCGGGAGGGCTACTACACGGACGCGTACTTCAACCACACGCGCTCCGCGCTGCTCGCCGACGAGCGCCGCCCGCGCGTCGTCATGCAGGTCTTCCAGAAGCACAACGCGGTGCTCGGCGGCATGGACGAGGCGATCGCGATCCTCAAGCTCTGCTCCGACGACTGGGACGCGCTGACCGTCCACGCGCTCTACGACGGCGACCGGATCGAGCCGTGGGAGACGGTGATGACGATCGAGGGCGACTACACGCTCTTCGCGCACCTCGAGACCGTCTACCTCGGCGTGCTCGCGCGCCGCACGCTGATCTCGACGAACGTGACGCGCGTTCTCGAGGCGGCGAACGGCAAGCCCGTGATCTTCATGGCCGCCCGGCACGATCACCACCGCGTGCAGACGGGCGACGGCTATGCGGCCTACGTGGCCGGCGCGCTGGTCGGGTCGGAGATCGGCGTGACGACCGATGCGCAGTCGTCCTGGTGGGGCGGGCGCGGGATCGGCACCGTGCCGCACGCGCTGATCGCCGCCTACGGCGGGAACACCGTGCTGGCTGCGACCAAGTTCGCCGAGTGGGCGCCGCCCGACTTCAACATCGTCGTGCTCGTCGACTTCGAGAACGACTCCGTGCGCACCGCGCTCGAGGTCGCGCGGGCGCTGGGGCCGCGACTGTGGGGCGTGCGGCTGGACACCTCCGGCCAGCTCGTCGACCGCTCGCTCTGGAACGAGCTGGGCGACTTCGAGCCTCGCGGCGTCAACGAGCGGCTCGTGCGCAAGGTGCGCGACGCGCTCGACCAGGACGGCTTCGAGCGGGTGAAGATCGTCGCCTCGGGCGGCTTCACGGTGGAGCGGATCCAGGCGTTCGAGCAGGTCGGCGTGCCGGTCGACGCCTACGGCGTCGGCTCGTCCCTGATCCGCGGCTCGAACGACTTCACGGGCGACATCGTGCTCACGGACGGCCGCGAGTCCGCGAAGGTCGGCCGGCGCTACCGCGCGAACCCCCGCCTCGAGCTCGTCCTAGCGTAGGCTTGACGGAGCTGCAGGAGCGGAGGTGCCGGCTTGCCGGCGCCGGAGGATGAGCGTGCGGGCCCTCTGGGACGTCGACACGCAGGTCGACTTCATGCTCCCCGACGGGAAGCTGTACGTGCGCGGGGCAGAGGAGACGATCCCGGCGATGGCGAGGCTCGTCGCCGCTGCGCGCGAGGCCGGGCTCGTCCACGTCGCCTCGGCCGACGATCACGAGCTGACCGACCCCGAGATCTCGGACGACCCGGACTTCCGCACGACCTACCCGCCGCATTGCCTGCGGGGCACACGCGGCGCGCGGAAGATCCCCGAGACCGAGCAGGAGGATCCGGTGCCGATCGGGCTCGGCGACTTCCCGGAGCGCTACCTCGAGGGGCGCGAGTACCTGCTGTTGAAGAAGCACTTCGACGTCTTCACGAACCCGAACACCGACCGGCTGGTGGCGCGGCTCGGGCTCGAGGAGGTGATCCTCTTCGGGGTCGCGACCGACGTCTGCGACGACGCGGCGATCCGCGGGCTGCTCGAGCGGGACGTCAGGGTTCGGTTCGTCGAGGACGCCGCGCGTGGGCTCGACGAGGAGCGCACCGCGGCCTGTACGGCCGCCTGGCGCGAGGGCGGCGTCGAGTTCACGACGGTCGACGAGGTCCTCGCGGCTCTTTAGTCCGGCGGTCTCCCTGCCGATGAGCGGAGGGATGCCTCTCGCTTCGCTGATGCACGACATCGGCCAGGGTGCTCTGACCTGGCTGCCGATCTTCTTCTTCGCGATCCTGGTCTTCCTGATCTGGCGGACGATCCAGCTGATGCCGCGGGTGAAGCCGAACCTCACCGAGCCGAACTCGAAGGCGTCGGTCAGCTTCACGGACGTCGCCGGCGTCGAGGACGCGAAGGCCGAGCTCCAGGAGGTCGTCGACTTCCTGCGCGACCCGAAGAAGTTCGCGAAGCTCGGCGCGCGCGTGCCGAAGGGGCTGCTGCTCTACGGGCCGCCCGGCACCGGCAAGACGCTGCTCGCCAAGGCCGTCGCCCACGAATCGGGCGCCAGCTTCTACTCCCAGAGCGCGTCCGCGTTCGTCGAGATGTTCGCCGGCCTCGGCGCGTCCCGCATCCGCAAGCTTTTCGCCGCCGCCCGCAAGAACGCGCCCTCGATCATCTTCATCGACGAGCTCGACGCCGTCGGCGCGGCGCGCTCCGGCCACGGCTTCAACCGCGAGCAGGACCAGACCCTGAACCAGCTGCTCGTCGAGCTCGACGGCTTCGAGAGCACCGAGCAGGTGATCGTCATGGCCGCCTCGAACCGCCTCCAGGACCTCGACCCCGCGCTGCTGCGCCCGGGGCGCTTCGACCGGCAGCTGCTCGTCGCGCCGCCCGACCTCGCGGGCCGCGAGAAGATCCTCCAGGTCCACACGCGCGGCATGCCGCTCGCGCCCGGCGTCGACCTCCTGGTCGTCGCGCGCCAGACCGCGGGTCTCGCCGGCGCCGACCTCGCGAACATCTGCAACGAGGCCGCGATCTTCGCCGGCCGCCGCAACCTCGACCACATCGGCCAGGACGAGTTCGAGGCGGCGATGGAGCGCGTCGTCGCGGGTCTCCAGCAGCGCCGCGTCGTCAGCGAGAAGGAGAAGCGCATCCTCGCCTACCACGAGGCCGGTCACGCGCTGATGTCGTACCTGATGGGCGACGCGCTGCCCGTGCACAAGGTGACGATCGTCTCGCGCGGCCAGGCGCTCGGCTACACGCTCAACCTGCCGACCGAGGACCGCTACCTCCATACGAAGGAGGAGCTCGTCGACATGATGACGGTCTTCCTCGCCGGCCGGGCCGCCGAGCAGGTCGTCTTCGGCCGCGTGACGAACGGCGCCGCCAACGACCTCGAGAAGGCGACGGGGCTCGCGCGCTCGATGGTGTTCGAGTACGGGATGGGCGAGTCCGTCTCGTCCAGGACGATGCGCGCCGACAACTACGCGCTCTCCGAGGAGACGAAGCGGCTGCGCGACGCCGAGCAGGCGCGGCTCACCGACGAGGCCTTCGAGGAGGCGATCCGCCTGCTGACCAAGCACCGCGTCGATCTCGACCGGCTCTCCGCCGCGCTCCTGGAGAAGGAGACCCTGAACAAGGAAGAGCTGGACGAGCTGCTCGCACACGTCGAGCCGGAATCCCGCGCCGCCGAGACCATCGGCACGGTGCGTGCGCTGCCCTAGAAGCCCGCCTTCGGCGCAGGTAGGCTCACGCCCGTGAGGGGCGTGCACCACGTCGGCGTCGCGGTCGAGGATCTCGACGAGGCGATCTCCAGCTACGAGCGGCTGTTCGGCGCCGAGCTCGCAGGCCGCGAGACGCAGGACGAGCTGGGCGTGGAGGCGGCGTCGCTCTTCGTGGGCAACGGTCATGTCGAGCTGCTCGCCGCGCTCGCCCCGGATACGGCCGTGGGGCGTTTTCTCGCCAGGCGCGGCCCGGGGATGCACCACGTCGCCTACGAGGTCGACGACATCTCGGCCGAGCTCGCGCGCCTGGAGGGCGAGGGCGCGCGGCTGATCGACGCCGCGCCACGCCCGGGCCTCTTCGGAAACCAGGTGGCGTTCGTCCACCCCGAGTCCGTCCACGGAGTTCTCTCGGAGCTCATCGCCCGTGGCTGACCGCGTCCGCATCGAGATCGGCTTCGACAGCGGCCAGGTGATGGGGGCCGCGGTGCCGCCCGAGACCGCAGAAGCGCTCGACAAGGTGCTCGAGGGGGGCGGCCAGGGCGCCTTCCAGCTCGACGTCGAGGACGGGCGCTACACGGTCATGCTCAGCCGGGTCGTGTACGTCAAGCGGTTTGCGCGCGACGCGCGCGTGGGGTTCGGAGCCTAGTTACGCGTGTAGCGCGGACGGGCATGCCCCGGAGGTAATGGGAACCGCCGTGGTCGAGCGACAAAGCATCGAACAGCTCGTTGCCCGTGCGCAGGAGGGCGACCGTGACGCGCTCGAGGAGCTGTACCTCGAGCACTTCGACCGCATCTACAGCTACCTGCACATGACGGTCGGGAACCGGCACGACGCCGAGGACCTGACCACGCAGACGTTCCTGAAGATGCTCGAGTCGATCGGCAAGTTCCGCTGGGGGACGGCGCCGTTCTCGGCCTGGCTCTTCCGGATCGCGCACAACCTGGCGATCGACCACTTCCGTGCGCGGCGACGCTGGCAGCCCGAGGAGGAGGTGCCGGAGCCGGCCGGCCAGGCCGAGTCCTCGGCCGAGGAGCAGGCGCTGAAGGTCCTCTCGAGCGAGAACATGTTCGACCTGATCGAGCAGCTCTCCGACGAGCAGCGGCAGGTGCTGATCCTCAAGTTCGTCTTCGACTTCTCGAACCTGGAGGCTGCGAGCCGTGCTCGACAAGACCGAGGGCGCGGTCAAGTCGCTCCAGCACCGCGCGCTCGCCTCGCTGCAGAAGCACGTCGCCAGCTAGCCTCGGCCGGTATGGCGCTGGATGTCGGCATCGTCGGCCTGGCCGGCTCGGGCAAGACCGCGCTCTTCAACGCGCTGACCCACGCAGCCGCGTCGGAGCACGAGATGAAGGAGCACGTCGGCATGGCGACGATCGCCGACGATCGCCTCGACCGGCTGGCGGTCGTCGAGTCGTCGGCGAAGATCACGCCCGCGACGATCCGCGTCGTCGACGTGCCGGGCACGGGCCCCGCGCTGCTCGGCAACATGCGCCGCTCCGACGCGCTGCTCGCGGTCGTCCGCGACGACGACGATCTGGAGAACCTGAAGCTCGAGCTGCTCGTCGCCGACCGCGACCACATCGAGAAGCGCCTCGAGCGCGTCCGCTCGCAGGCGAAGTCCGGCGACCCGAAGCTCCGTCAGGAGGCCGTCGACTCTCGAGCAGCTCCTGCAGCACGTGGACGGCGGCGGGACGGTCGCGGACTGGGGCCGCCCACCGCCGCCGGAGCTCGAGCCGCTGACGACGAAGCCGCTCGTCGTCGTGGTCAACGGCCCGGCACGGGCATCGACCTCGGAGCTGGAGGAGGAGCTGGCGCAGCTCGACGACGAGGAGGCGGCGGCGTTCCGTGAAGGGGCGAGCTCGGCGCTGGAAGAGGTCGTGTTGCGGCTGAAGGACGCGCTCGACCTGATCGCCTTCTTCACGGTCGGCGACACGGAGGCGCGCGCCTGGACCCTCCGCCGCGGCCAGACGGCTCTCGACGCGGCGGAGTCGATCCACACCGACATCGCCCGGGGCTTCATCCGCTGTGAGGTGATCAACTGGCAGGACCTGCTCGACTGCGGCTCACGCGCCGAGGTGTCGAAGCGCGGCCTTCAGCGGCTCGAGGGCAAGGAGTACGTCGTCCAGGACGGCGACGTGATCAACATCCGCTTCAACCTTCTAACCGGCCGAGATCGCGGCCGCGCCGCAGACAGCCGCCAGCGCGCCTCCGCGTTGCACCCGCGTCAGCCGCTCGCCGAGCACCACACGCGCGAGGATCGCGACCCCGACCGGGTAGAGCGACGCGAGCACGGCCACGACGCTGAAGAGCCCCTTCGTGGTCGCGACGGCGAACATGATCGTCGCGCCGGCGTCGAGCAGCCCGAGCAGGGCGAGCGTCGGCCAGACGCTGCCGGGTGCGGGCGGCCGCTTCCACGGCACCAGGGAGAGGACGGCTGCCGATGAGGTGATCCGCAGCACGAGCGACGCCCAGTACGGGTCGACGTTGCTCGCAGCCTCCAGCCCGACCTGCGCGCTGCCGAAGAACACCGCGGCGAGCAGCGCGAGCCCGGCTCCGGTCGCGGCGCGCCCCCGCGCGCCCTCGACGCCCGGCTCCCACCCGGCGACCGCGACGCCGACGAGCGCGACGGCGATCCCGGCGAACTGGACGGGGCTCGGGCGCTCGCCGCGCGCCAGGGCAACCGTGAGCGGGATCAGCGGGGCGGTCGACGTGATCGGCGCGACGATCCCCATCGAGCCGACCGCGAGGCCGCGATAGAGGGCCGCGATCCCGATTGCCGCCCCGATCCCGGCGAGCACCGCCCACAGCAGCCACCAGCCGCCGCCTGGAAAGACCCAGCGGCCGGCCACGACCACGGCGATCAGGATCAGGCCTGCCGGCTGGGAGACGGCGAGCACCGTCAGCACGTTCAGGCTGCGCGTCTTCAACCCGCCGAGGAAGTCGGAGACGCCCCACGATGCGCTCGCGGCGAGCGCCAGCAGCACAGCGGCCATGTCGAGAGAGGCTAGGTGCCGTCCACCGGCCGCGTGGCGGCGACCGCGTCGAGCTGGTTCGCGTGGTACAGGACGGCGGCTTCGGCGGTCTTCGCGGCCCGCGCGTCGTGGTGCGAGCCGACCGCGTGCAGGAGCTCGGCCCGCGCGTCGGCGCCGAGCGCGTCGGCCCGGTCCTCGATCAGCCGGAGCCCGAGGTGGACGTGGCCGAGCAGCCGGCCCTCCGCGGTCTGGCGGAAGCCCGGCCCCGGCGCGAGCTCGACGGTGCGGCCGATGTCGTGCAGCAGCGCGGCGGCGAGCAGCAGGTCGGCGCGAAGGCGCGGGTGAAGCTGGCAGAGCTCGCGGCAGATCGTCGCCACGCCGACCGTGTGCTCGAGCAGTCCGCCCGCGTAGTCGTGGTGGCCTTCCGGCGCGGCCGGGAGCGCCCGCAGCAGGCGGCGGATCTCCGGGTCGCCGGCGAAGCGGCCGACCGTCGCGTTCAGCCCCGGATGCGAGATCTCCCCGGCGAGGAACTCGAGGAAGCCGTCGAGCTCGTCGGGGTCGCGGCGCATCGCCGGCGCGAAGCCGGCGGGGTCGGCCTCCGGGGCGGCCTCGATCGAGCGCACGTCGAGCTGAAGGCGGTCGCGGTAGCGCTCGACGCGGCCGAGCACCCGTACCGCGTCGCCCTCGTCGAACCGTCCGTCGAGCAGGTCGACGTCGTTCCAGACGCGCCCTTCGATCCGCCCGCTCGGATCGACGAGCTCGATCGCGAGGTACGCGGAGCCGCTCTTCGTGCGCAGCCGGCGCTTGCGCGCGACCGCGTAGACCCCCTCGACGACGCGGTCCGCGTCCAGCTCGGCAATGGTGCTCACGACGGGAGTCTAGGCCCGAAAGCGGCTGCTACGGTCCTGCCCATGGCCGACGTCAAGCCGTTCCGCGCGCTCCGTTACGACGAGCGCGCGGCGGGGCCGCTCGAGTCGCTCGTCGCTCCGCCGTACGACGTGATCTCGGCCGAGCAGCGCGAGTCGTACCTCACCCGCAGCCCGTACAACGTCGTCCGCCTGACGCTGCCCGACGACGAGGGAAAGGCCGCGGAGCTGCTCGCCGAGTGGCGGGACGAGGGCGTCCTCGTCCGCGACGACGAGCCCACGTTCTGGTGGCTCTCGCAGGAGTACGTCGGTCCCGACAAGGTGCGCCGTCGCCGCGACGGCCTCGTCGCGGCGCTGCGGGTCGAGCCCTACGAGACGGGCGCGGTCCTGCCGCACGAGCGGACGCACGCCGGGCCCGAAGGAGGGGCGGCTACGGCTGCTGCGCGCAGTGCGCACGCACGTGGAGCCGATCTTCCTGCTCTACGACGGGATGCTCAAGGAGCCGTTCGGGGAGCCGGTGATGGACGTCGAGCTCGACGGCGTTCGCAGCAGGCTGTGGCGCTACCCGCGCCCGGTACCCGACTTCACGGACGCGTCGCTGCTGATCGCGGATGGGCACCATCGCTACGAGACGGCCCTGGCGTTCCACGAGGAGGACGGCACCGAGGCGAGCGCGTGGCTGCTCGCCGTGCTCGTTCCGACCTCCCAGCAGGGCCTGACGATCTTCCCGACGCACCGGATCGCCACGCGGACGAAGCCGCTGCCGCCGCTCGAGTCTCACTCGAACGGCGACGACCGCGCGCTCGCCGAGGTCTACACGCGCGAGGGCACCGGCTATCTCCACGGCGAGCAGGGTGAGCTCGACACGGAGCTCGTGGACCGTTACGCGTCGGAGGTGCGGTACACGCCGTCGGCGGAGGAGGCCCGCGCCGCCGTCGACTCGGGTGAGGCCGAGGCGGCGTTCCTGCTGCGCCCGCCGACGGTCGAGCAGGTCGCCGCGGTCGCGGAGGCGGGCAAGACGATGCCGCAGAAGAGCACGTTCTTCTATCCCAAGCTCACGTCGGGGCTGCTGTTCCTCCCGCTTGACTGACTGGCTGGCCGCTTGCCGCGCCGCGGTCGAGGACGTCCGCGGCGTGCTCGCCGAGCTGCCCCGGCGCGCCGACCGCGAGCCGGTCCTGCGCACCGGCATGGGCGGCGATGACACGACCGCGATCGACGCAGCGGTGGAGGAGGCCGTGGTGGCGCGCTTCGACGCGACGGGTGGCGACTTCACGCTCGTCTCCGAGGAGCTCGGAATGCGCGAGGGCGGCGATACGTGGGTCGTGCTCGACCCGATCGACGGCTCGATCAACGCGAAGCGCGGCCTGCCGTTCTTCTCGATCTCGGTCGCCGTCGCCGAGGGCGGAACGATGGACGACGTCGTCTTCGGTTACGTCTACGACTTCGGCAGCGGCGAGGAGTGGGTTGCCGAGCGCGGCGGCGGCGCCCGCCTGAACGACGCGCCGCTCGCCGGTGACCCGCCGAAGGACCGGATCGAGCTGCTCGCGCTCGAGGCGACCCGCACCGATCTCGTCGCCTTGCACGCCCCGGCGCTCGTCGGCCTGGTCCACCGCCTCCGGATCTTCGGTTCGCTCGCCCTCTCGCTCTGCCACCTCGCCGACGGCCGCGTGGACGCGGTCTGCTCGCTCAAGTCCGCCCGCTCGGTCGACATCGCAGCCGCGCAGCTGCTCGTCCGGGAGCGCGGCTACGCGATCGAGCTCCCCGAACGTCCGCCGTTCGGGAGCGCCCCGCTCGATCTGGAAGGGCGCTCCCGGGTTGTCGCCGCGGGCAGCGAAGCGCTCGTCGCCGAGCTCGCTCGGGCGCTCAGCATCTGACGTTGAAGCTCTGCCAGAGCTCGCGGAATACGATTGGCGGCGTGAAGCTCCGGCTCGCGTCGCTCTGCGCTGTCGCACTCGCGCTTCCCGCTGTGGCGGGCGCGACTCCCGGGCTGCGCGCGAGCCTCTCGGTCCCGGGCCACACGCCGAAGGTGACCGCGAAGTGGTTCTACACAGTGCGAGCGACGCTTGGCGGCAAGCCGACGCGCGCGACGATCACCTCGCAGATCGTCGACCCGGTTGGCGGCGTGCATGCCGTCGAGTTCGGCGATACCCACCGTTTCGTCACCAATCGTCCGTTCACCGGGGTGTTCCGCGACTTCGTGCGGATTCCCCCGGAGGCCCGCGGGATCAGGCTGACCTTCCGGGTGATCGTGAAGGCGGGCGCGGCGAAACGCACGCTCACGTACTGGATTCAGGCGAAGTGACCGCGCGCGGCGGCGGCGCCGACGTCGTCGTCGACCACGTCTCGCGCTCGTTCGAGGAAGGCCGCATTGCCGCGCTCGTCGACGTTTCCTTCCGGGTCGACCCGGGCGAGCTCGTCTCGATCACGGGGCCTTCCGGCTGCGGCAAGAGCACGCTCCTGAACCTGATCGGCGCGCTCGACCGGCCGAGCTCCGGTGAGATCCTCGTCGGCGGCGACCGGGTCGCCGATCTGGACGGCGCCCGCTACCGAGGTACGGTCGTCGGCTTCGTCTTCCAGTTCCACAACCTGATCCCGACCCTGACGGCGGTCGAGAACGTCCAGCTGCCGATGTTCGGGCACGAGCTCGGCCGCGCGGCGCGGGTGGAGCGCGCCCGCCTCCTGCTCGACGAGGTCGGCCTCTCCGAACGCGCGTCGGCGTACCCCCCGACGCTCTCCGGCGGCGAGCGCCAGCGGGTCGCGATCGCCCGAGCGCTCGCGAACGAGCCGCGGCTCCTGCTGGCGGACGAGCCGACCGGCGCGCTCGACTCCGCCAACGGCGAGCAGATCGTCGAGTTGCTCCAGAGCGTGCGCGCGCAGCGAGGGACGACCGTGCTGCTGGTCACGAATGATCCCGAGGTCGCCGCCCGCGCGGACCGGACCCTCCGGATCCGCGACGGCCGCGTCGAGGACGCTACTCCCGCCGGAGCGCGTCGATCGGCGTCAGCCTGACCGCCCGCCACGCGGGATAGAGCGCGCCGAGCAGCGCGACGCCGAGCGCGAACGCGAGCCCCCAGGCGAAGACGCCGCCCGTGAAGTCGGCCTGGGTCAGGCTCGAGAGCGAGCTGTGCTCGGTGAAGAGGACGGCCGCGACCCAGCCGCCGAGTAGTCCCAGGGCGAGCGCGAGCAGGCCGATGCCGAGCGACTCGCACACGATCAGCGCGGCGATCCGGCGCGAGCTCCAGCCGACCGCGCGCATGATCCCGATCTCGCGCACGCGCTCGAACACCGCCATCGCCATCGTGTTCGTCACGCCGATCCCGCCGATGATCAGGGCGAGCAGGGAGAAGATCCAGCCGGCGGTGACGATCAGCCGGCTCGAGGTGTCCACCTTCACCGCCTGGCCGGGCTCGACGATGGCGGTGATCCCGGGGAAGCGCGACTCCAGCCGCTTCGCGACCGCCTTCGGCGTCTCGCCGACCTTCGCGATCACCGCAAGCGTCGTCACCTCGTGCGGCCGCTGGGCGATCGACTGGACGACCCGCAGTGGCAGGACGACGCCGCGGTCGACGAACGTGTTCCCGCTGTGGAAGATCCCGGCGATCCGGAAGCTGCGCTTCCCGGCCCGCACCGGCCCGCCCACGCGCAGGTGGTAGATCCGCGCCGCGCCGTCGCCGACGAGCGCCTCGTTCCCGACCGGCCGCCGCCCCGACACGACCACGAGCCTTCGTTCGGGGAACTCGCCCGGCACGTAGCCGAACAGCAACGAGGAATCGCTCTGCTCGACTGCGCCGACGAGCAGGAACACGCGCGCGACCTGCGAGACGCCCTCTGATCTGCGGACGTTTCCGGCGAGCTCCTCGGGGAGCAGCGAGCGCGTCAGGTCGGCGGCGCCGGACTGGAACAGCCCGAAGTCCGAGCGTCCCACGTGGATCAGCTCGGCCGCCGTCCGCTTGACGCCGTTCGTGATCGAGAGCAGCGCGACGATCAGGCCGACTCCGATTGCGACGCCCGCGACCGTGAGCGCCGTGCGCGCCTTCCGCCGGAGGAGGTTCTTGGTCACGAGGCCGGCCCAGGTCACGGGGCCATCCTCTCATTGGCTACGCTCGGAGCCATGGAGCCGTCCCGCGACGCGATCTACAAAGCCCTGGAAAACGTCATCGACCCGGAGCTCCGGCGGCCCGTCACCGAGCTCGACATGGTTCGCGACGTCCAGATCGACGGCGGCGACGTCTCCGTCACGATCGCGCTCACCGTCGCCGGCTGCCCGCTCCGTGACAGCTTCCAGACGCAGGTCGTCGAGCACGTCGGGAAGGTGCCCGGGGTCGAGCGCGTGCGGCTCGGCTTCGACGTGATGAGCCCGGACGAGAAGGCGGCGCTCTCCGCGAAGCTCCGCGGCGGCGTCGAGGAGCGCTCGAAGGGGATCTCCGTCGACCGGAACACGCGCGTCCTCGCCGTGGCGAGCGGCAAGGGCGGCGTCGGCAAGTCGTCCCTGACCGTCAACCTCGCAGCCGCGTTCTCGCAGCTCGGCCACCGCACCGGAATTCTCGACGCGGACGTCTACGGCCACTCGATTCCGCACATGCTCGGCGTCAGCCAGCGGCCGGTCGTGGTCGACAAGATGATCGTCCCGCCCGTCGCGCACGACCTGAAGTTGATGTCGATCGGCTTCTTCCTCGAGGACAACTCGCCGGTGATGTGGCGCGGGCCGATGCTCCACCGCGCGCTGGAGCAGTTCCTCTCGGACGTGCACTGGGGCGAGCTCGACCTGCTCCTCGTCGACATGCCGCCCGGAACCGGCGACGTCTCGATCTCGCTCGGCCAGCTGCTGCCTCGCGCCGAGGCCGTGATCGTGACCACGCCGCAGCCGCTCGCCCAGGAGGTCGCCTCGCGCGCGGCGACGATGGCGCAGAAGACGAACATGCGCCTGATCGGCGTGATCGAGAACATGACCTCCGAGGTCTTCGGCTCCGGCGGCGGCGAGCGCCTCGCCGCGCAGATCGGCATTCCGCTCCTCGGCCAGGTCCCGCTCGACGCTCAGCTGCGCGAGTGCGGCGACAGGGGCGAGCCGCTGGTCTTCGCCGATCCCGCGTCTGAGACCGCTCAGACCATCATCGGGATCGCCGAGGCGATCCACGCCGCCCGGCAGACCTTCAAGCCGCTCACGGTCCTCTCCGGATAGGGGCGCCGCCCCCCGCGACGCCCCCCATCCGAGCGGTGGTAAGACCCCGTCTGCCGTCTTCAGTGCTTCGACCGGTCAGGAAGGTCATTGCCTTCGGCGGCCGGGCGCTCACCTGAACGGCGTAAGGATTGTGTGAGAATTCGGCCCCGTGGAGCCCGTCGCCGCGCGGTTATGCGAAATCGGGTTCTCGGAGGCCGACGCGCGGACGCTCGCCGATCACTTCGTCGACGCCGAGCGCCGCGGCAAGCCGAGCCATGGGCTCTCGCGGATCGACTGGCTCGCCGGGCTGCCCGACCTGGACCCCGCGGCCCGGCCCGTGCGCCTGCTCGAAGACAGCGGGTACGAGCGCTGGGACGGCAACGGCGCGGTCGGCTACCTGACGCTCGCGGCGATCTGCGACGCGCAGCTGGCGTCTCCGCCCGCGCACGCCCGGGTCGTCGTCGCGTCCCGCTGCTTCCCGACCGGCGCGCTCGGCTACTGGGTGCGACGGTTGGCCGAGGGCGGGCTGGCCGCGGCGCTGACCGCGACCTCGCCTGCGCGGCTCGCCTCGCCCGAGGGGGGCCCACCGCTCGCGGGGACGAACCCGATCGCGATCGGCGTGCCGAGCTCGGACGGGAGCCCGCTCGTCGCGGACGTCTCGATGGGGCGGGTCACGCACGGCGACGTGCTCGCCGGGCACGGCTGCGCCCGAGGAGCTCGTGCCCTTCGGCGGCGATCGCGCCCACAAGGCGTTCGCGCTCGCGGTCGGCGTGCAGATGCTCGTCTCCGCGCTCGCCGGCGAGGAGCCCGGCGCGGTGCTCGTCGTCGCGCGGCCGGAGTACGACCCGGTGCCGGGGCTACGCGCTCTCGCCGCCGGCGTCCGCCTGCCCGGCGATCGCTGAGACCCGCGGGTCGTCGCGGATGGAGTCGAGGTCGGAGTCGCGGCCGGCGTAGTCCCCGACTTCCTTCGGCTCGAGCTCGTACGCCCGCTGGAGCTCCGTGATCGCGGCCTCGGGCTCGTCGTTCAGGGCGAGGAGGCACGCGTAGTTGTAGTGCGCCCGCCAGTCGTCGGGCCGCGCGGCCAGCGCGGCGTCCATGATCTCGCGCGCCTTCTCCACCTGGCCCAGGTCGGCGTACGAGCCCGCCGCGAACGAGTCCTCCCAGGGGGATGGCTCGAAGACCTCGCCGGGCTTCGCGCCGACCCCGAGCACCGCAGTCCCGTCCTCGGCCGCGATCGCGCCTCGCTTCGTGCCGGGCTGCACGAAGACGAGCGTCCCGGCCGGCGCGTCGATCTCCTCTCCGTCGAGCGTGAAGGTCGCGCGGCCGCGCAGGACGACGTACAGCTCCTGGTGGCCGCCGCTCTCGGTGTGCTCCTCGACCACGCGCTGCCCCGCGTTCGCCGTATACGCGTTCGTTCCGAACGCCGTGATCCCGAACCTGCGCCGCACCGGCCGCCAGACGAACTCTCCCTTGTTGATCGGCAGCTCCTCGAGCTCGTCGATATGTGCGACGTCGTAGCCCTTGTCCGTCATCTCGCCTCCCTCAATGCCTCCAGCACGACGGGGTCGATGCTGCTCGATACCGTCAACGCGCTCTTCCAGGTTCTCCTTCCCGGCCCATGCGGGGAATGTCTCGGCCAGGTTGCCCTCGTAGCCCAGGGCCGCCAGTCGCTCCCGGAGCTCGGCCGCCAGCTCGTCGTCGACCCTGATCCATGTGTCGCGCGGCGTCTTGCCGAAGAGCCCCTCGTGGAGGCCGTACAGGCGCCGGAGCTCGCTCAGCGGGGCCTCGTGGTCGTCGACACGGAGGTCGACGAGCGTGTCGGACATGCCTCCGTGGCCGCTGTTCTTCTCGACGACCAGGATCGCGGCGGACTGCTGGCCGCGGCTGTCGCCGCCCGCGGCCTGGCCGGCGTCGAGTGCAGTCGAGCAGGCGAAGCGCGAGCCGCGTTCCGGCAGTCGCCTCGAACGTCTCCGCGATCGCGTCGACGGTCTCGCCCGAGACGAGGATGTTCCCCTGCGCGGCGTAGCCGTCGCCGGTGCGTCCGCCCGCCCACTTCATGCACCGTTCCCCCGTGTAGCTCGCGGCCCGGCCCGCGGCGTCGACGACGCCGAGCTGGCGGTGCGCGCGGCCGGCGTCGGCCTCGGTCAGCCGGGCGACGACCTGATCGGCGGCAAGACCGTCCCGAAGCAGCGCGAGCCCATCCGGCCCGAAGCGCGGGTTCACCCAGGCCTGCGTGGCGACGGCGCCGACGAGGGGCTCGGCCCACGGCACGACCGACCCGACGGCGAGGAACTTCGACTGCGTCGCCACTCCCCACTGCCCTGCCTCGAGGTCGCACGCGACGATCGAGTAGGTCGCGACGACGGGGTCAGTCATACGTGAGCGCGGTCAGGTCGAGCTCGAGCAGGTCGCGGCGCCCGGGCGGAACGAGCACGCAGGCGACCTCCGGGTGGGCGAGCGCCTCCTTCACGCCTTCCGGCGTATCGGCGTGTGCCGCCACCGGCCGTCCCGCTGCGTGTGCCTGCCTGAGCTCGTCGGGCCCGGCGGTCTCCAGCCAGAGCACGTCGTCCGGCAGCTCGAGCTCGCCTTCGACTGCGATCTCGGGCACCCGCTGCCCGGTCGCGCCGAGCCAGCGTTCCCTCACAGCTCGACGGTCTCGCCCGGCTCCGGCGTGATCAGCTCGACGTCGGGAGCGAGCTTCGCGAGCTCCTCGGGTGTCCCCGTCAGGAGCGGGAAGGTGCCGTAGTGGCACGGCACGCAGCGCTTGACCCCGAGCAGCTCCAGTGCGACCGCCGCCTCGGGCGGTGCCATCGTGAAGTGGCCGCCGATCGGGAGCACGGCCACGTCCGGCGCGTAGATCCTCCGGATCAGCGCCATGTCCCCGAAGACGTTCGTGTCGCCGGCGAAGTAGAGCGTGAAGCCGTCCTCGAGCTCGAGCACGATCCCGGCCGGCTCGCCCAGGTACGTGCCGTCGTCGGCGCTGCTCGAGTGGTTGGCGTCGGTGAACGTGACCTTGACGCCGTCGACGTCGACCGTGCCGCCCTTGTTCGGGTTCTGCGGGAAGCTCGACTCGACGCCCTGGCCCTCGAGCCAGCCGCGCAGCTCGACGAGCGCGATCACCGGCGGCTTGAACTTCGTTCCAGAGCGCGACCGTGTCGCCGACGTGGTCGCCGTGACCGTGCGTGAGCGCGATCAGGTCGACGCGCTCGGGCTCCCGTTCCGCCTCCGGGCACTTGGGGTTCCCGGTCAGCCACGGGTCGACGTAGATGCGCTTGCCGCCCGGGCTGTCGAGCCGGAAGGTCGCGTGTCCGAGCCAGGTGAGCGGGACGCCCATCAGCCCGGAAAACTAACGAAGGAACGTCCGGTCCCGCGGCGAAGCTACACGCGTGACGCGGCGTGAGCTCCTGCCGGTAGCGCTCGTTCTCCTCGCCACCGTCTTCGACGCCGCAGGCGTCCCCACGCTCTCCTTCTACTGCCTCCTCGCCGCCGTGCCCGCGATCGTCGTCGCCGGGCTCGCCGCCGTGGAAGAGCAGCTCCAGGGAGGCGCGCTGCCGCACCGGCGCCCGATCGCGCTGCTCCATCCGGTCGCGCTCGTGCTGATCCTCGTCGCGGCCGCGCTCCGCGCGCCGCTTCGCGCCGAGGGCGCCGTGCCGCGGGCAGCCGTTTCCGCGGCGATCGCCTGCCTCGCGGTCTTCGCCGTCCAGGGCCTGCTCGCCGCGCTGCCCGCGCTCAAGCGCGTGCGCCCCGCCCGGGAGCCGGCAGAAGTTCCGCTGCCGCAGCCCTAGAGCCAGTAGATGCCCGCCTGCGGTGCAGGACATCTACAGCGTCTGGACCGCCTTCTCGGCGAGGTCGATCAGCGGCTGGGCCGCGAAGAACGACCCGACCGTCACGACGAAGCACGCGAGCACGCCGAGGTTGAGGAGGAGGTCCCGCGGCGGCTGGCCGCCGGCGGCGAACTGGAGCTCGGCGCTCGGGCGGAGGTAGAGCGCGCGGATGACCGCGAGGTAGTAGTAGAGGCTGACCGCGGTCGCCGCGATTCCGACGATCACGAGCCAGAGCCAGCCGCGGTCGTAGGCGGCCGAGAAGACGTAGAACTTCCCGAGGAAGCCGCCGGTCGGCGGCAGGCCGGCGAAGCCGAGCATGAACGCCCACATCGATACGCCGAGGAGGGGCCGCTCCCAGCCCATCCCGGCGAGGTTCTCGAGCGTCACCTCGCGGCCGCCGAGCTCCCGCTCGCGGGCGGCGACCACTCCGAACGCGCCGAGCGACATCGCCGAGTAGGGGATCAGGTAGTAGACGAGCGCCTTGGCGCCGAGCTCGTTGTGCGAGGCGATCGCGATCAGCATGAACCCGGCGTGCGAGATCGACGAGTACGCGAGCAGGCGTTTCACACGGGTCTGGACCAGCGCGGCGAGGTTTCCGACCGCGAGCGACGCGCAGGCGAGCACGGCGACCGCGATCGTCCAGATGCGCGCCTCCTGCGGGAACGCCGTGAACAGGACGCGCAGCATCAGCATCAGCGCGGCGACCTTGGTCGCGGCCGACATGAACGCGGTCACGGGCGACGGCGCGCCCTCGTACACGTCCGGCGTCCACATGTGGAACGGCGCCGCCGAGACCTTGAAGCCGAGCCCGGCGAGGATCATCGCCAGCCCGAACAGGAGCATCGAGTCGTGCGCCAGGTTCTGGGCGCCGACGGCGTCCGCGATCTTCTCGAACTGGAGCTGGCCGGTGGCGCCGTAGACGAACGCGGAGCCGAAGAGGAGCACGGCGGAGCCGAACCCGCCGACGATCAGGTACTTCAGGCCCGCCTCCAGCGAGCGCTCCCGCTCGCGGTCGATCGCGCAGAGGATGTAGAGCGAGATCGAGAACCACTCGAGCCCGAGGAAGAGCGTCATCAGGCTGTTCGCGTGCGGCGAGGAAGATCATCCCCGCGCCGGCCGCGGCGAGCAGCGAGTAGTACTCGGCGATGTGCTCCTTCAGCGGCTCCGCGTAGGAGATCCAGACCGCGACGAAGCCCGACGCCCGCGATGATCAGCGCCGCCATCGCGCCGAAGCGGTCGCGCCGGATCACCCCGCCGATGATGCTCTCACCGTCGGGGCTGCGGTCGTAGAGGAGCACCGCGAACACGAAGGCGGCGGCGAACCCGCCGGCTGCGACGAGCGCGGCAGTTGCCCGGCGCGCCCCCGCGGGGACGAGCACCGCGGCCAGGAGGCAGATGCCTGCTGCGGCGAGCAGCGACAGCTCCGGCGAGAGCGCGAACCAGTCGACGGGCGGGCGCTCGAGCGGCGGCGATCATCCGATCACCCGGTCCGTGATCGCCGCCGGCCAGGCGGACAGGAACAGCAGCAGCCCGATCAGGGGCACGACGATCGCGAGCTCGGCGGGCCGCAGGTCGAGGGCGCTTTCGGTGACGGCGGTGCCGGGCGCGCGGTGCAGCACCGCCGAGATCAGGCGCAGCACGTACGCCGCGGCGAGGATGATCGCGACCGCGCCGATCACCGCGTAGAGCCAGCCCTGCTGGAAGACGCCGGCCAGGATCGCGAACTCACCCGCGAACGCCGACGAGCCCGGCACGGCGAGCGCGATCACGCCGATCGTCATCAGCACCGTGGCGAGCGCCGGCCGGCCGCGCGCCATCCCGCCCAGGCGGTCGAAGCGCCCGGTCGACGTCCGCCGCTCGACGGCGCCCGCGAGCATGAACAGCACCGCGGAGATCAGCCCGTGGTTGACCATCTGGAGCACCGCGCCGTTGATGCCGAGGTTGTTCGTCGCGAACAGGCCGAGCACGATCAGGCCCATCTGGGCGAGGGACGAGTAGGCGATCACCCCGCGGATGTCCGGCGCGCGGAAGGCCAGGAGCGACCCGTAGACGAGCCCGATCGCCGACGAGGACGAGGATCGGCGTCCGGAAGTCGTGCACGCCCGCCGGGAAGAGCGAGAAGCAGATCCGCAGGAAGCCGAACGCCGCCGCCTTCGAGACGACGCCCGAGAGCACGGCCGACACCTCGGCCGGGGACTCGCGGTAGGCGTCCGGCAGCCAGCCGTGGAACGGGAACAGCGGCGCCTTGACGATGAACGCGGCCGCGAACCCGAGGAAGATCCACGAGCTCGCGTTCGTCCCGCCGTCGATCATCGAGAACGTCCCCGCCTGGAGGCCGTAGACGATCACGGCCGCGAGCATCAGCAGCGACCCGACCATCGTGTAGATGACGAACTTGATCGTCGCGCCCGACCGGCCGGGCCCGCCCCAGACGCCGATCAGCACGTAGAGCGGGATCAGCATCGCCTCCCAGAAGACGTAGAAGAGGAGGAGATCCTGCGAGGTGAAGACGCCGACGATCGCGCCGGTCAGGAAGAGCATCAGCCCGTAGTAGGCGCGCGGCCGGTCGCGCCGGGACCAGAGCCCGTACGCGGTCGAGGCAGCGAGGACGACGACCGTCAGCCCGACGAGCCAGACCGTGAAGCCCTCGAACATGCCGACGTGGTAGGAGACGCCGAGGTCGTCGAGCCACGACAGGCGGCTCGACTCCTGGAGGCCGCCCTGGTCGAAGTCGAAGCGGACGAGCGCCTCGATCCAGAAGCCGATCTCGAACAGCGCGATCAGCAGAGCGGTCGGCGCGATCCAGACCCGCGGCATCGGGACGAGCCAGACGAGCAGCGCGCCCGCCGAGCGGCAGCAGGATCAGGACGTTGGTGATCCAGCCATGTGCGGTCATCGAACCGCCACGAAGACGAGGATGAGGACGGTGACGCCGGCCGCGAGCGCGAGCGCGTACGAGCGGACGAGGCCGGTCTGGAGCGCACGCGTGCGCGAGCCGGCCCAGCGCGCCGCGTCGCTCGACGCCCCGGATCGAGCCGCCGACGAGCGGCCCCTCGACGACCCAGTCGAGCGTCTTCGCGAGCGCGACCGTCGGCCAGTAGAAGAGCCCGTCGTAGAGCTCGTCGAAGTAGAACTTCCGCTCGAGCACGGCGGCCGGCCGCGGCGCGTGCGCCCGGCGCGCCGAGTAGATCCACCAGGCGACGCGCGATCCCCGCGAGGCCCACCGCCACGGCCGCGACGCTCGCGATCGCCTCCTGCGTGTTGCTCGCCTCGACGAGGGGCTTCGCGACCGGTTCGAGCCAGTCGGAGATCGTCGTCCAGACGCCGGCGAACTGGAAGCCGCCGCCGATCACCGCGAGGATCGTCAGCACGCCGACGCTCAGGTACATCGACCAGCGCGCGACCCCGTCGCCGTGCGCGTGCGGCGGGTGCTCCTGGACGTACGGCGAGGGCTCGCCGCCGAAGGCGATGAACAGCATCCGGAACGTGTAGAGCCCGGTCAGGAACGCGCCGAAGAGCCCGGCCGCGAACAGCAGGTAGCCGTACCAGCCGCGGTCGAGCGATGCGGCGAGGATCGAGTCCTTGGAGAAGAAGCCCGAGAGCGGCGGGATCCCGGTGAGCGCGAGCCCGCCGATCAGCATCGCCGCCCACGTCCAGGGCATCAGCCGCCGGAGACCGCCCATCTTGCGGATGTCCTGCTCCCCGGCGAGCGCGTGGATGACGATGCCGGCGGCGAGGAAGAGCAGCGCCTTGAAGAACGCGTGCGTCATCAGGTGGAACATCGCGCTCGCGTAGGCGCCGATCCCGGCCCCGAGGAACATGTAGCCGATCTGCGACATCGTCGAGTAGGCGATCACGCGTTTGATGTCCGTCTGGACGAGCGCGATCAGGCCCGCCATCACGATCGTCAGTGCGCCGAGGCCGGCGGCGAGATCCTGGACGTGCGGCGCGAGCTCGAACAGCGGGTGCGTGCGGACGATCAGGTAGACGCCGGCCGTGACCATCGTCGCGGCGTGGATCAGGGCGCTGACCGGGGTCGGGCCCTCCATCGCGTCCGGGAGCCAGGTCTGGAGCGGGAGCTGGGCAGACTTCGCGACCGCGCCGCCGAGCAGGCCGAGCGCGACGAGGTTCTGGACGGTCGAGGAGAGGCCCGAGGCCTTCTGGAACGACAGCGCGTAATCGAGCGTCCCGGTCTTCTGGATCAGCAGGAAGAAGGCGAGCGCCATGGTCGCGTCGCCGAACGCGTTCATGATGAACGCCTTCTTGGCCGCGGCGACCGCCTGCGGCCGGTGGTGCCAGAAGCCGATCAGCAGGTAGGACGAGAGGCCGACCAGGCCCCAGCCGATGAGCAGGTCGAGCAGGTTCCCGCCCTGGACGAGCATCAGCATCGAGAAGACGAAGAGGCACATGTACGCGAAGTACCGGCGCTCCTCGTCGTCGCCGTCCATGTAGCCGATCGAGTACGCGACGATCAGCGACCCGACCCCGGTGACGATCAGCATCATCATCATCGAGAGCGGGTCGGTGAGGATCGAGAAGCCGACCCGGAAATCCCCGGCCGTCAGCCACGTCCAGGCGACTGACAGCTCGGTGCGATCTTCGGGCGAGCGCCCGAGCATGTAACGAAGGAGACGAGCGCGGCCACGAACGCCGCCACGCACGAGAGCGTCGAGATCCAGGCAGCCGCGCGCCGCGAGATGCCGTTCCCGCAGAGGGTGATCAGCGCAGCGCCGCCGAGCGGCAGGAAGAGGCAGACCCAGGCGGCGGCGGTCATTTAGCCACGGAGCGTCGAGAGCTTGTCGACGTCGAGGTCGAGCCGCCGGCGCGCCATCGCGACGATCAGGCCGAGACCCACGACGACCTCGGAGGCGGCAACCGCCATCACGGTGAGCGCGAAGATCTGCCCGTCGCCGTGACCGAAGTGCCGCGAGAACGCGATCAGGGCGAGGTTCGCCCCGTTCAGCATGATCTCCAGCGAGAGCAGCACGATCAGCGGGCTGCGGCGGATGAGCACGCCGAGCGAGCCGGTCGCGAACAGGCAGCCGGAGATGATCAGGTAGCCGGCGACGTCAGGCCCGAGCATCGGCGTCCTTCAGCGACGGTTCGTCCTTGGCGTGGCTGCCGAGGATCACGCCTCCGACCGCGGCGACGAGCAGGACGATCGAGGTGATCTCGAAGGCGATCAGGTGGTCGGTCAGGAACAGCCGGCCGATCTCGCCCGGGCTGCCGAACGAGCGCTCGATCTTCGCAGAGCTGGAGAGGCGTCCGTCCGCCTTCGCGGCGATCACGACCACGATCTCGACGAGCAGCGCACACGCGGCAATGGCCGCCGCCCAGCGTTGCGCCTTCGACCCACTTGCCCAGGGCGTGTCGACTCGCCACCCGAGATAGGCGATCACGAACAGGAACATCACCATCACCGCGCCCGCGTAGACGAGTACCTGCGCGGCGGCGACGAACTCGGCGGAGAGGAGCAGGTAGAGCACCGCGAGCGTGCCGAGATTCCCGATCAGCGCCAGCGCCGAGTAGAACGGGTTCGAGAAGCTGATCACCGCGACGGCGGAGCCCACGCAGCCGAATGCGGCCATGATCCAGACGATCCAGACGAGCACGTTGCTGGCGGACGCGACGATCACGAGTAGGTCTTGTAGTAGGGAATCGGCGTGTCGAACTCGTCCGGGTCGCGGATCGGCACCTTCTTGATCGGCTCGGCGAGCAGCATGTCCTTCGTGTAGATCAGGTCGTCTCGCGAGTACTCGGCGATCTCGAACTCGTTGCCGAGCGTGATCGCGTCGAAGGGGCAGGCGAGCTCGCAGTAGCCGCAGAAGATGCAGCGGCTCATGTTGATCTCGTAGATGCGCGCGTAGCGCTCACCGGCGGAGACGCGGTTCCGCGGCGTGTTCTCGGCGGCGACGACGCGGATGCAGTCCGCCGGGCAGGCGGCGGCGCAGAGCGAGCAGCCGACGCACTTCTCGAGGCCGTTCTGGTGGAGGTGGAGCCGGTGGCGCCCGCGGAAGCGCGGGTACAGCGGCCGCTTGTACTCCGGGTACTGCTGCGTGATCGGCTTCTTGAAGATCTGGCCGAACGTGACCGCGAAGCCCTTCAGGCTGTCGATCGGCTGCGGGCATCTAGAAGATCACCACGAAGAGGGCGGTGATCACCGCGTTGATCGTCGCGACGGGCAGCAGGACCTTCCAGCCGAAGCGCATCAGCTGGTCGTAACGGAGGCGCGGCAGCGTCGCGCGCAGCCAGATGAAGACCGAGATCACGAGCAGCAGCTTGATGAAGAACCAGAGCGGGCCGAGCGGCGCCCACGGGCCTTCCCAGCCGCCGAAGTAGAGGGAGACCGTCAGCGCCGAGAGCACGATCACGTTCACGTACTCGGCCATCTGGAAGAGGCCCCAGCGCATGCCGGAGTACTCGGTGCGAGTAGCCGCCGACGAGCTCGGTGTCGGCCTCGGGCAGGTCGAACGGCGGCCGGTTCGTCTCGGCGATCCCGGCGATGAAGAAGCAGAGGAGCCCGACGAACTGCGGTGCGGCGTACCACCAGTTGTCGACCTGCGCCTGGACGATCCCGGAGATCGAGAGCGTGTGCGCCATCAGCACGACGCCGAGCACGGAGAGGGCGAGCGAGACCTCGTACGAGACCATCTGCGCGCACATCCGCATGGAGCCGAGGAGCGAGTACTTCGACTCGGACGCCCAGCCGCCGATGATGAAGCCGTAGATCCCGAGCGACCCGAGCGCGAAGATCAGGATCAGCGAGATCGGCACGTCCGCGAGCTCGCCGTTCACGTGGTAGTGCCAGATCTGCCAGCCCTCCCCCCACGGGATGACGCTGAAGGCGGCGAGCGCGGTGAACGCCGCGAACGCGGGTGCCATCAGGTAGAGGGAGTCGATCGCAGCCATCGGCGCGAACGCCTCCTTGCGCACCATCTTGATCAGGTCGGCGAAGGGCTGAAGGATGCCCTTCGGGCCGGCTCGGTTCGGGCCGTAGCGCCGCTGCATCCGGGCGAGCAGCTTCCGTTCGTAGAGCGTCAGGAACGCCATCGAGACGAGCAGCAGGTTGATGAAGATGACCGCCTTGATCACGCCGATCCACCAGGGCTCGCTGCTCACAGCTGCTTCTTCACCTCCACGCCCTGGTCGAGGCCGTGCACGTGCTCCTCGGGGGCGCGCACTGCGCCCTCGACGAGTCGCTTGTCGATCCGTGCCCTGAGCTGCACCGACGTGCCGTTCGACTTCACTTCGACCGTGTCGCCGGTGGTGATCCCGCGCAGGCTCGCGTCGCGGGGCGAGATGGCGATCTCCGCGTCGGGGCGCTGGAACCGGAGCTCCTCGACGCGCTCGACCGCCGGGCCGGAGAAGAGCGAGCGGTAACGGACGAGGCGCAGCGGTGCGCGCCTGCGCTGCGCCGGCTCCTTCTCGGGGGCAGGTGCGGTCAGGACGGTCGTCGGCTCGGCTCGCGGCGGGAGCTGCGCCTGCTCCTCGTTCGGGACGGCGCGCTCGTGCGGGTCGATCGCGACGCCGAACCGCTCGGCGAGCTTGGCGATCCAGGCGATCTCGTCCGGGGCGGGCGGGATCACCGCGCGCCGGAGGCGTTGCGGCCGGCCCTCGAGGTTGACGATCGTCCCGTCGCGCTCCAGGTAGCTCGTCCCCGGGAGGACGAGGTCGGCGAAGCCGCGCGCGGGCTCGGAGAACATCGTGATCGCGACCACGGCCTTGGCCCGCAGCGCGAGCGCGCGGATCTGCGGATCGGAGACCGCCTCCTCCCCGGAGATCAGCAGCACGCCGATCTCACCGCGCATCGCTGCCGGGCCGCGCTTGCCCTCGGCGGCCCAGGCCTCCGTGACCGCGCGGCCGTTTGGAGTCGCCGGGAGGTAGAAGGCCGCGTGCGCGCCGAGCTCGCTCGGCGAGCTGCGCGACCACGGTTCCGCCCTGGCCGCCCGGGCCCGACCAGATCAGCACGGCGCGCTGGGCGGCCACGATCTGCTCTCCGACCTGCTCCCGGACGACGTCTGCCGCCGTGCCGGGAGCGGCCTGCACCGTCCCGGCTGCGCCGACCGTGATCACCTCGGCCCCGTTCCGCCGCGCCGCGCGGATCCAGAGCTCGACGACCGGCGCGCGCTCCTCGACCGGGTGGTCGCCGATCACGACGACGAGGTCGGCGTCGCGGATCGCGGAGAGAGGCGCGCGGTACGCGTCGAGCTCCGGCGCCGTCTGCTCCGGGAGCACGACCGCGTCGGAGCCGAGCCCCCGGCGGACGAGCTTCGCGAGCGCCTGCGCCTGCTCGACCGTCTCGGAGCCGGAGAGCGCGAGCAGGACAGGCCCACTCCGCAGCAGCTGCTCGGCCTGGTCGAGCGCGTCGTCCCAGGAGAGCTCCTCGAAGCGTCGTTTGCCGATCTTGCGCAGCGGGTCGCGGACGCGGTCCTCGGCGTAGAGATGCGAGTAGCCGAAGCGGCCCTTGTCGCAGAGCCAGCCCTCGTCGATCTCCGGGTGATTGCGGGAAAGGATCCGCTTCACCTTCCCCTCGCGCGTCGTCGCGGTGATGTTGCAGCCGACCGGGCAGAGGCCGCAGACCGACGGGACGTTCTGGATCTCCCACGGCCGCGCCTCGAAGCGGTACTGCGTCGAGGTCAGCGCGCCGACCGGGCAGAGCTCGATCACGTTCCCGGAGAAGGGCGCCTTGTACGGGCGGTCCTGGAAGGTGGCGATGTAGGAGCTCGAGCCACGCTCGCGCGCGATCAGCTGGCCGTCCTCGGCGACGTCCTCGGAGAACCGCGTGCAGCGGTAGCAGAGGATGCAGCGCTCGCGGTCGAGCGCGATCGTCGGCGAGATCGGGATCGGCTTCTCGAACGTGCGCTTGGGGAAGCGCATGCGCGTGTTCCCCGGCCCGTAGCGGAAGGTCAGGTCCTGCAGCGGGCACTCGCCGCCCTTGTCGCAGACCGGGCAGTCGAGCGGATGGTTGACGAGGATGAACTCGAGCGTCGCGTCCTGCGCCTCGGCGGCCATCGCGGAGGTCGCGGCCGTCTTCACGACCATGCCGTCGGCGGCCGTCAGCGTGCACGCGGCCTGCGGCTTCGGCGGCCCGGGCGCCACCTCGCAGAGGCACATGCGGCAGGCCCCGACGGGCGGCCCGAGCCGCGGCTCGTAGCAGAACACGGGAATCTCGATCCCGGCGTAGAGCGCCGCCTCGACGAGCCCGATCCCCTTCGGCACCTGGATCTCGACGTCGTCGACGGTGATCGTGACGAGCTCGGGCTGGTGGCCGTTGCTGCTCACGCGGTCACCAGCGGGAGCGGGTTCTCGACCGCGCGGTGGTGGTGCTGCTCGCTCGGCGCGAGGATGCCCTCCAGCGACGAGTTGCCGCCGTACGGGCAGCGGCCCTGCTGGATGTGTGCGACGAACTCGTCGCGCCACTTCGCGATGTACGACGAGACCGGGTAGACGGCAAACTCGCCGAGCGCGCACAGAACCTTGCCGAGGATCCGGCCGTTGATCGACTCGAGCAGCGCGAGGTCCTCCAGCTCGCCCTCGCCGCGCTCGATCTTCTCGAGGATCTGCACCATCCAGCGCGTCCCTTCGCGGCACGGCGTGCACTTGCCGCACGACTCGTGCATGTAGAACTGCGTCGAGCGGAGGGCGAGCTGCACCATGCAGCAGCGGTCGTCGACGACGATCAGCGAGGCCGCCCCGAAGAACGTCTTCAGCTCGGCCAGCGAGTCGTAGTCGAGCGGCACGTCGATCTGGTCGGGCGAGAGCGCCGGTACCGACGAGCCGCCGGGGATGACGCACTTGAGCTTGCGGCCGTCCGGGATCCCGCCGGCGTGGTCGTAGATCAGCTCGCGCATCGGCGTCCCGAGCTCGAGCTCGTAGTTGCCCGGGTTCACGACGTTGCCGGAGATCGAGAAGATCGCGGTGCCCGGCGCGGTCGGCGCGCCGGTCTTCGCGAACTTCGCCGCGCCCATCTTGACCACGATCGGGAGCGTCGCGATCGTGCAGACGTTGTTCACCTGCGTCGGCGCGTCGTAGAGACCCTGCACCGGCGGGAACGGCGGCCGCGGCCTCGGCTGCCCGCGCCGCCCCTCCAGGGAGTCGAGCAGCGCGGTCTCCTCGCCGCAGATGTACGCGCCGGCGCCGCGGTGCACGACCACGCGGACGTCGTCGAACAGGCCGGCCGCCTCCGCCTCGTCGACTGCCGCCTGCACGACCTCGTACTCGTGCAGGTACTCGCCGCGGATGTAGATGAAGACGTCCTTCGACTCGATCGCGTGCGCGGCGATCAGGCAGCCCTCGACGAGCCGGTGCGGCACCTGGTCCATCACCTGCCGGTCCTTGAACGCTCCCGGTTCGGACTCGTCCGCGTTGACGACGACGTACTTCGGCTTCGGCGAATCGCGCGGAATCAGTGACGCCTTGCGGCCGATCGGGAAGCCGGCGCCCCCGCGGCCGCGCAGGTTCGCGTTCGACATCTCCTCGATCAGGCGCTCGGGCGTCATCGCACGCGCCTTCACCAGCGCCTCGTAGCCGCCGACCGCGCGGTACTCGTCGAGCCTGGTCAGGTCGCGCGTGTCCGCGTCCTCGAGCAGAGCGTCAAGCAGTGCCACGGATCTCCTCGACGATCCCGGCGGCGTCCTCCGGCTTGACGAAGTGGCGGTAGCGGTTGTCGATCGCGACGACGGGCGCGTAGCCGCAGCCGCCGAGGCACTCGGCCGCGCGAAATGTGATCAGCCCGTCCTCGGTCGTCTCGCCTGCATGGACGCCGAGCGCCTCCTCGAACGCATCGACGACGCGCTGTGCCCCGACGAGCGCGCACGAGAGGTTGGTGCAGATCTCGACCATGTGCCGCCCGACGGGCTCGAGATGGAACATGTCGTAGAACGACGCCACCGCCTGGCAGTACGCAGGCGTCAGGTCGAGCACCTCTGCGACCTCCTCCAGGGCCTCCGGCGGCAGCCAGCCGTGCTCCTCCTGCGCGAAGCGCAGCGCCGGCAGCGTCAGCGACTGCCGATCCGGGTAGCGATGCGCGATCGCCTCGACCTTCGTCGCCAGGTCGCGCGGTCCCGCAGGCGTCACCGGTCGACCTCGCCCATCACGGTGTCCAGGGAGCCGACGATCGCGATCATGTCGGCGACCAGCGAGTCGTGCACGCAGGTCGCCGTCGCCTGGAGCGCGACGAACGACGGGGCGCGGAACTTGACCCGCCACGGCTTCGGGCCGCCGTCGGAGACGAGGTAGCAGCCGAACTCGCCGCGCGGCGACTCGACGGCGACGTAGACCTCGCCCTCGGGCACCCGGAAGCCCTCGGTGACGAGCTTGAAGTGGTGGATCAGCGACTCCATCGAGGTGTGCAGCTCGTGCCGCGGCGGCAGCACGACCTTCCGGTCGTCGGCGATCCAGGCGCCCCCGGGCATCCCCTCGAGGCACTGCTGGATGATCTTCACCGACTCGCGCATCTCGTCCACCCGCAGCCGGTAGCGGTCGTAGACGTCGCCGTGCTCGTAGACCGGAACGTCGAAGTCGAGCTCGGGGTAGGCGAGGTACGGCTCGTCGCGCCGGAGGTCCCAGTCGATCCCGGACGCACGCAGCACGGGCCCCGACTGGCCGAGCGCGATCGCGTCGTCCGCCGACAGGAGCCCGAGGCCGCGCGTGCGCTCGAGCCAGATCTTCTGGTTCGTCAGCAGCGTCTCGTACATGTCGATCGTCTTCGGGAACTCGTCCGCGAAGCGCCTGCACTCCGTGAAGAACCCGCGCGGGATGTCCTCGGCAAGGCCGCCGGCCTGGAAGTACCGCGTGTGCATGCGCGAGCCGCCGACGAGCTCGAAGAGGTCGAGCACGTCGTCGCGGGCGTTGAAGCAGTACCAGAGCAGGCCGATCGCCCCGATCTCGAGCGCGCCGGTGCCGAGCCAGATCAGGTGCGAGTGGATCCGGTTCAGCTCGAGCAGCAGCGTCCGCATCCACGTCGCCTTCGCCGGCACCTCGATCCCGAGCAGCTTCTCGACCGCGGCGACATAGGCGTACTCGTTCGCCTGGAAGGCGAGGTAGTCGATCCGCGGCGCGTACGTGACGCCCTTCCAGTACGTCTTCTGCTCCATGTTCTTCTCGAAGCCGGTGTGCAGGTAGCCGACCACCGCCTCGAGCCCGACCACGTCCTCGCCGTGCAGGTCGACGATCAGCCGGAGGACTCCGTGGGTCGAAGGGTGGTTCGGGCCGAAGTTGACCTGGAGCACGTCCTCGAGGCCCGGCGCACGGCTTCAGCAGCGTCGGCACCGGCGAGGGGATGTGCGTGCCTTCGTAGATCGGGGCGTCGCTGGTCCTCTCGGGCGCGATCGCCACCGCTACTCCTCCCCCGAGAACCGCACCGGCTCGCCGCCGATCGGGTAGTCCTTGCGCAGCGGGTGGCCCTCCCAGTCGTCCTCCATCAGGATCCGGCTGAGGTTCGGGTGGCCCTCGATCGGGATGCCCATCATGTCCCAGGCCTCGCGCTCGTGCCAGTCGGCGGTCGGCCAGACCGGGACGACGCTCGCGACCGGCTCGCCGTCGTCGAGCCAGACCTGCACGCGCACGCGCGGCGCCCCGCGCTCCAAACGAAGCAAGTGGTAGTTCATCGCGAAGCGCTTCGGCTTCTGCGAGGGCTTCCGCGCGAGGCCCGCCGACCCGGGCGAGTTCAGGTCGCGCCCCCAGGCGTTCCCGATGTAGCCGGCGACGGGCCGCTCGTTCCAGCCCAGGTAGTCGGTCGGCGTGATGTCCGCGAGGAACCGAAAGTCGTGCTCGTCGCGCAGGTAGAGGCAGGCCTCGATCAGCCGCGCGGGATCGACGACGAGGGTCGTCTCGCCGTGGGCCTCCTTCGTCTCGACGAGGCCGGGAACGCCGTCGTAGCGTGCTATTGCGCCACGCCCCGGATCTCGTACGCGGGCGGCACGCCGGCCAGCACCTTCTCGTGCAGGCGGATGATCCCCTCCAGCAGGCCCTCGGGCCGGGGCGGGCAGCCGGGGACGTGGATGTCGACCGGGACGATCTTGTCGACTCCCTGGAGGATGGCGTAGTTGTTGAACATCCCGCCGGAGCTCGCGCAGGCGCCCATCGCGATCACCCACTTCGGCTCCAGCATCTGGTCGTAGATCTGACGTAGCGGCGCGGCCATCTTGTGGGCGACCCGGCCGGACACGATCAGCAGGTCGGCCTGGCGCGGCGAGGCACGAAAGGCCTCCATCCCGAAGCGCGCGACGTCGTAGCGCGAGTCGACGATCGCGATCATCTCCATCGCGCAGCACGAGAGCCCGAACTGGTCGGGCCACATCGACTTCGTCTGTGACCACGCGACCGCCTTCTCGAGCGTGGTCAGCCCCAGCTTCTGCTCCAGGTCGCCGACGCCGATCTCCTGCTCGAACACGCCCGGGCCTTTGGTCGGCCAGAGCAGCCGCTCCGTGCTTCAGCCCGTAGTCGCGGAGGCGCTTCACCGCCATTCGAGTGCTCCCTTCCGCCAGATGTAGACGTAGGCGACGGCGAGGATGACGACGAAGAAGAGGAGCTCGAAGAACGCGAACCAGCCGAGATCGTTCAGCGCGACAGCGAGCGGATACAGGAACACGATCTCGATGTCGAAGACGATGAAGAGCATCGCCGTCAGGTAGAAGCTGATCGTGAAGCGCTGCTGGGCGGGCGGTCCGGTGGAGACGCCGGACTCGAACGGGATCGTCCGTGCGCGCGTCCGGCCGCTCGGCCTGGTCGAGAACCAGAACGAGAACAGGACCATCGAAAAGGGAATCGCGAGCGCGAGCAGCCCGTAGATCAGGAACGGCAACCAGCTGTGCAGCACGCCCTGCTTCCTCCTCGTTCGCCCCTAGCCGCGCCGGACCTTACCAATGGACCCGAGGGTGGCACGAAGGGACCAAGAAACCGTGGAACGAAGCTACGTCGCGGTGTTACAAAGTCGCCCCTTTTCGGGTGTGCCGCGGCCGGGGGACCGGGTGCTACGATGACCCCGTGGCGACGATCGAAGAGCCGACTACGCTGATCGCGCTGACCGAGCGCGCGGCCGCGAAGATCAAGGAGCTCCAGGCCGAGGAGCCGGGCGGCGACGCCGACGTGCTCCGCATCGCAGTTCAGGGCGGAGGCTGCTCCGGCTTCGAGTACGCCCTCGGCTTCGACCGCGGCGTCCAGGAGGGCGACCACGAGCTCGAGGCGTTCGGCGTCCGGGTCGTCGTCGATCCGTTCAGCGCCCCGTACCTTCAGGGCGCGCAGATCGACTTCCTCGACGGGCTCCAGGAGTCCGGGTTCAAGATCGAAAACCCGAACGTCTCGTCCGCCTGCGGCTGCGGCCACTCGTTCCAGGTCGAGGACGGCGACGCGCCCGAGAGCGTCGGCGGCTGCGGCTCCGGTTGCTCGCACTAGACACCGTCCTCCGCACGTCGTAGAGTCGCCCGCCGTGAGGTGGCTACGGCTCGATCTACAAGCTCTGGATGACGCTGATCGCGATCGCGATCGTCGTCCAGATCGGCGCCGCCGGCTACGGCGCCTTCTACGCCTCGAACCACCTGAAGGACGAGGGCGACGTCTTCACGCACAAGGGCTGGGAGCACGGCTGGAACTTCCACATCGGCCTCGGCTGGCTGACCGTCTACGCGATCCTGATCGCGCTCGTGCTCGCGCTGCTCGCTCGGGTCGGCCGGCCGCGGATCTGGTTCCAGCTCGGTCTCGCCGTCGCTGGAGTGCTTCAGGTCGTCTTCGCGCTCGCCGGTGAGGACCACCCGTGGGTCGGGGTCTTGCATCCGCTGAACGCATTCGTGATCCTCGGCCTCGCCGGCTCGATCACGGCGCGCGAGTGGGGCGCCGTGCGCACCGCGCCCGCGCAGCCGCCCGCCGCCTAGGATCGAGGCATGACCCCGCTGCGCGTCGCCGTGGTCGGCTCGGGCCCGGCCGGGTTCTACGCCGCCGGCCACCTGCTCGCCTCCGACCTGCCGGCCGAGGTGGACATGATCGAGCGGCTCCCCACTCCCTGGGGTCTCGTTCGCCTGGGCGTGGCGCCCGACCATCCGAACATCAAGGCGGTCTCTCGAGCGTTCGAGAAGATCGCCGCGCAGCCCGGATTCCGGTTCTTCGGCAACGTCGAGCTCGGCCGCGACGTCACGGCACGAGGAGCTGACCCGGATCTACGACGCGGTGATCTACGCGGTCGGCGCGCAGACCGACCGGCAGCTCGGGATCCCGGGCGAGGAGCTCCCCGGCTCGTGGGCCGCGACCGAGTTCGTCGCCTGGTACAACGGCCACCCCGACTTCCAGGCGATTCCCTTCGACCTGAACACCGAGCGCGCGGTGGTCGTCGGCGCCGGCAATGTCGCGCTCGACGTCGCGCGAATGCTCGCGCTCGCCCCGGAGGAGCTCGCTCCGACCGACACCACGGACCAGGCGATTGCCGCGATCAACGACTCGCCCCTGCGCGAGATCGTGCTGCTCGCGCGGCGCGGACCGGTCCAGGCCGCATTTACGACGCCGGAGCTGAAGGAGATGGGCGAGCTCGCCGATGCGGACGTGATCGTCGATGCCGCCGACCTCGAGGGCGCGGTCGGGACGGACACGAACTCGGAGCGGAACCTGGCGGTGCTGCGGGAGTACGCGGCGCGTGAGCCTGCCGGCAAGCGGCGCGCGGTCGTCTTCCGGTTCTGCGTCTCGCCGGTCGAGATCCGGGGTGCCGAGCGCGTCGAGGAGATCGAGATCGTCCACAACGAGCTGGTCGACGGCGGCGCCCGCGCGGTCCCCACCGACCGTCACGAGACGATCGCGTGCGGGCTCGTCTTCCGCAGCGTCGGCTACCTCGGGGTCGCGCTCCCGGGCGTGCCGTTCGACGAGGCAAAGTGCGTGATCCCGAACGACTGCGGCCGCGTGGAGCCCGGCCTGTACGCCGCCGGCTGGATCAAGCGCGGCCCGACGGGCGTGATCGGGACGAACAAGAAGGACGCGACGGAGACGGTCGAGCGGCTCCTCGAGGACGCGCGCGCGGGCCTGCTCCACCGCGATTCCGACGAGCGCCTGGAGAGCCTGCTCGAGGAGCGCGGGGCCGAGGCCGTCATGTACGACGGCTGGGAGGCGATCGACCGCGAGGAGCGGACGCGCGGAGAGCCGCACGGCCGCCCGCGGATCAAGCTGTGCTCCTGGGACGAGCTGCTGGCGGCCGCGAAGCGTTGACTCAGGGCATCCCTCCATCGAGGGTCGTCAGCGCGCCCCCGGAAGCCGATGCTCTCCGCATGGAGATCCGTCTGCGCCAGGTCGAATGCCTCAGCTGCGGATACCGGCGCGCGATCCGCGCCGACGAGCACCGAACGGCGCTCGACGAGTGCCCGCAGTGCCGCTACGTCGGCTGGGCATCGAGCGCGGAGCTCTCCGAGCAGACCCGGCGTCTCCTCCGCGAGCGCCCGCTCGACTGCGCCGCCGTCTGCGCGCGGTCTAGGAGGCCTCTGGGGCTAGACTCGGTGCCGTGTCGAGCACCGAGGAACGAACACAACTCTGGGGCGGTGAGACGACGAAGGCGGTCGCGAACTTCCCCGTCTCCGGCGAGCCGATCCCGGTGCCGGTCGCGCGCTGGCTCGGCCGGATCAAGGCCGCCGCTGCACGCGTGAACGCCGAGCTCGACCTGCTCGACGCCGACAAGGCCGAGCGGATCGCCGCCGCCGGCGACCGGATCGCGGCCGGCGAGCTCGACGACCAGTTCCCGATCGACGTCTTCCAGACCGGTTCGGGCACCTCCTCGAACATGAACGCGAACGAGGTGATGGCGAGCCTCGCCGGCGATGACGTCCACGTGAACGACGACGTCAACATGGGCCAGTCCTCGAACGACGTCTTCCCGTCCGCCGTCCACCTCGCCGCGCTCGACGAGCTGACGAACGACCTCCTGCCGGCGCTGCGCCAGCTCGGCGACTCGCTCGCGGCGAAGGCGGAGGAGTTCGACGACGTCGTCAAGTCGGGCCGCACCCACTGGATGGACGCCGTCCCGGTCACGCTCGGCCAGGAGTTCGGCGGCTACGCGGCGCAGGTGCGCCAGGGGATCGCGCGCGTCGAGTCGACGCTCGAGCGTGTCGGCCAGATCCCGCTCGGCGGCACCGCCGTCGGCACCGGACTGAACACGCACCCGGAGTTCGCGGCGCGCGTGCGCGACAAGCTCTCCGCCGAGACCGGCCTCACGATCCTGCCGCCCGCCGATCCCTTCGAGGCGCAGGCGGCGCGCGACGCGCTCGTCGAGGCGTCCGGGGCGCTGAAGACCGTCGCCGTCTCGCTGACGAAGATCGCCAACGACCTCCGCTTCATGGGCTCCGGCCCGCGCGCCGGCCTCGCGGAGATCTTCCTCCCGGAGCTCCAGAAGGGCAGCTCGATCATGCCGGGCAAGGTCAACCCGGTGATCCCCGAGGTCGTCACGCAGGTCGCCGCGCAGGTGATCGGGAACGACGCCGCGATCGCGATCGGCGGCATGCAGGGCCACTTCGAGCTCAACGTCTTCGTCCCGCTGATCGCCCGCAACCTGCTCGACTCGATCAAGCTGCTCGCGTCGCGCGTCCCGCCTGCTCGCGGAGAAGTGCGTGGACGGGATCGAGGCGAACCGCGAGCAGAACGAGCGCTACGCGGAGCTGACGCTCTCCGCCGCGACCGCGCTCAACCCGTACATCGGCTACGACAAGGCGACCGAGATCGTGAAGGAGGCGGCCGCGTCCGGCCGCTCGCTGCGCGAGGTCGCCCGCGACGCCGGAGTCGAGGAGTCCGTCCTGGACGAGGCGCTCGACTACCGGAAGATGGCCAAGCCGCACGACTGACGCCTGGCCCGGCGACAGTCGTTACCATCCCCCGTCGGTGACGGGGGGTTACCGCAGAAGCACCTGCCCACGGACTCGTTCCTGGCCTGGCGGCCGCGTGGCCCCGACCGCATCTTCCGACCCATCGATTTCGGGACCTGAGGAGGGACAGGCACTGTGAGGAGACCGAAAGCTTCTGTACTGATTGCGGCTGGGCTGCTTGCGCTGATCGCGCTCGTGCTCGCCGTCACGCGGGCTGGTTCCCAGTCCGCGAGCCCCAGCAGGGTGGCACTGAAGACCTTCGCCCTGGAGGGCCAGGGCGCCGACTTCGGAGGTTCGGGCGGCGAAGCAGCCGAATACCTCCGAGGGCAGACCGAGTTCGCCGAGGCGCGGACTGCCCCGAGCGGCATCGTCAACCCCGGCGCGTACAGCTCCGCGGTGAGCAGCCTGAACGGGCTCTCGACGGTCGGCACCACCTGGAGCGACATCACCAGGGTGCCCTACGACGCCGACGATCCGGCGTACCGCGACTACTACTCGAACTCGAGCGGCGGCTCGGGTCTCGTCACCGGTCGGATCACCGGCCTGGCGGCCGACGCCGCTGGTGACATCTGGGCCGCGGGCGCCGACGGCGGCGTCTGGCGTCGCAACGCGAACGCGAGCACATGGACCGACATCACCGGCAGCGTGCTCTCGCTGTCCACCGGCTATCTCGCCTACTCGGACGGGAGCCTCTGGTACGCGACCGGCGAGGCGAACACGGGCGGCACGAGCTACGTCGGCGCCGGCGTATACCGCCTGACCAGCCCGACCTCGAACACCTCGTGGGTCCGCGTGGGCGGCAACGAGCTCGAGTCGTCCACCATCCACAAGCTCCGGTTCGCCGGCGGCAGGGTGTGGGCGGCCACGCTGTTCGGCGTCTGGTACCACTCGGCCTCGACCACGTCGGGCTCGTGGACGCTCGCCTACGCTCCGAACCCGGCGAACCTGACCGCGCCGTTGCAGGCGTACACGATCCCGGGCTCCTCGCTGAACGGCCAGACGTTCGGCACGGCGTCCTCGTCGCTGACCAATGCGCCGTACAAGAACATCGCCAACGACGTCGCGATCGATCCGAACGACTCGAACCACGTGATCGCTGCGCTCGGCTGGCGGAGCGGTGACACGTACAACGGGTTCTACGAGACCTTCGACGGCGGCTTCTCGTGGACGAAGGTCAACCCGACCGGCGCGATCCCGGCGGACGACATCGGCTACGTCAACTTCGCCATGTCGGCCGACGGCTCGAAGCTGTACGCGATGAACGAGTCGCCGACGCAGCTGAACAAGGGCACGGGCAACGTAAACAGCTTCCTGGACGGGATCTACGTCTCGAACAGCGGCTCGCCGGCAGGCCCCTGGTCGAAGATCGCCGAGTCGACGAAGCTCGCGAACTCCGGCTCGGCGCTGAAGCAGTCCGTCGGCGGCAAGGGCTACGGCCCCGGGATCCAGGCCTGGTACAACCAGTACCTCCTCGTCGACCCGAACGACCCGAACCACATCTACGCCGGGCTCGAGGAGGTGTACGAGACGAAGAACGGCGGCTCGAGCTGGAGCACCGTCGGGCCGTACTGGAACTTCTATTTCTCGTGCTGGGCGCCCGACGCGGTCTATCCGCCGAACGGCACGGCGAACCGCTGTCCGCAGACCACCCACCCCGATCAGCACTCGATCGCGGTCGGCGGCTCGGGCAATAACCAGTTCGTCGTCGTCGGTAACGACGGCGGCATCTACAAGCGGCCGCTGAACGGCAGCACGAACGGCAACGGCAACGCGACCGACTGGACGAGCCTGAACGACGGCTCGATCGACACGCTCCAGTTCTACGCGGTGGACGTCGGCAAGATCAACCCCGTGATCCACTCGACGCCGGAGGGCAACGTCGACGAGACGAGCTCGACGGACACGGCGACGGCGAGCGGCCTGCCGGTGCTGGCGGCGTCGAGCGGCGTTCTGGTCAGCGGCGGACTCCAGGACAACGGCGGCCTGCTGATGAGGCCGGGCGCGGCGAAGATGGTCTCGAACTTCGGCGGCGACGGCGGTGACGTCCTCGTCGACCCGAACGACGGCTGCAACGTCGTCCAGGAGTACGTCGTGCTCTCGATGAGCGTCACGCAGACGTGCGCGCATCCGAACTCGATCACGCGTCCGAACGCGTTCCTGGACCTGTCGCAGTCGACGACGTTCAAGATCGCGCCGCCGGACGTCAACGCCCGGTTCATCGCTCCGTTCGTCGCGAACCAGACGAACATCAACGAGTGGCTCGCGGGCGGCGTCAGCCTGTGGACGCAGACGCAGGGCTTCGCGATCCGCAGCGGCTCGCAGTGGACGAGGGCCTACACGCTCGCAAACGCGGGCCAGACGTACACGGCCCTGGCGATGCGGGGCAACAAGCTGATCGGCGCCTGGTGCGGCCCGTGCAACAACGCCGGGTTCACGCGCGGGGTGACGATCGGCACGCGGCCCAACTCGTCGTCCCCGTGGACGTTCACGAACTACTCGTCGTCGGACGCTTACGGCCCTCGGTGTGCCGCTCCGGTACATCGGCGGCGTCGCGATCGACGCGAGCGGCAACTTCTACCTCGGGATCAACGGCTTCTCGCGCCGCTTCACCGAGGGCGAGGGCGCCGGCGTCGGTCACGTGTACAGCTCGGCCGACAACGGTGGGACCTGGTCGGACATCTCGGCCAACTTCCCGGACATCCCGGTGAACAGCGTCCAGGCGCTGACGAGCGGCGGCCTCCTGGCCGGCACCGACCTCGGTGTCCTCTACCGGGCACCGAGCGCGACCAACTGGCAGCGGGTGGGCACGAATTTCCCGCTCACCGTCGTCATGGACGTCGAAGTCGGGCCCGACGGCAAGATCTACGCGGCCACGCATGGCCGCGGGATCTGGCGGATCTCAGGCTCGGGTCTGTAGTCAACAAAGAGCGGAAGGGCCACCTCCCTCAAAGGGGTGGTCCTTCCGTTTTTGCCGCCGATTGCGTCTACGCTGCCCGGGTCTGACCGCATGCAGAAAGAGGCATGGAAGAGAGCAAAGGGGGGATTCTCTTGATGGAGAGAGGCATCCTGGCTGCCGCCGGGGCGCTCGTTCTCGCCGCCGTGCTGGTCTCGGCCGTGGGAGCCGCGCCGAACGCCGCAAGTGGCGCAGCAGCCGCAGCTGCACAGAGCAGGAACCCGCTCGGTGTCATCGTCGTCAAGTTCAAGCCCGGCACGAGCGCCGCGGCGATGAACAATGCGATCACCGGCGCCGGGGGTGTCGTCACGTCAGACCTGAGCAGGATCGGGTGGATGGCGGCGACGTCGAAGAACTCGGACTTCACGTCCAGGCTCCGCGCCGACAAGACCGTGTCGGCCTTTGCTTCGGACAAGATCAACCAGGCAATCAACCCGGACACGAAGGGCGAGGCCGGCGGGACCGGCAACAACCACCCGTCGCTCGGGAACGGCCCAGTCGGGCCGCCGGATCCCTGGCACAACCTGTCGTCGTTCCTCGGTGAGACCAACCCCGAGGGGATCCTCCAGTGGGACGACAACCGGATGGACGTGCCAGCCGCGTGGCCGACCAGCAAGGGCGCCGGCGTCAAGGTCGCCGTGATCGACTCCGGCGTTCAAGGCTCCCACAAGGAGCTGCTGGCGAACTACGACAACCAGAACTCCGCGAACACGATCCCATGTAGCTCACTGACGAAGACCTTCGGCAACGCGATCGTCAAGCAGTTCGGTCTGAAGGACTGCTCGAGCGAGGACACTGAGGGTCACGGGACGTGGGTGGCGAGCCGGATCCTCGGTGCGGCGAACGGCTTTGCCTCGAACGGGGTGGCTCCGCGGGCGACTGTCACCGGCTACAAGGCGCTATCCACCGGCTTCGGCGGGCTGACGAGCTGGATCGTCGACGCGATGGTCCGTGCGTGTTTCGCCGACGTCGACCTGATCAACATGTCGCTTGGCGGCTACGATGATCCATTCGACCCGTCGAACCCGTTCGCGGCCGGGGACGAGCTCGACTACGCGCTCTGGGTCGCGGGGGTGAACTACTGCCGCTCGCAGGGCACGGCGATCTTTGCCTCCGCAGGCAACGAGCACGTTCGGGTCAGCGACTACACGGTTCAGCCCACGGACGGCACCGGCCTGCTGGCCGGGCTCTCCGGCGTCGGACGCGTCGACACCGGCAACGAGGGCATCGTCTCGGTCGTCCCCGGCACGGCGACGCTGTCGAAGTACTCGGAGGACGTCCGTGGGATGCTCGAGACGCCGGCCGGCGTTCCCGGCGTGATCATGGTCTCCGCGACGGGCAATGCGATCGGCGGCACGGCCGGCGATCTCTCGAACCCGAATGCCGCAGCTCATGCGTGGGCGGATCCGCTGAAGAACACGGTGCGCGACCAGCTCACGTACTACTCGAACTACGGCTCGCGGATCGACATCGCGGCGCCGGGCGGTGCGCGGAAGTTCAACATCCCGCGCTACGACATCGGGGACGCGGACATCCTCTACGGCGGCTGGGGCACGCTCGGTGCGCTCGACCCGTCCGGGGAGATCTGCACCGATCCGAGCCTGGCGTCGATCCTGACCTTCACCTGCTTCAAGGTGCAGGGCGCGGGCTTCGGCGGCTCAGGTACGTCGATGTCCTCGCCGAACGCGACGGGAGTCGTGCGTTGACGCTGGCCGCTCATCGTCGCTGCTCGAGCATCCGAGCGGCCTGCTGGCCAGCTCCAGGCGACCGGCGACGACATGGTCAACCTGATGGGCCGAACGACGTCCGACACGGCGGTCTGGGACGGGTGGCGTGTCGACGGGCTGGTGCCACATCGAGCGTTCAACACGATCGGCTTCTAGCCGCCTACGCGCCGGGTTGCTCGCGCGGCTCTAGGCCGAACGAACCACGGCGGAAGGGCCGCCCGCCGGGGCGGCCCTTCCGCTTTGATGGGCTCGTGCGGTGCGCGTGGGTTCCGGAAGCGGACCAGCTCTACGTCGCCTACCACGACGAGGAGTGGGGCGTCCCCTCGCGCGACCCGCGCCACCTCTTCGAAATGCTCGTGCTCGAGGGCGCGCAGGCCGGGCTGTCGTGGTCGACGATCCTGCACAAGCGCGAGGGGTACCGGCGCGCGTTCGCCGGCTTCGATCCCGCGCTGGTCGCGCGGCTCGACCCGGAGCCGCTGCTCGCCGACCCGGGGATCGTCCGCAACCGCCTGAAGATCGAGTCGGCGATCTCGAACGCCCGCGCGTGGCTCGAGCAGGACGACCCGGTCGAGCTGCTGTGGTCGTTCGTCGGCGGCGAGCCGAAGGTGAATGCCTGGCGACGCTCGCTGAGCTGCCGGCGGAGACGGAGGAGTCACGGGCGATGTCGAAGGAGCTGAAGCGCCGCGGTTTCCGCTTCGTCGGGCCGACGATCTGCTACTCGCTGATGCAGGCCTGCGGCCTGGTCGACGACCACACGACGGACTGCTTGCCGAGGCCTCGTGCCTAGTAGGCGACTGCGCCGCGACCCGTCTCGGCCGCATGCCGCTGCTCGTCTGCGCGATAGCTCGAGCGGACAAGCGGCCCGGAGAAGACCGAACCGAACCCGAGCGCCTCGCCCTGCTCGCGGAACCGGCGGAACTCGTCCGGGTGCACCCAGCGGTCGATCGCCGCGTGCTGCGGGGAGGGCTGCAGGTACTGGCCGATCGTGACGACGTCGACGCCGTGCTCGCGCAGGTCGCGCATCGTCTCGACGACCTCGTCGTTCGTCTCGCCGAGGCCGACGATGATCCCGCTCTTGGTCAGAGACCGGGTAGTCGGCGAGCTCCTTGGCGCGTCCCAGTAGCCAGAGCGCCTTGTCGTACGACGCCTTCGCGCCTCGCATCCGCGGATGCAGCCGGCGCACGGTCTCGATGTTGTGGTTGAAGACGTCCGGCCGCTCCGCGAGCACAGTCCGCAGCGCGTCCTCCTCGACGCCGAGGAAGTCGGGCGTCAGCACCTCGACCGAGACACCCGGCAGCTTCCGCTTCAGCGCCCGGATCGTCGCCGCGTAGTGGCCGGCCCCGCGGTCGGGCACGTCGTCGCGGTCGACGGACGTGACGACGACGTGCTTGAGGCCCATCTGGGCCGCGGTCTGGGCGAGGCGGAGCGGCTCGAGCGGGTCGGGCGGCGACTCGGGCTTCCCCGAGTGCACGTAGCAGTAGCGGCAGGCCCGCGTGCAGGTGTCGCCGAGGATCTGGAAGGTCGCCGTGCCGCGGCCCCAGCACTCGCCGATGTTCGGGCAGCGCGCCTCCTCGCAGATCGTATGCAGGCTGGCGCCGTGGATCAGCTTGCGGACGTCGAAGTAGCGCGAGTCCGAGCTCGGCGCGCGCACCTTCATCCACTCGGGGCGGCGCGGCCGCTCGGCGACGGGAAGGGAGCGCTCCACGGCTAGACAGTATCCGCCCGGCCTCCGAAGACCGAGCTCTCGGCGATGTAGACGGCAGCGATCAGCAGGTAGAGGATCACGGTCGCCCACGAGCTCGCGAAGGCGATCAGCGTCGCGGCGAGGTAGATGAACGGCCCGGGCAGGTAGCTGCGCGAGATCCCGGCGACGACCCGTGGATCGCAGTCGTCCCGCAGCAGACGCCGTCCGCGCGCCGCGTAGAACCAGACGATGCTGAAGAAGATCGCCGTGACAGTGAGCGTGAAGCCGTAGGCGAGCGCGGCGTCGCGGGCGGTCGAGTCGCGCACATGCTCCGCGACGAGCCGCGTCGGGAACGGGACGAACGCGATGCACATCAGCAGGCCGAGGGTCGCGATCATGAAGCGGCGGTCGACCCGGGCGATCTGGCTCATCACGAGGTGATGGTTCATCCACATGATTCCGATCGTCATGAAGCTGACCGCGTACGCGACGTACGCCGGCCAGGCGTGCGTCAGGTCGGTCGGATCGTCGACGGCGCCGTCGACGGTGAGGATCAGGAGCGTTGCGGCGATCGCGAAGACGCCGTCGGCGAAGGTCTCGAGCCGCGCCACGCGCTACCGAGGGCCGGCGGCGATCGCCTCGTTCGCCATCCGCGTCAGGACCGCCTTCTCCGGCGCTGCGGAGGTCCTTCGCCTGCCAGCTGTAGAGGTAGCCCTTGTGCGTGAACCAGAACGAGTTCGGCGCGCACGAGCCGCCGCAGCTGAAGGGGTGATAGATGGCGGGATCGCCGCTCGCGAGGCGCGCGTTTGCCCGGCCCGGGAGCTTGCCGCCGCGCTCGCCCCTGAACATGGCGATGAAGCAGGCGTTCGCGCCGAGGCAGTTCGGGGCGCCGCTGAGCTAGAGCTGGAACGCATTCCGGCTCACTGCGTAGAGGCTCGGATACACCTTGTAGGTGCCGAGGAGCGGCAGGCTAGGCGGGAGGAGCACCGGGACGGTCGTCGTATGCTTCACCTTCGGGAGCTGCGGCGCGAACGTGCGCGGGACGTCGACGTTCCGCGCTGCGCTCCCGGCCGCGGTGGCGGAGAGGACGAGGGCAAGTCCCGCGGCGGCCAACAGCCTCACGCGACAAGCCTCTCGTGCCGGCGAGCTCGAGCCCGAAAACCTCCGCGATCGCGGCCGCGGCGGCCGGGCGCACCTCGTCGACCGTGAGCGGCCGGTCCGAGCTCGCGCGCCATCGTCGTGAAGGCCGCGTCCTCGAGCCCGCAGGCGGTGATCCAGTCGGTGAACGGGGCCGGGTCGAGGTCGACGTTCAGCGCGTAGCCGTGCGTCGTCACCCAGCGCGAGATGTGGACGCCGATCGAGGCGATCTTCCGCGGCGGCCGCTCCAGCCAGACGCCGGTCAGCCCTTCGATCCGCGTCGCCTCCAGGTCGAACGTCGCCAGCGTGCGGATCAGCGCCTCCTCGAGGTCGCGGCAGTACTTCCGGACGTCGCGGCCGTGCCGGTTCAGGTCGAGGATCGGGTAGCAGACGAGCTGCCCCGGGCCGTGGAAGGTGGACTTCCCGCCCCGGTCGGTCTCGACGACCTCGACCTCGGCGCTGTACAGGGACATGCACCTCGGCGTCGTCCGTGCGGCGGCCGAGCGTCACCACCGGCGGATGCTCCAGGAAGAGCACCGTGTCGGGCGCTCGCCCGCCAACACCTCGGCAGCGAGCGTCCGCTGGAGCTCCCAGGCGTCCAGGTACGGCGTCAGGCCGAGCTCGATGAGATGGCCCTCCACGGGCGGTCAGACTAGCCGGCGGCCTCCGGGGGTGAGCTCGATGCAGGTCGAGACGAACGTACCCTGGTCGCCGAGCGGCGGTGGCGTTCGGGAGCGACTCGCCCACGAGGCGGTCCTGCGCGAGCTCCAGCGGAAGAGGAAGCACCACGAGTCGTCGAGGAACGGCGGCTCCTCGCGCGGCTGATACGGGAGAAGAGCTCGAGGGTGTGGCCCCTCTCGTCCATGAAGCCGGGCTGGGCCTCCATCAGCTTGCACCCACCCCGCGCGACGTTCGGCGGCACGTCGAGTACCCTGCCCTCCGGTGCGACGTAAAACGCGTACGCGAGAAGACGGAGACATCCGCCAAGAAAGCGAGATGCGGTCGCCGAGCAGGTGAGTCGAATTTCCAGGATCGTCGTCGAACAGGCGAGCGCATGGCGTCGACTTCCAGCCTCGCCGGCACAGACGTCGGGCTGGCGGGCCGGGGTGGAGGATGCGGGGGGAACCGGGCGCCGCCGACACCGGGCATCACGCGCTCCTGCTCGAACAAGAGGGCCGCTGAACGGGGGGCTCGAGCCCGGTCAAGCTCGGCTGGACGGGCATGAAACGGCGTCCCCTCGGCGAGGGAAGCCCAGAGAGATGGCGTTCAGACTGCGCGATCACCTCGCCGGAGTCGAGCGGTCGAGCACCGGGGGCGTGGCTCGGGGCGCAGCGGGTTGAGAGCGCGCCGAAACGCGTCGGTCAGCGGTGGTCGGGCGCGGCGAAGAGATGTCGACCGGGGGCACACGCTCGACCTCCCGGGGGGGGGCCGGGTGGAGCGCGGAGTCAGGCAGGCGCGCCTTGTGGCCGCGCTAGCCGGAGGCGGCGGGGTAGTCGTAGAGGCGCATGTCAGGGAAACGCGGGAGGGCCCGGTTCTGTGAGGTCGGGGGGGAGTCAGCGTCCGTCCAGCAGGACTGTCCAGTGCTCGACGCTCCTTCACGCTGAGCATGCCATTTTCGCCGCCCAGTTGTCTTCCGCGAACCGCGCGTGCACGTCCGCCTCGGTCGGCGCGTCGACGACATGGAGCGTCTCGCGGTCGCCTGCGAGCGGGCCGCCGAGGAGGGTGAACCCGTCCTCGACCAGCCCGTCCATGAAGGTCGCGTGCTCGTCCCAGCCGTCCTGCTCGCGCAGGTCGCGCGACCAGTCCCAGGGCCCGCCGCGCTCGAGCCGGACGACCCAGAGCTCAGTCATTCTCGTCCGCCTGCGCGAGGAGCTTGCGCGCGCGCTCGGCGTCCGCCGCACGGACGCGAATCCCCTCGCGGGCGATGAACGGCCCGCCGTACGGCGCCCCGCCGAGCGGCCTGCCCACGACTCCGCTGGGGTCGTAGGTCGCCCAGATCCCGTTGGCCTCGAGGTAGCCGCAGATGGTCACGGCCTCCATCTCGTCGTTCGCCTCCGCGACCTTGACGAGCTCGTCGCTCAGTACCGGTCCTCGCCCCAGGTCTGGAGCTTCTCGCGCAGGTCGCGCAGGAAGCGGCCCGCGAGCGCCCCGTCCACGAGCCGGTGGTCGTACGTGAGCGTCAGGTTCATGATCGGGCGGATCGCGATCACGTCCTCGCCCGGGTCGTCCTCGACGACCCACGGCCGCTTGACGAGCGCGTAGGTGCCGAGAATCCCGGCCTGCGGCTGGCTGATCACCGGCGTGCCGTGGAAGGTGCCGTAGCCGCCCGGGTTGGTGATCGTGAACGTGCCGCCCTGCACCTCGTCCGGAAGCAGCTGCTTGTTCCGCGCGCGCTCGGCGATATCGGTGACCGCCCTCGCCATCCCGAGCAGGTTCAGGCCCTCGGCGTTCTTGACGACCGGGACGATCAGGCCCTTGCCGTCGGCGAGCTCGACCGCGAAGCCGAGGTTGACGTAGTTGCGGGTGACGATCTGGTCGCCGCGGATCTCGCCGTTGACCCAGGGGTACTGGAGCAGCGTCTCGGTCGTCGCCCGCGCGACGAAGATCAGGTAGGTCGGGTTGACGCCGTAGCTGCGCTGGTACTCCGCCTTCAGCTTCTCGCGGATCTGCGACGACCTTCGACATGTCGACCTCGATCGCGCTCGTCACGTGCGCGGAGGTGTCGAGCGAGCGCCGCATGTGGTCCGCGATGCCCTTGCGCATCGCGCTCATCGGCTCGACCTGCTGGCCTCCCGCCGCCGGCCGCGGCGCTGCGGGCGGCCGCAGCTGTGGTTCGGTCGGCGGCGGGCGCGGGCTGCTCGGCGGGCTGCGCCGGGCGGCCGGCGCGCCCCGCTCGATGAACGCGAGGATGTCCTTCTTGGTCACGCGGCCGCCCTGGCCGGTGCCCGGGACGGAACCGACGTCGACGCCGTGCTCGGCGGCGATCCGCGCGACGACGGGCGAGACGAACGTCTTGCCGTTGTCGCTGACGCGCGCCGGGAGCGGGGGCGGCGGCGACCGGCGCGGGCGTCTCGGCGCTCGACGCGGCGCGGCTTCGCGCGGCCTCGGCGGTCGGCGTCTCCGGGGGCGGCTCGGCGTCTGCCCGGGCTCCGGCTCGGGGGCGGGCTGGCCGGCGGCGCGGCGCGCCGTCGGGCGCGATCTCGGCGAGCTTCGTCCCGACGTCGACCGTCTCGCCTTCCTGGACGAGGATCTTCTGGACGACGCCGCTGCCCGGGCTCGGCACCTCGGTGTCGACCTTGTCGGTCGAGATCTCGAGCAGCGGCTCGTCGGCCTCGATGGTCTCGCCCTCGTTCCGGAGCCATTCGCGATCGTCCCCTCGGAGACGGAGACGCCCATCTGGGGCATGACGACGTCGATCGCGGTCGCGGTCGCCATCAGTACGCCGCCAGCTCCCTGAGCCCTGCCACGAGCGCCGACCTGTGGGATGTACGCCTTCTCGAGCGGCGGCGAGAACGGACGGGCGCGTCGGGCGCGGCGATCCGCTTGACCGGCGCGTCCAGCGACTCGAACACCTCCTCGGCGATCGTCGCCGCGATCTCGGCGCCGAAGCCGCCGGTGCGCGTGTCCTCGTGGAGGACGAGCACCTTCGAGGTCTTGCGCACGCTCTCGAGCACCGCCTCGCGGTCCCAGGGCAGCACGGAGCGCAGGTCGACGACCTCGACCGAGACGTCCTCCTTCGCGAGCTCGTCCGCCGCCTCGTCGGCCGTGTAGACCATCGCGCCCCAGGTGATCACGCTGATGTCCTCGCCCTCGCGGTGGGTGCGCGCCTTGCCGATCGGAACGTGAACCGCTCCTCGGGCACGTCTGCCTTGATCCGCCGGTAGAGGTGCTTGTGCTCGAAGTAGAGAACCGGGTTCGGATCCTCGATCGCGCTCGCGAGCAGCCCCTTGGCGTCCTCCGGCGTCGCCGGGCAGACGCACTTCAGCCGGGGATGTGCGCGAACGAGCTCTCCGGGTTCTGCGAGTGGAACGGTCCGCCGGAGAAGCCGCCGCCCGACGGGAGCCGGACGACGATCGGCACCGGCGTCCCGGCGCGGTAGAACTGCTTGGCCGCGACCGTGACCAGGTGGTCCCAGGCGCAGGAGACGAAGTCGGCGAACTGCATCTCCGCGACCGGGCGCATGCCCATCAGCGCGGCGCCGGTGCAGGAGCCGACGATCGCCGTCTCGGCGAGCGGCGCGTCGATCACCCGCCAGGGCCCGAACTCCTCCTGGAAGCCGAGCGTGACCTTGAAGGCGCCGCCGTACACGCCGACGTCCTCGCCGATCACGTACACGCGCTTGTCGCGGCGCATCTCGAGGCGCAGCCCGTCGGAGATCGCCTGCAGGTAGGTGAGCTCGGCCATTACTTGTGGTGCGGCGTGTCGAGGTCCTCGGGGGCGGCGAAGACGCCGTCGTGCGGTCGACGGATCGGGCAGCGGCGACTCCTCCGCGCGCTTGATCGCGTCGCTCAGCAGCTTCTTGACCTCGGCGGCGAGCTCGTCCTCCTCCTCGTCGCGGAGGTCGGCGTGTCGCGCAGCCAGGTGCGGAAGCGCTCGATCGGGTCGCTCTTCGCCCACTCCTCGAACATGTCCTTCGGGACGTAGAACGCGTCGTCGTGGACGGCGTGGCCCTCCATGCGCAGGGTCAGGCACTCGATCAGCGTCGGCCCGCCGCCCGCGCGCGCCTTCTCGATCGCGCGCTTGGCCTCGCGGTAGACGGCGAGCACGTCGGTGCCGTCGACGACCACGCCCTCGAAGCCGTAGGCCTGGCGCGGTCGGCGATGTGCTCGGTCGCGAAGCCGAGGTACGTCGGCGTCGAGTACGCCCACTGGTTGTTGTCGCAGATGAACACCACCGGCAGGCGCCGGACGCCGGCGAGGTTCATCGCCTCGTGCGCGTCGCCGCGCGCCGCCGACGCCCTCGCCGAACCAGCCGACCGCGACGCGCTTCTCCTCGCGGATGCGGAAGGCGAGCGCGCAGCCGACCGCGACCGGGAGCATCGCCGGCAGGTGGCTGACCATCGAGATCGTCCCGAGCCGCAGGTCGGCCATGTGGACGTTGCCGTCCTTCCCGCGCGTGGGCCCGTCCATGCGGCCCATGTAGTGGGCGAAGATCCGCCACGGCTCGACGCCGCGCACGATCTGCACGCCCAGGTCGCGGTGCAGCGGCGCGGCGACGTCGTCGGGCTGCATCGCGGTCGCGACCCCGACTGCGGCGGCCTCGTTCCCGCGCCCCGTGTAGAACGAGCCGGGGATCTTGCCCTGCTTGTAGAGGATGTGCCCGCGCTCCTCGAGCCCGCGCGTGATCAGCATGTTGCGGTAGATCGTCAGCAGGTCCTCGCGGTCGAGACCCGCCTCTCTGACCTCGGTCAGCGAGCCGACCGGCTCCGCTTCACGCGCGATCGCCATCGGCCGGAAACTCTATCCGCTCGATGAGCCTGAACCGCTCGGCGACGATCAGCGTGTCGTCGCGGATCTCGCGGTCGGACCAGAAGCGCTCGTGCGCCTCGCGCCAGGTCCGCGACCGACTCGAAGCCCTCGCCCTCGTCGCGGGCGAACTGGAGGTCGACCTCGTCGGCGCGCAGCACCCGCACCTCGGTCGTCTCGACGACGGCGACGGGCCGGTCGTCGAAGTCGAGGAGCAGGAAACGATCGCCTGCCTGCGGGAGCGGCTCGTCCCCGTGCAGCCCGGCGGTCGCGGTCTTGTCACCGCGGAGCACCGCATCGACGAGCTGCGGCGCAGCGGCGTGCGCGCGTAGCCGAGCTCCATCGGAGGAAGCTCAGGGATCATCGGCGCGACTCTAGCCGCGTCGCCGGCGCGGTTGTCGGTGGCCGCGTGGCTGTGGTATCAAGGGCTTCGGGGGCGACCTTGACCTTCGTCAGAAGCGTCCGGGCGGGACCGGTCGGGCGAGAGCCGGAACTGGCGACCCTGCACGAGTTCCTCTCCGCGAAAGGCTCGCGGGGCACTTGTCCTCACGGGCGGCCCGGGGATCGGCAAGACGACGCTCTGGGAGGCCGGTATCGCCGCTGCCCGTCGGCGTAGGGTCCGGGTGCTCTCGACGCGCGCGAACGGAGCGCCGGCGCGGCTGGCATTCGCGGGGCTCGTCGATCTTCTCGACGGGGTCGACAGCACGGAGCTCGGTCGACTTGCACACTCCGCAGCGGCGAGCGCTCGAGATCGCCGTCCTGCGCGCCGAGCCGACCGGTCGGCCACCCGAGCTGCGGGCGATCGCGCTCGGTTTTCTCAACCTCTTGCGCGCGCTGGCCGATCGCCGGTCGCTCCTGATCGCGATCGACGACGTGCAGTGGCTCGACTCGCCGTCGGCTCGAAGTGCTGGAGTTCGCGGCGCCACGGCTCGAGACGTCCGCCGTCCACTTCCTGCTCTCCAAGCGCCCCGGTCGAACATCGCCGCTCGAGCGGGCGATCGGGCCGTCGAGCGTCGAGCGCCTCGAGGTGGGTCCGTCTGAGCCTGGGCGGGATTCGGCAGCTTCTGCACGAGCGGCTCGGTCTGAGCCTCCCGCGGCCTCTGCTTCGGCGCCTGGTCGACTCGACGCTCGGCAACCCACTGTTCGCGCTCGAACTCGGGCGCACGCTGTCCGAAGGCGACCTGCCCGGCCCCGGCGAGGAGCTGCCCGTGCCGGATACGGTCGAGGACCTGCTCGGTACGCGCATAGAAAGGCTGCCCGCCCCAGTCCGGCGGCTGTTGCTCGCGGTCGCCCTCAGCCCCGATCTGACCGTCGGCCAGCTCGCCGCGATCGCGGACGAGACGACCACCCTCGACGAGGCAGTCGAGGCCGGCGTCCTGATCATCGCCGGGAACAGCGTACGCGCTGCACATCCCTTGATCGCCGCCGCCGCGAAGAAGCGGTCGCGTCCGGCGGTGCGAAGAGAGCTGCACTTCGAGTTGGCGCGCGTGGTCGACGGCGAGGAGTTGCGCGCTCGACATCTGGCCCTTGCGGCGGGCGGTCCCGACAAGAGCTCGCAGAGAAGGTGGCGAAAGCAGCCGCAGCTGCTTTCGCGCGCGGTGCCCGGCGGGAGGCGGTTGAGCTGGCCGAGCACGCACTGGGCTGACACCGCCCGAGTCCGCGGAGCGCAGCGACCGGCTGCTCGCGCTTGCCGGCTATCTCGAGACTGCCGGGCGAGAGGCAGCGGGTAACCGACCTGCTGACGCGGCGAACTGGAAGAGCTGCCGCAGGGCGGCGCCCGCGTTCGGGCATGGCTGCTGCTTCCAGGGGGGAGCCGTAAGGAGCAACGACAGATCCGCGCCTTCTTGGAGCGGGCGCTCGTGGAGAGCGAGGGTGACCCGGGGCTCGTGCGGCGGTGTTGGCGAACATGTCGACTGAACAGGCCGTCATCCGGGTCGAGCGGATCGGAGACGCAGAGGCATGGGCGGAGGAGGCGCTGGCGACGGTCCGGCGGCTCGGGCCGGAAATGGAGCGCTGGGCGCTCTGCGGCCTGGCCTGGGCGACGAAGCCTCCGGGGACGGCCGATCGAGGACATCTGCGGTCGCGCTTCGCAGCAGCGTCGACGCCGCCGCGCTACATCCTGGGTTCGCCGGAGCGCGTAGCCGGCTCAGCGGCTCGTCTGGCGTGGGAGCATTGGACGGGCGCGGGTGGTGACTCTCGGCTTCTGTCGTCTCGCCGACGAGCGGGGCGAGCCGGTGTCGTACGCGTGGATGCGGCTCGAACATGTGTGAGCTCGAGATTGCGTCGGCGCGTGGGAGGAGGTGGCACGGCTGCTCGACGAGTGGGCGGAGCGTCCGAGCGATGTGCTGGCTGCTGATCAGTACGACAGCGGTGCCGAGCGCTGCTCGCGGCGGGACGGGGTCTTCTTGACGAGGCATAGCGCTGGGCGGCCGAGGCGATCTCACGGGCGGACGAGGCCGGAGTGGGCGGTGATCGGCTTGAAGCGTTCGAGGGCGCTCGCGCGCGGGGGCTCTGCTCGGCCACAACCCGCGCACGGGCCGCGCGAGCAGCTCGAGAGCCTGCGCGGCGTCTGGGAGTACACGCAAGCACGAGGGTGTCGAGGAGCCGGGCGCGTTTCCCGTGGCGCCGGAGCTCGTCGAGGCGTTGGTCGAGCTCGGTGAGCTCGAGGAGGCGCGCGCTGTGACCGCACGACTTCAGGAGTTGGCCGAGCAGCAGAAGCACCCGTGGGGGCTCGCAACCACGCGGCGCTGCGATGGGATGATCGGGCTCGCGACCGAGCACGACGACCAGGCGGCCGCAAAGCTGGAGCTGGCGGCAGCCGCGTACGACGAGCTCGGGCTTCGCTTCGACTCGGCCAGGTCGCTGCTGGCCCTCGGTCGCGCGCAGCGCCGGCACCGGAAGTGGGGCGCGGCGCGCCGGACCCTCGAGCGGGCGAAGACGGCGTTCGCCGAGATCGGCTCGGCCGGCTGGGCCGACACGACCTGCGCCGAGCTCGCGCGCGTGGGCGCGCGCCGGCCCCAGCCGAGCGGGGAGCTGTCGCCCGCAGAACGGCGGGTCGCAGAGCTGGCGGGGGACGGGCTCGCCAACAAGGAGATCGCCGCGGCCCTCTTCGTGTCGGTGAAGACGGTCGAGGGACACCTTTCGCACGTCTACGCGAAGCTGGGGCTGCGCTCGAGGGCGCAGCTTGCCCGGCGCCTATCCGGCGCCGCGTAGCCGACGGCGAAAGTCCAGGGGTTTCCCTCGTTTCGGCGACGAGGCGAGGCGCGTACGGTCGACGCATGGCCGAATACCTCGTCGAGCTGTACGTCTCGCGGGAAGATCCCGGCGCGGTCGAGAGCGGCGCGGAACGGGCGCGCGCGGCCGCGGACGAGGTGACCGAGGAGGGCGCCGCCGTCCGGTACGTGCGCGCGATCTTCGTCCCCGAGGACGAGACCTGCTTCTTCCTTTACGAGGCCGCGTCGGCCGAGGCGGTCCGCGATGCCGCGCGCCGGGCCGGGCTGTCGTCCGGGCGCATCACCGAGGCGCTCGGCGCACGGAAATGAGACGAAGAGACCACATCGGGCCGCATGGACCGATGAGGAAGAAAGGGGGGTTGCCATGAGCAGCGTTGACGAGGAGGAGCAGCGGTTTCGCCTCAGCAGGAAGAGCTTTCTCGGCAAGATCGGGGCCGGCGCCGTCGCGGTGGGGGCAGTCGGCGGCCTGGGCACGGCTTCGGCGGAGGGCGCGGCACGCCTGGCAACGGGTCACGGCCGCGCCGGGATCAACGCGCAGCACTTCGGGCGGATCTTCGAGCGGATGCATCCCTTTGCCGTGCCGGGGACGAAGGGCCTCGAGGCGGCGCTCGTGGACATCGGCTCGCCCGGCGGGATCCTCGACGCGCAGGGACGCCCTGGATCGGGGGCCTGTGGACCTGATCGTCGATCTGTCGTTGTCGGCCCACAACCCGAACAACCCGACGCACACGGCGGGGACGACGTTCTTCGGCCAGTTCATGGATCACGACATGACCTTCGATCTCGCTTCGCCGCTGGGGAAGCCTTCGACGCCCCAGGACTATCGGAACGGGCGCACGCCGTCATTCGATCTCGATTCGGTCTACGGGGTCGGTCCCGTCGGGCTCGCCGCAGCTGTACGACCCCGTACGACCGCGCGAAGCTGAAAGTCGAGTCGGGCGGACTGTTCGAAGACGTGCCGCGCATGCCCGACGGCACGGCGATCGTGGCCGATCCCCGCAACGACGAGCACGTGATCATCAGCGGGCTGCAGGCGGCCTTCCTGCGCTTCCACAACAACGTCGTCGATCGACTGCGAGCCGGCGGCACGCTCAACGAGGCGGAGACGTTCTCCCAGGCTCGGCGGCTCACGACCTGGCACTACCAGTGGCTGATCCTGAACGAGTTCCTGCCGCTCTTCGTCGGGCAGCCGATGGTGGACACGATCCTGCGGCGTGGCCGGCGCTTCTACCGGCCCCGCAAGGGCGAGGCGTTCATTCCGGTCGAGTTCCAGGCAGCCGCGTACCGCTTCGGTCACTCGATGGTGCGGCCTTCCTATCGGGCGAACCTCGCCGGGGACGATGGGAAGCCGTTTTTCGCGCTCACCTTCGACGTCTCGAAGAGCGGCCCCGACCCGGACGATCTCCGCGGGGGTTTTCGGGCGCCCCGGCGCTTCATCGGCTGGCAGACGTTCTTCGACTTCGGCGACGGCCAGGTGAAGCCGAACAAGCGCATCGACACGCGCCTCTCGTCGCCGCTCTTTCACCTCCCGATCAGCGCGATCGCGTCCCACTCCGGCCCCACCGCGCTTCCGGTGCGGACGCTGCTCCGGCAACTGACCTGGGAGCTCCCATCCGGCCAGGCGCTCGCCCGGCAGATGGGCGTTTCGGCTCTCGCTCCCGCCGACCTCGACGAGCTCCACGGCTATGGGCTCGGGCTCGAGCGTTCGACTCCGCCTTGGTACTACGTGCTCAAGGAGGCGGAGCTCGTCGAGGATGGTCTTCGACTCGGGCCGGTCGGTGGCCGGATCGTCGGCGAGGTCATCGTCGGACTGCTCCAGAGCGATCCGGCTTCCTACCTTGCCTACGACCCGAGCTGGCGGCCGTCGCTGCCGTCGCGTGCCCGCGGCGACTTCCGCATGGTCGACTTCCTCACCTTCGCGGGCGTCGACCCGAAGAGCCGCGGCCAGTAGCGGGCTACAGTTGGTCCGTGGGCAAGGCCGCGGACTGGTTGCGCGAGGAGCGCCGCAAGGTGCTCGGCGACTGGGCTGCCGTCTGCCTCGACTGCGGCGCCGCGCAGCGCTGGTTCGAGGAGTTCGAGTCGGAGCTGCCCGAGCGCTGCCCCGCGTGCGGCGGCGCGACGCTCCACCGCTGTCCGGCCTGCAACGCGCCCTTCAGCTCGGTCTTCGCGGTCGAGTGCGAGGAGTGCGGTGGGCCGCTGCGGCCGGCCGAGCTGCTCGGCGTTCCGATCAGGAGGAGGGAGAAGAGGGGCTAGCGAGCGCGCGCAGGACTGCCTCGGCCTGCTCGGCGATCTCGTCGACGATCTCGGCCGCCGGCTGACCGTCGCGGAGACCGCGGAGTCCCTGGCCGGCGAGCAACGGGATCAGCTCGGCGTCGCCGCGGGCGAACCCGGCGGCGTAGATGTCCTCGGCGGCGAACCGCTGGAGCGGCCAGGGAAGCGGTTCGACGTCCGACAGCCGGTCGAGGAACCGATTGCGAATGCTCCTTGCCGGCCTCCCGGTGAGCCGCGTGGTGACGACGGTGTCCGTTTCGACCGCGCGCACGAGCGCGGCGCGGTAGGCAGGGGCGGTTCCGGCCTCGCGGGCAAGGAGAAACCGGGTGCCGAGCTGGGCTCCGGCGGCGCCGAGTGCCAGCGCCGCTGCGAGTCCGCGCCCGTCGACGATCCCTCCGGAGGCGACTACGGGAACCGGCACCGCATCGACGACCTGCGGAACGAGAGCGATCGTCCCGACGAGCGCCGGCTCCAGTCCGGGCCCGAGTTCGAACGTCGATCGGTGACCGCCCGCCTCTGCACCCTGCGCCACGACGAAGTCGACACCCGCGTCAGCCATGCGGACCGCCTCGTCGACCGTCGTCACCATTGCCGAGACGAGCGCGCCCGACTCGTGCGCGGGCTCGACGAACGCTGACGGGTCGCCGAGGGCGAAGCTCATGACACGGACACCTGCGGAGAGGGCAACCTCGATCTGGTCGGGTAGTGCCGACGGCGGCAGCGTCAACTCGCGCGGCCCGGGAGGCAGGCCGAGCTCGGCCCTCAGCGGGTCGAGGGCGGCCTGGACGGTTTCGATGTCACCGCTCGACCCCGGCGGCGCGATCAGCCAGTTCACGCCGAACGGCCCGTCCGTCTGCGCGCGGATCGCCGCGATCGCGTCTCGTAACGCGTCCGGCGGCAGGCCCGTCGCGGCGAACATCCCGAGGCCTCCGGCTTCGGTCACGGCGACGACGAGCTCGGGCGTCGTCGGGCCTCCCGCCATCGGCGCCAGGACGATCGGCCGGCGCAGCTGGAGGAGCCGCGTGAGCTCCGTGTCGAGCACTAGCCGCGAATCTCGGAAAAGCGGATGACCGTGACGAGGTCCGCCTCGGAGACGTCCCGGTTGTAGAGCGTCCCGAGCCAGTGCGCCATCTCCTCGACCCGGCGGATCTCGGGGTTGTCGTGCTCGATCTCGTTCGGCGAGAGCTCGCCGAGGGTCTTCACGTCGACCTTGTCGATCACGGCGTCGAAGATCTTCTTCCGCGGGCCGAAGCGTGCCCCCGCGAGCACGGCGACGATCATCCCCTTGCGGTACTTGGACGACTTGTCACCGAGCCGGACGGTCGCCGATTTGCGGCCGCTGCGCAGCTGGTTCTCGACGATCGGGGAGTAGAAGTTCAGGGCGTACAACGGCTCGCCGATCATAGGCTTTCCAGCGCCTTTTCCGCCATCTGTTGTTCCCCCTTGTAGGCAAGGAGCTTCGGCGCCTCCGCGAGCGGGAGCCAGCGAACCTCGTCCACCTCGTGCGCGAACTCGGCCGGGACGTCCCCGAGCCGCCCGCCCGTGTACCGCAGCAGATAGAAGCTGACGATCTTGAAGACGCGCTCGCCGGCCGCCTCGCCCCACGTCTGCGTGTACGTGTAACGCACGTCGCCGAGCTTCCGTTCGAGTCTTCCCCCGGGCGCCGGTCTCCTCCGCCACCTCGCGGACCGCGGTCACTGCCGGATCCTCTCCCGGAGCGATATTCCCCTTGGGCAGCGCCCACAGGCCCGGCTTTCGGCCTGCCGGGCGGATCGCGGCGACCACGTACTCGCCCCGAATCTTCCGCACCAACACGCCGCCGGAGGAGAACTCTCGCCTCACGGTGCCAACCTAGCCGCTGCAGAGCAGCTTGCCCAGCCTGCCTGGGAGTCGTTAACATGCCGTTGGCACTCTCGGGTAGAGAGTGCTTACGGAGAGCAATCATCGAAATCGGAGGTCGTGGTATGGATCTGCAGCCGCTTGGCGATCGGTTGATCGTCGAAGTCCTCGAAGGGGAGGAGACGACGTTCAGCGGGATCGTCCTGCCGGACACGGCCCAGGAGAAGCCGCAGCGCGGGCGCGTGCTCGCAGTCGGACCGGGCAACCGCTCGGAGCAGACAGGCGAGCTGATCCCGCTCGAGGTCGCCGAGGGCGACGAGGTCGTTTTCTCGAAGTACGGCGGGACCGAGATCAAGGTCGGTGCCGACGAGCTTCTCATCCTGCGCGAGTCGGATGTACTCGCGAAGGTCGTGTCCACAGGTGCCAAGGGCAAGGGCAAGAAGGCCCTCGCCGGCGCCAAGGCCTAACCAGTAACGGAGGAATCAAGCGATGGCTCACAAGGAGCTGAAGTTCAACGAGGATGCGCGGCGCGCGCTCGAGCGTGGCGTGAACATCCTCGCGGATGCGGTCAAGGTCACCCTTGGCCCGAAGGGGCGCTACGTCGTGCTCGACAAGAAGTTCGGCGCCCCGACGATCACCAACGACGGCGTCACGATCGCGCGTGAGATCGAGGTCGAGGACGTCTTCGAGAACCAGGGCGCCCAGCTCGTGAAGGAGGTCGCCACGGCGACCAACGACGTGGCGGGCGACGGCACCACGACGGCGACCGTGCTCGCGCAGGCGATCGTCCGCGAGGGCATGAAGAACGTTGCCGCCGGCGCGAACCCGATGGGGCTCAAGCGCGGCATCGAGCAGGCCGTCGACGCGGTCGTCGAGAACCTGAAGACGCAGTCGAAGGAGATCTCGGGCAAGGAGGACATCGCCCGGGTCGCCAGCATCTCGTCGCGTGAGCGCGAGATCGGCGACGTGATCGCGGACGCGATCGAGAAGGTCGGCAAGGACGGCGTCGTGAACGTCGAGGAGGGCCAGACCTTCGGGCTCGAGCTCGAGTTCACGGAGGGCATGCAGTTCGACAAGGGCTACCTGTCGCCGTACATGATCACCGACCCAGAGCGGATGGAGGCTGTGCTCGACGAGCCGTACATCCTGGTCGCGAACCAGAAGATCGGGGCGGTCAAGGACCTGCTGCCGGTGCTCGAGCAGGTGATCCAGGCCGGCCGCCCGCTGCTGATCGTGGCGGAGGACGTCGAGGGCGAGTCGCTCGCGACGATCGTCGTCAACAAGCTGCGCGGCACCTTCACCGCCGTCGCCGTCAAGGCGCCGGGCTTCGGCGATCGCCGCAAGAGGATGCTCGAGGACATCGCGATCCTCACGGGCGCCGAGGTGATCACCGAGGAGATGGGGCTGAAGCTCGAGAACACGAAGCATCGCGCAGCTCGGCAAGGCCCGCAAGGTCGTCGTCGACAAGGACTCGACCACGATCATCGACGGTGCCGGCGACTCGGACGCGATCAAGGGCCGGATCAAGCAGCTGAAGGCCGAGATCGAGAACACCGACTCCGACTTCGACCGCGAGAAGCTGCAGGAGCGGCTGGCGAAGCTGGCCGGCGGCGTCGCGGTCGTCAAGGTCGGCGCGGCCACCGAGACCGAGATGAAGGAGAAGAAGCACCGCGTCGAGGACGCCCTGCAGGCCACCCGCGCTGCCCTCGAGGAGGGCATCGTCCCCGGCGGCGGCGTCGCGCTCCTGAACGCGGCGGATGCCGTGAAGGGGGCCTTCAAGAAGGGTGACGGCAGCGACGAGCGGACGGGTGCGCAGATCATCGTGCGCGCGCTGGAGGAGCCGCTCCGCCAGCTCGCCTACAACGCGGGCCTCGAGGGCTCGGTCGTCGTCCAGCAGGTCCGCGCGGCTGCGGTCGGCCAGGGCCTGAACGTCGAGACCGGCGAGGTCGAGGACCTGGTCAAGGCCGGGATCATCGACCCGACGATGGTCACGCGCTCGGCGCTGCAGAACGCGGCGTCGATCGCGAAGAACATCCTCACCACCGAGGCGATCGTCGCCGAGGCGCCCGAGAAGCAGGCGCGCGATGGCGGGCGGCATGCCGGGCGGCATGGACGGGATGATGTAGGGAGCCTTCTCGGCTCGCAGGAACGAGAAAGGGCCGGCTATAGCCGGCCCTTTCTTACGAGGTGGGGGAGGTGGGTCAGACCCTGTATCGGCATCCGATCGCGCGGCTTTAGCGTATGGACGGGCATGCGCACTCCTCTCGTCGCCGGTCTCGCCGTCGTGATCGCGCTCTCGGCCGTCGGCTACGGCCTCGCGGGACGCGGGTCCGCGGTGAAGCTGACCGCCCGCCTGAACGCTGCCCAGGAGACGCCCGCTCCGAAGGCGGCCGCGCGCGGGGCGGGAGTCTTCACCGCGACGCTGAACGGCAGAACGCTGACGTGGCGCCTGGCGTTCGCGCGGCTGAGCGGCCGGGCGGCCGCAGCCCATATCCATCTCGGCCCGCAGGGAACCGCCGGCCCGGTGGCGGTCCCGCTCTGTGGTCCGTGTCTCTCGGGCGTCCACCGCACGGTCACGGTCACGCCGAAGGTGCGGTCTGCGCTCCTTGCCGGGACGGCCTACGTCAACGTTCACACGGCGAAGAACCCCGCCGGCGAGATCCGCGGCCAGATCGCCGGGCCGCACGGCGTGATGCCTCCGACTCCGAGAACGACCACCGCGCCGACGACGACCGACAGCGGCGGGTACGGCTACTAGCTCCTGAGCTGGACGTGCGCCAGAACGCGGTCGAGGGGCCGCGGGACCCGGTCGAGGTCGAGTGCCTCCACCAGGAGCACGGCGTAGCGCTGCTTGCGGTTCCACATGAAGCCGTGCAGCTGTTCTTCGAGCGGCCGATCGCGGTGCGCGGGCTGTCTCTGGTATGTCCGGAACGCTCGCAGCTCGTCTTGCTCCGCGAGAACGCGCTCCATTCCATCCGGTCCCACGGCCCGCGTCAGCTCATCCTCGAGGTCGCGCGTGCAGGCGTAGAACCCGACGCGTTCGAGCTCCCCGCGGTCGTCGCACCCCAGCGCGCGCAAGAAGTGCCGCGCCTCCCCGACGTCGTAGAGGCCCGCGAGTCGGAGGTCGCGGTACTGCCCGAGGAGGCGCGGCAGGTTCCCGTAGCCGCCCATCGACACGACGGCGACGCCCTCGGCCTGGAGGTTGCGGCCACGACGGCGCGCGAGCGCCTCGACGGCGCGGCGGTCGCTCGTGCCCTCAACGAGCACCACTCCGCTCAGCTGCATACGAGGGGGCCGGCTCCTAGAAGCTGTAGCGCTGCTCCTGTCGGTAGTCCGCGTCGTTGTGGTAACCGTAGCGCTCCCAGAAGCCGGGCTCGTCGGTCGAGCGGAGCTCCAGCCCGCGTAGCCACTTCGCGCTCTTCCAGAAGTACCGCGAGGGCACGACCAGCCGCACCGGCCAGCCGTGGTCGGTGGTCAGCGGCTCGCCGTCGGCCTCGTAGGCGATCAGCGCGTTCTCGTCCTCGATCGCGTCGATCGGCATGTTCGCCGTGAATCCCTGCTCGGCGTGCGCAATCACGAACCGCGCGCTCGGTTTCGGGGACACCAGCTTCGCGAACTCGCTCCAGTGCACGCCCTTGAAGGTCGTGTCGAAGCGGCTCCAGCGCGTGACGCAGTGGATGTCGACGGTGACCTCGCGGCTCGGCAGCTCGAGCAGTTGCTCCCACGTAAGCGTCAGGTCCTGCTCGACCTCGCCCGTGACGCTCAGGTCCCAGGTCGCCAGGTCGATCTTCGGCACCGATCCCGCGTGCAGCACCGGCCACTTCTCCGTCAGGTACTGCCCGGGCGGCAGGCGTGCCGGGTCGTAGCCGGCCTCGACCACCTTCGCCTCAGCCTTCGATCTGAACAGGGGCATGCTCCCTAGACTAACGAGGGTGCTGCGCGTTTCACTCCAGGGGGTCGCGCGCCGGCCGCGGGCCTACGTCCGCGTCGCCGGGCCGGATGCCGAGGACTACCTCCAGCGGATGCTCTCGAACGACGTCACCTCGGGCGAGGTCGTCGACGCGCTGCTGCTGACGCCGAAGAGCCGGCTGATCGCGCCGCTGCGGGTGTGGCGCCGGGGCCCGGAGGACTTTCTGCTGCTGACCGAGCCGGAGCTCGGCGATGCGGTGCGCGCGCAGCTGCTGCGCTCGCGCTTCGCGGCGAAGTGCGAGATCGAGCCGGAGGAGCACACCTCGCTGATCGTCTTCGGCGAGGCCGAGGGGTTGCCGGGCGAGCTGCCGGGAACCGTCGAGGTGCTCGATACGGCACTCGAGGCGACCCTCGGCGACGACGAGGTCGAGCGCGCACGGATCGAGGCCGGCGTCCCGGCCTGGGGCAAGGAGCTCGACGACTCGATTCTGCCCGCGGAGGCCGGTCTCGACGAGACGCACGTCTCGTTCACCAAGGGCTGCTACCCGGGCCAGGAGCCGATCGCCCGCTTGCACTACCGGGGCAAGACGAACCGCCGTCTGCGGGTGCTCGATGTCGCGAGCGCGCGGCCCGGCGACGAGATCGTCTGGGAGGGAAAGGCAGTCGGTCGAGTGACGAGCGCCGTCCCGGGCGTTGCCCTCGGTTACGTGCGCACGGAGGTTCCCGACGACGCGGAGCTCAGCGTCGGCGGCGCAAGCGCACGGCTACACTGACCGCTCCTACGCGCCCGTAGCTCAGGGGATAGAGCGCTGCCCTGCGGAGGCAGAGGTCGCAAGTTCGATTCTTGCCGGGCGCATGGCTCAACCAGGCCGCTGAGCAACGTGGCGGTAGCGCCGCCCCCGCCAGCCGAATAGACAGCGCCGGTGCGGAGGCGTAGTGTCCTGCGGCCACCGTCTGGTGGCCCTAGGTAGGGAGAGGGAGGCAGGCAAATGAGACTGCGAGCCAGCTTGGCAGCGGTGGTCGCGCTCGTGCTCGTTGTTGTTGTTGCACCGGAGGCGACCGGGAAAGGCGCTGGCGGAATTCCTCAGGCGACAAGCAATATTCCCGGCTGCGCACCGCAATGCCTGCCGCCGGGCGGGACCGTTCCTGGGAGCTTGACGACCGGCACCTATCAGACGCAGTACTTCTTCGCCAAGCAAATGAAGCTGTCGTTCGCACGGGGCTGGTTCTCGGAAGAAGACAGCACGGGTGAGTTCGCCGCCTATGCCAAGAAGAACCCGGATTCGCGTGTCGTCTTCTGGGAAGACGTGTACACGACGAAGCCTGGGTCTTTGCAGCGGGTCGGCCCGCCACGCCGAACAGCGGCGAGTCTTCTCTCCTGGCTCCAAAGGAACCCCAATCTGACGGTGTCCAAGCCGACCACCGGCAGGATCGGGGCGATCCGTGCCCGCATTGTGGACATCGGCGTCGCGGACGACGCAGTGAACGATGATCCCACCTGTCCAGCGAAGGCCTGCGCCAACTTCCTCGGGTACCCGCAGTGGGACGAGCCATACGGGATTGCCGGGAAATCGATCAGCCGTTTTTACCTGGCGGATGTTCGTTACGGCGGTAAACAGCATCTGTTCGTGGCCGTGATCGAAACGACCGGCACAGCCCAGCTCAGGGCGTTCCTGCCGGGCGCCAAGAAGGTCATCGCGTCTGTTCGCGTCCCAGCGCTTTCCGCCTGACTCCTCTGGAAACGAGGGGGCGGCCGTAGCGCCGCCCCCACCACCTCACCAGCCGACCAGGCAGGGCCGGTGCTCGTCTCCTAGGGTCCCGGCACCGGCCGCGTCCTAGTGGTCGACGGGAACGCGGTCGGCGCCACGCTTCGTCCTAGACTTCGGCGTCTGGCCCTCCAGCTCTCAGAGGCCGACGTCGGTCGGCTGCTCACGCCTGCGCTTGCGATCGAGGCGGTCGAGGACTCGTTCCGGCGGCTGGCTGCCGGAACGATCGAGAACGTCCCGCGCTACCGCGTCCGCCTGGGAGACGGCGGTGCACTGGCGGTGATGTCGGCGGTCGACCGCGACCGGAAGCTCTCGTGCGCGAAGACGTACGCGGCGACACCGGAGGGGGCGTCGTTCGTCGTGGTTCTCTTCGAGGGGGGCGAGCTGAAGGCGGTGATCGAGGCCGACCGGCTCGGGCAGCTGCGCACCGGCGCCGCGTCCGCGGTCGCGGCGAAGCACCTCGCGCGGCCCGGGGCGCGAACGCTGGGCGTGATCGGCTGCGGCTGGCAGGCGCGCTCCCAGGTCGCCTGCATCCGCGAGGCCCTGCCCGGGATCGAGGAGGTCGTCGCGTACTGCCGCAACGAGGAGCGACTGGCGGAGTTCTGCCGGGAGGTGGGCGCGGAGCCGGGCGAGAGCCACCGTGACCCGGCGGCCGCGGACGTCGTCGTGACGATCACGACCTCCCGCGACCCGGTGCTTCGCGGCGAGTGGCTGCAGCCGGGCGCGCTCGTCTGTGCGGCCGGTGCGAACAGGCGGCAGGCGCGTGAGCTCGACAACGCGGCACTCGAGCGGGCCGCGTTCGTCTGCTGCGACTCGCTCGACGACGCGAAGATCGAGTCCGGCGACCTGATCGAGCCCGTGGAGCAGGGCGTGCTCGACTGGCTCGAGGTGCACGAGCTCCAGGAGGTGGTCGCCGGCGAGGTCGCGGGCCGTCAGGCCGACGACGACATCGTCGTCTTCAAGTCGAACGGGCTCGCCGCCTGGGATCTTGCCGTGGCGGCGAGTGTCGTCGAGCTAGCTGCTGCCGGATAGCGTCGCGCGCGCTTCGGCCATGTCGTCGCCGATCGCGTGAATCACGTCGGGCCGGTCGAGCAGCCGCTCCAGCTCCTGCGGCGAGCAGCGGTTGGTCACGTAGGGGTCGTCGAGGATGTCCGCCAAGGTGCGGCCGCGGTCGTGCTCGCGGATCAGGTACGCGGCGACCCGGTCCTGGTGCGACGAGCTCGATCCGACGAACGAGAAGATGCCGCGAAAGAACCTGCCGATTCCCCCCACGGGCGCGATTGTATCCTTGTGCGGGTTGGCCGGGAAGAAGCAGGCCGGGCGGTTCGCCGAGCGGGTCGTCGACGGCGTCGACGACGGCGGCACGCCCGAGCGGGTCGTGATCTGGATCGAGCGCAAGGACGGCGGCGTCTGGGCCGTCGGCCGCGCGGTCAATCCGCAGCACCGCCCGAGCGACGAGCCGCGCGCCGGCGACTATGTCTTCGAGGGCTACGAGCTCCAGGACGCCCTCGACGCGGCCAACGAGACGCTCGAGGACGACGTCAGCGTCGCCGAAGGCGACGGGTCGACGACGCGGCAGCCGCCGTTCCGGCGGAGCGAGATCCTCGGGCCGCTCGAGCGCTGGTTCTTCGGCAGAAAGTGATCCTCGTCGTCGCCGCCACCGAGCGCGAGCTCGCCGCGAGCGGCGCGCCGAACACCCTCTGCTGCGGCATCGGGCCTGCGGAGGCGGGGATCAGGACGGCGATGGGGCTCGCCGAGCTGCGGCCCGACGCCGTGCTCCACGTCGGCATCGCCGGCGCGCCCGAGCTCGAGGCCCTGTCGGTCGTGATCGGCTCGGAGGCGCACTACGCGGACATCGTCGACCCGAGCTCGCTGATGCCGAAGGTCGAGCGCGCGTACCCCGCGCCGGAGCTCGTCGAGGCGGCGCGGCGGGCGCTGCCCGACGCGCACGTGCTGCCGATCGCCAGCTGCGCGCGCGTCGGCGGCGGCGGCGAGTGCCACGTCGAGGCGATGGAGGGGTTCTCGGTGCTCCGGGCGGCCGAGCTCGCCGGCGTGCCGGCGGTCGAGGTGCGGACGATCTCGAACAGGCCGGCCGAGTCCGACCGGGGGCTCTGGCGGATCGACGACGCGCTGGCCCGCCTCGGGGAGATCGTCCCGCCGTTGCTCGAGGAGCTGCAGCTCTGCGTGCGCTGACCTTCGGGTTCTCGCCCTGCCCGAACGACACGTTCGCGTTCCACGCGCTCGTGCACGGGCTGGTGGACGCGCCGTTTCAGGTCGAGCCGGTGCTGCTCGACATCGAGGAGCTGAACCGGCGGGCGCACACGGGCGAGCTCGACCTGACGAAGCTCAGCTTCGGCGCGGTCGGCGGGGTCGGGAAGCGCTACCGCCTGCTGCGGAGCGGCGCGGCGCTCGGCCGGGGGGTCGGGCCGCTCGTCGTCGCGCGCGAGGAGCGCCCGCTCGCCGGCGCGCGGATCGCGATCCCGGGCCGCGAGACGACTGCGTTCCTGCTTGCTTCGGCTCGCCGAGCCGGAGCTCGGCGAGGTGGTCGAGCTGCGCTACGACCGGATCCTCGGAGCGGTCGAGCGCCGGCGAGGTCGACGCGGGGCTGATCATCCACGAGAGCCGGTTCACCTACGCCGACCACGGCCTCGTCGCGATCGCCGACCTCGGCGCGTGGTGGGAGCAGGAGACCGGGCTGCCGGTGCCGCTGGCCGGGATCTTCGCCCGGGCCGATCTCGACGACGCGACCGTCGCCGCCGCCGAGGCGGCGATCCGAGCCTCCGTCGAGTACGCCTTCGCGCACCCGGTTGCCAGCCGCGACTACGTCCGCGCGCACTCGCAGGAGCTCTCGGACGAGGTCTGCGACGCGCACATCGCGCTCTACGTGAACGAGTTCAGCGTCGACCTCGGCGACGAGGGTCTCGCGGCGATCGAGCGTCTGCTCGCCGGCGCCGCGACTGCGGCGGCCTAGAGCGGCCGCTGCCCCAATCCGGTCCGGCCGCCGGCCCGTATTTCCAGGTGGCAGGGGTCGACTCGAAAGGAGCCTTTGGATGAGCATCACACCTACCCGCGCGGCTGCGTGGACCGTTGCGATCCTCGCCGCTTTGCTCGTACCCGCGCTGGGCGCTGCGGCTGCGGGAATGCCGATCGTCCGTACCGTCCACAGCGCGCGGATGCACGCGACCATCCTCGTCAACCGCAGCGGCCATACGCTCTACAACCTCAGCGCCGAGCGCAGGGGGCGCTTCATCTGCACCAACAGCGCTTGCCTGTCGGTGTGGCACCCGCTGGTCGTCGCGAAGGGGGTCAAACCGACCGGTCGCATCCCGCTGGGCACGATCCGGCGGCCTGATGGCCGGATGCAGGTCACCTACAAGGGCGCACCCTTGTACACCTTCGTCCGGGACACCAAGCCCGGAGAGATGAACGGCGAGGGATTCAAGGACGTCGGCGTCTGGCAGGTGACGACGGTCGGCGCCGCGGCAGCCGCACCGAAACCGAAGTCCTCCCCGGGCTACGGCTACTGAGAGGCGGCGGCCCGGGGCGTGGCGGCTTCTAGACTGGCCGCTGTGTCCCGGGCCGTGTTCCTCTCCGCAGTTCGCACGCCCGTCGGCCGCTACGGCGGCGGGCTCGCCGGGGTGCGGGCGGACGATCTCGCGGCCACCGCGATCGCGGCCGCGGTCGAGCGTGCCGGCGTGCCGGCCGCGGAGATCGAGGACGTCTGGTTCGGCTGCGCGAACCAGGCCGGCGAGGACAACCGCAACGTCGCGCGGATGGGCGCCTTGCTCGCGGGGCTACCGCAGGACGTCGCGGGGGTGACCGTCAACCGGCTCTGCGCGTCGGGACTGTCGGCGGTCGTCGGGGCCTGTCACGCCGTGATCGCGGGGGACGGCGACCTGTTCGTCGCGGGCGGCGTCGAGTCGATGACGCGCGCGCCACTCGTGATGGGCAAGCCGGAGCGCGGCTTCCCGCGCGGGAATCAGACCGTCTGGGACACCACGCTCGGCTGGCGCTTCCCGAACCCGAAGATGGAGGAGATGTTCCCGCTCGAGTCGATGGGCGAGACCGGCGAGAACGTCGCCGAGCAGGAGAAGGTCTCGCGCGCGGATCAGGACGCGTTCGCGCTCGAGTCGCAGCGCCGCTGGGCGGCGGCGGACGCGGCGGGGCGCTTCGCCGACGAGCTCGTGCCCGCGGGCGAGCTCGAACGTGACGAGCATCCACGGCCGGACACGGACGCAGGGCAGCTCGCGGCGCTGAAGCCCGCGTTCCGCAAGGACGGCACGGTCACGGCGGGGAACTCGAGCGGGATCAACGACGGCGCCGCCGCGCTCGTGATCGCGAGCGAGGAGAAGGCAAAGGAGCTCGGCGTCGAGCCGCTCGGCGCCTTCGTCGCGTCCGCCGTTGCGGGGGTCGACCCGCGCGTGATGGGGATCGGCCCGGTGCCGGCGGTGCGGAAGCTGCTCGAGCGCGCCGGCGTCGAGGTGGCCGACCTCGACCTGGTCGAGCTGAACGAGGCGTTCGCGTCTCAAAGCCTCGCCGTCATTCGCGAGCTCGGGCTCGACCCGGAGAAGGTCAACGTCAACGGCGGCGCGATCGCGATCGGCCATCCGCTCGGGATGAGCGGCGCGCGGCTCGTCGTCACCCTGCTGCACGAGCTGCGGCGGCGCGGCGGGCGCTACGGCGTGGCGACGATGTGCGTCGGCGTCGGCCAGGGCCAGGCTGCGCTGTTCGAGCGGGCGGCGTAGGCTGACGGAGCCGCGCAGAGAGCGCAGGTGCCGGCTTTGCGGCGCCGGAGCGGGGCATGAGCTCAGCCGAGGACTACATCCTCCTCGGGCTGCGGCTCGGGCGGCACGTCGACGGGCTCGTCGACGCGTACTACGGCCCGGCGGAGCTGAAGGAGCAGGCCGACGCAGGGGAGCCCGCCGACCCTGCCGAGCTCGTCGCGGACGCGGACCGGCTGCTCGCCGGGCTCGAGGACGGCTGGTTGCGCGACCAGGCCGAGGGTCTACGCACCTACGCCGGCGTGCTCGCCGGCGAAGAGCTCTCCTACTCGGACGAGGTCGAGCGCTGCTACGGCGTCCGCCCCCGGCGCGTCGGCACCGAGACCTACGAGGCCGCCCACGAGGAGCTCGAGGCGCTCCTGCCGGGCGACGGGACGCTCGGCGAGCGCTACGAGGACTGGCGAAACGACCGATTCGTGGCGGACGAGAAGATCGTGCCGGCGATCCGGGACCTCGTCGGGCTGCTGCGCGCCGCCACCGGGAAGCTCGTCGACCTCCCGGCGGGGGAAGGGCTCGACCTCGAGGGGGTCAGCGACGAGCCGTGGTGGGCGTTCAACTACTACCTCGGCGGCCTCCGCAGCCGGGTCGTCGTCAACCTCGACGTGCCGGACATCTGCGACGACCTCGTCGAGCTCGCCGCCCACGAGGTCTACCCCGGCCATCACACGGAGCACGCGGTCAAGGAGCAGCTCTTCATCCGCGAGCGCGGCGAGCTGGAGGAGTCGATCCAGCTGGTGCCGACGCCGGCGTCTTTGCTCCAGGAAGGCGTCGCCGAGACAGGGCCGGGCGTGATCGTCGACGACGAGCTGGCGGCAAAGCTGACCGGCGCGCTCGCGCGGCACGGGCTCGAGTACGACCTGGCGGCGGAGCGGAGGATGCGCGAGGCGCGCCGGCCGCTGCGCCGGATGGGCGTCGACGCGGCGCTGATGCTGCACGAGGACGGCGCGACGACGGACGAGGTCGAGCAGTACCTGGTGCGCTGGGGCCTCGTCACCCCCGAGCGGGCGCAGCACACGATCCGCTTCGTCACCGATCCGACGTGGCGCGCCTACGTGATCACCTACTCGGCCGGCGGTGATCTCTGCCGGGAGTGGGTCGCCGGCGATCCCGCGCGCTACGCGCGGCTGCTGACCGAGCACATGCGCGTCTCGGACCTGCTTGCCTCGGTATCGTCCGGCCCGTGAGCGCGACCGCGGAACGCGAAGCCGGCCTCTTCATCGGCGGAGAGCAGGTCGAGGGCTCCGAGACCCGGGAGCTGATCGAGCCGGCCACCGGCGAACCGCTGGCCACTGCTCAGCTGGCGGGCGAGCAGGACATCGACCGCGCGGTCGAAGCCGCGCGCACTGCACTGAACGGGGACTGGGGGAAGACCGGGGCGACCGAGCGCTCGCGGCTCCTGCACGCGCTCGCCGACGCGATCGTCGCCAACCGCGGGGAGCTCGTCGAGCTCGAGTCGCGGAACGTGGGCAAGGCGAGCTCGTCCGTGAAGGCGGAGCTCTTCGGCGCCGCCGAGAACTTCCGGTTCTACGCCTCGGCGGTCGCCACGATCGCCGGCCGCTCGAACCCGATCGGCGGCTCGCTGCTCTTCTACTCGCTGAAGGAGCCGGTCGGCGTCGCCGCGCAGATCGTCCCGTGGAACTACCCGCTGCTGATGGCGACGTGGAAGCTCGCGCCGGCGCTCGCGGCGGGCTGCTCCGTCGTCCTCAAGCCCGATCCGCAGACGCCGCTGACGGCTCTCCGTCTGGCCGAGCTGGCAACCGAGGTCGGCTTCCCGGCCGGCGCGATCAACGTCGTCCCCGCCGACGGGCCGACGGTCGGCGCGTACCTCGTGCGGCATCCCGGCGTGGACAAGGTCGCCTTCACCGGCTCCACGAAGACGGGCGCCGAGATCATGCGGCTCGCCGCCGACCCGCTGACGCGCGTCACGCTCGAGCTCGGCGGCAAGAGCCCGAACCTCGTCTTCGCCGACGCCGACCTCGCCAGCGCGATCCCGAGCTCGGTGTGGTCGATCTACTACGCGGCCGGCCAGAGCTGCGAGGCCCGCTCGCGCGTCCTCGTGGAGAAGCCGTTGTACGACGAGTTCGTCGTCGGAGTTCGTCGCGAAGGCCGGGAGCCTGAAGGTCGGGGACCCGCTCGACCCGGAGACGCAGATGGGGTCGCTGATCTCGCAGGCGCATCGCGATCGCGTACACGGGTTCGTCGAGCAGGGACGCGGGGAGGGCGCCGAGGTCGTGCTCGGCGGCGAGATCGGCGAGGGGAACGGCGCGTTCTACCCGCCGACCGTGATCGCCGGAGTGGACAACGCGATGACCGTCGCGCAGGAGGAGATCTTCGGCCCGGTCGTGACCGTGACCCCCTTCGAGGACGAGGCCGAGGCGATCAGGATCGCGAACGACGTCCGCTACGGGCTGATGGCGACGGTCTGGACCGGCGATCCCGGCCGCGGCCATCGGATCGCGGCGAAGATCAAGTCGGGCACGGTCGGGATCAACATGCCGTACACCGCGTTCCCCGGCATCCCGTTCGGCGGCTACAAGCAGTCCGGCTTCGGCCGCGAGCTCGGGGTCGACACGCTGGAGCTCTACCTGGAGACGAAGAGCGTGATCGTGAACACGAGCCCGAAGCCGATCAACCCGTTCGGCCTCTAGCGAGGCCACACGCCGGTCTCCGCTGGGCGAAGCCGGGCGCATGGCCTCGTATCGGGGCGCGCTAGACCGCCGCGAGGAGCCGGGGGCGCGCGGCCGGCAGCTCCTCGTTCCGCGTCGTACTCGGCGGCGTTGACGAAGTCGTCGACCGTCCGCGCCAGGCGGCGAGTGTGGCTCTCGGCGAGCTCCTCGAGGAACGTCCAGCTCGAGAGCATGCGGGACCTGGCGTTCATGTCGCTGCCGCGCCCTTCGAGCCTCACGCTCAGGACGGTGCGGCCGGCTCCGTCGGTGTGGACCGAGAGGCGCCAGACGAGCTTCGCGTGCCCGCCGTCGGCGCCGAAGCGCCAGACGAGCTGGTAGCTGAGCTCCTCGCTGCCCCGAGCCCACATCGCGCGGTCGTCGAGGCCGAGCGCCGAGAGGCGGTCGGCGAGCGAGCGCATGGGGTTGATCCGGGACAGCACCTCGCGGGCCTGCCTGGGATCGACATCGACGATCTGGACGAACGAGCTGGTCACGTCGTTGCGGGTCATTTCGCCTTCCTCCTTTCAGCGTTCGGACTTGATGACCGCATGCTGCTCGACGGCGCCGGGCGGAGGAATGGGGCTGCCTGGCGTCTGGAGGTACGGCCTCCCGTACCATCGCCGCGTGCGCGTGATGGAGCGTCTGGAGTGGCTGTACGCGATCGGCGAAGGGCCGGGCGCGAACCGGATCGGCTACTCGGCGGAGGAGGACGCCGCGCACGACCTCGCGCGGCATGTGGATGGAGGAAGCCGGCCTGGCGGTGACGGTCGATCCGGCCGGAAATCTCCTGGGGACCGACCCGAAAGGGTCGGTCCCAGGGGTCTGGACGGGCTCTCACCTCGACACCGTCCCCGAGGGCGGGAAGTTCGACGGCGCGCTCGGCGTCGTCGCCGCGATCGAGGCGGTCGAGCGCACCGGCCGCGGCTCGGTCGTCGTCTTCCGCGACGAGGAGCGCGGCTGCGCCGGGAGCAGGGCGCGGGTCGCGAGCGGCGAGCTGCCGGACGCCTTCCTCGAACTGCACATCGAGCAGGGGCCGCGGCTCGCCGACGCCGGCGCGCCGCTCGGGATCGTGACCGGCATCGCCGGCGTGATGCGCGGGACGATCGTCGTCGAGGGCCGGGAGGGCCACGCGGGCACGACTCCGATGGGCGTTCGCGACGACGCGCTGGTGAAGGCGGCCCGCGAGATCCTCCGGATCGAGGAGACGGCACGGACGATCGAGGACGCGGTCGCCACCGTCGGGCAGGTCGAGGTCGAGCCCGGCGCGGCCAACGTGATCCCCGCCGGTGTGACGCTGACCGTCGACGCGCGGGCTCCCGACGTCGAGCGGTGCGACCGCCTGCTCGCGGCGCTCGGGTTCGAGCCGACCTACCGCGTCGACCCGTCCCGGATGGCGCCGGAGCTCCGGGACGTGCTGCGCGCAGAGCTCGAGGGACGCGGCCTGCCGGTCGTCGAGCTGACGTCCGGGGCGGGGCACGATGCAGGCGTGCTGGCGACCGCCGGCGTGCCGAGCGCGATGCTCTTCGTCCGCAGCCTGAACGGAGGCATCTCGCACTCACCCGACGAGCTCACGTCCGAGGAGGACGTCGAGCTCGCGGTCGACGTGCTCGCCTCAGCCCTGGCGCGCCTGTAGCCGCACGCCCACGCCGCAGAGCAGGACCTCGCCGGACTCCGGGTAGTAGACGATGTCGTTCGGCTCGCGGGTGCCGTACGCGAGGTGAGTCATCCCGCCGGCTGCGGCGACGAACCAGTGCGGCACGCCGGTGCCGGGCCGCCGCGAGATCGGCGTGGCCGGCGCGCACTTCATGCTGCTCCTCGCCGGCGTGGAAAGTGCCCGACCCCTCGAGGACGACGAAGATCTCCTCCTCCGCCGCGTGGCAGTGGGGGACGTACTTCGTCTCCTCCGACTGGACGAACGTGTTCAGCCCGGTGCGGACCGAGCCGCCGGTGGCGCCGAGGATCTGAACCGTGCCGTCCATGATCACCGGCGCGTCCGCGAGCGCGACCACGTTCTTCGGGCGGGGGCCGGGCTCGGGCAGCTCCAGCTCGCCGGCCGCGGCCTCGCGCTCCCAGGGATGCGGGCCGGTCGACTGGTCGACCGTCTCGTCCATCCGGAGGACGCCGGCGCGCGGCAGCGAGGTCGCGGTCGCCCAGACCCGCTGCCCGAAGGCGAGCACGTCGAGGCCGTCGTCACCGGCGACGAGCGTGTGGTACTCGGTCGCCGCGACGTGGACGATCGTGTCGCCCTCGCGCACCTCGCACGTCGCCGGGCCGCTGCCGTCGTCCTGCCAGAGGATCCCCGACCCCCTCAGCACATAGAAGATCTCTTCCTCGGCGAGCTCGGCGTGGACGGGCGACGAGCGCCCGCCGGGCTGGATCTTCAGCAGCGCGACGCCGACGCGGTCTGACCCGATCGCATTGCCCAGGTCCACGCGCGTCAGGCGCATCGGCCCGGTCTCGAGGACGCGCCCCTCGACCTCGTCCCAGTGGGCGATCACGACTCTTCGAAGCGGATCGGCTGCGCGCCCTCCCAGAGCACGAGCCGGCCGATCGCCTGGAGGTGCTCGAGTCCTTCGACGACGCTCGCGAAGACGTTCCCCGCGAGCTGGCCGGCCTTGCTCGCGAAGCACGTGTCGCCGTACGGGAAGAGGATCTCGACCTCGCTGACCCCGCCCGGGTAGAGGAGCAGCTGGCCCGGCGCGGGGTAGCTCGTCGGGTCCTCGGGCCCGAGGTCGCCGACGTCGTAGTCGCCCATCGGGATCCACGCCGACTGCCCCGACCAGCGGGCCTGGATCAGCTTGCTGTCGTAGGGGAGCATCGTCTTCACGAACGCGACCGTGCGCGGGGAGCGCTCCTCCTCCCAGCGGGCGGTGAGCTCGTGGCCGGCGACAGAGATCTTCAGCACTACTTGATCCTTGCACCCTGGGCGAGCCACTGCCCGAGCAGGTCGCGCTCGTCCTGGGTCATGTGGGTCGCGTTGCCGAGGGGCATGAACGTCGAGTCGACCGCGACTCCCTTGATCTGCGCCGCGAGCTGGTGGATCTGCTCGGGTGTGTCGAGGACGACGCCCGCGGGCGCCGAGCTGAAGCCGGGCTGGGTCGGACGCAGCGAATGGCAGGGGGTGCAGCGGTTCTGGACGACCCGCTGCGCCTGCGTGAACGACACGGTCGCGGTTCCGGGCGCGGGCTTCGTGCTGTGCGGCCGCAGCCAGACCGCGATCGCGGCGATCGCAAGGGCGCACCCGACCGGGATCCACCAGAGCGTCTGACCCGCATGCCGCTTGTTGAAGTAGTGGCGGATCGCCGCGCCGACTGCCATCAGCGCGACGAGCACGGCCCAGGCGTGGTCGTGGCCGTAGGTGAACGACCAGTGTCCGGCGAGCATCGTGAAGAGCACCGGCAGCGTCAGGTAGTTGTTGTGGACCGAGCGCTGCTTGCCGAGGATCCCCGGCTGCGGGTCCGGCTCGCGGCCCTTCTGCTTCGCGCGGACGAGCTCCCAGTGGCCGGGGATGATGATGAACAGGACGTTCGCGGCCATGATCGTCCCGAGCATCGCGCCGACCTGGAGGTACGCGGCGCGCGGCTGGTAGAGCTGCTCGACCCCGTACGCCGCCGCCGTGACCAGGCCGAGCATGACCACGACCAGCACCGGCGGACGCTCGGCGAACCAGCGGCAGGCGAGGTCGTAGACGAGCCACGCGGCGACCAGCAGCCCGAGCGAGATCAGGATCGCCTGCCACGGCTCGAGGTCGGCGACCCCCGGGTCGATCAGGCGCAGCCGCGCGTTCGCGTAGTAGACGATGCAGAGGAGCGCGAACCCGGACAGCCACGTCCAGTAGGCCTCCCACTTGTACCAGTGCAGCGGCTTCGGCAGGTGCAGCGGCGCGACCCGGAACTTGTGGATGCGGTAGAAGCCGCCGCCGTGGATCTCCCACGACTCTCCGGCGACGCCCTCCTCGCGATCACGCTCCTGCTCGGGCTCGTTCAGGTGGTTGTCGAGCGCGACGAAGTAGAACGAGGTGCCGATCCAGACGATCGCCGTGGTCGCGTGGAACCAGCGGAAGACGAGATCCAGCCAGTCGGTGGTGTAGTCCGGCTAGGAGGTGCGCCATCGGTCCTCCGCGATCGCGACCAGCTCCTCGACTGCGGTGTCGAGCTCCTGCTCGCGAGGACGCTCGATCCGCCCGCGCAGCACCTCGAGGATCTCCGCCTTCGGCCGGCGGTTGACGAAGACGACGAAGCGGAAGCCGTACTTCGCCTCGTACTCGCGGTTCAGCCGGGCGAGCTCCTCGAGCACCTCCGGGTCGGCATCCGCTCCCTGCTCCGCTGCGGAGCGCGCGGAGAGCCCGCCGCGCCGGCCGATCGCCGGGTGTGCGTTCAACGCCTCCAGCTTCTCGTCCTCGGTCAGCTCCCCCGCGACGCGTCTCGCCTGCCCGAGCGGGTCGTCGGTCGCGGCGAGCCGGCGCACGAGCGCGGTGTCGCCCTCGAACAGCTCCGAGAGCTCCTCGCGACTCAGCTGCCGCGGTAGATCGCGCACGCGTAGGGCGAGAGCAGGAGCGGAACGTGATAGTCGCGGCCGGCCTCGATCACGACCTCGACCTCGACCCGCCGGAAGAACGGCGAGTCCGGGATGGAAGACGAGCCGGTACGTCCCCGGCGCCGCATCGGCGAGCTGCCGGATCCGCCCGTCGTCGTCGGTCTCGCCGGAGCCGACGAGCTCGTCTCCGTCGTAGAGCTCGACGCGCACGCCGCCGGCCGGGACGCCACGGGCGGTGTCGAGGACATGCGTCGAGATCACAGCGCGAATCTACAAGAGCCGCCGCGCCGCCTTGCGGTGCTCGCGGGCGATCTCGTCCTCGTCGGCGCGTACGAGCCGCCCGTCGCGGACGACCTCCTCGCCGGCGACGTAGAGCCGGTCGACGCGGTGCGGCGCCGAGAAGACGAGGCCTGCGACCGGATCGGTCTCCGCGCCGCCCAGCTCGAGGCCGTCGGTGCGCCAGACGGCGATGTCCGCGCGCTTGCCCGGCGCGAGCTGCCCGATGTCGTCGCGCCCGAGTACGGCTGCGCCCCCGCGCGTGCCGAGGCGGAGCGCCTCGCGGACGGTCATCGCGCGCGGCCCGCCGCGCCCGCGCGCGACCAGCAGCGCCTGCTTGACCTCGAAGAAGAGGTCGCTGCGCTCGTTCGAGGCCGAGCCGTCGACGCCGAGCCCGACCGGCGCCCCCGCGGCGACCAGCTCCTTCACCGGCGCGACCCCCGCACCGAGCCGCAGGTTGGACGTCGGGCAGTGCGCGACGCCGACCCCGGCGCGCCCGAACGCGGCGATGTCCGACGGCGAGAGGTGCACGCAGTGCGCGCACCAGACGTCCCCGGCGACCCAGCCGAGCTCCTCCAGGTACTCGACCGGGCGTGCAGCCGTACAGCTCGCTGGCAGTACTCGTCTTCCTCGACCGTCTCGGCGAGGTGCGTGTGCAGGCGGAGCCCGAGCCTGTCGCGCGAGCTCCGCCGACTCCCGCATCAGCTCCTTCGTGACCGAGAACGGCGAGCAGGGCGCGACCGCGAGCTGCACCATTCCGCCCTCGTCCTGGAGCCCTGCGAGCCGCTCGGTGTCGGCGAGGATCTCGTCGATCGACTCGACGAGGGAGTCCGGCGGCAGGCCGCCGTCCGAGACCCCGAGGTCCATCGACCCGCGCGAGGCGACGATCCGCAGGCCGAGCTCCTGCGCCGCCTGCACCTCGGCCTCCCAGAGCCCCGACCGGCCGCGCGGGAACACGTAGTGGTGGTCGAAGACGGTCGTGCAGCCCGACAGCGCGAGCTCCGCGAGCCCGGTCCGGGCGGCCGCGTACTCGGACTCCGCGTCGATCTGCGCCCACACCGGGTACAGCTCGCGCAGCCACTCGAACAGCGTTGCCTCCTGCGCCCGGGCGCGCGTCAGCGTCTGGTACAGGTGGTGATGGGTGTTGACGAGCCCGGGCGTGACGACCGCTCCGCCGAGGTCGACCAGCTCGTCCGCGGCCGGCGGCGCGCCCCCGCCGACAGCTTCGACGAGGCCGTCCCGGACGAGCACCCAGCCGCTCTCGTGCTCGGCGCCGGAATCGTCCAGCGGGCAGATCCAGCCGTTTTGCAGGAGCATCGTCACGCGGGAGCGACCATACCCCGCGGGGCCCTTCCGGTCCGCTCCGCAGGCGTTCTATAGTCGGCGCTCGGGCGTTACACGGCATTGGGGAGGAGTTCTATGAAGAAGCAAAGGTTGGTGCTGGGCGCGCTGATCGTGTGCCTGCTCGCCGGGACTGCCTGGCTGGCGAGCCTCGCGGCGGCGAAGCCGGCGAAGAAGGCCGCGGTGTTCAAGGTCGCGTGGATCTACCCGGGCCCGCACAACGACGGCGGCTGGTCGCAGGCGCACGACGCGGGGCGGCTGATGGTCCAGAAGGCGCTCGGCGACAAGGTGCAGACGACCTACAAGGAGAACGTCTTCAGCAACGCGTCGGTGCCGCAGATCGTCGCCGGTCTGGTGCGCGACGGCTACAACATGATCTTCGCCACCTCGTTCGGGATGCTCGAGCTCGGGGTCAACGGCCAGCTCCAGGCCAAGTACCCGAAGGTGTTCTTCGAACAGGCAACAGGCACCCAGGTGACGAAGAACCAGTCCGAGTACTTCGGTGCCGCCGAGGACACGATCTACCTCTCCGGCATGGCCGCCGGGGCGGCGACGAAGAAGGGCACGATCGGCTACGTGGTGCCCTACGGCATCCCCGAGGTCGTCCGCCACGCCAACGCGTTCGCCCTCGGCGCGCAGGCGACGCATCCGGGCGCGAAGGTGAAGCTCGTCTGGACGAACGCCTGGTTCTCGCCGCCGAAGGAGACCGCGGCGGCGAAGGCGCTCGTCTCCGCCGGGTCGGACGTGCTCGGGCAGAACGTCGACAGCCCCGCGGCCGGCGTCTTCGCCGAGAAGAACGGCGTGCCGTGGGTCGGCTACGACTCGAACGCGCAGAAGTTCGCGCCGAAGCAGTGGCTGACGGCGTCGGTCTACAACTGGGGCCCGTACTACCTGCGCCGCGTCAAGGCGGCGATGGACGGGACCTGGAAGCCCGGCTTCTACTACGGCTCGGTCAAGGACGGCTTCACCGGCCTCGCGCCCTACGGGCCGAAGGTGTCGGCGAAGACGAAGGCCGCGATCGCCGCGAAGAAGCAGCAGATCCTGTCCGGCAAGTGGCACTCGTTCTGCGGGCCGATCTACGACCAGGCGGGCAAGCTGAAGATCCCGAAGGGCAAGTGCCTCGACCCGAACACGAAGGCCGGCATCGCCGCGCTCTACTCGATGCAGTGGCTCGTGAAAGGCGTGATCGGGTCCGTCTCCCACGTCCAGCCTCCGGGCTAGGCGAGTGGGGCAGCAGGCCCCGAATCCAGTACCCGAGGAGAGAGGCGCCGGTGACCCCGGCGCCTCTCCCGCGGTCTCGATGCGCGGGATCACGAAGCGCTTCCCGGGCGTGCTCGCGAACGACGCGGTCGACTTCGAGGCCGCGCCGGGCGAGGTGCACGCGCTGCTCGGCGAGAACGGCGCCGGCAAGAGCACGCTCTCGAACATCCTCACCGGCCTCTACCGGCAGGACGAGGGCGAGATCTCGCTGTACGGCCGGCCGGTCGCAGTTCAACTCGCCGAGCGACGCGATCGAGGCCGGGATCGGCATGGTCCACCAGCACTTCCGGCTGGTCTCGCCGTTCACGGTCGCCGAGAACATCGTCCTCGGCGAGCACCGCGAGGAGGCGCGGAGCTTCGTGCTGCACCCGCGGCAGATCGAGCAGGCGGGTGGCGCAGCTCGAGCAGCGCTACGGGCTCGCGCTCGACCCGGCGCGCGCGGGTCTGGCAGCTCTCGGTCGGCGAGCAGCAGCGGGTCGAGATCCTCAAGGTCCTCTACCGCGACTCGCGGATCCTGATCCTCGACGAGCCGACCGCGGTGCTGACGCCGCAGGAGTCGGAGGCCCTCTTCGCGACGCTGCGGACGATGGCGGAGGAGGGGCGGACGGTGATCTTCATCTCCCACAAGCTCCAGGAGGTGAAGGCGGTCTCCGACCGGGTGACGGTGCTGCGCGGCGGGAAGAACGTCGCGACCGTGGCGACCGCGGACGCCACGTCGCGCGAGCTCGCCGCGCTGATGGTCGGGCGGGAGGTCGAGCTGGCCCAGCGCCGGGCGCGGTCGACGCCGGTCCGCGAGCGAGCCTGCGCTCGAGGTGGACGCGCTCAGCGTCCGCGGCGACCGCGGCGAGGAGGCAGTGCGCGGCATGTCGTTCACGATCCGCCGCGGCGAGATCCTCGGCGTCGCGGGCGTCGCCGGCAACGGGCAGCGTGAGCTCGCGGAGGCCGTCACGGGGATGCGCCCGGTCGCCGGTGGGGCGGTGCGCGTCGAGGGGTTGCGGCTGCGGACCGGCGACCCGCGCGCCGCGATCGCGGCCGGGATCGCCCACGTCCCCGAGGACCGTCTCGGCACCGGCGTCGCGCCGAGCCTGACGATTGCGGAGAACTCGGTGCTGAAGACGTACCGCCGGGCGCCGGCGTCCCGAGGGCCGCTGCTCGCGTGGCACAAGATCCGCGGCGTCGCCGCCGAATTGATCGAGCGCTACTCGGTGCAGGCGTCGGGGACGAACGCGCCCGTGCGCGAGCTCTCCGGCGGCAACCTGCAGAAGCTGGTGCTCGGCCGCGAGTTCTCCGGCGAGCCGCACGTCGTGATCGCGGCGTCGCCGACGCGCGGGCTCGACGTCGGCGCGATCGAGACCGTGCACGCCTATCTGCGCGAGGCCGCCGGACAGGGCGTCGGGATCCTGCTGCTGAGCGAGGACCTGGACGAGATCCGCGCGCTCTCCGACCGGATCATCGTCATCTACGAGGGTCACGTCACCGGGGAGTTCGACCCCGAGCGGGCGACGGTCGAGGAGATCGGGCTCGCGATGGCGGGGGCGGCGAGCTTTAGGCGAGCGCGAGTGATCGCGATCGAGCGCCGGCTGAAGCAGCCGCGCTGGCTGTCCTACGCGGTGCCGTTCCTCTCGGTCGCGGTCGCCTTCGGGCTGATCGCGCTCGTGCTCGTGAGCACCGGGCACGACCCGTTGCACACGTACCGGCGCATCTTCACTGCCGCGTTCGACGGCGCCGCGGCCTGGAACGACACCCTGACGCTGGCGACGCCGCTCGTCTTCACCGGTCTCGCCGCCGCGGTCGCGTTCCGGATGCAGCTCTTCAACATCGGCGCCGAGGGCCAGCTCTACATCGGCGCGCTCTGCGCCTCCGGCGCCGCGATCTGGTTCGGGCCGCACCACGCCCTCGTCTTCACGATCCTCGCGATGTGCGTCTGCGGTGCGGCCGGCGGCGCGCTGTGGGCGCTGATCTCCGGTGCGCTGAAGGCGTTCGCCCGGACCAGCGAGATCCTCACCTCGCTGATGCTCAACTACGTCGCCGGGCTGCTGCTCACGTACCTGATCTTCGACAGCGCGTCCCCCTGGCGGGACGTGTCCACGATCCAGACCCAGACGTTCCCGCAGTCGATCGCGCTGAAGCCGAGCCAGTTCTGGCCGACGGCGTCGCCGGGCAAGCTCGTCGTCCCCTTCGGGTTCCTGCTCGCGGTCGGGATCGCCGTGGGGCTGTACGTCCTCTTCCGGCTGACGCGCTTCGGGTTCGAGATGAACGTGATCGGCGACTCGACGCGGGCCGCGCGCTACGCGGGCATGCGCACGCGGCGGAAGATCCTCGCGGTGATGGGGATCTCCGGCGCGGTCGCCGGCCTCGGCGGCGCGAGCCAGGTCGGCGACTTCTCGCACGTCCTCGACGCCAGTCCGCAGGGCCTCCAGGCCGCGAACTACGGCTACGCCGGGATCGTCGTCGCCGCGCTCGGCCGCTACAACCCGTTCGCCGTCGTGCTCGTCGGCGTGTTGCTCGGCGGGTTGCAGAACGCAGGGTTCTTCCTCCAGGGCGCCGATTTCCCGAGCGGCCTCGTCGGCGTGATGCAGGGGATCATCCTCTTCTGCACGCTCGGCGGTGAGCTGCTGATCAGGTACCGCGTGCGGTTCGGCCGGCGCGCGACGGCCGCGGCGGAGGCGGCTCCGTAGTGGGCGTGAACGACGGCATCGTCGTCGAGGTCCTCGCGCAGGCGGTCCTCTACGGCACCCCGATCCTCTTCGCGGCGCTCGGGGAGCTGCTCGCGGAGCGCTCGGGGGTGCTCAACCTCGGCGTCGAGGGGATGATGCTGGTCGGCGCGGCGATGGGGTTCTGGGGGATGCAGCAGGCGCCCGGGCCCGAGTGGCTCGTGCTCTTGCTCGCCGTCTTGACCGCGGCGTTCGCCGGCCTCGTCATGTCGTCGATCTTTGCGTTTCTCGCCGTCACGCTGCGCGCGAGCCAGATCGTCTCCGGCCTCGCGCTGACGATCTTCGCCGGCGGCCTCGGCCTCGCCTCGTACCTCGGCAACGACCTCGGGCTCGCCGACGTCCCGGCGAAGCACCAGTTCAGCGAGATCGACGTGTTCGGCCTGGCCGACCTCCCCGTCGTCGGCCCGATCCTCTTCCACCAGAACGCCCTGGTGTACGTGTCGTGGGCGCTCGTCGTGCTGATCGCGTTCTACCTCGGGCGCACGCGGCCGGGCCTGAACGTCCGGGCGGTGGGCGAGAACCCGGCCGCGGCCGACGCGATGGGGATCAGCGTCACGCGCTACCGGTACGCGCACGTGCTCGCCGGCGGCGCGTTCGCCGGGATCGGCGGCGCCTGCTACAGCCTCGCGATCACGCCCGGCTGGACGGACGGCGACTCGCTGGTCGGCGGCGCGGGCTGGATCGCGATCGCGCTCGTGATCTTCTCGTTCTGGCGGCCCGAGCTGTGCCTGGCCGGCGCGTACCTCTTCGGGGCGCTCTCCGGCGGCCTGCCCTCGGCGCTCCAGGCGCACCCGTACGGGTGGATTCCGACGTTCTTTCTCACTCCGGAGTTCCTCAACGCGCTGCCGTACCTGGCCACGATCGTCGTGCTCGTGGTCGTGTCGACCGGGTTGGCGCGGCGGCGGCTGGGCGCGCCCGCCGCGCTCGGAATACCGTATGTGCGGGAGGAGCGTTGATGGAGGTTCTGAGCCCGAGAAGCCTCGAGGAGGCGCTGCGCGTCAAGGCCGAGCATCCGGAGGCGGTCCCGATCCAGGGCGGCACGGACGTGATGGTCGAGCTCAACTTCGACCGCCGCCGGCCCGAGGTGCTGCTGAACCTGAACGAGGTCGGTGAGCTGCGCGGGTGGTCGCGCGAGAACGGTCGGTTGCGGCTCGCGTCGGGGCTGACCTACGCGGAGGCGATGGAGGGCGGGGTCGCGGAGGCGCTGCCGGCGCTGGCGGAGGCCTCGCGGACGGTCGGCTCGCCGCAGATCCGCGCGCGCGGGACGATCGGCGGGAACCTGGGAACCGCGTCGCCGGCGGGCGATGCGCTGCCGCCTCTGCTCGTCGAGGGCGCCGAGGTCGAGCTCGCCTCCGTGCGCGGCGTGCGGACGGTCCCGCTCGGCGAGTTTCTGGTCGGGCCGAAGCGGAACGCGGCCGAGCCGGACGAGCTGATCACCGCGGCGTGGGTGGCGCCTTCGGGCGGGCCGCAGACGTTCATGAAGGTGGGGCCGCGAAACGCGATGGTGATCGCCGTCTGCTCGCTGGCCGTCGTCGCCGACCGCGAGCGCGGCGAGCTGCGGGCGGCCTTCGGCTCTGCGGGGCCGGTGGTCGGGCTGGTCTCGTGCCCGCTCGTCGAGTCGGGATCGCTTCCCGACCGCGTCGCGGAGGCGGCGAGCCCGATCGACGACGTCCGCGGCACCGCGGCATACCGGCGGCATGCGCTGCGGGTGCTGGCGGATCGTGCGCTGGAGCGAGTGCTGACATGAGGTCGTTCGCCTTCGGCTCACTCCCGTGGGGGAAACCATGTTTCCCCCACGGACCCCTTTCTTCCAGAGGCCGATGTCCACGGGGGAACCTCCCGGTTCCCCTCGAACCCCTCCCCACTCATGGGCCACGGTGTGGCCGATGAGGATCGCGCTCACGATCAACGGCGAGGAGCGCGAGACCGACGTCTGGCCGGGGGAGAGCCTTCTCTACGCGCTGCGAGAGCGGCTCGAACTGCCCGGTTCGAAGAACGCCTGCGAGCAAGGGGAGTGCGGCTCCTGCTCGGTGCTGCTCGACGGCAAGCTCGTCTGCGCGTGCCTCGTGCTCGCCGCGCAGGCGGACGGTCACGAGGTGGTCACGGTCGAAGGCCTCGCCGGCGAGGACGGGCTCCATCGCGTCCAGGAGGCGTTCGTCGAGGCGGGCGCGGTGCAGTGCGGCTTCTGCACGCCCGGTCTCGTCGTCGCGACCGCGGCGCTGCTCGAGCGTCGCCCCGACCCGAGCGAGGACGAGATCCGCGAGGCGCTGTCGGGCAACCTCTGCCGCTGCACCGGGTACCAGAAGATCTTCGACGCGGTCCGGCTGGCCGCGGGGCGGGGCTGAGCTGGCGAGTAACACCAGCTCACTCCGTTTGGGGCACCCCGGCCCACCACCCACTGCGAGCGTAGCGGCGGAACCGTCACGCGTGGGTGACGGGGAGTGTGACGAAAGCGCGCCGAAGAATCCCCAGGGCCGAGGTGACGACGACCGCGGCGCCGCGCACGCTCGAGCTCGGCCGGATCGGCGAGAGCGTCCCGCGCGCGGACGGGATTCCGAAGACGACCGGCGAGTTCGAGTACGCGAGCGACCTGCAAGCGGCGGGGATGCTCTGGGGCCACACGGTGCGCAGTCCGCACGCGCACGCGCGCGTCGTCGCGATCGACATCGCGGAGGCGCTCGCGATGCCGGGCGTGCACGCCGTCCTCACGCACGCCGACGTCCCGGGGGCGAAGACGTACGGGCTCGAGTTCCCGGACCAGCCGGTGCTCGCGATCGACCGGGTGCGCTACTTCGGCGAGCCGGTCGCACTCGTCGCGGCGGAGCACCCCGAGCAGGCGCGCCGCGCGGCCGCCGCGGTCGAGGTCGAGTACGAGCCGCTCGAGCTGGTCGTCGACCCGGAGCGGGCGACCGAGCAGGAGCCGCTGCACCCGGACCGGCCGACGATGGGTCACGGCTACCGCGAGGACCCGCGCCCGAACGTCGTCAGGCACATGCTCATCCGGCACGGCGACCCGGACACGGCGGGCGACGTCTCCGTCGAGGGCGTGTACGAGATCGGGATCCAGGACCAGGCGTTCCTCGGGCCCGAGTCGGGGCTCGCCGTCCCCGACGGCGAGGGCGGCGTCGACATCTACGTCGCGACGCAGTGGCTACACGTCGATCGTGACCAGGTCGCTCCCTGCCTCGGCCTCGAGCCGGAGCAGGTGCGGCTCCACCTCGGCGGCGTGGGCGGGGCGTTCGGCGGGCGCGAGGACCTGTCGATGCAGATCCACGGCGCGATGCTCGCGCTGCACACGAACCGGCCGGTCAAGCTCGTCTACGGCCGCGAGGAGTCGTTCGTCGGCCACGTGCACCGCCACCCGGCGAAGATCTGGGCCGAGCACCGCGCGACGAAGGAGGGGCGCCTCGTCTGCGTGCGGATGCGGATCCTGCTCGACGGCGGAGCGTACGCGTCCTCCTCGACCGCCGTCACCTCGAATGCAGCCTCGTTCGCCTGCGGGCCGTACAACGTCGCGAACGCGCTGATCGAGTCCACCTGCGTCTACACGAACAACCCGCCGTGCGGCGCGATGCGGGGCTTCGGCGCCGTTCAGACCTGCTTCGCCGCCGAGGCGCAGATGGACAAGCTCGCGGCCGCGCTCGGCATCGACCCGGTCGAGCTCAGGCTGCTGAACGCGCTCGCCCCCGGGGACACGCTGCCGACCGGCCAGGTGATCGCGGGCTCGCTGCCGACCGCCGAGGTGATCCGCCGCGCCGCCGCGCTCGAGCCGCCCGCGCCGGAGGAGCTCCCGCGCGACCCGATCCGCCTCCCCGGCGGCGCCGGGAACACGACCCACGGCCAGGGCGTCAGAGCGCGGAACCGGCTTCGCGGTCGGGTTCAAGAACATCTGCTACTCGGAGGGCTTCGACGACTTCTGCGCGGCCCGGGTCGTCCTCCGCGAGAACGCCGCCGAGATCCACTGCGCGGCCGCCGAGGTCGGCCAGGGCGTCTCGGGCGTCATCCTCCAGATCGCCCGTACGGAGCTCGGCCTCGACGACGTCACGCTCGCGGCCGCCGGGACCGCCCGCGTCGACTCGTCCGGCTCCTCCTCCGCCTCCCGCCTGACCTACATGGCGGGCGGGGCCGTCCAGCTCGCCTGCCGCGCCGCGCTCGAGGAACGAGAGCGCACGGGCGCCACGGAGGTCGACGTCGAGCGCGTCTACCACCACCCGCGCACCTGGCCGCTCGATCCCGAGACGGGCCAGACGACCGGCGAGCGCTCGCACGTCGCGCTCGCGGTCGCCGCGATGCGGGTCGTCGCCGAGGTCGACGTCGAGCTCGGCCTCACCCGTGTTGTCTGGATAGGCACCGCACAGGACGTCGGCAAGGCGATCAACCCGCAGGCGGTCCACGGCCAGATCGAGGGCGGCACGGCGCAGGGCCTCGGCCTCGCGTTGATGGAGGAGATCCAGACGCGCGGCGGCCTGATCACGAACGCGAGCTTCACGGACTACCTGATCCCGACCGCGCTCGACATGCCGCCGGTCGTCGCCGAGCTGATCGAGGATCCCGAGCCGGACGCGCCCTACGGCGTCAAGGGAGTCGGCGAGCCGCCGACGGTCGTCTCGACCGCGGCCGTCGTCTCCGCGCTGCGCGACGCGACCGGCCGCCCGCTCACGCGTGTGCCGGTGCGTCCCGACGACATCGTCGGACTGGGCCGGCCGACCTAGAATCGCGCAATGGAGCCCGTCGACTTCCGTCGCCTGATGGGCTTCTGGGCCACCGGGGTCAGCGTGATCACGGCGCAGGGTGACGAGGGCCCGGCCGGCGCGACCGCCAACGCGCTCAGCTCGCTCTCGCTCGAGCCGCCGCTCGCGCTCGTCTGCTTCGACCTGAGCTCGCGCACGCTGGCCGCGGTGCGGGAGTCCGAACGCTTCTGCATCAACATGCTCTCCGCCGGCCAGGAGGACGTCTCGCGGCTGTTCGCGACGAAGAAGAGCCAGGAGGAGAAGTTCGCCGAGATCGACCACCAACTCGTCCAGGGCGTGCCGGTGATCGACAACTCCCTCGCCTACCTCGTCTGCGGGCTCGACTCCGAGCTGCGCCGCGGCGACCACGTGATCGCGATCGGCCAGGTGCTCGAGAGCGGCGTCGACGAGGACGCCTCGCCGCTCCTCTTCTACCGCGCGGAGTACCTGCGGCTCCCGGAGAACGACCGGGTCACTTGAGGGTCGTCTGCCTGCCCGGTGACGGCATCGGGCCCGAGGTCGTCGGTGCCGCGCAGACGGTGCTGCGCGCGCTCGTGCCCGAGGTCGAGCTCGAGGACCACCTGCTCGGTGGCGTGGCGATCAAGGAGACGGGCTCGCCGCTCCCGCCGGAGACCGTCGTCGCGTGCAAGGGAGCGGACGCCGTGCTGCTCGGCGCGGTCGGCCTGCCGGAGTTCGACGCCGCCGAGGTGCGACCCGAGCAGGGGCTGATCGGCCTGCGCCGCGAGCTCGACGTCTACGCGAACCTGCGTCCGGCCCGGCAGGGCGCGGTCGACCTCGTGATCGTCCGCGAGCTCGTCGCCGGGCTCTACTACGGTGCGCGCGGGGTGAAGCCGGACGGGACGGTCTTCGACACGTGCGAGTACCACCCGGACCAGATCGAGCGGCTCGCGCGCCGCGCGTTCGAGCTCGCGGGCCGGCGGAGCGGTCGGCTGACGTCGGTCGACAAGGCGAACGTCCTCGACACCTCGCGGCTCTGGCGGCGCGTCGTCACCGAGCTGGCCGCGGAGTACCCGGACGTCGAGCTCGAGCACATGCTCGTCGACAACGCCGCCATGCAACTGGTGCTCGCGCCCGGGCAGTTCGACGTGCTCGTGATGGAGAACACCTTCGGCGACATCCTCTCCGACGTCGCCGCGGCGGTCACCGGCGGGCTCGGGCTCGCGGCCTCCGCGAGTCTCGGCGACGAGCGGCCGGGCATCTTCGAGCCGGTGCACGGCTCGGCGCCGGACATCGCCGGCAAGGGGATCGCGAACCCGGCTGCGACGCTGCGCTCGGTTGCGCTGATGCTCGAGCACGGGCTCGGCCGCCCGGAGGAGGCGCGCGCCCTCGACGCTGCGGTCGACCGGGCGCTCGAGACGACACCGACGCCGGACCTCGGCGGCTCGGCGACGACCGGAGAGTTCGCCGACGCGGTGCTCGCTAGTGCCTGAGCACGAGCGTCGCCCCGCCGGCAAGTAGCAGGATCCCGACGATCCGGCTCCATTCGAGCGGGATCGGCGAGACGCCGAACCAGCCGAACCGGTCGATCGCGGCCGCAACGACCAGGTTGCCGGTGATCACGAGCCCGATCGCCGCCGCGACGCCGATCTTCGGCGCGGCGAAGGTGATCGAGAGGACGATGAACGCGCTCAGGATCCCGCCGAGCCACATCCACAGCGGCTGGTGAAAGCCGTGCCCGACGCCTGCGAGGCTGCGGCGGGCGACGAGCAGGACGAGGATGCCGGTCGCCCCGGCGACGAGCGTCGAGAACCCGACCGCCTCGACCGTCCCGACCCTGTCCCCGAGCCGGCCGAGGACCGCGGCCTGCACGGAGCCGGCGAACCCCGCCGACAGCGACATCACGACCGCGAGTGCACTGCCGCCCGACACGCGACAACCCTATTAGGCTCCGGCGGTTCCCGACCCAAGGAGGCTCATGGTTCGCGCGTTCGTCCTGTACGAGGGAGATGTCGACCCGGAGCGCTATCAGCGCCACATCGAGGAGTTCGTCCGCCCGATCCCGGCCACGTTCCGGCAGGGCAAGGTCTTCGCGGCGCCGCCGGGCAGGGAGCAGCGCTACCGGCACTACGCCGAGTTCGAGTTCCCGGACATGGCCGCGTTCCAGGAGGTCGCCGGGTCGCCCGAGTTCGCGGCGGCAGGCAAGGACGCGGCGGGGATGGGCATCCCGTTCAGCGTCCATTTCGCCGAGGTCGAGTGACCGACGACTCGAGGCTCGAAGTGAGTCTTCTCCGTCTTTAGGTACATACTGGGGTACCGGCCGCTCCGTGATGGGCCTAACCCATGAGCGGAGGTTGATGTGTTGCTCGCAACCCACGGTTGGTGGCCTTGGCTGCTGACGTTGTTCATTCTCGTTCTGATCGCATGCGGCGTAATCGCCTACTTCGTCAAGCGCCGCGGCGCGGCGGCGGCCTGACGAGTCAACGGGGGCCTGCGGTTCGGACGCGACCGCAGGCCCCGACGGCCCGCGTTTCACCTCGAGCCTCTAGGAGGCGGCCGCGGCCGAGCCGACGATCGCCGGGGCGACGAACTTCGGCACCTTGTTCAGCGTCGTCTGTTCGAGGCTGTCGACCTCGAAGCCTTCCGCCGTGATCGTGTCGAGCGTCGCGCGGTTGCAATCGCAGCCGACGAGGAACTTGTTCAGGCCGTTCAGCCGGTCTTGCTTCTTCGCCAGCTTCGGGTCATCGGAGCGCACGTGCTCGATGAAGAGGAGCCGGCCGCCGGGGCGGAGCACCCGGTGGATCTCGCGGAGCGCCTGCCGCTGGTCGCTGACGCCGCACAGCACGAGCGTCGAGACGACGGTGTCGAACGAGTCGTCCTCGAACGGGAGCTCCTCGGCCGGCGCGCGGACCACCTTCGCCGCCGAGCCCTGCTCGCGCACCTTCTTCTCGAGACGCTTCAGCATCGGCTCCTCGGGCTCGGTGATCGTCAGCGAGCCGACCGCCGGGCCGTAGTAGGTGAGGTTGCTCCCCGTGCCCCCGCCGATCTCGAGCACGTCGCCCTTCGCCTGCCCGATCGAGCGCTCGCGCAGCTCGCGGAAGCCCGCCTTCTCCATTCGCGCCATCGACCGGTCGTAGGTCAGCGCGAACCACCGGCCCATCAGGCTCATCGGCGGACTCTAAGCGATTACGCTGCCGATGCTTGTGACCGAGCCGCAACGCCCAGCGCCACGCTCGCCGGACGAGCTCGGCTTCGAGACGATCCTGTACGAGAAGGCGCCGCCGCGGGCGACGATCACGCTCAACCGGCCGGACGTCCTGAACGCCTTCGACTACCGGATGCTGCGCGAGCTCGCTCGGGCGTGCGAGGACGCCTCGTACGACGACGACGTCCGCGTCGTCGTGCTCACGGGCGCCGGGCGGGCGTTCTGCGTCGGCGCCAACCTCCGCTCCTGGGCGGACGAGGGGTACGTCGGGAACGAGCGCGAGTACTGGAAGTGGTTCAACGCGATGGAGGCAGGAGTAACGGGACTGCGGCGAATCGGCAAGCCGACGCTCGCCCGGATCAACGGCATCTGCGTCGGGGGCGGCAACGAGCTCCAGATGGCGTGCGACCTCGCGGTGATGGTCGACGATGCGTTCATCCGGCACGTCGGGCTCCAGCACGGCTCGGTGCCGGCGGCCGGCGCGACGCAGTGGCTGCCGCTGATCGTCGGCGACCGGCGCGCGCGCGAGATCATCCTGCTCTGCGAGGAGATCCCGGCCGCGCAGGCGCTCGAATGGGGGCTCGTCAATCGCGTCGTCCCGGCCGCCGATCTCGACGCAACCGTCGACGAGCTCGTCGCGAAGCTCGCCGACCGGCTGCCGACGATGACGCGCTACGCGAAGGCCCAGCTCGACTTCTGGCGCGACGCCGCCTGGCATGGGACGATCCGGCACGCGCACGACTGGCTCTCGCTTTCGATGCTCACGGGCGAAACCGCGGACGCGGTGCAATCATTCCTCGACCGACGGAAGGAGAAGGAATGAATCCCGAGACATTGCTCCAGGGCGCGCGGGACGCCGTTTCGGTGGGTCGTGTCTTCGGCGATCCGATCGAGCAGGACGGGGTCGTCGTGATCCCGGTCGCGAGGGTCGCGGGCGGCGGGGGAGGCGGCGGCGACAACGACGACAACGGCGGCGGTGGGTTCGGGATCGCCGGCCGGCCGGCCGGTGTGTACGTGATCAAGGACGGCCAGGTGTCCTGGCGGCCCGCGATCGACCCGATCCGGGTGGCGATGGTCGTGGTGCTCGCGCTCGCCCTCCTGGGGCGCCGCCGTTAGTAGTCGGGCTTGGCGAAATAACGCTGTGTCGCCAGGCCGCGCCGGGCGGCGCGCTGCGGCGTCCTCAGTCGCGCACGTAGCCTCCGGCTACGAACGCTCCCTGCGTCCTTGCATCGCACTCGCCCGTCGCGCCCTGACGACGAGCAACATTCCACCAAACCCTCCTAGTCGGTCAGCTCCGCGGGAACGACGGCGACGTCGAGCTCTTCGCCGTGGCGAAGCACGCGCAGCGTGACCGCGCGTCCGATCAGCTCGCCGTCCATCAGGCGCTGAAGATCGTCGGCCCCTGCCACCGGCCGGCCGTCCACCTCGACGATCAGGTCCTCCGCACGCAGGCCCGCGCGCCCGGCGGGGCTTCCCTCGACCACCTCGACGACCTCGATCCCGGTTCGGCGGCCGAGCACCGAGGCGAGCCGCGGCGGCAGCGGGCGTGAGCCGCCGGCGATCCCGATGTAGGCGCGGCGCACGCGTCCCTCGCTCATCAATGCGGCGACGATCCGACGGGTGGTCTCGTTGATCGGGACGGCGAGGCCGAGCCCGACGCCGGCGACCGCGGTGTTGATGCCGACCACGCGGCCCATGCCGTCGGCGAGTGCGCCGCCGGAGTTGCCGGGGTTGAGCGCGGCGTCGGTCTGGATCACGTTCTCGACGATCCGCGTCGCAGAGCCGGAGCGCGTCGGCAGCGACCGGCCGAGCGCGGAGACGACGCCGGCGGTCACCGAGCCGGCGAATCCGTTCGGGTTCCCGATTGCGACGACGAGCTGGCCGACCTGGAGCCCGTCCGCGTCGCCGAGCTCGGCGGGAGTCACCCCGTTCGACTCGATGCGCAGAACGGCGAGGTCGGAGAGCGGATCCGACCCGACGACTTCGACCGCGAGCTCCCTGCCGTCGACGAACGAGGCGACGCCGCGGTGGCTGCCTTCGACGACATGCGCCGAGGTGAGGACAAAGCCGTCGGGTGTGATCACGACGCCGCTGCCGCCGCCTTCGCGCCGTCCGCGCGAGACGCGCAGGTTCGCGACCGAGGGCGAGAGTTTCCGCGCCACATCCGTGACGACGCGGGAGTACGCGTCGAGCGGAGCCTCGTGATCCAGAGCGATCAGCCTCAACGCTCCCATGGGCCAGTAGTACCAGACTGGGTTTTGTTCGCGGCGGCCGGGCTTTGCCCGGGCGCCGCTCGACGTGCTCAGCGAGTTAGGCTGCGGAGCGTGGCGGAGATCGAGACCGGCCGCGACGGCGGCGTCCTGACGATCACTCTCAACCGGCCCGAGGCCTACAACGCCTTCACGACCTCGATGCACCAGGCGCTGCACGCCGCGCTCGACGAGGCGCGGGCGGCCGACGTGCGCGCGGTCGTGATCACCGGCGCCGGCAAGGGCTTCTGCGCAGGCCAGGACATGAAGGAGTTCGAGTCCGTCGGCCGCGATATCGCCGGGCATCTGGAGGCGAGCTACCACCCGAACGTGCGCACGATCCGCGCGCTCGAGAAGCCCGTGATCGCGGCCGTCAACGGCGCCGCTGCCGGCGCGGGGCTCTCGCTCGCCTGCGCCTGCGACATCCGGATCGCCGCCGACACCGCCGCGTTCGTGCCCGGGTTCATCGGGATCGGACTGGTCCCGGACGCCGGAGGCACCTTCTACATCGGGCGGCTGCTCGGGCCTTCACGTGCGTTCGGCTGGATGACGTCCAACCGCAAGCTGACCGCGGCGGAAGCCCATAGCTGGGGCCTCGTGGACGAGGTGGTCGAGGCGGAGTCGCTTCCCGCTCGCGCAGCAGAGCTCGCCGCGACCTATGCGGCGGGGCCCACCGTCGCGATCGGGATGACCAAGCACCTCCTCGACCGCGCGACGCGCGCGACGCTCGACGAGCAGCTCGCGCTCGAGGCGCAGCTCCAGGCTGCGGCGACGAAGACGGAGGACTTTCGCGAGGGCGTGACCGCGTTCCTCGAGAAGCGTCCCCCGAACTTCACCGGCCGTTGATCCAGACGGTCGACTACCACACCGCGGGCGAGCCCTTCCGGATCGTCACCGGCGGGGTCGAGCCGCTCCCGGGCGCGCGGATCCTCGACAAGCGGCGGTATGCCGCCGAGAACGTCGACCACGTCCGCCGCCTGCTCGTGCACGAGCCGCGAGGCCACGCGGACATGTACGGCTGCTTCGTCACCGAGCCGGAGGACGAGGGGGCACACCTCGGCGTCGTCTTCTTCCACAACGCCGGCTACTCGACGGCCTGTGGGCACGGGACGATCGCACTCGTCACCTGGGCGATCGAGAGCGGGCTGGTCGAAGGGCCGGAGGTCGTCGTCGACGTGCCGTCGGGACGGCTGCCCACGGTCGCCCGGGTCGAGGAGGGGCGCGTCGTGTCGGTGCGCTTTCGGAACGTGCCCTCGTTCGTGCACGCTCGCGACCTCGAGGCGGCGGGCCGCAGAGTCGACGTCGCGTTCGGCGGCGCTTTCTACGCCTCCTGCCCGGAGCGCGTCGAGCCCGCCGAGCTTCCCCGGCTGATCGAGCTCGGACGGGCGATCAAGGCCGACCTGGAGGCGGATCTGGAGATCGTCCACCCGCGCGAGCCCGAGCTGCGCGACGTCTACGGCGTGATCTTCTGGCAGGAGGAGGGCGAGGATCCGCTCACCCAGCGGAACGTCACCGTCTTCGCAGACGGCGAGGTCGACCGCTCGCCCTGCGGCAGCGGCACCTCCGCCCGGCTCGCGCTCCTCCACGACGAGGGCCGGCTCGCGACCGGCGAGCCGTTCCTCCACCGCAGCATCGTCGGCACGGAGTTCACCGGGCGCGTCGTCGAGGAGACCGCCGAGGGCGTGATCACCGAGGTCGAGGGCAGCGCGCACCTGACCGGCCGGCACGAGTTCGTGCTGGAACCGGACGACGATCTCGGCGAGGGGTTCCTGCTGCGGTGAGACGGATCGGCGCGCTCGTGGCGGCAGCGCTGGTCGCGGCCGGCTGCGGCGCTTCGTACCCACACGGCCTCGTCGACTTCGCGACCATCGACGCCGACCCGTCGTGGTCTCCGAATGGGCGGCTGATCGCGTTCGCGGGCAGCAGGAGCGGCGGCGGGATCTTCGTCGTTCACCCCGACGGCACCGGGCTGCGGCGCGTCGTCCGCGGGCCGGCCAGCGACGTCGTCTGGTCGCCGGACGGGCGGCGGATCGCGTACATGGGGCCCGGCGGGATCTGGGTGGCGCGCAGTGACGGGCATGGTCGGCGGCGCATCCTCGGCGCGCAGTTCTCGCTACCGGCGTGGGCTCCGAACGGGCGCGAGCTCGCAGTCGTCGCGCCGGGGGGCCTCTATCTCGTCCGTCCGGACGGCACCCGACTCGGCCGGGTCCCGCGGTCGGCCGGGCTGACCGAGCCAGCGTGGTCTCCGGACGGCCGGCACCTCGTCGCCGAGAAGCTGCTAGGCGTTCGCGCAGTCGACGAGCCCGATCGCGCGCGCGGGATGCTAGGGCCGGTGCGGGACGACGCGCTCGTGCTCGTTCGCGTCGTTCCGGGCGATGATCGCGACCGCCGGCTCGGTTTCGCTCAGGTTCACCGCCTGGTGCGGGACGCCGGGCGGGACGAACAGGAAGTCGCCGGCCTCGGTGACGACCGACTGCTCGAGGCGGTCGCCGTAGCGCGTCTCGACGCGGCCCTCGAGCTGGTAGATCGCGGTCTCGTAACCGTCGTGGTGGTGCGGCTCGGCCGACGCCCCGGGCGGCACGACGACGAGGTGCATCGCCAGCCCGGTCGACCCGCAGGTCTCGGCGGAAACGCCGAGGAAGTAGCCGAGCTGCTGGCGCCCGACGGCTCCGCCCGCAGGCCGAATCACGCGCAACTCGCTCACGGCGACAGCGTAAAGAGTGTGGGTAGCCGCACCCAAGGTCTCGCGTCAGCGCGATACCCGCAGCCTCCGCCGGGCGCGATGGTGAGCCCATCAACTACGCAACAAGGAGGCAGCAGTGATTCAGCAGGGACAGACGCTCGTGAACCCGGTCACCGGTGAGCAGATGACCTTCATCGAGACTTCGGCCTCGACCGGCGGGGAGTACGTGCTGATCGAGCTCCGTGCCGATCCTGGGGGCGCCGTCGCCGCAGCGCACGTGCATCCCAGCCAGTGGGAGCGGTTCGAGGTCGTCTCCGGCCGGCTCGGCGCCAAGGTCGGCGGCAAGGAGATCGAGGCAGGCCCCGGCCAGGTCGTCGGCGTCGCGCCCGGCACCGCGCACACCTGGTGGAACGCCGGCGACGACGAGCTCGTCTTCCGGTGTGAGGTCCGCCCGGCACTGAAGTTCGAGTCGCTGATCGAGACGATGTTCTCGCTGGCGGCCGACGGCAAGACGAACAAGAAGGGCATGCCGAACCCCCTTCGGCTCGCGGTGATCGCCAACGCGCACTTCGACACCGTCCAGCTCCCGGTGGTTCCCGCCTGGATGCAGAAGGCCGCCCTCTCCATGGGCGCTCCGCTCGGCAAGGCGATGGGCTACGGCCCGACGTACAAGCCCGAGATGCCCAGGCAGTCGGAACAGCTCATCCCGCGCACCGCGTAGCTCGAGCCACGACAAACGACAGCGGAGGGCCAGGCTCGCCTGGCCCTCCGTCATTCAGGCGGCGAGCGAGCCCTTCTTCTTCGGTTTCGGTCGCTCGATGACGGGGAGCTGGACGAAGGCGGCGATCTTCCCGTTCACGACCGTGAAGGCGGCGCGGGCCCTCGTGCCGGGCGCGTCACAGGGTTGGGCGGGCGAGCGGTTCGACAGGAGGAACGTGGCGTCGGCGACGTTCTTCCGGACCGTGATCCAGAGGATGTGCCCGGCGCAGGGAAGGCTCTTGTTCCACAGCACGGCCAGCTTGTGCGTCTTCAGGGGGAGGGTGTAGCTGGGCTGGGCGACGACCGCGTTCTTCGCGAACAGGTTCGCGGCCGCCTCGTTGTCGCCCCGGTTGAGCGCCGCGCTCCAGGCGCGGACGACCGCGGCCGGGCTCCGCGCTGCCGGCGCAGCCGCGACGAGCGCGAGCGCCCCGGCGACTACGACTGCCGCCTGCCATTTCACGGCTCGATCCTACGCCTCCGAGGTGTGGCCAGCCGCACCTCCGGACGCCAGGTGCCACCAATGTGCTGCGCCCGGCCCGCGCCCAGACTGACCGCGATGACTTCGTTTCTGACACCGAAAGGGGTTGCCATGTTCAGCCGTCGCGGAACTCTCGCCGTCGTGTGTCTCGCGACGGCCATGCTCATGCTCGACATCGCCGTGGTCAACACGGCGCTGCCGAAGATCGCGTCCAGCCTCGACGCCGGGATCTCCGGCCTCCAGTGGGTCGTGGACGCCTACACCGTCGCGCTTGCCGCGGTCGTCCTCACGTCCGGCTCGATCGCCGACCGGTTCGGACGGCGGCGGCTGTTCGTGATCGGGCTCGTCGTCTTCACCGGGGCGTCGCTCTGGTGCGGCGCGGCGGGCAGCATCGCCATGCTCGACACCGCCCGCGCGGTGCAGGGCCTCGGCGCGGCGATCCTCTTCGCCACGTCGCTGGCGCTGCTCGCGGACGCCTTCCCCGACTGGAAGGAACGCTCGAAGGCGCTCGCCATCTACGGCGCCACGATCGGCGCGTCGTTCGCCGTCGGCCCGGCCGTCGGTGGCGCGATGACCTCGTATCTGGGCTGGCGCTGGGTCTTCTACGTGAACGTCCCGGTCGGGATCGCCACGATCGCGGCCACTTACCGCTGGGTGCGCGAGTCGCGCGACCCGAACGCCCGCCGCGTCGACTGGCCCGGCCAGACCGCGCTCGTCGGCGGCCTGTTCCTGCTCGTGCTCGGCGCTGCTGCGCGGGAACCAGGTGGGCTGGGGCAGCGCTCAGATCGTGGCCGAGCTCGGCGGCGCCGTCCTGCTGCTCGCGGCGTTCCTCGCGATCGAGACCCGGGTCAAGGAGCCGATGCTCCCGCTCGGCCTCTTCCGGAACAAGGAGTTCGCGGGCGCGCAGATCGCCGTGTTCTCGATCTCGGCCTCGTTCTTCGCGATCTTCCTGTACACGACGCTGTACCTCCAGCAGATCCTCGATCTCTCGCCGATCCAGGCCGGGCTCGTCTACCTGCCCGCCACGATGCTGATCTTCGTGGTCTCCGGCATGAGCGCATCCCTGCTCGAGAAGGTCTCGGCGGGAGCGCTGATCGCCTTCGGGCTCGCGTTCGTGACGATCGGGCTGGCGCTCGGTCTGCTCGCGACGGCGACGTCGTCGTGGTGGCTGCTCATGCCGTCGCTGCTCGTCGGCGGCCTCGGCACCGGCCTCTACAACCCGGCCGGCGCAGCGGTTGCGCTCGGGTCCGTCCCGCAGGAGCAGAGCGGCCTCGCCGCGGGCGTGAACGACACGTTCCGCCAGGCGGGGATCGCGGTCGGCGTCGCGCTCTTCGGCGCGCTGATCCCGGGCGCCGCGGCGTTCGGCCAGGGCTCGGCCGAGTCCTTCGTCAGCGGGATGCACACCGCCCTGATCGTCGGCGCGGTGCTCGCCGCGATCGGCGCGGTCGCCTCGGCGTACCTGATCCCCGTCCGCCGCGCTGCCGCGAAGGTCGAGTCGATGCCGACCGGCGCGGAGCTGGCGCAGGCGGCGTAGGTCTCGATCGAGCTGGCAACGGAAGCGGGGCTTCGGCCCCGCTTCCGTTTGTCTATTCGGCCGGGCCCCAGTCCTCCTTGTCGATGCGCCTTTCCTCAGATGGCGTCGCCGATTGATCGGGCGGCTGTCTCTACCTATTTTCCGAGCATCATGGTGGAGCGCGAACGGTTAGATTGGGAGCTTCGCGAGGCAGGTCCACTCGATGCCGAGCACACCGTGTTGCTGCTTCCCGGCGGCATGTGCAGCGCGGGTTCCTATGCCGAGGTGATGGCAGAACCCGCCCTCGCAGGCATGCGGCTGGTTGCCGCGACGCTGCCCGGCCATGCCGGCGCGCCGCCGCCGGACGACTACAGCATCGAGAACTACGCGCGGCTCACGGCCGAGCTGGCGACGAAGGTCGGCGCCGACGTCGTGGTCGGATTCAGCATGGGTGCGTCCGTCGCGCTCGAGATGGTCGTCCGGGCGGCTTCGCCGGGCCGGCCGTCCTGCTCGGCATCAGTCTGTCGGCCGAGGACGAGCCTGCGTTCTTTCGCGCGATCGTCCGGCTCGGCAGCGTGCTGGGCAGCCTGCCTGCGGCCGTCCTGGCCAAGGGGGCGGCCTCGATGGTCAAGCGCGTCCCGGTCTCCGCCGAACGCCAGGCCGAGTTGCGCGAGGACTTCCGCAAGAACGTTCCGCAGCACATGCGGCACGGGCTGCGCGAATACGTGCGATGGCTGCATCGGCACGAACGTCCCGCCGAGCGGCTGTGCCAGGCCGGCGTCCCGACGTGGATCGTCCACGCCGAGAAGGGCGACGGCGGGCTGACCGACGACGAGCGCCGCACGCTCGAGGCGTGCCCGCACGTGCACCTCGTGACCATCCCGGGCACCGTGTTCTTCATGCCGAACGAGGTACCCAAACGCGATCGCAGACGTCATCCTCGAGGCCGTCGGCCGCGTCGGCTGAACGGCCCCAGAGCAATCGCGACCGGTCTTCTCTGAACTAGATCGCGCTCAGGTCCCGGTGGAACCCGGCGTGACCAGTCCGCCCTCGTATGCGTAGATCACGACCTGGACCCGGTCGCGGAGGCCGAGCTTCTGGAGGATGTGGGCGACGTGCGTCTTCGCGGTCGCCTCGCTGATCACCAGACGCTCGGAGATCTCCGGGTTGGAGAGGCCGCGCATGAGCAGGTCGAGCACGTCGCGCTCGCGCGCGGTCAGCTCGTCGAGGGCCGGGAGTTCCGCAGGCTCGGCCGCGGCCGGTTGACGGGCGAACTCCGCGATCACCGAGCGAGTCACGGCCGGCGCGAGGAGAGCGTCACCGCTTGCGACGATGCGGACGGCGGCAGCGATCTCCTCGGGGGGCGCATCCTTGAGCATGAATCCGCTCGCACCCGCGCGCAGCGAGTCGTAGACGTAGCCGTCGAGCCCGAACGTCGTGAGGATCAGGACGCGCGCCTCGGGCCGCTCGCGCACGATCCGCCTTGTCGCCTCGATCCCGTCGAGCACGGGCATGCGAATGTCCATCAAGACAACGTCGGGACGGAGGGTACGCGCTGCGCCGACCGCCTCCTGGCCGTCTGCGACCTCGCCGATCACCGTCGTGTCCGGCTCGCTCTCGAGGATCTTGCGCAGACCGACGCGGACGAGCGCCTGGTCGTCGGCGATCAAGACGGTCGTCATCGGATCGGCAGGAGTACCCGGATCGCGAAACCGCCGCTGGGAGCGCGGCCTGCGTCGAAGCGCCCGCCGTAGAGAGCGACACGCTCGCGCATACCGACGAGGCCATGCCCGCCGCCGGCCGTGCGAGGCGGCCCGCCGGTTCCGTCGTCGACGATCTCGAGTTCGAGCGAGTCCGGAGCGTACGAGACGCGAACTGTGGCCCGGGCGTCCCCGGCGTGCTTCAGCGCGTTCGTCAGCGCCTCTTGGACGATCCGGTACGCCGAGAGCTCGAGCCCGACCGGCAACTCGCGTGGCTCGCCCTCGACATGGAGCTCGATCGGCAGCCCGGCCTCCCGCACCTGGCCGACCAGCGTCGGCAGGTCGCCGAGTCCGGGTTGCGGCGAGAGCGGGTTGCCGTCGTCGCTACGGAGCATGCCGACCAGGCGCCGCATCTCGGTCAGCGCGCCGCGGCCGATCTGCTCGATCGTGGCCAGGACCTCCCGCGTCGGTTCGCTCTCGGGTTCGAGCGTGCGTCGCTCGGCGCCGGCCTGGACGACCATCATCGAGACGTTGTGGGCAATCGCGTCGTGTAGCTCGCGGGCAATTCGCGCGCGCTCCTCGACCACCGCCTCGCGGGCGGCGACGTCGCGCTCGCGCTCGGCGAGCTGCGCTCGCCGCTCGCGATCGCCGACGACGCGCCGGACAAGCAGCATCACCACGAGCGTGATGACGGCAAAGGGCACGGTTTTGTTCAGTGTCCCCACCGGTCCGGCTGCGGCTGCGAGGTTGCTGACCAGGACGAACACGACGCCCATTGCGAACCGGCGCGGCGTCGTCCAGACCGTCATCCCGTAGAGGGCGCAGAACCACGCGATCGAGCTGCCGAAGATCTGCGTGTCCCCCCAGACCGCGAACGTCAGGCACACCGTTCCCTGCGCCACCAGACCGGCGAGCAGTGGGTGCAGCCGCCTCACCGCGACGCTCGCTGCGAGCACGGGAGCGACAATCGCGGCTACGGTCCGATAGCTGCCCGCGTCGTTCGTGAGCCAGATCTCGAGCTCGGCCGCGACGAAGAGCACGATCGCCAGCCCGACGTCGAACCTGACGGGATCCGGCCGCCAGCGGCCCAGGTGGAGGCGCCTTCGCACGAGACGAAGATAGACCCGCCGCGCTGCTGTGTCATCAGCCGATGGGCTGATTCCGGTGCGCTCGAAGATCGGCCGGTCGGACGATGCAAAGACCGCTCGATCCGCCGATGACCCCGCGCCTGTGCCGTCCTACCTTCGATTGCGTCAACTACTCGAAGGAGCAACCATGAAGCAACGGACGCAAGATCTCCTCTTCGCCGCGTGCGGTATCGCCTCGGTTGTGGTCCTGCTGGCCGGCGTCGGCATCGGGGCCGCGGGCGGTCGCGAGTTCGCGACCGCCACGAGCAGCACTGCGCAGGTCACGAAGGCACTCGCCACGCCGGCCGGAAACGCCGTCTGGACCGGCGCGTACATGGAGCTGCTCAGCTTCGGTTTCTTCATCGCCTTCGCTGTGTGGGCCTGCACGAAGCTGGGCGGAGGCGTCCTCGGCTCGATCGGCCGTGCGGCGGCAACCGCCTACACGACCCTCGGCGTCGCCTCGCTCTGCCTGATGGGCGCGATCGAATACCGGGCAGGCCACGGTGTCGGGCTGCAACTCGGCCGTACGCTGATCACGCTCAACGAAGCGCTCTACATCGGAACCTGGTTCCTGGCCGTGTTCTTTCTGCTCGCGGTCGGGCCGCTCGCACTCGCCTCCGGCCGGCGGCTGCTCGGCTGGAGCGCGATCGCAACGGCGGCGATCACGCTCGTGACCACTGCGGCCTCGTTCGACAACCTCGGCCAGATGTCGAACCTGCTGTGGCTCGCCTGGATCGTCGCCGCCAGCATCGCGCTCGGCCGCGGCGAACGGGAGCACCGGACCGCCCTCACCGCTGCCCAGCACACCTGAACGAGGCATGCACTTGGTTACGAGGAGCGGGGTTTCGGCCCCGCTCCCGTCCGACTCAGAACTGGATCGAGCGGAAGAGCTGCTGGACCATCGGCCACCGACTCTTGAACCGAGCGGGAGTGTCGGCGAACACGAGCAGGAGCTTCTTCCCTTTCACATCCAGGAGAACGAACTGCCTCGTCGAGGCCGGATCGACTCCAGAGGGACCTCCGCCCATCCACCCATGGTCCCCTTGGAGCCAAATGATCGGGTGCATCGGTGGGGTCTGGATCGTGAGCTGCGCTCCGCGAACGCCGCCGACGCTCACCCGCGTGGGAGGAGAAATGACTTTGACACCGTGAAGCGCTGAGAGGTAGCGAAAGAAGTCGGACGGCCAGGGGATGAACTTCGACTGGTCAGGAGTCGCGGGCCGCCGTGAAACGGCGTCAGAGGGGCGATGGACCTGGGCACCGCTGACGAGCATGATGTCCGGCCCCCACCACAGGGACTCGTCTGTGGGCGGGGTTCCCACGTGGACCAATGCGAGCGCCTCGCTCGCTGGCGGCCCGTTCGGATCCGAGGGCAGCAGCCGCCAATGCCCCGGGAGCGTCAGCTTCATGTGCAGGCCAAAGCCCTTCGTCGCGACATCCAGCGGCGGTCCGGAGGACGAGGACACAGCCGAGGCCGTCCACGCTGATGCCACGGCCAGCCCCGCAAAGAGAACCCAAACCAGAACCCAGACCCGTCCCGTTCTCATCGACATGCGCCCCTCCCTCACGATCCCAGGTCGGCGGATCCTAGGCCGGAACGCCGATAGGTCACATGATCCAAATGGATCAACTCTGAGGGTCGCCACCTCCGCTCTCAGCGGAACCGCTCGCCCGCCACGCAGACGATCCGCAAACCCGCATCACAAGCGGGTTCGAGGTGATCTCCGACTAGATCGTCTTGAAGTGACGGGACGAGGCCGAGGAGTGGTGGGCGGACTCGTCGGCCACGGCTCAGCCCCGGTTGTGGTTGACGACCTCGATGTTGTGTCCGTCCGGGTCGAGCACGAACGCGCCGTAGTAGCCGGGGTGGTAGACCGCGCGCTCGCCGGGCGCGCCGTGGTCCTCGTAGCCGGCCGCGAGCGCGGCGGCGTGGAACGCGCGCACGGCGGCGTCCTCGCGCGCGGGGAACGCGAGGTGGACGTGCTCCGTGAGCGGCCGCTCGTCCCGGACGAGCGAGAAGCTGTAGTCCGGGCCGGACAGCTGCACGCGGCCGGGCTCGTCGTGCGCCAGGCGGAGCCCGGCGTGCGGGGCGATCGTCGTGTAGAAGCGCCGGGAGGCCTGCGGGTCGCGGACGCGGAGCCACAGGTGGTCGACGCGGCCGTCGGGCACGGCGTCCTCGCGGTCGCTGTGGACCGCCTCGACGCTGTTGCCGTCGGGGTCGAGCAGGAACCCGCCGTAGTACGTCGGGCCGTACTGCGTGCGCGGCCCCGGCGCGCCGTCGTCGCGGTACCCCGCGTCGACGCCCGCCTGCCAGAACGCGTCGACCTGCGCGCGGTCGCGGGCGCGGAAGCCGACGTGGAGCCCGCGGGTCACCGGGTGCTCGCGGTCCGTCGGCCCGATGTCCCAGTCGTCCCACTCGACCAGCTCGGCGTCCGCATGGCTGGGCTCGACGCCCAGGACGCTCAGGACGGTGCGGTAGAAGCGCTCGGAGGCCGCGAGGTCCGAGACGGCGACGCCGACGTGGTCGAACACCCGGACGAGGCTACCGTTGCCGGCATGCTCGGGTGTGCTCGAACGCCAATCGCCAGAGCTGTATCGGGACGTGAAGAGGCGGCGGGAGGATGAGCAACGTCGGAGCGCTTACTCATGGGATGATTGTGCTCGTGGCGACGAACCGTTTCCTCTGGATCTTGGCGTTCGCCCTCGCGGTGGTCCTCAGCACGGTGGCGCCGGCCTCGTCCGGCCAGCGGGTCGACGGCGTGAACGCGTTCGTCGTTCGTGGTCTCGTTTCGGACGGCTCTCTCGCCGGCTCTACGGTCGACTCGAACCTCGTCAACGCCTGGGGCCTCGCCGCGAGCCAGACGGGTCCCTGGTGGATCGCGAACGAGGCCACCGAGACGAGCACGGTCTACGACGGAACGGGGCGGAAACTGGCGCGCGTGGTGACCGTGGCCGGAGGCCCGACCGGCGTCGTCTTCAACGGCACCACCGGGTTCGTCGTGACGGATGGCCCGGCGGCGGCGCCCGCGCGCTTCATCTACGCGTGCGAGGACGGGAGGATTCGCGGCTGGGCCGGAACCGTTCCCACCGAGAACTCCAACGCCACGGAGGTTGCGGTCGACAACTCTCATCGGGGGGCCGTCTATCGCGGGCTCGCCCAGGCTACGGCGCCAGACGGCTCCACGTACCTCTACGCGGCCGACTTCCATAACGGACGCGTCGACGTCTTCGATGCCAACTGGCGCCCGATCAGGTGGAAGGGCGCCTTCGTCGACCGCAAGATCCCCGCCTGGTACAACGAGTTCGGGATCCAGGCGATCGGCGGGCGGATCTTCGTCACCTACGCTTCGCCGGCCCCGGCCAACGGCAACGACTCACCGACCGGCGGGTACGTGGACGTCTTCGACCTGAGAGGAAAGTTGCTCGCACGAGTCGGACGGATGGGCCCGCTGAACCAGCCGGTCGACGTCGCGCTCGCGCCGCCCACGTTCGGGAAGTTCGGAGGCGATCTGCTCGTCGGCAACTTCGGGGACGGCCGCATCAACGTCTACCAGGAGCGCGCGGGGAACCGGTGGGTCTATCTGGGCGCGCTGCGAACGCCGAATCAGCAGATCCTCGAGATCAACGGCCTCTGGGGGCTCGAGTTCGGCAACGGGGTGTCGGCTGGGCCCAGGGAAGCGCTCTACTTCACTGCGGGTCCGCATACCTGGCACGACGAGACCGAGGAAGGTGTCCGGGGCCTGTTCGGCACGATCACGCCCGCGGGCTAGGGTCTCGCCCCGTAGGGGCCGCAGGAGCGAAAGGTGGTGAGCGTTCTCTTCGTGGGCCTGGCCGGTTTCACCGCGCGGGCCGAGACGCTCGACCCGGAAGACGTCCGTGCACGCGCAGTTGGCTAGATCGTCTTGAACTGCTCGAACGGCTGGCGGCAGCTCGAGCAGTAGCGGATCGACCGGCACGGGGTCGGGCCGAAGATGTTCTCCAGCTTCGTCTCGGTCGAGCCGCAGTAGGGGCAGCGGAAGACCTGGCTCTGGAGCTGGACGAGCTTCGGCGCCGTCGCCTCGCGCGGGCGCCGGCGGGGCGAAGCCGGCGGCGCGGAGCTTCTCGCGGCCCTCCGGCGTGATCTTGTCGGTCGACCACGAGTCGTCGAGGACGACCTCGACGTCGGGCTCGGCGCCGAGCGCCTCGATCGCCTCCGCCATCTGCGTCGCGCATCACCTCGAGCGCCGGGCAGCCGAGGAACGTCGGCGTGAACTCGACGTGGACGCGCTCGCCGTCGACCTGGACGTCGCGGACGACGCCGAGGTCGACGAGCGAGATCACCGGGATCTCCGGGTCCTCGACCTCGGCGAGCGCCGCCCAGACCTCCTCGGCGGTTACCACGCCGCCCCCGGGACCGAGCGGCGCACCTCGGTCATCTCCTCCCAGAGCGCCGGCCAGCTCGTCGTCGTGCGCGCCGCGCTCGACCGGCGTCGCACTCGGGCAGCTCGAAGCGCGCTCGGCGAGCTCCGTCGCGCTGCTCGGCCTCGACGAGCCCGAGCGCGTACGGCCAGAGCTCCTCGAGCGCCATCGCCGAAGCGCGGCTCGTCGCGCAGCCGCTCGCGCCACATCTCGCGCGTGCATCCGGTGGTACGCCTCCTCGCGGTCGATCTTCGCGGCGAGGCCGGCGACTGCCTCGTCGGACGAGGCCTTCAGCGCTGCGAGCCGGATCTCGTCGGCCGCCTCGTAGAGGACGCGCCGCGCGATCGTCCGCGCCCAGTCGGGGACGAAGCGCAGCTCGACGAGCTGCGACGCAGCGGTACTCGTCCGGCTCGCGGTCGAACGCGAGCGCGTCGCGCGTCCTCCGACAGCAGCTGGTAGATCGCCCGCGCGTGGCCGATCTCGTTCTGCGCGATCGACGAGAAGGCGACGTCCTCCTCGAGCACCGGCGCGATCCCCGTCCACTCGGAGTCGCGCCAGCCGAGGACGAGCTCGTCGTCAGCGATCGCGAGAGCAGCTGCTGCCTGCTCGTTCACGTGCCTCCGCCAGCTTCGCCTTCAGGGAGTAGCCGTCCACCCGGTGGTAGTTCCTGTTCAGCTCGTCGACGAAGTCCTCGACCTCGAGGATCGACCCGCGCGGGACGACCCAGAGGGCGACCGACTCGCCGCGCCGGCCGTACTGCTCGTGCGCGTAGGCCCGGGCGAACGCCTCGTCCGGCGCGACCACCGAGCCGGCGTGCTCGAACGCGACGCCCTTCCGCTCCTGCCGGAAGACCTCCCAGACGCATCACGCCGCGTCGGCGAGCACGACGCGCCGGACCCACTCGGTCTCCTCGCGCGAGACGCGCCGGAACTCGAGCCGCTCGGCCGTCTTCGGGCCGTGGCCGGTGACGACCGACGCGCAGCTCGTCCCAGTCGGGCTCGGTGTACTCCCAGACGCCGTCGTCGCGCTTGCGCAGCTTCGGGTCGGGCACGGTCAGGCCGAGCTCCCAGATCTGCGGGACGTAGCCGTCGAGGAACTGCTGCCGCGCCTCCTCGTTCCCCTGCGTCTTGATCCGCCACTGGACGACCGGGTCGTCGTCGGCCGGGATCGGGTTGCCGTGGAACTGCATCAGCGGCGGCCACCAGCGCGTCGAGCGCCTCCTGGACGAGCTCCCGCTGCTCGTCGGTGCCGTTCATCATCGTCAGGATCACGTCGCGGCCGTGGAGGATGTGGAACGACTCCTCCCAGCAGATCTTCTTCATGATCCGCGCGTACGGCGCGTACGAGCACTTGAGCAGCGCCTTCTGGGAGATGATCGCCGCCGCGTCGACGAGCCAGGCGATCACTCCCACGTCTCCCCAGGTCAACAGTCGGGTAGTGGAAGACGTTGTGGAACTTCGACTTGCCGGAGATCAGGTCGGCGAGGCACTGCTCGCGCGGCTTGCCGAGGTCCTCGACGACGCGGTAGATCAGCTGCGAGTGGCCGACCTCGTCCTGCACCTTCGCGGTCAGCGCGAGCTTGCGCTGTAGCGTCGGCGCCTTGAGGATCCACTCGCGCTCAGGGAGGACGCCCATCAGCTCCGAGTTCCCGTGCATCTCGATGAACTTGATCAGCTTCGCGCGGTACTCGTCCGGCATCCAGTCGTCGACCTCGACCTGGCCGCCGGACTGGACGTACTCGAGGAATTCGGCTCAGTGCACGGGGCCTCCATGCCGAACGATCGTTAGGAAGTATGACCGATAACCCGTGTGCACCCGCCGCCGCGAGCTCACCCGCGAGGCCGCGAGGCTCTTCGCCCAGAAGGGCTACCACGGCACCTCGATCGGCGACATCGCCGAGGCGATGGGCGTCCAGAAGGGCTCGCTCTACGCCCACATCGCCTCGAAGGAGGACCTGCTCTACGAGACGATGCGCGAGGGCGCCGACGCCTTCCACGCCGCGCTCGACGCGATCCCCGAGGACGCGCCGGCGGTCGAGAAGATCCGCCTCGCCCTCCGCGGCCACCTTCGCGTCGTCGCCGAGCAGCTCGACGTCGCCACCGTCTTCGTCCAGGAGTGGCGCTACCTCGAGGGCGCGCGCCGCGACGAGATCGTCGCCGAGCGGCGGCGCTACGAGGAGCGGATCCGCGAGCTCTTCCGCGAGGGGCGCGAGCTCAGCGAGCTCCGCGCCGACCTGGACGAGGCTGCCGCGGCGCTGCTCCTGCTCTCGGCGGCGAACTGGGCATACACCTGGCTCCAGCCCGGCCGCGACACGGACGAGATCGCCGACCGCTTCTTCGCGCTGCTCGTCGACGGGATGCGCGGCTACTCGACGCCCGCGTAGCGGTGAGCGGGGCCGTATCCTCGGCGGCGTGCGGGCGAGCCTGATCGTCAATCCGTTCGCGAGCCGGGTGACCGAGGAGCGCGTGCGCCTCGTCGAGGAGCGCCTCGGCGCCGTCGAGACGCTGCTCACCGAACGGCGCGGCCACGCGACCGAGCTCGCGGCGAGCGCGGTCGGCGACGCGGTCTTCGTCCTCGGCGGCGACGGCGTCGTCAACGAGGTGCTGAACGGGCTCCCGGCCGGCAAGCCGCTGGGGGTGATCGCCGGCGGCCACACGAACGTCTTCGCCCGCGCGATCGGGGCGCCGGAGGATCCTGCGGCCGCGCAGACCCCGAGCGGCGGATCTCGCTGGGGCGGGTCAACGGGCGGAGGTTTGCCTTCGCCGCCGGGATCGGCGTCGACTCGGAGGCGGTCCGCGAGCTGGACACGATCCAGCGCGGCCGGGACGGCCGCCGCCCGGGCGACCTCGCCTACGCGCGGGTGGTGGCGCGGCGCCTGCTCTCCGGCTACGAGCAGCGGCTCGAGCTCGAGGGCCTCGGCCGCGCGGCGCTGGTCTTCGTCTCGAACGACGCGGTGTTCTCGTACGCGGGGCCGATGCCGCTGCGCTTCTCGCCCGAGGCGCGGTTCGAGCTCGGTCTCGACGTGACCGCGCCCGAGCGCGCCGGCCGGGCGACGGCGCTGCGGCTCGCCGGCCGGCTCTCGGTCGGCCGCGGGATCGCCGGCGCGCCGGGCGTGCTCACGCTGCACGACGCCGACCGGGTCGTCGTTCGCTGCGACGAGCCGCTGCCGCTCCAGGCGGACGGCGAGGACCTCGGCGACGTGACCGAGGCGGTGTTCGAGGCCGAGCGGGACGCGATCGACGTGCTCGTCTAGGTCGAACGCACTTGCCGATACATTGCCCGCCGTGGCTCAGGTGCTTCCGGCCGAGCGGGGGCTTCGCCGTGTGATCGGCGACGGCGAGAGCGTGCCCGACGGCGAGGTCGAGGGCCTCGACGAGAGCGACTTTCTCGAGCTCTACCGGCAGCTCGTCCTCCTGAGGACCTACGACGAGCGCTCGCTCGTCTACCACCGCCAGGGCCGCATCGGCACGTACGCGATCTTCTGGAACCACGAGGCGATGCAGGTCGGCTCGCACTACGCGCTCGAGCGCGACGACTGGATCTTCCCGTCGTACCGCGAGTCGGCGATCGGCCTCCTGCGCGGGATGCCGCCGGCGACGGTGCTCTCGTGGTGGCGCGGCCATCCGGCCGGGTGGTGGAACCCGCTCGACTACAACCTCGCCTCGATCTGCGTCCCGATCGCGACGCACGTGCCGCACGCGGCCGGGCTCGCGTGGGGGAAGAAGCTGCGTGGCGAGAAGACGGTCGCGATCGCGTACTTCGGCGACGGCGCCACCTCCGAGGGCGCGTTCCACGAGGGCGCGAACTTCGCCGGCGTGTTCCGCGCGCCGCTCGATTCTCTTCTGCAACAACAACCAGTGGGCGATCTCGACGCCCCTGTCCGCCCAGACGGCCGCGCCGACGCTCGCCGACAAGGCGATCGGCTACGGCATGCCGGGGATGCGCGTGGACGGCGCCGACGTGCTCGCCGTCTTCGACGCGACGCGCGAGGCGGTCGAGCGCGCACGGGCCGGCGAGGGCCCGACGCTGATCGAGGCGGTCACCTACCGCTCGGCGCCGCACGCGACCGCCGACGACCCGACCGCGTACATCGACGCGGAGCGGGTCGAGGAGGCGCGGGCGCACGAGTGCCTGGGCCGGTACGAGGGTTACCTGCGCCGGCAGGGCGTCCTCGACGACGCGTCCGTCGAGCGCGTGAAGAACGAGGCGGCGGAGGCGATGCGCGAGGGGATCGCCGCGGCCGAGGCCGAGCCGCCCGCCGACCCCGAGCTGATCTTCGAGTACGCCTACGTCGAGCCGCCTGCCGGGGCTCAGGGAGGGCTGGCTTGGCTGAGCTGACCCTGGTCGAGGCGGTGAACGACGCGCTGCACACCGAGATGGCGCGCGACGACGCGGTGCTCGTGATGGGCGAGGACGTCGGGCGCGCCGGCGGGGTGTTCCGCGCGTCGGCCGGGCTGCTCGACCGGTTCGGCGCGGACCGCTGCGTCGACACTCCGCTGGCCGAGGCCGGGATCCTCGGCACGGCGGTGGGCCTGTGCATGGCCGGTTGGCGGCCGGTTGTCGAGATGCAGTACGACGCGTTCTCGTACCCCTGCCTCGACCAGCTGATCAACCACGTCGGGCGCTACCGGTGGCGGACGCGCGGTGGGATGGAGTTCCCGCTCGACGATCCGCATGCCGTACGGGGGCGGCGTGCGCGCGCCCGAGCTGCACGACGACTCGCCCGAGGCGTACTACGTCCACACGCCGGGGGTGAAGGTCGCGATCCCGTCCACGCCCGCCGACGCCAAGGGACTGCTGGCGGCGGCGATCCGCGATCCCGACCCGGTCGTCGTGCTCGAGCCGAAGCTCGTCTACCGCACCGCCCGCGGCGAGGTGCCGGAGGGCGAGCACGTCGTCCCGCTCGGAGAGATGCGGGTCGCCCGCGAGGGCAGCGATCTGACGCTCGTCGCCTACGGCGCGATGGTGGCGGTCGCCGAGCAGGCCGCGGACCGACTCGACGCGTCGGTGGAGATCCTCGACGTCCGCTCGCTGAAGCCGCTCGACGAGGAGACGCTGCTCGCGTCGGTCGCGAAGACCGGCCGCGTCGTGATCGTCCAGGAGGCGCCACGGGTCGCCGGCTTCGGCGCCGAGCTCGCCGCGGTCGTCGCCGAGAAGGCGATCCTCGACCTGCGCGGGCCGGTGCTTCGCGTCACCGGCTTCGACGTCCCGTATCCGTACTGGCAGATCGAGGACGCGTACATGCCGTCGGTCGACCGGGTCGTCGCGGCGGCGCAGCGCCTGCTCACGGAGTTTTAGTGGCCTACGAGTTCAAGCTCCCGGACCTCGGCGAGGGTCTGACCGAGGGCGAGGTCGCCCGCTGGCTCGTCCAGGAGGGCCAGGAGATCGCCGAGGACGACCCGCTGGTCGAGATCCAGACCGACAAGACGACGGTCGAGATCCCGTCGCCGGCGGCGGGGAAGGTCGCGCGGATCCTCGTCGCCGAGGGCGAGGTCGTGCCGGTGGGGACGGTGCTCGTGGTGATCGGCGAGTCGCCGGACGAAGTCCCGCCTTCGGCGGACGACTTCGTCCGGAGCGAGGCCGTAGCGAGCCCGCGTGCCGCGCATGTCGGCACGCGGGCGGCGAAAGCGCGGGCAACTCCCCTGGTACGCAACATTGCGCGACAGCTGGGCGTCGATCTCGACGCGGTCACCGGAACAGGTCCCGACGGCCGGGTCACGGAAGAGGATGTCCGTGAGGCGGCGGGTGCGACGGCACCCGCAGAAGGCGAACGGCGGGAGAAGCTGCGCGGCGTTCGCCGGCTGATCGCCGAGCACATGGCGCGTGCGCACCGCGAGGTGCCGCCGGTGACCTGGGTCGAGGAGTGCGACTTCGAGGAGCTCGACCTGAAGCTGCTCGTCCCGACCGCTCTGAAGGCGGCCGCGCTCTCGCTGCAGGAGTACCCGGAGCTGAACGCGCGGCTCGAGGGCGACGAGATCGTCTACCTCGACCGGTACGACATCGGGGTCGCCGTGCAGACCGACCAGGGCCTGGTCGTCCCGGTCGTGCGCGGCTGCGACTCGCGCCCCCTCGCCGATCTCGCCGACGAGGTCGCGCGCCTCGCCGACGCAGCCCGTGCCGGCACCCTCGCGCCCGAGGAGCTGCGCGGCTCGACCTTCACGGTGACGAGCGCCGGCAAGCTCGGCGGCCTGTTTCACACGCCGATCGTCAACTACCCCGAGGTCGCGATCATGGGGATCGGTCGCATCGCGCCGCGCCCGGTCGTGCGGGACGGCGAGGTCGTCGTCAGGAAGACCGGCACGATCGCCGTCACCTTCGACCACCGGGTGGTCGACGGTGCGCGGGCGAGCGAGTTCGGGCTGGCGGTGATCCGCCGCCTCGAAAGCCCGGCCGGGCTGTACTAGGCCGCGACTTCCTCTGACTCTTCCAGATGCTGCTCGAGCAACCGCTCGATGCGCGGTGCGCTGACCCGTCCCTCGAGCCGCCCGACCACGCGCTTCCCCTTGATCAGGAGGAGCGTAGGAACGGTCTCGACGTTGAGACGTTGCGCCACATCGGGCTTCTCGCCGACGTCGACGCGGGTCACGCGAAGCCTGCCTCGCTCCTTGCGGGCGAGGTGAGCGAGCAAACTCTCCATTCGCCTCGCCGGGCCTGACGTCGGCTCGGTGAAAAAGGCGAGCAGCGGGGTCTCGGCGCCCATGAACCGCTTGTCCCCGGGATGGGCCCGGCAAAACGGGAAATCTGTAAGGAGTCCGTCAACGTCGGGCTAGACTGGCCGCTCGGATGGGCGCCTGGTACTGGATCGGGGTCGCGACCGGCCTCGGAGTCGGCGCCGGGATCGTGATCGGCGCGGTGCTCCCGCAGGGACGGCCCGGGGCGATCGCCGGACTCGCCGCCGTGCTCGGTGTCGCCGCCGGGATCGGGATCGGGCTGCTCGTCGGCGGCTGGGGCGAGGCGGCCGGGCGGCGGGATCGGCGGGTTCCTCGGCGCGCTGTCCTCGGTGCCGATCGTCGCCGGCGCACTCCGTGGCGGCGGGACACGCTTCGGGGTCGGCGCGATCGTCGCGCTCGCGGGAGTGGGTATCGCCGCGCTCGCCTTCGTTCCGGGCCTCGGCTACGCGGAGGCGGTGCTCGTGCCGCTGTTCGCCCACCGAATGCGGCGGCGCGGCGACCGGCGCTACGCCGGGCTCCGGATCCTCGCCAAGGATTGAACGAAGAAGCTCGTCCTGATCGTGATCGACGGCCTGACCCCGGCCGTCTTCGAGCGAGCGGTCGAGAGCGGGGACGCGCCCTCGCTGCCTTCCTCGCCGGCGACGGCACGTACCGCCGCGCGCTCTCGACCTTCCCCTCGCTGACGCCGGTCTGCGCCTCCTCGATCGCCACCGGCTCGCATCCGGACGGCCACCACATCCCGCACCTCGTCTGGTACGACCGGGAAGAGCGCCGCCTGATCGAGTACGGCTCGTCCTTCGGCGCCGTCGTCGCCGCCGGGACACGGCGCTCGATCCTGGACACGATCTTCAACATGAACGGCCGGCACCTCTCGCCCGGCGCCACGACCGTGTTCGAGTCGCTCCACGACGCGGGCCTGACCACGGCCGCGGTCAACTTCACCTGCTACCGCGGGCGCACCGAGCACCGGACCGTCCTGCCCGGTGTGACGCGCACCGCGTTCGGCCCGGAGCGCTTCTTCTTCTACAACCTGTTCGAGTCGGACGAGACCGGCGCGCCGCTGGCCGTCCGGAATCGCGCGGCGGGGACGATCGACGCCTACGCGGCCGCCGTCGGCCGCTGGCTCGTCACCCGCGACGGCTTCGACTTCCTCGTCTTCTACCTCTCGGACTACGACTACGCCTCGCACTCGCTCGGCCCGGAAGGCGCCGCCGCGAAGCTCGGCGACGCCGACCGCGCGGTCGGCGCGCTGCTCGAGGCGGCCGGCGGGCCGGACGAGTTCCTCGAGCGCTACGACGTGATCCTCTGCTCCGACCACGGCCAGACCGAGGTGCACAGCGCTGCTCCGCTCGAGTCCGCCTACGCCGACCTCCGACTCTTCCGCGGGCGCGAGCTGCGCGCGGACGTCGCCGTCTGCGCCTCCAATCGCGCGGGCCAGGTGTACCGCTTGCCGGGCTGCCGCGAGGAGACCCGCGCGCTCGCCGAGCGCCTCGACGGCCACGAGGCGGTCGACGTCGTCTTCTTCCTCGAGGACGGGGCCGCCGTCGCCAGGCAGGACCGCGACGAGGTCCGCTTCGGTCCCGACGATGACACCTTTGCGCGCGCGTGGGCCGCGCTCGCCAACCCGAACGCGGGCGACGTGCTCGTCTCGGCCAGGGAGGGCTGGGAGTTCACCGACCTCGGCGGTCGCCATCACGCCGGCGGCGGCAGCCACGGGTCGCTCTGCACCGGCGACTCCGAGGTCCCGATGCTCGCGGTCGGCGTCGAGGCGCCGCCCGCGAGCATCACCGGGATCGCCCCGGCCGTCGTCGCCCGGTTCGCGGTCGCCGCCGGTGTCGTCTGACGAGCTCGCGGCCGCCCGCCGGCGGATGGCGGACGACCAGCTTCGCCGCCGCGACATCAGGGACGAGCGCGTGCTGGCGGCGATGGAGCGCGTCCCGCGTGAGCTCTTCGTCCCCGAGCAGGAGCGCCGCCGCGCGTACGACGACGCCGCCCTGCCGATCGCCGAGGGCCAGACGATCTCCCAGCCGTACATGGTCGCCCGCATCTGCGAGCTGCTGGGGTTGCGCGGGGGCGAGCGCGTGCTCGACGTCGGTACGGGCTCCGGGTACCAGGCTGCGGTGCTCGCCGAGCTCGCGGCCGAGGTGCACACGATCGAGCGTCTGCCGGCGCTTGGCCGAGACCGCGCGCGCGGCACTCGCCGCCGCGGGCTACGACCGCGTCCATGTACACGTCGGCGACGGCACGCTCGGTCTGCCCGAGCAGGCGCCGTTCGCCGCGATCGCCGTCGCCGCCGCGGCGCCGGAGGTGCCTCGCTCTCTGTACGAGCAGCTCGAGCCCGGCGGCCGAATGGCGATCCCCGTCGGCGGCCGCCACGGCCAGGAGCTCCACCTCGTCGTGCGCAGCCCGGAGGGGCCCGCCGTGATCCGCTCCGTCCCCTGCCGCTTCGTCCCGCTCGTCGGCGAGCAGGGTTTCTCCTAGCCGCGGCATTCGGTACCCTCGCGGCGTGGCCCGAACGACCGCAGCGGGCATCGCGGCCGAGCGTGCGGGTCAGGCCCTGCGCCGTCCTCAGAACTGGATCGAGCTGCTCAAGTTCTCGCTCGTCGGGGCGAGCGGCTACGTCGTCAACCTCGCCGTCTACGTCGCCCTGCTGAAAGGCGCCGGCATGCACTACCTGCCGGCGGCCGCCTGCTCGTTCATCGTCGCGGTCTCGAACAACTACCTCTGGAACCGCCAGTGGACGTTTCGCCATCGCCGGGGGCACGTCTACTACCAGGGGATGCGCTTCTTCCTCGTCTCCCTTGCCGCGCTGGCGCTGAATCTCCTGATCCTCCGCGGGCTGGTCGCGCTCGGGGCGGGCAAGATCGTGGCGCAGGCAATTGCGATCATTCTCGTGATGCCGTTCAGCTTCGCCGCGAACAAGCTCTGGTCGTTCCGCAACTAGCGGTGACGCGAGCCGCCGCAGCCGCAGCCGCAGCGCTTCTCGTCCTCACGCTCGCGGCTGCCGCCCACGCGGCGAGCCCGCCGCCTCGCGGCCCGGTCTACGACGAGCAGGGCAGGCTCGTCAAGGTGCCCTACGCGCCCGCGGCGCCCAAGCCGGTGCTGACCGAAGCAGCAGGCGCTGCTCGCCTTCATGTCCGTGCCGAAGGTGAAGCATTGGCTCGCCCGCTATCCGAAGAAGACCCTGGTCAAGCAGGCGACGTACGACTCGAAGTACCGCGACTGGGACGCGAAGGTCTGGTCGGGCAAGGCGGGGCAGATCGCGGGCGGGCGCGTGGACGACCTGAGCGCGATCGTCACCGAGGCTTTCACCGGCCCGCAGGTCGCCTGGGCGATGGCGCGTGGCGGCAACGGCGCCTTCGGCGGCAAGAAGATCAACAGCCTTCCGGTCTGGCTCGGCTTCTGCGCGGCCTTCCTGCTCGGCCTCGGCGACCTACGCCGGCCGTTCAGCCTGCGCAACCTCGACCTGCTGGCGATTGCTCTCGTTCTCGGTCTCGCTCTGGTACTTCAACCACGGCCACATCTTCGCGAGCGCCTCGCTCGTGTACCCGGGCCTCGCCTACCTGCTCGCGCGCACGCTGTGGATCGGGATCCGAGACCGGCCGCCGCCCACCTCGCGCCCGGTCTGGCCGATCTGGGTGCTGGCCGCGGCGACGGTGTTCCTCGGCGGCTTCAAGATCGGACTGAACGTCCGCGACTCGAACGTGATCGACGCCGGGTTCGCGGGGCCGATCGGCGCCCAGCGGATCTCGACCGGCCAGTCGCCGTACGGCAATTTCCCGATCGAGGACGACCTGAAGCCCTGCGGGCCGGCCGACCGGAACGGCGAGATCCGGGAGCGCATCCAGACGAACGGCCGCTGCGAGGCGGCCAACCCGTCCGGTGACACGTACGGCCCCGTCCTCTACCAGTCCTACCTGCCCGGCTACTGGATCTTCGGCTGGACCGGGAAGTGGGACGACTTACCTTCGGCCCACTTCACCTCGATCGCCTTCGACATTCTCGCCCTGATCGGCCTCGGCCTCGTCGGGAGGCGATTCGGAGGCAACCGATTAGGGGTGACGCTGGCCTTTGCGTGGGCCGCCTACCCGTTCACCCAGTACGTCTCGCAGTCGAACACGAACGACGCGATCATGCCCGCGTTCCTGATCTTCGGGTTCTGGCTCTCGACTTCGCACTGGGCCCGTGGCCTCTTCGCCGGGCTCGCCGGCTGGACGAAGTTCGCTGCGCTGATCGTCGCGCCGATGTGGCTGACCTACCCGGAGTTCCGCCGCACCAGGCGCACCGGTCTCTGGTTCATCGGCGGTTTCGCGATCGCAACGGTGGTCGCGTTCTGGGTCCTGTTCCTGGAGCCGAACCCCCTCCATGCCGCGCACGAGTTCTGGAAGCGGACGGTTCCGACGCAGGTCGAGCGGAACTCGCCCTTCTCGCTGTGGGACTGGGGCCAGTACCACGCCGCCGGAATCCCCGGCCTGTCCTGGTTGCAGAAGGTGCTCGACGCCGTCCTCCTCGGCGGCGCGATCGTGCTTGCCGTCCTACCCCGGAAGAAGTCTCCCCTCCAGCTCGCGGCCTTTACGGCTGCCTTGCTGATCGGCTTCGAGGTCGTCCTCACCCACTGGTTCTATCTCTATCTCCCGTGGTTCTTCGCCTTCGTCGCGTACGCAGTCCTGGCGGGCGAGCTACGGCCCGCCGAGGCGCCGGTCGTCTCCAAGGATGAGCACCAGACTCGCGAGCTGGTCCCAGCCGGCTGACCCGAGGCGTGCGGTCGTCGCCGCGGCGATCGCGCTGGCGCTGTTCGTCGGAGCGTGGGTCGTGCTGCACACGGGCTTCTACGACCGCGACCAGATAATCGACACGCCCTCCTACCAGAAGTACGGCGACGCGATCTCGAACGGGAAGGTGCCCTACCGCGACTTCGGTCTCGAGTACCCAGCCGGGGCGCTGCCCGTGTTCGCGGTCCCGTCCCTGTTGCGGTCGCCGGACGGCGACCTGGACGGCTACCGCACCCGGTTCGAGGCGGAGATGCTCGTCTGCGGGGGCCTCGCGGTGCTGTTCGTGCTCTCGGCGCTCCTGTCGATGGACGCGGGCCCGGTCCGGATGGGGCTCGCGCTCGGCTTCACGGCGGTGGCGCCGTTGTTGATCGGCTCGGTCATGCTCTCGCGGTTCGACCTCTGGCCCGCGGCGCTGACCGTCGGCGTGCTCGCCGCGCTGCTCGCCGGACGAGACCGGCTTGCCGCCGGCGTGCTCGGGCTCGCGGTCGCGGCGAAGATCTACCCGGTCGTCGCGCTGCCCCTCCTGGCGGTATGGGTCTGGCGCCGGTCGGGACGCCGCGCGGCTCTGATCGCGCTCGGCATCTTCGCCGCCGTCGTCGCCGCGTGCTTCCTGCCGTTTCTTCGCGCTGTCGCCCCACGGCATGTGGGACAGCATCACCCGCCAGACGAACCGCCCGCTCCAGATCGAGTCGCTCGGCTCCTCCGTGCTGCTCGTCCTGCACCAGATCGCGGGGGTGGGCGTGACGATGGAGTCGAGCCACGGCTCGCAGAACCTGGCCGGGAGCGGACCGGACGCGCTCGCCGCGGTCCAGAGCGTGGCCCAGATCCTCGCCGTCGCCGCCGTCTGGGTCTGGTTCGCGCGGGGCCCGATGGAGCGTGACCGGCTGGTGCGCGCTTTCGCCGCGGCGGTCTGCGCGTTCATCGCGTTCTCGAAGGTCTTCTCGCCGCAGTTCATGATCTGGCTGATCCCGCTCGTGCCGCTCGTGCGCGGCCGGCGCGGGCTGCTGGCGAGCGGCGTCCTCGCGCTCGCACTCGTCCTCACGCAGATGTGGTTCCCCTTCAACTACTGGGACCTCGTGAAGTTCGACGGCCTACCCGTCGACGCTCGTCTTCGTCCGCGACCTGACGATGCTCGGGCTGCTGGCCGTGCTGCTCTGGCCTAGCCGTGCTCGACCCGTAGCGGCTCGATAGCGGTCGCCCGCCCGTCGGCCTCGCAGTCGAGGACGACGCCCTCGATCCGGACGCCGCCCTCGGCGGGACGGAACCGGACCGGCATGCCTGTGCGCATCCGCCGGATCGCGAGCTCCGCCTCCACGCCGATCACCGAATCGTGCGGGCCCGTCATGCCTGCGTCCGTGATCGCCGCCGTGCCCCCGGGCTGAATGCGGGCGTCGCTCGTCTGCACGTGCGTGTGCGTCCCGAGCACCGCCGTCACGCGGCCGTCGAGGTAGCGGGCGAGCGCGATCTTCTCGCTGGTCGCCTCCGCGTGGAAGTCGACGATCACGAGCGGGCTCTGGGCACGGGCTTCCTCGACGAGGTCGTCGACCACCTCGAAGAAGCCGGAAGCCACGTCGAGGAAGAGCGAGCCGAGCAGGTTGATCACCGCGACCGGCGTGCCGTCGGTCGCGGGCGCGACCGCGAGCGCCCGCCCGGGCGAGCCGGAGGCGACGTTCGCAGGCCGGATCACGCGTTCCGAAGCAGCGAGGTACGGGCCGATGTCGTCGCGCGCCCAGACGTGATTGCCGAGGGTGATCACGTCGGCGCCGGCGCGCGAGCAGCTTGTCGGCGAGCCGCGGGGTGATCCCCGCCCGTCGGCCGCGTTCTCGCCGTTGACGACGCAGAACGCGACCCCGAGCTCCTCGCGCAGCCCGGGCAGGCGCTCTTCGACCGCGGTCCGCCCGGCCGTGCCGAAGACGTCGGCGAGAAAGAGGATGCGCACGCGCTGCTGTTTCTAGCGCAGAGGCACGGTGGCCGCGGAGCGCACCGAGATCGCGACGTGGTTGCCGGCGTCCTGCGTGTACTTGGCGAGCGCGAGCCGCTCGACCGCGGAGTAGTCGAGCACCGTGCCGATCTTGGACGTGCGGCTCGTCCACCGGTGCGCCCACCTCGAGCGCCGGGTCGGCCCGAACGTGCCCGACCGTGACCACGACCGACGGCTCGTCCGACGGCTGGATGTCGATCAGCGAGCCGTAGCTCTTCCCGTCGATGACGTCGTCGCGAAGCCCGACGATCGTTCCGTCCACCGGGGAGTAGACGTCGGTCCCGGGAGCCGCGCCGACGTTCAGGGATCCCGTCGAGGGGCCGTCGCCGCCGCCCAGCTGGTAGTAGGCGACGCCGCCGCCGCCGCCGCCGAAGATGCGGTGGAAGGCGCGCGAGAAGAGCCCCTCGTTCGCCTGCCGGCCGAGCGGGTCGAATCGGGAGCGCGTCCTCGCCGGCGCCGTGGTAACCGATCGCCGTCACCTTGCGCTGGTTGATCGGCAGCTGGATGTGCAGCGGCCCGTGCGTGGCGACGACGAGCGGGCTCGGCGGGCCGGCCGGGAGCAGGCGCGAGGCGCTCGCGGGCACGCCGACGCCGACCACCGGGCTCGGCCCGGGGCGGAACGCCGCGACGACGAGCACCACCAGGACGGTGAGCCCAACGATCGAAAGAACTGCGCGGCGGCGGGCGCGGCGGGCCGTCTTCGACTCGCGACGCTCCGGCCGCCGGTAGGCCGGGACGGACTGCATCGGGGGCACCGTAGCCGAGGTCCCCGGTGCGCATCAACCGGCGGGGGACGGCGTCGAGCCAGCTTTCCTCCCAGATCGAGGGCCAGCGAACCGTCCGTATCGAGCGACCAGTCCCACACGGCCGTGAGATCGGCGTGCGGCCGCCGCGGTACGATCCGCGCGATGCCCCCGGGCGCGTCGCCCAAGATCCAGATCCCGCGCTGGATCCAGCTCGTCGGGCTTCCGGTCCTGCTCCTGCTGATCTGGGTAGTCGCGGGCCGGGTCTTTCACGTCGTCTTCCTGTTCATGGTCGCGAGCCTGCTCGCGCTGCTCTTCGACCCACTCGTCAGGTGGCTCAGCTCGGTCCAGCTCGGGCGGTTTCGGATCCGACGCGGCTTCTCTGTCGCGTTCGTGTACCTCGTGTTTGCGGCGGCCCTGATTGCTGTCATCTGGGGTCTCGCCACCGTCATCGTCGATCAGACGAAGACGGCCGCAAACCGGTTCGACACCTACTTTACGGTCGTCCACGGACAGCCTCCGCGCACGGATGCCGACCGCGACGTCGATCGGCTCCAGCAGTGGCTGGACGACCACGGGCTCGCCTCGATCAAGGTTCAGGAGCGCGGCCACCGCTGGGTGACGCAGATCCGCGAGAAGGACGTCACCAAGTACACCGGGAAGGTCGTCGACTTCGTCGAGGGGGCGGCGATCTCCGTCGGGAAGTTCCTCTTCGCCGCGGTGGTGGTGCTCGTCGCCTCGATCTACATGTTGCTCGACTTCGACCGGCTCGCGCGAGGCATCGACCGACGATTCCCACCGCATCCGAACTCCGAGCCGCTGCTCGTGCGGATGGAGCAGGCGGTCGCCGGCTACGTCAAGGGCCAGTTCCTGATCTCGCTGATCATCGGTGCCAGCGCAGGGATAGGGATGTGGATACTCGGGGCGCTCGGACTGGTGCCGGGCGCCGACAAGTACGCGCTCCTCTTCGGTGCCTGGGTCGGCCTCATGGAGCTGATCCCGTACCTCGGCCCCTGGCTCGGGTCGATCCCGGCCGCGATCTACGCGATCGTCGTCGACCCGATCTCGATCCTCTGGGTCGCGGGCCTCTTCCTGATCATCCACCAGGTCGAGGGGCACATCGTCGTTCCGAACGTGATGGGCAGCGCGTTGCGACTACACCCGCTGCTCGTCATCTTCGGCCTGCTCGCGGGCGGGGAGATCTACGGCCTTGCCGGGATCCTGGTCGCGCTGCCGCTGCTCGCCGCCGGGCGGGCCGCGTACGAGTTCTTCGGTGAGCGCGTCCAGCTGGAGCCGTGGGGGATGGCCGGGCCGATCGGCGTCGAGGTGGAGATCGAGCCACAGCCGCCGCCCGTCGCGCCGGTGCCGGAGCCGGAGGCGGAGACCGAGGTGCCGAAGCCGCGGCGCAGCATCCGCCGGTCCCGAGTTGACCTCCCTCCTGGTCGCGCGCGGCGTCGGCCGGCGCTTCGGTGACCACGTCGCCCTCGAGCCGACCGACGTCGAGGTGCGGGGCGGGGAGGTGCTGGCGCTCGTCGGCCCGAACGGCGCCGGCAAGTCGACTCTGCTCGGGATCCTCGCCGGGGCGCTGCCGCCGAGCGAGGGGAAGGTCGAGCTCGGCCCGAACGTGCGCGCCGGCTGGATGCCGCAGCGCCCCGCCCACTACGGCCGCCTCTCGGCCCGGCAGAACCTGGAGCTCTTCGCGCGGCTGCAGGGCGTCGCCGGCGCGGACACGCTGCTCGCGCGCCTCGAGCTGCCGGCGGACGAGCGGCCCGCCTCCACGCTCTCGGTCGGCAACCGCCAGCGGCTCGATCTCGCGATCTCGCTGCTCGGCGACCCGCAGGTTCTGCTGCTGGACGAGCCGACCGCTGCGCTCGACCCGCGTCAGCGCCGCCGCCTCTGGGAGACGGCGCGAGGCGTGCGAGACGCAGGCGGTGCCGTCGTCCTCGTCACCCAGAACGTCGAGGACCTCGAGCACGTCGCCGACCGGGTCGTGATGCTGCTCGACGGCCGGGTCGTGTTCGACGGGCCTGTCGCGGACTACCGGCGCTCCGAAGAGGCGGGGGCGCTCCGTTGAGGGCGCCGCTCCTGATCCTGCGCAAGGACCTGCTCGTGCTGTGGCGTTCGCCGCTGCTGCTCGGCGTGCTGATCGCCTACCCGCTCGTGATCGCGCTCCTGATCGGACTGACCGCCGCCTACGCGAACGCGAAGCCGCGAGTCGCCGTGGTCGGGCTCGACCAGGTGCCACACCATGTCTCCGTCGCGGGGAACACATTCGACATCGACGCGCTGATCCACGAGGTCGGGAAGAACGTCGAGCTGGTTCGGATGGACGAGGGCGAGGCCGGCCAGCAGCTCGCGTCGGGCCGGGTGGCGGCGGTGATCACGATCCCCGACGGATTCGTCGACGAGCTCAAGGGTCTCGTCGCCAGCCCGCATATCTCGCTTGCGACCGGCACCGGCGGGATCACGCCGCGCGTGCGCCAGCAGATGCAGGCGCTCGTCTACAACCTCAACCTCAAGCTCCAGAAGGCGTTCATCGAGGAGGACATCAAGTACGTGCAGCCTGCTCCTGCACGGAGGCAAGGGCAAGGTGCTCGGCCACGACTTCTCGATCATCGGCCTCGACGGGACGAAGAAGCTGCTCGCCCACCTGCCGGCGTCACCCGAGAAGACGCAGATCGCCGATTTCGTCCACGACGCGCGGCTCGCGCTCGCGCTGACGGACAACGCGATCCGCGCGACCGCCTCGCCGATCATCCTCGACGAGGAGAGCGGCCGCGGCCGCACGTCGGCCCTCTCGGCCCAGGCGCAGGCCTACGGGCTCGCGATCACGATCAGCTTCCTCGGCCTCCTCCTCGCCGCTGGTGCGCTCGCGGCCGAGCGGGACGAGAACGTGATCGGCCGGCTGATGCGCGGCCTCGTCGGCCTCGGCCGGCTGATCGCCGCAAAGATCGCGCTCGCGGTGACGGTCGGCCTCGCGCTCGGCCTCGCGATCCTGATCGGGTTCGGAATCGCGGTCGAGGCCGGGAACGTGTCGGGCGGGGAGCCCTGGCAGCGCATCCCGCTCGTCCTGGTCGGCGTGCTGCTGGCCGCCGCAGCCGTCGGCGCGGTCGGGACGCTCATCGGGGCCCTCACGCGGGAATCGCGGGCAGCCTCGCTCGTCGGCGTGCTCGCCGTGCTGCCCGTCGTGTTCCTCGGGCTCGTCCCGCGGGAGATCGTCCCCGTCGCCGCGTGGATCAGCGACGCCTTCCCGTTCGCGCATGCGGTCCGCTTCTTCTCGGCGGCGCTGTACGACCGGTCGCCGTGGGAGACGCTCGTCCGTGAGGCCGCCTGGCTGATCGGGCTCGGCGCGGCGTACTTTGCGCTGGCGCGGGTCTCGGCACGGCGTCTGGCTGTCTAACCTTCCGCTGTGAGCACATTCCCGGTCACCCGCCTGCGGCGGCTGCGCCGAACCGGTGCGCTCCGCTCGCTCGTGCGCGAGACGCGGCTCGACCTCGAGGACTTCGTCATGCCGCTCTTCGTCGGGCCGGCGACGGAGCCGAACGAGGCGCTGCCGGCGATGGGCCGCTGGTCGGTCGACGACGTCGTCGGCGAGGTCGATGCGCTCGTCTCGTCGGGCGTCCGCGCCGTGATCCTGTTCGGGATCCCCGACGAGAAGGACGAGGAGGGCTCTGGCGCGTGGGACGACGACGGGGTGATCCAGCGGGCGCTGCGCGAGCTCCGCCCGCGCTTCCCCGAGCTCGTTCTGCTCACGGACGTCTGCCTCTGCGAGTACACCTCGCACGGCCACTGCGGCGTCCTCCGCTCGGCTGGAAGCTTCGCCGGCGGAGCCGGCGAAGCCCGGCGGGAAGACCGCGACGCCTACGGCGTCGCCTGGGACGAGGTGGACAACGACGCCACGCTCGACCTGCTCGCGCGCACCGCCCTCAGCCATGTCGAGGCGGGCGCCGATGCCGTCTGCCCGAGCGACATGATGGACGGCCGGGTCGCCGCGATTCGCGAGGCCCTGCCCGAGACGCCGATCGTCGCCTACTCCGCGAAGTACGCCTCGGCCTTCTACGGCCCGTTCCGCGAGGCCGCCGACTCGGCGCCGTCGTTCGGCGACCGGCGCGGCTATCAGATGGATCCCGCAAACGTCCGCGAGGCGCTGCGCGAGTGCGAGCAGGACATCGCCGAGGGCGCCGACGTGATCATGGTCAAGCCCGCGCTGCCCTATCTCGACGTGATCCGGGCGGCGCGCGATCGCTTCGATCTGCCGCTGGCGGCGTACAACGTCTCCGGCGAGTACGCGATGGTCAAGGCGGCGGCGGCGCAGGGCTGGCTCGAGGAGCGGCAGGCCGCGCTGGAGTCGCTGACGGCGATCAAGCGCGCCGGCGCCGACATCGTCGTCTCGTACTGGACGAAGGACCTCGCCGCGTGGCTTTGAGGACGCGCTCGGCCCTCTGGCAGCGCGCCCTCGAGCTGATCCCCGGCGGCGTCAACTCGCCCGTCCGCGCGATGCGCGCGGTCGGGCTCGACGAGCCGGTCTTCATGCGTCGCGGCGCGGGTGCGGAGATCGAGGACGTCGAGGGGCGCCGGTACGTCGACTGGGTGATGTCCTGGGGGCCGCTGATCTTCGGGCACGCCGATCCCGAGACGCTGGCCGCGGTCAGCGGAGGCTGCCGCGGACGGGACGAGCTTCGGCGCGCCGACCGAGCGCGAGGTCGAGCTCGCCGCCGAGATCGCCGACGCCGTCCCGTCGATCGAGAAGGTCCGCCTCGTCTCCTCGGGGACAGAGGCGTCGATGAGCACGATCCGGCTCGCACGCGGCTATCACGTCCCGCGACCGGATCCTGAAGTTCGCCGGCTGCTACCACGGCCACGCCGACGCGCTGCTCGCCAGCGCCGGCTCCGGGCTGGCGACGCTCGGTATTCCGTCGTCGCCGGGCGTCCCGAGCGGCGCCGCGCAGGACACGATCGTCTGCCCGTACAACGACGTCGACGCCGCCGCGGCGGCGGTCGCGGAGTGGGGCGAGGGGCTGGCCTGCGTGATCGTCGAGCCGGTCGCCGGAAACATGGGCGTCGTCCCGCCCGAGCCCGGGTTTCTCGAGGCGCTGCGCTCGCTCTGCGACGCCTCCGGCGCGCTGCTCGTCTTCGACGAGGTGATCACCGGGTTCCGCGTCGCCAGGGGCGGCGCGCAGGAGCGCTACGGGATCACGCCCGACCTGACGATCCTCGGGAAGATCGTCGGCGGCGGCCTGCCGCTGGCGGCCTTCGGGGGCCGGGCGGACGTGATGGACCACCTCGCGCCGGCGGGCGAGGTGTACCAGGCGGGGACGCTCTCCGGGAACCCGCTCGCGGCTGCGGCCGGGCTCTCGGTGCTCCGGCGCCTGCGCGACTCCGCGGTGTACGAACGGCTGGAGGAGACGGGCGCGCGCCTCGAGGCAGGGCTTGCGCCGTACGGCCGCGTGCAACGGGTCGGGGCGATGCTGACGCTCTTCGCGCAGGACGAGCCGGTGCGCCGGATCGAGGACGTCACCGGCACGGAGCGCTACGCCGAGCTGTTCCGCCATCTGCTCGAGCGCGGGATCTACGTGGCGCCGTCGCAGTACGAGGCGATGTTCGTCTCGACCGCACACGGGGAGGCCGAGGTGGAGAGGACGGTGGAGGCGGTTGCCGGCTTCTTCGGTTGACGTCTGGGGCGTGATCGCGGACGAGGCGGCGGCCGAGAGCCAGCTCTGGGCCGATGCGCTCCGCCGCGACCCCGAGCAGGATCCGGTCTTCTCGCCGCTCGCGGACGAGCGGTGGGCGCTCGGGCTGGAGACGATCTACGAGGCGTACCTGCTGCACTACGGCCGCCCGCGGCTGTTCGCCCCGCGCGACCGGCAGACCGCGCTGCTGCTCGGCGACTACCTCTACGCGCACGGGCTCGTGCGGATCGCCGAGCACGGCGAGGTGGACGTCGTCGCGGAGCTGGCGGCGCTGATCTCGGTGTGCGCACAGCTCCGAGCGGACGACTCGCCCGGGGACGGCGAGGAGTGGGCGGCGACGGCCGGCCGCCTCAGGTCCGGCCCGCCGGCAGACGCGGCCGAGGTCGAGCAGGCGCTTGCTGCCCACGCCGGTCGCGTGGGTTAGACTCGCGCCGTGCTTCCGCTGCTCGCCGATGCCGCCAAGGAAGGCCGCGACGTCATCACCGGCATGCTGATCGTCGGACTCATCTTTCTCGCCGTGATCGGGCTCGGGACGCTGTCGCGGAAGCTCCGCAAGCACTAGCGTCCTCGACGGCGCGGCGGAGCGCCGGCTCGACCGGCCCCGGCCGGTAGCCGAGCTCGCGCTCGGCCTTCGCGGAAGAGAAGTACGCGGGCGTGCGGGCGAGGATCGCCTCGTTCCGGTTGACGAGCCCGAGCGCGGCGCCGGCGCGGATGGCGGCGTAGGGGACGGCGGCGCGCGGGCGAGGCTGCGCGGCGAGGTCGGCGACGGCGGTGAAGATCTCGCGCAGCGTCAGGTCGACTCCGCCGAGCAGGTAGCGCTCCCCCGGTCGGCCACGCGCGAGCGCGAGCACGTGCCCGCGCGCGACGTCGCGTACGTCGACGAGGTTCACGCCGATCCTCGGGTAGGCGCGGTACCGCCCGCTCGCGACGCCCCGGATCATCGCGCCGGTGGGAGTGGGACGCGTGTCGCCGTCGCCTACGGGCGTGGTCGGGTTGACGCAGACGGCGCCTGCTGCCCGCGCGAGCCGCTCTGCCGCCAGCTTCGTCCGCTTGTAGGGGACGCCGAGCTCCCAGGCGGGCGGCTCGTCCTCCTCGGTCGCCGGGCGGCCGGGGACCGGCCCGCAGGTCGCGCAGGTACTGGTGTGGACGACGCGTGCGCCGGCCCGGCGCGCCGCCTCGAGCAGGTTGCGCGTGCCGTCGACGTTCACCGCCTCGAGTTCCCGCGCGGGCGCGGTGAAGCTGTAGAGCGCGGCGACGTGGAAGACGGCGTCGCAGCCGTCGACGGCGCGGCGCAGGCGATCTGGATCGAGCAGGTCGACCCAGTCGTCGCGGACGTCGGCGCCCTGCTCGCGCAACTCGCGGGCGACGTGCCGCCCGACGAATCCGCTCGCCCCGGTGACGTACACCAACACCTCCGTAGACTCACATTCGTGGCGTCCCTCCGCGACCTCCGCGACTGGATCGCGCTGCTCGAGCGCGAGGGCGAGCTCGTCCGCATCGCCGCCGAGGTCGACCCGAACCTGGAGATCACCGAGATCGTCGACCGGACAGTCAAGTCCGGCGGGCCGGCGCTGCTCTTCGAGAACCCGAAGGGCTCGGAGCACTCGCTGCTGATCAACCAGTTCGGGACGGAGCGTCGCATGTGCCTCGCGTTCGGGGTCGAGAGCCTCGACGACGTCGGCAAGAAGCTCCAGGACGTGCTCGAGATGCAGCCGCCGGAGGGTCTCCGCGAGAAGGTCAGCGGTCTCCTCAAGCTCAAGGAGATCGCCGGCTCACGGCCGAAGCAGGTTCGTTCGGGTCCTTGCCAGGAGGTCGTCCTCACCGGCGACGACGTCGAACCTCGACCTGCTGCCGATCCAGACCTGCTGGCCCGGTGACGCAGCGCCGTTCATCACGCTCCCCGCCGTGATCACGAAGGACCCGCGGACGGGCGGTCGCAACGTCGGCATGTACCGGCTGCAGAAGATCGATCGCCGCTCGACCTTCATGCACTGGCAGATCCACAAGGACGGGCGCATGGACTACCTCGCCACCGAGGGGCGTCTCGACGTCGCGGTCGCGATCGGGCTCGACCCGGTCACCGCGTACAGCGCCTCTGCGCCGCTCCCCAAGCACGTCGACGAGCTGATGGTCGCCGGCTTCCTCCGCGGCGACGCCGTCGAGCTCGTCAAGGCGAAGACCGTCGACCTCGAGGTGCCCGCGAAGCGCGGAGATCGTGCTCGAGGGTTACGTGCAGGCCGGCGACGAGGGCGCCGAGGGGCCGTTCGGCGACCACACCGGCTACTACACCGCGCCCGAGCCGTTCCCGGTCTTCCACCTCACGGCGATGACGATGCGGCGTGACGCGATCTATCCCTCGATCGTCGTCGGCAAGCCGCCGGCCGAGGACGCCTGGCTCGGCAAGGCGACCGAGCGGATCTTCCTGCCCGCGATCCGGATGTCCGTGCCGGAGATCGTCGACTACGACCTGCCGGTCGCGGGCGCGTTCCACAACTGCGTGATCGTCTCGATCCGCAAGACCTTCCCCGGCCAGGCGCTGAAGATCATGCACGCGGTCTGGGGTCTCGGGCTGCTCTCGCTGACCAAGTGCGTCGTCGTCGTGGACGACTTCGTCAACGTCCACGACTACGAGGAGGTCTTCTTCCGCGTCACTGCGAACGTCGACCCGAAGCGCGACATCCTGCTCTCGGAGGGGCCGGTCGACCACCTCGACCACGCGCCCGAGCGGCAATTCGTCGGCGGCAAGATCGGCATCGACGCGACGCACAAGCTGCCCGAGGAGGGCGCGCGGGAGTGGCCGCCCGAGATCGAGATGACCGACGAGGTGAAGGCGTTGGTCGACAGCCGCTGGGCGGAATACGGTCTCCACAGCCCGTCCGCGGGAGATGCGTCATAGTGCGGGCCGTTGCGCCAAGTGTTACGTCGTTGACATCGGGCACCAGCGAGCGTTTGAATCCCGTTCGGCCGCGAAAGGAGGCGTAAGAAGTGGAGCCCAAGCCGGGCGACGATAAGGCGCACCTTCCGTCTCCGACGCTGTGGCCGATCGGATTCGCGATCGGCATCGTCGTGCGTTCTCGTCGGGCTGATCGTCAGCTGGCCTGCGGTCGCGGTCGGCGGCGCGATCGTGCTCCTCTTCGGCTTCCTCTGGGTGCGCGACCTGTCGAAGGGCAAGAGCGACGCGGAGCCGCCTCCGCCGCCTGCGGCGCCCGCAGTGGCGACGAACGTCGGCTCTGCCGGCATGCCGGAGCCCGCGCCCGGCGAGCGGTTCCCGCGCAACAAGTTCCTCGAGTTCTCGACGCTCGGGCTCGGTGCGGTGATCGGGGGCCTGGTCACGATCCCGCCGCTCGGCATGCTCGCCGCCTCGGGTGTCGAAGGCGCCAAGTTCCAGCCGGTCGATCTCGGTCCGCTCTCCACGTTCCCGGAGGGCCAGTTCATCATCACCACCTTCGTCGAGGACCCGCACGCGGGCGAGGTCTCGAGGCGCACCGCGTACATCCGCTACAACGGGCTGCTCGTCAACCAGCCGAGCTTCACGATCCTCTCCAACCGCTGCGCCCACCTCGGCTGCCCGGTGCAGCCGAACGGGCCGGTCGCGGAGAACCAGTCGACGACCAAGGAGAACAGGGCCGGGCAGGAAGTCCTGAAGAAGACGCCTGCGAAGCCGGCCGGCTTCGGCTGCCCGTGCCACGGCGGCCAGTACGACACCGAGGGCAACCGCATCGCCGGCCCGCCCGTCCGCGCGCTCGACCGTTACAACTACTCGATCGAGGACGGCCGCCTGGTCCTCGGTAGCGCCTACAGCGTCGACTACGTCAAGGGCGAGGGGAAGACGGCCCGGATCAAGAAGTACCCGCTGCACATGCCGGGCCAGCACGTCGCCGGCCCCGAGTTCTGGCTCTTCCCGATCCCGGAGATCAGGGCGTAATGGCGAAGTCGCAGAAGCCGCAGGCAGATCGTGGGCATGGTGCTCTACCCGATCGACTGGCTCGAGGAGCGGTCGGGCCTCGTCGGCGGGGTCAAGTACTTCCTCTTCCGCAAGGTGCCCGGCGACACCGGCTGGGCGCACACGCTCGGCTCCGCGACGCTGACCGCCTTCCTCGTCCAGGCGATCACCGGCGTGATCCTGGCGATGTTCTACAAGCCGAGCCCGGACGAGGCGTACGAGTCGATCCAGCACATCACGAACGACGTCGACTTCGGCTGGCTCGTGCGCGGCATGCACCGCTGGGGCGCGAGCGTCTTCATCATCCTGCTCTTCTTCCACATGGCGCGGGTCTTCCTGTACGGCGCGTACAAGTACCCGCGCGAGCTGAACTGGATCGTCGGCGTCTTCCTGCTGATCCTCGGGATGTTCGAGGGCTTCACGGGCTACCTGCTCCCGTACGACCAGACCGCCTACTGGGCGACTGTCGTCGGCATGAACATCACCGGGAACGGGCCGTTCGTCGGGACCGTGCTCGCGCAGCTCATGCAGGGCGGTCCCGCGATCGGGGGCGACACGCTGGCGCGGTTCTACTCGCTGCACATGCTCGTCGCGCCGGGCCTGATCTTCGCGCTGATCGGGCTGCACCTGTACCTCGTGATCCGGCTCGGCGTCAGCTCGCCGCCCTGGTCGAAGGAGGCCGCCGGCCGCGAGGACCTCGAGCCTGAGCCGGAGAGCCCTGCACGCTCCGGGCTCGTCACGCCGACGATGCGAGGGCGGCCGACGCCGTGACGATCCGCAACCCGAGCGCGAGCCTCCGCGCACGCCGTGCCCAGCACGCGCGCTACAAGGCCGACGTCGCGAAGAAGGGGAAGCCGTTCTACCCCTACGCGATGTTCCACGACACGGTGATGAGCCTGATCGTCGTGCTCGTGATCATCGCGCTCGCCTGTGTCTGGAAGTGGTCGACGCCCGGCGACCACACGGGGACGGGTGCCGGGTGGCTCGGCCCGCTCTTCAGCGACAAGGCCGACCCGGGGACGACGAGCTTCGTGCCGCGGCCCGACTGGTACTTCTACTTCCTCTTCTACCTGCTCCGGATCTTCAAGTGGCCGGACTCGGTGATCCTCGGGACGGTCGGAATCCCGACGATCATCATGGTGCTGATGCTCGCGCTCCCGTTCGTGGACATGCGGCGCGAGCGGCGGCTGTCGCGGCGCCCGGTCGCGGTCGTGATCTGCATCCTGACCGTGATCGCGATGGGAACGCTGACCTACAAGGGGGCGACCGCGAAGGAGGCTCTCGCGAGCGAGGTGGTAGGCGCGGTGCCGTCGTGGGTGAAGAAGAACAACCTTCCGGTTGCCGCGGTCCCGGGGGCGAAACTCTTCGCCCAGTCGGGCTGCCTGACGTGCCACACCTATCTCGGCACGGGCTCGTCGAACCTGGGCGCGCCCGACCTGAGCGCCGAGGGCGCGAAGAACAAGGGCGTCCAGTTCCAGGTCAACCACCTGAAGTGCCCGTCGTGCGTGAACCCGGGCTCGCCGATGCCGTCGTTCGCGTCACTGGGCGACGACAACCTCAGGAAGATCGCCGTCTTCCTCGAAGCGTCGAAGGGCGGCAAGTAGCAGCGATGATGTGCGCGTGCGCATCTTCCTCGGCATAACCGGCGCTTCCGGCGCCCGGTACGCAGCCCGCCTGCTCGAAGCCTTGACCGAAGCCGACTGCGAGGTCGGCGTGTGCGCGTCCGCGGCGGGGCTCGAGGTGATCGCGACCGAGCTCTACGGGGACGCGCGCCTCTCGCGCGACGAGACGCTCGCGCGGTTCACCGAGCACGTCCGGCCTGCGAGGAGCGAGGTGACCGTCTACGACCCGCAGGACTGGCGGGCGCCCTACGCGAGCGGCTCCGCGAAGGTCGACGCCTACGTGATCTGCCCCTGCTCGATGGGGACGCTCGGGACGATCGCCTCGGGCGCGATGTCGAACCTGATCCACCGGGCGGCGTCCGTCGCGCTGAAGGAGGACCGGCGGCTCGTGCTGATGCCGCGTGAGACGCCGCTCTCGACCATCCACCTCGAGAACATGCTCACCGTGCGGCGCGCCGGCGCGACCGTGCTCTTCCTCGCGCCTGGCTTCTACCACGGCGCCGAGAGCGTGGACGACCTCGTCGATTTCATGGTCGCGCGGGCGCTCGATCAGCTCGGGCTCGAGAACGCGCTGATCAGGCGCTGGGGAACCGGCTAGCCATGTCGGCAGGCACGCTCCCGGCGGACGACGTCCGGACGATGTTCGACCGCATCGCGCCGGTCTACGACGTGATGAACCGCGTGATGACGGCCGGGCTCGACCTGCGCTGGCGGCGGCTGACGGCCGAGGCGGTCGTGCGGCAAGGCGACCGTGTCCTCGACGCCTGCTGCGGCACCGGCGATCTCGCGGTCGCCGACCTGCGCGCGGGCGGGGACGTAACCGGACTGGACTTCTCGCCCCGGATGCTCGAGCGCGCACGGCGGAAGTCGGCCGCGGTGAAGTGGGTCGAAGGCGACATGCTGGCGCTGCCGTTCGAGGACGGATCCTTCGAGACGGCGACCGTCGGGTTCGGCGTCCGCAACGTCGTCGACCTGGAGCACGGCCTCGCGGAGCTCGCGCGCATCCTCGTTCCCGGCGGTCGCCTCGCGATCCTGGAGATCACGACGCCGACCGGCGCTGCTCGCGCCGTTCTACCGGCTCTGGTTCGACCGGATCGTGCCGCTGATCGGGAAGGTGCTGAAGGGCGGAGAGGCCTACTCGTACCTGCCTGCGAGCGTTCGCCGCTTCCCGGACAAAGGGGCTCTGGCCGGGCTCCTGCGGGCGGCCGGGTTCGACGGCGTCGAGTACCGCACGTTCGCCGGCGGGATCGTCGCACTGCACACCGGGGCGAAGCGATGACCGCGCTCGCCGCGATTCAGGAGACGCCGGGCCTCCACGACTATCTCGAGGAGCTCGAGGCTCGGCTCGAGCAGACCGTGGGGGCTCACCAGGGGCTGGTCGCAGCCGTCTCGCGGGACGCGCTCAGCGCCGGCGGGAAGCGGTTGCGCCCGCTGCTCGTGTTCTTCGCGACCCCGCCCGGCGAGGCGCCGTCCGTTGCCGCAGGGGCGGCGGTCGAGCTCGTCCACATGGCGACGCTCGTCCACGACGACCTGATCGACGGCGCAGAGTTCCGCCGCGGCCGCGCATCGGCCTGGTCGGCCTACGGCCCGGAGGCCGCGCGGGCGACCGGCGACTACCTCTTCGCACGCGCGTTCGCGGAGCTGGCGGCGACCGGCGACGCGCAGGCGGTCGAGCTGCTCGCGGACGCCGCTCTCTGCCTCGCCCGTGGCGAGGCGATGCAGCGCCGCCAGGCGCACGATCCGGACACGACGGTCGAGGCCTACCTCGAGCGTTGCGCGCTGAAGACGGCGAAGCTCTTCGAGGCGTCCTGCCGGCTCGGCAGCCCCGACCTCGGCCCCTTCGGGATCGCGCTCGGGATCGCGTTCCAGATCACCGACGACATCCTCGACTGCGCCGGCGACACGATCGAGACCGGGAAGATCGCCGGTGTCGATCTCCGCGAAGGGACGCCGACGCTGCCGCTGATCCTCGCCGCCCGCGAGGACGCGGTTGTCCGTGAGGCCCTCGCCGGCGCGCCGCTCGACGGCGCGCTGCTGCGCGTCGCTGCGACGGGCGCGCTCGAGGAGGCGCGCGAGGTCGCGCTCGACTACGCGCAGCGGGCGCGGGCGTGCCTGAACGGCGTGCATCGCCCCGAACTCGAGACGCTCACGCACCTCGTCGTCCACCGGGCGTCGTGATGGTTCGCCTCGGCCGCATCTCCTACGTGAACATGGCGCCGGTCTTCTACCGGCTGGAGGCGGAGGTCGAGGAGGCGACAGGCGTCCCGACCGACCTGAACAAGCGGCTGATCGCGGGCGAGCTCGACCTCGCGCCGATCTCCTCGATCGAGTGGGCGCGGAACGCCGACCGCCTCCGGTTGCTGCCGCGGCTGTGCGTCTCCTCGGAGGGCGCGGTGGACTCGATCCAGCTCGTCTCGAAGCGGCCGCTCGAGCAGGTGCGGCGTGTGGCGGTGACCCCGGAGAGCGCGACGTCGGTCGTGCTGACGAAGGTGCTGATCCCCGAGGCCGACCACGTGCCCCTCGGCGAGGACGCGGACGCGACCCTGCTGATCGGCGACGCCGCGCTGAAGAGCGCGTTCGAGGACCCGACTCCGCACTACGACCTCGGGAAGCTGTGGCTCGAGCGCACCGGGCTGCCGATGGTCTTCGCGGTCTGGGCGGCGCCGGACCCGCCGCCGCCCGGGCTCGTGGAGCTCGAGGAGGCGCTCGTCGCCTCCGTGCGCCGCGCCCGCGCCGAGCCCGAGCAGCTCGCCCACGAGGCGAGCGAGCGCTACGGCTACCCGGCCGGCTTCCTCGCGCGCTACTTCGAGAAGCTGCGCTACCGCTTCGGCCCGCGCGAGCGCGCCGGCCTGTTCACGTTCCTGGAGATGGCCCGCGACGTCGGCGAGCTCGCGGAGGTGCCGGAGCTCCGCTTCGTCCACGAGGCCGTGGTCGCGTGAGCCGTGCGCGGCGCTCGTCGAGTCGCTGGCCGAGCGCCATCCGAGCGTTCCGACGGAGGCGGTGCTGAAGGAGGACCTGCTCCGCACGGGGATCGCCTTCGACGCGTCGGCGCTGTCGGACAACCTCGACGGCGCGGTCAAGCCGAAGTCGTACTTCATCTTCTCGTTCGACCAGCAGCCGCTCGCCGAGCTCGGCGAGGCGGCCGTGCGGCGGCCGCCGGAGGAGATCGCGCTGACGGGCGGGCCGTGGGAGCTGCGGCGGACGATCGTCTCCGTGCGCGTGAACCCGGAGTCGCCCTACCGGGTCGAGGGGCGCTCGCTGATGCTGGAGGGCTCGGCGATCGCGGACGTCGAGTTTCCGCCGATGCCGGCCTACTACCGGCACACGCTCGCGAACGGCAAGACGGTGATGGAGACCGCGCCGACGATCCAGTGGGGCTACCTGATCTACCTCACCGTGCTCCGGCTCTGCCAGTACTTCGGCGCCAAGGAGGAGTGCCGTTTCTGCGACATCAACCACAACTGGCGCCAGCACAAGCAGGCCGGCCGTCCGTACACCGGGGTCAAGCCGGTCGAGGACGTGCTCGAGGCGCTGGCGATCATCGCCGAGCACGACGACGGGGCCTCGCATGCGTACACGCTCACCGGCGGGTCGGTGACGTCGAAGGTGGACGGGCTCGAGGAGGCGGACTTCTACGGGCGGTACGCGCAGGCGATCGAGGAGCGCTTCCCGGGCCGCTGGATCGGCAAGGTCGTCGCGCAGGCGCTGCCGCGCGCGGACGTGCAGCGCTACAAGGACTACGGGATCTCGATCTACCACCCGAACTACGAGGTCTGGGACGCGCGCCTCTTCTCGATCATCTGCCCGGGCAAGGAGCGCTACGTCGGGCGGTCGGAGTGGCACCGGCGGATCCTCGACGCAGCGGAGGTGTTCGGCCCGCGGCACGTGATCCCGAACTTCGTCGCCGGCGTGGAGATGGCGAAGCCGTTCGGGTTCGGGTCGGTCGACGACGCGATCGCGAGCACGGTCGAGGGGCTCGACTTCTTCATGTCGCACGGGATCACGCCGCGCTTCACGACGTGGTGCCCGGAGCCGACGACGCCCCTGGGGCGCGACAACCCCGACGGCGCGCCGCTCGAGTACCACGTGCGGCTGCTCGAGGCCTACCGCGCCGCGATCGAGCGGCACGGGCTGCAGCCGCCGCCCGGGTACGGCAAGCCGGGCGCCGGGAACGCGGTCTTCTCGGTCAGCTCGTTCATGGACGTCCGTCCGGCGAGGTGCCGGCGTGAGACCGCTGTGTCGGTCGAGGAGGCGCGCGAGCTCTGGCTGCGCGGGGACGACGAGGAGCTGCGGGCGCGCGCTTCCGAGGTGCGGGCGCGCTGGCACGACCCGCGGCGCGCGACCTACATGATCATGCGGATCATCAACTACACGAACGTCTGCGTTGCCCAGTGCGACTACTGCGCGTTCTACGTCCTGCCGAACCAGGACGGGGGCTATGTGCTCTCGCGCGAGGACGTGTTCGCGAAGATCGACGAGCTGCTCGAGGTCGGCGGCGACCTCGTCGGTTTCAACGGCGGCTTCAACCCGAAGCTGCCGCTCGACTACTACTGCGACCTGTTCGCGTCGGTGCGCGAGCGCTACGGCGAGCGGGTCGAGTTCTACGCGCTGACGGTTGCGGAGTTCGTGTTCCTCGCGGATCGCGCCGGGCTCTCGTATGCCGAGGCCGCCGCTCGGCTGCGCGATGCGGGCGTCCACTGGGTGACGGGCGGCGGGTCGGAGATCCTGACCGAGGACTTCCGCAAGCGTCACGCAAAGTGGAAGTACACGGTCGCGGACTACTTCGAGGCGCAGCGCGCGATCGTCGAGAGCGGGATGAAGACGACCGCGACGATGGTGATCGGCTTCGACGAGACCCTGGACGAGCGGCTCGAGCACCTCCAGCGCACGCGCGACTTCCAGGATGAGACAGGCGGCCTGTTCTCGTTCCTGTGCTGGACGTACAAGCCGTACGGCACGGCGTTCGGCGGGGTCGAGGTTTCGGCGGAGGAGTACCGCCGCTGGATCGCGTTGTCGCGGATCTTCCTCGACAACGTCAAGCACATCCGCACGTCCGTGCTGACCCAGAACGAGGACGCGTTCCTCGCCCTCGACTTCGGCGCGGACGACTTCGACCTCCCGATCGAGGACGAGGTCACGCAAAAGGCAGGCGCGCGGATCGACCTCGACCTCGAGCGGCTGCTGGAGATCCCCCGCGCGCTGGGCTACGAGGTCGAGTACCGAAGAGCCGAGCGACCAGCCCTCGTCTAGGGACAGGCGCAAGCCTGTCCCTGTCGAATAAGGACGCGTGCTTCGCCGTGCCCTGATCGCGCTCCTCGTTCTTGCCGCGCCCGCGTCCGCGGCGCCACAGGAGCTGCTGCCGGGGCTGACCTACGAGCGGAAGATCGAGTTCACGACGGCGGGGCCGGTCGTCGTCAACGTACTGACCGTGCCGCGGCCCGGGGGGCTCTGGCAGCTTCGGCCCGTGCTCTCGAACGACGTGATCCCCCGCACCGAGACGCTGACCTCGATCCAGAAGCGCCTCTCAACCACGGCCACGGTCGCCGGGATCAACGGCGACCTCTTCGGCGCCTCAGGCGCGCCCAGCGGGATCCTGATGCGCGGCGGTGCGCTCGATCAGCCGCCCATCCCCGGGCGGTCGAGCATCGGGATCGACTCGGCCGGGATGCTGAAGGTCTCGCGCGTCGCGATGCTCGCGACCTGGCAGGGGTCGGGGCCGCGCCGCGCGCTCGCGGAGGTCAACGCCGTGCCGCCGGCGAACGGCGTCTCGCTCTACACGCGAGCCTGGGGCCGCGCGACCCCGGCTGCCCCCGGCGCGGTACAGGTCGCGGTCTCCCCGCTCCCTCCGGCCACCCCGAACGTCGAGCTCGGCGCGCCCGTCACCGGCATCACGGCGCGCGGTACGGCAGTGCCGATTCCGGCCGCGGGCGCCGTGCTCGTCGCGCGCGGGACCGCAGGCGCGCGGCTCCAGGCCGAGGCGGCGGTCGGGCGCCCGATCAAGATCCGGCTGATCCTCAAGCCGTCGTGGGCAGGCGTCGTCAACGCGCTCGGGGGCGGGCCGGTCCTCGTTCGAGCCGGGCGCCCGGTCTTCCGCGCGAACGAGCGGTTCTCTCCCGACCAGCTCATCCCGCGGATGGCCCGCAGCGCAGTCGGTCAGCTCCGTGACGGCCGGATCGTCCTCATCACGATCGACGGCGGCCAACCCGGATACAGCGCCGGCGCGACGAACTTCGAGCTCGCCCTCGAGCTGATGAAGCTCGGCGTCGTCAGCGCCGCCGCGCTGGACAGCGGCGACTCCGCCGAGATGGCCTTCGAAGGGAATCTCCTCTCCCGGCCGACCGGGCCGGAGAAGCCGATCGGCGACGCGCTGGTCGCTACCTACTCGGGTGTCTACGCGCCGGCCCCGCTCACGCCGGTTCTCACCGGAGCCGGCGCGCAGCAGCGGCTCTCGTACAAGATCGTGCGCCAGTCGGCGGTGACGGCCCGTCTCGTCGGCCCCGACGGCGTTGCGCGCTGGACGTACTCCGGGCCTGCCGCTCCGGGGACGTACCCGCTCGACTGGAACGGCCTGGACGCCGACGGCGGACCGGAGCTGGAGGGCCACTGGCGCTGGGTCGTCACCGCCACGGACACAACGGGGCAGACCTCGACCGCCGAGCGCGCCTTCGATCTCAACCGCACCCTCGCCTCGCCGCGGTCGATCGCGCCCCGCGCTCGCCGTGCCGCGCGAGGCGCCCCGCGCCGTTGCCGAGTTCACGCTCGCCCGGGCGGCGACCGTGGTGCCGCGGGTCAGGACGACCTCGGGCGTCGTCCTTCGGCGCCTCCCACGGCAGCGCGCGAGCGCCGGCACCTTCGACGTCGCCTGGGACGGGCTGACCGATACGGGGGCGACCGTCCAGAGCGGCCGTTATGTCGCCGAGGTGACGGCGACCAACAAGATCGGCTCGGTCGCGCTCGACGCGACCTTCGCGGTGCGCCGGGTGCCGCCGCCCCCGCCGCCGAAGCCGAAGCCCAAGCCGGACGCGCAGAGGAAGAAGTAATCTCGGCTCCCGGTGCCGCTCGCCTCGATCACGCACAGCATCACGTCGGCCATCGGCGACCACGGGCTCTACGCCGTTTTCGTGTTGATGCTGATCGACGCGGTGTTTCCGGCGGCCAGCGAGCTCGTGATGATCTACGGCGGCGCGCTGGCGGCCGGGGCGGTCGGAAGCGGGCACGTGGTTCTCTTCGGCAAGCAGATCGACAGCGCGTTCTGGGGGTTCGTCGCCGTTTCTCTTGCCGGCACCATCGGCTACCTGGTCGGCTCGCTGATCGGCTGGGCAATCGGCGCGTACGGCGGCCGGCCGCTCCTCGAGCGCCATGGCCGCTGGTTCCATCTCGCGCCCGAGCGTCTCGACCGGGCCGAGGCGTGGTTCGACAGGCGCGGCGACTGGGCGGTCTTTCTCGGGCGGGTGACGCCGGTCGTGCGCTCCTTCATCTCCATTCCGGCGGGGGTCTTCCGCTCGCCGCTCGGCCGCTACACGGTGCTGACGCTCGTCGGCTCGGCGATCTGGTGCTTCGCGTGGGCGGGCGTGGGTTGGGGTGTCGGAACGCGGCTACCGGCGCGTACACGAGGATTTCCGTTGGGTCGACTACGCTGTGGTTGCCGTGGTCGCCCTCGCCGCGGCGTGGCTGCTGTTCCACCTAATCTGGGGGAAATCCGCCCGCCGTGCCGATGATTCCGCTCGTTGACGTCAAGGCGCAGTACGCGCCGTTGATCCCTGCGCTGAAGGAGCGGATCGGCGAGGTCTCGAGTCCGGCCGCTTCATCCTCGGCCCGAACGTCGAGGCGTTCGAGGAGGAGGCCGCCGCCTACCTCGGCGTGCCCGCCACGATCGGGGTCGCCAACGGCACCGATGCGCTCGTGCTCGCGCTCGACGCGATGGGGATCGGCGAGGGCGACGAGGTGATCTGCCCGTCGTTCACGTTCTACGCGACGCCGGAGGCGATCGTCCGGCGCGGCGCCAAGCCCGTCTTCGCGGACATCGACGCGGTGACACTGAACCTCGACGTGCAAGACGTTTCGCGCCGGATCACGCCGAGGACGAAGGCGATCATGCCCGTCCACCTCTTCGGCCGGCCGGCGCCGCTCCGCGAGCTCGCCGCGCTCGATATCCCGATCGTCGAGGACGCCGCCCAGGCCTTCGGTGCCGAGGGAGTCGCGCAGACCGGGGTCACCTCGACCTTCAGCTTCTTCCCGACGAAGAACCTCTTCGGCCTCGGGGACGGCGGCCTCGTCGCCGCGACCGACGAGGAGGTCGCCGACCGCGTGCGCCTGCTCCGCTTCCACGGCTCGCGCGACAAGGTCGACTTCGAGCTCGTCGGCTACAACTCGCGGCTCGACGAGATCCAGGCCGCCGCGCTCCGGATCTTCCTGCCGCACCTCTCGGGCTGGAATCAGGCCCGCCGCGAGGCGGCCGCGCGTTACGCCGACCTCGGTCTGGGGGAGATCTGCGAACTGCCCGCCGACGACGGACGGCACGTCTACCACATGTACGTCGTCCGCAGCCAGGAGCGAGACCGGATCGCCGCGGCACTGACCGAGGCCGGAATTTCCTGCGCCTCGTACTACGTCACGCCGATGCACCGCCAGCGGGCGCTGCTCTTCCTGGGGGTCGAGGAAGGCTCGTTGCCCGAGACCGAGCGGGCCGCGCGCGAGAACCTCGCGCTGCCGATGTGGGCGGGGATCGAACCGGAGATCCAGGAGAGCGTCGTGTCGGTGATCCGCGACGCCGTCTCCGCGAGGAGCGCGGCGTGATCTCGCTGCCGATCACGCGGCACCGCTTCTGGCAGCTCGTCGTCGACGGCGTCCTCGTCGCTGCGGCGTGGTATCTCGCCTTCCGCCTCCGCTTCGACCCGAAGATCCCGCCCTACTACCACACGATGTTCACGCGGACGATCTGGATCGTCCTGCTGATCCAGCTCGCCACCTTCATCCTCTTCGGCTTCTACAACCGCTGGTGGCGCTACGTCTCGACGCGCGACATGTGGGGTGCGGCGCGCGGCGTCACCGTCGCCTGCCTCGTCTCCAGCGTCGTCGTCTACTTCGCGAACCCCGTCGCGGGCGTGCGGCTCCCGCGCTCGGTGGCGATCATGGACTGGCTGCTGCTGCTCGCCTTCGTCGCCGGCGCGCGGATGCTCGCGCGCACGCTGATGGAGCGGCCGACGGCGCGCGGCCTCGTCGCGCGAGGCAAGGAGGTGATCGTCGTCGGCGCGGGCGACGCCGCCCAGCTGATCATCAAGGAGCTGCTGAGGAGCCCCTCGCTCGGGTACACGCCGATCGGCCTCGTCGACGACGACCCGCGCAAGAAGAACCTGCGCGTGCACAACGTGCGCGTGCTCGGGACGACGGAGGAGCTGCCGCGGATCCTCTCCGAGAACCGGCCGGACGAGGTGCTGATCGCGATCCCGTCCGCGTCCGGCGAAGTGCGCCAGCGGATCGTCGACATCACTCGCGAGGCGGGCGTTCCGGTCAAGACGCTGCCGGGCATCTACGAGCTGATCTCCGGCGACGTCGACCTCGCCGGGCAGATCCGTCCCGTGCAGGTAGAGGACGTGCTGGGCCGCGAGCCGGTCGAGGTCGACCTGGCGACGATCGCCACCTACGTCCGCGACGCGACGGTGCTGGTCACCGGCGCCGGCGGCTCGATCGGCGCCGAGCTCTGCCGGCAGATCGCGCGCATCGGCTGCAAGCGCCTGATCCTCGTCGACCAGGCGGAGACGCCGCTGTTCGAGATCGAGCGCGAGCTCGTCTCCGAGCGCGGCTTCGCGCCGAGCGTCCCCGTGCTGGCCGACGTCGGCAACCGGCCGAAAATGCGCCACGTGTTCGAGCGCTACACGCCGAGCGTCGTCTTCCACGCCGCCGCCTACAAGCACGTGCCGCTGATGGAGGCGAACCCGCTGGAGTCGGTGCGGAACAACACGCTGGCGACGCGCGTGATGGCGGAGGTGGCGGTCGAGTTCGGCGTCGAGCGGTTCGTCCTCGTGTCGACCGACAAGGCCGTGAACGCGAAGACGGTGATGGGCCAGTCGAAGGCGCTCTGCGAGTGGATCGTCGAGGCCTACGGCGCACGCCGGGACATCCCGACGCGCTTCGTCGCCGTGCGCTTCGGCAACGTGCTCGGGTCGTCCGGGCAGCGTGATCCCGATCTTCCGCCGCCAGATCGAGCGCGGCGGGCCGGTCACCGTGACGCACCCGGAGATGACGCGCTTCTTCATGACGATTCCGGAGGCGGTTTCCCTGATCGTCCAGGCCGGGTCAATCGGCCGTTCCGGCCAGGTGTTCGTGCTCGACATGGGCGAGGCGGTCTCGATCGTCGACCTCGCCCGCAACATGATTCGCCTCTCTGGCAAGGAGCCCGACCGGGACATCGCGATCGAATTCGTCGGCGTGCGGCCCGGCGAGAAGCTGCACGAGGAGCTCTGGGGCGAGGGCGAGTCGGTCGGCGACACGCCGCATCCGAAGATCCTCGCGGTCACGCGGCCGGCGATCGACGCGGCGTGGCTCGAGGACGAGCTCGCCGAGCTCGCACGGCTGGTGGCCGACGGCGAGACGCTGGATCTCGTGTCCAAGCTCGGCGCGATGATGAAGGAGCCGCGCCGCGTTGGCTCGGCCGCCGTCGAACACCCCGTCGGGTAACGGCGTCCCGCGGCAGCCGACGCGCCTGACGCGCGGACGGCTGCTGCTGCTCGTGCTCCTCGTGTTCATCGCGGGCGGCATTGCGTCGGCGCTCGATCTGAAGTTCATCACGGGCGGGAAGCCGCGCCAGGTCCTGGCCGACTCGGTACTGGTGCTGGATGCGAAGACGCTGACGACGATCCGGAACACGCGCGGCGAGCAGGCGCCCCCGCATCCGCCGGTCGCGCGCGGCGCCGGGCTCGTCTGGACAGTCGACACCGATCGCAACCTCCTGATCGCCACCGCACCGACCTCGCGCCGCATCGTCCGCAAGGTCGTGGTCGGCAGCGAGCCCGTTGCCGTCGCAACCGGGTTCGGCTCCGCCTGGGCCGCCAACTCCGGCAACGGCTCGCTGACGCGCGTCCCGCTTGCGGGCTCGAAGGTCGAGACGCTCGGCCTCAACGACCAGCCGTCCGGGATCGCCGCCGGTTCCGGCGACGTCTGGGTGATCAGCAGGCGAGGCAAGAAGCTCCTGCGGATCGACCCGGAGACGAACCAGGTGACGAAGACGGTCAGGCTCTCGGAGCCGCCGCTCGACGTGGTCGCGCCCGGCGGGCGCGTCTTCCTGACGATCGGGCATTAGACACCCTTCCGGCACAGGTGCCGGCGGACCTGCCGTCTAGGGTCTGACCCGATGGATCTGAACGCCGAGCAGCGGCGGGCGGTCGAGGCCGTCCGCGGGCCAGTCTGCATCCTCGCCGGCGCGGGCTCCGGCAAGACGACGACGATCACGCACCGGGTCGCGAACCAGGTCGCCTCGGGTGCGTTCGCTCCCTCGCAGATCCTGGCGGTCACGTTCACGGACAAGGCGGCCGGCGAGATGCGCTCTCGGCTGGAGCTGCTCGGCGTGACGGGCGTGCGCGCGAGCACGTTCCACTCGGCCGCGCTGTCGCAGCTCCGCTACTTCAGGCCCGACGCGGTCGGGAAGATCCTCGCCTCGAAGACGCTGCTCGTCTACAACCTCGTCCGCCGGCTCCCGGCGCCGTTCAAGTTCCGCGCCGCCGGCGACTTCGCGACCGAGATCGAGTGGGCGCGGAACCGCCGGATCCCGCCGTCGCGGTACCGCGACTCGCTCGACGGGCACGCGCCGCCCGTCCCCGATGACGTCATGCACCGCGTCTACGAGCAGTACGAGCTCGTCAAGCGCGAGCAGGGGCTGATGGACTTCGAGGACCTGCTCGAGCGCGCGATCGCGGCTTTCGACGACGAGCACGTCGCGGCGGAGTTCCGCGAGCGCTACCACGCGTTCACGGTCGACGAGTACCAGGACGTGAACCTGCTGCAGCAGACGCTGCTCGATGCGTGGCTCGGGCCGCGTGATGACCTGTGCGTCGTCGGCGACGACTACCAGTCCATCTATGGCTTCACGGGTGCGACGCCGGACTACCTGCTCGGCGTACCGGCGCGCTTCCCGGGCGCCGCGGTGATCCGGCTGGAGGAGAACTACCGCTCGACTCCGCAGGTGCTCGAGCTCGCCAACCGGCTCGTGCCGAAACTCGGCGGCGCGGAGAAGACCCTTCGTCCGGTCCGGCCCGCGGGGCAGGAGCCGGAGGTTCGCCCGTTCGCGACCGCCGGCGCCGAGGCTGCGTATCTGGTCGACCGGATCCGAGCCGCCGACTGCCCGCTCGAGGAGATCGCGATCCTCTGCCGCACCCACGCCCGGCTCGCCGACTTCGAGGCCGTGCTTGCCGAGGCGGGCATTCCACACCAGGGCGCCTCGCTGCTCGCGCGCGATGCGGCGCGCCGCATTCTGCGCACCCTCGATCCCTCCGCGCCTGCCGCGCAGGTGCGGCAGATCGCGCTCGACCTGGGCTGGCTCCCGCACCCGCCGGACAAGCTCGGCGAGCGCGAGCAGACGAGACAGAGCGACCTCGCGCGGCTGGTCCGGCTGGCGGAGGAGGCCGGCGGCACCGGCGCGGAGTTCAAGGCCGAGCTCCAGGCCCGCTACGGCGACGGCGGCGACGCCAGGCGCGGCGTTCACCTGCTCACCTACCACGGCGCCAAGGGCCTCGAGTTCGAGCTCGTTCTCCTTCCGCGCCTCGAGGAGAAGGAGCTGCCCTCGAAGCTCGCGCGCACGGACCGGGAGATCGAGGAGGAGCGCCGGCTCCTCTACGTCGGCATGACGCGGGCGAAGCAGGGCCTCGCGGTCAGCTGGGTCGGCAAGCCGAGCCGCTTCCTCGCCGAGCTGACGCCCGAGGCGGCCGTCGCCGAGCCGTCCGAAGGCTTCGAGGCGCTGAAGGCGTGGCGGCTGGAGCGCGCGCGCCGCGACGAGGTGCCCGCGTACCTCGTTTTCCACAACTCGACGCTGGAGGAGATCGCGGGCCGTCGCCCGCGGAGCCTCGCGGAACTCGGCGCCGTCCCCGGCGTCGGGCCGGCGAAACTCGACCGCTACGGCGAGGAGGTTCTAGCCGCGCTCTCCGAGCAGGAGGTCGAGCAGGAGGTTCGGGTCGCGTCGTAGGCGCTCGCCCCGTGGGGGCAGGCCGTCGAGGTCGAACTGGGCAGGATCGTGCAGCTGGATCAGGCGCCCTTCCCTGATCAGCTGTTCGTCGACCGCGCCGAGGCGGCCCGAGAACGTCGTGTAGACAGGCGTGCCGAGCGCGACCGCCTCGCGGTTCATCGTCCCGCCCGCCGAGACGACCGCGGCGGCGGCCGCGATCAGGCTCTGCGCCTCGACGGCGCGGTCGGGGACCGTGACCGACGGGAGGCCGAGGCCGCGGATCCGCTCGCGCTGCTCGTCGGTGCGCGGCAGGACGACCACGTGTGCCCGCTGGTCGCGCCCGAGCCGGTCGAGGACGGAGAGGAAGAGCGGGTTGCCGTGCCGGTGATAGAGCGAGACCTCCGGCGGCGTGCGGGCGACGATCAGCATGCGGCCTTCCGGCACGTCCACGGGCGCCGGCTCGAAGTCCGCGAGGTAGTACTCCTCCTTCAGGCCGGGGTAGCGGCGGAGCTTCTTCCGCACGCCGTACGGTGCGAGGCGCTCGGCGGGGATCGCCTCGGGCACTACGACCCGGGTCGCGGCCCGCGCGCCGAACTGGTGCTGGAGCCAGGCGTACTCGTAGTCGAACGTGGTCGCGCTCGCGATTCCGAGCGAACGCGCGGTCAACGTCAGGTCGTGCGAGCCGTGCGCGAGCGCGAGGTCGAACCACCGCGGCTTCGCCCACCGGCGGAGCGCCGGGAGCCGGCCGAGCTCCCCGACCGCCTTGCCGAGCGCGGAGGCGCCGCCGTGGCGCCCAATCGGCGTCGCCTCGATCCCGTGCAGCTCGAGCAGCTGGAGCGTCTGTGCGTACTCGCGCGCGGTCACCTCGACCTCGTGGCCGCGCTCTCGCAGCAGCCGGATCAGCGGCCGGAAGACGAGCACGTGCGGCGAGTTCGTCAGGTCGACCCAGACGCGCATCGCGGCAACTCTAGCCGGATAAGCTTTGCTTATGGACACGCGTCAGTTGGCAGCGTTTTGCGAGGTGGTCGAACGGCGGAGCTTCTCCGATGCGGCGGCGCGGCTCGGGGTGACTCAGCCTGCCGTCAGCCAGCAGGTGCGCGCGCTCGAGCAGCGGTTGGGCACGCAGCTGCTCGACCGTTCCGGCCGGCGGGTCGAGCCGACCGAGGCCGGCCTGCGGCTGTACCGCGGGGCGCAGCGGATGCTCGCGTTCGAGGAGCAGCTGCTCGAGGAGCTCGGCGAGCCGGAGGGGCCGCTGCGCGGCACGCTGGAGATCGGCGCGTCGACCGGGCCGGCGGCGATCGTGCTGCCGCTGCTGCTCTGCGAGTTCCAGCGCGACAACCCGGACGTGCGCGTCGAGCTCTCGGTCTCGGATACGCAATCGGTCGTCGAGCTCGTCGCCGACCGGCGGCTCGAGCTCGGGATCGTCGGTGCTGCCCGGCGGCACCGCTCGGTCGCGTTCGAGCCGTTCTTCCGCGACGAGGTGATCCTCGTCTGCCCGCCCGGCCACCCGTTCGCCGGAAAGACAATCGCGCTGGATGAGCTGTCGAAGGGCCCGTTGATCCTGATGCAGCAGGGCGCGGGCGTCCGGCAGATGGTCGAGGACGAGCTGCGCAAGGGCGGCCGCAAGCTCCGCGACCTCGAGGCGCCGCTCGAGCTCGGGCTCCAGGAGTCCGTGCGGAGCGCCGTGCAGGCATGGATACGGGGTCTCGTTCATCTCGCGCCGCGCGGTGGAGGCGGAGCTCGCGGCGGGCACGCTCGCCGAGGCGCGTGTCCGCGGGCTCGACCTGGAACGAGAGATCTGGATCGCTCGCGCCGCGGGCCGCGCGGGCAGCTCGGCCGCGCAGGCGTTCGTCACCTTCGCGCGCGAGCAGCTCGGCCGGTGATCGTCCGCTGGGGGCTGGAGGAGCTACCCGGCGTTCTCGACGACGCCGGAATCGATCGGCCGTTGCTCGTCGCGAGTGAGCGCTGGGACCGCCTCGAGATCCCGGCGCCGCACCGCTGGACGGAGATCCCGTCGGACCGGATCACCGTCCCGCCGGGCGTGGACGGCATCCTCGCCGTCGGCGGCGGCAGCGCGATCGACACGGCGAAGGCCGCGTCCGCGGCGTCCGACTTACCGCTCGTCTCGGTGCCGACCACCTACTCGGGCGCCGAGTGGACCGGCTTCTTCGGCGTGCGTACGCGGGAGCGGCGGCAGGTCGGCGGCGGCTCGGGCGCACGGCCGGCCGGGATCGTCTACGACCCGGAGCTCACCCTCGACCTGCCCAGGGGGGCGAGCGGCGGTACCGCGCTGAACGCGCTCGCGCACTGCGTCGAGGCGCTCTACCCCGGCGAGCTCGAGGTCGCGCGCCGCGGTGCGGCGGCGATCGACGAGTGGCTCCCGCGCGTGCTCGAGAACGGGACCGACCTCGAAGCCCGCAAGCATCTGCTCGAAGGCGCGTGCGACGCGGGGCAAGCGCTCGCCGAGCGCGGCCTCTATCTCGGGCATGCGATGGCGCAGGCTGTCGGCGGCCGCTACGGGATCCCGCACGGCGCCTCGAACGCGCTCTGCCTGCCGCCGGCGATGCGGTTCAACGCGACCGGTCGTCGCCGTGGGCGATGACGGCCGTGCCGGTCGAGCGGGTGGAGGAGCTGGCCCGGCTCGCCGGCTTCGAGCGGCTGCGCGATCTGGGCGTGCCGGAGGGCGACCTGGACGAACTCGGTGCGGCCGCTGCGCAGCGTCCAGGCGCGAAGGCGAACCCGCGGCCGGCGAGCGCCGCGGAGATCGCGGAGCTCTACCGCTCCGTCTGGTAGGACGGCGGCGCTAGGGTTCTCGCGCGGCGGGCCAACTAGGGAGGAAGTCGCATGTCGAAAAATCGCTGGTTGACATTCGCCGCGCTCGTGATCGGAATCGTTCTGATCGTCGTCGCGGTGATCTACTGGGTCGAGCCCGCCAAGTCGCTGCCCGGGTTCTTCCCAGGGTCACGAGTCCGGCTCGGGCCACCACCACACGAAGCACGGCATCGCCGCGTTCGTCGTCGGCCTCGCCTGCCTGGCCTTCGCCTGGTTCCAGAGCGCGCCGAAGAAGACGAAGACCACCGCTTGATCTCCTACTGGCAAGCGATCGTCCTCGGGCTGCTGCAGGGCTTCTCCGAGCTCTTCCCGATCTCGAGCCTCGGCCACAGCGTGATCGTCGCCGACCTGCTCGGCTGGGACATCAAGCAGAACGACAACTTCTTCATCATCTTCCTGGTCGGGACGCACTTCGCCACGGCGCTCGTCCTGCTCGGCTTCTTCTGGCGCGACTGGGTCCGGATCGTGAAGGGCCTCGGGCGCAGTCTCCGCGACCGCGAGATCGCTCCCGACGACACCGACGCGAAGCTCGGCTGGCTGCTCGTGATCGGGACGATCCCGGCGGGGATCCTCGGCCTCCTGCTCGAGCACAAGCTCCGGAGCGTCTTCACGTCGCCCCAGTCCGCCGCGTTCTTCCTGATGCTGAACGGCCTTCTCCTCTACGGCGCGGAGCTTCTCCGCCGGCGGGCGCCCACGGTGGAGGAGGGCGACCCCGACGAGCGCATCGCAAAGCGCGTCGGGTGGTTCGATTCGGTCGGGGTCGGAGCGGCCCAGGCGCTGGCGCTGATCCCGGGCTTCTCCCGTTCGGGCGCCACGATGGGCGGCGGCTTGCTCGTCGGCCTCTCGAACGAGGACGCCGCGCGCTTCGCGTTCCTGCTGGCGACGCCGATCATCGGCGCCGCCGCCGTCCTGAAGCTGCCCGAGCTCTTCGGCCCGGACGGCGACGGCGTGCGCGGCCAGACGCTCGTCGGGGCGCTCTGCTCGGCCCTGACCGCCTACCTCGCCGTCCGGTTCCTGATGCGCTTCTTCCACACGAATCGATTGACGCCGTTCGCGATCTACTGCTTCGCCGCCGGCGCGGTGATGTCGATCTACTATTTGGCCGTCTAATTCATCGCATTAGGATCTGCTAACCTCGGCCGGTGGCCGACAGGCTCTCGTTCGACGTGCTCGTGATCGGGAGCGGAGCCTCCGGGCTCGCCGCTGCGGTCTCGGCGGAGCGCTCCGGCGCTCGGGTCGCGGTCGCGACCAAGGGCTCGCTCCAGTCCTGCAACTCGGCGAAGGCCCAGGGCGGGATCCAGGCCTCCTTCGGCGAGGACGACTCGCCCGAGATCCACGCGGAGGACGTCTGGAAGAGCTCCCACGAGACCGCCGACATGCGGCTCGTCGAGGTGCTGACCGGCGACGCGCAGTCGGCGATCCACTGGCTCGAGGAGCTCGGCGTGCAGTTCACCCGGGAAAACGGCGGCTACCGGATCGCGAAGTGCGGCGGCGCGTCACGGAAGCGCCTGCTCCAGGTCGGCGACCGCACCGGGCACGCGATCACGACCGCGCTGCGGGAGGCCTGGGAGTCGAGCGCGGGCACGTCGCTCCCGAAGAGCCCGCTCTCGTCGCTCGAGCCCAGCCGAGAACGGCTGGCGCGCGCGCTGCGGCGACGAGGAGATCGACGCGGCGTCGGTCGTGCTCGCCGCCGGCGGCCGCTGCTACAAGGAGGCGGAGGAGCGCGGCGAGCTCTCGACGAATCACCCGGGCGCGACCGGAGAGGTGACGCAGATCGCGCTCGGCCTGGGCGCCGAGGCGCGCGACCTGGATGCGCTCCAGTACCACCCGAACGGCGGCGCCTGGCCGGCGAACATGCAGGGCTACTCGATCCCGGAGACCACGCGCGCCTACGGCGCGGTGCTGCTGAACGCCGACGGCGAGGAGTTCACCGACTCGCTCGGCCCGCGCGACGCGGTCTCGCAGGCGATCTTCGAGGAGGTCGAGAAGGGGAAGGGCGTGGAGACGCCCGACGGCCGGCCGGCGGTGCTGCTCGACACGACGCGTATCGCCGAGGCGGACGCCGAGGTCTCGCTGCCGTACATGCTGCGGCGCTACCGGGCGGCTGGGATCGACCCCTTGACCGAGCCGATCTACACCTATCCTGTGCTCCACTACCAGAACGGCGGTCTCGTCATCGACACCGAGGGCGAGACGACGCTGGCGGGACTCTTCGCCTGCGGCGAGATCGCCGGCGGGACGCACGGGCGGAACCGGATGATGGGCAACTCGCTGCTCGAGTGCTGTGTCTTCGGACGGCGCGCGGGGGCAGCTGCGGCGGAAAGGGCCAAATGAGCACGACGATCGACGTCGATCTGTACGGCGCCGTCGAGGACGCCGCCGCGCACCTCTACGTCTGGGCGCTGAAGGACATCCCGCAGGACCTGCGCGACGCGCTCGCGGACGCCGCGCGGCGAGAGACCTCGGTCTCCGGGCAGCGCGTGCTGAACACGATCCTCAAGAACGTCCAGGTCGCAGACGACGGAGGCAACCTCGTCTGCCAGGACACCGGGATCGCGGTCTACACGTGCCGCGTCGGCGAGCACTTCCCGCTCCACCCGGTTCGGATCTACGCGGCGCTGAAGGCGGGCACCGAGCGCGCGACGATCGAGCACCCGCTGCGCTCGAACGCGGTGCACACGATCACGCGCGAGAACACCGGCCCGAACACCGGCTACCGGCTGCCGATCGTCCACTGGGAGTTCATTCCGGACTGGGACGGCCTCGACGTGAAGTGCGTGCCGAAGGGCTCGGGCTCGGAGAACATGAGCTTCCTGAAGATGTGCGTCCCCGCCGACGGCGTGAAGGGGATCAAGCAGTTCGTCCTGGAGTCGATCGTCGGCGCGGGCGGAAAACCGTGTCCGCCCGGGATCGTGGGGGTTGGCATTGGCGGGTTCTGCCGACTACGCGATGTACCTGGCGAAGGAGGCGATCGCGCGCCCGATCGGCACGCGCAACGCGGATCCGATCGTCGCCCAGCTCGAGGACGAGCTCTTCGGGCTGCTGAACGAGACCGGGATCGGCCCGATGGGCCTCGGCGGCGACGTCACCGTCCTCAACTGCCACATCGAGCACGCGGACACGCACATGACGCTCAACCCGGTGGCGGTCAACTACCAGTGCTGGGCGGCGCGCCGGGCAACCGCGCACGTCGCCGCCGACGGCACGGTCGACTTCGACCGGGAGGCGTAGGGATGGCAACGCACGAGGTCACGTTCCCGATCACCGATCCGAAGGAGATCCTGAAGCTGCGCGCCGGCGACGAGGTCGTCGTCCAGGGGCACATCATCGGGATCCGCGACCGGACGCAGATCCGGATCTTCGACCAGGGCGTCGAGCCGCCGATGGACCTGCGCGGCGCGTTCCTGCTCCACACCGCGCCCGGCGTGCGCAAGCTCGGCCCCGGCCGCTACGAGAAGGTGTGCATCGGGACGACGACGAGCGCCCGCATGGTGCGCTTCACCGAGCCGCTCGGCGCACAGTACGGCGTGCGCGCGATCTGCGGCAAGGGCGGTTTCCCGGACGAGGCGATCGAGCCGATGCGCAAGCACGGGATGGTCTACTTCGCGATCGTCGGCGGCGCCGCGGCGCTCGAGACGACGCAGATCGAGGAGATCGAGGAGGTCGCCTGGGAGGAGCTGATGCCCGAGTGCCTCTGGAAGTTCCGGGTCAAGGACTTCGGCCCGCTCACCGTCGGGATCGACGCGCACGGCAACTCGCTCTACCACGACGTCCAGGCGGCGGCCCAGGAGAAGCTGAAGGAGCTGTATGCCCGCCTCTAGCTCCGGCTTCGACCTCGGCCTGAGCCGCGACGGCGGGATCACGCACGTCCTCGACAAGGGCATCGGCCCGCGCGCATGGGAAGACGTCCTCGAGACCGCCGGCGAGTACATCGACATCGTCAAGCTCGGCTGGGGCACCTCGTACGTGACGGGCAACCTCCAGCGCAAGCTGGAGATCCTGCGCGAGAAGCCCGTCGTGATCGGCGGGACGTTCTTCGAGGTCGTCTACGCGAAGGACGCGCTGGACGAGTACAAGCGCTGGCTGACCGACCTCGGCCTCACGCACGTCGAGATCTCCGACGGCACGGTCGACATCCCGCGCGAGCGAAAGCTCGAGCTGATCGCCGACTTCGCGCGCGACTTCACCGTCCTCTCCGAGGTCGGCTCCAAGGACTCGGACGTCGTCTTCGCCCCGTACCAGTGGGTGCAGTGGCTGCGCGAGGAGAAGGACGCCGGCGCCTGGAAGGTGATCACCGAGGCGCGCGAGGGCGGCAGCTCCGGAATCTTCCGCAAGGACGGCGACATGCGCACCGGCCTGATCGAGGAGATCGCCCACGAGCTCCCGGTCGACGACATCGTCTGGGAGGCGCCGACCAAGTCGTCGCAGGCCTGGTTCATCAAGCACTTCGGCCCGGCGGTCAACCTCGGGAACATCGCGCCCGACGAGGTCATCCCGCTGGAGACGCTCCGGCTCGGCCTCCGCGGCGACACGTTGAAGGAGGTGCTACTTGGCGACGCCAGCCCTGCAGCTCCCGCCTGAGACGATCTCCGCCGAGGACCTGCTCGTCTGGGCGCACGAGCAGTTCGGCGAGAAGCTCTGCCTGACCTGCTCGTGGCAGAAGCAGTCGTCGGTGCTCGTGCACATGGTCTCCGAGCTCGACCTGCCGATCGACGTGATCGAGCTCGACACGCAGCTCTTCTTCCGCGAGAGCTACGACACGCGGGACCGGCTCGTCGAGCGGTACGGGCTCAACCTGATCCAGCCGCAGGTGATCACGGTCGCCGAGCAGCACCGCCAGGAGGGCCCGAACCTGTGGGAGCTGAACCCGGACCGCTGCTGCGAGATCCGCAAGGTGCAGCCGCTGCTCGAGGCGCTTGCCCCCTACGAGTCATGGGCGTCCGGCATCCGCCGCGACCAGTCGCCGAGCCGCGCGGACACCCCGAAGATCCAGTGGTCGGAGCAATACGAGGTCTGGAAGCTGCATCCGCTCGCCGACTGGGACGAGAAGCGCGTCTGGGCCTACATCAATGTCAACGAGATTCCCTTCAACCCGCTGCACGAGACCGGCTACCGGTCGATCGGGTGCATCCCGTGCACCCGGCCGACGGCGCCGGACGAGGAGGAGCGCGCAGGCCGCTGGGCCGGCTCCGACAAGCTCGAGTGCGGCATCCATGTAACGACGAAAGACGAGGAGTAACGCATGTCCAAGAACATCCACGCGCACGACCACCCCGAGTCCGACCGGATCCGCCCGGGCGGATTCACGCTCTGGTTCACCGGCCTCTCCGGGTCGGGCAAGTCGACGATCGCCCACGTGATCGGGCCCGGAGCTCGACAAGCGCGGCCTGGTCGTCGAGTACCTCGACGGCGACACGCGTCCGCCACCCACCTCTCCAAGGGGCTCGGGTTCTCGAAGGAGGACCGCGACACGAACATCGAGCGGATCGGCTGGGTCGCCTCGCGGCTCACGCGCCAGGGCGGTGCCGTGATCGCCGCCGCGATCTCGCCGTACCGCGAGACCCGCCAGAAGGCGCGCGAGCTGGTCGAGGAGTTCGGCCCGTTCGTCGAGGTCTTCGTCGCGACCTCGCTCGACGAGTGCGCGCGGCGCGACGTGAACGGCCTCTACGCGAAGGCCTTCGCCGGCGAGATCAAGGGCTTCACCGGCGTCGACGACCCGTACGAGGAGCCGGAGAGCCCGGAGGTCGTCGTCGAGACCGAGGGCAAGACGCCCGAGGAGTCGGCGCAGGTCGTGATCGAGAAGCTCGAGCAGCTGGGCCTGATCCCGGCCGCGGTGGCCGCATGAGCGCCGTCGCCACGGACCACCTGATCAGGCCCCACGGCGGTGAGCTGGTCGACCGCACCGGCTCCGCCCCGGAGGATCTCGCCGACCTGAAGGTCGTGCAGCTCACCTCCCGCGAGCTCTCCGACCTCGACATGCTCGCCTCGGGTGCGCTGTCCCCGCTCGAGGGCTTCATGGGCCAGTCCGACTACGAGTCGGTGCTGGAGAGCATGCGGCTCTCGAACGGGCTGCCGTGGTCGCTTCCGGTCTGTCTGGCCGTCGACGGCCCTCCGCAAGGAGACCGCGTCGCGCTCGCGGACGAGTCCGGCACGCCGGTCGCCTCCTCGAGGTCGAGGGCGTCTTCGACTACGACAAGGAGCGCGAGGCCGAGCTGGCCTACCGCACGACCGACCAGGAGCACCCCGGCGTCGCGCGGCTCTACGGGCAGAAGCCGATGTATCTGGCCGGCAAGGTGACGGTCTTCGAGCGGGCCACGCCGCAGTTTCCCGAGCTCGCGAGGGATCCCGCCGCGACGCGGGCGGTCTTCGCCGAGCGCGGCTGGCGCCGTGTCGTCGGCTTCCAGACCCGGAACCCGATCCACCGCGCGCACGAGTACCTGACGAAGGTCGCGCTCGAGACGGTCGACGGCCTGCTGATCCATCCGCTGGTCGGCGACACGAAGGGCGACGACGTCCCCGCGGCGACCCGCGTCGCCTGCTACGACGTGCTCGTCCGGAACTACTACCCGGCCGAGCGCGTGCTCGTCTCCGCCTTCCCGGCCGCGATGCGCTACGCCGGGCCGCGCGAGGCGATCTGGCATGCGATCTGCCGCAAGAACTACGGCTGCTCGCACTTCATCGTCGGCCGCGACCACGCGGGTGTCGGCAGCTACTACGGCACCTACGACGCCCAGCTGATCTTCGACGAGTTCGAGCCGCACGAGCTCGACATCGAGCCGATGTTCTTCGAGCACTCGTTCTGGTGCAAGGTCTGCGGCTCGATGGCGAGCGCGAAGACGTGTCCGCACGACGCGGAGGATCACGTCTTCCTGTCCGGAACCAAGGTGCGCGAGATGCTCGGGAACGGTGAGCTCCCGCCCGTCGAGTTCTCGCGGCCCGAGGTCGCCGAGGTCCTGATCGAGGCGTACAAGAACTAGATGACCTGGCAGTTCGTCCTCACCGGTCTCCTGATCGGGACGCTCGTCGGCATGACGGGCATGGGCGGCGGCTCGCTGATGACCCCGATCCTGGTGATCGTCTTCGGGTTCAAGCCGACGCTCGCGGTGGGGACGGACATCCTCCACGGTGCGATCTTCAAGACGGTCGGGGCGGCCCGGCACCGGCAGCTCGGCACCGTCCACGCCCAGCTCTCCGGCTGGATGCTTCTCGGCAGTGCGCCCGCCTCGCTGCTCGGCGTCGCGCTGAGCACGCACCTGAAAGACCACCAGGACCTGATGAACTACATCCTCGGCGGGGCGCTGCTCTTCGGCGCCGGCGGGATGATCGCCAAGAGCTTCGTCCGCAAGCGCGTGATCGGCGAAGACGACCGCTTCGACATGGTCTGGCGCGACCGTTTCGCGGCGATCGCGATCGGGCTCGTCGGCGGGTTCATCGTCGGGCTGACCTCCGTCGGCAGCGGCACGTTCTTCGGGCTGACGATGCTGTTCGTCTTCCCGCTGCGTGCGCACAAGGTCGTCGGCACGGACATCCTCCACGCGGCCGCGCTGCTCTACGTCGCGGGCATGGGCCACGTCATCGCCGGCAACGTCGACTTCCACGCGGTCGGCTGGCTCCTGATCGGCTCGATCCCCGGCGTGCTGGTCGGCAGCCAGTTCTCGGTGAAGCTGCCGGAGGCGGTGCTGCGCTTCACGCTCGCGAACGTGCTCGCGATCAGCGGCCTCAAGCTGCTCAACGTGCCGAACGTCTACCTGGTCGTCGCGCTCGCGATCTCGGCCTGCGCCGTCGTCGCGATGCTGATCCGTGAGCAGCGGCGCTGGGCGGCTCGCCGCGGCGAGCGGCTCGCGGCCGGGCTGGCGAGAGCAGCGGACTAAACTCGCGGGGCGTTGCCCCGCGTGCTCTCGACCCTGCTCGTCGTTTTACTGCTGGGCGGGACCGCGGCTGCTTTCGCCGTCACGCAGGGGCTGAAGATCGAGCCGAGCCCGATCCTCGCGCCCCACATCGACAAGGTCTTTTCGCCCGTCTGCGACTGCGGCTCGCGTGACGCCGGGATCCGCTTCAAGCTGCGGAAGCCGGACCGCGTCCAGCTGGACATCGTCGACTCGAACGGGGACGTCGTCCGTGAGCTCGTCTCCGGCAAGCGGCTCCGGCGCGGCGTCGTCACCTATACGTGGAACGGCCGCGACGACCAGGGCGACTTCGTCGGCGAAGGCGTCTACAAGCCCCGCGTCCACCTGACCGACCAGCACCGGACGATCGACCTCCCGAACGAGATGCGGGTCGACACGACCGCGCCGCAGATCACGGTCGTCTCGGTGACGCCGCGCGAGTTCTCGCCGGACGGTGACGGCCGCCGCGACCGCGTCGTCGTCGCCTACAAGACGAACGAGCCCGCGCACGGGGTTCTGCTCGTGGACGGGAAGCGGGTCGTCTACACGAGGCGGCAGCAGCAGCGCTCGTCGGTGGAGTGGAACGGCCGCGTCGACGGGAAGGTGCTCGGGCCGGGCGTCCACCGGCTTCAGCTCGCCGCCGAGGATCGCGCCGGGAACCTGTCCGACGCCGGGGAGCCCGTCGACGTCGTGCTCCGGTACGTCGGGCTCGCCCGTGATCGGATCCAGGCGAAGGCGGGGACCAGGTTCGGCGTCAAGGTCTCGGCGGATGCGCCGGTGCGCTGGCGCCTCGGCGCCCGCCAGGGAACGGCGAAGCCCGGCCTGCTGGTCGTGCGCGCGCCGGGGCGACCCGGGCGGTACACGCTCGTCGTCCGCGCCGGCGACCACGCCGCCCGTGCGGCCGTGATCGTGAGCCGGAGATGAGGGCCGACCTCGCCCACGCGGGCGGGCCGATCGCCTGCGCCGGCCTGGCGCTCATCCTCGTCGCGACGCGCCGCGAGCTGCGGATGGGCGGGCTCGCCGCGTGGCTCGTCGGCTGCGCCTTCCTCGCCCTCTACCTCGCGCCGAGCGGGCACACGAAGGCCTACGGGGCGGCGGTCGTCGTCGGTGCGCTCGGCTCGGTCGGGCTCGCCGCGCTGTTCCGCCGCTGGCCGTGGCTGATCGCCGTCGGCGCTCTTGCCTGCGCCCCGGCGCGCATCCCCGTGCACGTCGGCTCGACCGACTCGAACCTGTTGCTGCCGCTCTACGCGGTCGTTGCGGGGGCGGCGGTGCTGCTCGGCTTCGAGCTCGTCCGCGGTGACGCCCGCACGCGGGAGCTCGGTCCGCTGACGTGGCCTGCGGCTGCGCTGATCGCCTGGACCGGCCTGTCGCTCGCCTGGACGGAGGACCTGCACGAGGGCGCGATCGCACTGCTCTTCTTCTGGCTCCCGTTCGGCCTGCTCGCGCTCTCGCTCGCGCGGCTGGCGTGGAACCGGCGCTGGCTCGCCTTCCTCTGCGTCCAGCTGATCGGGATGGCGATCGCGTTCTCGTTCATCGGGGTCTACCAGTACGCGACGCGCGACGTGTTCTGGAACCCGAAAGTGATCGTGGGGAACGCCTACGCGCCGTTCTACCGGGTCAACTCCGTGTTCTACGACCCGTCCGTGTACGGGCGGTTCCTCGTGGTCGCGATCCTCACCGCGCTCGTGATCGCGCTCTACGACCGCAACCGCAACCAGGCGTTCGCCGCCGCCGCGGCGATCTGCGCGATCTGGGTCGGGCTGCTGTTCTCGTTCTCGCAGTCGAGCTTCGCGGCGCTGATCGTCGGCACAGCCGTCGTCGCGGCGTTCCGCTGGCGCTGGCGCGCCGCCGTCGCGCTCGGCATCGTGTCGGCCGTGATCGCCGCCGTCGCGCTCGGGACGCCGCACATCCGCCACTCGCTGCTGCGCGAGTCCGGATCGGGTCTGAACAAGGCCTCGAGCGGCCGCGCGAAGCTCGTCACGCAGGGGATCAAGATCGGGCTGCACCACCCGGTGCAGGGCGTCGGGATCGGCGGGTTCAAGCGCGCGTACGCGAATCGCGTCGGCCTGCGCGGCAAGGAGCCGAAGAAGGCCGCGTCGCACAACACCGCGGTGACCGTGTTCGCGGAGACCGGCCTGCCCGGCCTCGCGCTGCTCGGCTGGCTCGTCGGCGCCGCGCTCTTCCTGACGTTACGCCGCGCGACCGGGTCGTTCCGCGGGCGAGCGTGTCTCGCCTTCGCGGCCGGCATCGCCGCGATCGGTGTCCACGCGCTGTTCTACAACGCGCTGTTCGAGGATCCGGTCTTCTGGGGGCTGCTCGGACTGACGGCCCTGTGCTCCGAGATGCCGGTGCGGCGCTGGAAGCCGGTCACCGCGGTCGTGACTTCCGCGCCCGAGCCGCCGCCGTCCGAGCCGGTCGAGAAGGTGACGGCGTGATCGAGGCCTGGCAGAAGGTGCTCGTGCTCGCGCCGCACACCGACGACGGCGAGTTCGGCTGCGGCGGGACGATGGCGCGCCTCGTCGAGGGCGGCACCGAGGTGCGGTACGTCGCATTCTCGATCGCGACGAAGTCGCTCCCGGAAGGCTTCGCGCCGGACACGCTCGCCCGCGAGGTGCGCGAGGCGACCACGGAGCTCGGCATCCCCGAGGCGCAGCTGACCGTGCACGACTTCGAGGTGCGCACCTTCCCGGAGCGGCGCCAGGACATCCTCGAGCTGCTGATCGCGCTCTGGGAGGAGTGGCAGCCGGACGCCGTCTTCCAGCCGAGCCTTCACGACGTCCACCAGGACCACCAGGTGGTCGCCGCCGAGGGCCTGCGGGCGTTCAAGCGGACGACGGTGCTCGGCTACGAGATCCCCTGGAACAACTTCGACTTCGCGTACCAGTGGTACTCGGCGCTCGAGGAGCGACATGTCGAGAAGAAGATCGCCGCGCTCGCCAGGTACGCCTCACAGCAGCACCGCCGGTACGCCGACTCGGACTACATCCGCAACCTCGCAAGGATGCACGGCACGAACGTGAACCGTGCGTTCGCCGAGGTGTTCCAGGTGTACCGCGTCGTCGACTAGAGCTTGCCCGCGGCCTTCCACTTCGCCCAGATCTGCCTCATCTCTCTCGCGGTCGCCCGTACCGAGTCCGCGGCGGTCATCCTGCCCTGCGAGACCTCGGCGAACATCCTCGGGATCAGGAACCTGCTGAGCGTTTCATCGACGGCGACGTTCGAATAGCCGGGGTAGCCGATGTTGTGCGTGTCCCTCGATGCGATCGTGGTCAGGATCGTGTACTTGCCGCGGGGTCGGTGCGTGTCTGCTGCGGCGGCCTTGTAGATCTGCGCGGCGGGAAACGCGCCGGGGAAGCTCGGGAAGTTGAACAGCTGCGAGGCAATCGTCGCCTCTCGGTAGTCGATGCAGAGGTCGGCGATGAACTTCTCGGCCGTCTCCCTGTTCTTGGCGAACTTCCAGATCGAGTAGACGCCGGTCGATTGCGCCAGCCCGAGCCTGAATTGCGCCCTCGGGATCGGCCAAAGCCAGAGATCGTTCGCGACCGGCAGTTCCAGATCCTCGGCGAGGCGGACGGCCGAGATGGCGTTGAGGATCATCGAGCCCCTGCCGGAGAAGACGAACTGGTTGTTCGACGCCTCGGCCCAGGAGAAGATCTCGCTGTCCTCCCCCCGTCTGTACAGATCGGCCATGAACTGCACGGCCTGGACGGTGCTCTTGCTGTCGATCGCGAGTGCGTTGGACTCGTCCTGGACGAAGGAGCCGAAGCACATCAGGAATGCGATCAGGGAGATGTTCGACTCGCGATCGTCCGACTGCCCGATTCCGATCGGATGCCCGGCCGCCTTCAGCTTCGGCGCGGCGAGCCGCACGTGATCCCACGACGCCGGCGATTCGCCGATCGCGTTCCAGAGGTCGTGGCGCCAGATCAGCGGAGCGGGGACGTAATAGTCGGAGACGCCGAAGTACTTCTTCGTCTTCGGGTTGTACGTGCTTCGCATTCCCACATCGCCGTACGCGCCGACGGCCCGCTCGATCTCGCTGACGATCGCGGCGTGGTCGATCACCTGGTCCTCGTACGCCGCCGGCGGGGCCTGGAAGCCGAAGATGTCATGGCCCTGCTGCGCCTTCACCTCTGCCGCGGCCAGCGGCGGGAGGCGCGTGGTGTAGAGCTGGTCGATGTCGACCTGGACGTCGTTCTTCTCACCCCAGGTCTTCGCCCACGTCCCGTTGAACCAGACGTCGTACTCCGGCATGAAGTGCCGCCATTGAGCGATCGAGAGGCTGCCCTTGAGCTGGCGGCCCGCGTACTTCAGAGGGCCCGCAAACGCGCGACGTCCCGTCGCACCGCCGAAGGCCAGGGCGGCCGCGGCCACGCCGGTGCGCCGCAGCAGAGCCGACCTGGTGATCGCCTCCGGGGTTGGAGCTGTCGAGCCCGCCACCGCTAGCTCACCACGGGAGCGTGCCGAGGGGCACAGTCGTGAGCGCGAACACGCCCTGGAGCGGGACCGAGAACTCGATCGTTCCGTTCGAGTCGGTGTCGACGAACCCGATGTCGATGTTCGTGCCGCTCCCGTCGGCGTTCCAGATGAGCAGGCGGAACCGCGTGTTGGGCGTAAGACCGCCGAGGCTGTAGACGACCGGATCCCAGCCCGCTGCGATCGCGGCGCCGTCGGTGTCGAGACCGAGGATCGTGACGTCGCCCGACGGCGCGATGTACGCCGTGAGCAGCTTCCTCAGGTCGGCGCCGGCGGCCGGCACGAGGTCGACGATGCTGCCGCCGACCGGGCTCACCGTCCGCGTCATCAGCTGCAACAGGCGGTAGAGAGGGCGGATCGTCCAGCCGTCGACGCCCGGCCCGATCGCGGAGTAGTCCTGCGTGCCGATGTCGTAGGTCGCGTCGTAGAGGTCCCACTTGGCCACCGCGACGTAGCTGAGCTGAGTGGCACGGATCATGAGCCACGCCTCCTGGAACGCAGCCTTCGTCGTCGCCGCGATCCCGGCGCCGTCCGGGTAGAAACCTGGCTCGAAGGTGAGCTCGCCCTCGAAGGTTCGGAGGCCGCGGACGCCGAACTCCGTCACGTAGAGCGGGCGCCGCAGCTGTTCGGGAATCGCGGCGAAGATCCTCCGCACCTCGGTCAGCCGCCGCTCGATCTTCGGGGTGTCCCAGAAGTCCCAGTAGATGTGCGGCGCCCAACCGTCGAGCAGGTCGCCCATATGGGTCGCCATGTACCAGTACCAGTCGGCCTGCGACTGCCCGAGCCCGCTCGTCGCGGCCAGGATGCCCCCACCCATGAAGTGGATCCGATCGCGCACGCCGCGGGCGCGCAGCTCGTCGTCGAGCAGCCGATAGGTTTGCTCGTACTGGGGAAGGCTCAGCAGATTCGAGTTCGGCTCGTTGTACAGCGACACCCAGAGCGGGCCGGGGATGCCTTGGTGCTCGAGCAGGTCGGCGAGGACGTCGGCGAAGCGCGGCATGTTCTGCATCGCGAACGCGAACGTGCCCCCCTGCCACGCGACCTCGATCGTCGCCCCCGCACGGTTCGCGAGCTGCACCGTCCGGACGAACGAGGCCATCCGGTCGGGGAACGTCCACTCGCTGTTGTTGTAGAACACCCGGACGTACCCCGGCCCGAGCGCCAGCATCTTGGCCTCCAGACCCGGGAGATTCGGCGGCGGCCCGCTGATGTCCGCGAATACGTGCTGGTTGAACTGCCCGCCGAAGCCGCCGAAGCTTCCGACCAGGCCGCGGCTGGGGACCATCGTGAACTCCGGCGCGCCGGCCGCCTGCGCCGGACCGGGCGTCACCCCGGCGACCACGGAAGCCAGCGCCACGGCGAACGCGAGCGCTCCGTGCCGATGGACTCGCCGGAAGGCTGCACGGTCGCCGGCTTCGTCTCGCCCACCGCAGCCAGAAGCCGATCCACCGGCCGTCGATCAGCCCGCCAGCCAACGATCCTCACAGCGAACACCACCCTTCAGCACACGGATTCGCTCGTAACCAAGGCTACGATCGGGGCGGCGCGCGGCATGAGCGGAATTGCCCAGCGCTCCCCGCCTCCCCCGAGGCGCAAAAAGGGGTACTTCTGCTAACTCGCAGGCACGCCGACAGCGGCGGTGGGCTCGCTGGGCGCCGCGGCCGCGAGCACTTGCTCGAGGAGCGTGTAGTTGCCCTCGACTGTGGCGCCGTCGATGCGGTGCTCGATCAACAGGTAGTAGATGCCCTCCGGCTTGGCGGTCACGACCACGTCCGGGTCGTCGGCGGGCCCGTCCCGCCCGACGCCGTCTTCGAGCGTTGCGACCTCGTCCCCGACGCGAAACTCGAACGTCCCCTCGGTGGCGAACGGGCCGAGCATCGTGTCGACGGCGTTCGCGAGCCAGCCTTCGAAAAGCTCGTCCTTGTCCGTCGGCGGGCCGAGGGAGCGCGCGCCCCAGACGGCGAGCTCCCGCATCACCGGCTTCAGCTCGCGGCCGTAGTCGGTCAGCTCGTAGACGCGTGAGGCGGCCGGCGGCGGCAGCGTTCGCTTCGCGATCACGCCGCAATCCTCGAGCGAGCGCAGGCGCGCCGCGAGGATGTTCGTGCCGATCCCGGGCAGGTGCTCGGCGAGGTCGGTGTAGCGCTGCGGGCCGTGCATCAGCTCCTTGACGACCAGCATCGCCCAGCGCTCGCCGATCAGGTCGAGCGCGTGCGCCACGGGGCAGTACTGGTCGTAGCTCCGCTTGCTCATGCCCACATGGTAGCGCGACTACTTGCTGTTGTGAAGAGAATACTTGCAAAGAACAAGTAAGAACTGCTAGGGTGCAAGCGTGACCTACAAAACAAGAAGAAAGGGCTTGAAATGGTGACCTCGGAACGGCGCAAGTGGCTGGCGCTGGGCCTGCTGGCGGTCGTCCAGTTCATGGTCGTCCTCGACATCGCGATCGTGAACGTGGCGCTGCCCTCGATCAAGATCGACCTCGGGTTCTCGCAGCAGGACCTGCAGTGGGTGATCAGCGCGTACGCACTCTTCTTCGGCGGCTTCCTGCTCCTCGGCGGGCGGGCGGCCGACCTGCTGGGACGACGCCGGTTGTTCCTCATCGGCCTCGTCGTCTTCACGGTGGCCTCGCTCTTCGCGGGCCTCGCCTGGTCGGAGGCGTCGCTGCTCGTGGCGCGCTCGGCCCAGGGGCTCGGCGCGGCGATCGTCACGCCGGCGGCTCTGTCGATCCTGACGACCACGTTCAGCGAAGGGCGCGAGCGCAACATCGCGCTCGGCGTGTGGGGCGCGGTCGGCGGGTTCGGCGCGGCCGCAGGCGTCCTGCTCGGCGGCATCCTCACGGACCTGCTGAGCTGGGAGTGGATCTTCTTCCTCAACGTGCCGGTCGGGGTGGCGGCCTTCATCCTCGCGCCGTTCCTCCTGAACGAGAGCCGCGACGCAAGCGTGCGCTCGTTCGACGCGCTCGGTGCGGTGCTCGTCACCGGCGGCCTGTCCTCGCTGGTCTACGCGATCACGCAGGCGGGCAACAACGGCTGGGGCTCGGCGAAGACGCTGGGCTTCTTCGCCGGATCCGTGGTGCTCCTCGCATCGTTCGCCGTCTGGGAGCAGCGGCACCCCGAGCCGCTGATGCGGTTCGGCCTGCTCCGGACGAAGACCGTCGCGGGTGCCAACGTCGCCGGTTTCATCATGGGGACGGCACTGTTCTCGATGTTCCTGATGCTGACGCTGTACATGCAGCAGGTGCTCGGGTACTCCCCGCTGAAGACCGGCGTCGGGTACCTGGCGGTGGCGGGGACGGCGATCCTGACCTCGATTGTCGCGGCGCAGCTCGTCACGCGGCTCGGCGTCAAGCCGGTGCTCGTGATCGGGATGGTCGCGCTGACGGGCGGGCTCGTGTTCTTCACGCAGGTCTCGGTGCACGGCACGTACGTCGGCGACCTGCTCCCCGGCTTCCTGCTGGTCGCACTCGGGATCGGCTTCTCGTTCGTGCCGATCTCGATCGCGGCCCTCGCCGGAGTCCAGCCGTCCGAGGCGGGGCTCGCCTCGGGCCTGATCAACACGTCGCAGCAGATCGGCGGCGCGCTCGGGATCGCGATCCTGTCCACGATCGCGACCACGCGGACGAGCGACAAGGTCGCTGCAGGCAGTGCGCTGCACCCGGCGCTCGTCTCCGGCTTCACGCTCGCCTTCATGGTCGGCGTGGGGATCGCGGCGGTCGGGATCCTCGCCGGACTGCTCCTGATCCGGCGCGAGGAGCTCCAGCAGGTTCCGGTAGCGGAGCCGGAGCCCGCGCTCGAGCTCGCCGCCTAGGGCAACACACGAGCTAGGGACAGACCCCGAATCGGGGTCTGTCCCTAGTATCCGGCCGTGCTGGTCAGTCCCGACCTCGAACAGCAGACGATCGCCTGGCGGCGCCATCTGCACGCGAACCCTGAGCTCTCCTTCGAGGAGCACGAGACGACCCGGTTCATCGAGGACGAGCTCGCCGGGATCGGCGGCCTCGAGGTCGAGCGGCCGACGGAAACGGGCGTCGTCGCCCGGCTGTACGGCGCGCGTCCCGGCAAGACGCTCGCCCTGCGCGCCGACATCGACGCGCTGCCGATCACCGAGGAGACCGGCCTCGAGTTCGCCTCGACGCGCCCGGGAGCGATGCACGCCTGCGGCCACGACGGCCACACCGCCATGCTGCTCGCCGCGGCCAAGGTGCTGGTCGGCCGCCGCGACGAGCTGGCCGGCGAGGTGCGCTTCCTCTTCCAGCCGGCCGAGGAAGTCCCCCCGGGTGGCGGGCGCGCCTTCGTCGAGGCGGGGGTGATGGACGGGGTCGATCTCGATCGTCGGCGCCCACCTGTTCTCGACGGTGGAGGTCGGGAAGATCGCCGCGCCTGTCGGGCCGATGACCGCGGCGGCGGACATCTGGGATGCCGAGGTACAGGGCAAGGGCGGCCACGCCGCGATGCCGCACCAGGCCGTCGACCCGATCGTGGTCGCGAGCGAGGTCGTCCTGGCGTTCCAGCAGCTGGTCTCGCGGTCGGTCGACCCGATCAAGTCCGCGGTCGTTTCCGTGACGAGATTCGAGGGCGGCTCGGCGCACAACGTCATCCCCGAGGCGGTGAAGCTGGCCGGGACGGTGCGGACGTTCGACCCCGAGGTGCGCACCACGGTGCGCGCCGGCATGGAGCGCGTGCTCCGCGGCGTGACGGAGGCCCACGGGGCGGGCTACTCGTTCGAGTACGTCGAGGGCTACGACCCGGTGGTCAACGACGCCGGGGCCGCCGAGCTCGTCCGCGCGGCCGCCGTCGCGGAGCTCGGCGAGGACGTTCTGGTCGAGCAGCCGCCGATCATGGGCGGCGAGGACTTCTCCGCCTACCTGTCGCGCGCGCCGGGCGTGTTCTTCGTCGTCGGCGCGGGCGAGAAGGGCCGGCCCCCACACCACCATCCGCGGTTCACGATCGACGAGAACGCGTTCCGGAACGGGATCGCGGTGTTCGTTCGCACTGCGCTGGACTATCTGGGGACAGGCCCGTAGACCTGTCCCCAGGCAGTTCGAACCGACTAGGAGGGGCGCTCGGCGAGCGTCACCGTGACGGTGTGGCTCGCGCCGTTCCGCGTGTACGTGAGCGTCACGCGGTCGCCGGGCTTCTTCGCGTCGATCGCGGTGCCGAGCTCGTCGGCCGCGCGGACCTGCCGGCCGCCGACGGCGGTGACGACGTCACCGCTCTGGAGGCCGGCCTGGGCGGCGGGCGTGCCGGGGCGAACCTCGGTCAGCTTCACGCCGTTCTGGGCGCTGGCGATGCCGACCCCGAGGTAGGCGTGCTTGACGCTGCCGCTGCCGATCAGCTGCGAGGCGATCGAGCGCACGGTGCTCGCCGGGATCGCGAAGCCGACGCCGTCGCTGCCGCCGGAGTCGCTCTCGATCTGTGCGTTGACGCCGATCACCTTGCCGTCCAGGGTGAGCAGCGGGCCGCCGGAGTTGCCGTGGTTGATCGCTGCGTCGGTCTGGATGGAGTCGGCGATCGTGAAGTTGTTCGGCGCCGTCATCTCACGATGAAGGGCGCTGACGATGCCGGCCGTGACGGTCTCCTGGAGACCGAACGGGCTGCCGATCGCGACGACGCCCTGGCCGACCTGCAAGGAGCCGGAGTCGCCGAGGGCGAGCGGGTGCAGCATCGACGCCGGCGCGGCGACCTTGATCACCGCGATGTCGGTCGACGGGTCGGACCCGACGAGCGTGCGCGCGGTAGGTGGCGCCGTTCCAGAAGCGAACGGAGATCGACTGGGCCCCGTCGACGACGTGCTGGTTCGTGACGATGTGGCCGTTCGTGTCGTAGACGAAGCCGGACCCGAGGGCCTGCTGGGTCTGCGAGCCGCCGCCGAACGGCAACCCGCCGCCGTCGGAGGACGTCGACTTGACGGTGATCTCGACGACGCCGTCGCGGGCCTGGTTGTAGACGCCCGTGACGGACAGGTTCGAGGTCGAAGCCGCGGGCTGAGCGCCGGGGACGGCGACCTGGCGGACGACGGTCTTCGACCCGCCGGGCGAGATCAGCGCGAAGGCGCCGACCGCGAGAGCGGCTGACGCGAGCGCGACGATGGAGAGGGGGATGATGCGACGCATGAGTCTGTTCCTTTCGGGATGTGTGCACGTGCATCGCATCAGCCGTCCCTGAACGGCCCCTGAACGGAACCTGAGAGGGAGCTAAGACGGTCTAGGATCACGGCTTGGCGGCGATCCTCGGCCTGAACGCGTATCACGGCGATGCCGCCGCTGCGCTCGTCGTCGACGGCCGGCTCGTCGCCGCGGCGGAGGAGGAGCGCTTCTCCCGGGTGAAGCACGTCGCCGGCTTCCCGTCGCTGGCGGCGGCCTGGTGCCTGGCGGAGGCGGGCCTTTCGTCTCCCGATGCGGTCGCGGTCGGCTGCCTCGAGCAGTCGGTCCCCGCGGACCCGCGCGCGGAGCTCGGGTTCGACTGCGAGTGGCACTTCGTCGAGCACCACGTCGCGCACCTCGCAAGCGCGTTCTTCCCGTCCGGGTTCGAGGACGCTGCGGTGCTCTCGGTCGACGCCTTCGGCGACGGGGTGAGCACGATGCTCGCGCACGGCCGGGGCTCGTCGCTGGAAGTGCTCGAGCGCGTCGCGTTCCCGCACTCGCTCGGCGTGCTCTACACCGCCGTCACGCAGTGGCTCGGCTTCCCCAACTACGGCGACGAGGGGAAGGTGATGGGCCTCGCGCCGTACGGGACCCCGCGCTTCACGGACGAGCTGCACCGGCTCGTCCGCCCGAGCGGCGAGCTGTTCGAGCTCGATCTCGACTACTTCACGCACCACGAGCACCCGATGGAGCTCGCGTGGGCGGAGGGGACGCCCTCGGTCGGCCGCCTGTTCTCGCCGAAGCTCGAGGAGCTACTGGGGCCGGCGCGCGTCGCCCGAGGCCGAGCTCACCGCACACCACGAGGACGTCGCCGCGTCGCTCCAGGCCGTGCTGGAGGAGCACTACCTACGGCTCGCCGCAGGCGCTCTGGGAGCGGACGAGGCTGCCGCGGTTGTGTCTCGCAGGCGGGGTCGCGCTGAACGCGGTCGCGAACGGCCGGATCCTGCGCGAGACGCCGTTCCGGCAGGTCTTCGTCCAGCCGGCGGCGAGCGACTCGGGCACAGCGGTCGGCGCTGCGCTCCAGGTCGCGGCCACGCGCGGGTTCACGATGGAGCACGCCTTCTGGGGGCCGCAATACACGGACGAGGAGTGCGCCACAGCGCTCGCGGCGGCCGGAATCGAGTCGCAGCGCCTCGACGAGGAGGAGCTCTGTGCGCTCGTCGCCGAGCGGATCGACGCGGGCGACGTCGTCGGCTGGTTCCAGGGCCGGATGGAGTTCGGGCCGCGCGCGCTGGGCGACCGGTCGATCCTCGCCGACCCGCGCCGGCACGAGATCAAGGACGTTCTCAACGCCCGGGTCAAGTACCGCGAGCCGTTCCGGCCGTTCGCGCCGTCGGTGCTCGCGGAGCGCTCGGCGGAGTGGTTCGAGCAGGACCACCCCTCGCCCTTCATGGTGCTCGTCTACCGGACGCGTGCCGACAAGCGGGAGCTGATCCCGGGCGTCAACCATGTCGACGACACGGGTCGCCTGCAGACGGTTCGGCGGGAGACGAACCCGCGCTACCACCGGCTGATCCAGGAGTTCGAGCGGCGCACGGGCGTGCCGATGGTGCTGAACACGTCGTTCGACGAGAACGAGCCGATCGTGATGACGCCGGCCGACGCGGTGGAGACGTTCCAGCGGACGCGGATCGATCTGCTCGTGCTCGGGTCGCTGGTCGTGCGGCGCTCAGGCGGAGCCGAAGAGGCCGCGGAGGCGTCGGCGCTCGGCGGGCAGGTAGAAGCGCAGGGGTAGAAGCACGAGCGGGTAGCTGAGCGCGATCAGGATCGCGACCGCGAGCGGGACGTCGACCACGCTGCCGAGCACGGTCAGCCCGATCGCGACGGAGGCGAGGATCAGCACGCGCCGCCACTGGTAGGCGACCGGATACACGCGGCTCGAGTTCCACACCATCATCAGGAAGAGGGCGAGGTAGGCGGCGGCGGTCGAGATCGCGGCGCCGATCATCCCGTAGGGCGGGATCAGGATGACGTTGAGGACGACGTTGATCGCGGCGGCCGCGCCCGAGACGACCCAGTTGAACTGGGTCTGGCGCGCGCGGCCGATCCCGATCGCGACGACCGTGTAGCCGGCGTAGGCGGTGGCGGCGAAGGAGAGCAGGGCGACGGCGTCGGCGGCGCGGTGGAACGAGTGCTTCGGGGCGAGCAGGTCGACGAGCCACGGGGCGAGCACGCCGAGCGCGACCGAGAGCCAGCAGCAGACGAACAGCAGGTAGGTGAGGACGTACGAGTAGGCGCGCTTGGCCTCGCGGTCGTCCTCGATCGAATACGCGAACGCCGGCCAGGCGAGACGGAAGGCGATCATCAGGAAGACGATCGCCGAGGAGATCCGGACGGCGACCGAGTAGACGCCGACCTCGGCCTGGCCCTTGTACTGGGCGATGAAGATCCGGTCGATGAAGTTGATCGCCCAGAGCGCGAGCGCGCTCGGGACGAGCGGCATGCCGAAGTGGTTCATCTGCCGGAGCAGGTCCCGGGAGAACTGGAGGCCGAGCTGGTAGCGGCGGTAGCCGAGCAGCGCGACGTAGACGGTGAGCGTGCCGATGAAGTTGCCGACGACGGCGCCGGTCGGGCCCTTGTGGAGACCGACGACGAGCAGGACGGTCGCGCCGACGGTGATCAGCACGTTCGCGACGCTGGCGGCGACGAACGCGGTCGACCGCTCCTCGACCCGGAAGAGCGAGGTCAGCTGCTCGTAGTTCATCTGCGCCCAGAGCCCGACGAACGCCGCGCGGACGAGCCACGGGTCGTTGCCGAGCCGGAGCCAGTCGGCGATCGGGTCGGCGAGCGCCCAGCCGACGACGAGGCCGGCGGTCGCCATCGTCATCGTGAACCAGAAGCTCGTGCGGACGACGAGCGTCCGCTGCGCCTCGTCCTTCGTGTCGAAGTAGAAGCGGAAGAACGCGCTCGAGATCCCCATGCGGAGGAGGATCACGAGCACGGTCGTGAAGGCGACGACGGTCTCGATCTTCCCGAAGCCGCGCGGGCCGAGGTAGCTCGTGTAGAGCGGGAGGAGGAGGACGGCGAGGATCCGCGAGATCAGCCCGCCGAGGCCGTACACGGCCGTGTGCTTGCCGAGCCGCTTGACCTGCATGGCGAGGCTCACTGGAGGCGAGAGTAGATGTCGAGCAGGCGGTCGGCGATCCGGTCGGCGTCGTGGATCTGCTCGACGTAGGCGCGGCTCGCGGCGCCGATGCGGCGGCGTTCGGCCGCGTCCTCGACGAGGGGGCGGAGCTTGTCGACGAGCGTCTCGGCGGTGGCGCTGACGATCGGGACGCGCGTGTCGAAGGCCGCTTCTGCGCGTGCGACCGCCTCCTCGTGGAGGAAGGTGACGACCGGCTTGCCGAGCGCCATCGCCTCGATCGCGAACAGGCCGTACCAGCCGGCGTTCAGCTGGTCGACGACGATGTCGGCGCGCTCGTAGCGCCGGCGCGCCTCGTCGTGGTGCAGGCCCTCGACGATCTCGAGCTCGACCGGGAGCTGCTCGCAGGCGGCGATCACGTGCTCGGTGCCCTTGCGGCGGCGGCTCGAGGGGGCGTGGAGGACGACGGGCCGCGGCGCGTCGGAGGGCGGGTGCGGCGTGTAGTCGCGGAGGTCGATCCCGGGCGGGACGACCTCGGCGTCGGGCACCCAGCGGATCGCGTCGTAGGAGCCGACGATCTGCGCGCCCGCCTTGTTCGCCCAGGCCAGCTCGGCGGGCGGCTTGCCGCGGATGTCGGAGCCGAGGAAGTGCATCACCGAGCGCTTGCCGGTGGCCCGCAATAGCGGGAATTGCAGGGATTTCGGGATCAGCGTCAGCCCGAAGTAGAAGTGGAAGACGTCGGTGTCGGGGAGGAGGCGGGCGATCGCCCGGCCCTGGACCAGCTGCCTGCGCAGGAAGCCGTCGCCGCCGGTCGAGCGACCAGTCCGCCTCGGGGTGGAGCTTGTAGCGCTCGAAGACGACGAGCCGGGCGTCGACGCCCTTGCGCCGCAGCGCCTGCACGTTCTGCCACGGGACGCCGGCGGTGTTCACCGGGCAGTGGTGACGCGGAGCGGCCGTTCAGCTCACGCGACGAGGCCGCGAGCTCGCTCCGGCGTCCCACTCCACCTGGTCGAAGTACCGCAGCGCCGCCGCGTCGGCCGGATCCGCGACGGCGAGCTCGCCGAGCTCCTCCTCTGTGATCTCGCCGAGCGCGTGCTTGATCCCGAGCCACGGGAGGTTCAGGTCCTCCTGGTAGACGATCGTCGAGATCCGCGGGTTGATCTCGATCACGTGCTCGCCGACGAGCTGGATGTTGAAGAAGTGGTCGAGCCCGAGCTCCGCGACGATCTTCCGGGCGGTCTCCATCAGGCCGGGGTCGTCGAGCGTCTCGAAGTACATCGCGAGCCCGGCGCGCATCGCCTCGCGCGTCTTCGGGTGGCCGAGCGCGATCCGCCCGCCGACGGCGATCCCGTCGATCGTCCGCTCCTTGCCGGTCGCGAGCTCCATCACGAGCAGCTCGGTCGGGTCGTCGCCGAGGAGCTCCTGGAGGTCCTCGAGCCGCAGCGCCTCCGCGACGCCGGGGCGGTTCGTCAGCAGCTGCTCGTGCCGGTCGGCCGAGGCGGAGAGGACGCGGAACCCGCGCGAGCCCGACGAGAACACGGGCTTCATGCAGACGTCGCGGCCGGGGTAGCCGAGCTCGCGGGCGGCCGCGGCGACGGCGTCCGCGCCGGCGACGCGCCGCCACGCCGGGCCCTTGCACGCCGATCCGGTCGAGCATGCGCGTACGTCTCGGCCTTGTCGTTCGAGCGGCGGATCGCCTCCGGCGAGGAGACGAGCACGGCGATCCCCTCGAAGCGGTCCTTCGCCTCGGCGAGGCCGAGCAGGTCGAACGAGGACTGGGGCAGGATCGCGTCCACGTGCTCGGCATGGCAGACCTCGAGCATCGCGTCCGCGAAGCCGGGGTCGGAGCCCGCCGGAACCCGGTGGAATGCGTCCGCGAGGTGCCGGCCGATCGCGAGCTCTGACATGTCGGTGCCGACAGGCGCACAGGCCGCTCGCCGTTCTCGCGCAACGCGCGCAGCAGCGCGGCCGTGCCGGGCGCCCCGCAGGCGGAGACGAGGACGGTCGTCTGCTTCACGAGGTCGATCCTGTCCGCCTCGAGCTGCCGAGCCGCAGCTCGCGCTCGGCGTCGAGCATCGCCAGCATCGTCTCGCGCATCGTCGCGCCCGGGTAGACCCAGATCTCCGGGTGGGTCAGCAGCTGCAGCTGCTCGAACGCGCCGGCGCGGAGCTCCTCGTGCGGGCACCCCTGCCGCCAGTGCTGGTTCGAGTCGGAGCGGTAGACGTCGGCCCACGGGGCAGTCATCACGTTGGTCAGCCCGTCGACGGGCTCCCGCATGTACTCGGGGTCGGGGTTGTGCCAGGCGAGCACCGCGTCGAACCGCGGGTCGCTGTCGACCTGAGGCCAGACGGCATGGAGGCCGACCCGGTGCCCCAGCCCGCGCAACCGCTCGATCGCCGCGTCACCCGACGGTGAATCGAGGTTGTAGAACTCGCTCCGCCTCATCAGGAAGTAGGTCGCCACCGCGTCTGCGTCCGCCTCGACCTCGGCCATCTCCAGCGCCGCCTCCAGCGACAGGTCGACGTCGTGCCGCAGCAAGAGGTCGCCGGCCTCCGGCTCGTGGTCGAAGTAGGAGAACCGGTACCCGCCGGCGTGCGCCGCCTCGAGCAGCTCGCGGTAGTGCCCGAGATCGAACGCGCAGCTCACGTCACACCCCTGTGACGCTTCCGGCGCTGGGTCTGACACATCGGCATGGCCTATTCGGTCTCGACGTAGAGGAGTCGCGCGGCCGCCTCCGCCCGCTCGAGGGCCTGGACGTTCGTCTGGCCGGTGGCGATCACGTAGCCGCGGCGGTCGCCGTCGAGCCGCACGGGGCGGATCGTCTCGCCGGTCTGGAGGAAGACGTCGGCCTGGACGACGCCTGGGGCCTGGAGAACACGGTCGAGGCCGCTGACCTTCCGCACCTTGCCGAGCGGGAGCGGGCCGGGGCGGGCGGTGAGGAAGCGGATCGCCGTCGGGCGGGAGTGGCGGGGGATGACGATCTCGTCCGGCACCTCCTCGCCGAGCGCCTGCTTCAGCGCGATCTCGACGAGGTCGACGCCGAGGGCGTGGAACGCGAGGTCGGCCATCTGGCCGCCCGGGGATGCGGGCGGCGACCTCGACGACCAGCGCCCGGCCTTGCGAGACGATCAGCTGCGGGAACGCGATGCCGTCCTTCAGCCCGAGCGTCACCACCGCGCGGACCGCAACGCGCTGCGCCTCCTCCAGCACGTCGCCGAACAGCTTCGACGGGTACGAGTGGATCCAGCCGACCCCGAAACCCTCGCCGCTCGGCCGCAGCCGGTCCGACAACAGCAACGGGTACGCATGGCCGCCGCGGACGACGACCAGCCCGTTCAGCTCCAGCCCGTCGACGAACTCCTCGACGATCGCCTCGTCCGACGGCGACTCCGCGAGCGCGGCGTGCAGGTGCCGGTCGAGGTCGTCGAACGACCGCAGCTGGAACAGCCCGCGCTGCCCGCCGGAGTCGGCCGGCTTCAGCACCGCGGGGAAGCCGACCGTGTCCGCCGCCGGCGCCGCCTCCCGCCGCACGCGTACCGCGGCGAACCGCGGCTGCGGGACGCCTCCCTCGGCGAGCCGGCGTCGCATCGCGACCTTGTGGGTCATCAGGTGCGCGGTCGCCGAGCCGATCCCCGGCAGGCCGAGCTCCTCCGCCACCGCTGCCACGACCGGCACCGCCCGGTCTGCGGAAACCGTCAGCACACCGTCGACCCCGGCCGCACGCGCAACCGCGATCACCGCCTCGACCTCCGCGAAATCGACGACGTGCGCCTCGTCGGCGTGGGGCAGCCCGACCGCCTCCGGGTTGCGGTCGACCGCGACGACCCGCAGCCCGAGCTGCTTGGCGCGCAGGATCGCGCGCCGCTGATGGCGGCCTGCGCCGACGAAGAGGACGCTCTTCACTCCGCGGGCGATGCTACAGCCGCACCGGGAACGTCACGGTCAGCTGCGTAGACGGTGTCCCAGATAGCGCCAAGGCGACCAGAGCGACCGGCACACCCTGAGACTAGACTCGAACGCGGAAATGGCGCTGAGCGGCAAGAAGATCCTGATCACAGGCGGCGCGGGCTTCATCGGCACGACGCTCGCGAGACGCCTCGTCGACGACAACGAGATCGTCGCCGTCGACAACCTCCACCGCGACGCGCTCGGCGGCACCGACCTCGCCGACCACCCGAACTTCCACTTCCACCAGGGTGACGTCCTCGACGCGGACTCCCTCACGGAGCTGACCCGCGGCGCGACCCACGTCGTCCACGCCGCCGCGATCGCCGGCGTCGACACCGTCCTCGAGAGCCCCGTCCGGACGATGCGCGTGAACCTGATCGGGACCTACAACGCGCTCGAGGCCGCGCTCGCGACGAAGGACACGGTCGAGCGCCTGATCGAGTTCTCGACCAGCGAGGTCTTCGGCACCTACGCCTTCCGCGTCGACGAGACGAGCGCGACGACGCAGGGCTCGGTCGGCGAGGCCCGCTGGACGTACGCCGTCTCGAAGCTCGCCGGCGAGCACATGGCGCACGCCTACCACCAGGAGTTCGGCCTCCCGACCGTCTCGGTCCGCCCGTTCAACGTGTACGGCCCGGGCCAGATCGGCGGCGGCGCGATCCGCGCCTTCATCGAGGCTGCGCTCGCCGGCCGCGACCTGACGATCCACGGCGACGGCTCGCAGATCCGCGCCTGGTGCTACGTGGACGACATGGTCGAGGGCCTGATGCTCGCGCTCGAGCACGAGAACGCGATCGGCGAGAGCTTCAACATCGGGAACGCCCGCTCGGCGGTGACGATCTTCGATCTCGCCCGCCGGATCAAGCAGCTCTCCGGCTGCCCGGGCGAGCTCGTCTTCCAGCCGATCCACTACCTCGACGTCGAGCTGCGGATCCCGAACGTCGACAAGGCGCGCACGCTGCTCGGCTTCGAGCCCAAGGTCGAGCTCGACGAGGGCCTCGAGAAGACGATCGCGTGGTACCGGGCGAGAGCGCTGACGTCCGCCTAGCGCGGCCGGACGTCGGCGAGGAGGAGCTCGCCGAGGTCGCGGCCGTGCTCGCGACCGGCCAGCTGACGATGGGCCCGAAGGTGGCCGAGCTCGAGGCTGAGCTCGCGCGCGCGTGCGGCACCGAGCACGCCGTCGTCGTCTCGTCCGGCACCGCGGCGCTCCACCTCGCCGTGCTCGCGCTCGGGAATCGGCCCCGGCGACGAGGTGATCGTTCCCGCCTACACGTTCCCCGCCACCGCGAACGTGGTCGCGCTTGCGGGCGCGACGCCGGTGCTCGTCGACGTCGATCCGGAGACGTTCAACCTCGACCCGGCGAAGATCGAGGTCACGCCGCGCACGAAGGCGATCCTTCCGGTCCACCTCTTCGGCCGCCCGGCGCGGCTCGAGGAGCTTCCCGACGCCACGCTGCTCGAGGACGCCGCCGGCGCGCTGGGCGCCGAGCGCCAGGGCCGTCCCTGCGGAAGCCTCGGCGCCGCGGGCTGCCTCTCGTTCCACCCGCGCAAGATCGTCACGACCGGCGAGGGCGGCGCCGTCACGACCGACGACGCCGAGCTCGCCGAGCGCGTCCGCTCGGCCCGCCACCACGGCTGGAGCCCCTCCGACCGCTACGACGACATGCCCCGCGGCTCGACGAACTACCGGCTCCCGGACATCCTCTGCGCGATCGGCATCCCGCAGGTCCGCCGGCTCGAGGAGTTGCTCGCCGCACGCGAGCGGATCGCCGCCGGCTACGCCGAGCGCCTCGCCGGGCTCCCGGTCAGGCTCCCCGACGCCGACGAGGGCGACCGCCACGGCTGGCAGGCGTACGTGATCCAGCTCGACCGCCGCGACGAGGCGATGACCGCCCTCCGCGCCCAGGGGATCCAGTGCCAGATCGGGACGTACGCGCTGCACCGCCTCTCCGCCTATCGCGACCAGGGGGAGTTCCCCGGGGCGGACGAGTGCTTCGAGCGAGCGCTCGCGCTACCGCTGCACACCCGGCTGACCGAATCCGAGCTCGACCGCGTCGCGGAGGCCTTGACAGCGGTTGTAAGTGAGTGATAACTTACTTCGCGTGGAACCCGTGACGACAGACACGGAAGTCGGCCGAGGAGCGGCGCGCAGAGTCCTGGACGCTGCGCTCGCAGGTCTTCGCCGAGCAGGGCCTCTCGGGCGCGTCGACCGACGAGATCGCCCGCAAGGCCGGCATCTCGCAGCCGTACCTCTTCCGCCTGTTCCGCACGAAGAAGGAGCTCTTCATCGCCGCGATCGAGCAGTGCTTCGCGCGAGACGCACGAGACGTTCGCGCAGGCGGCAGAGGGCAAGACCGGCGAGGAGGCGCTGAAGGCGATGGGCGACGCTCTACGGCGAGCTGATCCGATCGAACCCGAACCGGCTGCGCGCGCCAGATGCAGGCGTACGCCGCGTGCGAGGACCCGGACATCTGCGCGGCCGTCCGCAAGGGCTACGGAGAGCTCGTCGAGCTGGTCGAGCATGCGTCCGGGTGTCGACGACGACACGCTGTCGCAGTTCTTCGCGCGCGGGATGCTGATCAACGTCGTCGCGTCGATGGACCTGCTCGACGCCGACGAGCCGTGGGCGAAGAAGGTGCTCGCCTTCCGCGAGCGAAGGAGACCGGAAAATTTTTTGCCTACCGAAGTGAGTAAGCAATCACTAGCAAGAGGAGGAGCAGATGAACCCGCACCGCGTCTGGACATTCGTCGTCACCTCGCTCGCGCTCGTGATGGTCACCCTCGACAACCTCGTCGTCACGACCGCCCTGCCCGTGATCCGCAAGGACCTCGGGGCCAGCATCGAGGGGCTCGAGTGGACCGTGAACGCCTACACGCTGACCTTCGCGGTGCTGCTCCTGACGGGCGCCGCGCTCGGCGACCGCTTCGGCCGGCGGCGGATGTTCGCGATCGGGCTCGGGATCTTCACCGCCGCCTCTGCCGCGGCCGCGCTGGCGCCGTCGATCGACGCGCTCGTCGCCGCCCGCGCGGTACAGGGGGTCGGCGGCGCGATCATCGCGCCGCTGACGCTGACGATCCTCTCGGCGGCGGTCCCGGCCGAGAAGCGCGGCCTCGCGCTCGGCGCCTGGGGCGGGATCGGCGGCCTCGCCGTCGCACTCGGCCCGCTCGTCGGCGGCGCGGTCGTCTCCGGTCTCTCCTGGCAGTGGATCTTCTGGATCAACGTCCCGCTCGGCCTCGTCCTGATCCCGCTCGCGCTGAGGCGACTCGACGAGACCCACGGCCCGTCGACAGGCTCGACCTGCCGGGCGTCGCGCTCGCGAGCCTCGGCCTGCTCGGCGTCGTCTGGGGCCTCGTCCGCGGCAACGGCCAGGGCTGGTCGAGCCCGGAGATCGTCATGTCGCTCGTCGCCGGCGCCGTCCTCGTGACCGCGTTCGTCTTCTGGGAGCTGCGCACGAGGACGCCGATGCTGCCGATGCGCTTCTTCCGCAACCGCACCTTCGCGGCGACGAACCTCGCGTCGCTGCTGATGTTCTTCGGGATGTTCGGCTCGATCTTCCTGCTCGCGCAGTTCTTCCAACCGTGCAGGGCTACTCGCCGTTCAGCGCCGGCCTGCGCATCCTGCCGTGGACGGCGATGCCGATCTTCGTCGCGCCGATCGCGGGCGCGCTCTCCGACCGGATCGGCGGGCGCGCGCTCATGGCGCTCGGGCTAGCGCTCCAGGCGGTCGGCCTCGCCTGGATCGCCGCGGTCGTCGCACCCGACGGTCGCCTACGCGCGCTGGTGCCGGCCGTTCGTGATCTCCGGGATCGGGATGGGCGCTGTTCTTCGCGCCGGTCGCGAACGTCGTGCTCTCGGCGGTACGGCCGCAGGAGGAGGGCCAGGCATCGGGCGCCAACAACGCGATCCGCGAGATCGGCGGCGTATTCGGCGTTGCGGTGCTGGCCTCGATCTTCTCCCACTACGGCGGCTATAGCCCGCCGCAGACTTTCTCGAACGGGCTGAACCCGGCCATGTACGTCGGTGCCGCCGTGGTCGCGCTCGGCGCCCTGGCCGCATTCTCAATCCCGAGGCGTCGCAGGCCCGCCGAGGTCGAGGTGCTGCAGCCCGTGCTAGACGAGGCGGCGTAATGCCACCAACGAGCAGCGGGCGAGGGCCAGCCGTCTACTACCTACGACCGCTCTCCCTCGACGCCGAGCGTTGGCTCGACAAGAAACTGAAGAACGCGCCTCGCCGATTCAGCCCCGTTGAGGTGTCGCCGACCGAGATTGAGCGCGTGATTCGGGACGCGCGAGCTGCCCGGCTCTCGTGCGAGCTTGATGAGGGCGGTCGGCGGTGGAGGACGCGGCTCCTCCGGGTCTAGCTGGTACGGGGCGGCGGCACGCTCCCGGCCGGTCAGCGCGAGCGCATCGACCGGATCGTGCAGACCTCGATCATGGAGCCGCCGACCATCCATGTTTGGGAGCTTCCCATCGAGCGGGCGAATGGCGTCCGGTGAGGGTCTGCCGCGCCGCAGGCGCTAACCGGTGACGATTGCGGTGGGCGAAGAGACCGCGAGCGTGGAGCCGTTTGTGTTGGTCGCGGTGACCGCGACACGGAGCGTCGAGCCGATGTCCGAGGCGGTCACCGTGTAGGTCTGCGCGTTCGCGCCGGCGGCGGCGGCGCAGCCGGCGCCCGCCTGGTCGCACCGCTGCCACTGGTACGCGAAGCTCGTCGGGTTGCCCGACCAGGTACCGGTCGTCGCTGTGAGCGCTTGGCCGACGGCCGGCGTTCCGGCGATCGTGGGCGACTCGGTGCTGACGGGTGGGCCTGCGACGGCAGCCGTCGTCGCGGAGACGGCATTGGCCATCCCGACGGAGTTCGTCGCCGTGACCTGGACGCGCAGCGTCGAGCCGCCGTCCGCCGTGGTCACGGTGTATGTCGGCCCTCCGCCCGCGTCCTTGCACGTCGCGCCGGCGGCATCGCAGCGCTGCCACGTGTACATGAACGAGGAGGGCTTGTTCGACCAGACGCCTGGAGTGGCGGTGAGCGTCTGGCCGAGCGCGGCCGTCCCGCTGACGAGTGGAGGCGAAATGTTGATCGGGAGCAGACCCTCACGGGTGTGTGCAGCGGTGAGTCTCGCGAGCGCCACTGACCCGCGGAGGCCGACCGGCGCGTTTGGTGCGCCCACGGCGACGACGACGTCGACGACCCGGTCGACCTGAACGAAGACCAGGAGGGTCCGAATCTCGTCGAATTTTGTCCTGATCGTCACCGTCGCCTCGTACCCCTCGTCTCCGGCCCGGATCCTCCTGGCCTTCGAGATGCCAACGTGAGTTGGGCGAATGCCAAAGGTCGAAGCGAACGACCGAGCAAGCTTCTTCGGATCGAACAGAACGACGACCAGCGGAGTCAGGGAGACGAACAGTTGCGCGGTGGCCGATGATCGCGCGAGGTTCACCTCGCTTTGGACGGCGATCAGCCGCGTCGGCCCGAAGGGGAGGAGGTCGAGAGTTCGCTGGTATGACGCGACGAACGACTTGGCCGGCGTGGAGTAGCCTTGCCGCGTCACCCGCGCCCCCGGCAGGTCGCTTCCGCGGATTGCCATTGCGGCGAGGTCAGGCGTTCCCGGCGGCGGCGTGACCAGCCGACCGGCGCCGGACTGTCCGATCATGGCTACCGCGCCTACTGCGCCGAGCAGCAGCACACGCCCGCCAAGGGGCCTGTTCACCGGCCGATCCTCCGCCCTGTCCGCCGTGAAGTCAACAGCGCATGGCACCGACCGGACGGCGTGACCTGGTGACCGCGATCGCGTAGACGAGCGCGCCGGCGACCGCCTTGCCCTGGTTGGTCTCCGCCACCTTGAAGCGCGCGGTGATCGTCTCACGCCGGCTGTGGATCACGCGGGGCGTGAACCGGATCCGCGGCTCGCACCGCCCCTCGGGGCGCGGCGCCGGGAATCGGGAGCCTCGCTGACGCAGCTGGCGCTCGACAGGGCCTGAGCAGGGCTTTTCTCACATAGCCATACTTCTCGCCCATGGCCCGGCCCGTCGCCGTCGACGCCCCGCCCGCGCCCGAAGTGTCGGTGGTCGTCACCGTCTTCAACGAGGCGGGCTCGCTCGAGGAGCTCTGCCGCCGCGCGGTCGCGGCGCTCGACGGGCGCGACTTCGAGCTGATCGTCGTCGACGACGGCTCGACGGACGGGTCGTTCGCCGTCGTCGAGCGGCTGCACGAGGAGGACGGCCGCATCCACGGCGTGCGGCTGAAGCGGAACTTCGGCCAGCACCCGGCGATGCACGCGGGGCTCGTCCGTGCCCGCGGCGAGATCGTCGTGACGATGGACGGCGACCTCCAGAACCCGCCCGAGGACCTTCCGAAGCTGATCGCGGCCGTGGAGGCGGGCTCGGACGTTGCGTCGGGCCGCCGGGCGGCGCGCCGCGACTCCTGGGGGCGCACGCTGCCCTCGCGCCTGATCAACGGCATGCTCCGCCGTTTCACCGGGGTCGCGATCTCCGACTTCGGCTGTGCATTCAACGCGTACCGCCGCGACGCGGTCGAGCCCGTGCTCGGCGCGATCGGCAAGCAGAAGTTCACGAAGGCGCTCGTCCTCTCGACCGGCGCGAGTGTCGTCGAGGTCGACGTCGGGCACGCGGCCCGCGCCGGCGCCTCGCGCTACTCGCCGCTTCGCCTGATCAGCACCGCGCTCGCCGTGCTCGCGGGATTCTGGCCGCAGCCGATCCAGTGGATCGGCCTGCTGCTCGGCACGATCTCCACGCTGCTGGCGCTCGCGCTCGGCTGTTGGGGGATCGTGTACTGGATCGACCACTCCAATTTCCCGGGGCCTCTGTTCGGCGGCGTCGCGGTCTTGTTCGTCCTGGGCGTCCAGGGGTTCATCCTCGCCCTGGTCGGCGAGTACCTCGGGCGGATTCAGCGGGACGTGAGCGGGCGGCCGCTCTACACCGTGGAGCGCGAGCTCTAGATCTTTGCCAGCGGAACGAGTTTCGAGCGTTTGAGCTGCCGGTCCCGCGTGACCAGCGGCACGTTGTAGACCATGCTCGTCGCGGCGATGATCTCGTCGGCCGGGTCTCCCGAGACATCGAGGTCGGGAATCGCGCGGCAGACCTCGAGCTCGAGCGGCCAGACCTGAATCCGGGACAGCGCACGTGTGAGATCGGGGTCATCGAGATCGACCCCGATCCGCCCGAGCTGGGCGAGCTTCGTGATCTCCCAGAGCACGATCGCCGAGATGCTCCACGGCTCGCGCCGCAGGAGCTTCTCCTCGCGGGGGGTCAGGCCGCCGGCGAGTGCGTGGAGGACGATGTGCGTGTCAAGGTTCAGCATCCCACCGGACCCCGGTGGTGAGCACGTCACCCTTGATCTCGAGCTTTCCGGCCAGGCTTCCGATCAGCGACTGGAATCGGCGCCGAGCGGCAGGAGCTTCGCAACCGGCCGACCCCGTTTCGTGATCACGATCCCGTCCGGGTCGACGCGATCGAGGATTGCCAAGCATTGAGCCTTGAACTCCGCTGCCGGAATCGTGCGCATGCCCACACGATAGCAAGTGGTCAGTATTGACGACTAGTCGTCTGAAGTGGTCATGTCCGTATGAACTCCCACCACGTCGTCGCGGAGGGAAAGTCGTGGCCGCGCAGCGCGGGAGGTCCTGCTCGACCTCGCGCACGAGCGTCAGGCCCCACTCGGCGTACGACTCCAGCGGCGCTGACAGCCGCGGCGCGGTCAGGAACCGGCCTCCGGGTGCGAGCGAGGCGACGAGCTCCCCGAACAGCCGCGGCAGCTCGGGCGGATCGACCTTCTGCGAGCTGGAGAAGTCCACGACCCAGTCGAACTGGGCGCCGAAGTGCGAGAACGCGAAGTCCTGGCTCCAGAGCAGCCGGGGGCGCTTGACCTCCAGCGCGTGCAGCGGGATCTCGTACGCAGCGGCCGCCTCGAGGCTCTCCAGGTGCGAGTCGATCCCGAAGTAGTGGCCGGCGTCGAGGTACGGGATCGTCCAGACGCCGAGCCGCAGCGCGCCGCAGCCGAAGTCGCACAGGCGGTGCTCGGGCCGCAGCCCCGACTCGACCAGGAAGTCGAACATGTAGCGGCCGAGGATCCACGGGCGGCCGTACTGGGTGTGGTGAGCCTCCTGGAGGAAGCGCTCGTCGAGCGACCACGGCTCGCCGTCGGCGGCTCCCGCCGGAACCGCCTCGACGGTCTCGATCTGCACCGCCGTGTGCGCGTTCGACCGCGCGAGCCGGCGGTGGGCCTCCTCGGACGGAGCGTCCCGGACCGATTCGAGCCACCACTTCCGCACGGGTGGCCATGGTATCCGTAGGCTTCCCGCGGAAATGAAGCGCGTGCTCGTCACCGGCGGGGCCGGGTTCATCTCCTCGGGGTTCGTCCGCCATTTGCTCGCGGCGACGCCCTACGAGGTCGTCTCGCTCGACGCCCTCACCTACGCCGGGAACCTCGAGAACCTCGCGGACGTGATGGCGCACGAGCGGCTCTCGTTCGTGCACGGCGACATCCGGGACAAGGACCTCGTCCGCCAACTCGTCGCCGAGGTGGACGTGATCGTCAACGCCGCCGCCGAGTCGCACGTCGAGAAGTCGATCGAGGAAGGCGCCTCCGAGTTCGTGACCACGAACGTCGAGGGCACCCAGATCCTGCTCGACGCGATCCGCGAGACACCGGTCGAGCGGTTCATCCTGATCTCGTCCAGCGAGGTCTACGGCACCGCGGAGTACGCCCCGATGGACGAGGAGCACCCGCTGAACCCGCGCAGCCCGTACGCGGCGACGAAGGCCGGCGCCGACCGCCTCGTCTACAGCTACTTCACGACGTACGACCTCCCGGTCGTGATCGTCCGGCCGTTCAACAACTACGGGCCGCGCCAGCACCCGGAGAAGGTGATCCCGCGCTTCATCACGCAGGCGCTCACCGACCAGCCGCTGACGATCCACGGCGACGGCCACGCCAGCCGCGACTGGCTCTACGTCGACGACGACGCGGAGGCGATCGAGGCGATCATCGCCGCCGACATCGACGCGATCGCCGGCGAGGTGATCAACGTCGCGACCGGGGTCGATCTCTCGGTCTCGCAGATCGCCGACGCGGTGCTCGATGCGGTCGGTAAGCCGGATTCGCTCAAGTCCTACGTCGACGAGCGGCTCGGCCAGGTCGACCGCCACATCGGCTCGACGGACAAGGCCGAACGGCTCGTCGGGTGGCGCGCGCGCACGTCGTTCGAGGAGGGCCTGGCGCGTACCGTCGAGTGGTATCGCGAGAATGACGGCTGGTGGCGGGGCATCCTCCAGAAGGAGCAGCGCGTCTTCTCGTCCTAGGGGCGGGCGCGGGGCAGCTCGGGCTGCTCGAAGACCGCCCGCGCGCGTGACCTCTATGTGATCGCGGCCGACCGCGACCCGGCCGCGCCGGGCTTCGCCTTCGCCGACCGTCGGGCGATCATCTCCGTCGAGGACGAGCCGCAGATCGACCGGCTGGCGACCGCCGAGCGGATCGACGGCCTGATCGCGCCGGGGATCGACTGGCCGGTCGCGATCGCCGCCAGGATCGCGGAGCGGCTCGTGCTCTCGCACCCGATCGACCCCGCGACCGCAGTGCTCGCGACCTCGAAGCTGAAGCAGCGCGAGCGGTTCGCCGAGGCCGGCGTGCCCCACCCACGCCACGTGGTCTGCTCGACGGTCGAGGAGGCGGCGGCCGCCGGGGCCGGCTTCGGCTACCCGTGCGTGGTCAAGGCGCCCGACCGCCAGGGGCAGAAGGGCCTCGTGCTCGTTCGGGACGAGTCCGTGCTCGCGGCCGCGTTCGACCTCGCGCTCGGCGAGTCGCGGAGCAGTGTCGTCCTCGTCGAGGAGCTCGTCCCGGGCCGCGAAGTGACGGTGAACGCGTTCTCGGTCGACGGAAGTTTCACGCCGCTGACGATCACCGACCGGGTGGTCGCCGAGCCGCCCGCATTCGGCGTCGCACTCGCGCACGTCTGGCCGAGCTCGCTCGCGCCGGAGGAGGTCGGGGCGGCCGTCGACGCGGCGCGCGCAGCGGCGGAGGCGCTCGGCGTCCGCGAAGGGCCGACCTACACGCAGGTCGTCGTCGGCGAGCGCGGCGCGCACGTCGTCGAGCTCGCCGCTCGGCTCGGGGGCGGTCACGACGCGGAGCTGTGCCACGCGGCGCTGGACGTCAACCTGAACGCCCTCGCGCTGTCGGCTGCGCTGGGCGAGCCGGTGGCGGACGAGCGGCTTCGCCCGCAGTCGGCAGCAGGCGGCGCCGTGGTGCGCTTCCTCGTCCCCGAGCCCGGCGAGCTCCAGGAAGTGGTCGGCGTCGAGGAGGCGGAGGCGATGCCGGGGATCGGCTGGGTGCGGGTCTACCGCTCCCCGGGCGCCGTGCTCGGCCCGCTGCGGCGCGGCTCCGACCGCGTCGGCGCGGTGCTCGCGGTCGGCGAGACGCGCGCGGAGGCGCTGGAACGCGCTGAACGCGCGGCGGACTGCGTACGCTTGGTCACTGTCGATGCCGCCCAAGCTGTCGTCTAGACGAGAGACCTTTCTCGGATTCCAGCCGCCCGCGGTGGGGGACGAGGAAGTTGCCGCCGTCGCCGACGCGATCCGGTCGGGCTGGCTGACGACCGGTCCGAGGGCCGAGGAGCTCGAGCGGCGGTTCGCCGAGTACGTCGGCGCGAAGCATGCGCTCGCCGTCTCCTCGGGGACGGCGGCGATGCACCTCGCGCTGGTCGCGCTCGGGATCGGGCCCGGCGACGAGGTGATCACGACTCCGTTGACGTGGCCGGCGACGGCGAACGTGATCGTCCACACGGGCGCGACGCCGGTGTTCGCGGACATTCGGGACTCCGACCTGAACATCGACCCCGAACGCGTCGCCGAGCTCGTCACTCCGCGGACGAAGGCGGTCATGCCCGTCCATCTGTACGGGCAGCCCGCCGATCTCGACCCGATCTGGGCGCTCGGCGTGCCGGTTGTCGAGGACGCCGCGCATGCCGCCGAGAGCGAGTACCGCGGCCGCAAGATCGGCGGCCTCTCGGAGGCGACCTGCTTCTCGCTCTACGCGACGAAGTCGATCGCCGCCGGCGAGGGCGGGATCGTCGCCACGAACGACGACGGGCTCGCCGACCGGATCCGCGACCTGACGATCATGCGCCGCGGCCACGGGTCGCTCTACGACATCGCGGTGCCCGGGTACAAGGCGAACCTCTCGGACGTGCTCGCCGCGATCGCGCTCTGCCAGCTCGACAAGGTGGTGGAGCACCGCGCGGCCCGAATGGCGCAGATCGAGCTCTACGACGCCGCGGTCGCGGAGCTCGACGGGATCGAGCCCGTCGCCCGCGACCCGCGCGACACCCACGCTCACCACCTGTACGTCGTGCGGGTGGACGAGGAGCGCGCCGGCGCCTCGCGCGACGAGTACCGCTTCGCGCTCGCGGAGGAGAACATCGGCACGAGCGTCCACTTCCTCCCCGTCCACGAGCTGACCGCCTACCGCGAGCGCTATCCCGACCAGGCGCCGCTGCCCGTCGCCGAGCGCGCCGGCGCAGAGGTGCTCTCGCTGCCGCTCTCGCCGGCGCACTCGCTCGACGACATCCAGGACGCGATCGACGCGCTGTGCCGCGTCCACACGGCATTCACGGAGTGAGGCGCCGCTCGATCCGGGTCGGCGCGACGCTCGTCGTCACCGGCCTCTGTACCGCCTACATCCTCTGGAAGATCGACCTCGGCAAGACGGTCGACATCCTCCGCAACGCCGACCTCGGATACTTCTTCGCCGCCGTCGCGATCATGGTCGTCACCGTCTGGCCGATGGCGTGGCGCTGGCAGAAGCTGCTCGCCGGCCGCGGGATCCACGATCGCCTCTCCTGGCTGACGCGCGCGTACTTCACCGCCTACACGGCCGGGCAGGTGCTGCCGACCTCCGTGGGCGGCGACGCGATGCGGATCTTCGAGACGAGGCGGAGGCATCCCGGCAACGGGGGGCCGATCGCCGGGTCGGTGCTGCTCGAGCGCGCGCTGGGCGGGGCGGCGACGCTCACCCTCGCCGCGATCGGGTTCGTGCTCGCGATCGGGAACTACGACGTCGGCGCGTACCTCTGGGTCGAGCTCGGGTTCGTGCTCGCGACCGTCGTCCTCGGGGTGGTGCTGTTCTCGCGGCGGATGCGGCGGCCGCTCGCCTGGACGGTGCCGATCCTCCGGCGGGCGCGGCTCGAGAAGCCGCTCCGTGCCGTCTACGAGGGGATCCATGCCTACCGGAACCATCCCTGGCTGCTCGTCGGCGTGTGCGCGCTCACGCTCGGGATCCAGGCGGTGCGCGTGCTGGCGATCTGGCTGACCGCGAAGTCGGTCGGGGTCGACCTCTCACCGCGCGTCTACTACGTCATGGGGCCGCTGCTCTTCCTCGTCATGCTCGTGCCCTTCACGATCAACGGCCTCGCGGTGCGGGAGGCGTTCTTCGTCAGCTTCCTGACCAAGCTCGGGCGTCAGCGCCGACGCGGCGTTCGCCACCGGCTTCCTGTTCTTCGTCGTCACGATCGCGCTCTCGCTCCCCGGGGCGGTGATCCTGGCCTGGGAAGGGCTGCGCGGCACGTCGTCGCGACGCCTCGAGCACACCGGCAGTGGCTGACGTCACCGCCGTCACGGTGACGTACAACGGCCTGCCGTGGATCGAGCGGTGCCTGGAGTCGCTCCGCGGCATCGAGACGATCGTGGTCGACCACGGCTCGACCGACGGGACGCTCGAGCTCGTCCGCGAGCGGTTTCCGGAGGTGCGCGTGATCGAGCAGGGCAACGTCGGGTACGGCGGCGGGCTGAACGCCGGGTTCCGCGTGTCCTCCGCCCGCTACTACCTGCCGATCAACTCCGACGCGTGGGTCGTGGACGATGCGGTCGAGCGGATGGCGGCATTCGCCGACGAGCGCCCCGACGTGGCGGTCGTCTGTCCCCGGCTCCGCAACACGGACGGAACGCTCCAACGCTCGGTGCGCGGTTTTCCCGACGCCCTGGCGCGTCGCGACCGAGTACTTCTTCCTGCGCAAGCTCGCACCGCGGTCGAGCGCTCTGAACTCGTACTACGCAGGCGACTTCGACCACGACGAGGCGCGTCAGATCGAGTGGGCGATGGGCCCGTGCTTTCTCGTGCGCCGGGAGGCGGCCGACGCCGTCGGGCTCTTCGACGAGTCGTTCTTCATGTTCTGGGAGGAGACCGACTGGCTCTACCGCTTCGACCGAGCCGGCTGGAAGACCTGGTTTCTTCCCGAGGCCGAGGTCGTGCACGTCGGCGGCGCGACGCACGGCGGCCGCATGTTCGGCGAGAACGTGAAGGCGCTCGTCGGGTTCTTCGAGAAGCATCACGGGTCGCGTGAGGCGGCGCGCGTCCGCCGGTTGCTTCGGTCGGCGCTCACCGTCCGCGGGGTGATCTTCCCGGGCGAGCGTGGACGGATGTACCGCGAGGCTGCGCGCTCCCTGAGGCCGTAGGCTTGACGGAGGCCGCCCAAAGAGCGGAGGTGCCGGCTTTGCCGGCGCCGGAGCGGGAGATATGAGTCGCGTCCCGTGGGCGTTCGTGTCGCTGCTCGCGCTGCCGGCGCTGGGGCTCGCGCGGCTCGCTCCGGAGACCGGCTGGGGGCTCGGTCTGCGGCTCGCCGCGGCGACGGCCTGTCTGCTCGTGCCCGGGTTCCTGATCGCGGCTGCGCTGCGCGTGCCCGGCTTCTCGGCTGCGTTCGCCTGGAGCTTCGGCGCGCTTTTCGTCGCGACCGCCGTGATGTTCCTCGTCCACTCCTCGCTGACGTGGGCGCTGATCCTGCTCGCCGCGATCACGGTGGGTGCCGGAATCGCCGCCGTGATGCGGTCGGGACAGGCCGGAGGCCTGTCCCCCGTCCCGCTCGCAGTCGTTGCCGCCGGCGTCGGCTTCGGGATCGCGCTCTGGTTCCTGATGGGGCATCTGACCGGTGGGGACGACCTCTTCCACCTCGCCCGCGTCCGGAAGCTCGACGACCTCGGGTCGCTCTCGCTCCGCACCGTCGACGAGTTCCGTGACGGCGGGCTGCACCCCGGGTACGCATTCCCGCTCTGGCACTGCTTCCTCGCCCTCGTCGCCCGGCTCGCCGGGGTCGACCCGACGGCGGTCGTTCAGCACGAGGCGAGCGTGCTCGTGCCGGTCGCGTTCGTCGTCGCGTGGGAGTCGGGCAAGGAGGTCTTCCGTTCGGCCTGGGGCGGGCTCGCGGTGCTCGCGACGTCGGTCGGGATCTTCGCGCTCGCCGCCGGCAGCGGCGGGTCGTTCACGGCGCTGGCGCTGCCCGCGACGGCGAGCCGTCAGCTGTTCGTGCCGGCCGTGATCGCGCTCTTCTTCGCTTTCGTCGCCGAACGGTCGCGCGGCGGGCTCGCGACGGTCGCCTGCGCGACCGGTGCGCTCGCCCTGATCCACCCGACCTACGCGCTCTTCGTCCTCATCCCGCTGATCGGCTTCGTCGCCGCCCGCGGCGCTGCTCGCCCGGCGCGAGGTCGCCGAGGGGCTGCTGGGTCTCGCCGCCGTCGTCGTCCCGGCGGGTCTGGTCGCGCTCTGGCTGCGCCCGATCGCGCGCGAGACCGCGTCGGTCAACCCGTCGGCGGACGAGGTGCACCGTGCGCTCGTGCACTACAAGGGCCAGCTCGACGTCTTCTCGGACGGGAGCTACCGGCTCGCGCCCGAGGTGCTCGGCCGGAGCGGGGCGCTTGCCGTCGCGGCGCTGCTCTCCGTGCCGCTTGCCGTCCTCGCGGCCAGGCGCCGCTGGGCCGCGTTCGTGCTCGGCGGATTCGTGCTCGTGCTGGCGCTGATGCTGCTCCCCGAGCTCTTCACCCGCTTTGCCGATGCCGTCTCGATCTCGCAGGCACGGCGGGCGGCCGGCTTCGTCCCGTTCGGCTTCGCCCTCGCCGGCGGCGCAGCCGTGCTCGCCCGGCTGACCTCGGTCGCCGCCCTGCCGATCGGCCTCGGCGCCGGCACCGCCCTGCAGCTCGCCTATCCCGGCGACTTCGGCTACAAGCTCGACCAGGGCGGTCCGGCGATCGTCACCTGGATCGCGCTGGTCGGCGGGGCGGCGGCGCTGGTCGTCGGGATCTTCCTCCCGCAGCGCCTCGCACGGCTCGACCGCATGGACTGGCTGACCGCCGCGACCGCGTTCCTGGTCGTGCTGCCGACCGCGCTGCACGGGTTCACCCACTGGGACGAGAGGCCGACGACGTGGAAGCGGCTCACGCCGGGGCTGATCGAGGCGCTGCGGACGAAGGTGCCCGAGCGCGCCGTCGTCTTCTCCGACGACGACACGAGCTACAAGATCGCCGCCTTCGCGCCCGTCTACGTCGCGAACGCGCTGCCGGGCCACGTCGCGGACACGAAGGCGAACCGGCCGTACGCGCGGCGCGACGACGCGAAGCAGTTCTTCCGCACCGGCGACCTCGCGATCCCGCGGCGCTACGGCGCGACCTGGCTCGTGATCAAGACCGCCCGCTCCAAGCTCAGGCCCGACCTGCCGAAGGCGTACCAGGACTCCGAGTACGTCCTCTACCGTCTGCCGGCGTGAAGGTGCTGCTCGTCTCGCTCTACTTCCCGCCCGCCGGGGGCGGCGGCGTCCAGCGGACGCTGAAGACGGCGACGCACCTGCCGGGGCTGGGGATCGAGACGCACGTGCTCGCGCCGGACGACCCGAAGTGGGTGCACCGCGACGATGAGCTCGAGCCGCCGACGCAGGCGTGGGTGCATCGCGCGCGCTACCTCGGCCCGCGCGGTCGCCGGCCCGCGCAGGAGCTGCACGGGAAGACGGGCCTCGCCCGCAAGACGACCCAGGCGCGGCTCTTCGGCCGCAGGCTGCTCGTCCCGGACGAGAACGTCCCCTGGAACCTGACCGCGATCCCGGCGGCGATCCGCATCGCCCGTCGCGAGGGCATCGACGTCGTGCTGACGACGTCACCGCCGAGCTCCGTCCACTTCGTCGGCGCGGCGGTCAAGCGCGCCACCGGCGCTCGCTGGGTCGCCGACCTGCGCGACTCACTCGTCGCCAACCCGCACCGCCGCACCGAGAGCCGTCTCGCGCGGCTGAAGGAGCAGGGCGAGCACCGGGTCGCCAGCCTGGTCGCGCGCTATGCGGACGCGGTCGTGGCCGCGGCCGACGCGATCGCGGACGAGGCGCGCGCACTCGAGCCGAGCGGCCCGGTGGTGACGATTGCGAACGGCTCGGACTTCGACGACTTCGCCGGCATCGAGTACCGGCCGTCCGACCGCCTGCGGATCACCCACGCGGGCAGCTTCTTCGGCAAGCGCGACCCGCGGCCGTTCCTGACCGCGTTCGCGGAGTCCGGCCTCGACGACGCAGTCGTGCGCTTCGTCGGCGACTTCCGTCCGGCCGACGCCGAGTGGGCGGAGACGCTCGAGCTCGGGGACCGCCTGGAGCTGATCCCGTACGTCGCCCGGCGGCGCTCGCTCGAGCTCCAGCGCGACTCGGAGGCCCTCCTGCTCCTGATCCCCGATGCGGGCGGCCGCGGGCGTGGGGTGCTCTCCGGCAAGGTCTTCGAGTACCTGGCCGCCGAGCGCCCGATCCTCGCGGTCGTGCCGCCGGACGGCGCAGCCGCGGAGCTGATTCGTGAGACCGGCGCCGGCGTCGTCGTCGCCCCGGAGGACGTGGCCGGTATCCGCGAGGCGCTCCAGGGACTGCACGCACGCTGGCGCGCGGGCGACCTGGACGGCACGCCGCTCGCCCCGGAGACGCGCACACGCCTGGCGCGCGAGACGCGCGTCGAGGAGCTCGCCGAGCTGATGCGGAGCCTCATGGGATGAGCATCACCCGCTTTCTGTTCTTCGCGACGATCTTCTGCGTCACGTTCGAGAAGGTGCGCTGGAACGTCGCAGGCAACGTCAGCCTCGCCGACATCCTCGCGCTCGGGTTCCTGATCGTCTGGACACTCGAGCGGCTCGCGAGGCACGACCGCCGGCTGGCGCGCACGTCTGCAGTCGTCGCGTGCTTCGGGCTTGCCTTCGCGCTCGCGTACTTCCTCGGCTACTTCTCAATCGACACCGCGGACGGGACGGCGCAGTTCTGGAAGGGCTTCTTCAAGTGGGCGATCCACGTCCTCTTCCTGATCGCTGCGGTCACGTACATGGGCCGCCGGGGCGAGCGGTTCTACTGGCGGACGCTCGGCGTCTTCACGGCCGGCGTCGTCGTCAACTGCATCTACGGCGTACTCCAGCTCGTCGCCGCCCAGGGCGGCCGGAACCTGGACAACGCCGTCCTGAAGCCGATCACGGGCGGGGCGAGCTCGATCAACATCTACGGCGCCGTCGAGGGGCAGAGCGTCTACCGGCCGAACGCGCTGACGGCCGACCCGAACCACCTCGGGATCATGATCCTCGTCCCGCTGCTGACGTTGCTGCCGGTCTACCTGCGGCTGCCCAAGGCCCACCGGCTCCGGAGGCAGCTCGCGGTCGTGCTCGGGTTTCTGCTGATCGTCGAGCTGGCGACGCTCTCGCGCAGCGGCCTGCTGGGGCTCGGCTGCGGGCTGCTGGTGCTCGCGCTCCCGTACCGGCGCCGGCTGCTCTCGCGCGACCTGCTGGTGCCGCTCGGGGCCTCGCTCGCGCTGGTCGGGGTCGTCCTCCTCTCCCGCCTCCACTTCTTCGAGACGGTGATCCGCTCGCGCGTGACCGGGAAGGACAGCTCGGCCTCCGTGCACTTCGGCGTCTACGACTTCATCCCGAACGTGCTCTCTGCCCACCCTCTGTTCGGGCTCGGCTTCAACAACTTCTCCGTCTACTACGAGCTCGTCACCGGGAAGTCGAACTGGGGCCCGCACTCGTTCTACGTGGCGCTGCTCGTCGAGACCGGCCTCGTCGGCGCTGCGGTCTTCATCGTCTTCCTCTGGTACCTCTTCCACCGCCTGCACGCGGCGCGCGCTCTCGGCCGCTCGCTGGCGGTCGCGCACGATCCTGCCGCCTCTCGCCTGCGCCCGCTCGCCTGGGGCCTGACCGCCGCCCTCGTCGGCACGCTCGCGGCGAACTTCTTCTACCTGACGATGACCTTCTATTACTTCTACGTCCTCGCGGCCCTCGTGCTGGCCGCGCCGGTCGTGTTCTCGCGGCGTGGACCCGCAGTTCCTTAGCCGCGCGGCGGAGGAGACACCGCACGTCGCGGTCGAGCGCGACGGTGCCGTCTTCCTCCTGCCGACGCGACAGAAAGCGGGGATCGACCGCCTCCAGAAGGGGAAGTGGAAGGAGCATCGGCATCTCGGCCGCGCGCTGAAGGCGGTCGAGCCGGCGGGGCCGCTGTTCGTCGATGTCGGCGCGCACGTCGGGACGACCGTGATCGCGGCCGTGGTGCGCTTCGGGTTCGAGTCGGCCGTCGCCTTCGAGCCGGAGGCGGAGAACTACCGGTTGCTCCGGGCGAACGTGCTGCTGAACGGGCTCGACGACCGGATCGAGACGTTCAACGTCGCGGTCTCGAACCGAAGCGGCTCCGCCGAGCTCAAGCTCCGGCCGGAGTTCGGCGCCAAGCACCGCCTGCTCGACGCTCCCGAGGAAGGCGCGACGACCGTGACCGTTCCGCTGACGACGCTGGACGAGGCCGGGCTCGACGCGTCGTCGGCCGGCCTGCTCTGGCTCGACGTCGAGGGACACGAGCAGGAGGTGCTGGAGGGAGCGGCCACGCTGCTCGAGCGCGGCGTCCCCGCCGTGCTGGAGCTGATTCCGCGCCGGCTCGAGCTGGAGCCGCTCGAGGCTCTGCTCGCTCGGCATTACACAGACGTGGTCGACCTCCGGGAGGGCGACCGGCTGCCGATCGCCGAGCTGCGCGCGCTGGCGAAGCGCTACAAGCGCGGCTTCACGGACGTGCTCGTCCTACGCGGCTAGACGAGCTGGGCAGGGCGCCGGGCGACCGCCCAGAGCGAGAGCCCCCAGGGCAGCTCCACGCGGTCGAGGAGGCGGAAGAGCGGCACGAGCCGGTCGTAGGCGGCCAGTGGCCCCCCAGGGATCTCGTCGCGTCGCAGGATCCGCCCAGTGACGAGCCAGCCGAGCGCGCCGACCGGGTTGACCAGCCTCGTAGCCGGTCTCGCGCAGCAGGGAGCCGAGCGAGCGCTTGGCGTAGCGGCGCTCGTGCTCGAACGCCTTGTCGATCGGGCCGAACAGGAAGGGATGCGCCGGTACGAGGAGGAGCAAGTGGCCGCCGGGTCGGAGCCGCTCGCGGAACGACGTGAGCGCGGCGGCGTGGTCGGGGATGTGCTCGAGCACGTTGAAGCAGACGGCCGAGTCGTAGGGGCCCGGGGGCGCATCGCCCACCTCGCCCTCGACCACGGTCGCGCCTGCCGCCCGGCCACGGGGCTGGGCGGCCAGCGCCGGGTCGGGCTCGACGGCGACGACCTCCCGGCCCTCGGCGAGCTGCGGCGTGAACGTCCCGATTCCCGCGCCCACCTCGAGCACGCGCGTGCCGAGATACGGGCGGGCACGGTCGAGCAGCCACTCGTTGTACCGGCCGGCTGCGGCCATCCGGTCGAGTGAGTAATCGCTCGCTTCCGCCACCGCCTCTCTACGCTAGACGCGATGAAGGTCGCCGTCCTGACCACGTCGTATCCGCGTTCCCCCGAGGACGTCGTCGGGCGCTTCGTCGCCGATGCGGTCGAGCATGTGCGTGCGCGCGGCGTGACCGTCGAGGTCGTCTCGCCGCTCGACTTCCACCACTTCGGGATCGCCTACGGGTACGGAGTGATGGGCAACCTGCGGCGGCGGCCGTGGCTCGCGGCGGCGCTGCCGGCGATGCTCGGATCCTTCGCGGTCGTCGCCCGCCGGGCGTCGCGCGACGCCGACCTCGTCCACGCGCACTGGCTGCCCGCCGGCGCGGTCGCCGCGACGACCGGCAAGCCGTTCGTAGTCCAGCTGTGGGGGACCGACGTCGAGCTCGCGCGCAGATGGCCGGCGCTCGCCCGGGCGATCCTGCGCCGCGCGCGGCTCGCGATCTGCGCGTCGAACGAGCTCGCCGGCGCGGCACGCGAGCTCGGCGCCCGGGCCGTCCGCGTGATCCCGGGCGGTGTCGAGCTTCCGGCGACGGTCGCCGAGCCGGAGGAGCCCCCGCACGCGCTCTACGCCGGGCGGCTCTCCGCGGAGAAGGGCGTCGTCCAGCTCGCGGAGGCCGCGCGCGACCTGCCGCTCGTGGTCGCGGGGGACGGCCCGCTGCGCGACCGCCTGCCCCGGACGCTGGGTTGGGTCGCCCACGACGAGCTGCTCCGCCTCTACGAAAGCGCCGCAGTCGTCGTCTGTCCTTCACTGCGCGAGGGCTTCGGCGTCTCCTGCGTCGAGGCGATGGCCCACGGCCGGCCCGTGGTCGCCTCCGCGGTCGGCGGTCTCCGCGACCTCGTCGTCGACGGCGAGACCGGCCTGCTCGTCCCGCCGGGCGACGTCACGGCACTGCGTGCCGCGCTGGAGCGCCTGCTCGCGGACGGCGAGCTCCGCCGCCGGCTCGGCGCCGCGGCCCGCGCCAGAGCCGCCGAGCACTTCTCCTGGGAGCGTTCGGTGTCGCTGACCGTCACCGCCTACGAGGACGCCCTGCCGGGAGCTCGGCTAATCTAGGGCACGTGCCGAGGGAGCTGACGATCGACGGTGCCCGGATCGCCGACGACACCGACTGCTGGGTCATCGCGGAGATCGGCCACAACCACCAGGGGTCGCTCGAGCACTGCAAGGAGCTGTTCGCCCAGGCTGCGGCCTGCGGCGCGAACGCGGTCAAGCTCCAGAAGCGCGACAACTATTCGCTGTACACGCACGAGGCGTACAACCGCCCGTACGAGAACGAGAACAGCTACGGGCCGACCTACGGGCTGCACCGCGAGGCGCTCGAGTTCGGGCGCTCCGAGTACCAGGAGCTGAAGGCGTACGCCGCCGAGCTCGGCGTCACCTTCTTCGCCACCTCGTTCGACTTCAAGAGCGCCGAGCTGCTCGCCGACCTCGACATGCCGGCGTACAAGATCGCCTCCGGTGACCTGACCAATACGCCGCTGCTCAAGTTCGTGGCCGAGATCGGCAAGCCGATGATCGTCTCGACCGGCGGCGGGACCCTCGACGACGTCCGCCGCGCACACGACACGATCGCGGAGACCAACCCGCAGATCGGCCTCCTCCAGTGCACCGCGGGCTACCCCGCCGAGTGGCAGGAGCTCGACCTGCGCGTGATCGAGACCTACCGCGAGGTGTTCCCGGACGCGGTCGTCGGCTACTCGGGCCACGACAACGGGATCGCGATGCCGCTCGCCGCGTACGTGCTCGGCGGCCGCATCGTCGAGAAGCACTTCACGCTCAACCGGGCGCTGAAGGGCACCGACCACCGCTTCTCGCTCGAGCCGGTCGGGCTGCGCAAGCTCGTTCGCGACCTCCAGCGCACGCGGCTCGCGCTCGGCTCGAAGGACAAGGTCCCGCATCCGAGCGAGGCCGACCCGATCACGAAGATGGGCAAGAAGATCGTCGCCGCGGGCACGCTCCCGGCGGGCCACGTGCTGCGCCGCGAGGATCTCGCCCTCAAGTCGCCCGGCGACGGGCTCCCGCCGTACGAGCTGGACAACGTCGTCGGCCGCGTCCTGCGCCACCCGCTCAGTGAGGACTCGGAGCTGACCTTCGAGCACCTCGAGGAGCTTCTCCCCTCAGAGGGGACGCTCGAGCCCGCCGGCGCGCATTCGCGCAGCGCGGACAATGAGCCGTAGGCTCGACGGAGGCTCACAGATAGCGGAGGTGCCGGCTTTGCCGGCGCCGGAGCGGAACATTGCCAGCTGACGGCCTCAAGGGCCGCGTCGCCGTCGTCACGGGAGCGCTCGGAAACCTCGGCCCGGTGTGGACCGGGGCGCTCGCCGCCCAGGGCGCGGAGGTCTACGGGATCGACGTGCGCGCGGGGGGCGAGGGGATCATCCAGGCGGACGTCACCGACGGCCCGTCGCTCCGGCACGTGCTCGACCAGATCGGCACGCCGTCGATCCTGGTCAACAACGCCGGGATCGACGCGCCGCCCGGTGGGGTCGGCGAGGCGTCGTTCCTGAAGACGCTGGAGGTCAACGTCGCCGGCGTCTTCAACAGCACCCAGGTCTTCGGCCAGGCGATGTGCCAGGCCGGCGGCGGTTCGATCGTCAACATCGGCTCGCTCTACGCGGGCCTCGCGCCGATCCCGGCGTTCTACGACCACATCGAGCCGCCGTTCGTGAAGCCGGCCGCGTACGGCGCCTCGAAGGCGGCGGTCGTCAACCTGACGCGGTACTTCGCCCGGCTATGGGGCCCCTACGGCGTGCGCGTGAACACGCTCTCGCCCGGCGGCGTGCGCGGTGGCCAGGACGACGAGTTCGTTCGCAAGTACTCCGAGCGCGTGCCACTCGGCCGGATGGCCGAGACCGTCCGACCTCGTCGGGCCGCTGCTCTTCCTCGTCTCCGACGAGTCGTCGTACCTGACCGGCCACGAGTTGCGCGTGGACGGCGGCTTCACGGCTTGATTCCGCCTGTTTTCCACCAGATCTGGCTCGGCGACAGGCCGCTGCCGCGGGAGTACGAGGGCTACCAGCGCACCTGGACGAAGCACAACCCCGGCTGGGAGCTGCGCGTGTGGACGGAGAACGACGTTCCCGGCGACCTGCGCCGGCCCGAGGCGGCCGAGCGGTTGCGGGCCCCGGCCGAGCGCGCCGACATCCTCCGCCTCGAGATCCTCTGGCGCGAGGGTGGGGTCTACGTCGACACCGACTTCGAGTGCCTCCGCTCGATCGAGCCGCTGCTCGACGGGCACGAATTCGTGATCGGGCTGGCCAAGCCCGGCCGCGTGAACAACGCGTTCATCGCGTCCACGGCCGGCCACCCGCTGCTCGATCGCGCGCTCGACGAGCTCCGCCCGCGCGAGTTCCACGGGTACGACAAGGACGCCGCCGGCCCGGCCTTCCTCGACCGGCTGCTGGAGGGCGCGGAGGGCGTCACCTTCCTCGAGCCGGAGCAGCTCTACCCGCGCACGCCCGGCGCGGAGGAGCAGGCTTACGCCGCCCACCACGAGGCGCGGAGCTGGAAGGACCCCGCCGGGCTCGCCCTGGACGCCGTCCGGGCGGAACAGCGCCTGGCGATCGCGCAGGATGAGCTGGCGAAGATGGAGCAGCGCTACCGGCTCGCCCAGGAGGAGCTCGAGGCGGTTCGCAGCGGCGACAGCGCTCGCGCTGCGGCGCTGCGAACGCGCCGCTTTTTCGTGCGGCGGGTGCCGAAGGAGCGCATCCGCTACGTGCTCGGGACGCTGCGGGCCCGCGCGATGCGACGCTAGATGGTCGATGCCATGAAATCGCCCGCTCCGGGGCGCGAGCTGGGCGCGCTGGGGCACGGCGACGTGACGGCGTCGATACCGGGAGTATCGGTGCCGGCGCGGCGGCGTGAAGCGCACGGGCGGCGGAGGCCGGCTCTGCCGGACTGCGCCGGCCGGAAGCGGCCCAGCCCGCCCAGATCGCGCATCCGGACGCGCGAGAGCGTGGCATCGATCATCTAGGCTGCCGCGCGTGGATCTCCTGCTGCGGGCGCTCTTCGCTGCCGTGATCCGGCCTGCCGGCGTGTTCGTGCGACGGCGCGATCCGCTCGTCCTCAGGCAGCCCGAGTCCACCAACTGGCGCCCGTTCCGGGGCTGAGGACACATGGCCCGCGTCCTAGGAGTCTCCTGCTACTTCCACGACGCCGCTGCCGTCCGGGTGGAGGACGGCGCGCTCGTGCTCGCCGCCGAGGAGGAGCGTTTCACCCGCAAGAAGCACGACGCCTCGTTCCCGCGCCGCGCGATCGAGTTCTGCCTCGAGCCCGGCCCGGTCGACTACGTCGCCTTCTACGAGAACCCGAAGGTCAAGTTCAACCGCGTGCTGACGACCGCCGCCGCGATGGGGAAGCCCGCGCGCGACGCGTTCGTCCACTCGATGCGGGCCTGGCTGACCGAGCGGCACGGGATCACGGGGCGGCTCGCGTCGCTCACCGGCGTCCCCCGTGACCGGATCGTCTTCACCGACCACCACCTCTCGCATGCTGCGAGCGCCTACTTCCCGTCCGAGTTCGACTCTGCCGCCGTGATCACCGTCGACGGCGTCGGCGAGTGGGCGACGGCGACGATCGGCCGGGCGGCGTCCGGAAACGGCGGTCACCGGCTCGAGATCGAGGCCCAGGTGGACTTCCCGCACTCGCTCGGACTCTTCTACTCGGCCTTCACCGACTTCCTCGGGTTCGAGGTCAACGAGGGCGAGTACAAGGTGATGGGGATGGCGCCCTACGGCGAGCCGCGGTTCGTCGACGAGCTCTCGCGCGTCCTGCGGACCTACGCGGACGGCAGCTTCTGGCTCGATCTCGACTACTTCTCGTTCCACTACTCCGCGCGCAAGGCCTGGACCGACAAGGTGACGCAGCTGCTCGGGACGGGGCCGCGGAAGCGCGACGAGCCCTTCCGGCCCGGCGAGGAGCGCAGCCAGCGGTACGCCGACATCGCCGCCAGCGTTCAGGAGGTGACCGAGCGAGCGATCGTCAACCTCGCCCGCGCCGCGCACGAGCGCACCGGCTCGACGAACCTTTGCTTCGCCGGCGGCGTGGCGCTGAACGCGATGGCGAACCGCCGGATCCTCGAGGAGACCGGGATCGAGGAGCTCTTCGTGCCCCCGGCGCCCGGCGACTCCGGAGCTGCGCTCGGCGCCGCGCTGTACGTCGAGCACGTCCAGCTGGGACGGAAGGAGCGCGTGTCACTCCAGCACGCCTACTGGGGCTCGCGCTACTCGGCGGCGGAGATCGCCGCCGCGCTCGAGGCGGCCGAGGGCGTCGAGTACCGCGAGCTGCCGGACGAGGCGGCGGTGCTCGCGGAGACGGTCGACGCGCTCGCCGCCGGCGAGGTCGTCGGCTGGTTCCAGGGCAGGTTCGAGTTCGGCCCGCGCGCCCTCGGCAACCGCTCGATCCTCGCCGACCCGCGGTCGGCAGAGATGAAGGAGCGCATCAACGAGAAGATCAAGTTCCGCGAACCCTTCCGCCCGTTCGCGCCGGCGGCCGCCGAGGAGCTCGCAGAGACGCTGCTGCCGCCCGAGCTGGTGCACCAGCATCCCGCTCGGTTCATGCTCCTGATCTGCCGGCTCGACCCCGAGCTCGCCTCGCGGATGGCGGCCGTGAACCACTTCGGCACCGCACGCCTCCAGACGGTGCGCGAGGAGTGGAACCCGCGGTTCTTCCACCTGCTCGCGCGCTGGGGTGAGCGCAGCGGCATGCCGGTGCTTCTGAACACGTCCTTCAACCTGCGGGGCGAACCGATCGTCGCCTCGCCGCAGGACGCGCTCCGCACCTTCGGGCGGAGCGGGCTCGACTTGCTCGTGCTCGAGAACTTCGTCGTCCGCAAGGTCGCGCCGTGAACGAGCAGGAGGCCAGGGCCAGGCGCGCCGAGCTCGTTCCGCAGCTGTACGCGTACGGGCAGCTGGAGCGGGTGCTCTGGCCGATCGTGACGGCGTCGGCGGAGCCGAACTTCGCCAGCGAAGAGCTGAACACGGACTCGCGCGGTCATCGCGTGACGACGAACGGCGTGCAGACGGCCCGCAGCGACGACGCCCCGCCCGACGCGGCGTTCGTGATCGGCGGCTCCTACGCCTTCGGCGTCGGCGCGTCCAGCGATGCCGGGACGCTGCCGGCGGCCCTCTGGCGCCGAACGGGGCAGCCGTACGTGAACCTCGGCCTCCGCGCCGCGAACTCCGCCCAGGAGCTCGCCTCCGCGCTGCCCTTCGTCGAGCGCGAGACGACGTTCGTGGTCTGCAGTGGCCTGAACAACTTCTCGACCGCGCGCGGTGCGCCCGGGCTCGACCCGCTCTTCGGGCCGATGCACCACGAGAACCACATGGCGCGGCTGGCCAGCGTGCCGATCACGCGGCTCGCACGGCTGGTCGACGACGCGCTCGGCCACTTCAGCGACAAGGCGGTGCGGCGCGAGCTCTCGGGGCGGCGTCGCGCTCGCTGGGAGCGGCGCGTCAGGCCGTACCGGCGCCTGGAGAAGCGGGTGCGGGGGCGGTTCTCCACGCCGGCGGAGGAGCCGGTGAAGCCCGCGCCTCCGCCGGAGCCGACCGCTGAGCTGTTCGCCGACGCCGCCGCCAGGCAGCTGCGTGACCTCCGGCTCCTGCGCCGGCTCGTGCCGGTCGAGGCGCGGGTCGTCTTCGCGCTCCAGCCGCTCGCGCTCTACACCGACAAGGCGCTCTCTGCGGAGGAGGAGGCGCTCTTCGAGGCGCTCGACGTCCTCCAGCCGCACCGCTGGCCGGAGCTGAAGCGGATGCTCGAGACCTTCTGGGGCGACTACGCGGCCACCCTCCAGGAGGGCTGCGCCGGGAACGGGATCCCGTTCGTCGACCTCTCGCGAGGCGAGTACGACGGGTGGTGCTTCGTCGACCGCGTGCACATGACCGACCGCGGGCACGACATTGCGGCTGCGATGCTGGAGCGGATGGTGTTGCGATGAAGATCCTCGACTGGCTGCGCGGCGACGACTCCGACGAGGACGAAAAGCCCGAGGAGGAGCGGCCGGGAGAAGAAGAGGAGGTTCCCGGGGACGAGGACGATCCGACCACCTATCCGCTCTGGTGACCCAGAGGGTCAGACTCCGTCGGGGTCAGACCCTTGTCGTCGCGCGAGCTCCTCGTACTTGTGGCGCCACTCGCTCGCTTCTCGCTGGGCTTCCAGCAGCCGCTTCTCCGCCTTCGCGAGCGAGCGGCGGAGGCCCTCCTCGTCCTTCCAGCCGCGCGCCCGGTGGTGCGTGGCGTAGGCCTCGTCGAGCTCGTCGGCGGTGCGCGGGTAGAAGACCGGCGGGTCGAAGTAGCGGACGCCCTCGCGGTCGGTGAGGAGGTCCTCGAGGAACTTCGGCCCGGTCGCGTCCTTGTCGTACTCCCCGTCCGCGCGGGGCTGGATCGTCGCCAGGCCCTCTTCGAGCAGCGCGTGGCCGGCGACCGCGCCGAACAGCGCGCCGTTCACGTGGCCCGGCTTGCGGTAGCCGATGAAGAACTCGATCGAGTCGTCGAGGAGCGGCTCGATCGGGCGGAGGCACTCGAAGTCGGCGTCGACGTGCACGCCTCCGTAGCGCAGCACGACCTCGAGCCGGAGGATGTCGGCCCGTTCCCACGGCGTCCGCGAGCCGTCGTAGACCTCGGGCCGCTGCAGGCCTTCGGGGAGGTTGTCGTCGCACCAGAAGTGGAGCTCCCAGCCCGGGTTGTGGGTTCGCCAGGTCTCCTGGAGCGCGGCGTACTCGTCGGGGAACGGGTCGGGCCCGACCCAGATCTGGTGGAACAGGCGCGGGATCCTCATTCCCGCTCCCGGCGCCGGCAAAGCCGGCGCCTCCGCTCTCTGATGAGCTCCGTCAAGCCTACGCTCATGTAGTGCTCGCCCAGCTGTAGCCCTCGAAGAAAGCGCGCCGGGCGATGATCTCGTCCACGGCCGCGCGCTCCTCCGCCGTCCACTCGACCAGCTCGCGCGATTGCTTCGGCGCCGGGAAGACGATCGAGGCGCAGGCGTCCAGCCAGTCGGTGTCGGGCTCGACGCGTAGGAACTCGGTGATGCGCAGCAGCTCTGCGCGCGGGTCGCGGACGAGCGACTCGTGCCGTACGGTCAGCACTTCGGCTCCGCTCTCGATCAGGCGGTCGTTGAAGCGAGCCAGTCGCCGCACGAAGTCGGTTGCCCCGGCGACCGTCCGCTCCGGCACCCCACCCTTCATGATCGAGGCCTGGCGCGCGATGCAGTCGAACGGGTTGCGGGTTACGTGCAGCAGGCGCACGGGAGCGCCGACGACCCGCCTGAGCTGTCTCAGCTCATTCGGATCGCGGCCAAGGCGCAGGGTCGTCTTCTCGCCCGCCTTCGCGCCGATCACGCGCAATCGGCGGATCTGGCCCTGCCACTGGTCGTCGACGGCGTACGAGTAGCCCGTCGCGCGGCGCCCCTGGGATCTGGACGCATCTGCCTCGGAACGCCTGAGCAGCGTGTGGAAGAGCGTCCGTCGATCGAGGCCCGTGCCGACGACCAGCCCGAGCACGTTCACCTCGTGCGCGATCGCGATGTCCGGATGCGCATCGAGGAGCGATCCGAGCAGGCTGTGTCCCGACCGCGGATATCCGACGAAGAGGCAGAACGACCGCAGGTCCCCCAGGCCGACCGCGCGGCGGCCGCGGCGGTACGCCCGGCTCGTCCACTTGCCCTGGAGGCGCGCGAGCTCTGCCTCCGCCCGCTGGTAGCGGAGCTTGCGGGTCTTGGAGACGCGTTTCAGCGCGCTGATCCGCCGCTCCGCCTTCTCGAGCGCCTGGCGGAGCTCCTCGATCTCCGACTCGTTTGCCACAAGCGAGTCTTTCACGATCGCCCCCGCCCTCGGCGGGCAAGGCCTGCGACCCGGCTCGTCCACCTGCGCCGCAGGCGGCCGAGCTCTGCCTCGGCCTTCTGGTAGCGGGTCTTCCGCCGCGCGGCGATCTCCTTCTGCTTCTCCAGCTCACGCTCCGCGCGCTCGAGGTCGATCCGCAGCTGGTCGGCGTCCTTCCAGCTCCTGGCCTTGTGATGGACGGCGTACGCCCGCTGTCGCTGCGCCTCGGTCTCGGGGTAGAAGAGCTCGGCGTCGAGCAGCGTGACGCCGGGCCGGTCGATCAGCAGCGAGTCGAGGAACCGGGTCCCGGTGGCGGCCTTGTCGTGGCCGAAGTACTCGACGGGCCGCACCTGCTCGAGCGCCTCGCCGACGACCGGGTGCTCGGGCACGGAGCCCATCAGCGCGTTGTTCACGCGGTCCTGCTTGGCGAGCGTGATGAAGAGCTCGGCCTCGGCGATCAGCGGCTCGATCGAGCGGCGGCACTCGAAGTCGGTGTCGACGTACACGCCGCCCTCGCGCCAGAGGAGCTCGAGCCGCAGGATGTTCGCGCGCTCGGCCGGCGCCCGCAGCTTCTCGTAGACCTCCGTGCGGCGCAGGCCCTCGGGGAGGTTGTCCTCGGTCCAGAGCTTCAGCTCCCAGCCGGCGTGATGGTCCTGCCACGTCCGCCCGTAGGCGATGTACTTCTCCGGCAGCGGGTCCGGACCGACCCAGATCCGGTGGAAGACGCGCGGGATCAGCAATCCGTGAAGCCGTACCCGCTGAAGAACGAGTGGGCGGCGATCACCTGCTCGACTGCGGCGATCTGCTCGTCCGACCATTCGAGCAGCCCACGGGTCTGGTGCGGCTCGGGGAAGACGATCGCGGTGCAGGCGTCGAGGTAATCACCAGGCGCTTCGACGCCGAGGAAGTCGCACATTCCGCTCAGCTCGGCCCGCGGATCGGCGATCAGCGACTCCTGGCGCACGGTCAGCACGGGGTAGTCACCGCGCGCGATCACCCCGTCGTTGATGCCGGCGAGGCGGCCGATGTAGGCCGTTGCCCGCGCGCGCCGCTCCTCGTCCGTCCCGTCCTTGATCTTCTGCTTCGCGATCCGGGCGATCATGTCGAAGGGGTTGCGGACGACGTGGACGAGGCGGAGCGGCACGCCGACCTCGCGCGCGAAGACGCCGAGCGCCTCGGGCGACTTCGCGATCCGCTTCGTCGTCCGGTCGCTGAACTTGTCGCCGAGGACGCGGAGCGTGCGTGTCTGCCCCTGCCACTGGCCCTCGACTCCGTAGCGGTACTTGTTCTGCTTGCGGCCGCGGAGCGCTTCCTCCCGCGAGCTCTGGAGCAGCATGGCGAACGCCTCGTCGCGCGGCATGCCGTCCACTGCGACGAGCGCGAGCGGGTTCGTCGCCTTGGCGATCACGACGTCGGGATGCGCGTCGAGCAGCGCGCCGACGAGGCTGTGACCGCTTTTCGGGTAGCCGATGAAGAGGCAGAACGTCTCCAGGTCGCCGTACGCACCTGCCTGGGCGCCGGAAGCTCGTTGCGTCTCGCTCGTCCTCATCGGCGGGGGCGATGATAGTTCAATGCCTGTGGAACCCGTTCCGAGCACCGTGTTCGGTCTCGCCGCCTACAACGGCGAGGCCCATCTCGCCGAGGCGATCGAGTCGTTGCTGTCCCAGACCAGGAGCGACCTCGCCGTGGTCGTCGTCGACGACGCCTCGACCGACGCGACCGCGGAGATCTGCGCGCGCTATGTCCACCACGATTCGCGCGTCTCCTACGCACGAAATGATCGCCAGCTCGGGCTGTCGCGAAACTGGCAGCGGGCGTTCGAGCTGGCCGGGGAGCGCCACCCGGCGGCGCGGTACTTTGCCTGGGCGAGCGACCACGACGTCTGGGGGCCGCGCTGGCACGAGCGGCTCGCGGCCGAGCTCGAGGCCCACGACGAGGCCGTGCTCGCCCATCCGCTCGCTGTTCGGGTCGACGACGCCGGCTCCGAGTACCCCACGCGAGAGCGGGTCTTCGATACCGCGGGGCTCGTCGATTCCCACGAGCGGGTCCGGTGCGTCGCCGGCGAGCTGCGCGGCGCCGGCGAGCTCGTCTACGGGTTGATGCGGCGATCGGCCGTCGAGCGGAGCGGGCCGTTCCCGGTCGCGATGCTGGCCGACCGGCTGTTTCTCGTCCGGCTCGCGCTCGAGGGCGAGTTTCACCAGGTGCGCGAGCGGCTCTGGTACCGGCGGTTCCGTGCCGGAGTGCGAATGTCGAACGCGCGCCAGCGGCGCGCAGCGTTCCCGGAAGGTGCGCCGCCGTCCGCGTACGTGCCCTGGTGGCTGACGCACCCGGTTCGCCTCGGGCGCCAGACCTCCGCCGGGCTCGGCGTCACGCTCGCGCGCGAGTCGCTCCGGACCGCCTACGGGCGGAAGAGCGAGCGCGTGCGGCGCGACCTGCGCTGGCGGCGGCGTCGCACGCTCGAGCGCCTGGGACTGCGGGAGCGGCCGGTGGGTGCCGAGGCCGAGGTGGATGCCACGCCGCGGCTCGAGCACGGCGCCGACGTCGTCGAGCTCGGCCGCGGGGAACTCCGGCCGGCCGACGTCGCGCTGAGCGTCGGCTGGTTCGACACCGAGCCCGATCCCGCGGCCGCAGCCGCGCGGCTGCACGAGCTCGGCATCCCGGAGATCTACAGCATCGACCGGGAGTCGCCTGCACTGCGCGAGGCGCTCGGACGCTACTTCTGGCTGCGCCAGGTCTGGATCGACGGCGGAGGACGGAAGCCCGATCCGCTCCAGGGGCCCGTGCCGATCGTGCCGGGCGAGGTCCGCCACCTCGTCGGCCGCCGGCGGCTGCTGGCACCATGAACCAGTGACTGTTGCGGTGGATGTGAAGACGGTGGGCAATGTGATCGGCGGGGAGGAGCGCCCCGCGGCGAGCGGAGCGACCTTCGAGAAGCTCGCGCCGGCGACCGGCGAGGTGATCAGCCTCGTCGCGCGCTCGGACGCGAGCGACACCGACGCCGCGATCGCGGCCGCCGTCGATGCGCAGCCCGCGTGGGCCGACCGCACGGTCGAGGAGCGTGGCCGGATCCTCCGCGGGATCGCACAGTTGCTCGAGCGCGACCGCGACGAGGTCGCCGCCGTCGTCTCCGCCGAGACGGGCAAGAGCCCGAAGGATGCACTCGGCGAGACGGGTGGCGCGATCGAGCTCGGCTACTTCATCGCCGGTGAAGGGCGGCGGTTCTACGGCAAGACGATGCCGAGCGCGACGCCGAACCGGCAGGCGATGACGATTCGCCAGCCGCTCGGGGTCGCCGGCCTGATCATCGCTGCGAACACGCCGATCGCGAACGTCGCGTGGAAGGTCTTCCCGGCGCTCCTCTGCGGGAACGCGGCGGTGCTGAAGGCATCGGAGGACACGCCCGAGACCGCGCTCGTCTTCTCGCGGCTCGCCGCCGAGGCGGGCCTGCCGCCCGGCGTGCTGAACGTCGTCCAGGGCTACGGCGAGGAGGCGGGCCAGCCGCTCGTCGAGGACCGGCGCGTCGCGGTCGTCTCGTTCACGGGCTCGACCCCGGTCGGCCGCATGATCGCCCGGGTCGCCGGCGAGCGGCTCGCGAAGGTCTGCCTGGAGCTCGGCGGGAAGAACCCGCTCGTCGTCTGCGACGACGCGAACCTCGAGAAAGCCGCCGAGACTGCCGCGCTCTCCGCGTTCTCGAACGCGGGCCAGCGCTGCGCGGCCGGTTCACGCCTCATTGTCCTCGACTCCGTCTACGACCGCTTCCGCGAGCTGCTGCTCGAGCGCACAGCCGCGCAGAAGGTCGGGCCGGACGACGAGCACGACTTCGGCCCGGTGATCAACGAGCGGCAGCTGGAGAACATGCTGGCCGCCGTCGAACGCGCGAAGGCCGCGGGCGCGACCGTCGTGACCGGCGGCGAGCGCCTGCCGCAGCCCGGCTTCTACATCGCACCGACGATCGTCGAGGGCGCGGCGCCCGACTCCGAGATCTCGTGCCAGGAGCTGTTCGGCCCGATCACGACGCTGCACCGCGTGGGCGGCTTCGACGAGGCGCTCGAGGTCGCGAACGCGAGCCCGTACGGCCTGACGGCGGCGATCTGGACGAACAGCATCCACCGCGCCCAGGAGTTCGTCCGCAAGGTCGTCGCGGGCGGAGTGCAGGTGAACGGGCCGACGTACGGGTTCGAGCCGCACGTCCCGTTCGGCGGCCAGAAGGACTCCGGCACGGGCTGGCGCGAGCCCGGCACCGAGGCGCTGGACGTCTACTCGGACTGGAAGACGGTGTACGTGACTCACGACCCGGCCGCCACGTAGTGCCGTCCGCCGTCGCGCTCGTACCCGCGCGCTCCGGCTCGCAGCGCGTGCCGGGCAAGAACGTCCTCCCGCTGGCCGGCCACCCGCTGATCGCCTACTCGATCGCCGGCGCACAGGACGCGGGCATCTTCACGTCGGTCGTCGTCTCGACCGACTCGGAGGAGATCGCCGAGATCGGCAGGCGCTACGGCGCCGAGGTGCCGGGGCTGCGCCCGGCGGAGATGAGCACGGCAACCTCCTTCGACATCGAGTGGGTCGTCCACGTGATGAAAGACCGCGACGAGGAGATCTTCGCCATCCTCCGGCCGACGAGCCCCTTCCGTACCGGCGACACGATTCGCCGCGCGTACGAGCGCCTGGTCGAGCTCGGCGACCGCGCCGACTCGATCCGCGCGATCGAGCCCGCGCGCCAGCACCCCGGGAAGATGTGGACGATCGAGGGCGACCTGATCGAGCCGCTGCTTCCGCAGCCCGAGGGCGAGACGCCGCTGCACTCGCGCCAGTACCAGGCGCTCTCCAGGGTCTACGCGCAGAACTCGAGCCTGGAGCTCGCGTGGACGCGCGTGCTCGACGATCCGGTGCCGACGATCTCCGGACGCCGCGTGGCGCCGTTCTTCACCGAGGGCGCCGAGGGCTTCTCGATCGACTACCCGGACGACGTCGAGCTCGCCGAGCGCCTGCTCGCGCGCGGCGAGGCCGAGCTGCCGCCGATCCGCGAGGCGGTGAGGTGAAGGCGGTCCCGGCTGACGACCTGCGCGCGCGCCGGCGCCGCCGCGCGATCCGGAACATGCGCCGCTCGAGCGTCAACGCGCTGCTCCGGCTCGCGGCGCGGACGGGTGGGAAGCCCGGCAATGCGATCCGCGTGTCCGCCCGCGGTCTCGAGCGGACGCTGAAGCGGGCGGAGCGGGCCGTGGCGCCGCGGCAGCCGCAGGCGCCGTCGATCGCAGGCGAATGGGACGCTGCGGCGGCAGAGCAGGAGTACGCCACCCTGCTCTCGGCCGTCGCCCACCGGCTGGTCCCGGTCGACCAGCCGCTCGTCCTGATCACGCAGGCGCCCCGGTCGGGCGGGACGCTGCTGATGCGGCTCTTCGACGGTCATCCGGAATGCCACGCGATCCCGCACGAGCTCTCGACGCTGCTGCCGACGTCCCTGCCCCTGCCGCGCGGGGCCGACCGCGCCTGGCAGGTGCTCCAGAACCCGATGCTGGAGACGTGGTTCGTCGGCGGCCTGCGGGCGGGCAAAGGGCAGCTGAGCGGGGACAGCACGCGGTACCGGTTCCTGCTGCCGCCGCTGCTCCAGCGCCGGGTTTTCGAACACGTGCTCGGCGAGCAGAAGCCGGGATCGGACCGCGAGGTGCTCGACGCCTACGTGACCTCCTACTTCAACGCCTGGTTCGACTACCGGCTCCCCTCCGCACCCCGCTGGGTGACGGGCTTCGAGCCCTCGGCGATCCTCCAGCCGGGCCGGCTGCGCTGCTTCGGCGAGCTCTATCCGGACGGGCGGCTCGTCTCGGTCGTGCGCGACCCGGCGAGCTGGGCCGTCTCGGCTGCGCGCCGCAACGCCCGCTACGCCGACCGCGGGGTCGCGATCGCGACCTGGCGCGAGGCGGTCGAGACCGCGCTGCGGCTCCAGGGGGAACGGCCGGACGGGGTCGCGATCGTGCCGTTCGAGGCGCTCGTCGGCGACACGGAGCGGACGATGAAGGCGCTTGCGGAGTTTCTCGGGATCGAGTTCACCGACGACCTGCTCGAGCCGACGCTCAACGGCCAGGCGACGAAGGCGAACTCGAGCTTCCCGGTCGAGGGCTCGGGCGTGATCGAAGGGCCGCTGTCGCGCTCGGAGCAACTGCCGGCGGAGGACCGGGCGGAGATCGAGCGCGAGCTCGGCGAGCTGCATACGCGGGCCATCGAGGCGGCGCTCGTCCGGACGTGACGGACGGGATCGTCCGCGTCGACCAGCCGCTGTTCCTGATCTCCCAGGCGCAGCGCTCGGGCGGCACCCTGCTGCTGCGGCTGCTCGACGGGCACCCGGAGTGCCACGTCGTCCCGTTCCAGCTCCGCGGCCTCGACGACGCCGCGAAGCGTCCGCCGTCCACGCTCGGCGAGGCGTGGCGATTGCTGTGGGACCCGAAGCTGGCGCACCGCTACGAGGAGGGCCACCGGCAGAAGAAGAACGCCGTCCTCGACGATGCGCAGACGTTCTCGTTCGAGCTCGAGCCGGAGCGGCAGCGAAAGATCTTCGACGCCTGTGCCGGCGCGTACGCCGATCCGACCCTGCGCAACCTGTTCGACTGCTACTTCACCTCGTACTTCAACGGCTGGAGCGATTACGCGAACCTGGAGGGCGAGAAGCGCTGGCTCGTCGGATTCGAGCCCGGCGTCGCCCGCAGCCTCGCGCGGCGAACGTCGGTGCGCGACATCTACCCGGACGGCCTCGTCATCTCGGTCGTGCGCGACCCGTGGACGTGGTACGCGTCGGCGAAGCGCTGGGAGCCGCGCTGGGCGGAACGCGAGGCCGCGATCGCGCACTGGTGCAAAGTGGGCCTGGGAACGCTCAAGTGGCGCCGGCAGCAAGGCAAGCAGCGGGGGGAGGTGCGAGTGGTCAGATTCGAGTCGCTGCTCTCGGAGACCGAGGAGACGATGCGCCGGATCGCCGGCTGGCTCGGGATCGAGTACCGGCCGGAGCTGACGCAGCCCACGTTCAACGGCCGGCCGATCAATGCGAACACGAGCTTTGCGGACGTCCAGAGCGAGGTCTCGATGAGGCCGCTCGCCCGGGCGCATCGCGAGCTGTCGAAGGACGACGTCGACTACATCGAGGCGACGGCGGGCGAGCTGTACCTCAAGCTGGCCAACAAGGCCGTCAAGGACTGGACGAAGGTCGAGGACTAGGCCGGTCAGCGCGAAGCGCGAGGCCTCGGACAGCTCGCCGTCGCGCCAGTCGACCGTGAACTTCCGCCGCTCGGGGCGCTCGGCCGTGATCTTCTTGTTCACGTACGTGTGCGTCGAGAGGATCCGCGGCTTCGTGCGCGCGTAGCCGCCGCGGTGGAAGCCGCTCGTGTCGCAGATGACCAGCGTCCCGACGGGGCCGGTCGCCCGCACACGCTCCGAGGCGGGGATCGCCGCCTCCAGCTCCTCCGTCGGCGGGTAGCGCTCGCTCTCGCCCCACGGCCACAGGCTGGCCGTACTCGAACCCCTCCGCGCTGTGCTGCGCGTACTCGAACGGCCCCGCGTCCTCGTCCACGTCCGAGAAGTAGAGGAAGACCTTGACGACGTGCTGGTCCTCGGGGTCGCGGTGCCACTCCTGTGACGCCACGCGCTCCGCGTCGTCGCCGACCGGGACCGTGTACCACTGGTCGAAGTCGACGAGCTTGACCTGGGCGCCGCGGTAGGCGTTGACGATCCCGAGCAGCGCGTCACCGGCCGCGTAGCGGAGCCAGTGGCCGTCGGAGGGGAAGATCGCCGGGATCGATCGGGAGCTTCTTCTTCCCGCGCGGGTACTTGCGGATCAGGAAGTCCTTCTTCCGCTTCGCACCGCCGCCGTGCTCGAGCTCGTGCTCGGCACCGGCGACGAACTCGTCCATGTCGGCGTTCAGCTGCGACCAGAGGTCGTCGTCGGCGACCAGCTCCGCGAACGGGACGATCGAGATCCCGGTCGCGCGGAGCTCGCCGAAGCACGCGCTGCTGGACCGGTGTGAACTCGCTCGCAAGGAGAGGTGACACTGCGCGCGAGGATAGCCGCTAGGCTCGGGGTCGATGCTCCGCTACGTCCCCGCAGCCGAGCTCGATCGCATCCGCACGCTCGACGCCGACCCGTACGAGCGCGTCGCCGCCTTCGCGGACGCGTGCAGGCTGAACGCGCTCTACATGATCGAGCGCGCCGGCTCCGGCCACCCGGGCACGACCTTCAGCTGCCTGGACGTCATCTCCTGGCTCCATCTCGAGGTGATGGGCGACGGCGACCGGTACTTCTCCTCGAAGGGTCACGACGCGCCCGGCCTGTACGCGGTGCTGACCGCGCTCGGGCAGCTCGACTTCGAGCTGATCCACCAGCTGCGGCGCCTGGACGGCCTGCCCGGTCACCCCGATGTCGCGGCGACGCCCGAGGTCGTGACCAGCACCGGCTCGCTGGGGATGGGCATCTCGAAGGCCCGCGGGTTCGCGCTCGCCGACCGCGCGCTCGGGCGCAGCGGTCACGTCTACGTCCTCACCGGCGACGGCGAGCTCCAGGAGGGCCAGTTCTGGGAGTCGCTCCAGCCGACCGCGAACCTGGGCCTGCAGCGAGATCACCGCGATCGTCGACCGGAACCTCGTCCAGTCGGACACGTGGGTCGACCGGGTCAGCGACCTCGGCGACCTGGAGGAGAAGTTCAAGGCGTTCGGCTGGGCGGTCGCGCACTGCGACGGCCACGACCTGCGCATGTTCTCGCAGACGCTGAAGGGGCTCGAGTCCGAGGAGCGGCCGAAGATCGTGATCGCGCACACGCGCAAGGGCGGCGGCGTCTCGTTCATGGAGCCGGAAGAGAACCTGCCGCGGACGGAGACCGCGCTCTACGGCTACCACTCGGGCGCTCCGAGCTCCGACGAGTACGAGCAGGGCGTGGCCGAGATCGAGCGCGCGCCTGAACGAGCGGCTGCTCGCTCATGGAGGCCGGCCTGGTCGAGCTCGTCGAGGCGGAGCCGCCGGAGCACCGTTCGGCGCCGAAGGAGCGCCAGATGCTCGTCAAGGGCGGCGCCTACGAGCGGGCGATCGTCGAGCAGGCGGAGAAGGAGCCGCAGGCTCGTCGTCCTCGATGCCGACCTGCGCCTCGACTGCGGCCTCGTCACCTTCCGCGAGCGCTTCCCGGACCGCTTCTACGAGTGCGGGATCGCCGAGCAGGACATGGTCTCCCAGGCCGGCGCGATGGCGCTCGCCGGGCTGCTGCCGGTCGTCCACTCGTTCGCCTGCTTCCTGTCGACGCGGCCGAACGAGCAGATCTACAACAACGCGACCGAGGGCACGAAGATCATCTACGCGGGCTCGCTGGCCGGGCTCGTCCCGGGCGGTCCCGGCCACTCGCACCAGTCCGTCCGGGACATCTCCGCGCTCGGCGCCGTGCCCGGCATGGCGCTGATCGAGCCGTTCACGGAGGCCGAGCTCGAGGCGGCGCTCGACTGGGCGGTGCACCGCGCGCCCGGGTCGGTCTACCTGCGTCTCGTGAGCGTTCCGTGGGCGCTCGGTTTCGACCCGCCGGTGGTCGACGAGGTCGTCCCCGGGCGCGGCACCGTGCTCCGGCCGGCCGGCGACGTGCTCTTCGTCGCCGCGGGGCCGGTGATGGTCGCGGCCGGCTGGCACGCGGCCGACCTGCTCGCGGAGGACGGGATCGAGGCGGGCCTCGTCGCGCTCCCATGGCTGCGCGACGTCGACGGCGCCTGGCTCGCCGAGGTCGCCGGCGGGGCGCAGATCGTCACGCTCGACAACCACTACGTCACCGGCGGCCAGGGGGACGCGGTGCTGGCTGCGCTCGCTGCGGAGGCACCCGAGGCGGCCTCGCGCGTGCAGAAGATCGGCGTCACCGAGGTGCCGAAGAGCGGCGGCAACGACGAGACGCTGCGCGCCCACGGCCTCGACGCCGGCGGGATCCGCCGGCAGGTCCTGGAACGGCGGCCGGTAGCATCCCCCTTGTGAGCGTCCAGGCACCGCCGCTCAGCGACCTCCAGCAGCAGATCCTCGACTCCCTCCGGAAGGACGGGATCGCGACCGTGGACGTCCGCGAGCTGCACGGCGAGGAGCTGTGGGCGGCCGCACAGGCCGATATCGCGCCGTGGGTCGAGGAGCAGAACGCGCAGCTCGCGTCGCTCGGCGACAAGCCGGAGGGCAAGGACGACTTCATCGTCCGCCGCTACATGCGCCAGAAGCCGCGCGTCCCGTTCACGCCCGACAGCCCCTGGCTGCGGATCGGGGCCGCGGACGCCCAGCTCGGCATCGTCAACGCGTACCGCGGGCTCCAGACCAGCCTGTTCTACATGGACAACTGGTTCACCCAGCCCGTACTCGGGCCAGGACCAGCGGATCGCCTCGCAACGCTGGCATCGCGATCCGGAGGAGCAGCACGTCGTCAAGGTCTTCCTCTACCTGTCCGACGTGGACGAGAACGCGGGGCCGTTCGAGTACCTGAAGGGCAGCCAGCCGGGCAACCGCCTCGGGCACCTGTGGCCGTGGGGCGAGGAGAAGGCGAAGCCGACCGACGAGGAGATGGCCGCGGCCGCGCCCGACGGGGAGCGTCTGACGATGACGGGCCCGGCCGGGACGATGATCTTCTGCGACACGAGCGGCTTCCACCGCGGCGGCTTCGCGAAGACGACGCCGCGGGTGCTCTCCATCTGGTCGTACGTCTCGCCCGAGGCGGAGAACAAGAGCCACCGCTTCGACGTCGAGCTCGAGGGCCGCGAGGCGGAGCTCTCGGCCGACGCCCGCGCCGCGCTCGCGTAGGACCACGGCCATGCGCATCCTGTTCGTGATGCGGCACGGCGGCTATGTGCGGAACTTCGAGTGGGTGCTGCGTGCACTCGCCGAGCGGGGCCACCAGGTGCAGCTCGGCTTCGAGCGGGGCCGCGCGCAAGGGAATGGAGGAGCGGATCGAGCGTGGGCGCGGCGGCTTCGACCTTCCCGACAAGCTGCGCGAGGAGACCGGGGGTGCGGTCGACCACGACCTCGTCCCGACCCGCGGGGACCGGTGGCGCGGGCTCGCCTTCGGGCTGCGCCAGTCGGTCAGCTACCTGCGCTATCTCTCGCCGGCCTACCGCGACGCGACGAAGCTCCGCGAGCGCTGGGCGCGGGGGACGCCGCGAGCCGTCGTCGACGCTCGGGCAGGTCTCCTGGCTGCGGGGCCCGCTCGAGCGTGCGCTCCGCTGGGCGGAGCGCCGCGTGCCGCGGTCGGCGGAGGTCGACGACCACCTTCGCGCCGGCGGCTACGACGCGGTGCTGATCACTCCGCTCGTCGACGGCCCCTCGCAGCACGACTGGCTCCGCAGCGCCCAGGCGCTCGGGATCCCGGCCGCGCTCGCGGTCGCAAGCTGGGACAACCTGACGAACAAGGGCGTGATGTTCGACCGGCCCGACCGCACGTACGTCTGGAACGAGATCCAGCGGCGCGAGGCCGTCGAGCTGCACGGTCTCGACCCGGACCGGGTCGCGGCGCTCGGTGCCCACACCTTCGACCACTGGTTCGAGTGGCAGCCGAGCAGCGGGCGCGAGGAATTCCTGCGGCTGGTGGGACTGAGTCCCGGGCCGTTCCTGCTCTACGTCTGCTCCTCTGGGTTCATTGCCGCCGACGAGCGGCCGATCGTCGCCTCGTGGGTCGAGGCGCTGCGCGTCGACCCCGAGCTCGCCGGGGTCGGCGTGCTCGTCCGGCCGCACCCGACGAACGGCGCGATCTGGGCCGAGCACTCCCTGGGCGCGTTCCCGAACGTCGCCGTGTGGCCGCGCGTCGGCGAGGACCCCACCGACGAGGAGCGGCGCGCGGGCTTCTACGACTCGATCCACCACTCGGCCGCGGTGGTCGGCGCGAACACGACGGCGCTGATCGACGCGGCGATCGTCGGCCGGCGGACCTACTCGATCCTGCTCCCCGAGCTGAAGGGCGCTGCAGGAGCAGACCCTCCACTTCCACTACCTGCTGCCCGAGAACGGCGGTGCGCTGATCGTCGCGCGCTCGCTCGAGGAGCACCTCGGCCAGCTGCGCGGCCTGCTCGGCGGCAAGGCGGACGATGAGGGCTGGCGGGAGGAGTTCCTGCGCGGCTTCGTGCGACCGCACGGGCTCGACCGGCCGGTCGCGCCGCTGCTCGTCGAGGATCTCGAGCGGCTTCGTCGGCGTCGCCCGCGAGCGGGCCGCATGAGCGTAGGCTTGACGGAGGCTCACAGGGAGCGGAGGACCGGCTGCCGGTGCGAGCGGGCTGAGCCGCAGCGGCGACTTCGAGGCGTTCTTCCGGACCGACGGCGAGCCCGGGCCGCTGATCGTCGTCTACCACGTCCAGAAGACCGCCGGCACGTCCCTGAGACGCGTCGTCCGGGCGAACCTGCCGCCGTCCGAGGTCGAGGCCCAGCCCTACCTGCACAAGGAGGCGAAGACGCCGAAGGAGCTGCTGGCGTGGCATGACCGCTGGTACCGCTCGCTGGACGACGAGCGCCGGGCGCGCCTCTGCTGCGTGATGTCGCACTGGGCGGGCTACCTGCTGCCCGCGCTCGACCGGCCGGCGGACGCGCTGGTGATGGTGCGCGAGCCCGTGGACCGGACGCTCTCGTACTACTGGTTCAAGCAGCGGCGCCGCGGTCCGCGAGCGCCCCCTGGAGCCGCTCGACCGCCTCTACGAGCTGCGCGGGAACCGCTCCGACGGCGAGCAGCGGCCGCTGCTCTGGGCCCAGCTCTGCAACTGGCAGAGCCGCTCGCTGCTCTCGGTCTTCCACGACACGTCGGAGCTCGCGTACTCCGCCGGCCCGTCTGCCGACGCCGATCTCTGGCGCGAGCGGCTGCGCGCCGTCGTCGAGCGCGTCTACACGGTCGGTGTCCAGGACCGGTTCGCCGAGTACCTCGACGTGCTCGCGCAGCGGTACGGCTGGGAGACGTTCGAGCCGCGGAGCAAGGTCAACCCCGTGCGCCCGGCCGAGGAGACCCCGGCGGAGCTCCGCGAGACGATCCTGGCCTACAACTGGCTCGACTCGGAGCTGTACGAACTGGCGAACAGGGCGATCAGGGAACCAACGGGGTCAGGTCGAACGTGACCACGACGACGCCGCCCGGATCGCCCGACCTCGGCCGGCGGCTCTCGCGGCTCGTCCGCACGGGCTCGCCGCGCGTGGTCGCGCGCGCCGCGCGGCGCGAGCTCGTCTGGCGCCGCCACGAGGCGGACGCGGCCCGCGGGATCCGCGCGGGCAAGCGCGTGCTCGCCGGGCCCTTCCTCGGCGAGGTCGGCTTCGAGCTCCTCTACTGGATTCCGGTGCTCCGGCGGATACTGGCGGGAGTCGACCGCGAGCGGGTGACGATCCTGACCCGCGGCGGCGCGGGCGCCTGGTACCGCGACTTCGCCGGCGACGCGATCGACGTCCTCGACCTCGTCCCGCCCGAGGGCTACCTGAACGAGCTCGTCGACCGCCGGCGCCGCGAGGGGAACACGAAGCAGTTCTTCCCGGACGAGCTCGACAAGCGGCTGACCCAGCTCGCGCTCGAGCGGATCGGCGACGCCGTCGTGATCCACCCGCTGGTCATGTACTCGCGGATGCGCTTCGTGCTCGAGCTGATGCAGCCCGTCGAGGCGGTGACGCGGATCGGCGAGTACCGGGAGCTCCTGCTCGAGGACCGCTGCCTCCCGCCGGGCTGCCCCGCCGACTACGTCGCGGTCAAGCTCTACTTCAGCGACTCCTTCCCCGACGACGAGGCGTCCCGTGCGCTTGCCGCGCGCGTCCTCGGCGAGCTCGCGGAGCGGACGGACGTGGTCGTGCTGACGAGCGGCCGGCAGCTGGACGAGCACCGGGAGTGGGTACCGGAGGGCGCGCGCATCCACGACTCGTCGTCATGGGTGACGCCGCAGGACAATCTCGCCGTGCAGACCGCAGTCGTCGCCGGTGCGCGCGAGCTCGTCGCCACCTACGGCGGGTTCTCGTATCTCGGCCCGATGCTCGGGCGTGCCCACGCGTGCGCTGTGGACGCAGGAGGCCTTCCAGCGCGTCCACCTCGACGTGCTGCACGCCGCCTATCCGGCTGCGGATCCTACGAGCTGGTGGGGCCGTCATGATCGTCCCGACGGATGAGCTCGGCGGCCTCGCCGGCACCGTGACGATGGTCAGCGGGGGCTTCGACCCGCTCCACCCCGGCCACCTGGCGTACTTCCGCGCGGCTGCCGCGCTCGGTGCGCCGTTGCTCGTCAACGTCTCGCACGACGAGTGGGTGGGTCGGAAGCACGTGCCGCTGCTCACTCAGGCGGAGCGGATCCAGCTGATCGACGCGCTGGAGATGGTCGAGTACGTGCACGCCGAGCAGGGCCCGACGTTCGAGGTGCTGCAGGCTCTGCGCCCGCGCTACTTCGCCAAGGGCGCGGACTGGGAGGGGCGGCTGCCGCCTGAGGAGCTGGAAGTCTGCAGCGAGGTCGGAACCGAGATCGTCTTCCTCGATACGGTCGTCGACTCGTCGACCGAGGTGCTCCGTCGCTTCAAGGAGCGCGGGGCTGAAAGAGGTCCGCAGGCGTGGCCGCTATCCTGAGTGCACGTTCCGGGGGGCCAGGCCCGGAATGTGTGTATTGGGGGGTTTCAACGGAATCATCCGGCAGTGGGTTTCTCGCGGCGGTTTCCGCCGGCGGTTCGCCCGCGCGTCCAGTGCGCACGGCCTCGTCGACGAGCTGGCGCGGCGAATCGACGGATCGGCCGACGACGGCGGCGAGCTGATCGGGCAGCTTGCCGCCCGACTGCACGTGAAGTCGACGGCCCAGCTCGCAGAGTCGCTGACGCCGACCCGCGAGCTGGATTACTCGCGACATCCGATCAGGCTCGTGATCAGCTCGCCGGCAATCGGGAGACGGCTCGAGTCGGTCGCGAAGGAGCCGTTCACGGTCGACTGGCTCGAGACGATCGAGCCCGGAGACGTCTTCTACGACATCGGGGCGAACGTCGGGCCGTACTCGCTGATCGCGGCGAAGGCGACCGGCGGCCGGGCAGAGGTCTTTTCGTTCGAGCCGTCGCCGGCGTCGTTCGCTGCGCTCGCGCGCAACGTCGAGATCAACGAGTGCAGCGGCTGCGTCACCCCGCTCCCGCTCGCGCTCTGGTCGGAGACCGCCCTGGTGCCCGTGAGCTGGCGGTCAGGCGACGCCGGCCGGGCGCGGCACCGCCTCGACACGGAGACTGAAAGCGCCGCAATGGTCGTCGGGATTCGGCTGGACGACTTCGTCGAGAAGCTCGGCGGTCCGGTGCCGACCCACGCGAAGGTCGACGTGGACGGCTACGAGGCGGACGTCCTCCTCGGCGCTGAGCGCACACTTGCCCGCCCCGAGTGGCGGTCGATCATGGTGGAGCTCGACCGCAAGGAATCGCCGCGGAATCAGGAGATCCGGAACCTGCTGGCCACGACGGGCTTCGGGTCGGGTGTTCGCATCGAGCGGACTCCGACGCGCCGCTATCCCCACCCTGAGCGGCGCCCCGACGTCTACTGGAACTTCACGCGGCGGGCGGCGTGATCAACGGCGCAGGAAGCGCTTCCGCTGCTTCGCCAGCTCGCCGCTCGAGCTCCTCGACCCGCCCGCGCAGCTCGTAGTTCCGCTGCTCGGCGAGCTTGACCGCGCGGCGGTAGCGACTCGACGCTCTTCCAGCTGCCGGCGGCGTGGTGGGTGGCGACCGCGTCCTCGAGCTGGCCGGGGCTCGTCTGGTAGAAGAGCTCGGCCGGCAGCCGCGCCGCCTCCGGGTAGTCCTGGAGCAGCGTGTCGAGGAAGCGCGGGCCGGTGCCGTGCTTGTCGTAGCCGTAGAACTCGCGCGGCCTGAGCTCGTTCAGCGCGCGGTCGAGGATCGGGTGGCCGGCCGTCGCGCCGATGAACGCGTTGTTGACCCAGCCGTCCGGCTTCAGCGGGGCGGTGAAGAAGTCGTAGTCGTCGATCACGTCCTCGAGCGGCCGGTGGCACTCGAAATCGGTGTCCACGTAGACGCCGCCCTCGTGGAAGAGCACCTCGAGCCGGAGGATGTCGGAGCGCTCCGCGGGCATCCGCAGGCGCTCGTAGACCTCGGTGCGGCGCAGGCCGCCCGGGAGGTTGTCCTCGGTCCAGAAGCGGTGCTCCCAGTCCGGGTGGTGGCGCAGCCACGTCTCGCGGTAGCCCGCGAAGTCGTCCGGGAAGGGCTGATCGCCGAGCCAGATCTGATGGAGGATCCGGGGAACCACGGGCATCGAGTTTAGGCTCTGCCTGCGATGATCGACGCGGTCGTCACGCATCACCGCGACAGCTTCCGCTCGGGCGTCGGGCGCTTCAACGAGCTGCTCGGCGAGCGGCTCGGCGTGCCCGTGATCGGGATCCGCAGGCTGCTGACGGCGGGCGCGAAGCGGCCGCTGCTCTCGTTCAAGGTCGCCGAGCTGGCGTCCGCGGAGCTCGCCGTGCTCCAGCGGCTCGTCGACGACGAGCCGTTCGAGTGGGAGCTCTTCCTCCACGTCTATGACGGGCACCCGCTGGAGGAGGCGCTCGTCCGCGGGGCGGCGCACGTCCACGCCGGGAACCACGAGGTGCAGTCGCAGATCGCAGGCCTCGCGCGCTCGGTCGACACGCTCTGGTCGCCCGGCCTGATCCTCGACGAGCGCCCGTTCGCCACCGCCGGAGGTGACGGTCTTCTCGTTCGGGATGGCGCACAAGATCCGCACCGACCTGTTCGAGCGGCTGCGCGACCTGCTCGACGCAAGCGGGCGCAGCTACGCGGTCTACCTCTCGGCCGCGAACCACGAGACGACGAAGATGAGCGACGCGCACCTGATCTTCGACGAGCTGCACGAGATCTTCCCGTCGACGCTCTGGTTCCTCGGCAACCTCTCCGACGTCGGGGTCTACAACTACCTCCGGTCGTCCACGTTCTTCGCGACGTTCTTCCTCGGCGGCGTGCGCGCGAACAACGGCTCCGTCGCGGCGGCGATGGAGAAGGGGGCGGTCGTGATCACGAACCTGGACGAGCACTCGCCGCCCGAGTTCGTCCACCTCGACAACCTGATCGACATCGGCGCAGACGAACGGAGCTGCCGCTGGATGCCGGAGCGAGCTCGAGCAGATCAGCCGGCGCGCGCGGGAGACCGCGCGCGAGCGCGGCTGGAGCGCAGCTCGTCGACCGGCTGCGCTAGAGGATCAGGTCCCAGTCCGCGTCCGGGCGGACTGCGAGCTCGTTGACGTCGACGAGCCCTTCGAACAGATGCGCGGGCAGCACCTTCACGCTCCCGGATGCGCTGGTCGACCGTCTCGGCAGACGAGGTCCTGCTCCGTCCTCCGAGGGGTCGAACTCCGCGAGGACGATGAAGCGCGAGCCGTCCTGCTCAGCCCAGCCGGTGTACAGCTCGTGGTGGCTCGGCTCGCCGGAGAGCTGGAGGTGGACGCTCTGGAGCGCGAGCAGGCGTTGCGTGAGGCGCGCGCGCTTCGCCGGCGAGGCCGATTCGCCTCGCGTCCTCGGGCTCCGGCTCGATCGCCTCCAGCCCCTGGTTGGAGAGCAGGAGTTGCGCGTTGCACTGCGGGCAGCGGACGACGTCGGCATGCAGGTTGAGGAGCTGCCGGCTGCCGCACCGCGGGCACGGCTGGCCCGCGCTCACCTCGCCGTCGGCGAACTGGATCCAGATCAGCTTCTCCGGGATCATCTTGTCCCGGACGGTGCGCACCACCTTGCCCATCTTCACGGCCGCGTTCTCGGCGGCCGTCCTCGCATGGCCCGGGTTGACGTTCGGGAAGTCCTTCTTCCGCTTCAGCCGGTAGGCGCGGCCGTCGGCCCAGCGCGACCAGTCGACGCCGAGGTCCTCCGGCAGCGTGGCCGGGTCGACCGGGGCGGCGCGCGCAATCTCAAATGAACTCCTCGTCGTCGTCCTCATCCGGTGTCGCGAGCCCGACCACCCGTGCCCCGTAGCGGTTCATGAACCAGATGCCCGGACGCGAAGACCGCGAGGATCGCGAACAGGCTCCAGACCGCCGCCACGGTTCGCACCGACCCGGCGCCGGTGAGGCCGATCTTGGCCATCTCGACCGGCGAGGACAGCGGGTTGAGCTCGGCGATCAGGCGCGTCTTCCCGTGCAGGTGTTCGATCGGGTAGAGGATCGGCGTGACGAAGAACAGGAACGGCGTCACGTACCGGATCAGCATCCGGACGTCGCGCGTGTGCGCCGTCAGCGGCGCCGTCCAGAGGCTGATCCCCCAGGCGAGCGTGGCGCAGAGCAGTAGGCCCGCCGCCGAGAAGAACAGGTACTTCGGCGCGAGCTGCGCGTAGAAGACTCCCGTCGTGGAACCAGTAGTAGGTGACCGCGATCACGTAGGTGATGAACATCAGGAAGAAGCGCACCAGGGCCTGGGACGACCCGGCGATCGGCACGAGGATCAGGGGGAAGTAGACCTCCTTGATCAGCGAGCGGAGGCGCAGGAAGCTGCGCGCCGAGATCACGAGCGTGCTCTGGAACAGCTGCCAGCCCATCAGCCCGACCATCGTGTAGAGCCAGTACGGCATCCCGTTCGGCGCGTGGAAGTTGGCGACCTTGCCGCCGATCAGGCTCCAGCCGATCACGCCCATGAAGGTGTTGACGATGATCCAGGTCGGGCCGAGCCGGTACTTGACGAAGTACGCGTTCAGCGCCGTCACGGCCACGTGCCAGATCAGGTGGCGCGACCGATACGACTCCTTCAGCGTCTGCCAGAGCGACGGGTGGTAGTCGACGATCTCGACCGGCTCGAGCTGGGTGGCCGCCGCGGCCTCGCGCGTGGGCGTGCGGAGCTCGGAGGCGAGGCTGTCGGGAGTGGTAGACGTCACGGACCCGCCGCCCACTCTAGCTCCGCTTCCGGCCCGCGGAGGGCTTGTAAAAGCCGTGTTAAGTGGTCTCGGGAGAGGATCGGCAGCGATTCGCCGAGCTCGGAGGCGATCCGCAGCGCGAGGTCGAGGTCGGCCTCGACGGCGCCGTTCCGCCGGGAGGAGCGCGATCGTCGGGGCGCCGGAGAGCACGCCTCTGACCGCCTCGTCCGACCAGGGGACGATCCCGCCCTCGGACCGCTCGTCCAGCCGGTCGTAGCGCGCCCGCTTCAGCAACGGCCGCGGCGGGGCGTCGCCGCTGCGGTACTCCTCGACGAGCGCGAGCACCGGCGCGGACGGGACCTTGGCCGGCTCGCCGGCGGGAGCGAAGCCGAAGTGCGATTCGGCCCAGCGGACGAAGGGCTGCCAGTAGAGGAGATCGAGCAGCGGGTCGGCGCACCGCCCGAAGGCGACGCTGCGGCGGCTGTCCTCGGCGAGCAGGCGGAGCGCGCTGTCCACGTTCGCCCAGGACTTCGCACGCCTGAGCAGCAGGCCGACGTGCCGCCGCGCCAGCGCGCGCACGCGCGGGTGCTGCCGGATGCTCATCGGGCGACCTCTGCCCGATGAGCGACGCTCACGCCGCCTCCAGCAGCTCGTAAGTCCCGGGCGTGACGACGGCGAGCGGCGTGTCGTAGACGACGGCCGTCCGGCGCGCGACCGTCAGGTGCACGGGATTGATCTCGCGCGGGTCGCTGGCGAAGCCGAGCGTCGGCACGCCGTAGAAGGGCGCGAGGTGGGCGAGCCCGCCGTAGGTGCCGACGAAGAGCGTCGCCCGGGCGACGACGGCGCTCTGGGCGGCGAGGTTGCGTGCCGGCGTCGATGCCGGCCAGCGGCCGGAGGATGCGCTCGCTCTGCAGGCGGCTCGGCGTCCACGTGCTCGTCGACGACGACGCCGGTGTTCAGCAGGACGACCGGCCGCCGCTCGGCGAGCCGCTCGACGACGTCGTGGACGAGCTCGCGGTTCTCCGGGGTGTCGGGGAACGAGTCGCGGAAGTAGAAACGGACGGCGGTGAACTCCGTCGGGGAGCCGGGTCGTCGGTTCCGGCTCGACCCACGGCCGGTGGACGGCGCGGTCGAGGAAGTCGCGCACCGGGAGCGCGGCCTGCCAGACGTTGCGGAACAGGCGGTACAGGAGCTGCGGGTGGAGGAGCGCACCGTCGCGCCAGGTCTCGCCGACGGTGGCGTCGAGCACCTGCTCGTCCCAGGAGCGCACCTGCGACCTGCTTCTGGAGGCCGCCGGTCTGCGCCCAGAGCTCGAGCGTCTGCCGGCGGAAGTCCTCCGGCGGTGATGTGGTCGAAGACGTCCACGTAGCGCCCCGCCAGGCCCTCGTACCAGGGCGCCGCGCCGCCCCGGGAGACGACGGTGACGTCGGCGGTCGGGATTCCGTGCTCCTCGAAGAGCCAGTGCAGGAACGGGATCCAGTACAGGACCTCGAAGCCGACCTCGCCGAGCCAGGGGCCGACGACGACGTTTCCGTCGGCGGCGCGGATCGCCGCCAGCGTCTCGCCGATCAGCTGCTCGGCGCCGCCGGGGATCGAGGGGTGGACGAACTCTGGGTGGTCGGTCGGCATCTAGATGGTTTACGCCCGCGCCGCGCGCACCATCTTCCGCGCATGCCGCGCGACCGCCGAGCGTGTACGAGACGCCGGTCATCGTCAGCGCGACCGGGTAGAGGGCGGCGCGGCGGACGCGGGTGCCCGATTGCGGTGCTGCGGGCGGTCGAGCGGCGCCGAGCCGGCCGAGCTCCTCGATTCCCTGCGCGACGAGCGGTGCCGCGTGCTGGTCGAGCCCGAACGGCCGCGTGAAGCGCTGGACGAAGTCCGCGGACGTGGCGGGCGTCCTCCTCGCCCTGCTGCGAGCGCGCTGCCCGAGCTGCTGCACGTGCTCGTCGAGGTCGCGCGCGACGTGGAGCAGCCCGCCGTTCTCCCAGCGCAGGTAGTGGAAGTGCAGCGTGCCCGTCCTGCGTGCCGGCGAAGGCGGGGTCGGTGACGGTGAGCACCGCCTTGCCGACGATCCCGGCCTCGATCAGGCCGCTGGTGTTGATGCCGACGATGCACGCGCTGTGCGCGAGCGAGTCGAAGTACCCCGCGCGCGCCTCGCCTGCGTCGGGCTGCTGGCCGCCGCGGCGGCCAGACGACCGAGTTGCGGGCTCGCCGAGGTCGACGCCCTCCCACTGGGCGGCCGTTCTGCGGGTGCGGGCGCACGAGCACGCCGACCTCCGGGAACTGCGCCCGGACGGCGGCGAGCCAGCGGCGGACGAACTCGACCTCGTCGGGTGCGATGAACGGCGAGGAGCAGAGGTAGAGGACGTACGGCTGCGCCGGGTCGAGCCCGACCTTCGGTGCGAAGTCCTCGCGCGGCGTGCTCGGCGTCCGGTCGAACCAGTCGTCGAAGCGCTGCGCGCCGGTGAGGACGACCCGGTCGCGCCGGGATCCCGTGCATCTCCTCGAGCTCCTGCCGCTGGATGTCGTTCCAGACGAAGACGCGGTCGGGCACGAAGCGCAGCAGGCCCTTGCCGGTCAGGTTGTCCCAGCTCGCGACGCAGATGCCCGGTGCGGATCCCGAGCGCCCGCGCCGCCTTCAGGTACTCGACCTGCGACGAGGCGAACTCGATCACCGGGCTCGCGAGCACGGCGTCCGGGCTGCTCGCTCGGCGAGGAACTCGTCGATCCGGCGGCTCGGCGGGATCGCGTCCTCGAGCGCGCGAGCCGCGCGATCGTCTTCCGCGAGAGCTCGGCGTCGGCGCCGGTCGCCAGGCTCGCGACCCTCTGGTGCAGCGGCCCCTTGAGGGTCTTCGGCAGGCGGCTGTAGTCGATCCGCCAGTCGAGCTTGTCGACGAAGCGGCCGCGGAGGGCCGGCGCGTCGGCGTAGCGCGGGTCGCCGTAGCGGGAGAGGTCGGTCAGCGCGCGCACGAGCCAGCCGATGCGCCGCCAGCCGTCGCGGCGGCGCGCGTGCCGGCGCGTGCGAGTACGTGACGTTCGGGTGCTCGGCCGCCAGCTGCTCGATCAGCTTGAAGTCGCCGGGATCCTTCTCCAGCCGGCCGAGCGCGACGTGCACCTCGTGGCCCTGCTCGGCGAGCAGCCGGATCGGCTGGCCGAAGTGGCGCAGGTAGCCGGGGTGGAGGAGCGAGAAGACGGACTTCAGCGGGCGCCGGCGCTTCCGCGACGAGTGGGTGACTGAGCCTGCTGCTGCACGAAAGGAGCCTAGCGTCGGCGGCTCGGGCCCTACTGTCAGACACTGACGCTGCTCGCGCGCCAGTGCTGCGCTCGGGGCGACCGTGCCTGCCGACAGGCCGACGCATCCGAGCTGTGCGACGTCGAGGAGGTCGCCCGGGCGAAGGACGCCGACGCGAGGGACGCCGAGCTGCCGCATCGACGAGCGCGTGTCGCTAGCGGCCGCAGCCCGCGCACGGCGAGCGGCGGTCTCGGCTGGCATCGGCGCTCTGCGCCTCCCGCACCGGCCGACGCGCTTCGGGCTCGCTGCGCGCACGCCGGGGAGCTTGCTCGTGACCGCCGCCTTCCCGATCCGCAGCGAGAGCGCGATCGAGCTGGCAGCGCGAGCGGCGTGAGCGCGGCGCGCATCGGCGCGCCGGGCGCTCGGCTTCGGCGCCGGCAGCCATGCGAGCTCCTCGACGGCGTCCGCGTAGATCGCGGTCGCGCTCCTGTCGATGCCGCCCGGGCGGACGAACGTCGGCGACGAACGACCGGGCGCGGTCGGACGTCCTCTGCCTCGTGCGCCAGGCCGTCGGCGAGCTGGTCGAGGTGCTCCTCCATCGGTCTCGGCGACGTGCAGGAAGCCGCCGTTCTCGGCGCGCAGGTAGTGGAAGTGGATCGTCTCCGTCTGGTGAACTCGGGCGAGAGCAGCGTGTAGACGGTCTTGCCGGCGATCGCCGCCTCGATCATCGCGCTCGTGTTCGCGCCGACGACGCCGGCCAGTGGGCGACCGAGTCGTAGAAGCCGGCGCGTGCCTCGGCGGGTCGAGCTCGCCGCGTGCGGCGCGGCCAGACGACGGCGTTCCCGAACCGCCGAGCTCGACGTCGCGCCACGGCTCGCCGCGCTTCGGGTGCGGGCGGACGAGCACGCCGGCGCCGCCGAGCCGCTCGTCGCGAGGCGCGCAGCGACTCGATCCAGCGCGAGAACGGCCGACCTCGTCGGGGGCGACGAAGCCGCTGGAGCAGAGGTAGAGGAGGTACGGCTGCGCCGGGTCGAGGCCGACCTTCGAGCGAAGTCCTCGCGCGAGGTGCTCGGCCGCTGCGCGAACCAGTCGTCGAAGCGTGCGGCGCCGGTCGCGACCACGCGCTGCGGCCGGCATCCCGTGCAGCTCGATCGCCTCCCGCCGCTGCGCTCTCGTTCCAGACGAACACGCGCTCGGGGACGAAGCGGAGCAGGCCCTTCAGGTGAGGTTGTCCCAGCTCGCGACCGCAGATGCCCGTGCGGATCCCGAGGCGCGCGCGCCGCCTTCAGGTAGTCGAGGAGCGGCGAGGCGAGCTCGATCAGCGGCGAGACGAGCACGACGTCCGGGCTTTGCGTGCGGAGGACGCGGTGACGCGCCTCGGACGGCGGGACGCCCGACTCCAGCCGCGCGCCGCTGCGGATCGACCGCTCGGCGAGCGCCGCGTCGGTGCCGTCGCGGGAGCTCCTGCGCGCGGCCGAGCGCGACCCGGCGCGTGACGCGGATCGAAGCCGGCCGACGGTGCGCAGGTGGCTCTCGACCTTCCCGGCCATCCGCGCGCGCAGCGCCGTGGGACGTCGGCGAAGCGGGGATCGGCGTAGCGGCCGAGGTCGCCGTAGGCGCGGGCGAGCAACGCGACCGACGCCCAGCCGTCGACGACGCTGCGCGTACGGCGCCCGGCCCGCAGGTGACCCCTGCGTCGGCGGCCGCAGCCGCTCGAGCAGCTCCGGTCCGCGGCTGCTCCCGGAGACGGAGCCGACGTGCACCGAGTGGCCGCGGTCGGCCAGCTCCGGGCGAGCGGCTCGAACACCCCGAAGTAGCCGGCGTGCTTGAGGACGAGCAGGACGCGGAGTGGGCCGCGCGCTCATCCCGGCTCCGGGCGCCGCGAGGCCGGCGCCTCCGCTCTCAGCTCCTCCGCGAGCCTCACGGCTGCCGCTCGTAGACGAGCACGCGGCCCTTGCCGGCCCAGTCCATCCGCTCCTCGAGGTCCTCGCGCCGGCGGAAGCCCTCGAGCACGAACAGGCAGCGCAGGAAGTCCTTCGCGAGCAGCGTGACGTGGGTCGGGTCGGTCTCGAAGTCGGTCGTGAAGTCGAGCAGGACCGGCGGGTCGGGGTGGAACCGAGTGGTCACGTAGACGAAGCGGCGAGCAGGCGCGGCAGAGCTGCTCTACCGTCCTGCCGCACCTGGACCACGGTCAGGTGCTCGAGCACCTCGCGGCAGATCACGAGGTCGAACGAGCGCTCCGGGACGTGCGGCTCGGCGACGTCGCCGATCAGGATCCTGTCGCGCATCTCGGGCGGCGCGAGCTCGCGCTGACGACGGGCTGAAGTCGATCCCCTCGACCTCGATCCCGAGCTCGGCCAGGAAGAGCATCAGGAACCCGGGGCCGCAGCCGACGTCGAGCACGCGGGCGGGCTCGAAGACCTCCTTGATCAGCGCCGGGTTCCTGTCCTCGACGCGGCGGCGCGTCTCCAGCTCGTAGCGGTTGCCCTCCTCGCGCCAGTCGGCGGCGAAGTACTCGTCGTCGTAGTGCTCCGGGGTCGACCCGCGTCCTGGGCGAGCACGGCCTGCTCGAACGCCTGCACCGTAGTCGAGGAACGGGCTGTACGCGGGCGTTTCCGCGGCGCGCCGTCGATCCGAGCGGAGCGTAGCGGTACCCTCAGATTCCGGATGAAGTTCCTCTTCGTCATGCGGCATCCGGCCGCCGTGCGCTCGCTGACTCGGTGTTGCGGCTCCTCGACGGCGAGGCCACCACGTCCACCTCGCCTTCGGCGGCGATCAAGCCGGAGGCCCACAAGGTGCTCCAGCGGCTCGCCGACGAGATGCAGCACCTGACGTTCGGCGGCCTGCCCGCGCGCGGCGCGCCCGGGTGGACGAAGGACTCCGTCGGCTGGACCGTCCTCGCCCGCCGCCTGCGCGTGGACTCCGACTACCTCCGCTACCTGGAGCCGTAGTACGAGGAGGCGCCCGCGCTGCGGGCACGCGCGGAGGGGAACGCGCACCCGCCGTGCGCCGGGTCGGCAAGCGCCGCGCATCGGCGGCGGGCCTGGGCCGTGCACGGCTCAAGCCACGCGCTCGAGCACGCCGAGCGCAGCGTCGAGCCGCCGCCGCACGTCGTCCAGTTCCTCCAGGACTTCGATCCGGACGTCGTCGTCGTCACCCACCTCGCGCGCGACTCCGTCCAGGCCGACTACGTGCGCGCGGCGAAGCGCCTCGGGATCCACACCGCCTACCCGGTCTTCAGCTGGGACAACCTCACCAACAAGGGGCTCGTCCACGAGCTCCCCGAGGTCGTGCTCGTCTGGAACGAGAGCCAGGCGAAGGAGGCGGTCGAGCTCCAGGACATCCCGCGCGAGCGGGTGCGCGTGCTCGGCGCCTGGTCGTACGACCACTGGTTCGACTGGAGCCGCTCGAGCCTAGCCGCGAGGAGTTCTGCGCCGGGTCGGCCTGCGCGCCGACCGGCCGATCGCGCTCTACGTGTGCTCGTCGGGCTTCGTCGCCCGTGACGAGGTCGCGTTCGTGCGCCGGTGGCTGGCCGGCGCTGCGGGCGCGCGGGAGACGAGGCCGGCGTGATCGTCCGGCCCCATCCGCGGAACGCCGCGCAGTGGGCGGGCGTGGAGCTCGACGACCCGCAGGCGGTCGTCTGGCCGAGGCTCGGCGAGGAGCCGCTCGAGAGCGAGTCGCGGAAGAACTACTTCGACTCGATCTACCACTCGGCCGCGGTGGTCGGGATCAACACGAGCGCGCAGATCGAGAGCGCCGTCGTCGGCCGGCCGGTGCACACGGTCCTCGCCGACGAGTTCAAGGAGACCCAGCAGGGGACGCTGCACTTCCAGTACCTGAAGGACGGGCATCTCTGGGTCGGGCGGACGCTCGACGAGCACCTCGACCAGCTCGAGGAGTCGCTCCGCGGCAGGGAGGACGACGGGCGGAACGAGCGGTTCCTGCTCGCGTTCGTCCGGCCGCGCGGGCTCGACGTCGCGGCGACGCCGCTCTACGTCGAGACGCTCGAGGAGCTCGGCTCGGAGCCGCGTCCCGAGCCCGAGCGCGGCCCGGCGCCGGCTGCTCCGGCGGGCGCTCTCGCCGGTTGCCGCCGCGGCGGGGAAGCGCGCCGCCGCGCGGAAGCAGCTCCGAGCGCGACGCGTTCGACGAGCTGCGCGTCGGTGCGTCCGGAAAGTGAAGCGCGGGCGAGGGCGAGGTCGTCGCCGGGCCCTGGCTCGGCAGCGAGGTCGAGGAGCTCCTCTACTGGATCCCGTTCCTGCGCTGGGCGCAGACCGCGACCTTCGGCCTGCGCGACCGGCTGACCGTGGTCGCGCGCGCGTCCTCGGCGGCCTGGTACGAGGGGATCGGCTCGACGCACGCGGACGCGGCGGATTTCGAGGGCGAGCCGACGATTCCGCCGAAGCTGATCGAGGAGCTGCGCGACGAGCTCGCCGCCGGCGACCCGAAGGCGCCGTTCTCGCGGCGCCGGCTCGAGTTCCCGGCGGCGCCGCCGGGCGGCGACGGACTTCGCCGGGGCCTGGGGCGTGGAGGCGGTGCTCGCTCTGCTCGGAGGGCCGGCGGGCGTCGTCGACACCCCGCCGCCCGAGCGCGAGCGCACGCTCGTCGAGTCGTTCCTGCCGGGCCGCCTCCGAGATCGCCGAGCTCGCGCAGGTCTGATGGCAGTCGAGACCCCGACCTGGGAGCAGCTGGGCGAGCGCGAGGAGTACGCCGACGCTCGTGCGCGCAGCGGCTCGAGCACCTCGTCCCGGTCACGGAGCCGCTCGTCCTCTGCTCGCAGATCCAGCGCTCCGGCGGCACGCTGCTCAGCCAGCTCTTCGACGGACATCCGGAGTGCCACGCGCATCCGCACGAGATCAAGATCGGCTGGCCGCGCGAGGCGAACTGGCCGCCGCTCGACCTCGACCGGCCGGGCGACTGGTTCGAGCGCCTGTTCGAGAAGAAGGCGCTGACGCACTTCGTCGAGGGCTACCAGAAGCGCGGCGCGAAGCTCGAGGCGAAGACCTACCCCTCGTACGACGTGTTCCCGTTCCTCTTCCTGCCGCGGCTGCAGAAGGCGATCTTCGACGCGCGCGCCGCCGGGGCGGCCGACGACCGAGCGCGACGTGCTCGACGCCTACTTCACTTCGTACTTCAACGCCTGGCTCGACAACCAGAGCCTCTACACCGGGCCGAAGAAGGTCGTCACCGGCTTCACCCCGCGGCTGGCGATGGACGAGGGGAACCTCGAGCAAGTTCTTCGCCGCGTACCCCGACGGCACGCTGGTCGCGATCGTCCGCGAGCCGCAGGCGTGGTACCGGTCGGCGTCAACGTACGCGAGCGAGCACTACCCCGACGCGGAGACGGCGATCGGACTGTGGCGCGAGTCGGCCGAGGCCGCGCTCGACGACCGCGTCTCGTCCTCGTCACGTACGAGCGTCTGGTCTCGAGCACGGAAGACGATGATGCGCCGAGTCGCCGGAGCGGATCGGGATTGCGATGTCGCCGGTCCTGCTCGAGCCGACGTTCAACGGGCGGCCGATCCGCGCGAACTCGCGCGAAGCGGTCGCGCACTACGGGATCCTCGCCGAGCGCGCGACCGCCGGCCGCGACGCGCTCGACCCGGCCGTCGCCGACGGATCGACGAGTGGCGGGCGACCTCTACGAGCGGGCCGCGGCGGTCGCAGGCGGTAGTGGAGGGCGGTTCGAGGCGGTCGGAGCGCGCGGGGAGCCCAGCTACCATCCCTGCCGTGCCGAGCGGCAGCCGCTGAAGATCCTGTTCGTGATGGAGCACCCGGGGGTCGGCTCCCTGGTGCCTGCGCTGCACCTCTTGAACGAGCGCGGCCACCGGCTCGAGCTCGGCTACCAGGCGCTGAAGTCGGTCGAGTCGCAGCGCGAGCTCCAGTCTTCGCCGACGAGTGCCCGGGGACGATCTTCCACGAGCTCCCGGCGATGGGGCACTCGCTGAGCGTCGCGCTCGCCTCCTGGCTGCGCCGGAGCATCGACTACCTGCGCTACCTCGAGCCGCGCTACCGCGACGCGGACAGGCTCCGCCGCCGCGCGCGGCGGAAGGCGCCGAAGGCGATGCCGCAGATCGGCACGCGGCGCGACGGTCTTCGGCGCGCCCGGGCGTCGCCGCGCTGCGCGCGACGCTCCAGGCGGTCGAGCGCTGCCTGCCGCCGTCGCCGCGGTCGTCAGGCCTTCCTCGAGGAGCACCGGCCCGGACATCCTCCTCCCCGCGCACCTGCTCCCGATCGGGACGACGCACGCCGACTACCTCCGCGCCGCGAAGCGCCTCGGGATCCGCAGCGCGTCTTCCCCGTGCGCGGCTGGGACAACCTGACGAACAAGGGCCTGCTCCGCGACGCGCCCGACGCCGTGCTCGCCTGGAACGACCTCCAGGCGAAGGAGGCGGTCGAGCTGCACCGCATCCCGCGCGGAGAACATCACGCCTGGTCGGCGCCGCGCTCTGCGACGCCTGGTTCGAGCGCGAGCCGAGCCGGAGCCGCGGGAGGAGTTCTGCCGGGAGCGTCGGCCTGCGCGCCGACCGGCCGATCTTGCTCTACGTCTGCTCGTCGGGCTTCGTCGCCAAGGACGAGGTCGGAGTTCGTGCGCGACTGGATCGAGAGGCTCCGGGCGCGCGGCGAGCCGTTCGCGGAGGCCGGGTTCCTCGTCCGCCCGCACCCGCTCAACGCCGCCCAGTGGGCCGACGCCGACCTCGGCGATCCGAACGCGAAGGTGTGGCCGCGGTTCGGCGAGGCGCCGCACGACGAGGAGTCGCGCGAGAACTACTTCGACTCGATCTACCACTCGGACGCGGTCGTCGGGATCAACACGACCGCCCAGATCGAGAGCGCGATCGTCGGGCGGCCCGTGCACACGATCCTCGCCGAGGAGTTCCGCGACACACAGCAGGGGACGCTCCACTTCCACTACCTGAAGGCGGACGAGTTCGGCCTGCTGCACGTCGCGCGCACTTCGAGGAGCACGCCGAGCAGCTGGCCGAGGCGGCTCCGCGGCCGAGGGCGACGACGGGCGGAACGAGCGCTTCCTGAAGCGGTTCGTCCGGCCGCGCGGGCTCGACCGCCCGCGCGCGAGCTGATCGTCGACGCGATCGAGGCGGCTCGGCTACTGCGCCGGCGCCGGCGCCGGACCGCGGCCCGGGGCTGGCGCCGGTCGTCCGGGTCGCGGTCGCGCCGTTCGCCTGGTCGTCGCCGGCAACGGGACGCGCCGCCTGGAGCGCGGGCCGCGAAGCCGACTCGCCGACCGCCGAGCTGACGCGCGCTCGTCCGCAAGCGCGCGCTGCACCGGACCGGCGCGCCTGTCGTCGCCGGGCCCTGGCTCGGCGACGAGGTCGAGCGAGCTCCTGTACTGGATCCCGTTCCTGCGCTGGCACGCAGGGGATCGACGCCGGCCTGAAGCGAGCGGCTGTTCGTGGTGCAGCCGTGCGTCGGGCGCGCCCTGGTATGCGGGGATCGGCGCCGGGTCAGGTCGACCTGGAGGGGCTGACCCGGACGAGCCGCCGGACGGGGTGACGGAGGACGAGCTCCAGGGCCCGCTGCGCGACGAGATCGGCGCACGCTTCGACTTCGGTAGCCGTGCCTTCCGCGTGCTTCCGGCGGGCCTCGTCGCGACGCGCACGACCCCCCGCAGAAGGCGATCGCCGCGGAAGCGCCCAGCTCGACATCGCCCGCTCCGACCGCGGAGCCGCGGCTGGGCTCGAGTTGCCGAGCTTCGTCGCCGTCCGCTGCGACCCCACCTCGGGTCGCGCCGCGCTCGAACGGGCGGACGGTCGTCGCCTCGACGGCTCGACCGGCCGCGCAGAGCGTGATCGTGCGCCGGGGCTTCGCGGCTCGTTCGGGGTCGAGGCGACGTCGCGTGCTCGCCGATCCGACGGTCGCGTTCCGCCGGCGGACGCGTCGGGCGACGACCTGAAGGTCATCTCCGTCGTTTCTCTCCGAGCCGCCCTTCGGCCGTCTGACCGATCGACGAGGGGACGCCGGAGGAGCGCGCAGCGCAGCTGCTCGAGACCGCACGGCGCGCTCGCCGCGGTCTAGCGCGATGGCCACGGCGGGATCCCCCGCCTGGGAGGAGCGAGCGACCTGACCGACTACCGAGGCGCTCGTCCGCGCCCGGCTCGCCCACGTCGTCCCGGTCGGCGAGCCGCTCGTCCTGATCTCGCAGATCCAGCGCTCCGGCGGGACGCTCCTGCTCCAGCTCCTCGACGGGCACCGTCGAGTGCCACGTCGACCCGTACGAGCTGAAGATCGGCCACCCGAAGAAGCACAACTGGCCGCCGCTCGACCTCTCGCGGCCGGAGACGTGGTTCGAGACCCTCTACTTCCGCGGCACCGTCGAGCGCATCCGCCGCACCGAGCGGACGCGCCGGCCGGACGCGGGCCGCGCCGTCTTCCCGTTCCTCTTCTCCCCCGGCTCCAGAAGCGGTCTTCGACGCCGAGCGCGGCCGGCGCCGGGACGCGAGCGCGAGGTGCTCGAACGCGTACTTCACCTCGTACTTCAACGCGTGGCTCGACAACCACGACCTCTACACCGGCGCCGAAGCGCGCGGTCGTCGGCTTCACGCCGCGGCTGGCGATGGATCCCGCGAACCTCGAGCGCTACTTCGCCGCGTACCCCGAGGGGACGCTGATCTCGATCGTCCGCGACCCGCGCGCCTGGTACGAGTCGGCGGCCGGGCACATGCCCGAGCACTACGGCGACGTGGACGGCGCCGTGGGGCTCTGGAACGCCTCGACCGACGCGACGATCGCCGTCGCCGAGCGCTACGGCGAGCGCGTGCTCGTTCTCACCTACGAGCAGCTGGTGCGCGAGACCCGAGGCGACGATGCGACGGGTCGCCGAGCGGATCGGCATCGACTGGGCGCCGTCGCTCCTCCGGCCGACATTCAACGGCCGCCCGATCGGCGCGAACTCGAGCGACCCGGCGGTGCAGGGCGAGGGGATCCTGCCCGAGCGCGCCGCCGCGTTCTCCGACGACCCCGCGCGATCGCCGAGCTCGCCGGCGACCGCTACGAGCGGGCGGCCGCGCTCGCATGAAGATCCTCTTCGTCCTCGAGCACCCGGGCGTCGGGCCGCTCGTGCCCGCGCTGCGGCTGCTCCACGAGCGCGGCCACGACGATCCACCTCGCCGCACGGCGGGTGAAGTCCGGCCACTCGCACAACGAGCTCCAGGCGCTCGCGGACGAATGCGAGCGGATCACGTACACGAAGCTCCCTTCCGGGGGCGGGTCGAAGCTCGCGCGCGAGGTCCGGCTCGCGCTCGACTACCGCCGCTACCTGGAGCCGCGCTACCGCGACTCGCCGAAGCTGCGCGCGCGGGCGGAGAAGGCCGCGCCGCCGCCGCCTCGCGCGCGTCGCCGGGCTCGCTGCTCCGCGCCGTCGAGCGCTCGCTGCCGCCGCCGGCGACAGTGCTCCGCTACCTGCGCAAGGAGCAGCCGGACCTCGTGCTCGTCACGCCGCTGATCGACCTCGGCTCGCGCCAGGCCGACTGGCTGCGCGGCGGCGAAGCGGCTCGGCATCCGCACCGGCTTCCCGGTCTTCAGCTGGGACAACCTGACGAACAAGGGGCTCGTCCGCGACGAGCCCGACCTGACGCTCGTCTGGAACGACCTCCAGGCCCGCGAGGCGGAGGAGCTGCACGGCGATCTCGCCCGCGCGGATCCGGATCACGGGCGCGCCGGTCGGCGACCCGTGGTTCGACTGGCGGCCGAGCCGCAGCCGCGAGGAGTTCTGCGCCGAGGTCGGGCTCGACCCGTCGCAGCCGATCGTCCTCTACCTGTGCTCCTCCGAGTTCGTCGCGCCGAACGAGGTCGAGTTCGTCCCGCGCTGGCTCGAGCGCCTGCGCTCGCGCGGCGGGCTGCTCGCGGAGGCCGGCTACCTGATCCGGCCGTACCCGGACACCGCACAGCGCTGGGTCGCCGCCGGGCTCGACGGGCCGCAGGTGCGCGTCTGGCCGCGGTTCGGCGAGTCGCCCCACGACGACACCTCACGGCGGGACTACTTCGACTCGATCTACCACGCGTCTGCGGTCGTCGGGATCAACACGACGGCGCAGATCGAGAGCGCGATCGTCGGCCGGCCCGTGCACACGATCCTCGCTGAGGAGTTTTCAGAGACACAGCAGGGGACCCTGCACTTCCGCTACCTCGAGGCGGCGGAGTTCGGGCTCCTCCACGTCGGGCGCACCTGGGACGAGCACGCGCGCGCAGCTGGAGGCCTCGCTCCGCGGCGAGGGCGACGACGGGCGGAACGAGCGGTTCCTGAGGCGCTTCGTCCGGCCGCTCGGGCTCGACCGGCCCGCAACGCCGCTCCTCGCCGATGCGATCGAGGAGCTCGGCGCAAGGCCCGCCCCGGCGCCGGAACACGAGCCCGGCCTACGCGCCGCTCGTCCGCCGGCTCGCCACGCGGCTCGCGGCCGACGGCGAGAAGCGGGAGAAAGTGCGCGAGCCGGAGCCCCGTCGGGGAGCTGCGGCGAACGATCGACCGGCTCGCGAGCGGCGATGCGCCGATCCTCGCGGGCCCCTGGACCGGCGACGAGATCGGCGAGCTCCTCTACTGGATCCCGTTCCTCCGCTGGGTCCAGACCGCGAACATCGGGCTGCGGGAGCGGCTGTACGTGCCGCGCGCGCCACAGCACGAGGTCTGGTACGCGGGGATCGGCGCGGGCACTGAAGCGCCCGAGGGCGCGAAGCGGCTCGACCCGCAGCTCGTCCTGGCCGCGCGCTCCGAGCTCGCCCGCCAGGATCCCGGCCTGCGCATCCAGCACCGTCTGCTCGAGTTCGCGCCGCTCCCCGGGGCCGGCCCGTACGAGGGCCCGTACGGTGTCGAGGCCTACCTCGCCGTGCTCGCCGGGCAGCCGGCCAGGGCGACCGGCGCAGAGAACGCCGACCCGGACGACCTGCTGGTCGCCGAGTCCTTCCTCGCGCGACCGCCGTTCGGACGCCTCGAGGTCGACCGGCCCCGCGCCGCCTGGGAGCGCCTGACCGAGCTCGAGGAGTACGAGGCACTGACCGAGATGAGGTCGAACCAGCTCGTGCCGGTGCGTGAGCCGCTCGTCCTGATCTCGCAGATCCAGCGCTCGGGCGGGACGCTGCTCAGCCAGCTCTTCGACGGCCACCCCGAGGTGCACGCCCACCCGCACGAGATCTGCATCGGCAAGCCGGACAAGTGGGACTGGCCGCCGCTCGACCTCGGCGCGCCCGAGACGTGGTTCGCGACCCTGCACGAGCCGCTGCTCGCCGAGTGGATCGAGACGGGCTTCGTCAAGGATCTGACCGAGCTGCGCAAGCAGCGCGACCCGGACGTCTTTCCGTTCGTCTTCTCGCTCAAGCTCCAGCGCGCGATCTTCGAGCGCTGCGCGGCCGGCGCGACGACCGAGCGCGAGGTGCTCGACGCGTACTTCACCTCGTACTTCAACGCCTGGCTCGACAACCACAACCTCTACACGGGCGCCAAGAAGGCCGTGGTCGGCTTCACGCCGCGGCTGGCGATGGAGCTCGACCGGGTCGAGCGGTTCTTCGCCGCCTACCCGGACGGCCTGCTGGTCTCGATCGTGCGCGACCCGCGCGGCTGGTACGCCTCTGCTCGGCGCCATCGCAAGTACTACGCCGACCTGGAGCAGTCGCTCGGGCTCTGGCGTGCCTCGACCGAGTCCGCGCTCGAGGCTGCGGACCGCCACGGCGACCGCGTGGTCGTCCTCACCTACGAGGCGCTGCTCGATGACCCGGAGGCGGCGATGTCGACGCTGGCCGCCCGGATCGGGATCGAAATGGCGCCGGACCTGCTCGTCCCGACCTTCAACAGCCGCCCGATCCGGGCCAACTCGTCCGATGCGGTCGAGCGCACCGGCATCCTTCCGGAGCGCCGCGACGCCTTTCGTGACGTCCTCACAGCTGACGAACTCGGGCAGATCGAGCGTCTGGCCGGCGACCTGTACGAACGGGCGACCCCGGTATCGTTCGCCACATGAGCTCCAGGCCTCGCCTGCGAGTCCTTCTCTTCGCAGGCGGGCCTCGCTTCTACATGCGCCAGTTCTCCTCGCTCGTCACCGAGCTGTCGGCGCGCGGGCACGAGGTGCACGTCGCCTTTCAGCCGACCAAGGGCGAGCTGGACGAGTCGGCGAAGCAGCCCGGCGTGACGCACGGGTTCGCGCCGGCGCGGCCCGAGTCCGACGGCTGGCGCTCCGTCGCCTGGCTCGTGCGCGGGCTCGAGGATCTCGCGCGTTACACGCATCCGCGCTACGAGCGCGCGCCGGAGCTGCGGGAGCGAATGACCACGAAGATCGGCGCCCAGCTGCGGAAGTCGGGCGAGTTCGAGCCGGTCGTCCGCCGGCTCGCGCTGCGCCTCGTCCGCCGGCTCTCCGCCGGGCCGGACGCGAGGCTCTCGGAGCGCGTCATCCACCGCGCGGCCCGGCTCGAGCAGGCGATCCCGACGAGCCCGGAGATCGACGCGTACATCCGCGAGCGGGCGCCCGACGTCGTCCTCGCCACGCCGGTCGTCAACCGCGCATCGACCCAGGTCGAGTTCCTGAAGAGCGCGCGCCGCCTCGGGATCCCGTCCGGCACGCTCGTCGCGAGCTGGGACAACCTGACCAACAAGGGCCTGCTGAAGTGGGCGCCCGAGCGGGTCTTCGTCTGGAACGAGATCCAGGTGCGCGAGGCGGTCGAGCTGCACGGGATGCCGGCCGACCGCGTCGTCGCGACCGGCGCGCAGCTCTTCGACCCGTGGTTCGAGCGGCGGCCCTCGACCGAGCGCGGCGAGTTCGTTCGCCGTCTTGGTCTCGATCCGGCCGAGCCCTACGTCCTCTACACCTGCTCGAACCCGGCGATGACCGACATCGCGGAGTCGGGGTTCGTGACCGGGTGGATCGAGGCGCTTCGCTCGTCCGGCGACGAGCGGCTGCGCCGTGATCGGGATCGCCGTGCGCCCCCACCCCAACGACCTCGACCACTGGCGCGAGGTCGACCTCGCGCGCTTCGACAACGTCGCCGTCTGGCCCCGCGAGGGAACCTCGGTGGTCACCGACGACGCCCGCGCCGACTTCTTCGACTCGCTCGCGCACAGCGCGGCGGTCGTCGGGATCAACACGACGGCGATGATCGAGGCGGCGATCGTCGGCAAGAGCGTGCTCACGGTGCTCGCGCCCGGGTTCGCGCAGGAGAACACCCTCCACTTCGACTACCTGCTCGAGGAGAACGGCGGCTTCCTCCACGTCGCGCCGTCGCTCGACGAGCACGTCGGCCAGCTCTCGCACGTCCTCGACGAGGACGAGGAGGGCGCGGCGAGACGGCGCGCCTTCGTCGAGTCGTTCGTCCGCCCGCACGGGCTCGACCGGCCTGCGACGCCGATCCTCGCCGACGCGATCGAGGAGCTCGCCGGGCTGCCGGTGGAGCACTGGCGGCCCTCGGCGCTCCGGCCGGTGCTCGCGGCGGAGGCGGCGCTCTGCTCGCTCGCGGCCTCCCGGCCGAAGCAGGCCGGGGGCGGAAAGGCGCGGCGCGTCGGCGCCACGGCGTGAAGGTCCTCTTCTTCGTCCGCGAGCTGCCGTACGTGCAGCGGATCTACGCACCGCTCCTCGACGAGCTGATCGACCGCGGGCACACGGTTCATCTCGCCTTCACGAAGAAGACGCGCTGGGACCGGATCGAGCGCGGGCTCGCCGGGATCGAGCGCGAGGGGTTGACGTTCGGCTACGCACCGCACCGGCGGCACGCCGACGGCTGGCGCCGCGTTGCCTGGCTCGTTCGCTCGGTCGCCGACCTCGCGCGCTACGCGCACCCGCGCTACGACAGCGCCCCCCGGCTGCGCAAGCGGGTGACCGAGAAGGTCCTCCAGCGGATCGAGACCGGGCCGTACCTGGAGCCGATCGGACGCTCGCTGGCGCTGCACATCGGCCGCAGGCTCGCCTCCGCGACCGACGCCGCGTACTCGGCGCGCGTGATCCGCAGCGCGGCGCGGCTCGAGCAGGCGGTGCCGACGAGCCCGGAGATCGACGCCTTCATCCGCACCCACGCACCCGACGCCGTGATGGTCACGCCGGTCGTGAAGTACGGCTCCGACGAGGTCGAGTACCTGAAGAGCGCTCGCGCTCTCGGCGTACCCGCGGCGACCGCGGTCGCGAGCTGGGACAACCTGACGAACAAGGGCCTGCTCAAGTTCGACCCGGAGCGGGTGTTCGTCTGGAACGAGGCCCAGCGGCGCGAGGCGATCGACCTGCACGGGATCTCGCCCGAGCATGTCGGTCGCGACCGGCGGGCAGCTCTTCGACAAGTGGTTCGAGCAGCGGCCGAGCCGCTCGCGGGAGGAGTTCATGGCCGAGGTCGGGCTCGACCCGGCGGAGCCGTACGTGCTCTACCTGTGCTCGAGCCCGTTCGTCGTCCGCAAGCCGCAGGCCGAGATCGAGTTCGTTCTCCGGCTGCTGCAGGGGATGCGGGCGGGCGACGACGAGCGCTTGCGCGCGCACCGGCCTCGCTGGTGCGCCCGTACCCGCGCGGCTCGCAGTGGCGGAAGGTCGATCTCGCCTCGCACGGGAACGCAGCGTGGTGGCCGCCGAAGCACGCCTACGCGACCACGGAGCAGGGGATCGCCGACTTCTACGACTCGATCGCGCACAGCGCCGCCGTGGTCGGGATCAATACGACGGCGATGATCGAAGCGGCGATCGTCGGGAAGCCGGTGCTGACGATCCTGGAGCCGAAGTTCGCCCAGGAAGGGACGCTGCACTTCCATCACCTGCTCGAGGAGAACGGCGGCTTCCTGCACACCGCGTCGTCGCTCGAGGAGCACCTCGGCCGGCTGGCCCGCGTGCTCGACGAGGGCGAGGAGGGCGCCGAGCGGCGGCGGCGGTTTGTCGAGGCGTTCGTCCGCCCGCGCGGGCTCGACCGCCCCGCGACGCCGATCTTCGCGGACGAGGTCGAAGAGCTTGCGAGCGCCAGGTCAGCCGACTCCGGCACTCGCCGCTGCTTCGCGCGCTGCTCGACGTCGAGGCGGCGGCCTGCACGGCCATGATCGTCGCGACGCCGCTGGTTCGCCCGCTGCGCCTTCGGCTGGTCGGAGCCGCCCGCAGCCGCGGGCTGGTCGCTCCGCCGACCCGCGTGCGCTAGCCGGTCAGACCTGCCAGCCGTAGCCGCCGAGGTCGATTCCGGTCAGCTCGGCCGTGACCCGGTTGCTTTCCACGTAGCGGTCGCCGACGATTTCGGCGGCGACTCGGTGGAGCGACTTCTCGTTCCGCGCGGCCACGGTCTCCGGGATCGCGACCTCGAAGAAGCGATGGCGCGACAGGCGCTTCAGAGTTCGGTGCTTGTCGAGGTCGACAAGCGGCGCCGGGTTCACTTCCGAGCGCACGAACCGGTTCAGGTGCCGGAGCACGAGCCGGGACGTCGGCGACAGCGTCCCTTGGACGTGCGTGTCGTACGGCAGCGAGTCGAGCACGGTCTGCCCGAGCGGCCGCCCGGCGAAGTCGGCGATCGCGGTGACGAACTCGCGCGGCTCGCGGACGAACTGCTCGTACGTCCGTACCAGCAACGCCTCGGGGCCGAACAGCTCGCTGTAGCGCCGGATCAGGTGGTGGTACTCGAAGTGGCGGAAGTCGAACCACGGCACGCGCAGGTTCGTCGTGAAGGGCGGATCGAGGAACTCGCGCAGCGACTCGGGCCCGCCTGCCTTCACGTACCGGCTGTAGTTCGAGACGATGGCGCTCCGCTGCTCGCGGATCACGATCAGCACCTGCCCTTCAGGGAAGACCTGCCGCAGTCGGTCGGCGATCGCTCCGCTGTCGTAGCCGCCCGAGACGGCGTGCCCCGAGAGGCGCTCGAACGAGACGACCGGAACGAGACCGTCCGCGAGGATCGGCGCGAACAGGGCGTCGAACTCGGCGCGGGAGGCGCGCGGGTCCCACTCCGACCACCGCGCGAGGATCAGTTTTCGCACCGGGTGGTCGTCCGCCGCCTTGCCAACCCAGCGGAGACCGGTTCCGTCGCCGGCGAAGAGGAATTTCTGGAGCCAGCTCGACCCCGTGCGGTGGTAGCCGACGTGGACGAGGATCGCGTCAGGCAACCGGGGACTCCACCGCGTCCCCCCGGGCGCGCGCTCGGCCACGATCCCGAGCGCGGCCCGTTCGAGCGTGTCGGCCACCGTGAGCGCGTTCTCCCCGGAACTGGTCGACGAGCAGCGGCTGGCCCGGGTGGCACTGCCGCATTGCCATGTGCAGGAACTGCGCGATCCGCTCCGGGTCGGGACGGAAGGCCAGCAGCTCCGGCACCTTCGCGTGGATGTCCGCGAACGAGTGGACGTCGAGCGTGACCCCGAACCCGGCGTAGTACGGGTCGCCGAGGGTCAGCACCGGCTTGTCGTAGAGGAGTGCCTCGAGCCCGACGGTCGAGCCGATCACGACCACCCCCTCAGAGCGGCGGATCAGCTCGTGCGTGCTCGTGTACGGGTTGACCAGCCGGACGTTCGGCCGCCGGCGCAGGCGGTGCAGGAGGCGGAAGGAGTTACGCCCGAGCGACATCGGGTGCTCCTTCAGCACGAGGTCGTGGCCCTGCGGCAATGCGTCCGCGACCTGCTCGACGAGCGAGGCCTGGTCGGCGCAGTGAGGAACGATGCGCTGGATCTTGTAGTCGTCGGTGACGTGGAGCGGGAAGTAGACGAACGGCCGTCCCGGGTCGAGCTTGTCGTAGAAGGGCCGCGCCGCCCGAGCCCGCATCCACTCCGAGGCGTTCTGGTGCAGCAGCCGCCAGGGGCGGAGGTAGTCGTTCTCACGGTCGTCGCCCAGCTTGCGCTCGACGTGCCCGGCGAAGACCTTCGCGCGGCGGGCCTCGACGGGGACGCGCCGGAAGTCGCGGATCGGCGTCGCCGCCTGCGTGAACGACGTCCGGAACGCCTCGACCTCCCGGCGCTCCTCCGGGGTCAGCTCGCGCAGCTCCTCGGGCGGCGCGATCTTCGCGTCGAGCGTGTCGACGTAGACGCGCAGTGGGTTCGGGAAGATCGTGTGCAGGATGAAGAGCACCGGGATCGAGTGCGCGTTCGCGACCAGGTGCGCGACGATCCGGATCGTCTCGTTCCCGATCTCGGGCAGCGCCACGTCCGGCTTGGTCTCGGCGACGATCCGCTCCAGGGCCCGGAAGCGGTCGACGGTGCGCCGGATGCACCACTCCTCCGGCCGTCCCGCGCACGCCTTGTCGTTGCGGTAGACGTCGCGGAGGTGCGGGATCGGGTAGGTCGCCTCGATCCGGCGCACCTGCGCCTCGAGGTCGACCGGCGCGGCGAGCTCGGCGATCACGTCCTGGATCGCGCGCGCGTCGACGCCCCGGGAGCGCAGCTCCCTGGCAGCGCGCGGCGACTCGGTGAGATGGACGACCGAGTGGCCGCGCCGCTCGAGCTCGCGCCCGACGACGCCGTAGAACTCGCTCTCGTAGGTCTGGAGGCTGGTGATCAGGAACCGCATCGGCCGGGCCCAGCCTAGCTCCGGAAGGCGTCGGCCAGCAGCTCGCGGAAGCGCTCGGGAGAGTGTTCACGTTCGACGTACTCGCGGCCGCGCCGGCGCATCTCCTCGAGGCGGGGCGGGTCCGCGAGCAGCTCGCGCACGGTCGCGGCGAGCTCCTCGGGCGAGAAGCCCCCGAGGACGACGCCGCCGCCCGAGTCGCGGACGAGCGCTTCCGGGCCTCCGCTCGGCGTGGTCACGACCGGCAGCCCGGTGGCGAGCGCCTCGGCGGCGGCGATCCCGAAGCCTTCCTGCCACGAGGGGAGCACGAACAGCGTCGCGCGGCGGAGGTGCCCGGCGACCGACGGCACCGGTCCCGTCGCCTCGACGTGGTCCGGGAGCTGCGCGGGCGGGGCGCCGATCAAGAGCACCCGCGCATCCGGGATCGCGGGCAGCGCGTCGAGCAGCAGGCGCACGTTCTTGCGTGTGTCGTCGGCGCGCCCGACGAACGCGAGCACCGGGCGCTCGAGCGTCGCCCGCCACTCCTCGTCCGGCGCCGGCTCGAAGGAGGTGACCGGGATCGGGATCGGGAGGATGCCGACCGCGTCCTCGTCGAGGCGGCCGGCACGAGCGACACTTGCGCGGCTCCACGGAGAGGTGGCGTAGACGTGTTGCGCTCCCTGCAGCACCCGCCGCTCGAGCCGGCGAAGGATCGGTCCATTCACGCGCAGCGCGGCCCGGCGGGACGTTCGCAGCCCCGGCCTGCGGCCCGCCCACTCGTCGGCGAGGCCCGTGCCGATCCAGCACGAGTAGGGTCGCCCGCTCCGGACTGCGCCGTAGCCGAATGAAGCCGCTGTGGTCGCGATCCAGATGTCCGACGCCTCCCGCAGCTGCGACGTGACCCGGCGGGCGAACGCGAGCTGGTTGCCGGCGTCGAGCCGGCGCACGCCGGACGGCATCCGGCAGTAGAGAAGCTCCGGCTCGCGCCCGAGCTCGACCGCGGCCGCGAGGAACGCATCCGTCTGCGCCTTCGCGCCGCCTCCGAAGGCGGGATCCATCCCGATCACGGCCAGGTCGGTCACAGCGGGACGGTAGCCTCCCGATATGAGCGCCGCACGGTCGCGACCGGGAGGTGCGCTCAAACGTCTGATCGGGCGACGGAATCCGATCGCCCGCGAGAAGGCGACGCGCCGGCGGTTTCTCGAGAGCGCCGAGTCGTTCACTCCGTATGTGGTCGCCGAGCGCCGGGAGGGAACCTTCGTGCTCCCCGTGCACGGCGCCGCGAAGCTCTTCGCGAACCCCCGGCGGACCGAGTTCGTCGTTCTCGCACGGGCGCTGCAGACGCTGAGGGAGCACGGCAGCGGGACGAACGGCGGGACGATCGTCGACGTCGGGGCAAATATCGGAACGACGGTCGTGCCGGCGCTGGTCCTGCATGGGTTCGAACGTGGGGTCGCAATCGAGCCGGATCCCGAGAACCGCAAGGTGCTGCGGGCGTCGCTTGCACTGAGCGGGGTCGACGAGCAGGTTGCGGTCGTCGGGGCCGCAGCCTCCTCGGGTCCCGGCGAAGCGAGCTTCACCCGGAAACGGTGGAGCGGAGGGAAGCACCGCATCGGCGCCGGCAGGCTCAGAGACGACCCCGCTCAGGTTTCCGACCTCATCCGCGTCGAGACCGTGTCTCTCGACCAGCTTGCCGAGCAGGGCGTGATCGACGCCGACACCGTCTCCCTCCTCTGGCTCGACGTCCAAGGGCACGAGGGGGAGGTTCTCGAGGGCGCGTCGTCGCTGCTCCGGCGTCGCGTACCGGTCGTGTTTGCGCTTCGACCGCGCGAGCTCTCCCGCCCGGAAGTCCTGGCCGAGCTGCTCGGGCGCCACTACGACACCCTCGTCGACCTTCGGCATCCGTCACTGAAAGAGGGCTGGACGCCGGAGCTCGAGACGGTCGACGCGCTCGAGCAGCGCTTCGGCCTGCGCTTGACGACTGACATGCTCGCCTTCAACCGCGCCGACTAGCCTTGGGGCGTTGTGGCGATCGGTGCCAATAACCTCCGGCAGCCACGGCTGCTCGTTCTCAACCAGTACTACTGGCCGGGCATCGAGGCGACGGCCAACCTTCTGACCGAGCTCTGCGAGGCGCTCGCCGCCACCCACGACGTGACCGTGATCACCGGCGCGTCCCGCGGCCTGCCCCGCCGCCAGGAGCGCAACGGCGTGAAGATCGTGCGCGTCCGCTCGACCGCCTACGACCGCGCGCACCTCCCGGGCCGGGCGATGAACTACCTCTCGTACGCGCTCGGGGTGGTCTGGAAGGCGATGCTCTCCCGCCGGCCCGACCTCGTCGTCTGCATGACCGACCCGCCGTTCGTCGGCTCGATCGCGCGCCTCGTCGCCGCGCGCTTCCGGGCGCCGCTGCTCGTGGTGATGCAGGACGTATTCCCGGAGATCGCAGTCAAGCTCGGCCGACTTCGCAACCCGATCGTCGTCGGCTTCCTGCGCATGCTGATCGACCCGTCGCTGCGCGCCGCCGACCGCGTGATCGTGATCGGCGAGACGATGAAGCAGCGCGTCGCCGCGAAGGGCGTCTCGCCCGAACGAATCCGCGTGATTCCGAACTGGGGCGACGCCGCGAGCGTCGTACCGAAGCCGCACGACAACGAGTGGGCGCGCCGGCACAAGCTGGCGAAGAGCTTCGTCGTCATGCACTCCGGGAACATCGGCCACGCGCAGAACCTCGACGCGCTGATCCGCGCCTCGACCTTCCTCCGCGACCTCGACGACCTCGCCGTGGTCCTGATCGGCTCCGGCGCACGCCGCGGCGAGCTCGTCGCCCTGACGCGGACGCTGGAGGCGGACAAGGTCGAGATCCTCGGCTACCAGGAGCGCTCGATCCTCTCCGAGTCGCTCTCGACCGCGGACGTCCACGTCGTCGGGCTCGTGCGCGGGCTGGCCGGCTACGTCGTCCCGAGCCGCGTCTACGGGATCCTCGCCGCCGGCCGGCCGGTGATCGCCGCCACCGATGTCGAGAGCGAGACGGCGCAGCTCGTCACCGAGGTCGGCTGCGGCGTCGTCGTGCCGCCGGGGAACCCGTTCGCGCTCGCGGCCGCGATCCGCGCCGCCCACGACGGCGAGTACGACCTCGAGGGGATGGGCCGCCGCGCCCGCGCGTTCGCGGAGCAGGAGGCCGACCGCTCGATCGCGATGCGCCGCTACGAGGCGGTCATCGCCGAGCTCGAGGGGGCCGGTGCTCGCGGTTGAGGTCGTGTTCTGGGCGTCGCTGGCCGCCCTCGTCTGGACGCACGCCGGTTACCCGCTCGCAGCCGCGGCGGCCGCCCGTGCGCGGCGGCGGGGCGTCCGCGCCGGTGACGTCCTCCCGAGCGTGACGCTGATCGTCGCCGCCCACGACGAGGAGGCGGTGATCGAGCGGCGCATCGAGAACCTGCTCGCGCTCGACTACCCGCCTGCGTCGCTGGACATCGTGATCGCGTCCGATGCCTCCGGCGACCGCACGGACGAGCTGGTCGAGGCGGTCGCGGCGCGCGAGCCGCGAGTGCGGCTGCTGCGCTGCCCGCGCGGCGGCAAGGTGGCGGCGCAGGACCGGGCGGTGCGCGAGAGCTCCGCCGAGGTCGTCGCGTTCGGCGACGCGAACGCGATGTGGTCGCCGGACGCGCTCCGCCTGCTCGTCCGCTCCTTCGCCGATCCGGACGTCGCGTACGTCTGCGGGCGGCTCGTCCTGACCGACGCCGCCGGGGACAACCGCGAAGGCGTCTACTGGCGGTTCGAGACCTGGCTGCGCGAGCAGGAGTCGGCGCTCGGCTCGGTCACCGGCGGGAACGGGGCGATCTACGCCGTGCGCCGGTCCGACTACGTCGAGGTCGACCCGCGGTTCGGCCACGACCTCTCCCTGCCGTACGTGATGGTGCAGCGCGGCCGGCGCGCGGTCTACGACCCCGAGGCGATCGCGCGCGAGCGGCCGACGCCGGGGATCGGCACCGAGTACCGGCGCAAGGTGCGCATGTTCGAGCACTGCTGGCTGATCGTCGCCCGCGGGAAGATGCTCCGCCGGCAGCCGCCGCTCTACTTCGCCGAGATCCTCTCGCACCGGCACCTGCGGTATGCCTCGGGGCTGCTCCACCTCGTCGCTGCTGGGGACGAACGTCGCGCTCGTCGCCGCCCGCGAGGGCTGGGTCTACGACGTCGCGCTCGGCCTCCAGGTCGCGTTCGTCGCGGTCGCCTTCGCCCGGCCGTCGATCGCCGCGCTACTACGCCCTCGTCACCTGGGCGACGGTGGTCGCGCTCTGGAACTACCTGCGCCGCGGCGTGCCCGCGACGTGGGACGCCGCCGAGGGCACGCGCTGAACCGCGCTCTGGACGTCGCGGGCGCGGGCGCCGTCCTGCTCGTGACCAGCCCGCTGATCGGGCTCGCGGCGCTCGCGGTCAAGCTCGAGGACGGCGGCCCGGTCTTCTACCGGCAGGTGCGCGTGGGGAAGGACGGCCGCGACTTCGAGCTGCTGAAGCTGCGGACGATGATCGTCGGCGCGGAAACGCAGGGGGCCGGCTACGCGGTCGCGGAGGGCGATTCGCGGATCACCCGCGCCGGCCGGCTCCTCCGCCGCCTCTCGATCGACGAGCTGCCGCAGCTCTGGAACGTCCTCCGCGGCGAGATGAGCCTCGTCGGCCCGCGACCGACGCTCCGCTACCAGGTCGACCGCTACGACGAGCGCCAGCGCCACCGCCTCGACGTGAAGCCGGGCCTGACCGGCTGGGCGCAGGTGAACGGCCGCGCCGCGCTGCCGTGGGAGGAGCGCATCGAGCTCGACCTCTGGTACGTCGAGCACCGCTCGACGCGGCTCGACCTGAAGATCCTCGCGCTGACGCCGCTCGCGCTGTTCCGCGGCACCTACAAAGGGGCAACGGGCGGCTGGACTCCGTAGACGGCCTGCAGCGATCTACCGTCGGAGCACGAGGTTCAGCGACGGCACCTCGCGTGCCCGCTCGAGCACCGCCGACCGCGTGCTCGGCTCGAGGCTCGCCGTTCCGGTGCAGCAGGCAGAGCTCGAACCCGAGCGACTCGTAGAACGCGAGCACCTCCTCCGGGGACTCGCCGCCGACGTGCGGCTCGTTCGCGGAACTCGACGACCGCCGCGAGCACCGGGCTGCGCTCGAGGATCGCCGAGGCGCCGCGCAGGACGAGCGGCTCCGCGCCCTCGACGTCGATCTTCAGCACGTCCACCTCGCCCTGGGGGACGAGCTCGTCGAGCGTCGCCGCGCGCACCTCGATCCCCGTGCCGCCGATCTGCGCGCCCGAGCGGTGTGCGGCATCCAGCTCGATCCGCACCGGCCCCGAGCCCGTCGGATGCGGCCGCGGCGACGACCTCGACGTCCGCGCCGTGGCGCCAGACGTTCGCCCGCAGCAGCTCGAGCGTCCACGGCACCGGCTCGACCGCGACCACGTGCGCGCCGAGCTGCGCGCCGAACACCGCGTGGAAGCCGACGTTCGCGCCCACGTCCACGAACAACGATCCGGGCCGGAGGAACCGTGCGAGCAGCTTCATCACGTCCGCCTCCCAGACGCCCTGGCTGCGGATCCACGGCGTCAGGTGCTCGTCGGCGGAGTCGAACCAGAGCGTGCCGATCGCCGTGTCGAGCTCGACTGCCTCCGGGGGCAGCGAGGGAACCGGCCCCTCGGGCAACGGCGTGTGCTTCCGCATCCGCCGCCGGAAGCCCGCCAGCGCGGGCCGCACGAAGCGCGCGCGCCCCCTCCGGAACACGCTCCCAGACCGCCCACGCAAGCTCCGCACGCCCGGGGTCGTAACACAGCTGGTACGGGGCTACCATCAGGACGTGGCGGAGAACGAAGCGATCCCGGCGAAGGTCGCCGAGAGCGAGGACACGATCGGCGCCCTCGGCATCGCCGGCAGGAGCGATTACGAGCAGCTGAACGCCTGGCCGCGCAAGCGCTGGCACGCGCTCGGCGCCAATCTCTACCCGAGCGAGCAGGAGCTCTTCGAGGGCGACCTCGGGCAGCTGATCCGCGAGCACGTGATCACCGGGTGGGCGCCGAAGGAGCCGCTGCTCGGGATCGACGACTCCGTCTACACGCTGGGCTCGTGCTTCGCGCGCGAGCTGCTCCGCTACCTGACGAAGGCGGGCGTCTCGTCGAAGCGCGTCTGGATCCCGTCCGGCCTGAACAACAGCTTTGCGATCCTCGACTTCTTCTCGTGGTGCGCGACCGGCCAGGAGACGGGCCGCGGCTTCCGCTACGACCGGCTCGAGACCGGCGAGATCGTCGAGTGGAAGCCCGAGGGGGAGCGCCAGGCCTACGTGGACGAGTTCGCGAAGGCGGGGGCGTTCGTGTTCACGTTCGGGCTCGCGGAGGTCTGGGAGGACAAGGAGACGGGCGGCGTCTTCTGGCGCGGCGTCCCCGAGGAGATCTTCGACGCCGACCGGCACGTGTTCCGGCTGAGCTCGGTCGAGGAGAACGCCGCCAACATCAGGCAGATCATCGAGCACTGCCGCGCGATGAACCCGGACGCCCCGGTCGTGCTCACGCTGTCGCCGGTGCCGCTGATGGCCACGTTCCGTGACGTTTCCTGCATCACCGCCGACGCCGTCTCGAAGTCGGTGCTGCGCGTGGCGCTCGACCAGGTGATGCGCGACGAGCGCGAGGGCGTCTACTACTGGCCGTCGTACGAGGTCGTGAAGTGGGTCGGCCCGCACCTCGACTGGCCGGCGTACGGGCTGCACAACCGCAAGCCCCGCGACGTCTCCAAGAAGCTCGTCGCCGCGATCATCGACGCCTTCGTCGACTCCTACTACACGCCTGAAGCGGTCGCGCAGCTCCGCCGCTAGCCCTACCCTCTCGTTCGTGACCGCCGTCCTCTTCACCTGCGCCGGGCAGCGCGTGGACGTGGTCACCGCGTTCTCGCGGGCGGGCGGACACACGATCGCCGTCGACGCGAACCCGCTCGCGCCGGCGATCTACCACGCCGACGTGCACGCGGTCGTCCCGCGGATCGACGACCCGGCCTACCTGCCTGCGCTCCAGGAGCTGATCGCCGAGCACGACGTGAGGCTCGTCGTGCCACTCACAGACCTCGACAGCTGCTCCTCGCCGAGCACCGCGACGAGATCGACGCGGTCCTGCTGCTCCCCGACCCCGACGTCGTGCGGCGCACCGCCGACAAGTACCTCGCCCACCTGTTCTTCGAGGAGCGCGGCATCCCGTCGCCGCCGAGCTGGCTCCCGGAGGAGTTGCCGGACGACGGGCGTACTACACGCCCGAGGCCGTTGCGCGCCTCCGCACCGGCAGCGGAATGTGATTCGTAAATAATCTGTTTCGAAAGCAGGAAGCGCCGGTCCCGTAGGTAACCTCGACGCTGGATGCTCGCTCGCGCGCGCAACCTCGCCCGGCGAATCCGCAGGCCAGAGGCGAAGAAGCTTCCCTCGACGCGGAGGGCATGGGGCCCGGAACGGTGGTACGGCGAGGGGGTCGTCCTGTACCCGGCACGGCGTGAGGCATTCGACGCCGACCTCTCCGAAGTGATCCGTGAGCACGCGCTCGTCGGGCACGTTCCCTCCGAGCCCATACTCGGCGCCGGCGACAGCGTGGTCGCGATCGGTTCCTGCTTCGCCGGCGAGCTGCGGAAGTACCTCCGGCTGGCGGGCTTGGAGTCGAAGCGGATCTGGGTGCCGGAGGGGCTGAACAACACCTATGCCCTGCTCGACTTCCTCACCTGGGCGGTCACGGGCAAGACGACGGGCACCGGCTTCCGCTACGACCGTGACCGCAACGGGAAGATCCGCGAGTGGCTGCCGGACGAGCCGAAGAGCCGTTACTCCGAGCGCCTGCGCGGAGGCCGGTGCACTCGTCTTCACGATCGGCGTTGCGGAGGTCTGGCAGGACAAGGAGACGGGAGGGGTCTTCTGGCACGGCGTCCCGCGCCAGGTCTACGAAGCGAACAGGCACGTTCACCGGCTGACCACCGTCGAGGAGAACGCGGCGAACATCCGCAAGATCGTCGACTTCGTCCGGAGCGTGAATCGCACCGCCCCGATCGTGCTGACGCTCTCACCCGTGCCGCTGAAGGGCACCTTCCGCGGGATCTCGAGCCTGAGCGCGGACTGCGTCTCGAAGTCGGTGCTGCGGGTGGCGATCGACCAGGTGATGTCGGACGCGCGGCCGGGCGTCTATTACTGGCCGTCGTTCGAGATCGTCAAGTGGGCGGGCGCCGAACCTGAGGTGGCCCGCCTACGGCCTCGACGACGGGAAGACGCGCCACGTGACCCGGCGGCTGGTCGCCGCGATCATCGACGCGTTCGTCGAGACGTTCTTCGTGCCGGAGGCGCTCGAGACGATCCGCCGTCGCGCTGCGTAACTACATTCCCCCCGTGACAGCCGTCCTCTTCACCTGCGCCGGGCAGCGCGTGGACGTCGTCACCGCGTTCTCGCGGGCGGGCGGGCACACCGATCGCGGTCGACGCGAACCCGCTCGCGCCGGCGATCTACCACGCCGACGTGCCACGCGGTCGTTCCGCGGATCGACGACCCGGCCTACCTGCCGGCGCTCCAGGAGCTGATCGCCGAGCACGACGTGAAGCTCGTCGTCCCGCTCACCGACCTCGACCAGCTGCTGCTCGCCGAGCACCGCGACGAGATCGAAGCGGTCGTGCTGCTCCCCGATCCCGACGTCGTTCGGCGCACCGCGCGACAAGTACCTCGCGCATCTCTTCTTCGAGGAGCGCGGCATCCCGTCGCCGCCGAGCTGGCTCCCCGAGGAGTTGCCGGACGACCTCGAGTTCCCGGTGCTCGTCAAGGCGCGGTTCGGGTTCGGCTCGCGCGACATCTTCCGCGCGAACGACCGCCGCGAGCTCGAGTTCTTCCTCGGCTACTCGCAGGCCGACTCGTTCGTCCAGCGCGTCTGCCCGGGCGAGGAGTTCTCGATCGACGTCTTCTGCGATCTCGACAGCCGCTGCCTGAACTCGATCCCGCGGACGATGATCGAGTCGAAGGGCGGCGAGTCGATCAAGGGGATGACGATCAAGGACCCGGAGCTGATCGACTTCGGCCGCCTCGTCGCGGAGGAGCTCGGGATCCGCGGGCCGGCGAACGTGCAGTGCTTCCGCGTCGCTCCCGGCCGCCACGAGGTCACGGACGTCAACCCGCGCTTCGGCGGCGCCTTCCCGCTCCCGCGCGCGGCCGGCAGCCGCTACCCGGAGCTCGCGCTCGCGCTGGCGCGGGGCGAGCGCCCGGAGCCGCGGCTCGGCGAGTTCCGGGAGGGCGTCGTGATGACCCGCTTCTTCTCGCACCTCTCGCTGACCGCCGACGGCGGCGGGCGGCTGGAGCCGTTTGCGGAGGAGTTGCCCGAGCCGGTCGCGGGCGAGCCCGCCGCCTAGAGCGGTGCGGGTCCTCTTCTTCGTCGACCGCCCGGGCGTCCTCCGCCAGTTCGCCTCGCTGGTCACCGAGCTCGCGGCGCGCGGGCCACGACGTCCACCTCGCGCTCCGCTCGGAGCCGGACGAGGACCAGCAGCCACAGGTCGAGCGGCTCGTCGGCGCGTCGCCGCACGTCACCTCCGGCCCGGCGCCGGCACGCGACCAGCGCGACGGCTGGCGGCCGGTCGCGTGGGCTGTTCGGGCGCTCGGCGACCTGGCCCGCTACGCGCAGCCGCGCTACGCGAACGCGCCGATGTTGCGCGCCCGCGTCACCGGCAAGGTCGTCCGCCGCTTCGAGCGTGCGACGGAGCTCGAGCCCGATCGGGCGGCGGCTTGCGTCTGCGCCTCGCCCGCCGGCTCGCTGCCGGCGACTCCCAGCTCGCCGAGAGCGTGATCCGCACGACCGCGAGGCTGGAGCGCGCGATCCCGTCGAGCCCGGCGATCGACCGCTACGTCCGCGAGCAGCAGCCCGACGTCGTGCTCGCCACCTCCGTCGTCAAGCTCGCCTCGCCGCAGGTGGAGTTCCTGAAGAGCGCCCGCGCGCTCGGCATTCCCGCCGCGACGCTGGTCGCGAGCTGGGACAACCTGACGAACAAGGGTCTGCTCAAGTGGCAGCCGGAGCAGGTCTTCGTCTGGAACGAGATCCAGCGGCGGGAGGCGATCGAGCTCCACGGGATGCCGCCGGACCGCGTGACCGCGACCGGCGCCGGGCTCTTCGACACCTGGTTCGACCGCCGCCCGAGCGGCCCGCGGGACGACTTCGTCCGCGCCATGGGCCTCGATCCCGAGCGCCCATACGTCCTCTTCCTCGGCTCCAGCCCCTTCGTGACCAACCACTCCGACGAGGAGGTGCGCTTCGTCGAGCGGTGGATCGAGGCGCTGCGCGCGTCACCGGACGAGCGCGTCCGCGGCGCGAGCGTGGTCGTGCGCCCGCATCCGGTCGGCAAGGGCTGGCGCGACGCGGACCTCGCGCGCTTCGAGAACGCCGTCGTCTGGCCGCGCCACTCGGAGCGGCCGGTCTCCGCCGAGGAGCACGACACGTTCTACGACTCGCTCGCCCACAGCGCCGCGGTGGTCGGGATCAACACGACTGCGATGATCGAGGCGGCCGTGGTCGGCAAGAGCGTCCTCACCGTCCTGGCGCCGGAGTTCGGCCAGGAGAGCACGCTCCACTTCCACTATCTGCTCGAGGAGAACGGCGGCTTCCTGCACGTCGCCTCCTCGCTCGACGAGCACGCGGAGCAGCTCGGCCGGGTCCTGGAGGACCGCGCCGAGGACGCCGAGCAGCGCCGCCGCTTCGTCGAGTCGTTCGTCCGGCCGCACGGGCTCGACCGGCCGGCGACGCCGATCTTCGCCGACGCGGTCGAGCAGCTGGCGTCGGCGCGGGTCGCCGCCACGGGGCGCACGGGCCTGCTCCGTCCAATGCTCGCGATCGAGGCTACTCTGGCGAGGCGGCGGCTCCGCTAGCGCGTTCCGTCCGGGGGGTCTGGCTTCGTGGAGGGAGTGAGGAGGGGTTGCATCGCGCTGTGCCTGGTCGCGGCGTTCCTCGCGGGCTGCGGCGGCAAGCACGCGGCGCCCCCGCCGCCGACCGTCGTAAAGCCGGTGCACCACCGGCCCGTAGTGAAGCGCCACCGCGTGGTCGTCACCGTCCTCGACGGCGACACGGGCCGGCGGGTGCACGGCGCCCTCGTCCGCATCGGTCGGCCTCGCCGACCGCGCGAACCCGAAAGGGAACGCCGAGCTCAGCCTGCGGCGGCTCGCCCCGCTCGTCGTGACGGTCCGCGCGCGCGGCTACGGCGACCTCGAGCTGCGGCTCCCCTTCCAGCGCAAGCGCCGCGTCGTCGTCCGCGTCTACCACGAGAACCTCCAGTGGCCGATGTACGGCGCGACCCCCGCGCGGACGCAGGCGCACCTGGCAATCCGCGTCAGGCCGCCCTTCCGCGTCGTCTGGAGCCGCGGCCTCGGCACCCTGATCGAGTTCCCGGCGGTCGTCTCGGACGGCGTCGCGTACATCGGGAACAGCCACGGCACCGTGCGGGCGATCTCGATGCGGAACGGGCGCGTGCTCTGGCGCCGCGACATCCGCCACGGGAAGATGGCCGCCTCGCCCGCGGTCGTCGGCGACGACCTGGTCGTCCACGGGATGGACGGCGTCGTCCGCGTGCTCGACCGGCGCACCGGGCGCCGGCCGTTGGCGCGTTCCACGTCGGCTCGCCGATCGAGTCGTCACCGCTCGTCCGCGACCGGATCGACTACTTCGGCGCCTGGAACGGCAACGTCTACGCGCTCGACCTGCGCACGCGAAAGCTGCGCTGGGTCTACGGCTCCGGCTGGAAGATCACCTCCAGCGCCGCGATCGCCGACCGGACGCTCTACATCGGCAACTACGGCGGCAGGCTGCTCGCCCTCGCGCCCGGGAGCGGGCGGCTGCGCTGGTCGGCCGGCGTCAACGGGCGGATCTACGGGACGCCCGCGGTCTGGGCCGGCCGCGTGTTCGTGCCCTCCTCCGACGGCGGCTCGCTGACCGCCTTCACGACGCGCGGCGCGCTACCTCTGGCGCGATCCACACGGGCGGCTACGTCTACTCCTCACCGGCCGTCTGGGCGCGGTCACGTCTACTTCGGCTCCTACAACGGACGGCTGTACAGCGCCTCGGCGCGCACCGGGAGCGTCCGCTGGTCGGTGCAGACCGGCGGGCCGGTCTCGGGCGCCCCGGCGGTCGTCGACGGGGTCGCCTACGCCGGCAGCTTCGCGAACCGGATCGTCGGCGTCGACGCCGACAGCGGCCGCACCTGCTCCGCTTCCCGCACGGCGAGTACGTGCCCGTCTCCGGGAGCGGCGGCCGGCTGCTCCTGCACGGCTATTCGCGTGTGTACGCGGTGGAGCCATCGCAATCCCGGTCGAAATCACTCGTTCGAGTGACAGCCGCGCGTCGAGCCGTATTTGCAGGGAAATCTCCTTGACCGCGCCCGCGTTCCGTGGTACGAACCGTACGTACCGGGAAATTTCTAGAGGGAGGAACAATTGATGAATCGCAAGCGGATTGGCGGGTTCGGTGCGCTCGCGCTCGCCGGGGTCGTCGTGGTTGTGCTCGCGGTCACGCCGCTCGGGGGGCGCGGCGGTCCGCCACGTCTCGCGAGTTGATCGCGCCGACGTCGAAGTCGGCGGTCGCCGACGTGAACGCTCGACAACTGGGTTCTGGACACCGTCGACGTTCTCGAGGGACGGCTTTTCGAAGGTGACGAACCCGGAGTTCGGGGTCTACTGCCTGTCCGGCCGGACGAATCCGGACAAGCAGCATGCTGCAGTTGACGGTCGACGCGCAGCACAGCGATGTCGGCGGGGGTACCGCCGATGTGGGACCGCGTCGGCACCGACCTGCGGGCCGGGCGTCGTACGAGGTCGTCACGTACTGCCCGGCATCCAGCTCAGCGGACGGAGGCTCCGACTCCGAAGTCAGCCGGAGGGGCCCCTGTGTGACGACTGGTCGCCTTCTACGCGGAGGCATTAGGCGGTGAGATGAATCGGCAAGCGGATTGCGGGGCTTGGTGCGCTCGCATCGTCGCCAGTGGTCGTCGCCGTGCTCGCCGTCACACCGCTCGGCGGCGCGGCGGTCCGCCACGTTTCGCAGTTGATCGCGCCGACGTCGAAGTCGGCGGTGGCCGACGTGAACGCGTTCCGGCTGGGTTCTGGACGACCGCTCGACGTTCTCGAGGGACGGCTGTTCGAAGTCGGTGACGAACCCGGAGCACGGGCATCTACTGCCTGCCTCGCCGACCGGGCGAACCCGGACAAGAGCATGCTGCAGGTGACGGTCGACGCGCAGCACAGCGCTGTCGGCGGGGGACCGTCACGTGGGACCGCTCGTCACCGAACTGCGGGCCGGGTGTCCTACGAGGTCGTACACGTACTGCCCCGGTGGCAGTCATCAGATGGCCGGCATCGAGGCTCCGACTCCGAAGGCCGCCGAGGGGAATCCTGTGTGACGACGTCGCCTTCTACGCGGAGGCGTACGTCCGGTAGACCGAAGCGCGATCGGTTCGACAGCGGGGCGGCCCAGGGCCGCCCCGCGCTCGTTCTACGGCGCGTTCGCTGCGACCCGTGCGAACGCCGGCCGACCGGCGACGTCGAGCGGGCGGAACCGCCGGGTCACGACGGCGCCCAGCCGCCGGCTGATCATCCGCACCACGCGCCCGTTCGCCACGCCGTAGAGCCGGTACTCGCGGACCGCCGGGCTCCAGAGCGCGGACGGGCTCCCCGGGGACAGGTGGGCGACACAGCCGTCCTTGTACTTGCCGCGCAGGTCACGCCCCGTGAGGAGGTGGAGGCAGCCTGCCGGCCCGCGGAGGAGCGCCGCCCAGCCGGTCGCGGTGCGGAAGAGCGCGGGCGGGCCGAGCGTGGCCGCGGGAGCGACGCTGATCACGACGCGGTTGCCGGGGTCGCCCGCGAAGGCCGTGCCGTCGCTGCCCGGGCACCTCGGTCGCGGTGCGGAGCTTGACGCAGGACCTGCCCGGCGGCCGGGCAGGCGTTCGTCGCCGGCTCGAACCGCAGGCTGTACAGCAGGACGAGCGCGCCGTTCTCGTCGACGGCGAAGCTCGGCGCGAAGCTGCCGGCGGTCGCGCGTGCCGCGTCCTCCGGCGAGCCGAGCTGGACGGTGTAGGGGACGGCTGCCTTCTCGGCCAGGGAGCCGCCGGCGCCGACCGCGAAGCGATGCACCGTTCCGGAGAGGCCGTCGGCGTTCAGCGTCGGCTGGTCGTAGACGTAGAGGATCGACCCGCGGCGGACGGGGGCCGGCTGCGAGCCCGCCCAGGAGGCGACCGGAGCGCTGAAGCGGACGCCGTCGCTCGAGGTGAGCAGGGACGAGGTTCCGTCGCCGGAAACGGCGAGCAGGATACGCGACCGGCCGCGTGGCCGGCTCGGCCGCCGGGAACCGCCAGTGCGAGTGCGCACAAGGCCAGGAGCAGGACTTTTCCGCTCATCGGCGCTAACCTTGCCCGAGGCATCGGTCGCCATGCGCCTCGTCTTCGTCGCATCTGCCACCGTCGCGCTCCTCGCCGTTTCCGCCGCCGGATCGGCCGTGCGCCCCACCTCCCGCTGCGCTGATCGCGAAGGGAATTGCCCGCGCCGACCTGACGCCGGCGGAGAAGGCGGAGTACGCCGCCGTGCTCGCGCGCGCGCGCTCGGAGGTCAAGCGGCTGCCGAAGGCCCGCGCCGATCTGCTGCGGAAGGTGATCGCGGACGTCGCCGCGCAATGGCGCTCCTACACGAGCCCGCGCGCTCTCGCTCTCTTCTCGACGCTCGCCTTCAACGAGCGCTGGCTCGCCGGGCACGCGGTCGAGGGGAGCCACCCCGACCTGACCGGCGACGACGGCGTCGTCTACCGGTTCTTCTGGTCGCACGGCTACGTCTTCCACCCGCTCGCGAACTTCGCGAAGCTGAACGAGCTCGCGGCGCGAGGCGACGACGAAGGTGCCGTCCGGCTCGCGCAGGCACTGCTCGCGCGGGCGATCCCGCGCGGCGACGGGCTCGTCTGGGAGTACGAGTTCCCGTTCGCGTCCGGCCGCGCGCCGTGGACGTCCGGCATGGTGCAGGCCGTCGCCGCCCAGGCGCTCGCCCGCGCCGGCGACCATGCTCAGCGACCAGACGCTGCTCGACGCGGCCGACGCCGCCTACGCCGCGGTGCCCGGGCTGCTCTCGTCGGGCTCGCCCGCCAGGCCGTGGGTCGCGCTCTACAGCTTCGACCGCGTTCCGGTTCTGAACGCGCAGCTCCAGGCGGCGCTTTCCCTGGGCGACTACGCCGAGCTCACCGGCGACCCTGACGCGCAGGCCTTCGCCGATCGCCTGACCACGTCCGCGCAGACCCTGCTGCCGCGCTTCGACACCGGCTACTGGTCACGCTATTCGCTCCATGGTGACGATTCGCCCCTCCACTACCATGACTACGTGATCGCGCTGCTCCGCAAGCTCGCCGCCCGCACGGGCGACGCGGCTTGGAGCGACACGGCCGACCGCTTCCTGGCCTACGAGACGCAGCCGCCGGTGCTCAAGCTGGGCGGCACCCCGGCGACGCTCCGTCGTCACGCGAGCGCGAAGTTCAGGTTCTGGCTCTCGAAGACCTCGACGGTGACGCTCCGGGTCGGGAAGGCGGTGCTCAGCGGGACGCTCGGCCACGGCTCGCACACCTTCGTCTGGGAGCCGAAGAACGCCGTCCCGGGCACGTACCACCCGCGGCTGACCGCCGTCCCGGTGATGGGCCCATCGATTCAGAAGGCTCTTCCGCCGGTCAAGATCGCCCACGGCAAGGCCCTGAAGCCTCGATGAGGCTCGTCGGGCCGGCCGCCCTGGCGGCGGTGCTCGTGCTCGCGCTGCCGGCGCAGAGCGCGAACCGCCTCCAGCCGGTCCCGATCCTCATGTATCACGTCGTCACGAATGCCGCCGGCGAACGCGCCGTACCCGGAGCTCTACGTGCCGCGGGCGAACTTCGCGGCGCAGGTCGGCTGGCTCGCGCGCCACGGCTACCACGCGGTGACGCTCCAGCGGGTCTTCGACTCCTGGCGCGGGGTCCGGAAGCTGCCTTCGAGACCGATCGTCTTCTCGTTCGACGACGGCTACCTCAGCCAGGTGAGGAATGCGCTGCCGCTGCTCCAGGCGCGCCACTGGGCCGGCGTCCTCAATCTCGAGGTCCGGAACCTCGAGCCGGTGTGGGGGATCCGCCCGCCCGGGGTCCGCAAGCTGATCAAGGCCGGGTGGGAGATCGACGCGCACACGCTCACCCATCCCGACCTGACCGCCGTCGGCGCCGCCCAGCTCCACGACGAGGTCGCCGGGTCGCGCGATGCGATTCGCAAGAAGTTCCACGTCCCGGTGAACTTCTTCTGCTACCCGGCCGGGCGCTACGACGACACGGTGGTCGCGGCCGTCCAGGCGGCGGGCTACCTCGGCGCGACGACGACGAACTACGGGCTCGCGCGCGCCGGGTGACCTGTACACGCTGAACCGTGTGCGCATCAACGGCACGGACAGCATCTCCGCGTTCGCCCAGAAGATCGAGGCGCTCCACTGAGCTGGAGATGGGTGCTCGCGGGCGCGGGGGTGTTCCTGCTGCTCCTGGTCGGCGCCGGGCTCGGCTACTACTTCTACGTCCAGGGCAAGTCGGGCGACATCCGCGGCTCCTCGACGGTCGAGTTCGTCCCGACCGAGGCGCCGCCGACGCCGCCCCCGCCGCCGGCGACGCGGGAGACGAACCCGGTCACGCACCGAGCCGGAGGCGCTGACCCGCGTCGACTGGCCGACGTTCGGCTACGACGATCGCCGGCTGCGGTACCTGCCGAGCAGGCTGGCGCCGCCGTTCCGAATCGCCTGGGTCTTCCACGGGCGGCACCTGCTCGAGTTCCCGCCGGCGGTCGCCTACGGGCGCGCCTACATCGCGAACAACCCGGGAGTGCTCTATGCGGTGCAGGCCGCCACCGGGCGCACGAGTTGGCTCTACAAGTCGGGCCGCTGCGCCGCCGCCTCGCCGGCGGTCGCGGGGGAGCTCGTCTACATGGCGTTCCTGAACCTCCGCCGCAAGGGGCAGGACGCCTGTAACGCGGAGCCGTCCACGCCGGGCCTGAACGGCCAGGTGGTCGCGCTCGACGCGCGCACGGGCCGGGTTCGCTGGCGGCGGACGATCGGCGCGAGCGAGACCTCGCCGCTCGTCGCGAACGGACGCGTCTACGTCGGCGACTGGCACGGCGACGTCTTCGCGCTCGACGCGAAGACCGGGAAGGTGATCTGGCGCTACCGCACCGGCGGCCAGGTGAAGGGAGCGCTTGCGCTCTCCGGCCGGCGCCTCTACGTCGGCTCATACGACCACCACCTCTACGCGCTGCGCGCCGGGAACGGGCCGGCTGATCTGGAAGGCGTCGTCCCAGGAGCGCTTCGGCGGCCGCGGGACGTTCTACTCGACGCCCGGCCGCCGCCTACGGCCGCGTCTACATCGGCTCGACCGACCAGAAGGTCTACTCGTTCGGAGCGACGAGCGGCCGAGGTGCGCTGGTCGCAGTCCACCGGCGGCTACGTCTACGGCTCACCCGCGATCTGGAACAAGCTCGTCCTCGATCGGCTCCTACTCGAAGCGCTTCTACGCGCTCGACGCTGCGACCGGCGACATCAAGTGGCAGTTCAAGGCGAACGGCCCGATCTCCGGCTCGGCGACGGTGCTCGGGAACATCGTCTACTTCTCGACGCTGGAGGGGCGGACGTACGGGCTCGACGCGAAGACCGGGAAGCAGGTCTGGAGCTTCCCGGACGGCAAGTACTCGCCGCTCGTCGCCGGGCCGGAGCGCGTCTACCTCGTCGGGTACACGAAGATGTACGGCCTGGTCACCAGCTAGGGTTGCCGAGCATGAGCCGTAGGCTTGACGGAGACTCCGGGGAGCGCAGGCGGCGGCTCTGCCGGCGCCGGAGCGGGGCGTGAGCACGGCGCCTCCCCCTGACGTCGACGCCGAGCAGGAAGTCGATTTCGGCCGCTACTGGCGGGCGATCGCCGCGCGCTGGTGGCTCCCCGTCGGCGGCCTCGTCATCGGCCTGATCGTCGGCTACCTCGTTTCCCTCGGGACGAACTCCACGAACTACAAGGCGACGGCGCTGGTCTACCTCGGGCAGCCGCTCGCCCCTGACAGCGCGGCGCCCGTCTCGAGCTCGCCGACGACGCTCGGGCTCGTCTCCAACCTGGTCACGAACTCGACCACGACGCGCAAGGTCGCGAGGAAGGTCGGCCTGAAGGAGGGGAGGCTCAGCCACCACATCACGACGAAGCCGGTGCTCGGCGTGACCGCGACGAAGGTCGGGACGCCCGCGCCGCTACTCGCCATCACCGTCAGCGGAACGCCGGCGAAGAAGGTCAGGAACGCCGCCAACGCGCTCGCCGACGTCGCGATCAAGGCCGTGGGCGGCTACTCGGACGTCAAGATCGCGAAGCTCCGCGAGCAGATCGACTTCGACGACAAGAGCATCGCCCGCAACAACGACCGCTTCGCGCTCGCGCAGGAGCAGCAGAAGGCGATCCTCGGCGACAAGTCGCTCTCGCCGACCGAGAAGCTGCTCCTGCTCGCGAACATCAACACGACCCTCGTCACGGTCGAGCAGCGGCTCGGCCAGCTCGAGACCGACCGGCTCTCGCGCGCAGCAGTTCCTCTCGCTGGCGGAGAACGTCGAGCGGCCGTCGGTGCGCTCGCATGCGGTCGCGGTCAAGTCCGCCGGGCCGAACAGCCGCACCGGCGCCGCCGTCGGCGGGCTGATCGGGCTGATCATCGGCGTCCTCGTCGCGCTGCTCTGGGACCCGGTCGCCGCGCGCCGCACCACGGCCTGATGCTCGAGGGCAAACGCTTGGGGGTGGTCGTACCGGCCCACGACGAGGAGGCCCTGCTTCCGCAGACGCTGGCGGGGATCCCCGGGTTCGTCGACCGGATCTACGTGGTCGACGACGCCTCCCGCGACGCGACCCGGGAACGGGCGGAGGCTGCGGCCGCAGGCGATCCGCGGGTCGAGGTGCTCACGCACGACAAGAACCGCGGGGTCGGCGCGGCGATCGTGACCGGCTACCGGCGCGCGCTCGAGGAGCGCGTCGACGTGACCTGCGTGATGGCGGCCGACAACCAGATGGACCCGGACGACCTCCAGGCGATCGCCGAGCCGGTCGCCCGCGGCGAGGTCGACTACGCGAAGGCGAACCGGCTCATCACGGGGCAGGCCTGGGAGCTGATCCCGAGGCACCGCTACCTCGGCAACGCCGTCCTCTCGCTGCTGACGAAGATCGCCTCCGGCTACTGGCACGTCGCCGACTCGCAGTCGGGCTACACGGCGCTCGGGCTCGACACGCTCGAGAAGCTCGACCTCGACCGCATCTACCCGCGCTACGGGTTCCCGAACGACATGCTCGTCCACCTGAACATCGTCAACGCGCGGGTGCGCGACGTACCCTCCCGGCCGATCTACGGCGTCGGCGAGCGGTCGGGGATCAAGCTCCACTCGGTCGTCCCGAAGATCTCGTGGCTGCTCGTGAAGGCGTTCTTCTGGCGGCTGCGGGAGAAGTACGTGATCCGCGACTTCCACCCGCTCGTCTTCTTCTACACGTTCGGGATCGTGATGAGCCTCGCGGGCCTCGGGCTCGGGATCGCGCTCGTCGTGCTCCGCGCCCTCGGGCACGACATCACGGCGGCGACCGGCGTGCTCGTCGCGCTGCTGCTGATCTTCGGCTCGCAGTTCACGCTGTTCGCGATGTGGTTCGACATGGAGTCGAACAAGGACCTGCGCTAGGGGCTCGAGATGACGACGAATCGCTCAGCGCCGCCGGCCACCGTCACGCCGGTGCTCCACTACCCGGACGTGCGGGCTGCGGTCGCGTGGCTCGAGGCGGCGTTCGGGTTCGAGGAGAAGGTCCGGATCGGAGACGCGCACCGTGCGCAGTTGCGGGTCGGGACCGACGGCGCCGTCGTCGTCGGCGATACCGGCCGCGACCGGGCCGCGCCGACCGCCGGCGCAGTCACGCACGTCGTCAAGGTGCGGGTGCCCGACGTCGACGCCGCGTTCGCCCGGGCCGTTGACGCCGGCGCGCTGGTCGTCGAGGAGCTGACGACGTGGGAGTACGGAGAGCGCTCGGGGATACTCGAGGACATCGGCGGGCATCGCTGGGAGCTGACCCAGACCGTGCGCGACGTCGCACCCGAGGAGTGGGGCGGGACGACGGTCGCGCCGTGGTGAAGGGCGGCGCTACCACGTCGCCGCCGGTGTTCGCTCAGTCGCTCCAGGTCGGCTCTCGCTTCTCGAGGAACGCGCTCATCCCCTCCTGCGCGTCCACCGTCTGCGAGTTCGAGGCCATCACGCCCTTCGTCAAGTCGTAGGCGCCGTCCTCGTCGAGGTCGATCTGCTCGTAGAACGCGCGCTTGCCGATCGAGATCGTGTCCGCGCTCGAGCGCGCGATCGCCGCGACGAGCTCCGCGACTGCCCCGTCCAGCTGCTCCGCGGGGACGACGCGGTTGATCAGGCCCCAGTCGAGCGCCGTCTGCGCATCGATCGGCTCGCCGGTCAGCAGCAGCTCGAGCGCGCGCTTGCGGCCGACCGCACGTGACACGGGCACCATCGGCGTCGAGCAGAAGAGGCCGATCTTCACGCCCGGGGTCGCGAAGCGCGTGCCCTCGGCGGCCACGGCGAGGTCGCAGGCGGCGACGAGCTGGCACCCCGCGGCCGTGGCGATCCCGTGCACCTTCGCGATCACCGGCTGTCGCAGGCGATGGATCGTCTCCATCATCACCGTGCAGACGTCGAACAGCTCCTGGTAGAAGCCGGGCTCGCGGCCGATCATCTCGCCGAGGTCGTGGCCGGCGGAGAACGCCGGGCCTGCGCCCTCGATCACGATCGCGCGCGCTCTGCTCTCGCCGGCGGCGCTGCAGCGCTTCGATCAGCTCCTGCATCAGCTCGAGGCTGAGCGCATTGCGCTTCTCCGGCCGGTCGAGCGTGATCCACGCGGCCGGCCCCTCCTCGCGGAGCCGAACCGCGCTGAAGCCCGTTTCCGGCACGGCCATGCGCCGTACAGTACCGCCACTCTGGCCGTCCACCTGAGCCGTCTGACCCCGCTCTCGTTCCTCGAGCGCAGTGCGCTCGCCTTCCCCGAGCGCCCGGCGGTCGTCGACGGCGAGACGCGGCTGACCTGGGCGGAGTTCCGCGAGCGGACGAGGCGGCTCGCCCTGCGCGCTTCAGGAGGACGGGATCGAGCGCGGCGACCGGGTCGCGTTCCTCGCCCCGAACGTGACCCCGCTGCTCGATGCGCACTTCGGCGTGCCGGGCGCCGGCGCCGTCCTGGTCGCGATCAACACGCGGCTGATGCCGGAGGAGATCGCCTACATCCTCGAGCACTCGGGGTCACGGACGCTCGTCGTCCACGAGTCACTCGCGCACCTCGTCGAGGGTGCGCCGGTCGAGCGGCTGCTCGTCTGCGGCGAGGGCGGCGACTACGAGGACTTCCTGGCCTCGGCCGGCCCGGGCGAGCCGGAGCCGCAGGCTCGAGGACGAGGACGACCCGATCTCGATCAACTACACGAGCGGGACGACCGGCCGGCCGAAAGGCGTCGTCTACACGCATCGCGGCGGGTACCTGAACGCCCTCTCGGAGGCGCTGCACGCCGGGCTCGACTCCCGCTCGGTCTACCTCTGGACGCTGCCGATGTTCCACTGCAACGGCTGGTGCTTCCCCTGGGCGGTGACGGCGGTCGGGGGGACGCACGTCTGCCTGCCGAAGGTCGACCCCGGCCTGATCTGGCAGCTGATCGAGGAGGAGGGGGTCACGCACCTGAACGGCGCGCCGACCGTGCTCGTCATGCTCCTGCACGACCCGGCGGCGAAGCCGCTGGCGAAGCCGGTGCGGATCACGACCGCGGCCGCGCCGCCGTCGCCGGCCGTGATCGAGCGCACCGAGGCGCTCGGCTTCCTGGTCAACCACGTCTACGGCCTGACCGAGACGTACGGCCCGATCACGATCTGCGAGTGGCACCCCGAGTGGGACGGCCTCGACGTCCACCGGCGGGCGCGGCTGAAGGCGCGGCAGGGCGTGAACATGATCACCGCCGACACACTCCGCGTCGTCGACGCGGAGCTGAACGACGTGCCCGCCGACGGCCAGACGATCGGCGAGGTCGTGATGAGGGGCAACAACGTGATGAAGGGCTACTTCGCCGACGAGGCGGCGACGGCGGAGGCGTTCCGCGGCGGGTGGTTCCACTCGGGCGACCTCGGCGTCATGCACCCCGACGGATACATCGAGCTCCGCGACCGGATGAAGGACATCATCATCTCGGGCGGCGAGAACATCTCGACGATCGAGGTCGAGCAGGCGCTCGTCCGCCACCCGGACGTGCTCGAGGCCGCCGTGATCGCGATTCCGCACGAGAAGTGGGGCGAGCGCCCGAAGGCCTTCGTGACGCTGCGGCCCGGGGCAACGCTCGACGCGGAGGAGCTGATCGCCTTCGCCCGCGAGACCCTGCCCGGCTTCAAGGCCCCCGACGAGATCGAGTTCTGCGAGCTCCCGAAGACCTCGACCGGCAAGGTCAAGAAGTACGAGCTGCGTGACCGGGAGCGGGAGCGCCGGGCCTAGGAACGGCGGCAGGCGAGCAGGTCGGTCGACCGGCCCTGGTACTCCTCGATCAGCCGCGCCACCTCGGCGACCGGGAGCGAGCTCCGCTCCGCTGCGGCCGCAGGTCGAGCACGTGCGTGTAGTGCTGCGCGAGCACGGCGGGCAGCTCGTCGATCCGGCCGGCGAGCTCGAGCAGCTTCGGGTTCAGCTCGAGAACCAGCGGGACGCCGGTCGAGAGCACGCGCGCGCCGCCGGAGAGCACCTGCACCTCGTGGCCCTCGGCGTCGACCAGGAGGAAGTCCACCTCTCCCTCGACGACGTCGTCGAGGCGCGCGACCTCGACCTCCTCGCCGCCCGTTGCGTCGAGGCGCGCCTTCCGCGACCCGGCCGCGACGTCCATGCGCATCGTCCCCGGCTCGTCCGAGAGCGCGAGCTGGAGCGGCCGCACCGCATCCTCGGCGCCGTTCAGCGCCAGGTTCGCGCGCAGCAACCGGAACGTCCTCGGCACCGGCTCGATCGCGATCACCCGCTCGAACCCTGCGCCCAGAGCGGCGAACGCCGCCGTGCCGACGTTCGCGCCCACGTCCACGAACGTCCCGCGCCGTAGGTCGGGCAGCCGCTCGAGCGCGCGCAGCAGCACCGACGCGCTCCTTGTGCTTCTCGCGCCGGACGAAGAGCTTCCCGAGCGTCGGGTCGTCGGTGGGGACGACGAACAGCAGCCCCTCGCGCTCGGCGACGACGTAGGGGACGAAGTCGCCCGCAAGCTCGAGGAAGCGCTCGCGCGACGCGCGGAGCTCGTCGGTGCTCAAGCGAAGAATCGTACGGTCAGCGAACGGCCGCGACGATCGAGAGCGTTCCGCGCAGGCCAGAGAGGTCGACCGTCGCCGTCTTGCGGTCGAACGGCCGCCGCTTCCCGTCCACGCGGACACCGAGGACGCGGTGGCCGGCGGGCACGCGCAGCCGTAGCTTCATCGTCAGCGGCGGCCGACGCGCCGGCACGTCCACAGTCGCCGTGATCTGGCCGAAGCCGGCGTCGATCTCGTACGACAGCGGGCCGAAGCTCGTCGGCGACTCGCGGACGGCGACCGACTTGCCCGGGGCGAGCCAGCCGCGCGGCGTCGCGAAGGCGAGCTCGAGGCCGACCGGCCGCCCGTTCGGCGCCGTCGTCTCGTGCACGAGCATCAGCCGCAGCGTCTCGAGGAATGCCGAGTTCGAGGCGGCGTTCGGCGGCAGGTACATCGAGCGGAAGCGCCGCGCCCTCGAGCGGAGCGACCGTCGCGGCCTCGCCGGAGACGAACGTCCCGGGCGTCATTGCCGCGCCGAGCATTCCGTAGAGGCTGAGCACGAGCTGGTTCGGCTCGTCGTTGTCGGCGAGGAATCGCGCGACCGCCAGCCCGTAGACCTGGTCTGTGCCGGTGACCGGGTAGCGCGTCTTCCCGCCGTAGAGCGAGTAGGCGCCGGCGCGCACGAGCCCGAGCAGCCGCGAGCCGTGGGCGAGCATGTAGCGGAGGATCTCGTTCGCTTGCCTGCCGTGCGGCTCGAAGAATCCGGACGCCAGGGCATACGGCATCACCAGGTTCCAGTAGCTGCCGAGCCGGGAGCGCGTGACCGCGTCGAACGGCTTGTGCTTGGCGAGCAGCACCGCCGGCACGAAGAGCGAGCCGTCCTTCAACCGATGCGAGGACGCCGCGACCGCGCGCTGCAGCCCGGCCCGCAGCCGGTTCGCGAGCCCGCGCGCGCGGGCGGCGTGGGCCGCGTGTCCGGTCTCCGCCCAGACCGCGCCGATCGCGTTCAGCCCTTCCCAGACCGTTGTCTGCGAGTGCAGCCCGTAGACACGTTCGGGGATGTCCGAGGAGAACCGCTCCTGCCGCAGCAGGCCGTGCGGGTCGTTCCGCATCTGCCGCCCGACCACCGTCATGAACCAGTCGATCCGCTTCGTCGACCCAGTTCAGGTAGGCGCGGTCGCCGGTCAGCTCGTAGTAGCGCGCGCTGGCGATCATCAGCTCGCCCATCCGCCAGTTCGACGGGGCGAGCGAGAAGCGCCCGAACGACGTGCGCAGGATCTGGCGCATCACGTTCGTGAAGCCGTAGCTGCCCATCACCTCGGCCACGTCGAGGCTCTCCGCGGAGGAGAACTCCTCGTACGGGTTCCCGACGCTGTAGCGCCAGGTCAGCGCGAGATCCTGCTCGAGCAGGCTCTTCTGCGCGTCCATCGACGACGGACTCGGGGACGTCGTACTTGACGGCCTCGCCGAGGCGCGCGTTCCAGAACTCGACCAGCCGGTCGCGCGCGAGCTGGTACGTGTCCGCGTCGATCACGACGGGGCGAAGGTCGCCGGGAAGCCAGGCGACGTAGAGGGTCGCGGTCTGGCCGGGCTCGACGCGGTAGTGGAGCGCGGAGTCCTCGCGGCCTGCCTGGGCCGACCGGACGCCTCGCTTGGTCGAGTGGACGAGTCGCACGAGGGCTCCGCTCTTGGCGGCGCTCGCGGTGACGCTGACGAAGCTGATCAGGACGCCGGTGCCGAGCCCGCGGACCGCGAAGGACTCCTGCTCGTAGCGGACGCCGGCAGAGTCCCTGTACCTCGTCTCGAGGATCGGCAGGTAGCCCTCTGCGAGCGCGGCTGCCGAGAGCCTCGAAAGGCAAGAGCCGAAGGGCTCGTGCCCGCCCGGCCCGACGAGGACGCGCAGGCTCGCGCCTGCCGTCGTGCGCGCGAGGATCTGGCTGCCGTCGGCGACGTGGAGGGCGATGTCGAGTGCGCCGTGGACTTCCGAGCGGCTGCGCGAACGGGAGGTAGTAGACGCCGGACGCGGTGAGCGGCTTGGAGCGCGCCCGTGCGAACAGGAGCGGCTTCAGCAGCCGGCGGACGGCTGCGTAGGTCGGGCCGCCCGGACGGCGGATCAGCTGCTCGCCCCAGAGGTCGCGCTTGGAGCGCAGCGCGCGCAGCACGCTGCCGGCGTACGCCGGGGTCGCGCGGTCCTGCGCGCAGCGCGGAGCGGCCTCCGCGGGGGAGGCAGGGAGGACGACGGCCGCAACGACCAGGGCCGTCGCGAGCGCGGCAAGGGGGAACCGCATCGGCATGACATTCTCGCTCGAACCCCGGTGGCCTTCTACCCCGTCGGTCGGCCGCCGGTGCCCCTGAAGTAAGCATCCGGTAAGGCCGCCAGGGGCGCCGTCTACACTTTCCTTCGTGCCGGTCTCAGTGGTCACGGGCGGCGCGGGCTTCCTCGGCTCGCACCTCTGCGACGAGCTCCTCGCGCGCGGGCACCGCGTGATCTGCGTCGACAACCTGGTCACGAGCTCGCTGCGCAACCTCGAGCACATCACGAGCGACGACTTCGTCTTCGTCAACCACGACGTGACCGAGGAGCGTCGAGATCGAGGAGCCGGTCGACTTCGTCTACCACTTCGCCGCGCTCGCGAGCCCGGTCGACTACCTGCGCATGCCGCTGCACTCGCTGAAGGTCGGCTCGTACGGGACGCACCACGCGCTCGGCCTCGCCAAGTTCAAGCGCGCGCGGTTCCTGCTCGCCTCGACCAGCGAGGTCTACGGCGATCCGCAGGTCCACCCGCAGCCGGAGACCTACTGGGGGCACGTCAACCCGGTCGGCCCGCGCGGCGTCTACGACGAGGCCAAGCGCTACGCCGAGGCGCTGACGATGGCGTACCACAGCCAGCAGGGCGTCAACACCTCGATCGTCCGGATCTTCAACACCTACGGGCCGCGCATGCGCTCGCACGACGGCCGCGCGATCCCGAACTTCATCCGCCAGGCGCTCGCGAACGAGCCGCTGACGGTCTACGGCGACGGCTCGCAGACGCGGAGCTTCTGCTACGTGGACGACCTGATCCGCGGGATCGTCCTGCTCGCCGAGAGCGGCGAGCACCTGCCCGTCAACATCGGCAACCCGGGCGAGTTCACGATCCTCGAGCTCGCGCAGAACGTCATCAAGGTGACGGGCTCGAAGAGCGAGATCGTCTTCGAGGCGCTGCCGGTCGACGACCCCCAGGTGCGCCAGCCCGACATCACCCGCGCCCGGCAGGTGCTCGGCTGGGAGCCGGAGATCCAGCTGGAGGAGGGACTGAGCCGGATGCTGCCGTCCTACGGGCGGGAGCCGGTCGGTGTCTGAGCGGTTCGGGGTCTGGGCGGCGATCCTCGTGGCCGCCGCCGGTCTCGCCGTGCCCGCGGCGACGGCGCGCCTCGAACATGAAGGTCGGGATCTACGACGAGGGCGCGACCTTCTTCGACGACCAGGCGAAGGTCTTCGGCGCGTACCGCTCGCTCGGCACGCAGATCCTCCGCGTCAACCTGTACTGGGGCGGCAAGCTCGGCGTCGCGAAGTACCGGCCGTTCGACGGCTCGGACCCCCGGGACGCCGCCTACGACTGGGCGCTCTACGACCGCGTCGTCCAGTACGCGGGCGCGTACAAGCTGAAGGTGCTCTTCTCGATCACCGGGACGCCGCGGTGGGCGAACGGCGGCCAGAGCAGCAACCGCCCGCCGAAGAACTTCCAGGACCTCTACAAGTTCGCCTACGCGGCCGCCGCGCGCTACAGCGGCTCGTACACGGGCACCGACGGTCGGACGCTCCCGGCGGTGCGGCTGTGGGCGGCGTGGAACGAGCCGAACAACCCGGTCTTCCTCCGGCCGCAGTTCGTCAAGGCCGGCGGGAAGTGGGTGATCCAGAGCGCGAAGGACTACGCGAAGATCTGCAACGCGATCTACGGCGGGATCCACGCGACGATGTACAAGGACGAGAAGGTCGCCTGCGGGGTCACCGCCCCGCGCGGGAACAACAACCCGCACAGCGCCCGCCCTTCGGTATCGCCGGTCGCCTTCCTGGTCGCGGCGAAGAAGGCGGGGATGAAGACCTTCGACGCCTACGCGCACAACCCGTACTACGGCGTGCCCACGGAGACTCCGACCACGAGGCCGCCATCGCTCCGTCCCGGCGCGGCGCCGACGGCGATCACGCTCGCGAACATCAACGTGCTGCTCGCGTCGATCTCGCGGCTGTACGGGCCGCGGCACCTCTGGATCACCGAGTACGGCTACCAGACGAAGCCGCCTGACCCGGTGTTCGGCGTCTCCTGGTCGAACCAGGCGCGTTACCTGACGCAGGCGTTCGCGATCGCCCGCAAGAACCCGCGCATCGACATGATGATCTGGTTCCTGCTCAAGGACCAGCCCGATCTCTCCGGCTGGCAGTCCGGGCTCATGACGGTGGACGGCCGGCTGAAGCCGTCGTTTGCGGCGTACGCACGGGTGCCGAAGTAACGGCGACGCCCTTCCGGGCGAGCAGCGAGCGGTAGAGCCCGTCCACGTCGTCGATCAGGCGCTCGACCGCGTACCGCGGTAGCACGCGCTCGCGGCCGGCGGCGCCCATCCGTGCGCGGAGCTCCGGATCGGCGGCGAGGCGCCCGAGCCGGTCGGCGATCGCCTCCAGGTCGCCGGGCTCGACCATGAAGCCGTCGACGCCCTCCTCGACGACGTCAGGCACGCCGCCGACGCGCGTCGCGACGACGGGGCAGCCGCTCGCGAGCGACTCGATCGCCGTCACCGGCGTGCCCTCGTTCGCAGAGGGGAGGACGAACGCGTCGAATGCGGCGAAGAACGGCCCGACGTCCTCCTGGTAGCCGGGGAACAGGCAGTCGTGCATCAGGTGGAGCTCGCTCGCGAGCGTCTCGAGCTGCTCGCGCTCGGGCCCGTCGCCGACCATGCACAGCGTCGCGTCGACGCCGTGGTCGCGCAGGAGGCGGAACGCGCGGAGCACGTCGGCGCCCCGCTTCACCCCGGTCATACGGCCGATCCAGCCGACCAGGAAGCGGTGGTCGGGGACGCCCATCACCTTGCGCGTGCGCTCTCGCTCCTCCTGGGCGGCGGCGACGCGCTCGTCGAGCTCGATCCCGAGGCGGATGACGGTGAACTTCTCGGGCGGCGCGACCTTCAGCGCGACCAGGTCGTCGCGGACTTCCGGGCTGACGGCGATCAGCGTGTCGGCGACGCGCGCGAGCCAGCGCTCGAGGCTGCGGAAGATCGCCGTGCGGAAGCGGCCGAAGTAGCCGCGCAGCACGTGGCCGTGGAACGTGTGCACGACGATCGGCGGCCGTGACTTGCCGGCGAGCACCGCTGCGACCCGGCCGATCGCGCCCGCCTTGGCCGTGTGCGTGTGGAGGATGTGCGGGCGCTGCTCGCGGATCATCCGCGCGAGGCGGAAGGTGGCGAGGATGTCCTGGATCGGGGAGATCTCCCGGTGGAGGTGCGGGATCAGGTGGACCGGGACGCCCTGCTCCTCGGCGACGTAGGCCATCGACTGCTCTCCGGGGCTGACGCTGCCGGCGACCAGCGTCGTCTCGTAGCCGCGCTCGATCGAGGCCGGCGGAGAGGTAGGAGACGTGGAGCGCGGGCCCGCCCATGTTCAGGCGGGCGATGACCCTGAGGATGCGGATGGGCTCAGGCCTGGAGGAACTCAATGGTCCTGCGCAGGCCTTCCTCCAGCTCGACCTGCGGCTCGTAGCCGAGCGTCTCCCGCGCGGCGGAGAGGTCGGCGTACGAGTCGCGGATGTCTCCGGCGCGGGGCGGCTGGAGGTTCCGCTCGACCGGCTTGCCGAGCAGGCGGCCGATCGTGTCGGCGACGTCGTTCACGCTCGGCGGGCTTCCCGCCCGCGACGTTGAACGCCCGGCCGCTCGCGCCCTCGGCGGCCCCGGCGGCGATCGTCGCGGCGACCGCGTCGTCCACGTAGGTGAAGTCGCGCGACTGCTCGCCGTCGCCGTAGATCGTCACCGGCTCGCCCGCGGCGATCGCGGCGATGAAGAGCGGGATCACGGCCGCGTACTGCGAGAAGGGGCTCTGCCGCGGCCCGTAGACGTTGAAGTAGCGCAGCACGACGGTCTCGAAGGCCTCGTAGACGCGGCTGAAGGCGCCGCAGTAGCGCTCGGCGGCCAGCTTCGCGACGCCGTAGGGCGAGATCGGGTCGAGCAGCGCGTCCTCGGGCGTCGGCAGCGGCGGGTTCGTGCCCGTAGACCGACGTGCTGGAGGCGAAGACGACGCGCCTGACCTTCTCGTCCCGGGCCGCGAGCAGGACGTTCAGCGTCCCCTCGACGTTGACCGCGTTCGAGGTCAGCGGGTCCTGGACGGAGCGGGGGACCGAGCCGAGCGCGCCCAGGTGGTAGACGACCTCGGTGCCGCGGACGGCGTTGTGGACGCGCTCGTAGCTGCGCAGCTCGCCCTCGACGATCTCCAGGTCGAGGTCCTCGAGGTTGGCGCGGAAGCCGGTCGAGAAGTTGTCGAGCACGCGGACGTCGTCGCCGCGCTCCTGGAGCGCGCGGACCAGGTTGGAGCCGATGAACCCCGCGCCCCCGGTGACGAGCACTTTGGCCACGCAGGGATAGTGTCAGACACTTGTTGCGGAACCAGTTGGGTTGCGGGAGCGGGTGTCTGACGCTTGCGCCGCCGCTGCGGCCGCGAGCCCGAGCGCGAGCCAGGTCAGGGCGTCCATCGGGATCCCGGCGATGATCCCGAGCGCGTTCCAGACGCCGAGGCAGACGAGCAGCCAGAGGACGGCCAGCAGCCCGACCTCGGGCGGGCCGCGCAGCGCTACGCGCCCGGCGGTCGCCAGGCCGCTGACGAACAGCCCGGCGAGGAGCAGGAAGCCGATCACACCCGTTTCGGCGAGCGCCTGCACGTAGAGGTTCTGCACGCCCCACGGGTGCTCGGGCGAGGGGAAGGCGCGCGGCGGCGAGCTCGGGGAACTTCGCGCGGGCGTCGTCGAGGTACGGCGAGTAGACCGACTGCTCGAGCGAGCTCTCGAAGCCCGCCCCGGCGACCGGGTGGTCGAGGAAGATCCGCCAGCCGATGTAGATCAGCAGCGTCCGCTGGACGAGCGTCTCGACGTTGCGTTGCGTCTCCTTCGGCCCGATCCCGAAGTAGCGGAGCAGGTGGCCGACGTCGCCGCTGCGCAGCGGGACGAGCCCGGCGACGACGACGAGCGGGAGGCACAGGATCGCCGCGAGGCGGCGCCGCGAGACGTGCGACCGCGACAGCCCGAAGACGAAGGCGACGATCGCGGCGAGCCCGAAGCCGATCGCGCCCGCGGTCGAGCCGGAGAGGATCAGCCCGATGCAGCCCGAGACGGCGGCGGCGATCCCCCAGCGGGCGTAGCGTCCCGCCTGCACCGCCAGCAGGAGCAGCGCCACGCACGCGACGGCGCCCGACAGCCCGGCGAGGTCGTGGTGGCCGAGGAAGGAAGGCTGCCGCCAGCCGCTCGGCCAGCCGGCCAGGATCCGCCAGCCGAAGAACTGCACGACCGCGACCGCGCTCGCGCACACGCTCCAGGCGATCAGCACAGCGAGGATCAGCTCGAGGTCGGCGCGCCGCCGGACGAGGACGACGACGGCGGGCGCGAGCAGCGCGTACTCGGCGAACTTCCCCGCGGTGACGAGGTGGGTGTGCGAGTCGTACGACTCGTCCAACCAGCGCGGGTAGACGACCGCCGCGAAGTTCCAGACGAGCAAGGCCGACGGACGCGATCCAGACCCAGCGCCCGGCGCCGAGCGACGGGCGGTCCCGGACCCAGACCCACAGCGCGACGGCCGCGACGGCGAGCACCGCGAGGTCCGAGAGCACCACGTGCACGCTCGTCGATCCGACCGTGACGGTAAACCCAGGCTGGAAGCGAACGTGCAGGAACAGGATCGGCAAAGCCGCCGCAAGCACGAGCGTTCCCGGCGAGGAGAGCGAGTCGAGAACGGCAGTCGCGCGAGCCCGGTGGGAGGATCCTCCGAGCGTTCTGACGGCCACCGGCGGCCACTATAGTGGAGGCCCGAATGCAGACGCGCCTCCTGTGGCGGCGCTCGGCCACGGCGATCGGCCTGTACGGGAGTGTCGCCCTCGGGCTTCTCGGAGGCCTCGTGGCGGCGCGCGAGCTCCACCCCGATCGCTACGGCCTGTACTCCCTCGCCGTCTTCGGCGCCGGGTTCTTTCAGGTGCTGCTCGACCTCACCGTCGAGGAGGCGATGATCAAGTACGGCTTCCGCTACACGACGGCCGGGGAGTGGGGCAAGCTGCGCCGCCTCTACCGCCGGTCGATGATGCTGAAGACCGCCGGCGCGGTGCTCGCCTCGCTCGTTCTGCTGGCGATCGCGCCGTTCGCCGACCAGCTCTTCAGCGCCGACGGCCTCACCGGGCCGTTCCTGCTCGCCGCCCTGCTGCCGATCTCGTTCATCCCGGAGGCCCCGGCCGGGGCGGCGCTCGTCCTCGACGGGCGCTACGAGGTGCGCGCCGTCTACAACTTCCTGACCGCGCTGCTGCGGACGATCGGGCTCGTGATCGGCGCCCACTACGGTGTCGCGGAGGCGATCCTGGGGCTGGTCCTGGGGCAGTTCGCCGGCTCGGCGCTCGTCAGCGCGGCGGCGCTCCGGGCATTCAGCCGCTTCCCGCACGCGCCTCCCGAGCCGCTCGGCGAAGACCGCCGCGAGATCGTCCAGTTCGTGATCCGCTCGAGCATCGGGTCGACGATCGTCTCGGCCCGGGCCGCGGTCGTGCCCTTGCTCCTCGGCCTCGTCTCCGTGCCGCGCGAGGTCGGCTACTTCCGGGCGAGCCAGGCGCCGCAGACCGGCCTGACGGCGCTGACCGCGCCCGCGCGACTGATCCTGGTCACGGAGCAGACGCGCGACTGGGAAGCCGGGGCCACGCAGCGCGTCTTCAGCGGCCTCCGGCGCTACAGCACGGCGGCGCTGATCACGATGGCGATCACCGTGCCCGTTCCTCTACTGGTTCATGCCGGACATCATCGCGCTCGCCTTCGGCGAGGAGTACCGGCCGGCCTCCGACGCTGCGCGGCTGATGCTGATCGCGGGCGCCGTCGGGCTGGTCTTCGCGTGGACGAAGTCGCTGCCGGTCTCGGTCGGGCGGCCCGAGCTGCGGATCGTCACCCACGGGATCGAGACGATCGTGCTGATCCCGCTCGTGCTGGTCCTCGGCGAGATCTGGGACGCGACCGGGGCGGCTGCCGCGGTGCTGATCTCGACCTGCGTCTTCGCCCTCGCGTGGATGGTCGCGGTCGCGCGCCTGCACCGGGCGCAAGAGCCGACCGAGGCCGTCGCCTCGTCGTGAAGGTCGTGATCGTCTCCGGGATCTGGCCGCCCGACGTCGGCGGGCCGGCCAGCCACGCGCCCGAGCTCGCGGACTTCCTCCACGGGCGCGGGCACGAGGTGCGCGTGGTCACGACTGCCGATGCGCCCCCCGCCCCGCGGCCCTACCCGGTCGACTGGACGCCTCGGCGCTACCCGCCGGGTGTGCGCCACTTCCTCGGGGCGGGGCTCGTGCACCGGGCGGCTTCGGGCGCCGACGTCGTCTACTCGACCGGGATGCTCGGGCGCAGCTCGCTCGGGTCGCGGATCGCGGGCGTGCCGCTCGTGCAGCGCCTCGCAGGCGACCCGGCCTACGAGCGCGCGCTGCGCCGCGGGCTGACCTCGGCGCCGCTCGACCGGTTCCAGCAGGAGACGGGGGCGCAGATCTCGGTGCTGCGGCGCACCCGCGACCGCGCGCTTCGCCGGGCGAGCCGCATCGTCGTTCCGTCCCAGGCGTTCGCGGAGATCGTCGCCGGCTGGGGCTTCGAGGCCGAAGTGGTGCCGCACGCCGTGGCGGCTCCCGAGCTGCCCGGGCGCGAGGAGCTTCGCGCCCGGCACGGCCTGAACGGGCCGACGCTCCTCTTCGCGGGGAGGCTGGTGCCGCAGAAGGCGCTCGGGATCGCATTCGAGGCGGTGCGGCGCAACGAGGGCGTGACGCTGCTCGTCGCGGGCGACGGCCCGGAGCGGCCGCGGATCGAGTCGCAGGCCGGCGGGCTGAAGGCCCGCTTCCTCGGCGCACAGCCGCGAGCGAGCGGTCTTCGAGCTGATGCGGGCCGCAGACGCAACGCTCCTCTCCTCGAACTGGGAGAGCTTCGGCCTCGTCGTCGCCGAGTCGCTGGCGGTCGGGACACCCGTGGTCGCGGCCGGGGCAGGCGGGGTCGGCGAGGTGCTCGAGGACGGCCGGAACGGGCTGCTCGTTCCGGCCGGCGACGTCGACGGGCTTGCCGGCGGCGATCGGCCGCTTCTTCGCCGACGCAGCACTCCAGGCGCGCCTGCGCAACGCTGCGGCGGACTCGGTGCGCCGCCTCGATCCGAGCCAGGTCTACCCGCGCTACGAGGCGATCCTCGACGAGGCGGCGCGGTGAAGCGGCGGGTCGTGATCGTCGGCCCGACGCGCTACCGGCTGCCTCTGAACGAAAGCCTCGCCAAGAAGTTCGAGGCGCTCGAGGAGCATTTCGAGCTGCGCGTGCTCGCGCGCGGGGAGGGCGAGGACGACCGCTTCCGCCTGCTGCCCGGCGGCTACCGCTTCTACGCCGAGCTGCCCGCACGGCTCGCCGCCGAGCTGCGCGAGCTTCCAGCCGGACGCCGTGCTCGCCCAGGATCCGCACACGGCGGCCGGGGTGCTGGCCGCGCGCAAGCTCGCGCGGCGCAAGACGCCGCTGATCCTCGAGGTGCACGGCAACTGGCGGACCGCAGCCCGCATGTACGGCTCGCCCGCGCGGAAGCTGCTCGGCCCCGCCTCGGACGTCGTCGCCGCCCAGGCGGTGAGGCGCGCGGACGGCGTCCGCACGATCTCGCCGTACACGACGCGGCTCGTCCGCGAGCTGGGGGTCGAGCCGGACGGCGTGCTCCCGACCTTCACCGATCTCGACCCGTTCCTCGTCCCGCCGGTGCCGCTGCCCGAGCGGCCGGTCGCGCTCTTCGTCGGGGTGCTCGAGCACTACAAGGGGATCGACGAGCTCGCCGCCGCGTGGCGCGCCGCCGCGCCCCGTGTCCCCGGTGCCACGCTCCACGTGATCGGCAAGGGCTCGCGCCGGCACGTCGTCGAGGGCATCCGCGAGCAGATCGTCTGGGACGAGCAGGTCGACTCGGCCGGTGTCGCCGAGGCGCTCGATCGGGCGTGGACGCTGGTGCTCCCGTCGCGCAACGAGGGGATGGGCCGCGTGATCCTGGAGGCGTTCTGTCGCAACCGGCCGGTGGTGGGCACCGACGTCGGCGGGATCGCCGACCTCGTTCGCGACGGCGAGAACGGGCTGCTCGTGCCGCCGCAGGATCCCGACGCGCTGGCCGAGGCGCTCGTGCGGATGCTCTCCGACCGCGAGCTCGCGGAGCGTCTCGGTGCCGGAGCACGCGAGGGCGTCGAGCCGCTGCTGGCCACGCCGGAGCAATACGCGCGCAAGCTCCGCGAGATCGTCGACGCGGTCGTCCAGCAGTGAGGATCGTCTTCGTCACGCAACAGGTCGACCCCGGGCACCCGGCCCTCGCCGCGACCGTGCCGATGATCAGGGCGCTGGCGGCAGCAGGTGGACGAGGTCGTGGTGCTGGCCGACCGCGCGCTGCCCGGCGTGCTGCCGGAGAACTGCCGCACGCGCAGCTTCGCCGCGCGCTCGAAAGCGGGGCGCGGGCTGCGCTTCGAGGCGGCGATCCTCTCCGAGCTCGCGCACCGGCCGAAGCCCGCCGCGGTCGTGGCCCACATGTGCCCGATCTACGCGGTGCTCGCGGCGCCGTTCGCCCGGCCGCTCGGCACGCGCGTCCTGCTCTGGTACACGCACTGGCGCGCCTCGCGGCTGCTCCAGGCGGCCGAGCGGGCATCGAACGTCGTGTTGACCGTCGACCGGAGGACATTCCCCCTCTCGTCGGCGAAGGTGCGGCCGATCGGGCACGGGATCGACCTGGAAGAGTTCTCTTGCTCCGACGGCGGCGGCTCACCGGACCTGCGCGCGGTCGCGCTCGGGCGGTACTCGGAGGCCAAGGGGCTGGAAGTCGTGCTGCGGGCCGTCCGGCTCGCGCTCGACGACGGCCTCGACCTGCGGCTGGAGATCCACGGTCCGGCGCTGACGCCGCAGGAGCGCGAGCACCGCGCGCGGCTCGAGGGACTCGTCGGCGAGCTCGACCTCGACAAGCGTGTTCGCCTGGGTCACGCGCTGTTGCGCAGCGAGGTGCCCGAGCTGTTCGCGCGCGCCGACGTGCTCGTCAACAACATGCGCGCGGGGGCGACCGACAAGGTCGTCTACGAGGCGTGCGCCAGCTGCGTGCCGGCGGTCGCCTCGAACCCTGCCTTCGACACGCTGCTCCCGGACGCGCTCCGCTTCGACCGCGACGACCCGCGCTCGCTCGCCGACAGGCTCACCGGGCTCGCGCGGCTCTCGCCGGAGGAGCGGCAAGCACTCGGCCGGATGCTGCGCGAGCGCGTCGAGGCGGGCCACTCCGTCCAGTCCTGGGCTGCGGCGGTCGTCGAGGCGGCACGCGGTTGACCAGCGTCCTGCACATCCAGAAGGTGAAGGGCATCTCGGGCTCGGAGAACCACCTGCTCTCGCTGCTCCCCGGCCTGCGCGAGCGCGGCTTCGACGCGCGGATGCTCGTCCTGCACGAGCGCGAGCCCGAGGCGGCGGACTTCATGCGCGAGCTGCGGGCGCGGGACGTGCCGGTCGACGAGCTCGTGGTGAAGCTCGACGTCGACCCGATGGCGTTCGGCCGCCTCACGCGCCGGCTGGCGGCGCTGCGGCCGGAGATCGTGCACACGCACCTCGTCCACGGGGACGCGTACGGGCTCCCGGCCGGCGTGCTGACGCGGGTGCGGCACCGGTTCTCGACGAAGCACGGCTTCAACGAGTTCCGCGACAGCCGGCTCTTCGCCTGGGGCGACCGTGCGGTGTCGAGCCTCGCGCACGTCCAGATCGCGATCTCGCGCGGCCTGGCGGAGTACCTGGCCGAGCGGGAGGGATTCGCTGCGGACGCGTTCGAGGTCGTCCACTACGGCATCGCCGCCGGCCCGGAGCCGCCTCCGCCCCCGCCGACACCGCGGCTGCTCTGCATCGGCCGGCTGATCCCGATCAAGGGCCACCGGGTGCTGCTCGAGGCGTTCGCGGCCGCGCGCGAGGAGGTGCCGGAGCTGACGCTCGACCTCGCCGGCACCGGCCCGCTCGAGCGGGAGTTGCGCGCCGCGGCCGGCGAGGGCGTCAGCTTCCTCGGCCACGTCGCGCCGGTGCAGCCGCTGATCGAGCAAGCCGCGATCGTCATCGTCCCGTCGCTCGGCGAGGGCTTCGGGATGGTCGCGCTGGAGGCGATGGAGCGAGGCCGCGCCGTGATCGCCGCCTCGGTCGGCGGGCTCCCGGAGATCATCGGCAGCGCCGGCGTGCTCGTCCCGTCGGGCGAGGTCGAGCCGCTGCGCGCCGCGCTCGTCGAGCTCGCGCCTGACCTGCCGCGGATCGAGGCGCTCGGCGCCGCCGGCCGCAAGCGGGCGCTCGCCGTGTTCTCGGAGGAGCGCTGCATCGAGCGAACCGAGGCCCTCTACCGGAGGGCGCTCGGGTGAAGGTCGCGACCGTCTCGTGCCACGTCGAGCGTCCGCTCGACGACCGCACCTGGGCCGCGTTCTCGGAGTTCCAGGCCCGGCGCCCGGGCGGCTTCGCGATCGCGGCGCTGATGCGCCCGCCCGACACGGACGAGAGCGAGACGCTCTGGCTCGCCCGGGCGCGGATCGCTGCCACGCGCGGACCCCTCGGTCACCACACGCACTGGGGCGGGGCGAACCAGGCGCGGCCGGTCGGCGGCGACCCGGCCGAGCGCGTCCGCAGAGAGGCGGAGTGGCTGCGGGACCGCGGCCTCGAGCCGAAGCTCTTCTGCGGCGGCGGCTGGTACATGGACGCAGGCGTCGCGGCCGCGCTCGCCGAGCTGGGCTACACCGACTGCACCGCGACCGCGTTCCGCCCGGACTACCTCGCGGCGGGCGCTCCGCGGCTCGAGCTCGCCGAGCCCTCCTGGCTGCGGGTCGGAGACGCCCGCCTGCTCGAGCTGCCGGCGACGCACTCGCTCGGGATGGCCGCGCGCGCCGGGGTCGGGCGCCTGCCTGCGTACGTCCACGTCTACTTCCACGACACGGACCTGCTCGACGAGCGCCGCCGGCGCGCGTTGACGACCGCGCTGCGGCTGATCGGCCGGCGGCGGCGCCCAACGGCGCTCGACGCCGTCTCGGCCGAGGCCGAAATGGCGTTTTCGCGCCAGATGCGGGAGTAACATGAATCGACTCGTGGCCACGAAGGAAGCACCTTCCGCCGCGCCCGAGAGCAGCTCACCGCTCTTTCCCGGCGCAGACATCCGGCGCAGCAAGCCGTACCTGCTCACTCGCACGCCGATCCGCAGCCTGGTCGTTCCGGGCTCTCAGCCTCTGCTGCCTGATCGCGCTCGACCTGCTCGCCGTCGGGCTCGGCCTCTACGGCGGGCTCGTCGCTCCGCGAGGTCTACTACGGCCACCACCCGATCTTCTGGGGGATCCTCTGGCGGGACGCAGAGGCCGACTACTTCCCGTTCGTCGCGCTGGTCACGGTGCTCGTCTTCTGGCAGGCGGGCCTGTACGCGCAGCGCGAGCGGCGTGCAGGCTACGGCCGGATCGTCTCGTCGCTCGTCGTGGTCGCGCTGCTCGTGCTCGCCTTCGGCGTCGGCACCGGGCACGACTTCAGGACCTTCGGGCTGATCCCGACCGCGTTCGTGATCACGGCCGTCGCTCGCGGGCGTCTTCCGCGCGAGCTACGACGTGCTCAGCCGCGAGGCGCTGCACGCGCTCGGCGTCCGCCGCCGCGCGATCGTCGTCGGCGAGGGCGAGCACCTCGACCACCTGCTGCGCTCGCTCGGCCCCGTCCGCGGCGGGATCGACTACGACTTCATCGGCGTCGTCAGCCGTGACCCGACCGCTGACCTGCGACCTGCCGCGGCTCGGCGCCTTCGAGAACCTGCGCTCGGTGCTCGCCGAGCACCCGACCGACGAGCTGATCGTCACCGACTCGGACTACAGCGAGCGCGACCTGCTCCAGATGGTCGAGGACGCGCACCGCAGCGGCGTGAAGGTCCGCGTCGCGCCGAAGACGACCGAGCTGCTGGTCCAGCGCGGGGAGTACGTGCCGGGCCAGGGACTGCCGCTCTTCGAGCTGCGCCCGCCGGTCTTCGCCGGAACCGACTGGGCGATCAAGCGCGCGTTCGACCTCGCCGTCAGCTCGCTCGTCGTCGTCGCCGGGCTGCCGGTCTGGCTCGTGATCGCGGCGCTGATCAAGCTGACCTCCAACGGGCCGGTCTTCTACCGCGACCCGCGCATCGGGCTCGGGGAGCGGACGTTCCACATGTTCAAGTTCCGGACGATGCACGCGGACGCCGCCGAGCGGCGCAGCGAGCTCGGCGAGCTGAACGAGGCGGAGGGGGCGCTGTTCAAGATCCGCGGCGACCCGCGGATCACGCGCGTCGGCGCCTTCCTGCGGCGCTTCTCGATCGACGAGCTGCCGAACATGCTCAACGTCCTGCGCGGCGAGATGAGCCTCGTCGGCCCGCGCCCGCTGCCGGCCGCGCGACTACGCGCTGCTCGAGGAGTGGCACCGCAAGCGGTCGTTCGTGCTCCCGGGGATGACGGGGCTCTGGCAGATCTCCGGCCGCTCCGACCTCTCCTTCGACGACCTCGTGCGGCTCGACTTCTACTACCTCGAGAACTGGTCGATCTGGCTCGACATCACGATCCTCGCCAGGACGATCCCGGCCGTCCTCTCGAGCCGCGGGGCCTACTGAAGCACGACCGTACTTCGGCCGCGGCGTTCGCGAAGGTCGCGGAGAGCTACGAGCGCCGCCGGCCCGGGTACCCGCCCGAGCTCGTGTCGTGGGTGGCCGAGCAGCTCGGGATCGGACCGGGGACGACCGTGGCCGACGTCGCGGCGGGGACCGGCAAGCTGACGCGCGAGCTGGTGCCGACGGGAGCGCGCGTGATCGCGATCGAGCCGCTCGCCGAGATGCGCGAGCAGCTCGAAGCCGTGCTGCCCGGGCGTCGACGCCCGCGCGGGCACCGCCGAGGAGCTGCCGCTCGAGAGCGGCTCCGTCGATGCGATCACGGTCGCCGCGGCGATGCACTGGTTCGACATCGACCGGGCCGTGGACGAGTTCATCCGGGTGCTGAAGCCCGGTGGCGCAATCGCAGTGCTCGGCCCCGGCCGCGACCTCGAGCAGCCGCTCCAGCGCGCGGTGCAGGAGGCGATCGGCGACGTACCTCCCCGAGCTCTCCGAGATCGCCGGCTGGCGGGACGGCGTCGCTCGCAACGGGCGGTTCCGCCTGGCGGAGACGAACGAGGTGCCGTTCGAGCAGCTGCTGGACGCCGAGGGGCTCGCCGAGCGGATCGGGACGATCAGCTACATCGCCAGGCTGCCCGACGAGGAACGCGACCGCGGTGCTGGCAAAGGTGCGCGCGCTCGGCGAACAGCAGCCGCAGACCCCGTTTCCGTTCAGATATCGGATGGGCGCGACGATCCTGCGGCAGACCCCTTCGCAATACTGAAGGCGGTGAAGGCCCCGAAGATCCTCGCGGTCGCCTCTGCGGTCGACCTCGACTTCCGCTACGGCTGCACGCCGGCGTGGTGGCAGCTCTGGAAGGGCCTCCACGAGGCCGGCTGCGACCTGATCGTCACGCCGTACCGCGGGCGCCCGGTCGAGTCGCCCTGGTGGAGGACTGCGCCGAACCCCTGCTACCGGGAGGGCGAGGCGTTCGCGAAGGTGCGCGACCTCGTCGCCCGGATCAAGGGCGACCGGCACATCAGACGTGCCGAGAGCGACCCGGGGGACACCGACCGCTGGGTGCGCGAGGCGATCTGGCGCTGGGTGACGCCGCGCTGGCACCGGCACATCGAGGGGATCCTCGAGCGGGAGCGGGACGTGGACGCGATCGTCGTCTTCACCGTCCCGATGAGCCATCTGCGCGGGATCCCGACTGCGCTCCGCGAGCGCTTCGGCGTCCCGGTCGTCTTCTACGACGGCGACGTGCCGATGAGCCTGCCGGAGTTCGGCGGGATGGACACCGGCTTCAACTACTACTTCGGCGCCGACCCGGGCGAGTACGACCTCGTCGTCTCCAACTCCGAGGGCGGGCTCGAGCGGCTGCGCGAGCTCGGCGCGCGCCGCGCGGAGGCGGTCTTCTGGGGCGCCGACCCGGAACTCTTCCAGCCACACCCGGTCGAGAAGGAGACCGACGTCTTCTTCTACGGCTTCGGCGACAAGTTCCGCCAGGAGTGGACCGAAGTGATGGTCGGCGAGCCGTCGCGCCGTCTCCCCGAGGTCGACTTCTCGCTCGGCGGCGAGGACTTCCGCGGCGACATCGGCCGTGCGCGCCTGGTCGGGAACATCCCGATCAACGTCTTCTCGCGCGCGATCTCGGCGGCGCGGATCAACCTCAACGTCACGCGGCGCGCGCACGCGACCGTCTACGCGTCGTCCACCTCGCGGCCGTTCGAGCTCGGCATGTCCGGCGCGACGATCGTCTCCAACCCGCACGAGGGGATCGAGCGCTGGTTCGAGCCGGGGCGTGAGGTGCTGGTCGTGAGCGACGCCGACGAGGCCACCGCCGCCTACCGCGAGCTCCTCGACGATCCGGGCCGCGCCGAGGAGATGGGCCGCGCCGCCCGCGAGCGGGCGCTCGACGAGCACACGTACCTCCACCGCGCGCGGCGCCTGCTCGAGCTGCTCGGCGTCGGGGTTCCGGAGGCCGTTCGTGGCTGAGGTCGCCGAGGCCGCCCCGCGCGCGCTCGACCCGCGGCTGACCGCGCTGCGGCGGGTCGCGATCGTCCCGGCGCTGAACGAGCAGGAGAGCATCGCGCGCGTGATCGACGAGATCCGCGCGTTCGACCCCGGCCTCGAGATCGTCGTCATCGACGACGGCTCGGTCGACCGCACCGCGGCCGTCGCGGAGCAGAAGGGCGCCCACGTCGATCCGCCTGCCCTTACAACCTCGGGATCGGCGGATCGGTGCAGACGGGCTTCCGCTACGCGTTCGACAACGGCTTCCGGCTCGCCGTGCGGCTGGACGGCGACGGCCAGCACGACGCCTCGGAGCTCGGGAAGCTGCTCGAGCCGGTGCTGGACGACGAGGCCGACATCGCCGTCGGCTCGCGCTTCCTCGCGCCGTCGGCCTATCGCTCGTCGGCGCCGAGACGCGCCGGGATCACGATCCTGGCGAAGACGGTCTCGATGCTCGTCGGCCGCAAGGTCACAGATCCGACCTCCGGCTTCCAGGCGCTCAACCGCCACGCGATCGCGCTCTTCGCCGCCGACTACCCGCACGACATCCCCGAGGTGGAGGCGGTGCTGATGACCCACAAGCACCGGCTGCGGATGATCGAGGTCCCGGTCGAGATGCGAGAGCGGGCAGGCGGCCGCTCCTCGATCGGCTCGCTCTTCGCCGTCTACTACATGGTCAAGGTGCTGCTCGCCCTGTTCGTCGGGCTCTTCCGCAAGAACGTCACGCCACTGGAGGATGTGCAATGACCCCACTCGCCGTCTCGATCGTCGCCGCCATCGCGTCGGTCGGCCTGCTGCTCGTCGTGCTCGACCTGATCCGCCGGCGGAGGCTCCGCGAGCGCTACGCGCTGCTGTGGCTCGCGACCGGCGTCGTGCTGCTCGTGCTCTCGCTCTGGCGCAGCGGCCTGAACACGATCGCCGACTGGGTCGGCGTCACCGGCTACCCGCCGGCGGTGCTGTTCGCGGTCGCGGTGCTCTTCATCCTGCTCGTGCTGCTCGACTACTCGACCGTGATCTCGAAGTCTCGTCCGACCAGAACACCGTGCTCGCCCAGCGGATCGGGCTGCTCGAGCAGCGGCTCCGCGAAGCGACCCGCTCCGCCGCCGACTAGCGCGACCAGGAAACTGCGAACTCGGCCTCGGGCGAGAGCCCGTTGCCGGCCGACCAGTCGACCTCGAAGCGCGGCTCCAGCCGGAACCTCGTCGATACGTACGAGGAGTAGGAGAGGATCCGCGGCTTCGCGCGCGTCCAGCCGCCGCGATGGAAGCCGCTCGTGTCGGCGAAGACCATCGTCCCGGGCAGGCCCGTGCAGGTGAGCACGTCCTCGGCGGGCGCCTTCGCCTCGAACTCGTCCTGGGGCGGGTAGAGGCCGTGCTTGTCGTAGACGTCGTCGCCCTCCCACGGCCAGAGGTGCGCGTTCCGGCCGCCCTCGGGCGTCCCGCGCAGGTACTCGAACGGCCCCGCGTCCTCGTCCACGTCCGAGAAGTAGGTGAAGACCTTGACGATGTGGTTGTCCCACGGGTCGCGGTGCCAGCGCTGTGACGCGATCCGGTCCTCGGCCTCCGGGTCGGGGATCGTGTACCAGTTGTCGACGTCGATCAGCAGCGTGCCCTCGCCGCGGTAGGCGTTGACGATGTCGAGCACGCGGTTCGAGAGCCCGAACTGAAGCCACGGGTCGTCGAGCGTGAACGGCCGGCCGCTCTTCAGGAAGCGCCGGATCAGATACGACTTCTTCTTCTGCTGCGCCTGGAGCTCGGTGAGGTTGGCCTCGGTGTCGGCGGTGAACTCGCCGATGTCGTGGCGCAGCTCGTCCCACATCGCCTCGTCGCCGAAGAGCTCGTGGAAGGAGACGAGCGCGATCCCGTCGTCGCGCATCGAGTCGAGCACGCGCTGCTGGACCTGGTCGAGCACGGCGGCGACTTTAGCCAACCTCGGCCCGGACGGGCTCGCTGATCAGGAGCACGTCGCCGCGGGTCGGGTCGTTCAGCCAGTTCGCGGCGAGGCCGATCCGGTACGACCAGTTCCCGCGCGGCGGGTGGTCGACCCAGGTCAGGGCCTTCGTCGCCTTGATCCGTCGCATGTACAGGTGGCAGTCCCTCGCGGCGCCGCTCCGCTGCTCGCGGCAGACGACGCCGTCCTTCACCTTGCGTTTCTCGGGGTTCGTCGGATCGGGGAACTTCTTCGGCGACCGGAGGACGACGTAGAAGACGCCGACCGGGCCGCCGTAGGGCCGTTTCCAGGAGAGGCCGACCTCCTTCCCCCGCCGCACGGCCTTGAGACCCAGCGCGCCGGTGACCGGCACGAGCGTGTGCTGTGCGTCGTTCCGCACGGTTCTCGCGCTCGTCTGCACCCGCGTCGCGCCCAGGACGACCGCGGGCAGCGCGACGAGCAGGACGGCGGCGACGATGATCGGCCGGGTCAGACGGCTCGGGTTCGCCCTGTTCGGGCGGGTAGCGCTCGGCGAGCCGTCTCCCGAGCTTGCGGCACGAGTAGCGGCACGCCCGCGAGCAGCAGCACGAAGGCCGGGAAGCTCGGCATCAGGAGCCGGAAGAAGCTCGCGTCCTCGACGCGGGCGTGGCCGGAGGTGCCCTTGACGATGAGGAACGCGTAGAACCAGACGGCGACCAGCGCTCCCTTCGCCCACGAGCGCCGCAGCAGCCCGATCACGCCGGCGAGCGCAACCCACTGGAGGGGCCTGACCGCCCAGAAGAACTCCCGCAGCGAGTCCTTGTTGTCCTGGAGGTGCTGCCAGTCGATGTTCACGTAGCGCCCGATCCCGGCGGCGAGCACGCCGAAGGCGAGCGGGATGGCCAGCGTCGCGAGCGTGCCGTCGGTGCCGGCGGCGAAGAGGGGCTGCGTGCCCGAGCCCGCGCTGCTTCCAGAGCACCACGAGCAGCAGTCCCGGGAGCACCGCGGCCCCGAAGTAGAGGACCTGGCGCCAGCGCCGCGCGATCAGGAACGCAGCCAGGGGTGCCGCGAAGAAGACCGCGTTCGAGGGCTTCACGCAGAAGGCGAAGCCGACGACGAGCCCGGCGAGCACCGCCTCGCGCCAGTCGCGCGTGTCGAGGCCACGGACGACGAGGTACGCGGCGACGATCAGCAGCACCATCGACGGGAAGTCGGCGAGCGGCGTCAGCCCGAACGTCTGCGGCAGCGTCTGCTCGATGTACTTGCCGTGGTAGCGCTGGACGAAGAGCGGGATCGCGATGTACGGCAGCGCGATCCAGAGCCCTGCCGTCCAGTAGCCGAACATGCGCCCGGCGATCCGGGCGCCGATTCCGTACATCCCGAGCAGCGCAACCGGGAGCAGCACGAGCGTGTCGACGAGGATGATCCCCGGCAGGCCGGAGAGGACGGTGTTGCCGGCGACCCCGGCCAGCGGGCTGAGCAGATACGACCAGCCCCAGCCGACCTCCGCGGTCGGCAGGCGCCAGTGCGCGAACGACCAGCCGGTGCGTCCAGTAGAAGGTCTCGTCGCCGCCCTGGTAGTAGAGCCACGAGTTGTGGCGGACGGTGACCATGAACACGATCAGCGCCAGCCACTGGACGAGGATCAGCGGGCCGAGGACGATCCACGGCTCGCGGCCGAACGGTCCGAGCCAGGAGGGCGGAGTGAGCGAGTGCGTGCGGGCCCAGACCGCCCGCGCGCCGTCAGTGAGCCGCATGCATCGGGGCCTGCGCGCGGTACCAGGCGATCGTCCGCTCGAGGCCCTCGCGTAGCGACGTCCGCGCCTCGAACCCGAACAGCTCCTGCGCGCGCGAGGCGTCGAGGCTGCGCCGCGGCTGGCCGTTCGGCATCGACTCGTCCCAGGTGATCTCGCCGGTGAATCCGGTCAGCTCGGCGATCAGCTCGGCCAGCTCGCGGATCGAGATCTCCTTGCCGGCGCCGATGTTGACGGGCTCCTCGCCGTCGTAGCGCTCGGCGGCGAGCAGGAACGCCTCGGCCGCGTCCTCGACGTAGAGGAACTCGCGCGTCGGCGAGCCGTCACCCCAGAGCACGACCTCCTCCGGCGACTCGTGCATCTTCCGGATCAGGTCCGCGATCACGTGTGCGTTCGTCGGGTGGAAGTTGTCGCGCGGCCCGTAGAGGTTCGCCGGCAGGAGGAAGATCGCGTTCGTCCCGTACTGCTCGCGGTAGGACTGCGCGCCGACGAGGATCGACTTCTTGGCGACGCCGTAAGGCGCGTTCGTCTCCTCCGGGTAGCCGTTCCAGAGCTCGTCCTCGTGGAAGGGCACCGGCGTGTGCTTCGGGTACGCGCAGACCGTGCCGGCGAGGACGACCTTGCCGACGTCGTGCCGGCGCGCCAGCTCGAGCACGTGCGCGCCCATGATCAGGTTCGCGTACCAGTAGCGCCCAGGGTTCGCGCGGTTCGCGCCGATCCCGCCGACCTCGGCGGCGAGGTGGAAGACGACGTCGGGCTCGGCGTCCTCGAACAGGCGCTCGGCGTCGTCCCAGCGGGTCAGGTCGTAGTCGGTCTTGCGCGCGACGAAGACGTCATGGCCGACTGCCTGGAGCCGCTCGACGAGGTGCGAGCCGAGAAAGCCCCCTCCGCCCGTGACGAGGGCTCGCGTCATGCCTTGGCGGAGGCGGCGCGCGTCAGCCAGTCGACCCGGCCGATCCAGCGGTCCCGGTTCTCCGCGTACCAGCGGATCGTGTGCAGGACCCCTTCCTCCCAGCTCACCTTCGGCTCCCAGCCGGTCTCGCGCGTCAGCTTCTCGTGGCCGACGCGGAGCGCCATCACCTCGCTCGCGCCGGGGCGGTAGCGCGCGGCGGTCGAGACGACGTGCCGGCCGGCGGGCCAGAAGCCGTTCTCCTCGCCGACCTTGATGATCAGCGCCGACCAGTCCGCCATCGAGATGTTCTCGCCCTGGCCGTACACGTAGACGTCTCCCGGGATGCCCTGCGCGGCGACGGTCAGGTGGCCGCGCACGCCGTCGGTGCAGAAGCAGAAGTCCCGCAGCGGGTCGAGCTGGCCGAGCTCGATCTCCTCGCGCTCGAGCGCCTGCGTGATGATCGTGCCGGTCACGTAGCGCGGGTTCTGGCGCGGCCCGTAGTTGTTGAACATCCGCGTGACGACCCCGGGGAGGCCGAACGCGTCGTGGTAGTTCATCGTCAGGAAGTCGGCGGCGACCTTCGAGGTCGCGTAGATCGACTTCGGGTTGATCGGCGAGCGCTCGTGCAGGATCAGGGCGCCCGCCTCGTCCCAGTCGTGGTGGTGGGCGACCGACTCGCGCGGATTGCCGTACTCCTCGGAGGTGCCGGCGGTGTCGAACTTCTCGACGTCGAGGCCGTGGTCGACGATCGACTGGAGCAGATTGAGGGTCCCGATGGTGTTCGCCATCATCGTCTCGTAGGGGCGGTGCCACGACTCGCCCACATGCGCCTGCGCGCCGAGGTGGAAGACGTACGGCCGGTCTGGCACCTTCGCGAGCTCCCGGACCAGATAGTCGATCGAGGTCTTGTCGGTCAGGTCGGCGAAGTGGACGCGCAACCGGTCGCGGAGCGGGCCGATGTTGTTCAGCGCGCCGCTCGAAGTCGCACGGACGAAGGCATTGACGTCCGCGCCGAGGTGGACGAGCGCGTCGGTCAGGTGCGAGCCCATGAAGCCGTCCGCGCCGGTGACGAGCACGGTCCGGCCCTCGTAGACGCCGCCGAATTCCCTGGTCAGGTCGGCGAGCGCTTCCTCGGTCCACGCGGTGTCCGTCATCGCAAGGAGGTTAGCCCGCCTTCGGGCCGGAACGGCCGATGAAGGGACGGATCACCTCGACCGTCTTCAGGCCCAGCCGGGTGCTGAAGAACCGCTGCCGCGCCGAGGCGACGGCTCGCTGGCCGGGCGGGAGGTAGCGGAAGTTCATCCGGCCGCCGGAGCGCTCGCCTTTCCACTCGCCGTCCGGCACCTCGTCGGCGAGCTTACGGACGACGGCGGTGCGGAAGCTGGCGGGAGTCTCGAGCCGCCACGCCTCCGAGTTCTGCAGGTGGTCGACGACGGCAGAGACGGGAGGCATGTACGCGTCGTCCAGCAGCATCAGCCCGCCGATCTTCACGTGCGGCTGGAGGTACCACCAGTCGAGCGTCGGGTACGGGAACGCGTGCCCGCCGTCGATCAGGACGACGTCGAGCGGACGCGGATCCCAGTCGCGGAGGACGTCCGCGGAGGACCCGATCCGGAAGGTGAGCTTCTCCGTCGAGATCCCGCGGCGCTCGCACTCGCGGGTGATCCGCTCCGCCTCGCCGGCCGAGGGCGTGACCGCCTCGTGCTCGGCGCCGCGCGCGGCGAAGACCATCGTGCTCGCGCCGGCGCCGGTCTCCAGGGTCGCCATCCCGGGCTGGACGCTGCGCTCGATGTAGGCGAGTGCAGCCCACGCGAGCCCCCACAGCTGAGCCTCGCCGTGCAGGCTCGGCTGCTCGTGCATCAGCTGCTCGGTGAGGCTCCCGCTCAAGCTTCCGCGACCACGTGGTAGTTGACGAAGAGGGCACCCGGGCGCTGCTCGCGCAGCATCCCGACGTGGCCGTCGACGAACGGCGCGAACCGGTTGATCATCCGGACGCCCAGCTTGCCGAGGAAGCCGACGTGGAGCCGGCGGGAGAGGAGGTCGACGTACGTGGCGCTCAGCTTGCCGAGGCAGGCGGTCGCCCCGCCGACGGGCGTCACGGTGAGGGCGCTCCACTCGGCCGTGCGAAACAGCCGCTCGAGCCCGGTATGCGTCCAGCGCCAGTTGTCCTCGGGGGAGGGGTGGTAGACCTCGACGCCGTGGGTCGAGGCGAGCACGCGGCCGCCGGGAGCGGTGACGCGGCGCAGCTCGCGGATCGCCTGCTGCGGGTCGATCGTGTGCTCGAGCACCTGGGTGCAGAGGATCACGTCGAAGCTCGCGTCGGGCACGGGCAGGGACTCGACCGAGCCGTGGACGTCTGCGGCCGGGTTCTCGACCACGTCGACGCCGACGTACTCGGAGGCGCCGTCGCGGAAGAAGGGGTAGTACGGCTTCACGCCGCAGCCGACGTCGAGGACGCGATAGCTGCCGTACCGCTCGGCTGCGCGGCGTGCCTCGTCCCGGAGCCACGCCGAGAGCGGCGCACGGAGCAGAAAGGTCGGCGAAGAACGCGGTGGGTTGCGCCGAAGCTCCCCGGGCCACGCTCGCCTTCCATCGGTCGGACACTACCCCCTCGTACAATCGGTTTTCGTGGACGCCCGCCGCGCGCTCATCACCGGTATCGCCGGGCAGGACGGATCCCTGCTCGCCGAGCTCCTGCTCGAGAACGGCTACGAGGTCTTCGGCGTCGTGCGCCGCGCGACCTCGGAGCAGTTCGACAACCTCGAGGCGGTTCGCGACCGGATCGAGCTCGTGCAGGCCGACCTGCTGGACGAGCTCTCGCTCGTCGATGCGCTGAAGACGATGAAGCCGCACGAGGTCTACAACCTCGCCTCGCCGTCGTTCGTGCCGATGTCGTGGCGCCAGCCGGTGCTCACCGCGGAGTTCGCGGCCGTGGGCGTGACGGCGCTGCTGGAGTCGATTCGGCTCGTCGATCCGGAGGTGCGCTTCTACCAGGCCTCTTCGAGCGAGATCTTCGGCGAGCCGCGCGAGGTGCCGCAGACCGAGGAGACCGCTCTGGCGCCGGTGACGCCGTACGGCGTCGCGAAGGCGTACGGCCACCTGATCGTCCGCAGCTACCGGAAGCGCTACGGCCTGTTCGCGTGCTCCGGGATCCTCTTCAACCACGAGTCGGCCCGGCGGCCGACGGACTTCGTGCCGCGGAAGGTCGCGCGCGCGGCGGCGGCGATCTCGCTCGGACTGGAAAGCGACCTCTGGCTCGGGAACCTCGACGCCAGGCGCGACTGGGGCTACGCCGGCGACTACGTGCGCGCGATGTGGCTGATGCTCCAGCAGGAGGAGGCGGACGACTACGTGATCGCGACCGGCGTTCCGCACAGCGTCCGCGAGCTCGTCGAGCTCGCGTTCGGGCGCGTCGGGCTCGACTGGCAGGAGTACGTCCACATCGACGAGTCGCTCGTCCGCGGGGCCGCCGAGCTGCACGACCTGGTCGGTGATGCCTCGAAGGCGCAGGCGCGGCTGGGCTGGCAGACGACGCTCGACTTCGAGGGGCTCGTACGCCTGCTCGTCGACGCAGACCTCGAACGCCTGCGGCGCGAGCAGGCTACGGTCGAGGCGTGAAGCGGCTCGGCCTCGTGCTCGTCGCCGCGGCCGCTCTCGCAGCCGGCGGCGCGACCGTATCCGAGGCTCAGGCTCCGGCAAACGGACACTTCGTCGTGCAGTTCGCGCCGCCGCGCAACGCCGACGAGCGCTTCCTCGTCCAGCTGCTCCGGGCCGCGCAGCTCCCGCAGGTCTTTACCGAGCTCGGCAAGCACCTGAAGCTGCCCCACAACATCATCATCCGCGTCCAGGGCGGCAACAACGGGCCGTACTACAACCCGGCCACCCGGACGATCATCCTCAACCACCCGTTCTCGGCGCTCGTCCTGAACGTCTTCCAGCAGGAGTACCCGAAGATCACGGCGCACCGGCTCGGCGAGCTCTTCGCCGAGCTCGAGTACTTCGTGCTGTTCCACGAGGTCGGGCACGCGCTCGTCGACCAGTGGGACCTGCCCGTCGTCGGCCGCGAGGAGGACGCGGTCGACGCGTTCTCGACGATCTTCATGACCGAGTTCGTCAAGGAGGGCGAGTTCGCGCTCGCGGGCGCCGACTTCTTCTACTACCTCGCCGGCACGCATCAGCTCTCCGAGGTCGACTTCGCCGACGAGCACTCGTTCGACAAGCAGCGCTCGTACTCGATCGCCTGCTGGGTGTACGGCAGCAACGCGCAGCGCTACGGCTTCCTGCGCAGCGTCCTGCCGGCCGAGCGGCGCGTGCGCTGCCCCGACGAGTACCGGAGGCTGAAGAAGGCGTGGTTCAGCTTCCTGCGCCCGCACATCAGGGCGTAAGCGTCCGGTAGACCTCGTCGTGCTGCCTGGCGCAGTGGTCCCAGGTGAACTTCGCCGCCTGCTCGATCCCGCCTGAGGGAGGGTCGTCCAGCACGCGCCGGATCGCGTCGGCGATCGACTCGACCGAGGTCGGGTCGAGGTAGACCGCGGCGTCACCGCACACCTCCGGCAGTGACGCGACGTTCGAGGCTGCGACCGGCGCGCCGCACGCCATCGCCTCCAGGCACGGCATCCCGAAGCCCTCGTACAGGCTCGGGTAGACCACGGCCGCGGTGGTGCGGTAGAGGTCGACCAGCTCGGCCAGCGGCACGTGCCCGCGTGACTCGGCGCCGTCGGGGAGCGTCAGGGCGTCGTGCCCGGCGCCGGTGAGCACCAGCCGCAGCTCCGGGCGCTCGCGCCGCACCAGTGCGAACGCCTCGAACAGGCGCGGGTGGTTCTTGTGCGGCCAGGCGTTGGCGGGGTAGAGGAGGAAGCTCTCGCGCGCCTGCCCGTCCGGCGTGAAGGTTCCGTGGTCGACGGCGAGGTGGATCGCGCGGACGCGATCAGGCTCCAGCGGATAGCGGTCGAGGATCGTTCGCCGCGCGTGCTCGCTGATCGTGATCACGAAGTCGCTCTCCAGGAGCGGCCGGCGGTAGAAGCGCCGCCGGTAGAGGAGCTGGGTGCGAGAGAAGAACTCCGGGTGCTCCTCGTGCTGGAGATCGAGGATGGTCGTCGCCGCGGGCACCTCGCCCGGCGGGGGCAGCATCACGGTGAACGGGAAGTGGATCGCGTCGAGCTCGCCGAGCCGCATGGCCTCGCGCAGCCGCCCCGGCGCCAGCGCCGCCCGCGCCATCGCCGCCGTACGGCCGGCGGCCGAGCGGGTCGCCCGGTACTCCACGACGGCCTGAGTCGGGGAGGCCGCCGCCTGCGTCCTCTGCCCCCGGCGGCACGAAGACCCGGTACTCGAGCCGGCCGACCCGCGCCAGCGCCTTCGTCAGCTCGCGGGCGTACGTTTCCGACCCGCCCATCACGCCGGGGACGAGCGTCAGCATCGAGAGCCCGATCACGCGGCCACCTTACAAGCCGCTCTTAACGGTGCCAGGCACTGTAAAGAACCTGCTCGGTGCGGATCTTTCCGGTTGCTCTTAACTGTGCCTGGCACGATCAAGAGCCCCTGCGTGTCAAAACATTTCGTTGCGGCTGCCGGGCGAGCTTACAGAGCCGTAATGCCCCGGCGATAAAATGTCCTCATGGCCGGGAGCGGTACCAAAACCCCTGCAGATGCAGGGACTTCCGTCGATGTGGCTGCGCTCGTCGAGCAGCTCCGCGAGGAGCTCGCAGGCGGCAAGAACGGAGCCGGCCGCGGTCAGCTGCTCGCCGCACGTCATCGGGCCGAACGGCTGTGGGCGGTCAGCGCCGACCGGCCGCTCGAGCGCCGGCCCGGACTGAAGGGCTGGGTCGCCTATCCGGTCAAGAAGGTGCTCCGGCCGCTGCTGCGCTGGTACGTCGAGCCGCTCGCGCACGAGCAGCGGATGTTCAACGACGTCGTCCTGAAGATGGTCGACGGGATCCTCGAGGAGGTCGACCGCGGCGAGCGCTCGCGCGAGGACGCGCTGCGCACGCTCGGCGAGCTCGAGGAACGGCTGACGCGCGTCGAGCGGCGCGGCGCGGGTCGGCGCGCCCGCAGACGGTCGCCGCACAGCCCGCCGCCGGCCGCTGTCCCCGACTACTTCGCCTTCGAGGCCCGCATGCGCGGCTCGACCGCCGACGTCCGCGAGCGGCAGCGGCCCTACGTCGACGACTTCCGCGACGCGGCGCCGGTGCTCGACGTCGGCTGCGGGCGCGGCGAGTTCCTCTCGCTGCTCCGCGACGCCGGGGTCGAGGCTCGCGGCGTCGACGCCGACGCCGACATGGTCGCCTACGCGCGCGGCGAAGGGCTCGAGGTCGAGCAGGCCGACGCGCTCGCGTACCTGGAGGCGCAGCCGGAGGGCTCGCTGGGCGGGATCTTCATGGCCCAGGTCGTCGAGCACCTCCCGCCGCCCCAGCTCTTCCGGCTGCTCGAGCTCTCGGCGCGGGCGCTCCGCCCCGGCGGCGTCCTCGTCGCGGAGACGATCAACCCACTCTCGCCGCTCGCGCTTCGCTCCTACTTCGCCGATCTGACGCACGCCCAGCCCCTCGTCCCCGAGACACTCGCGCTGCTCGCGAAGCAGGCGGGCTTCCGCGAGCGTCGACACCCGCTACCTGAACGCGCCGCGCCACGCGGACGACGTGGACGAGCGGATCCGCGAGGTGCTCTTCGCGCCGCTCGACTACGCGATCGTCGCCAGAACTTGAGAATCGCCGTCTGCCGCCCTCAGGTGCCGTTCGCCCGCGGCGGCGTCGAGATCTTCACGGACGACCTCGTCGCCGAGCTCGCCAAGCGCGGGCACGACGCCGAGCTCGTCACCGTTCCCTTCAAGTGGTATCCGGGCGAGCGCGTGCTGACCCAGGCGTTCCTCTGGCGGCTGCTCGACCTCGACGAGGCGGACGGGCGGCGGATCGAGCTGGTGATCGCGACAAAGTTCCCCAGCTACGCCATCCGGCATCCGAACAAGGTCGTCTGGCTCGTCCACCAGTTCCGGCAGGCGTACGAGCTCGACCGGACCGAGCTCGGGCAGTTCGGCGAGTCACCCGAGGAGCGCGCGATCCGTCGTCGCGTCCAGGAGCTCGACCGGGTCGCGCTGGGAGAGGCGAAGAAGGTCTTCGCTACCTCCCGCAACGTCGCCGACCGGCTCGAGCGCTCGACCGGGATCGCCGCAGAGGTGATGCCGCATCCGCCGCAGGAGCTTCCGTACCACTGCGACGAGTACGGCGACTTCGTCCTCTCGGTCGGCCGGCTCGACCGCGCCAAGCGGATCGACCTGCTGCTCGAGGCCGCCAAGCGCGGCGGGTTCCAGGTCGTCGTCGCCGGCGACGGGCCCGACCGCGAGCGGCTCGAGTCGCTCGCGAACGGCAGCGCGCGCTTCCTCGGCCGCGTCTCGGAGGAGGAGCTCGCCGACCTGTACGCACGCTGCCTCGCCGTCTACTACGCGCCGGTGGACGAGGACTTCGGGATGGTGCCGTACGAGGCATTCCTGTCCGAGAAGCCGGTGGTGACGACGACCGACGCGGGCGGGCCGCTCGAGGTCGTCACCGACCGTGTCACGGGCCTCGTGACCGAGCCCCGCGCCGAGGCGCTTGCCTCGGCATTCGCGAGCCTGAACCGCGACGACGCCGCTGCCTGGGGCCGCGCCGGCCGCGCGCTCGCGGAGCGCGTCTCGTGGGACGCGACGATCGAGCGTCTCGTTTCGTGAAGGTCGCCTACTACTCGCCGCTGCCGCCGTCCCGCTCGGGGATCGCCGACTACTCCGCGCTGCTGATCCCGGCGCTCGAAGAACGGATGGAGGTCGTGGTCGCGAAGCCGGGCCGCTTCCGCCGAGAGCCCGACGCCGACGTCGCGCTCTACCACGTCGGCAACGACCCGGCCGAGCACGGCTGGATCGTCGAGGCGCTGCGCCGTCGACCGGGGATCGTCGTGCTGCACGAGTTCGTCCTCCACCACCTCGTCTCCGGGATCACGCTCGCCCGCGGCGACCTCGAGGGATACGCGGACGCGCTCGAGCGCGACGCCGGGCCCGAGGGCCGAAAGCTCGCGCGGGCGGTAGCGGACGGCCAGATCAGGCCGCTCTGGGAAACGCGCCCGACCGACTACCCCCTCGCCGGCGAGGTGCTCGACCTCGCGTCCGGGTTGGTCGTCCACTCGCGCTACGTCGAGGAGCGCGCCCGAGCCGCCGGCTACAGCGGGCCGGTCTGGCAGGTGCCGATGCCCGCCTGGCCGGTGCCCGACATCGAGCCTGCGGAGCTGGAGGGGAGCCCGCTGCTCGGTACGTTCGGGCACGTGAACGAGAGCAAGCGGATGCCGCAGCTGTTCGAGGCGTTCGACCGACTGCGTGCCCGCCGGCCGGACGCACGGCTGCTCGTCGTCGGCGCCTGGTCGCCCCGCTACGCCGATCTTGCCGTCCCCGAGGGCGTGATTCGCAGGGACTACGTGCCCGAGGACGAGCTCTGGCGTCTGCTCGACGCCTGCGACGCGGTTGTCTCGCTACGCTGGCCGACCATGGGCGAGACCTCCGCGGCGGCGATCCGCGCGCTCTCGCTCGGCAAGCCTCTCGTCGTCAGCGACGTCGGTTGGTTCGCGGAGCTGCCGGGCTCCGTGGCCGCCAAGGTGCCGGTCGGCGAGGGCGAGATCGAGCAGTTGGAGCGCGCCCTCGAGCAGGCGGTGACGAGCCCGGAGATGGGTGCCGCCGCGCTCGAGCTTGCCAGGACGGAGCATTCGCTCGACCGTGTGGCAGACCTCTACGCCGAAGCGCTCTCGATCGGGACCGGCTCGAGCCTGTCCCTCGACGCCGCATGAAGGTCGCCTACTACTCACCGATGCCGCCGTCGCGCTCCGGGATCGCCGACTACTCGGCGCTGCTCCTGCCGGAGCTCAGCACGCGGATCGACGTCGTTGTCGCGCGGCCCGGACGCTTCCGGCGTGATCCCGCCGCCGACGTCGCGCTCTACCACATTGGCAATGACGCGGAGGCGCACGGCTGGATCGTCGAGGCGCTCCGCCGCCGGCCGGGTGTCGTCGTCCTGCACGACTTCGTCCTCCACCACCTCGTCGTCGGCCTGACGTTCTCGCGCGGCGACGCGGCCGGCTACCTCGCCGCGATGGAGCGCGAGGGCGGCCTCGTCGGGCGCCTGCTCGCCTACGCCGTGCTCGACAACAAGCTGCCCCCGCTCTGGGAGACGCGGCCCGAGGACTACCCGCTCGCCGGCGAGATCCTCCGCGACGCGACCGGCCTGATCGTCCATTCGCACTACGTCGAGGATCGCGCCCGCGCGACCGGCTACGACGGGCCGATCGTGAGGATCCCGCACCCTGCCTGGCCGATCCCGGAGCTCGCGGCCGCGCAGTTCGACGGCGACCCGCTCTTCGGCTGCTTCGGCCACCTGAACGAGACGAAGCGCATCGAGGAGCTCGTGCACGCGTTTGCCCGTGTCCGGGAGCGCCACCCGAACGCGCGGCTCCTGCTCGTCGGCTCGCTCGCCGTGCGGCTCGCGCGGCTCGAGCTCCCCGAGGGCGTCGAACACCGTGACTACGTGCCCGAGGACGAGCTCTGGTCGCTGATGGCCGCGTGCGACGCGATCGTCAGCCTGCGCTCGCCGACCATGGGCGAGACCTCCGGGAGCGCGATCCGCGCGCTCTCGCTCGGCAAGCCGCTCGTCGTCTCGGACGTCGGCTGGTTCGCCGAGCTGCCGGACGAGGCCGTGATCAAGGTGCCGGTCGACGAGCGCGAGGAGGACACGCTCGCCGCCGCGCTCGAGGCGCTCACCGACCCGAACGTCCGCGCGAAGATGGGCGCTGCCGCGCGGGAGCTGGTCGAGCGCGAGCACCGGCTCGACCGCGTGGCCGAGGCGTATGCGGCCGCGCTGGAAGAGCTCACCGGCGGCGCCGCCGTCCAGGAGGCGGTCCTGCACGAGGTCGGGCAGGCGGCGGCGGAGGTCGGGATCACCGATACGACCGAGGTCGCCGCGCGCCTGAAGGAGGTAGGTCTTGGCGGCAACTAGGACGACGACCGCGTCGGACAAGCGCGTCGCCGTCGTCTCGGCCGTCCGCGCGATCCCCGCGTGGGGCTGGCTGACGCTGCTTGTCGCCGTCTCGGCGGTGATCCGCTACTCGCTCAGCCGCCAGGCGGTCGCGCCGTGGATCATGGTCGACGAGCTGATCTACTCGGAGCTGGCCAAGAGCTTCGCGTCCAGCGGGCAGTTCCTGATCCGCGACCACTCGACCGCCGCCTACGGCGTCATCTACCCGGCCCTGATCTCGCCGGCGTGGGCCGCCTTCAAGACGATCCCGGACGCCTACGCGGCGGCGAAGGCGATCAACTCGGTGATGATGTCGCTCGCCGCGATCCCGGCATATCTGCTGGCGCGGCGGATGCTCTCGACGTGGTGGGCGCTCGGCGCGGCCGTCCTCACCGTCGCGCTGCCCTCGATGGTCTACACGGGCACGCTGATGACCGAGAACGCCTTCTACCCGATCTTCCTCTTCGCCGTGCTGGCGGTCGTGGTCTGGATCGAGCGGCCGAGCACGACGACGACGCTCTGGGTGGTCGCCCTGATCGCGCTCGCCTACCTGACCCGCGCGCAGGCGCTCTCCTTCGGGCCGGCGATCCTGACCGCGCCGCTGCTCTACGTGTGGGCCCAGCGCCGTGGCTGGCGGGCGCTGAAGGACTACCGTCTGATGTACGGCCTCGTCGTCGTCGGCGGCCTGCTCGTGATCATCGTCCAGGTCGCGCGCGGCTCCTCGCCGCTCGGGATCCTCGGCGCCTACCAGGTCGCGGGCGAGACGCACTACCACTTCTGGCCGGTCGTCGAGTGGTTCTGGTACCAGCTCGGCGTTCTCGATCTCTCGCTCGGGGTGGTGCCGCTGGCGGCGCTGATCGTCCTCTGCGCCGTCTCGCGCGGGCAGGACAAGCGGGTGCAGGCGTTCCTCGCCGGCTCGATCGCGGTCACGTTCTGGCTGATGCTCGAGGTCTCGGCGTTCGCCTCGGTGCACCAGTTGCGCGTCGAGGAGCGGAACACGTTCTACGTCGTGCCGCTCTTCCTGATCGCCCTGCTCGTCTGGATCGACCGCGGCACGCCGCGGCCCGGGCGGATCGCCGCCCTCGCCGCGCTCGCCGCCGCCGCGCTCCCGGGCGTGCTCCCGTACCAGCGCCTGATCACGACGAACGCGGTCTCCGACACGCTGACGCTGCTCCCGATCTGGTCGCTTCAGACCTCGCTGTTCCCGATCGAGCAGACGGCGCTCGTCGTCGTGCTCGTGTGCATGTGCGCCGCCGCGCTGTGGGTGCTCGTGCCCCGTCGCTACGCGCTGATCTTCCCCGCGCTGATCCTCGTCTACTTCGCGGTCTCGCAGAAGCCGATCGAGGGGAAGCACAAGACGGCGTCGGTCGGCGCGCTCTTCGCCGGGATCACGCTGCCGCGCGACTGGGTCGACCAGGAGGTCGGGCACGACCAGGCGGTGGCGACGATCTGGTCGGGGCAGGCGAGCCCGTACGCGGTCTGGGAGAACGAGATCTTCAACCGCAGCGTGCGGCGCTTCTACTTCCTGCACTCGCAGCTCGCCGGCGACCTCCCCGAGCAGAAGGTGAAGGTCGATCCGGAGTCGGGCGTGATGCGGGTCGCCGGGAAGCCCGTCGTCGCCCGTTACGCGCTGGCCGACAGCTCGGTCCAGCTCGGCGGCAGGTCGCTCCGCCAGGACCCGCGGACCGGCATGACGCTGTACGAGACCGCCGGGCCGCTGCGGCAGGTCTCGCAGGTGACGGGCCTCTACCCGAACGACACGTGGTCGGGGCGCTACGCCTCGTACACGCGCCTCGGGTGCCACGGCGGGCGGCTGAAGGTCGGCCTCCAAAGTGACCCGGGGCTCTTCACGAAGCCGCAGACGGTGATCGCGCGGATCGGCGGGAAGGAGGCGGCGCGCGTGCAGATCCCGGCCGGCGGAGCGGCGGACCTGGTCGTCCCGCTCCCGCGCGGCAACCGCGTCTGCAACGTCGACTTCGAGGTCACGCCGACCGCGGTGCCGGCGGTCGTCACCAAGGGGTTCAACCCGGACGTCCGCGAGCTCGGCGCGCACTTCTCGACGTTCGAGTACAAGCCCGCGAAGTAGTGCGCGTCGCCTTCGACGTCGCGCCGCTCTCCCATCCGCGGACCGGCGTCGGCAACTACGTGCGCGGCTCGCTCGCGGGCCTGGTCGAGGCGGGGGCGGATGTCGTCCCGTTCGCGCCGACGTCTGCGCCCGGGCGGCGGACGATCCGCGAGTCGCTCGCGGGGCTGCCCGTCGAGCCACGGCTCCGGTTCCTGCCGTTCGCGCACTTCTGGCGGCAGGGGTGGAGCCGTGTGGGGTGGCCGCCGGTCGAGCGCTTCCTCGGGCCGGTAGACGTGCTGCACTTCTCCGACTGGATGTACCCGCCGCAGGGCGGCGGGCTGCGCTCGACCATGGTGCACGATCTCGTGCCGGAGCGGTTCCCGGCGTGGGTCCAGGGGCGCACGAGGCGCATGCACGGGGCGAAGTACCGCAACGCCGCCCGCACCTGCGACGTGATCTTCGTCAACGCGGAGTTCACGAAGGGCGACGTCGTCTCGCTCCTGGGCGTGCCCGAGGAGAAGGTCGTCGTCGCCTACCCGGGCGTCGACGAGCGTTTCCGCGCCGAGGGCGGGCGCGCCGACCTCGGGCGCCCCTATGTCCTGACCGTGGCCACGCTGGAACCGCGCAAGAACCTCGAGACGCTGCTCGCCGCCCGGCTGCCCGAGGGGCACGCGCTCGCCGTCGTCGGCGCGGAGGGGTGGGGCCCGCAGCCGGCGCTCGACCGGCCGGACGTGATCCGGCTCGGCTACGTCGACGACGAGCGGCTCGCGGACCTCTACCGCGGCGCGGCCGCGTTCGCCTACCCCTCGCGGTTCGAGGGCTTCGGCATTCCGATCGTCGAGGCGATGGCGAGCGCCGTGCCGGTCGTCGCCTCGGCGCACCCGTCGCTGGACGAGGCTTCGGGCGACGTGGCTCTCCGCGCGGACCCGGACGACCCGGAGGCCTGGTCGGCCGCGCTGGCGGACGCCGTGGCGCGGCGCGCCGAGCTCGTCTGGCGCGGGCTCGACCACGCGCGCCCGTTCACCTGGACCGCCACCGGGCACGCCATGTTCGACGCCTTCGCCGAGAGGCGGGAGGGGTAATGCGCGTCGGGATCGACGTTTCGCCGCTCGTCCAGACGCGCGCCGGCACGGCGCGCTACCTCCGCGCGCTCCTCGGCCGGAACGAGTACGAGCGGATGGGGTTCCAGGGGTCGACCCGCCCGGCGACGGTCGTGCGAGATGCCGTCTGGTACCCGCTCGTCCTCCCGCGCAAGGCGAAGGAGCGCGGAGTGGACGTGCTCCACTGCCCCACCTTCCGCGCGCCGTTCTCGACAGCGATGCCGCTGGTCGTTACGGTCCTGGACCTCGCCGTCCTGCGCCACCCGGGAATGTTCAACCAGTGGTCGCGGCGCTACAGCCGCTTTGCCGTTCCGCGGGTGGTGCAGGCGGCGGCAGCCGTGATCACGATCTCGGAGTTCACGAAGCAGGAAGTGATCGAGGTGCTCGGGACGGCGCCGGGAAAGGTGCACGCGATCCCGATCGCGGTCGAGGAGCCGTTCACGCCGGACGGGCCGCGCGCCGAGGGCGACTACGTGCTCTCGGTCGGGACGCTGGAACCGCGGAAGAACCTTGCGCGCGTGGTCGAGGCTGCGCAGCGCGCTCGGAGTTCAGCTGCGCGTGGTCGGCGCTGAAGGGTGGGGCGGAGTGAAGGTCGAGGGCTGGGTCGGCCGAGTCTCGGACGAGGAGCTCGCGGCGCTCTACCGCGGCGCGCGCTGCCTCGTCTACCCGTCGCTCTACGAGGGGTTCGGGCTGCCGGTGCTGGAGGCGATGGCGTGCGGGACGCCGGTCGTCACGTCACGCGGTGGCGCGACCGAGGAGGTCGCGGGCGACGCGGCCGTCCTCGTCGACCCGCTTGACGTCGACGCGATCGCCGCGGGCATCAGGAGGCGCTCGCGCGCGGCGAGGAGCTGCGCGCCAAGGGGCTGGAGCGCGCGCAGGCGTTCTCCTGGGACCGCGTCGCCCGCGAGACCCTGGCGGTCTACGAAGGGGTCGCGTGAGCAAGCTCGTCGTCATCGACGCGGACGTGCTCGGCCGTCACCGCACCGGCGACGAGACCTACGTGGAGAACCTCCTGCGCCGGCTGCCGGCGCTGGCGGGCGACGAGTTCACGTTCGCAGCGCTGACCCGGCGGCCCGATCTCGTGCCCGAAGGAGTGGAGGCGGTCGAGGTGCCGGCGCGCTTCCAGGAGCTGCGGATGCTGCTCGGCGTGCCGCGCGCGCTTCGCCGCCTTCGCCCCGCGCTCGCGCACTTCCAGCACTCCGTGCCTCCCCGCTGGCGGGGCCCGATGGTCGTGACGGTGCACGACCTCTCGTTCGAGCGGACGGCGACCGCGATGGGCCGCCGCGACCGCGCCATCTTCAAGGTCGTCGTGCCGTGGTCGGTTCGTCGCGCGCAGCAGGTGATCGCCGTCTCCGAGCGGACGAAGCGCGACCTGATCGAGCTCTACCACGTGCCGGAGGAGCGGATCACCGTGACGCCGCACGGGATCGACCCCGCGTTCGGGCCGGGAGAGGAGGGTGCGCACGACTACCTGCTCTTCGTCGGCGCGATCCAGGAGCGCAAGAACCCGCTCGCGGCGCTCGAGGCTGCGCAGGCGGTCGGTCTGCCGCTGGTCGTCGCCGGCCCGGAGCGCGAGCCGGCGCTCGCGCGCGAGCTCGAGCGGCGCGGCGCCGACCTCCGCGGCTACGTCGAGAAGGACGAGCTCGCCGCTCTCTACCGCGGCGCCGCCGCGCTCGTGCTCCCGTCCCGCTACGAGGGCTTCGGCCTGCCGGTGCTGGAGGCGATGGCCTGCGGGACGCCCGTGGTCGCGAACCCCGACCCGGCGCTGAAAGAGGTCGCCGGCGACGCGGCGCTCTACGCGGAGCCCGGCGAGCTGCCGGAGGCGATCCGCCGCGCGATCGACGAGCGCGGCCGTCTCGTCGCCGCGGGCTTCGCCCGCGCGGCAGGGTTCAGCTGGGACGAGACCGCGCGCCTCACTCTCGACGCCTACCGGAAGGCGCTCGCGTGATCTCCGCGATCGTCGTCTCGCACGGCCATCGCGCGGAGCTCGCCGAGTCGCTGCCGGCGGTCGCGCCGCACGTCGACGAGCTGGTCGTGATCGCGAACATCCCCGGCAGCGAGCCGGAGGACGCGTGCGGCGGCCGCGTGATCGGGAACCCCGACCCGCTGAGCTATGCGGCGAACCTCAACCGCGGCATCGCCGAGACGTCGGGCGAGCTCGTGCTGGTCAACAACCCGGACGCCGTGCCCGAGCCCGGCGCGATCGCGACGCTCGCCGAGTTCATGGCCGAGTACCCACGCGCGGGCATCGTCGGCCCGCAGCTGCTCGATCCCGACGGCTCCTGGCAGCCGTCGCGCCGCCGCTTCCCGACCGTCGCCGGCACGCTCGTCCGCCGCACCCCGCTCCGCCGGGCCTTCCCGCCGCTCGAGCGCCAGCGCGCGCACTACAACCTCGACGAGCGCCCGGCCGAGCCGGTCGAGGCCGACTGGATGCTCGGCGGCTCGCTGCTCCTCCGCCGCGCGATGCTGGACGAGCTCGGCGGCTACGACGCCGGCTTCCGCATGTACGGCGAGGAGATCGACCTCGCCTACCGCGCGGCGCAGGCGGGCTGGGAGCGCTGGTACGTCCCGCAGGCGGTCGTCCGCCACCGCTGGGACCGGCTGACCGACGAGCGCTTCCTCACCCGGCGCACGCTCTGGCACTGGCGCTCGGTGCTGCGCTACGTGCGCAAGCACCCCGAGGCTCTCTTCAGCCGCTGAGGCGGAGGATCCACTCGGCCAGGAACGGCTCGCCGATCCGGTACGCGCCGGGGCCGCTCCTTGAGCACGACCTCGTCGTCGGACAGCGCGTCGAGCGCGCGCTGGACGCTCGAGGCGCCCGGCAGGCCGTGGCGGCCGCGGAACTCCTCGCTCGTCGCCGAGACGAGGGGCTCGGCGGCGAGTGCCTGGAGCACGGCCCGCTGCACGCGCGACGCCTGGTCCCAGATCAGCGTGAAGTGCGCGTTCTCGGCCCGTAGTACGCGTTCGAGCGCCGCGTCGAGCTCGCTGGCGCCCGCCGGGCGACGTGGCGCGGTCTCCTCCCACAGCGCGTAGCAGAGCTCCTGCGTCGCGTAGGGGTGGCCGCGCGTGATCGACAGCACCCCGTCGACGGCAGCCGGGTCGACCCGGCGGCGCGTCGCCTCGAACCGCTCGCGGATGAAGGGGGCGAAGTCCTCGGGCGCGATCACGCCGAGCTCCATCTGCTTCGCGCTGCGCCAGAACGGCTCGTTGGCGTCGTTGAAGAGACCGTGCATCATGCTGCGCTTGCTGCCGAGGTAGACGTGGGCGACGTCCGGCTGGGTCTGGAACACGGCGCGCATCATGCTCGGCAGGTTGGGGTCGAGCTCGAGTACCTCCTGGAACTCGTCGAAGACCAGGCACACGCGCCGCTTGCGCTCCGCGGACAGCTCCGCCGGGAGCTGGAAGAGCTTCTCGAGCGTCGCGTCGACGTCGTGTGCCGCGTGTCCGGCGCGGAAGCTGAAGCCGAGCGAGCCGTCGAGGGGATCGACGGTCATCACCGGCGTGATGCGGAGGCTGCGGAAGACCTGCGACGCGCGCTCCCTGGCGCGGAAGAGCGGCGTCGCGATCTCCTCGTAGATCGCCTGGGCGAGCTTCGCGGCCAGCTGCTCCTTCGTCGCGACCGTCATCAGGTCGACCTGGGCGACGAGCACGCGCCTGGCGGATCAGCTGCTGAGTCGCGCGCCAGACGAGCGACGACTTGCCGTACCGGCGCGGTGCGAAGATAACGACGTTCTGCCCGTTGAGCACGTCAGCCGTCAGTTCCCGGAGCTCCCGCTCGCGGTCCGTGAAGGAGTCGTCGAGCGCTAGGTCGCCGAAGCTGAACGGATTGACCGCTGCCTTTTCAGCCACTCTACCACGCTAGCATGCGTATCGATTTATACGCAAGGCTGTCATTCGCAGACATGCGTATCGCAGACATGCGTATTGGAACCTGATGGGGACCTGGAGCCGAGCGGGAGTACGCCGATCCGGTCCCTTACCTTCGCCACCGGGCCGAGGTGATCGTCTCGCTCGGGCCGCGGCTCGAGCCGGGCGATCGGCTGCTCGACCTCGCCTGCGGCGACGGCGGCCTCGCCGACTTCCTGCCCGGGATCGAGTACCTCGGCGTGGACGGCAACCCGAAGATGGTCGAGGAGGCGCGCTCGAAGGGCCGCGACATCGTCGAGGCGGATCTGAACGACTTCGAGCCGGCCGAGCCGGTCGCCGCGACGTCGATCTTCCGGGCGATCTACTACACGCGCGACCGCCGCGAGTTCCTGCGGCACGTCGCCGGCTACACGGAGCAGAAGCTCGTCTTCGACCTCAACCCGCGCCAGTACCGGCTCGAGGACGTGCTTGCCGACCTGCGCGACGACCGGCTGGCCGAACGTCGCGCTGCGGCCCTTCTTCGTCCCGCAGACGCGCGCGCTCGCCGGGGCCGGTCGGCAAGGCGCTCGTCGCGGCCGAGCGCAGCGGGCCGCTTGCCCGGCTCGCGCTCCGCTACCGGTTCACGTACCTGGTGGCGGCTTCGAAGTGAACTCGTAGGTGACCTGCGCGCCGAGCTGGCGCCGGTCGGACGAGTTGCCGAACTCGTGCGGAGAGAACGTCGGCGAGACCTGCACCTCGACGCGCGTCGGCGGCGTCGCCCGGACGTAGAAGTCGCGGGTCTTGCCGCTGTGCACGACCCAGCGCAGCGTGTCTCTGACCTTGCCGAGCGCCGGCTCCTTGTCGCTCCCCTGGATCAGCTCGCCGGCGCGGATCGTCACGTTGCCGGGCTTCTTGTCCGGCCCGTTGAACGCGGCCCGCGAGACGCGCACCTTGATCCAGCCGGGCTTGTTCCCGGGCGTGGAGAACTGGTTGTACGCGCTGGACCTGCCGGTCCACCCGTCGGAGTAGATCCCGACCGGCGTGCTCTCGAGCCGCAGCGGCTGGCCGATCTGCAGCAGCCGCCAGCGGGTCGGCTGGACGACGACCTTGTGGATCGGGAAGCCGAACTGGTCCTCGGTGATCACGCGCTTGACCGAGGGCTGCTCGATCAGCTTCCCGGCGACCTTGATGTCCTGGTCGGCGACGATGTAGTTCACGCCCGGCGGCGCGCCGTGCTCGATCGTCCGGCCGACGAGCCGCCCGTCCGGGCGCGAGGTCCGGCGTCAGGTAGCCGGGCGGCGTCGTCCCCGGGCCGGGCGCGGTCGCGTCCAGGCTCCACACGTACTGGAGCGAGCGGTTCCAGAACTCCATCAGCCAGATCCCCTGCGGGTCGGTGATGTTCTGGCCGAGGAAGATCGACGGCTTCCGGCCGGTCGCCTTGTCGAGCCAGTTCGGCGGGCTCGGGAAGTTGGCGAGCAGCACCTGGGAGAAGTTGTTCGTGCCGTTGCTGGCCGAGATCTCGCCGGTCAGCCCCCAGGCGATCACGAGCGCGGCGGCGCCGGCGGCGATTCCCGTCGTCAGCCGCGGCCGCGCGAACAGGCGCGGGACGACGAGGATCGCGACGGAGACGATCAGCACGACGACGAGCAGCCAGGTGACGTCGCGGTCGTCCATCGCCAGGTCGCGGTTCGCCATCTGGACGATCGAGAATCCGAGCGCGTCCGAGTACGGCCAGAGGTCGAGCTGGTACGGCGTGGTCAGGATCACGTAGAGGCAGAAGCCGGCCGTGCCGAGCACCGCCCAGAGTCGTAGGCGTCCGCGCTCCAGCGCGAGCCCGGTCGCCACGAACAACAGCGGCGCGAGGTAGATCAGGTTCCGCTCGGCGACGACCGTCGAGAACTTGGTCGAGAGATAGGACGCCTTCGTCGCGGTGTAGAGGCCGAATGCGAGCAGCGCGGCGCACGTCAGCGAGACGTACGCCTTCATCTCCCGCGTCCACTGCTCGCCGCGCGGCCGGACGAGCGCCGCCAGGCAGACCACCGGCAGCACCCCGAGCCCGATCGTGAACGCGCCCGCCGCCCAGAGCCCGTAGACGATCGTCCGGTGCCGGTAGAAGCCGGTGGAGATGAACCAGGTCTGCGAGTGGGCGCCGACGACGGCGCTGAAGAGGATGATCGCGCCGATCCCGAGGACCACGGCGCCGACCCAGTCGCCGAGCGACCACGACCGCCGCCAGGCCTTGAACCGGGCGCTCGTCAGCAGCAGGAAGATCACCGCGAGCGCATAGACCGGGATCAGCACGGCGAGCTCGCCGCGGACGGCCGGCGCGAGGAGACAGGCCGCGGCGGCGCCGATCGCCCACCAGCGCGTCCGCACGGCGAGCGCCTTCGCGACGAGGAAGAGGCGACAGGGCGGCCCACGGGTACGCCGCGGGCTCCTCGACCAGGAACGGGGCGTACGCGAGCGCCGGGGTCGCGACCGCGCCGATCGCCGCGAACAGCGCCCACGGCTTCGAGAGGATCGTCCGCGCGAGGAAGTAGGTCGGGAAGAGCGCCGACGTCATCACGAACACGCCGACGTACTTGATCGTCGCGTAGGCGGTGGCGACGTCGCCGATCTTCCAGAACGGCGCGAGCAGATAGGCGTACAGCGTCTGGAACCCGGACGGATGGCCGCGGAGCTCGCCGTGGCCGGTCTCGGAGATCGAGCGCGAGATCTCCGCGAGCTTGAGCTCGTCCGTGAACAGCCACGGCGTCACGTGCCCGCGGGTCTGCCAGCCGAACAGGATGACGAGCAGGAGGTAGGCGATCGCGAGCGGAAGCGCCTGGTAGAGCCGGTCGGACCGCGTCACTCGTGCACGGCGCCCAGCACGACCAGCGGGTCGAGATCGGTCTCTCGCCGGACGAACCGGCAGGGGACGTCGGCGGCCTCGCAGGCGCGGACGATGGCGTCCAGCCGGTCGGCGGGGGCGTTCGGGATCGTCACCAGCACGGTGTCCGGCTGGGCGGCGGCGATGGCGCGCTCGATGTCACGCGTGCCACCGTAGACGCTGACGCCGAGCAACCGGCGGCGGTGCAGGCGCGGGTCGTCGTCCACGAAGCCGACGACCTTCTCGCCCGGCGTCTCGCGCAGCTCGCGCACCAGGCTGCGCCCCGAGCGGCCGGCGCCGACGACCAGCGTGCGGCGGCCGGCGCGGTCGGCGAGCGTCGTGCGCGCGCGGTAGATCGCGCGCTCCGCGAACCGCGAGGCGCCGATGAAGACCATGCAGAGCAGCGCGTCGAGGAGGAAGACGGTCGCGGGAAAGTCGCCGAGGTGCACTCCGGCGGCGACGAGCCCGAACGCGACGACCTCCGAGATCGTCACGCCGACGACGATCGACGCCGCCTCGCGCGAGCCGGCGTAGCGCCAGATGCCCTGGTAGAGGCCCAGGACGATGAAGGCGAGGTACCGCGTGATCAGGATCAGCGGCAGGGCAACGCCGAAGACGTGCCGCTCGTACGGCGTGCCCGTCCCCTTGACGAGCAGCAGGTACGAGACGGTGAACGCGAGCGAGATCAGCACGAAGTCGACGAGCACCTCGAGCAGGCGGCGGCGGTGAAGAACGATCGTCCGCAGCATCCAGCCGCCGCGCACGACCTCCTCGTCGTCCTCGCGCTCGAGGTCGACGAGGAAGCCGGCGAACTGGACGAGCAGCACGAACGTGACGAGGACGCCGACGAGCGTGATCCGGTAGTTGCCGAGCACGCTGTAGGCGAGGCTGGTCGCGCCGAGGCCGGCGGCGATGGCGGCGAGCAGGACGACCGCGCGGTGCTCGGTCAGCCCGCCGCGGACGAGCCGGTGCGAGCTGTGGTCCTTGCCGCCCTGGTGGATGGGACGGCCCTCGACGATCCGGGTGATCGCGACGAGGCCGGTGTCGAGAATCGGGATCGCGAGCACGAGCAACGGCAGGACGAGCGTGGCGACGGTCGTCTCCGCCACCTTCCAGCTCGTCGCGAGCCCGAGCCCGCCGAGCGTGAAGCCGATCACCTGGCTTCCGGAGTCGCCCATGAACACCGCCGCGGGCCGCCCGGGGCGGAAGTTGAACGGCAGGAAGCCAAGCGTCGCAAGGGCGAGCGAGAGCGAGAGGACGAGCAGCAGCCGCTCCTCGTGGACGGTGACGGCGTCAATCGCGAAGAAGGTGGCCGCGATCACGGCCAGCGACCCGGCGAGGCCGTCCATGTTGTCGAGCAGGTTGAAGGCGTTCGTCATGCCGACGAGCCAGACCAGCCCGATGATCGCCGCGAGCACGTTGTTGCCGACGATCTCGACCGACAGGCCCATGACGAGCGCGATCGCGGCTGCGCCGAACTGGGCACCGAGCTTCACGACCGCCGGCAGCGAGTAGACGTCGTCGATCAGGCCGGCGAGGAAGAGGACCGTGGCGCCGGCGAGGACCCCGAGCAGCTCCTCCCGGCCGCGGAAGTCGCCGACCGCTGTCGCAGCGAGGATCCCGGCGGCGAGCCCGGCGAAGATTCCGACGCCTCCGAAGGTCGGGGTCGCGTGCTCGCTCCAGCGTTCGCCGGTCGGTTGCGCGATCAGCCGGTGGGCCAGAGGTGAGCGGAGAAGCGCCCAGATCACGATGGCGCTGATGGGCAGCGCAACCAGTGCGGCAGCCGCACTCATCTCGACCAGCGTAACCGAGCCGTGTTAGCGGTTGGTGTGGAGATACTGACAGCGTGATCCATGCACTCGACGTCATGCGCTGTCCGGTCTGCCATGGCCGCCTCGAGGAGGACGACGGGCTGCGCTGCCAGGGCTGCGGAGCGCATTTCGAGGTCGAGGACGGGATCCCGCGCATGCTGGACGACCGGCTCCCGGGGATCGCCGAGAAGCGCGGCGAGATCGAGGGCTGGGTGGCGATGGCGAAGGCGCAGGGCTGGTACGAGCCCGACGACGAGATCGACGCGAAGCTGCCCTATCTCTGCCGCGACTGCGGCTGGGACGACAGGACCTGGCGGGCGAACGAGCACTCGTTCTCGCTGCTGCTGGAGCGGTACGTGCGGCCGGGGATGCGCGTGCTCGAGGTCGGCGCGGCGAAGGGGTGGGCGTCGCAGCACCTGGTTCCGCTCGGCGTTCAGTACGTCGCGACCGACATCCTCGCCGACCCGAAGATCGGGATCGGCCGGGCAGCGTTCTACGAGGGGCGGGTCGGGCCGTTCGCGCGCATCCAGGCCGACGGCGAGCACCTGCCCTTCGCCGACGGCGCGTTCGACCTCGTCTACTGCGTGGCGGCGCTGCATCATGCGCTCGATCTCTCGCGGATGGTCTCCGAGCTCGCGCGGGTGACTCGCCGCGGCGGCGTCGTCGCGGCGCTGAACGAGGGCACTCGCGCCGTGCGCTCGAGCGGGGAGGTCGAGGACCAGGCGGAGGAGAAGGAGTACGGCATCAACGAGCACGTGCACACGCTCTACGCCTATCTCTGGGCTTTCCTGCGCGCGGGGCTCGTGGTCACGCGCGTGGAGCACGCCGAGGGCGACGCCGACCTCGCGCAGCGGCGGGTCGGGGGGAAGCTGCGGCGGCTGCCGGTGGTCGGCCGCCCGGCCGCGACCTGGTTCGCGCAGACCTGTTACGGCTACTCGGGCGTGAGCCTCTTCGCCCGGAAGGTCGGCCTGTGAGTCTCTCCGTCAACTGCATGACGCGCGGCCCCGCGGATCGCGTGGCCGCGATGCTCGGCCTCTTCCGCGGGATCGCGGACGAGATCGTCATCGCCGTCGACGATCGCGCCGGACCGGAGGCCGAGGCGGCGCTTGCCTCCGTCGCCTCTCGCCTGCTGCGCTATCTCTACGAGGAGCCGGTCGACCGGCCGCTCGCCTGGATTCACGCGCAATGCACAGGCGACTGGGTGCTGACGATCGACGACGACGAGGTGCCGAGCCAGGGGCTGCTCGATGCGCTCCAGGAGCTGACGAGCGCGCGCGACGTCACGCACTACTGGCTCCCTCGGCGGTGGCTGTACCCGACGGCGGACCGGTATCTGATCTCGCGGCCGTGGCAGCCCGACTACCAGCCCCGCCTCGTGCTGAACGACCCCCGGGTCGTCTCGTTCCCGGCGGAGGCACACGTCCCGGTCGCCGCGATCGGGCCGTCGCGGTACCTGGAGACGCCGCTCTACCACCTCGACGCGCTGCTGAACTCGCGCCAGGCGCGCGAGGCGAAGGCGGAGCGCTACGAGCGGCTCCACCCCGGCAAGCGCGTCGCCGGAAGGCCGATGAACGAGGCGTTCTACCTGCCCGAGCTGGTCGATCCGCCGACGGCCGAGGTGCCTGATCAGGATCTGCTGCTGATCGCGGACGTGCTCGCCGCGCCGACGCCCGTGCCGGCGGTGCCGCGGATCGAGGAGACGACGCGGGAGGAGATCGACCGGCACTGGTCCGGCGCCCCGCTCCAGGAGTACGACGCGCGCCTGACGCTGGTGGAGACAGTGCCCCGGCTGCGCAGCGGCGTCCTGGAGACCGTCGACGTGCGCGTCGAGAACCTTGGCGGCGAGAGGTGGCGGTGGGGCGGTGGAGTCCGTCTCGGCTCGCGCTGGCGCGAGGGTGAGCTCCTCCTCGAGGGCGAGCACCGCCCGCTGCCGGCCGACCTGCCCCCGGGCGGCTCGCTGATCGTGCCGCTCCCGCTGATCCCGCCTGCCGCGGGCCCCTGGACGCTCGAGCTCGATCTGGTCGAGGAGCAGGTGCGCTGGTTCGAGCGGCCGCTCCGCACCGAGGTCGTCGTCGAGCAGCGCCTGGTCGTCGCGGTGCTCGACCCCGGCTCCGCGGATGGGCTCGCCGACATCCTCGCGACGCTCGATCCGGAGGAGGAGCCGATTGTCCTGACGGAAGAGCCCGCCGAAGTCGCGCGGCGGTTCGGCGGCCGCATCGCCCTGCCTTCGGAGCTCGCCGCTGCGGAGCGGCTGGTCGTCCCGATCGAGCTCGTGCGCGAGGGGCGCCGTCGGCCGCTGGTCGAGCTCGTCCGCTCGGCGCAGAAGCTCGGCATCCCCGTCGTGTCGACGGACGGCGAGACGCTCGGGCGGCGCGCGATCGTGCGGCGTAAGACGTGAGCTACCAGAATCAGAACGTCCTGATCACCGGTGGGCTCGGGTTCATCGGCTCGAACCTGGCGCGGCGGCTCGTCGACCTCGGCGCGAGGGTGACGCTCGTCGACTCGCTGATCCCGGAGTACGGCGGGAACCGGGCGAACATCGCCGGGATCGAGGATCGCGTGACCGTGAACATCTCGGACGTTCGCGACGAGCACAGCCTGCCCTCACTGATCCGGGGCCAGGACATCGTCTTCAATCTCGCCGGGCAGACGAGCCATGTCGACTCGCTGCACGACCCGTACACCGACCTGGAGATCAACTGCCGCGCGCAACTCTCGATCCTCGAGACCGTGCGGCACGAGAACCCCGAGGCGAAGGTGGTCTTCGCGTCGACGCGCCAACTCTACGGGCGGCCGGAGTACCTGCCGGTGGACGAGAAGCATCCGCTGGCGCCCGTCGACCCGAACGGCGTGAACAAGGCGGCGGGCGAGTGGTACCACCTCGTCTACGGGGAGATCTACGGCCTGCGGTGCTCGGTGCTGCGGCTGACGAACACGTACGGGCCGCGGATGCGCGTGAAGGACGACCGCCAGACGTTCCTCGGGACGTGGCTGCGGCTCGCCGTCGAGGCGGAGGAGCTGCTCGTGTTCGGCGACGGGACGCAGCAGCGCGACTTCACCTTCGTGGACGACGCGGTCGAGGCGTTCCTGCTCGCGGGGGCCTCGCCGGCCGCGGACGGCGAGGTCTTCAACGTCGGCGGCGAGCCGCCGGTGTCGTTGGGTGAGCTCGCCGAGCTGCTGGTCGAGCTGGCGGGGGCCGGGTCGTGGCGGCTCGTTCCGTTCCCCGACGAGCGGCGCACGATCGACATCGGCGACTACTTCGCAGACGACACGAAGATCCGCTCGCGCCTGGGCTGGGAGCCGCGCGTGGGGCTGCGCGAGGGGCTCGAACGGTCGCTCGCCTACTACCGCGACTGCGGGGCGGACTATTGGTAGAGGTGCCGTTCCTCGACCTGCGCCGGCAGGGAGACGCCGACAGGGCCCTGCTCGCCGAGTCGTTCTCGACGGTCGTCGGGCGGGGCCGGTTCATCGGCGGCCCGTCGCTGGAGGCGTTCGAGGAGCGGTTCTCGGACTACTGCTGGGCGCCGTACGCGGTCGGCGTGAACTCGGGGACTGACGCGATCGCGCTGGCGCTGCGCGCGCTGGGGGTCGGCCCCGGGGACGAGGTGATCACGGCCGCCAACACCTGTGTCGCCACCGTGACGGGAATCGCGGCGTCGGGGGCGACGACGGTGCTCGCGGACGTGGACGAGTCCACGTGGACGCTCGACCCTGCGTCGGCGCGGTCGGCGACGACGGAGCGGACGCGGGCGATCGTGCCGGTGCACCTCTACGGGCAGTGCGCCGACCTCGCGCCGCTGCGCGAGCTCGGGCTGCCGATCGTCGAGGACGCGGCGCAGGCGCACGGGGCGGAGTACGAGGGGAAGCGGCGCGGTGAGCTGGCGGCCTACAGCTTCTACCCGACCAAGAACCTCGGCGCGCTCGGGGACGCGGGCGCCGTTGTGACGTTCGACGAGGAGCTCACGGAGAAGCTGCGGATGCTGCGCTCGCACGGCGAACGCGCCGAGGCGCGTGGGATCGCGGTGGTGGCAGGCGTGAACAGCCGGCTCGACGAGTTCCAGGCGGAGGTCCTGCTCAGGCGGATCGAGCGCCTGGACGAGCGGAACGAGCGGCGGCGCGAGCTGGCGGCGTTCTACCGGGAGCGACTCGCCGGTGCGGACGTCGTGCTGCCGGTGGAAGCCGAGGGAGCGAAGCACTGCTGGCACCTCTTCGTCGTGCTGGCGCCCGACCGCGAGGCATTCCGGGCCCGGCTGCGCGAGCGCGGCGTCGAGACACTCGTGCATTACCCGGAGCCGATCCACAGGCAGGCGGCCTATGCGCACCTGCCGCGCGTCGACGTGCCGGTGTCGGAACGCCTCTGCGAACAGGTGGTGAGCCTGCCGCTCTACCCGGAGCTGACCGACGCGGAGGCCGAGCAGGTGGTCGCGGCGGTGCTCGCGGGGTGAGGTTCCGGCGCAATGAGCCGGTGGTACAGGCCTCCGGCCCGTCCAGACCCGAGTGGGAGCACATCCCGGAGGGCTGGTCGTACTCCGCACGAGGCTGGGACGCCGAGGCGGTCGCCGGCGCCTATGCCCGCAAGTGGCGCGACTACGTCGAGGCCGTCCAGCCCCCGAAGCCGCTCGGGGTCCACCACGAGACGGCCGAGGTGCTCACGGGCGACGCAGGCGCGCACAACATGCTCGTCACGTTCGCCTATGTCCTCGCGCTCGCGGCGGACGGGCGCGACCGGCTGTCCGTGCTCGACTGGGGCGGCGGGTTCGGCCACTACCAGGTGCTCGCTCGCTCGGTGCTCCCGCGGCTCACGCTCGACTGGCACGTGCAGGAGACGCCTGCCGTCGCCGCGCGCGGCCGCGAGCTGAACCCGGAGGTCACGTTCCACGACGACGAGTCCGCGCTCGACGGGCGCTACGACCTCGTCGTCGCGAGCTCGTCGATCCAGTACGCCGAGGACTGGCGCGCGCTGCTCGAGCGGCTCGCGCGGTCGGCGGAGCGGTACCTCTACGTCGCCCGGGTGCCGATCGCCCTCCAGGCGCCGTCCTTCGTGGTCATCCAGCGCCCGTACGCCCACGGCTACGACACCGAATATCTGGGGTGGGTGCTGAACCGGGACGAGCTGCTCGCAGCCGCGCCCCCGCTCGCGCGCGAGTTCCTCCTGGACGCGCGTTTCTCGGCCGCCGGCGCGCCGGAGGACCCGGTGGACCACCGCAGCTTCCTGTTCACTAGGTAAGAGCCCGTGTCGATCTACTTCGACCTCTACCGCTATCGCGAGCTGTTCGGGAACCTCTTTCGGCGCGATCTCCAGACTCGCTACAAGGGCTCGGCGCTCGGCGTCCTCTGGTCGCTGATCAACCCGCTCGTCCTGATGGGCATCTACGTGCTCGTCTTCTCGCTGCTCTGGAAGGTCGCGCAGATGGAGCACTACGCGCTGTACCTGCTCGTCGGGCTGACGGTATGGCTCTTCTTCTCGACGTCGCTGACGACGGCGTCACGGTCGCTCCTCGACAGCGCGTCGCTGATCCGGAAGGTGCGGTTCCCGCGGCAGCTCGTGCCGATGTCCGTGGTCGCGACGCAACTCGTCGCCTTCGTGGCGATGTTCGCCGTCCTGGTCGTCGTCAACCTGATCGTGATCCCGGAGACGCGCGACGTGTTCCTGATCGCGCTCCCGATCGCGGCGGTCGAGGTGGCGTTCGTGGCGGGCGTGGCGCTCGCGATCGCGTGCGCGAACGTGCTGTTCCGCGACGTCGAGCACCTGATCTCGGCGGCGCTGCTGCCGTGGTTCTTCCTGACGCCGATCCTCTACCGGCTCGAAGACCTGCCGGGCGGGGTCAAGCAGTACGACTGGGTGGTGACGATCCTCCGCTGGGTGAATCCGATCACGCCTGCGATCGAGGCCCTGCGCGCGCCGCTCTTCTACGGCAAGCTGCCGAACCCGTGGGACGTCGTGTACGTACTGGCGGAGGCCGCGATCGCGCTCGCGCTCGGCGCGTGGGTGTTCAGCCGGGTCGACGACCAGATCGCAGTCGAGCTCTGATCCGCGCGTCGTAGATCGACGGCTCGTGAAGCCAGGGCTCCGCCGTCTCCGGCCGCCACGCCGGCAGGCCCGCGACGGTGCAGTTCGGCGCGAGCGGCGGGAGGAGCGAGGGGCAGACGAGCGGCTCGGTGAAGGCGGGGTTCCGGCCGCCGCCCGGCGCGTAGACGGCGAGCTCGCGCGAGCGGCCGGCGTCGAGCGATCCGCCGACGGCGGCGTACCCCTCCTCGTGCGCGGCGCGCGTCAGTTCGTCCCAGTCCTGGGAGGGCTCGACCTCGGGCGGGAGGTGGGCGACGCGGCGGGATGCGTCGCGCTTGCCGACCTCGACCTCCACGCCGAGCAGCTCGTTGCCGATCTCGGAGAGCCAGTAGCGGCCCTCGAGCACGAGATCGAAGGCGAGCCGGTAGCGACCCGGCGGGATCGGCCCGAGCACCGCGGCATCGGTGCTCGCGCGCTCGCCGGGCTGGAGGCGGGGGAGAGGCGTCCGGAGCCCGTCCCAGTGGATCGGGTTGTCGAGGTCGTCGAGCCAGTGGTACGAGACGAAGACGTCGTGCCAGGGCGCGCTGCCTGCGTTCTCCAGCTCGACGCGGGCACGTCCTTCGACCCCGGCCTGGAGCGCGTCGACCTCGTAGCCGAGCCAGCGCACGCCAGGGGGCCTGCGGGCACGGGGTGAGCGGGAACTGCCTGCATTCTCTATGGCTAGTGTAGGTCGGTGGCCGAGCCGCTTTTCGTCCGCGCGCTGCGGCGTGAGCCCGTCGAGCGCACGCCGGTCTGGTTCATGCGCCAGGCCGGCCGGTCCCTGCGCGAGTACCGCGAGCTGCGTGAGCGCTACTCGTTCTTCGAGCTCGCCGGCACGCCGGAGCTCTGCGCGGAGGTGACGCTCCAGCCCGTCCGCCGGCACGGCGTGGACGCGGCGGTGCTCTTCGCGGACATCATGACGCCCGTCCTCCCGATGGGGATCGACGTCGAGCTCGTCGAGGGTGTGGGGCCGGTGGTCGCGGAGCCGGTGCGGGGCGCCGCGGACGTCTCGCGGTTACGTGTGCCTGACGAGATTCGTGCCCGGTCATCGAGGCGGTGCGGCTCGTGCGCGCGGAACTCGCGCCGGAGCGCGCCGTGATCGGATTCTGCGGCGGCCCCTTCACGGTCGCGGGCTATCTCGTCGAGGGGAAGCCGAGCCGCGACTTCGTCCGCACCAAGGAGCTGATGTACCGCGAGCCCGCCGTCTGGCACGGGTTGATGGAGAAGCTCGCCGAGGCGTTCTCGGTCTACGTCCGCGCCAAGGCCGAGGCGGGCGCGGACGCGATCCAGCTCTTCGACTCCTGGGCCGGCGTGCTCTCGGTCGCCGACTACGAGGAGTTCGTCGCGCCGTACTCGGCGCGGGTGCTCGCCGCGCCGGATGTGCCGACGATCCATTTCGGGACCGGCACGTCGCATCTGCTCGCCTCGATGGCGGCAGCCGGCGGCGACGCGATCGGGCTCGACTGGCGCGTGCCGCTCGACGAGGGCTGGCTGGCGGTCGGGCCGGAGCGCGCCGTCCAGGGCAACCTCGACCCCGCCGTCCTCCTCGGCCCGTGGGAGCGAGTCGAGTCCGCCGCTCTCGACGTCCTCGAGCGAGCCGGCGGCCGGCCCGGCCACGTCTTCAACCTCGGCCACGGCGTCCTCCCGGCGACCGACCCGGACGACCTCGGCCGCCTCGTCGAGCTCGTGCACGAGCGCACTGCGAAGGCTGCCGCGTGAGGGCAGCTGTCGTGTTGATGGCCTACGGGTCGCCGGAGCGGATCGAGGACGTGCCCGCGTACTACTCGGACATCCGCGGCGGGCGGCCGATCCGGCCGGAGCTGCTCGAGGAGCTGACCGACCGGTACCGGCGGCTCGGGATCGAGGATCGGAATCCGCTGAACGAGATCACCGAGCGGACACGGGCCGCGCTCGAGCAGGAGCTCGGGCTGCCGGTCTTCACCGGGATGAAGCACTGGACGCCGCGGATCGGCGACGCGGTCGAGACAGCGCTCGCAGGTGGGGCGGAGACGATCGTCGGGCTCGTGCTCGCGCCTCACTACTCGCGGATGTCGATCGGGGGCTACCGCGCGCAGGTCGAAGAAGCGCTCGACGCCCGGGCCGAGCTGCTGTTCGTCGAGCGCTGGCACGACGAGCCGGCGCTGGTCGAGCTCTGGGCCGAGCGCCTTCGCGGCACCCAGGCGCACGTCGTCTTCACCGCGCACAGCCTCCCCGCACGGATCCTCGACGAGGGCGATCCCTACCGGGACGCAGCTGCTGGAGACCGCGCAGCTCGTCGCCAGGCCGCAGGCCTCGAGCGAATGGAGCTTCAGCTTCCAGTCCGAGTCCGCGACCGGCGAGCCCTGGCTCGGCCCCGACATCCTCGACCACCTCGAGGCGCTCCACGCGCAGGGCACGACCCACGTCCTCGTCGCGCCGATCGGCTTCGTCGCCGACCACCTCGAGATCCGCTGGGACCTCGACACCGAGGCGCGCGAGAAGGCCGAGGAGCTCGGCCTGCGGCTCGAGCGGGCCGAGATGCCGAACGACGACCCCGCCTTCGTCGCCGTCCTTGCGGGGATCGTCCGGAGGGCGCTCCGCGCCGTAGGCTCGACGGAGGCGCACAAATAGCGGAGGTGCCGGCTTTGCCGGCGCCGGAGCGGAAGGTACGCTCGGACGGCGTGAGACCCGGCGAGATCGTCGTCGACCGGGCGAGCCGGCGCTTCCTCGTCCGACCCCAGCCCGTACGCACGCTGAAAGAGGCGCTCCTCTCCCGGAACGGCGCCAAGGCGACCGAGGTCTGGGCGCTCCGCGACGTCTCGATGCGGGTCGAGCCCGGGGAGGCGGTCGGCCTGATCGGCCGGAACGGCTCCGGGAAGACAACGCTCCTCCGCCTCGTTGCCGGGATCGTCAAGCCGACCTCTGGGCGCGTCGAGGCCGGCCGGCCGCGTCGCCTCCCTGCTCGAGCTCGGCGCCGGCTTCCACCCCGACTTCACCGGGCGGGACAACGTCTACCTGAACGGCTCGATCTACGGCCTCAAGCGGGCGCAGATTCGCGCGCTGATGGACGAGATCGTCGCTTTCGCCGAGCTCGAGCGCTTCATCGACGTCCCGGTGCGCACCTACTCGAGCGGCATGTACATGCGCCTCGGCTTCGCGGTCGCCGCGCACATCGACGCCGACGTCCTCCTGCTCGACGAGGTCTTCGCCGTCGGCGACGAGGAGTTCCAGCGCAAGTGCTTCGCGAAGATCTTCGAGTTCAAGCAGCGTGGGGGAACGATCGTCTACGTCTCGCACGACGCGGCCTCCGTGGAACGCCTCTGCGAGCGCGCCGTTCTGCTGCGCGACGGCAGCGTGGAGATCGACGGCTCGACGCAGGAGGCGCTTGCCCGGTACCACAAGCTGCTCGCCGACGAGCGCGACCCCGAGGAAAGCACCGCCGGCCTGACCGAGTACGGCAGCGGCGAGGCCCGGATCGTCGAGGCGCGGCTGCTCGGCCCCGAGGGCGAGCCAAGACAGCAGCTCCTGGCCGGCGAGCCGGCGACCGTCGAGCTGCGAATCGCCGTCCGCGAGGCGATTCCGCCTCCGCGCATCTCGCTCGAGGTCCGGGACGAGGCCGGACTCCTCCTCGCCGCCGAGGCCAAGGACACGCGCGAGCTCGGCTGGCGTGAGCAGCCCGGCGAGCGCGTGCTCCGCTTCGACATCGAGCGCCCGCCGCTCGCCGACGGGCGCTTTCGCCTCCGCTTCGAGCTCAGCGACGAGACGGGCCGTCGTCTCTACCATTGGCTGGACGACGGGGTCCGCTTTGTCGTCTACCCGGGTGAGCCGGTGCGCGGGCCGGTCCTGCTGACAGGCAGCTGGTCGCTGCGAGAGACTGGAGTCGAATGAGCTACCAAACCTGCCCGGACTGGCCCGAACTGATGGAGATCGCGCCCGACCTCCAGTTCAAGCACCTCACCGTCCAGCAGGCTCAGCTCCCGGCCGACGCGCTGATGCAGATCCCCGGGGTGAACCTGGACGAGGCCTGGATCTGCTGCGACCCCGACCGGCACGTCTACTTCGCGCGGCACACCGACCCGCGCGTCGTCGAGGCGCTGCGCAGCTCGCACTGGTACGACCTGACCGAGTGGACCGTGACGGGCCCCGGCCGCAGGGCTTAGGCCCGCCAGCCGAGCACCGCGACACCGTCCCACCATTGCGGCTCGCCCCGATCGCCGCCGGGGATGTCGAAGAGCAGCTCGGCCCGGTGCTCGGCGGCGAGGTAGTCGCGCGTCGCCCGCGCGACGTCGTCCCAGTCGTGATCGTCGACGACCAGGAGCGCCTCGTCCGCGAGCCAGGGCTCGACCGCGCGCAGGCCGCGGACCTGCGAGTCGTAGTCGTGCGGCCCGTCGAAGTAGTAGACGCCGACCCGCCGGTCGCCGAGCTGTCCGCCCTCGAGCACCTCGAACGCGTCGCCCTCGAGGATCGTCGCGTCTTCCGCGCCGAAGCGGCGCAGGTTCTCTTCCAGCCCCGCCCTGCTCGCCGCCGGGAGCTGGACGCCCTTCACCTCGAGCGGCCCGAACTCGAACCGGTCGATGCCGACGAAGTCCCCGCCGTTGCCGCGCATTGCGCCGATCAGGCTCGCGCCGTAATAGCTGCCGACCTCGACGTAGCTCTCGCCGGGCGCGAGCAGCGATGCGGCCAGGTTGAGCAGCGCGAGGACGTTCTCCTCGGCCAGGTTCGGGGTGCGTTCCAGCACGTCGTCGAACCGCGTCCCGCGCGGGTGAGGCGAGGCCGGGAAGTCCTCGAACAGCGCCGGCAGCCCGGCGACGAAGCGCTCCACGTCCATCCGCGCATTTCTACACTCGTCCGGTGGAGACGGAGCGCCTGATCCTGCGCCGGCCCGAGCCGGGCGACGCGGACGCGCCGATCTGGTTCGGGATCGCGCCGGACCAACACCTCGCGTTCGCCGAGGAGCACTGGCGGGTTCACGGCTTCGGGCCCTGGACCGCCGTCCTGAAGGAGACGGGCGCGCCCGTCGCCGCAGTCGATCTCCACCTCGCCGGCCCGGGCATCACCGGCGTCGGCGAGGACGAGATCGAGGTCGGCTGGGTCGTCGCAGTCGACGCGCGCGGCCGGGGCCTCGCGACCGAGGCCGCGGCGGCCGTGATCGCCTACGCCTTCGACGTCCTCGACGTCGACGAGGTCGTCGCCTACACCAGTCCCGGCAACGCGGCGTCGTTGCGCGTCATGGACAAGCTCGGCATGACGCGGCGCGGGGAAGGCCGCTCGCGCAACCGCGAGCCGGCGGTCATCTTCGTCGCCAGGCGAGCACCTCTGCCACCGGCCGCGTGTTGACGACCTCCGCGGCCGTCGCCCAGCCCCGCCGCGCGGTCGCGACCGAGAGCTCCATGTTCGAGAGGCCCCGGATCGAGTGCGCGTCGGTCGAGCACACGACCTTCACGCCGGCTGCCAGCGCCTGGCGCACGTAGACGTCCTTGAGGTCGAGCCGGTCGGGCAGGCCGTTCACCTCCAGCGCGACCTCTTCCTCCAGCGCGACCTCGATCAGCACGTCGATGTCGAGCTCGTTCTCCGGCCGCCGGTTGATGTAGCGCCCCTTCGGGTGCGAGAGGCAGGAGACATGCGGATTCCGCAGCGCCCGCACGACCCGCGCCGTCTGCTCCTTCTTCGGCAGGCGCTGGCCGCCGTGCACGCTCGCCTGCACCCAGTCGAGCTCGGCGAGCATCGAGTCGGGGAGGTCGAGCTGCCCGTCCAGCAGCACGTCGCACTCCGTTCCGCGCAGGACGCGGAACGGCGCGAGCGCCTCGTTCGCAGCGGCGATCTCGATCGCCTGCCGTCGGAGGTCGTCGGCGGTCAGGCCGCGCACCGCGCCGACCGCCGGCGTGTGGTCGCAGATCGCAAGGTATTCGTAGCCCCGCTCGATCGCCGCCAGCGCCATCGACTCGACGCTCTCGGTCCCGTCCGACCAGGTCGTGTGGCAGTGGAGGTCGCCGCGGATGTCCGCGACCTCGACAAGCGGCGGGGGCTCGCCGCGATACGGCGCCTCGCGAAGCTCCGGCGGGACGTAAGGGATCCCGAGCGCGCGGTAGACGCCGGGCTCGTCGGGCGCCTCCGGCAGCGGCCCTAGCGCCTCGACGTACTCGCGCGAGCCCGTTGCGCGCAGGAACTCCGTCCCGAATGCGCCGGGCGGCGCGACCACCAGCTCGACCGGTACGCCCTCCACCGTCACCCCGTACGCGTACCGCGGACCGCGCTCCAGCACGCTCACGATCGCCGGCAGCGCGGCGAAAGCGTCCAGCACCGGGTCGGCCTGCTCCGCACGGACGACGACCGCGAAGTGCTCGCTCGAGTCGCGGAACCGGCGCGGGTCGCCTGCCGGATTGCCTCCCAGAGGCGCCGCGATCTCGTCGAGCAACCGCCGCGCGCGGTGGATCAGCAGCCCGCGCGGCGGCCGCGGCTCGTCGACGCGCTCGAGCGCCGCGAGCAGCTTCGCCTCCTTCTGCGGCCCGATCCCCGGCACCTCGCGCAACCGGCCCGCGGTCGCCGCCTCCCGCAGCTCCGCGGCCGTCCGCACTCCAAGCGTTCGGGCGATCAGCACCGCTTGCCGCGCGCCGATTCCTAGGTATCGCCCGAGGCCGACGAGATCGGGCTGCACTTCGCGCTCGAGCTCCTCCAGCTCCGCGATCTCGCCGGTCTCGACGAGCTCCTTCAACTTCCCCTCGATCCCACGCCCGATCCCGCGCAGCTCGCGCACCCGCCCGGCCCGGACGAGGTCGGCGACAGGCGCCTTCGTCGCCCGGATCAGCTCGGCCGCGCGCCGGTACGCGCGCGCCGAGTAGGGCGAGTTCGCGCCCGCGAGCTCGAGCAGGGTCGCGAACGAGTCGAGCCGCTCGGCGATCGCCGTGTTCTCGAGGTGCTGCTGCGGGGCCACGCCGATAGTGTCACCGCGCAGTGGCGGAGGTATGCGTCCTATCCGGCGGCGTAGGCGGTGCGCGCTTCGTGCGCGGCCTCGTCGACCTGGTCGGCCCCCGGGAAGTGACGGTGATCGGCAATGTCGGCGACGACACCGAGGTGCTCGGGCTGTACGTCTCGCCCGACCTCGACAGCCTGCTCTACACCCTCGCCGACCTGAACGACGAGGAGCGCGGCTGGGGCCGCCGCCGCGAGACCTGGAACGCGCTCGACACCGCGAAGGAGCTCGGCGACGAGGAGACCTGGTTCCAGCTCGGCGACCGGGACATCGGCCTCCACCTCGTGCGCACGAAGTGGCTCGAGCAAGGCGACAAGCTCTCGACCGTGACCGCCCGGGTCGTCGCCGCGTTCGACCTGGAGACGCGCCTGCTGCCCGCCACGGACGATCGCCTGCGCACGATCGTCGAGACGCCCGCCGGCGCCTTCTCGTTGCAGGAGTGGTTCGTCGGCCGCCGCCACGAGGACAGGGTGGACGGTCTGCGCTTCGAGGGCGCCGACCAGGCACGGCCCGCGCCGGGAGTGCTCGAAGCGATCGAGGACGCGTCGCTCGTCGTGATCGCGCCGAGCAACCCGTACATCTCGATCTGGCCGATCCTCGCCGTCCAGGCGATCCGTGCCAGCGGTGCAGCGGAAGCGGACGCCCGGTCGTCGGGATCAGCCCCTTGATCGGCGGGCAAGGCGGTGAAGGGCCCCGCCGGCGAGATGCTGAAGCGACCTCGCCGGCGGCACCTCGCCGGCGCACGTCGCGCGCTGCTACCCGGGCCTGCTCGACGCGCTCGTGATCGACCAGGCCGACGCGGCGGGCGCGGGAGGGCTGGAGGCCGTTCGGCGTTCGCCCGCACGTCACCCGGACGCTGATGAAGGACAAGCGCACCGCGAGGCTGCTCGCCGAGTCCGTCCTCGAGGCCGCAAAAGGCGGAGTGATGCGAGAGTGATCGAGATCCTCCCCGTCGAGGGGCTTCCGGAGGTCAAGGAGGGCGACGATCTCGCCGGCGCTGATCCTCGGCGCGTTCGAGCTGCGTACCGGCGACGTCGTCTGCATCGCCCAGAAGATCGTCTCGAAGGCCGAGGGGCGCGTCGTGCGCCTTGCCGACATCGACCCCGCCAAGGACGCGATCGAGCTCGCCGGCCGCGACGGCGACCCGCGCCGGCTCGAGGTGATCCTGTCCGAGTCGACCAGGGTCTTGCGCTCGCGGCCGCCGCTCGTGATTGCGGAGACCCGGCACGGGTTCGTCTGCGCGTCCGCCGGCGTCGACGCCTCGAACGCTCCGGAGCTCGACTCCGTCGTTCTCCTGCCCGAGGACGCGGACGCGTCCGCGGCGCGGATCCGGCACGAGATCCGCCTGCGCACCGGGCAGCACGTCGGCGTCATCGTCACCGATACGTTCGGCCGGGCCTGGCGGGTGGGGATCACGAACGTCGCGATCGGCTCGGCCGGAATCGAGGTGCTACGCGACTACCGGGGCCAGCTCGACCCGGCCGGGTACGAGCTGCACGCGACGGTCGTGGCGATCGCCGACGAGATCGCAGCCGCCGCCGAGCTCGTGATGGGGAAAACCGACCGGATCCCGGTCGCGATCGTCCGCGGGCTCGCCGTCGAGGGGAACGGAAGCGGGAAAGATCTCGTGATGAGCCCCGAGCACGACCTTTTCCGCTAACTCGCCGCGTTAACTCCCGCAATACCCCCGTTCGAGGGACGCGCCCTCCCCGGAATGGCTTAGTCGACGGGGCCGATGGCGCCGATAACCGTCTCAGCCGTGGCCACCACCGCTGCGCTTCTCGCCTGACCCTTCGCCGGATTCCCGCGGGCACGTACCCGCCCGCGCGGAGGCGTTGGTCGAGTCGTACCGTCGTCTGGCGGCGGTGTTCCACGACGTGCTCTCGGAGCAGAGCCCCGAAGCGCTGCTCGACCGGATCGCCGACACACTCGCCGAGCTGGTCCCGTACCAGGACCTGCACATCTACGAGGCGGACGAGAAGCGCCGTGAGCTCCTGCCGGTGCTCGCGCGCAGCGCAGCCTGGGTGGAGGAGATCCTCAGCAACCCGGTCACCTACGGCCAGGGGATCACGGGGTGGGCGGTCGAGCACCGCAGCCCCGTGCTCGCGAACGAGGCCCACCTCGATCCGCGCGTCGCCTTCGTCCCGGGGACGCCGCAGGACCCCGAGGCGCTGATCACCGTGCCGCTGATCGCCCGCGGCTCGGTGAAGGGCGCGCTGAACATCTATCGCACGGGCGAGGACGCGTCGTTCGACGAGGACGAGTTCGAGCTCGCGCGCTGGTTCGGCGACGCGGCCGCGCTCGCGCTGGACAACGCGCAGATCCGGGCTCGCCTGGAGCACCTGGCGCACACGGACTCTCTGACGGGCCTCTACAACCACCGCTACTTCCACGAGCGGCTGCGCTCCGAGCTTCACCGCGCGGGCCGTGCGCACGACCGCGTCGCGCTGATGATGCTCGACATCGACGACTTCAAGCGCGTCAACGACGTCTGCGGCCACGGTGAGGGTGACAACGTCCTCCAGCTGCTCAGCGAGATCCTCAGGGGCGTCGTCCGCGGCTCGGACACGGTCTGCCGCGTCGGCGGCGAGGAGTTCGCAGTCATCCTCCCGTCGTGTGGGCCGGACGATGCGCTCGGGCTGGCCGCGCGCCTGAAGGAGGTGATCCTGCGCAGCCCGGCGGAGTCCGTCGTCGACACCACCCTCTCGATCGGGATCGCCTTCGGGCCCGAGCATGCGATGAACGCGCGCGAGCTGGTCGCCTGCGCCGAGGTCGCGATGATGACCGCAAAGGCGCAGGGCAAGGACCGCATCGTCGTCTTCGAGGAAGAAGGCGCCGGCGAACGGCCGGCAGGGATCCGAGGGCCGGGACGTCCGCTCGATCGCCCATCTGAAGATGCTCCAGAGCCTGGCCCGCAAGCTCAACCGGCTGAGTGACGTGCGCGAGATCGGCGAGGCGATCGTGGACGAGCTGCGAATGCTGATCGACTACCACAACTGCTCCGTGTACCTGCTCGACGGCGAGGTGCTCCACCCGGTCGCGGTTCGCGGAGCGAACGCGGCCGACATCGGCCGGACGACGCTCAGGCTCGGGCAGGGCCTGACCGGCCACGTCGCCGTGTCGGGCAAGCCGGCACTCATTCCGAACATTCGCGAGTCCGACATCTGCACGAGCGTGACCGGCGAGGAGGCCGACGAGTCGCTCGCCTCTGCACCGCTCCGCTACGGCCAGCGCGTGATCGGCGCGATCACGCTCTCGAAGCTCGGGATCGGCCAGTTCGACGAGGACGACCTGCGGCTGCTCGAGGTGCTCGCCGGCCATGCGTCGGTCTCGCTCGAGAACGCGCGCCTCTACGACTCGCTCCGCAAGGAGGCCGAGAACGCGAAGGCCTGGCTCGAGTTCGCGGACGCCGTCTCCGAGGCCCGCTCCGTCGAGGGGATCGGCGCCGAGACCGTTCGCACCGTCTCCCGTCTGATGGAGGCCGAGCAATGCTCGATGTGGATCGAGGACGGCCATGCCGCCAACTACCAGTGCATCGCGGATGTCGGCTACGTGGACGACCCCCTCACCGCGCCGTTCCTCTCCTACCGCCTGGGCCGCGCTGCCGCGGCACAGCTCGTCGACGGCCGCAAGACGCCGTTCCTCCTCTCGGAGGACGAGATCAAGGACATGTTCGCGCAGGAGAAGAGCCTGAAGTTCAGGGCCGCGGCGGTCGCGCCGCTGCACGCCGGCTTCGGCGTGCGCGGCTGGATCAGCGTCCGCGCGCCCGAAGGCGATCTCGGCCACTTCACCGACGAGCGCCTGCGGCTGCTCGAGGGTCTCTCGTATCCGCGCCTCGGTCGCACTCCAGAAGTCGGTGCTGCTCCAGTCCGAGCAGGCGAGCGCCGAGGTGGCGAGCGCACTGCTCGAGTTCTCCCGGCGGCTGGCCGGCGTCAGCGGGCAGGACGAGCTGCACCGGCGGATCGTCGAGCTGACCGGCGAGATGCTCGACTCGCCCCGCACCTGGCTCTGGCTCGAGCGCGGCCGGCCCGGGTCGTTCGCGATCGCCGCCGCGTGGCGGGCGGACGGCGCCGTCCCGATCGTCCCGATCGGCAGCGTGGTCGAGTTCGGCGGCACACGCCGCGCGCTCGAGCGCGGCGAGCCCTTCGTGCTCGAGCCCGGGACAGTGAACCTCGTTCCCGAAGGGGAGGACCCCCTCGCCGTTGCCCCGGTCGTCCTCCCGTCCGGCCGGATCGGCTGCATCGCCGCGGCTGCGCACGAGGCGTTCGCAGAGCGGAAGCTCCGCCTGCTCGCCGGGATCGCCAACCAGGCGAGCCTGGCGCTGCACATCTCCGGGAGCTAGCCGAAGCCGTAGCGCAGGAAGAGATGCTCGCCGTGCAGGCGGGCCGAGCGCAGGGAGCCGCGCTGCTCCCGCTCGGGCAGCAGCGCGACGCCTTCGACGATCGCGAGCCTGTCCTCGGCGGGCGCGCGGCCGGCGAGCAGCGGCGAGACCGTCAGGAAGAGCTCGTCGACGAGGTCCTCGCCGACGAGTGAGCCGAACAGGCGCGGTCCGGCCTCGCTGAGGATCCGCCCGTAGCCGCGCTCGCGCAGGAAGCTCACGGCCGCGGCGACGTCGACGGCGGTGTCGCCCGGGACGACCGCGAGCTCGGCTTCCTCCGGCAACCGGCCCTCGAGGACGCCGGCGGCGCGTTCGGTCGCGAGCACGAGCGCGCCCTCGCGGAGCACCGGGTGCTCCGGGTTCAGGCGGCCCATCCCGGTCGCGATCGCGATCCGGGCGGGCTCGGGGACGGAACTGCGCGGAAAGCCTCGGCTGCGTCGGGAAACACGGAGTCGGCGCGCCAGCGTCCCTTCGGGGAGGCGTTGAGCGTCCCGCCGCCGAGGAGGACAGCGTCGGCGGCCGCGCGGAGCAGCCCCATCACGAACCGGTCGGCGGGGTCGCCGCCCGCGATCAGGGCGTTCGAGCGCTCGAGGGCCGGGATCGCGACGACGCCGTCGATCGTCGAGACGAAGTTCGCGAACAGGGACTCCTCCGGAAGGGAGAGGTCGCCGCCGTAGAGCCGCTGCAGCTCGTCGGGCAGGCCGAGCCCTTGGCAGTCGTCGCGCTCGAAGAGGAGCGCGAGCGGCTCGAGCTCCGTCACCGTGGCGATCGCGCCCTCACCTCGTCGAGGAACTCCCGTCGCAGCTCCGAGTCCCGGAAGACGCCGCGCCAGAAGGTCGTCGTCGTCCGCGAGTGCTCCTCGACTCCGCGCATCTGCGTGCACAGGTGGGAAGCCTCCAGGTGCACGGCCACTCCCTCCGGCTCGATCAGGTGCACGAGCGTGTCGGCGATCTCCTCGCCCATCCGCTCCTGCACCGTGAACCGGCGCGCGAACAGCCGAACGAGCCGCGTCAGCTTCGAGATCCCGATGATCGAGTCGCCGGCGACGTACCCGATGTGCGCGTACCCGTGGAACGGCAGCGCGTGGTGCTCGCACAGCGCCGAGAACGCGATCGGGCCCTCCACGATCAGCCCGGGCACCGCGTCGGGGGCGCCGGTCGCCTCGGTCGGGAAGGCCGTCAGCAGCTTCGGGTCGCCGTCGTAGCCGGAGGTGGCGTCGTACAGGGCCCGCAGGAACCGCTCCGGCGTCGCGGTGGTGCCCGGCGTGTCGAGCGGCATCCCGAGCGCCTCGAAGATCTCCGCGATGCTCTCCTCGTACCGCTGCCAGTCGGTCGGCGGGATGTCGCGCGGCGAGAGGCGGAGAGGCTCCTGGCCCGAGTCGCAGCGCGATCACGTTCTCGACGTCGATCGACATGTGTCTCCTTCCTACAGTCGAGCCGCGAGGACCAAGCAGGCGGCGATGACGGTGTGTTGCGTTGCGAGGCCGAGGTTGTGGAGGACCGTCAGCGCTCTGCTGTCGTAGGTGACGCGGTACCGGCGGACGAACCACTCGACCGCGCGGTCCTGCGGGGCGTAGACCAGCTCGTAGAAGCGGCGTGCGGCCCGGGCGGCGAGACCAGTCACCGGGAGCGGCTCTTCCTCGATCCCGCGCTCGCGCAGGTAGAGGCGGCGCAGGTTGTAGTTGACGCTGAGGACGATCGTGGCCACGAGGAACACGACGATCGCGAGGAACCATCGGCCGGTCGCGTACCCGATCGCGGCGAAGAGCGCCGCGTTGACGAGCAGGTCGCATTCCGAGTCGAGATAGCGGCCGAAAGCGGTGATCCGGCCCGAAGCGCGGGCGAGCGCGCCGTCTGCCCCGTCGAGCACGGTCTTCAGGACGAGCAGCGCGGCGGCGAGGACGTAGTCCCCGCGCGCGATCTCGACCGCGCTCGCGAACCCGGCCGTCGGCGCCGGCGAGCACGACCGCGGGCGGCGGCACGCGCAGCGGGAGCAGGGCGAGCACGACGAGGTGCGCGAGCGGGCGGTAGAGCCACGCGACCACCAGCTCTGTGGTCGGCGTCCGCTTCCGCCACCGCGAAAAGCCGCCATACTCCGGGGCGTGGGCGACTGGGACGAGGTCGACGGGGCGCTCCAGCGCGAGTTCATGTTCGACGGCTTTCCTGCCGCGATCGCGTTCGTCAACCGCCTCGCCGAGGCGGCCGAGGCCGCGAACCATCACCCCGACATCGCGATCAGCTACAAGCGCGTCACCGTCCGCTGGGTGACCCACTCCGCCGGTGGGATCACCGATCGGGACCGCGACATGGCCGCCAAGACCGACGAGCTCGCGTGAGCTCATCCCCGCTCCCGGCGCCGGCAAAGCCGGCGCCTCCGCTCATTGGAGCCTCCGTCGAGCCTACGGCTCAAGCCAAGAGCTCCCGTAGCTTCGCCTCGTCGACCGGCTCGCCGGCGCTGATCAGCGCGGTCGCGTCGTCGACCTTGCCCCAGACGTCCCAGAGCAGGAAGCCGCGCGGCCGCCCCTGATCGTCGACGTAGGCGACGATCCCCTTGCGGTTCGGCTCGGCCCACGCCTCGACCGTCTTCAGCCGCGAGTCGACCTCGCCGACCGCCTCGTAGCCGAGGTCGAAGAGGTCGGAGTAGAAGAACGGCAGGTGGTCGTACGGCTCGTCGGCGCCGGCCATGTTCGCGCCGACCTGCCGGCCGTGGCTCTTGGCGTGGTCCTCGTGCTCGACCCGGACGCTGGTTCCGAGCAGCGTGGCGGGAAAACGTGCGACGTCGCCCGCGGCGAAGAGGTCGTCGCGCCCGCCGACGCGCCCGTGGTCGTCGACGACGACGCCGTTGTCGACCTCGAGGCCGGCGGCCTCGGCGAGCTCGGTATCGGGAACGATGCCGAGCCCGGCGACGACGACGTCCGCGTCGAGCGTGCGCCCGCCGTCGGTGGTGACGGTGAAGCCGCCGTCGTTCTTCGCCACGGCTTCGACCTTCTCGCCCGGCAGGACCTCGACGCCGTGATCGCGGTAGTAGTCGTTCAGGAAGCTCGCGAGCCCCGTCGGGAAGAGCCGCGCGCCGATCGCCGCGCCCGGGAAGACGAGCGTCACCTTGGTTCCGGTCGAGGCGAGGGCGGCTGCGATCTCCGAGCCGATGAACCCGCCGCCGATCACGACGGCGGTGCCGCCGCCCGCCGTCTGCTCGCGGAGGCGCCGGTAGTCGTCGAGCGTCCGGAAATAGACGACGTCGTCGGGGGCGTCCGGCAGCGTCCGGGGCTGCCCGCCGGTCGCCAGCAGCGCGCGGTCGTACTCGTACGTCTCGCCGTGGTCGTCGGTCGCGGTGTGCGCGTCGGGGTCGAGAGCCACGATGCGGCGGTCGAGCCGGAGGTCGACTCCGTGCTCGTCGGTCTTGCGCCAGATCGAGTCCTCTTCCTTGCCCTTCCAGAGCGCCTTCGAGAGCGGGGGACGTGCGTAGGGCGCGTGCTGCTCGTCGCCGACGAGCACGATCGAGCCGTCGGGGTCGCGCTCGCGGATCGCCTTCGCCGCCGCGTCGCCCGTCATTCCACCGCCGATGATCAGGTACCGGTACGCCACTGTTCGCTCCTCCTCGATTCTAACGACTGCTAGAGTGTATATACAGATGGACGCGTTGGAAGCGGTTGGTGACCCTGAGCTCCGCGAGGCGCTGCGCTTCGTGCGCAGCCGGCCTCGGGCGGTCAGCTCCGACGAGCTTGCGACGGCCCAGTCGGTGCATCGCAACGTCGCGCGCGCGCGCCTCGAGCGGCTGACCGAGGCCGGCGTCCTCGTCAGCGGCTTCGAGCGGCGCACCGGTCGTAGCGGCCCGGGGGCCGGTCGGCCCGCGAAGGTCTACTCGCCCGCCCCGGAGACGACCGGGATCGAGTTCCCGGAGCGCAACTACGCAGAGCTCGTCGGGCTCCTCGTCGACGCGCTTCCCGAGCGCGGCCGAAAGCGGCGGTTGCGCGAGCTCGGAGTCCAGCTTGCAGGCCCGCTCGCACGTCGGGCGCGGCTCACGGCCGCCCGCGACCTTCGTCGCGGCGCCGAGCGCGTCTGTGAGGCGCTCGGCCGGCTGGGTTTCCAGGCGAGCGTCGAGGAGATCCGCGACGACACCGTCGTGATCGCGACGCCGACCTGTCCGCTGCGGCCGCTCGTCGTCGCACGGCCGGAGCTCGCCGAGGTCGACCGCGGCATGTGGTGCGGGCTGCTCGAGGCCGCGCTCGACGACGTCCACGCCGAGATCGTGTGCGAGACGCGCGACTGCCTCGACGATCACGCGTCCTGCCGCGTCGTCGCCACGCTGAAGCGCTCGCGCAGCAGCGGGACGACGTCGGCGCAGAACTGATCGAGAAAGCGGCGCTGGTCGTTTCCCGGCGCGTGGAAGACGAGGTTGTCGAAGCCGCGCTCCACGTACGGCGCGATTCGTTCGATGACCTCGTCGGGATCGTTGGAGACGATGAACCGGCGCTGGGCGATGCTCGGGTCCTCGTCGGCGAGCCGCTCGAGCTCGATCGGATCCTCGACGTCCCGCTTCTGCTCGGGTGAGAGCGCCAGCGGCGCCCAGTACTCGGTCGCGACGCGGGCGAAGTCGAGGTCGTGGTCGTAGGAGACCTTGATCTCGATCATCCGCACGATCCCCGCGGGATCCCGCCCGGCCGCCTGCGCGCCCTCCTCCATCGCCGCGGTCAGCTCGTCGTAGAGCGTCGGCTCCTTGCCGCTCGTGACGATGAAGCCGTCGCCGACCCGGCCGGCCAGCTTCGCCGCAAGCGGGCCCGAGGCGGCCACGTACACCGGCACCGGCTCCTCGGGCCGGTCGTAGATCGTCGCGTTCTTCGTCCGGTAGTACTCGCCCTCGTAGGTGACGCGGTCGTCGGTCCAGAGGCGCCGCATCAGGTCGATCGCCTCCGCGAGGCGCACCCGGCGCTCCTTCGCGCCCGGCCACTCCGCTCCGGTTGCGGGCGTCTCGTTCAGCGACTCGCCGGTGCCGACGCCGAGGAAGACGCGGCCCGGGTAGAGCAGCGCCAGCGTCCCGAAGGCGTGGGCGATCATCGACGGGTGGTAGCGCATCGTCGGGGTCAGCACGCTCGTGCCGAGCTGCGCCCGTTCGGTGCGCTCGCCGACGGAGCCGAGCCACGGGAGCGCGGCGGTGCCGTGTCCGCCGGTGTGCCTGAAGGGCTGGAAGTGGTCGGAGACGGCGATGATCTCGAGCCCCTGCCGCTCCGCCTCGACCGAGTACTCGAGCAGCTCGCGCGGCGCGAACTGCTCCGCGGAGGCCTTGTAGCCGAGCTTCAGCATGCGGCCGCCTGCATGCGCGCGAGATCCTCGGGCGTGTCGACGTCGAAGGCGAGCCCGGGAAGATCCAGGATCACGTGGTCGACCCCCAGTCCCGCATGGACGGCCGCGCTGCCGAGCTCGCCGAAGTGCGTGCGGACGAGCCCGGGCGGTCGCATCGTCACCGCATTTGTACCGCCGTCGAGCGCGCGCGCGATCGCGATCCCGCGCTCGGGGGTCGCGGACAGAAGCTCCTCGACCTCGTGCGCGCGGAGCGAGGGCAGATCGGCGGACACGATCCCCACCAGCGGCGCGGTCACGACCTCATCGATCGCGGCGGCGAGCGCGTCGTTCCAGGCCAGGCCGCGGTCGTTCCAGACGTCGTAGCCCTCGAGCGCCTCGGCAGTGACGACGGTGATCCGCTCGACGCCCGCCTCGCGGATCTCGACGACCACGTGGTCGAGCAGCGAGCGCATCAGGTCGGCGCGCTCCTCGGGGATCAGCGCCTCGGCGAGGCGGCTCTTCGCCCGGTCGAGAGCTTTCAGGGGGACGAGAACATGGGCGTCCACGCCGTGACACTACATTCGCTACGTATGCTCACCGCGTGCTCGACCGGCCCCTCGAAGAGCTGCTCTCGGAGGCGCGGCGCCTGCGTCGCAACACGGTCGTCACGTACTCGCCGAAGGTCTTCATCCCGCTGACGAAGCTCTGCCGGGACGTCTGCCACTACTGCACGTTCGCCGGGCCGCCGAAGCGCGGCGAGAGCGCCTATCTGACCGCCGACGAAGTGCTCGACATCGCTCGCGCGGGCGCGGCCGCGGGCTGCAAGGAGGCGCTGTTCACGCTCGGCGACAAGCCGGAGCGCCGCTACAGCGTCGCGCGCGCGGAGCTGGCGGCGCTCGGCTGCGAGACCACGATCGACTACCTGGTGCGCATGTGCGCGCTCGTGCTCGAGGAGACCGGGCTGCTGCCGCACGCGAATCCGGGCGTGATGACGCGGGAGGAACTCGCGGCGCTGCGGGAGGTCACGGCGTCGCAGGGGATCATGCTCGAGACCGCCTCGGACCGGCTGTCCGAGCGCGGCGGGCCGCATTTCGGCTCGCCCGACAAGCGGCCGGCGGTGCGGCTGGAGACGCTGCGGCTCGCCGGCGAGCTGCGCATCCCGTTCACGACCGGGATCCTGATCGGTATCGGCGAGACGCGCGCGGAGCGCATCGAGGCGCTGGAGGCGATCGCGGCGCTGCATCGCGAGCACGGCCACATCCAGGAGGTGATCGTCCAGAACTTCCGCGCGAAGCCGGGGACGAAGATGGCCTCGCATCCAGAGCCCTCGCTGGACGAGCTGCTCTGGACGGCGGCCGTCGCGCGGCTCGTGCTGCCTGAGGACGTGCACGTCCAGTGCCCGCCGAACCTGAGCTACGACGACTTCCCGCAGCTGCTCGACGCGGGTATCGACGACTGGGGCGGCGTTTCCCCGGTGACGATCGACCACGTCAACCCGGAGGCGCCGTGGCCCGAGATCGAGCAGTTGCGCGCCGCGACCGAGGGCCGCGGCCTGGCGCTCGCAGCCAGGCTCCCGGTGTACCCGGAGTTCCTCGACAGCGCATGGCTGGCGCCGCGCGTCCTCACCCAGGCGCTGCGCTCCTCCGACGGCGAGGGTCTCGCCCGCGAGGACGGCTGGTTCGCGGGCGCCCAGACGCCGGGCCCATTTACCCCGCGCGACGCGCTGCCGATCGACACCGCCGAGGAGCTCGGCGAGGAGGAGCTCGTCCGGCTCTTCGCCGCCCGCGGGGAGGAGCTGCACCGCGTCTTCGCCGCGGCCGACCGCCTCCGGCTGGAGCTGAACGGCGACGAGGTCACCTACGTCGTCACGCGGAACGTCAACTACACGAACGTCTGCTACTTCCGCTGCGGGTTCTGCGCGTTCTCGAAGGGGAAGCTCGCCGAGGACCTGCGCGGCCCGGCATACGTCGTGCCCACCGAGGAGATCCTCCGCCGGGCGCACGAGGCGTGGGATCGCGGGGCGGTCGAGATCTGCCTCCAGGGCGGGATCCACCCCGGCTTCGACGGCGACTACTACGTCGAGGTGTGTGAGGCGATCAAGCGCGAGCTGCCGGACCTGCACGTGCACGCCTTCTCGGCGCTCGAGGTCTGGCAGGGCGCTGCAACCCTTGGGGTAGAGCTCGACGAGTACCTCGGGCGGCTGCGCGGCGTCGGCCTCGCCTCGCTGCCCGGCACCGCGGCCGAGATCCTCGACGACGAGGTGCGCCGCGTCCTCTGCCCGGACAAGGTGAACACGGCGCAGTGGCTCGAGGTGCACGAGACCGCGCACCGCGCGGGGCTGCGCTCGACCGCGACGATCATGTTCGGTCACGTCGACACGCCGCGCAGCTGGGCGCGCCACCTGCTGCGCGTTCGCGAGCTCCAGCAGCGCACCGGCGGGTTCACGGAGTTCGTCCCGCTGCCGTTCGTGCACATGGAGGCGCCGATCTACCTGAAGGGCGTCGCGCGCTCGGGCCCGACGTTCCGCGAGGCGCTGCTCATCCACGCGGTCGCCCGGCTCGGGCTCCACCCGTGGATCACGAACATCCAGGCCTCCTGGGTGAAGCTCGGTCTCGACGGTGCCGCCGCGGCGCTCCAGGCCGGCTGCAACGATCTCGGCGGGACGCTGATGAACGAGTCGATCTCGCGCGCGGCCGGGGCGAGCCACGGCCAGGAGCTGCCGCCCGAGCGGATGGAGGAGACAATCCGGGCCGCGGGTCGCACCCCGCGGCAGCGCACCACGCTTTACGGGACGCCGCCGCCGGAGCGCATCGCCGCCTCCTTCGGCGCCGCCCCGCTCGCCGAGCCGCTGAACCCGCCGGTCGACACCTCGCGGCTGAAGCGGCCGGCGAAGCTGATCCGACCCGGGCTCGTACCGGCGTAGGCCAATGTTCCAGCCGTCGGTCGAGACGATGCCGGCCGAGGAGCGCGCTGCGCTCCAGGAGCAGCGGCTCGACGCGCTCGTTACGCGTCTGAGGTCCTCTGACAATCCGTACTGGCAGCAGAAGCTCGCCGGGGTGGAAGGCAGCGAGCTCGAGTCGCTGCCCTTCACCGTCAAGGCAGAGCTCCGCGACCAATACCCGTTCGGAACGCTGGCGGTCCCGCTCGCCGACACCGTACGGGTCCACGCGTCCTCCGGCACGCGAGGCAAGCCGACGATCGTCGCCTACTCGGCCGCCGACCTCGACGTCTTCGCCGATCTCAACGCCCGCGCGCTCGCCGCGATGGGCGGGCGGCCCGATGACGTCCTCCACAACGCCTACGGCTACGGCCTGTTCACCGGCGGGCTCGGCTTCCACTACGGCGCAGAGCGGCTGGGCGCGACGGTCGTGCCCGCCTCGGGCGGCAACGTCCCGCTCCAGCTCGAGCTGATGGCCGACCTCGGCGCCGACGGGCTGCTCTGCACGCCGTCGTTCGCGCTGCTGCTCGCCGAGCGCGCCGAGGCCGAGGGGATGCTCGACCGGATCGACCTCCGCTTCGGCGCGTTCGGGGCCGAGCCGTGGTCCGAGGCGGTGAGGGCGAAGCTCGAGCAGGCCTGGGGCATGGACGCCTGCGACATGTACGGCCTCTCGGAGATCATGGGGCCGGGTGTGGCCTCGGAGTGCCGCGAGGAGAAGGGCGCCCTCCACGTCTTCGACGACCACTTCCTGCCGGAGATCGTCGACCCCGAGACGGGCCGCGCGACCGACGGGCGCGGCGAGCTCGTGCTCACGACGCTGACGAAGGAGGCGTTCCCGGTGCTCCGCTACCGGACCGGTGACGTGACGAGCTTCGTCGACGAGCCCTGCTCGTGCGGGCGCACGCACCGGCGGATCTCACGTTTCTCCGGGCGCGTGGACGACATGCTGATCGTCCGCGGCGTGAACGTGTTCCCGAGCGAGATCGAGGCGGTCGTCCTCGAGGACGCGGCGCTTGCCCCCCAGTACGCGATCGTGGTCGACGGCCGGGGCACGCTCCCGCAGCTGGAGGTGCACGCGGAGCTCGCCGGCGAGGGCGACCCGGGCCATGCGCGCGCCGGGCTCGAGCGGCGGCTCGCCGACCGGCTGCGCGTCCGCATCGCGGTCTCGATCGGCCCGCCCGGCTCGATCCCGCGCCAGGAGACGGGGAAGGCGCGCCGCGTCTGGGAGCGGACGAGCGACGCCGATCCGTTCCGTGCCTGACGTCGCCGCCGCTCGGGTCGCGCGCCTGGCAACGGTCGACCGTGACGGCCGGCCGCACGTCGTCCCGATCTGCTTCGTGCTCGACGGCGAGACGCTCTACACGGCGGTCGACGAGAAGCCGAAGCGCACGCGGCGGCTGAAGCGGCTGGAGAACATCGAGGCGAACCCGCGTGTCGAGGTCCTGATCGATCACTACGAGGACGACTGGTCGAAGCTCTGGTGGGTGCGGCTGCGCGGGAGGGCGCGGATCGTCGAGGATCCGGAGGCGATGGCCCTGCTTGCCCGCAAGTACCCGCAGTACCGCGAGCGGCCGCCCGGGGGCCCCGTGATCGCGGTCGAGATCGAGGAACGGAGCGAGTGGACGAGCTCGCCTTCCTGACCGCGACCGAGCAGGCGGAGCTCATCCGCCGCGGAGAGGTGTCCTCGCGTGAGCTCGTCGAGCTCTACCTCGGGCGGATCGAGCGGCTCGATCCCGAGCTGAACGCGTTCGTCACCGTCTGCGGCGAGGAGGCGCTCGCGGCGGAGCCGGCGGATGGGCCGTTCCGCGGCGTGCCCTTCCCGATCAAGGACCTGCAGGAGACCGCGGGCATCCGGACGACCTTCTCCTCCCGCGCGTTCGCCGACTACGTGCCCGACTTCGACGTCGCCGTCGTCCGCCGGCTGAAGCAGGCCGGCTTCGTCGTGATCGGCAAGACGAACACGCCGGAGCTCGGGATCACGGCGGTGACCGAGTCCCAGCTGAACGGCGTCTGCCGGAACCCCTGGGACACGACCCGGTCGCCCGGCGGGTCGAGCGGCGGCGCGTCGGTCGCGGTGGTCACCGGGATGGCACCCGCCGCGCACGGCACCGACGGCGGCGGCTCGATCCGGATCCCTGCCTCGTGCTGCGGCATCTACGGGCTGAAACCGGCCCGCGGTCGCGTCTCGCTGGCTCCCTACGGCGGCCACGAGGGCTTCTCGACGAGCGGGCCGCTGACGCGCACGGTCGCGGACGCCGCCGCGCTGCTCGACGTGATGGCCGGCTACGAGACCGGCGACGCGTGGTGGGCGCCTCCGCCCGAGCGGCCCTTCGCCGAGGAGGTCAGGAGCGGGCCCGGGGCGGCTGCGCGTCGCGGTGACGACCACGCCGCCGCTCGATGCGGAGGTCGCGCCCGAGTGCGTCGCCGCCGCCGAGGACGCCGCTGCGCTGCTGACGGAGCTCGGCCACGACGTCGAGGAGGCGACGCCGCCGTGGGACGACGGGCGGCTGATCGACCTGTTCATGACCGTCTGGACGGTGATCCCGGGCCTGAAGGCCAAGCCGCGGGAGCTCTTCGAGCCGATGAACCGCGCGTTGCTCGACGCCGGCGACGAGATGAAGGCGGTCGATTACGTCGCCGCGACCCAGGAGCTCCGCGGCTGGTCGCGCCGGGTCGTCGCGTTCCTCGGCGAGTACGACCTCGTACTGACGCCGACCCTCGCGCAGCCGCCGCCACCGATCGGCGCGTTGATGGTCGAGGACGACCCGATGGGCAACTTCGAGCGGGCGTGGCGGTTCACGCCGTTCACGCAGGTCGCGAACGTGACCGGCCTCCCCGCCGTGTCCGTCCCGCTGTTCTGGAGCGAGGACGGTCTCCCGATCGGCGTCCAGCTGATCGGCCGGCCGGCCGACGAGGCCGGTCTCATCCGGATCTCGTCCCAGCTCGAGCAGGCACGGCCGTGGCGCGACCGCCGTCCGCCCGTGATCTAGCCGACTGCGTTTGCGGGCGTGCGGTTCTCGAGGAGAACCGCACGCAGCGCCTCGACGCACAGCATCCCCATCGCCTCCCGCGTCTCCGCGGTTGCCGAGCCGAGGTGGGGAACGAGGACGACGTTCTCGAGCCCGAGCAGCCCCGGGTGTACCTCGGGCTCGTGCTCGAACACGTCGAGCGCCGCCCCGGCGATGCGGCCCTCGCGGAGCGCGTCGACGAGCGCCGCCTCGTCGACGATCGGCCCGCGGCTCGTGTTGACGAGCACGGCGGTCGGCTTCATCCGGCCGAGCGCGCCGGCGTCGATCAGGTGGTGCGTCTCGTCGGTCAGGGGCAGGTGGAGCGAGACCACGTCACTGTCCGCAAGGAGCGCGTCCGGGGACATTCCCCGGCCATGGCCGGTCCAGACGACGCGCATGCCATGGGCAAGCGCCAGCCGCTCGACGGCCTGGCCGATCCGGCCGTGGCCGATCAGGCCCAGCGTCAGCCCGCCGAGGCCGCGGCCCAGCATCAGGTTCGGCGCCCAGACCCACTCCTCGCCGCGGCGGATCAGGCGGTCCCCCTCCGCGACGCGCCGGAGCAGCGCGAGGATCAGCGCGATCGTCAGCTCGGCGGTCGTCTCGGTGAGGACGTCGGGCGTGTTCGAGACGACGCACGCCCCGGCGCCGGCAAGCCTCCAGGTCGACGTTGTTCACGCCGACGGCGTAGTTCGCGACGACGCGGAGCTGTGGGCCGGCCGCGTCGAGGAGCTCGTCGTCGACGCGGTCGGTGAGCATCAGCATCAGCCCGTCGCAGCCGGCGACGCGGCGCAGCACCTCCTCGCGCTCGAGCGGCCACTCGGAGTCGTGCAGGTCGAGCTCGAACGAGCGCTCGAGCTCCTCGCGCACCCGCGGCGGGAAGCGGCGCGAGGCGAAGACCCTCATGGCGTGCAGTCGTTCTCGGTGGGGGCGACCTGGACGCCGGAGACGATGAGGCCTACGGTGCGCTTCCGGCCCGGCTCCGGGCCGAACGGCGGTCCGCCGATTCTCGCCGCCCGCTCAGATCGGACCGGGATGTCGGCGTGCCCTCCGGCGGGAACGCAAACCTTCGTCTCGGCCACCGTGCGGACCGTTGGCGCAAGCGACCCCGACGTCGTTCCGATGCGATAGCGGACCTCGCCGGTCGCCTCGGGCGGGGAGTCGAGCGTCACCGCGACCTTGACGTTCTCCGAGCGGTCGCCCGGGACCGCAAACACCCGAATCGAAGGCCGGGCGGCCGGGCGTGATCCAGCCGTCGGGCTCGAGTCCTCGGCTCACCCAGGTCGCGCGCCACGGGCGCTCGACCTTCGAGAGCGTCAGGCCGACGTTGGCGGCCACCTGCTTTCCCGCCAGGCCGAACCGGGAGTCCACGGGTGCCGTAAGGACGAACTTCGGTGCGTGCTCGGTGCCGGTTGCCACGCCGTGCGGGCCGATGCGGAGCGTCTTCGACGGGAACGGCGCGTACGTGTACCGCCCGTTCGGGCCGACGTAGGTCGGGAGGATCGAGCTGTTCCAGAATTCCGCGTCCCACCAGGCCACGGCGCTGGGGAACCAGTCGCGAGAGACGGAATAGGGGAGAAGTGCCACCGATCGGCCGTCCGCGGCCCTGTCGATCCAGTTACGCACGCGATCCTGCCCGGTGACCGGGAACCCGGCGGCCGTCCGGCTCGAGAGCAGCCGCTCGAACGCGTATCCGGTCGTGCTCGCGGTGAAAGCGAACACCAGGACGGTTACCCCGAGCATCACCGCCGGTCGGGGGAGACGCACGAACGCCAAGCAGATCGCGCCGATGAGGACTCCGCAGAGCGCGACGAAGACCCCCGGCGGAAGCCCGGGCGACACATCGCGAATGACGCCGTTGAGGACGGACTCCGCGGAGTCGAGGTAGATGCCTGGGAAGCGATGGAAATCGGCGAAGGCGACGGTTGCTGCGAAGAACGCCGAAGCGCCGACGAGGCCCCAGACCGGGAAGCGACCGACGAGGGCGGCGGCGGTGGCGATCAGCAGGATCGGCGCCACATAGAAGAGGTAGCGGCCTCGAATCACGCCCTCACCACCGAAGCGGAGGTCGTACGAGGCAGTCTCGAGCGCGAGCAGCGGCAGCGCAATTCCCGCAAATGTCGCGAAGGCCCGAGCCGGTGCCGGCCCACTACGGAGATTCGAGTACGTCCACGCCGTCCCGAGCAGAAAGGGAATGACGCCGAGCCCTACCGCGACGACGTCGAGATGGATCGCAGCCGCCTTCCACACACCACTCGGGAGCAGCGAGCCCTCGGTGGCGGTCACGCCGTAGTCACCGAGCAGCCGGTGGGATTCGCCGAGTGCTGCGAGCGGTACAACCACGAGCGCGGCCGCCACGTACGCCCCCGTCAGCACGCGGTGGCGCCGGAGCGCCTGTCGAGGGCCGTCGAGGACGAGCGCCGCCAGAGGCAAAACGCCTGCGAGGACCAGGAACTGCGGACGCGTGAGGAAAGCGAGCGCGAGGGCGCCGATCGCGAGTGCGTCACGACGCGGCGACGGCCCGGCGAGCGCGCCGTGGCAGGCGAGCACGGCCCAGACGAAGACGGGGTAGGCGGCGGACTCCGACATCGCTGTCGCCGTGTTCACCGCCCACGGAAGTGCCACCGACAGCCCGGCGACGACGAGCGCGTACTCGGGCGGAACGACTCGGCGCCCGAGCAGGTAGACCGGGATCGCCGCGCTCGCGAACAGCACGGCGTTGAGGACGTGGGCGGCGTCGAAAGCGGCGACGGGGTCGAGCGCCGCGTAGAACGGCGCGAGCAGGATCGAGTAGACGACGCCGAGGAAACCGACGTGCTCGCCATGAAGCACCGGAAGCGGGGAGCCCGTGTCGGCGAAGTGCTGTGCGAGCTTCGTGTACAGCAACTCGTCGGTCATGCACCGTCCACTCCTTGACCCGCGTCGCGCCGAACGCGAGCAGCCCCGCCGAGCCGGCGACGATCCCCCCGAGTGCGAGCCGGTGCGCTTTCAGCGCTCGACGACCTCGGCGCCCGGCGCGTTCGCCGGGTCCTCGGTGCGCAGCACGTCCCTTGCCCACTCGCGCGTCTTCCAGGCCGGGACCGGCGTGGAGCACTCCTCGCGCGGGACGAAGCGGGAGCGGTTCACGAGGCGGTACTCGTGGATGTAGCGAGGACAGTTCGGGAAGACCTGGGTCGCCTCGACGCGCGTCACGAACTGTGCCTCGGGATACTCGGCCATCAGCGGGTCGTCCTCTGAGTGGGATGCGACGCCGTTCAGGCGCATTCGCTTTCGCTGCTCGAAGCTGATGAAGAGCAGGCCGACCTGCGGATTGACGAGGACGTTCCCGGCGCTGAGGTACATGCCGTTCCCGTCGTAGTTCGGAAACGCGATCGTCTTCGCGTCGAGGACGCGGACGAAGCCGGGCTATGCCGCCCTTGTACGAGCACTGCGGCCGTCCCTCCGCGTCGGCGGTGGCGAGGAAGAACATGTCGCAGCCCTCGATGAACTCCCGGTCGCTGTCATCGATCTCCGCCCGCGGGAAGAAGCGCTCGTCGATCCGGTCGGCGAGCCGCCGCGTGTCGAATCGATCGTGGAAGTGGCGATTGCCCGCGTGGTAGATGCTCACGAGTCGGCGTACTCGTCCGCGATCGCGAGCACGTCGTCAAGGATCTCCAGGCCCTCGTCGAGCTCCTCGCGCGTGATGTTCAGCGGTGGGCGTGATCGCGAATACGTTCCAGTGGATGAACGGGTAGAGCCCGCGTTCCAGGCACGCCTTGTTGATCTCGATGATCGGCTTCGCCGCGTCGCCGCCGGCGTTGAAGGGAACGAGCGGCTCGCGCGTCTCGCGGTTGCGGACGAGCTCGAGGCCCCAGAAGAGGCCGAGCCCGCGCACCTCGCCGATCGAGGGGTGCCGGCCGGCGAGGTCGGCGAGCGCTCCGCTCAGGTACTCGCCCTGGGCGGCGGAGTTCTCGACGATGCCCTCCTCGCGGAAGATCCCGACCGACGCGACGCCCGAGGCGCACGCGAGCGGGTGGCCGCTGTAGGTCAGCCCGCCGGCGAAGAACTCGTCCTTGATCGCGTCGTAGACGTGGTCGCGCACCGTCATCGCGCCGAGCGGGACATAGCCGGAGTTGATCCCCTTGGCGGTCGTGATGATGTCCGGGACGACGTCCCAGTGGTCGACGGCGAACCAGCGCCCGGTGCGGCCCCAGCCCGCCATCACCTCGTCGGTGATCAGCAGGACGCCGTAGCGGTCGCACGTCTCGCGGATCGACTGGAGATAGCCGTCCGGCGGCACGATGATCCCGTTCGTCCCCGTCACGGTCTCGAGGATCACGGCCGCGACCGTGTGCGGTCCCTCGTACATGAGGATCTCCTCGAGGTGCGGGCCGCCGGTGCAGACCGGGCACGGGTCGGGGTGGCCGGCCGGGCAGCGGTACGTGTACGGGTCGAACATCCGCACGATCCCCGGGAGCCCCGGCTCGGCGAACCAGCGCCGCGGGTCTCCGGTCAGCGAGACGGCGCCGGCGGTCGCGCCGTGGTACGAGCGGTAGCGCGCGATCACCTTGTGGCGGCCGGTCACCCAGCGCGCGAGCTTGATCGCGTTCTCGTTCGCCTCCGCGCCGCCGTTCGTGAAGAACGTGTGGTTCAGGTCGCCCGGCATCACCTCGGCGACGAGCCGCCCGAGCTCCGAGCGCTTGTCGTTCGCGAGCGAGGGCGCGATCGTGCAGAGCTCGCCGGCCTGCTCCTGGATCGCGGCGACGAGCTTCGGGTGCTGGTGCCCGAGCGCGAGGTTGACGAGCTGCGCGGCGAAGTCGAGGTAGCGCTTGCCGTTGTAGTCCCAGAAGTAACGGCCCTCGCCGCCCGCGACCGGGATCGGGTTCAGCGCGGACTGAACCGACCACGAGTGGATCAGGTGCGCGCGGTCGTCGGCGACGACGCGGTCGCCCTCGGCCTGTCTCGACTCCGTGACGGCCATCTGCAAATCCTACGCCGAGCGGCGAGGGGCCGCACGAGGCGGCCCCTCGCCCGCGGCTCAACAGACCTCGGCGAGCCGGAGCTTGGGCGTCCACCGCCCGGTCTCGACGAGCAGGTCGGCGAATCGCCCGGGTGGCCGACGTGGGGGAAGTGGCCGCTGTCCGGCAGCACCTCGACGCGCGCCCGCGGGCAGCGACGCTGTCAAGTCGCCGTCCGGCTCGGCGCCCATTACGAAGAGGTACGGCATGTCCGCCGCCCGCAAGCGTCCGACCACGTCGGACGCCCACGATTCGAGCGCCTCCGGCGACTGTTCGAACATGTCCTCCCAGTACCCGAGCACGATGCTCTGGCGCGGATTACTGGTCTCGTCGACGAGTCTCTCTCCGGCCGGTGGAAGCTTCTCGGCGTGCCACGTTTCCCGGAAGCGCGTCCAGACCTGCTGGAACTCCGATCCCTTCAGCTGTGGTGCGAGCGACCGCACGAGCTCGGCGAACGGCCGGACGACCAGCGTCTGGTCGACGTTCACGATGCCGCTGACGGGATAGCTCGCCGCGTAGATCGTCGCGATCACGCCCGAGATCGAGTGGCCGACGACAGACCGGCCTGGCGAGGCCGGACGCCTCGACTGCCTCGTGGAGGAGCTCGGCGACAATCGGGAGGCGATATGCATCGAGCTCGTCCGACTCGCCGTGGCCGGGGAGGTCGAACGCGACGATGCGTCGGTTCGGCTCGAGTGCCTTCAGCGCCGCGATCGCGGGGACCCAGATCCGGCGATCGAAGGTCAGTCCGTGCAGAAGGACCAGCGGCGGCCTCGGGTCGTCCGCGGCGCCGTATGCGTCTCCGGCGAGGCCGGCGTACTTCGTGGTCATGGGGATCTCCTTTCGGTTGGTTGCGCAACACTGTAACGTAACAGTGTTGCGCTATGCTGGCCGAACCGATGGGCAGGCCGAGAGAGCACGACGCGCGAACCGCCGAGGCGTTGCTGGCGGCGGCCGAGCGGATGCTGGAGCGGGAAGGAGTGGGCGCGCTTTCGGTCAGGCGCCTGGCGGCGGAGGCGTACACGACGACCCGGGCCGTTTACAGCCTGTTCGGCTCGCGTGACGGGCTCCTGACGGCGCTCGGCGCCAGGGCGTTTGACCTCCTGCGAACCGGAATCGAGTCGCTGCCGGAGACAGCAGATCCCGTTGCCGACCTGGTCGAGGCGGGCGTCAGCGTCTTCCGTCGTTTTGCGGTCGAACATCCTTCGCTCTTTGCGCTTGCCGTGCAGCGGATCGCGGCCGAGGAGCACGTCGCCGCCGGCTTCCGGCGAGCGCAGGGCGACGCGCTCGCGGAACTGATGCGCAGGGTCGACCGTCTGGAGGCGGCGGGCCTGCTGGACGGTCGGTCGGTGGCGGACGCAGTCTTCGAGTTCCACGCCCTCTGTGAGGGGCTGGCCGCCGTTGAGCTCCGCGGCATCCTCCCGAGGGGCGAGGAGGCCCGGATCTGGCGCGATGCGCTCTCTGCCCTGGTCGCAGGCTTCGGCCTCGACCGCGCGCTACGCTCCAATTGACAATTTCGAGGAGGAGCAGGATGACGGAGACGATCGCACCGCCGACCGCCAAGCCGATTCACCACTGGATCGGCGGCAAGAGCGTCCCTTCCACTTCGGGGCGCAGCGGCCCCGTCTGGAACCCGGCAACCGGCGAGCAGACCGGCGCGGTCGGCTTCGCGACGGTCGAGGAGATCGACGCCGCGGTCCAGACCGCGAAGGAGGCGTTCACCACCTGGCGCTCCGTCTCGCTCTCCCGCCGTGCCGAGCTCTTCTTCAAGATCCGCCAGCTCGTCGACGAGCACCGTGCGGACATCGCCCGGTTCCTGACCGCTCGAGCACGGCAAGGTCACCTCCGACGCCCTCGGCGAGGTCGCCCGCGGCCTCGAGGTGGTCGAGTACGCGTGCGGGATCCCGACCCTGCTCAAGGGCGAGTACTCCGAGCAGGCCTCGACGGGGATCGACGTCTACTCGATTCGCCAGCCGCTCGGCGTCGTCGCCGGGATCACGCCGTTCAACTTCCCCGCGATGGTGCCCATGTGGATGTGGGCGCCGGCGATTGCCTGCGGGAACACGTTCGTGCTGAAGCCCTCCGAGAAGGATCCGAGCGCGTCGGTCTACGTCGGCCGAGCTGCTCAAGGAGGCCGGGCTCCCGGACGGCGTCTTCAACGTCGTCCACGGCGACAAGGTCGCGGTCGATGCGATCCTCGAGCACCCGGACATCGCCGCGGTCTCGTTCGTCGGCTCGACTCCGATCGCCCGCTACGTCTACGAGACCGGCACGAAGAACGGGCAAGCGAATGCAGGCCCTCGGCGGGGCGAAGAACCACATGATCGTCCTGCCCGACGCCGACATCGACATGGCCGCGGACGCCGCGGTGTCCGCCGCGTACGGCTCGGCCGGCGAGCGCTGCATGGCGGTCTCCGTCGTGGTCGCCGTCGGCGACGTCGCCGATCCGCTGATCGATGCGATCAAGCAGCGGTTGCCGAAGGTCAAGGTCGGCCCCGGCCTCGAGCCGGACAGCGAGATGGGCCCGCTGATCACGCGCGAGCATCGCGACAAGGTCGCCGGATACCTCGACACCGCCGCCGAGCAGGGCGCGAAGGTCGTCGCCGACGGCCGCGAGCTGGAGGTCGAGGGCGACGGCTTCTTCCTGGGCGTCTCGCTGATCGACGAGGTGACGCCCGAGATGGACGCCTACCGCGACGAGATCTTCGGGCCGGTGCTTCGGTCACGCGTGTCTCGACCTACGACGAGGCGGTCGGGCTCGTGAACGACAACCCGTACGGGAACGGGACGGCGATCTTCACCCGCGACGGCGGCGTCGCCCGCCAGTTCCAGTTCGACGCGCAGGCGGGGATGGTCGGCGTCAACGTGCCGATCCCGGTGCCCGTCGCCTACTACTCGTTCGGCGGCTGGAAGGCGAGCCTCTTCGGCGACCGGCACATCTACGGCCCCGAGGGCGTCGACTTCTACACGCGCGGGAAGGTCGTCACCTCCCGGTGGCCCGACCCGGCGACGTCGAAGGTCGACCTCGGCTTCCCGCAGACGCGCTAGGCCGTCCAGCCCGCGATTGCGCCGCGAATCCCGCGGGCGTCCAGCCCGTGCGCCGCGCGGTGCTCGGCGGCCGTGCCGTAGCGGTGGAGCTCGGGATGGCGGACGCCGAGCGCGAGCAGGCGGTGCGGCCGGTCGCGCGAGCGCGTCCGCGACCGCCGCGGAGGACGTGCCCGCCTGGTACGGCTCGACGAGGACGACGTCGGCCGGATCGAGCGCGCGCAGGCCGCGCGCGTCGAACGGCCGGACGCGCGAGAGGTAGGCGACGGTGACGTCGAGGTCGGCGGTCGCCTCCAGCACCGGGTCGAGCGTCGGGCCGACCGCGAGCACGACCGGGCCGTCTCCCTCGCGAACGACGACGAGGCCGTCACCGCTCGACGGCGCCGCGCGTTCCGCTCCTCCGACATCCGGATGTAGACGCGGTCGTCGCGCTCGAGCGCCGACCTGAACGCGTGCTCGAGCTCGTCGGGGTGGCCGGGCACGTGGATCGTCCAGCCGGGGAGGGCGGAGATCAGCGCGACGTCCGCGGGGGACTGGTGCGTTCGCCCGGCGGTCGAGGCGTCGTAGGAGGCGCCGGTCGAGACGAGGACGGCGCCGAGCTCCTGGTGGCCGAGGTCGAGCTTGACCTGCTCGTACGGGCGCTCGACGAGGAACGGCGCGTACGAGTGGGCGATCGGGCGGTAGCCCTCGAGCGCGAGACCGGCGGTGACGCCGATCATCAGCTGCTCGCGGATGCCGACGTTGAAGATCCGCTCGTGCCGGGGGAGGTAACCGGCGCCGATGTCGGCGAGCACGACCGCGACCTTCGGGTCGTCCTCGAGCACGCGCGGGACCAGGTCGTAGAACCGCGTCCTCATCCCCGCACCTCGGCGACCACCGCGTGCGGCCGGCCCGCGCCGCCGGCGCGAAAGGCGCGCTCCAGCGCGTCGTGGTCGCGGCCGTCGACCCGCTCGGCCGTCCAGCCCTCGAGCAGGAACCGTCGCCTCGATCCCGCCCGGCCAGCCGTGGGTGGCGGTCGAGTTGTCGACCAGCGACCACCGTCAGCCGCTCGAGGCCGATCGCGGCCGGCGTACTGGATCGCCTCCCAGTTGCTCCCCTCGTCCAGCTCGCCGTCGCCGACCAGGCAGTAGACGCGCCGGCCGCCGAGCGCGGCGCCGACGGCGATCGGCAGGCCGTGGCCGAGCGAGCCGCTCGCGATCTCGACGCCCGGAACCCGCGCGCGGTCCGGGTGGTGGCCGAGCGGCGAGTCGAACGAGCCGAAGTCGTCCAGCCACTCCTCGGGGAAGTAGCCCTTGGCCGCGAGCACCGCGTAGTACGCCATCGGCCCGTGCCCCTTGGAGAGGAGGAACCGGTCGTCGTCCTCGAGGATGCGGTCGTAGAGGACCCAGAGCACGTCGAGGGTCGAGAGCGAGCTCGGATCGTGCTTCTCGTCGCCGCTCATCCGCTCGAACAGCCGGGGCAGATCCTCGTAGCCGAGTGCGGTCGTCGTCGCCATGTCTAGCACCGTACAACTTCAACTATTGTTTAAGTCAAGTGCTGACCGAGCTCACGATCGGAGAGCTCTCCGCGCGGAGCGGAGTCTCGTCCTCGGCGCTTCGCTTCTACGAGCGCCAGGGCCTGATCGCGTCGCGCCGGACCGACGGGAACCAGCGCCGGTACGACCGGGCGACGCTGCGGCGGGTCGCGCTCGTCCAGGCAGGCAAGGCGGCCGGAGTGCCGCTGGAGCGGATCCGCACCGCGCTCGACCTCCTGCCCGATCGCCGGACGCCGACGAAGCGCGACTGGGAGCGGCTCTCACGCAGCTGGGCGCGCGAGCTGGACGAGCGGATCGCGGCGCTGGAGGCGATCCGCGGCCGGCTGACCACCTGCATCGGCTGCGGCTGCCTGTCGCTGCGGACCTGCGGCCTGCTCAACCCCGGCGACGAGGCGTCGAGCCGCGGCGCGGGAGCGCAGTACTTCCGCCGGCCGGGCGACGAGGCTCAGCCGAGCGAGCCGAGCGCCTCGAGGTAGGTCTCGAGCGCCTGCTGGCGCCGCTCGCTGGCGACGATCTCCTCCTGGAGGCGCACGATCTCCGCCTCCTGCTCGGCCCGGAGCTCGGCCTCGAGCTGCTCGTCGTCCACCTGGTCCTCCTGCGTGCGTCTCGTCGCCGAAGTCGAGCCAGTCCTCCTCGATCGACCTCGCGGTCGGCGGTCGCCTTGCACGGCGGCGCGGATCAGCTCGACGTCCTCCGCCGGCATCTTCGCGAACACTTCCTCGTCGATCCCGGGCCCCTCCAGCTCGAGCGCGAGCCGGTTGATCTCCTCGCGCAGCTGGCCGGCGCGGTCGCGCTCGAACTCCAGGTCCTCGGTCACCTGGCGACGGCGCTCCTCGCGTGCGATCGCGACCCGATCCATCCGTCTACCTTAGCCCCGTTGGAAAGCCGGATTGCATACTGTATTTTCCTCCCGCGTGCCTGGGACGCTCGACAAAGGAGAAGGCCTCGTACGGAATGCGAGCCTCGCTGCGACGGAGCTGATCCGCGAGGCGATCATCGACGGGCGGCTCGAGCCCGGCGAGCGGCTGAAGGAGGAGGAGCTCGCCCGCCAGCTCGGGATCAGCCGGACTCCGATCCGCGAAGCGCTGCTGATGCTCCAGGTCGAGGGCCTGATCACCGCGGAGCCGAACCGCGGGGCGACCGTCAGAGCGCACTCCGCAGAGGACCTCGAGGATCTGTACATGCTCCGCGCGCTGCTCGAGGGCCACGCGACCCGCCGCGCTGCGGGCCGCATCGCCGAGCCTGATCTCGAGCGGTTGCGGGAGAGCTGCGACCGCTTCGACGCCCTCAGTCCGACCGACGAGCTGCGCGAGCTCGTGCGCGAGAACCTCTTCTTCCACAGCACGATCCTCGACCTCGCCGGCAGCGCGCGCCTGGCCGGCATGGTGCGCCGCGTGATCGAGCTGCCGCTCGTCTACAAGTCGTACATCTGGTACTCGCCCGACCAGAAGCGGATCTCCTCCCACTACCACCGGCAGATCGTGAACGCGCTGTCGACGGGCGACGCGGAGCGAGCCGAGCTGATCATGAAGGAGCACGTCTTCGAGGCCCGCGACCTGCTGGTTGCGCACGTTCGGGCGGAGCCGGTCGCCGTTCCGGAGGCGCCGTGAGCGAGGCGGTCGGCGCGCAGCCGCGCAGCCGCCCCGACGTCGACGGGCCGGGCCCGCTCGCCGGGGTCCGCGTCGTCGAGCTCGGCATGCTCCTCGCCGGGCCGTTCACCGGGCGGCTGCTCGGCGACATGGGCGCGGAGATCATCAAGGTCGAGCCGCCGGGGCAGCCGGACCCGCTCCGCGACTGGGGCCACGCCCGCTACGAGGGCCGGTCGCTCTGGTGGCCCGTGCAGTCCCGGAACAAGAAGTGCGTGACCCTGAACCTGCGCGAGGAGCGGGGGCAGGAGCTGCTGCTCGGGCTCGCCGAGCAGAGCGACGTCCTGGTCGAGAACTTCCGCCCCGGCACGCTCGAGCGCTGGAACCTCGGCCCCGAGCAGCTGTGGGCCGTCAACCCCGGGCTCGTGATCGCGCGCGTCTCCGGCTACGGCCAGACCGGGCCGTACGCACCGCGCGCCGGCTTCGCCTCGGTGTCGGAGGCGATGGGCGGCATCCGCTACATCAACGGCTTCCCGGACGAGCCGCCGCCGCGGATCCACATCTCGCTCGGCGACTCGCTCGCCGGGATGTTCGCGGTGCAGGGCATCCTCGCCGCGCTCTACCGGCGCGACGCGCTCGGCGGCGGGCGCGGCCAGGTCGTCGACGTCTCGCTGATGGAGGCCTGCTTCGCGCTGCTCGAGAGCATGGTTCCCGAGTACGACCGGCTCGGGATCGTCCGCGGCCCCGGCGGGACGGGGCTGAAGGGGGTCGCGCCCTCGAACATCTTCAAGTCGAGCGACGGCACCTGGATCGTGATCGCCGCCAACGCGGACAAGGTCTTCGGCCGGCTCTGCGAGGCGATGGGGCAGCCCGAGCTCGCCGAGCGACGAGCGGTTCGCGACCCACCTCGCCCGCGGCTCGAACCAGGAGGAGCTCGAGGGGATCGTCGCCGAGTGGGCCGGCCGCCACACCGCGGCCGAGATCGATTCGATCCTCAACGAGGCGGGCGTGATCTGCGGGCCGATCTACACGATCGCCGACATCTTCGAGGACGAGCAGTACCGTGCCCGCGACATGCTGCTCGAGCACCACGACCCCGAGTTCGGCACGTACATCGGGCCCGGAATCGTCCCCAAGTTCTCCGAGACGCCCGGCGAGGTGCGCTGGTCGGCGACGTGGGAGGAGGGGAGCCACAACCGGGACGTCTACGGCGGCCTGCTCGGGCTCTCCGACGACGAGCTGGCCCAGCTCCAGGAGGACGGCATCCTTTGATCACGATCTGCGACGTCGGTCCGCGCGACGGGCTCCAGAACGAGGAGAAGCACCTCGACCCGGAGACGCGCGCCGAGCTCGTCAACCGGCTCGCCGCCGCGGGCGTGCCGCGGATCGAGACGGTCAGCTTCGTCAACCCGAAGCTCGTTCCCCAGATGGCGGGCGCGGAGGAGGTCGTTGCCGGGATCGACCGGGTCGAGGGCGTCGTCTACGCCGGGCTCGTCCTGAACGAGCGCGGGTACGACCGCCTCGCCGCGACGGGCCTCGACGAGGTGCACGTGGCCTTCGCGGCGACGGAGTCGTTCAACCGCCGCAACCAGAACGCCTCGCCCGAGGAGTCACTGGCGGCCGCGGGCGCGATCGTCGGCCGCGCGCACGAGGACGGGATCCGCGCGACGGTGACGATCGGCGTCTCGTTCGGCTGCCCGTTCGAGGGCGCCGTCGACCCCGCGCGGGTGATCGGCTTTGCGCGACAGCTGGCGGAGGCCGGCGCCGACGAGGTCGTCCTCGCCGACACGGTCGGCGTCGGCGTGCCGCGCCAGGTCAAGCAGCTCGTCGGCGAGGCGCTGAAGGTCGCGCCGCTCGTCGGCGTGCACCTGCACAACACGCGCAACACCGGCTTCGCGAACGCGTATGCCGCGATCGAGGCGGGCGCGACGGTGCTCGACGCGTCCGTCGGCGGGCTCGGCGGCTGCCCCTTCGCCCCGCGCGCGACCGGGAACATCTGCACAGAGGATCTCGTCTACATGCTCCACGGCGAGGGGATCGAGACAGGGATCGATCTCGCCGCGATGATCACGGTCGCCGAGTGGCTCGAAGTCGAGCTCGGGCGGCCGTTACCGGGACAGGTCTACCGCGCCGGCACGTTCGAGCCGGTCGCAGGCTAAAGGGAGGATCGAATGGCGTACAGGCTCGGGGTGGATGTCGGTGGCACGTTCACCGACCTCTTCCTGGTCGGAGGACGGAAACGGCGACGGGGGTGGCCGGTTCCGCGTGAAGACCCCGTCCACGCCGGCCGACCCTTCGGAGGGCGTGCTCACCGGCGTCCAGCGCATCTGCGCGGAGGCCGGGATCGACGTCGGCGACATCAGGAACATCCTCCACGGCACGACCGTCGCGACGAACGCGGTGCTCGAGTCGAAGGGCGCGCGCGTCGGGCTGATCACGACGCAGGGCTTCCAGCAGATCCTGCACCTGGCGCGCTCGCAGACGCCGGGGCCGCTCGCGGGCTGGATCATCATGATCAAGCCGGACCCGCCGGCCTCGCTCGCGGACACGCGCGAGGCGGTCGAGCGGATGGACCACGCCGGCGAGACGATCGTCCCCGTGGACGTGACGCAGGTCGAGGGCGTCGTCCGCGACCTCGTCGAGTCGGGCGTCGAGACGCTGACCGTGGCGCTGATCAACTCGTACGTGAGCGGCGCGCACGAGCGGGAGATCGGCGAGATCGTCGAGCGGCTCTACCCGGGCTTCCCCGTCACGCTCTCGTCCGAGGTGCTGCCGGAGTTCCGCGAGTACGAGCGCGCGCTGACCGCCTGCATGAACTCGTACGTGCGGCCGAAGGTGGCCGACTACGTCAACCGGCTCCAGGAGCAGCTGAACGGGATCGGCGCGCAGGCCGACGTGAACATCCTCCGCTCCGACGCCGGGCTGATGACGACGCGCGAGGCGGCGCGCAACCCGATCTACGGCGTGCTCTCGGGCCCGTCCGGCGGGGTCGCCGGCGCCCTCTACGTCGCCGGGAAGGCCGGGTACGAGGACATCCTCACGTTCGACATGGGCGGGACGTCCACCGACGTCGCGCTCTGCCAGAACGGCCAGCCGACGATCGGCCGCGAGACCGCGATCGGCCACTTCAAGATCAAGGTGCCTTCCGTCGACGTGCACACCGTCGGCGCCGGCGGCGGCTCGATCGCCCACGTTCCGGAGCTGACGAAGGCGCTCCGCGTCGGCCCGCAGTCGGCCGGCGCCGAGCCCGGCCCGGCCGCGTACGGCAAGGGCGGGACCGAGCCGACCGTGACGGACGCGAACGTCGTCCTCGGCCACCTGCCGCCGCGCCTCCTCGGCGGCGAGATGGAGCTCGACGTCGAGGCCGCCACGGCCGCCGTGCAGAAGGTCGCCGACGCGATGGGGCTCGACTCGGTCGAGCAGGCCGCGGAGGGGATCCTCGCGATCGTCAACGAGAACATGGCCGGCGCGCTGCGGCTCGTCTCCGTCCAGCGCGGCCACGACCCGCGCGACTTCGCGCTCGTCGCCTACGGCGGCGCCGGGCCCCTGCACGCCAACGCGCTCGCGAAGCTGATGGGCTCGTTCCCGGTGATCGTCCCGCCGGCGCCGGGCCTGCTCTGCGCGATCGGCGACCTCGTCGCCGACTTCCGCGACGAGTTCGCGCAGACGTACATCCGGCTCGTCTCGGCCGCGGCCGGCGACGAGGTCGCGGGCATCCTCGACGGCCTCGGTGAGCAGGCGAAGGCCTGGCTCGTCGGTGAAGGGATCGCCGAGGACGCGCAGCGGATCGCCTACACGGCGGACATGCGCTACCACCGGCAGGGCTACGAGATCCCGGTCGCGCTCGACCCCGGCGGAGGTGCGCGGCAACGGGCTCGACGACCTCGAGGAGCGGTTCAACCAGCTGCACGAGCAGCTCTACGGCTTCCGCATGCCGGGCACCGCGTCGGAGATCGTCAACCTGCGCGCGGTCGGCTACGGCGCCGTGCCGAAGCCCGAGCTGCCGGTCGGCGACCTCGGCTCGCCGGACGCGTCGGCCGCCGTCGTCGACGAGCACGAGGTGATCTTCGACGGCAAGCGCGTCGCGACGAAGATCTACGACCGCGCCAAGCTGCAGCCCGGCGCCCTGCTGGAGGGGCCGGCGATCGTCACCGAGTTCGACTCGACGACCGTCGTCCTCCCGGGCTACCGCGCCGAGGTGGACTCGAACTTCAACATCCTGATCACCCCCAACGACTGAGCGAGGGAGAGATGGCAGTCACCGAAGAGCTCCGTATCGCCGAAATTCCGGACGTCGAGGTCGACCCGGTCACCCTCGACATCATCGAGGGCGCGTTGAAGAGCGCCCGCTACGAGATGGACGCCGTGCTCTTCCGCTCCGCGATGAGCCCGGTCATCCGCGAGCAGCACGACGAGTTCCCGATGATCACCGACCCGCGCGGCCGGATGGTCGTCGGGCAGTTCGGCGCCTACATCAACGAGATGATGGAGGACTGGGACCGGGGCGTGTACCCGGGCGACGTGATCCTCACGTCCGACCCGTTCAAGTGCTCCGCCTCGATCTCGCACACGAACGACTGGCTCGTGCTCGTGCCGATCTTCTACGAGGACGAGCTCGTCGGCTGGTCCTCGCAGTTCGGCCACCAGATGGACTGCGGCGGCCCGCTACCGGGCTCGCTGCCCACCGGCGCGAAGACGATCTTCGAGGAGGGGATCATCATCCCGCCGGTCAAGATCATCGAGCGGGGCGTCCCCCAGGAGGACATCCTCCGGCTGATCTTCAACAACGTGCGGCTCCCGGAGATGAACCGGGCCGACCTGTTCGCGATCGTCGCCGGCTGCCGCGCGGGCGAGAAGCGCGTGATGGAGCTGTGCGAGCGCTTCGGCAAGGACATCTACCTGGCCGGCCTCCAGGCGCTGCTCGACCGCACCTACGAGGCGATGCGGACGCTGATCCAGCTCGCGATCCCGGAGGAGCCGCAGTCGTTCGAGGACTGGATCGACGACGACGGGCTCGGCAACGGCCCCTACAAGATGAAGCTGACGATCTGGCGGGAGGGCGACCACGCCTTCTTCGACTGGTCGGGCACGGATCCCCAGGCCGTCGGCCCGATCAACTTCTACCTCTCAGAGGGCATGTTCAAGATGTTCATCGGGATCTACCTGATCATGGTCAACGATCCCCAGATCCTCTTCAACGACGGGTTCTATCCCCTGCTGCACGTCGTCATGCCGGAGGGGCTCGCTGCTGCGGCCGCGCTTCCCGGCCGCTCTGGGATGCCGCACGCACGCGCTCGCGCGGCAGTTCGACGTGCTCGGCGGTGCGCTCGTCAAGCAGGCGCCGGAGCTGAACACGGCCGCGGGGTACGGCACGTCGCCGTACATGCTCTACTCGGGCTGGGACGGGAACGGCGAGTTCTTCTACTCGATGGAGATCCTCTACGGCGGGATCCCCGGCCGGCCGATCGGGGACGGGATGGACGGCCACTCGTGGTGGCCGCTGTTCGAGAACATCCCGACCGAGTACCTCGAGGCCTACTACCCGATGAGAATCGACGGCTACACGACGGTCACGGACTCCGGCGGCGCCGGCTTCCACCGCGGCGGCAACGGCGTCGAGAAGCGCTACGTCTACCTCGAGCCGGGCGAGATCTCGATCCACGACGACCGCTGGCTGACGCGGCCGTGGGGCGTGCTCGGCGGCGAGCCGGGCGGGCGCTCGGAGAAGATCCTCAAGCGCGCCGACGGGACCGAGGAACGGCTCCCGTCGAAGGTCGACCAGATCGTGGTCGAGCCCGGCGACATGCTCGTCTACCGCACCGCGGGCGGGGGCGGCTGGAAGGACCGGCTCGACCGGCCGACGGACGCCGTCGCGCGCGATGTCTCCTTCGGGCTCGTCTCGCGCGAGAAGGCGAAGAGCGGTTACGGCGTCGTGCTGAACGACGACGGCACGGTCGACGATGCGGCGACCGAGGCCGAGCGCGGCCGCCAGCGCGAGGAGCGCGGCGAGGCGCTTTCGTTCGACTTCGGCCCGCCGCTCGAGGAGGCGCTCGCCAACTGCGAGGCGGAGACCGGCCTGAAGCCGCCGGTGCCGGCGACGCCGCTGCGCTGGTCGCCGCTCGAGCCCGGCGACGAGGCGCTCGCGCGCGTGCGCGCAGGGGACGGCATCCCGAAGCCGTGAAGTCACGAGGGGTTCCACGGGCGGGCGGGCTTCGGACAGAGGCCCGCCCTGCTCGTGATCGACGTCAACGTCGGCTTCACCGACCCGGCGTCGCCCCTCGTCTGCGACCTCGAGGACGTCGTCGCCGCGATCCGGCGGCTGCTGGACGAGTTCCGCCGCGCGGAACTGCCGGTCGTCTACACGACCGTCTCCTACGACGAGGGCGGCAAGGTCGCGGCCGCCGCGTTCATCGACAAGATCCCGGCGCTGCTCACGCTCGAGGCGGGTAGCCGGTGGGTCGAGATCGACCCGCGGATCGCGCCGCTGCCGGGCGAGCCCGTGCTGAACAAGCTGTTCGCGTCTGCGTTCTACGGGACGCCTCTGTCGAGCCTGCTCGCGTCGGCGGGGTGCGACAGCGTCGTGGTCACGGGCGCGTCCACGTCCGGCTGCGTGCGCGCGACCGCGGTCGACGCGATCCAGCACGGCTACCGGCCGGCGGTGCCCGCGCGAGGCGGTCGGCGATCGCAACCCCGCCGCGCACGAGGCGAACCTGTACGACATCGACACGAAGTACGGCGACGTCGTCGGCGTCGACGAAGTGGTCGCGCACCTGGAGGAGCTGCCGCCGCGGGGTGGGGCGCGTGATCGTCCGCGACCTCGGCGACGCGTGGCAGGTCGTCATGCAGCCCGACCACGCCGACCTGTCGGCGGCCTTCGCGCGCGCCTGGGCGAGCGTCGCTCTCGCCCTCCCTCGTCATCGCCACCGAGCGGCACGACGACGGCTGGGCGGTCTGGGAGCAGTCGCCGCGGGTCGACGGCGACGGCAAGCCGGTCAACTTCCTCGAGGTCGACGTTCGCGCGCACCTCGCCTTCTACCGGGCCGGGATCGCGGCGATCACCGAGGAGGACGCCGACGCAGGCCTGCTCGTCTCGATGCACGGCGCCGGGATCTACCGGCAGCGCTACGGCCTCGACCAGGCGCTCGGCCTTGCCCGCGCGGCGGAGGTTCAAGACGAGGTGGAGGCGTTCGTCGCGGAGCAGGAGGCGAAGTTCGGCGGCGACCCGAAGGGCCGCTGGGAGGACTACGAGCGGCTCCAGCTCTTCGACCGCCTCTCGCTCTACTTCTGCATGCGCGACGGCGAGGAGGCCGAGCTCCAGGGCTACCGGATCGAGCCGGTCGCGCCGTGGCACGTGCGCCTGTCGCCGTACCCGTTCGCCGACGGCGCGGGCGGGTTCTCGCTGCTGCGGCGCGTGATCCCGAAGAACGGCCACGCGGACGTGCTCGGCACCGCGCCCGAGCGCGTCGAGATCAGCGTCGAGCCCTAGCCCTTGCCCTGATCCCAGGCGAGCCAGCGCTGCGGCGTGATCTCCACCCCGACGCGCCCCTCGAACCAGAGCAGCTCGTCCAGTTCGGGCCCGCGCACGTCCTCAGGCAGGTAGCGCTGCTCGACCTTCGCCGTGATCTCGCGCACCCCGGCCTCGTCCTCCACCAGCTTCGCCGAGCCCGAAGCAGACGACTGCGCGCGGCGACTTCGTCAGGTCGGTCGTCCGCGGGTCCTCGTCGACACACAGCGTCACATGCGGATCGCGGGCGATGTTCCGGAGGTGGCGCCTGCTCTTGCCGAGCGTGAGGACGAACCGGTCGCCTTCCCACACGTACCAGATCGGCGTCAGATGGGGCCAGCCGTCCTCGCGGTTGGTCGCGAGCCGGCCGATCCGCTTCCCGGTCAGGAACTCGTCGCGCTCCTCGGTGGTGAGCGCGTTCTCCTTCGTCGCCGTCGTCCGGTTCAGCAGCGTCTGTGACATCTCAGTCCTCCACGATCGCGGCCGCCCGGACGGGCGAGCCGTAGGCAACCTCGAGGCGCAGCGGGAACCCGACGAACAGGAACCGCTGGTTCAGGACGTCCTTGAGGTTGTTGAGGTTCTCGTAGTGCGTGAGCCCGCGTTCGGCGCACGCCTTGTGCGTCGGGTACTCGTCGGTCAGGTAGACGAGGTCGGGGCTGATCGTCTCGACGCCGAAGATCTTCACGCCGCGATCCGCCATCCAGTGCACGGCCTCGGCGGAGATTCCGCAGAACCCGTCGAGGAAGGCCGGCGTCCCCGCCGTGCGGTTGTAGTGGTCAGAGCAGAAGAGCAGGATGTCGCCCTCGCGCAGCTCCTGGCCGCTCGCCTCGACCGCCTGCTCGGCCTCGGCCGCCGTGACGTCGTGGCCGCGCTCGTACTGGCGGATGTCCACGCAGAGCGCGTCGCCGCAGAACGTGTCGAGCGGCATCTCGGCGATCGCGACGCCGCCCGGGTCGTAATGGCCGAACGCGTCGACGTGGGTCGCGGCGTGGTTCGACGTGATGATGATCTCGGCGCTGAACGAGGGCCGGCCCGGCGCCGCGTCCGTGTGCTGGATGTGCCGGAGGATCTGCGTCGGCGGGAAGAACGGGTGCAGCTGCGACTCCCGCGACAGCGGCTGGGAGAGATCGATCACCTGACGGGCCATCTATTGCTCCTTTCCGGCGAGGTCCTTGCAGACCTGGACGATGCGGGGCACGACCGCGGCGACCATCCGCTCTCCGAGCTCCTTGCTCGCGCGGGTCGCGTCGCCGACCACGCCCGACTCGGTGATGTCGCGGAGCATGTCCATCGGCACGATCACGCCCGGCCCCTTCGGGCGCATCTCGTAGCGGCCGAGCGACGTCCACGGCAGGCCCGCCTCGCGCACCGCCTCGCCGCGGTCCCAGGCATCGCGCGTCGCGCGGTCGGTCTCGACCCGCTGGCCGAGCGCCATCGCCAGCGAGGTCTCCGCCTCCTCGGCGTGGATCAGCGGCCCCTCGACGTCGGCGAGCACGTCGCCCGCCAGGTCCCACCACTGCGCGAGGAAGACGCGCCGCCCCGTGGTCTCGAAGTAGTGGTTGACCGCGACCGTCAGCGCGGCGACGTTCCCGCCGTGCCCGTTGACCGCGACGAGTCGCTCGAAGCCGTGATGGACGAGCGAGTCGCAGATGTCGCGGAAGACGTCGAAGAACGTCGTCGTCGAAAGGCGGATGCTCCCCGGGAACTGCATGTGGTACCAGGAGAGCGACACGTTGACCGTGGGCGCAACGAGCACGCTCAGGCCCTCGGCCTCGGCCGCCTCGGCCGTCCGCGCGCACAACGCCCGCGCGATCACGCAGTCGGTGTCGAGCGGCATGTGGTGGCCGTGCTGCTCGGTCGTCCCGATCGGGATCAGGACGGTGTCGACGCCGCCGTCGATCGCAGCCTCGACCTCCGGCCAGGTCATGCGCTCGATGAAGCGCTCCTCGCTCACCACGGCGATCTTGCTCGAATGTCAGACATCGTGCAATAGTCGGCCGTGATGGGTGACAGGGTGCGCGTAAACGGGGTCGAGCTCTGGCACGAGGTGTCGGGCGAGGGCGAGCCGGTCGTCCAGATCCACGGTGCCGGCTTCGGACACTTCAACTTCGCGCCCGCGACGCCCGAGCTCGCCAAGCACTTCAAGGTCGTCGACTTCGACCTGCGCGGCTACGGCCAGTCCGACCGGCCGGTGCAGGACTACGACATGGAGGTCTGGGCCGACGATCTCGCCGGCCTGATGGACGCGCTGGAGATCGACCAGGCGCATGTCCACGGCACTTCGATGGGCGGGATGATCGCGATCGTCTTCGCCGGCAAGTACCCCGAGCGCACGACCTCGGTCGTGATCAACTGCGCCGCGGCCAAGCTGGGGATGGCCGGCCGCCTGATCTTCAAGAACTGGATCGACATCGCCCGCCTGGACCCCGACGGCCCCGGCAGCCGGATCCTCGCCGAGCTGATCGCGTGGCAGGCGCTCTCGAAGAGGTTCCTGGAGACGCCCGACGGCGTCGCCGCGATCGACACGATCCAGCAGATCCTGCGCGACTCGAACCGGATCGAGGTCTTCACCGCCGCGTGCCAGGCGATGTGCGACATGGACCTGCGCGGGTGGTTGCCGAAGATCACCTCACCCGCCCTCGTGCTCGGCGGCGACGAGGACCTGATGACGCCGTGGGACCAGGGCCCCGACGGCGCAGGGCAGGAGGCGATCTACGAGGCGATCCCGAACGCCGAGCGGCACGTGATCGCCGGCTCGAACCACTCGACGATCTTCGACAACACCGAGGAGCACAACCGGGTCGTGATCGACTTCTTCTTGCGCACAGCCGCACGTAAGCGGTGCCGGCGGTAGAGGAATACGGGGTCGAGCCGATCCCCGCCGAGCTGCGGACGACCCGCTGGCGGGACCTGTTCGCGATCAACTTCACCTTCTTCCTCAACCCGGTCATGTACGTGGTCGGGGCGATCGCCGTCGCCGGCTTCGGGCTCCCGTTCTGGTGGGCGATCCTGGCGATCCTCCTCGGGCAGGCGCTCGCCTACGCCGTGATGGTCCCGATCGCGCGAGGTGGGCGTCGACTACGGGCTCACCGGCCAGGTCGCGGCCCGCGCGACGCTCGGCTTCTGGGGCGCGCGCCTGCTCAGCTCGCCGTACCGCGTGATCGCGGCGACGTACTGGTTCGCGGCGCAGGCCCTCGCCGCCGCGTATGCAATCCAGGCGGTGGTGGTGGCGATGGGCGCCGGCAAGCCCCCGCTCGTCCCGATCGCGCTGGGGGTCGCGCTGTTCCACGCCACGCTGGCGGTGCTCGGCTTCGACGTCATGCGCTGGCTGCTGCGGGTCGTGCTGCCGATCTCGCTCGGGTTCGTCGCCGTGATGGTCACGCTGTACGCGTCGACGGACGACCCGCGCTTCGACGTCGGCCGCGTCTTCGACTCGCCCGACCAGCACCTCACCTGGGTCGGCTTCGCCGGCGTCGTCACGCTGATGGCGGGCTCGAGCCTGACGCTGGTCACGAGCGTCGCCGACTTCTGCCGCTACACACCGACGCACCGCGACGTGCGGATCGGCCTCGCCGCCTCCGCCCTCGCCGCGGCGTTCGTCGACGCGTTCATCGGCGGGTACGCGGCGGCGGCGACGGGTGAGACCAACCCTTCGTCGCGCTCGCCGACCTGACGAGCAGCAGGCCGCTGCTCGCGCTGCTCCTGATCGCGATCGTCGTCCAGGGGATCTCCGCGAACATCGGCAACGTCTACACGGCGGGCCTGTCGCTCGTGAACACGATCCCCGCGCTCGGGCGGCTGAGGGCGACGATCCTCGTCGCCGCTGCCGCCGTCGGCCTCTCGGCTGCGCCGGACGTGATCGACAGCGCGCAGAAGTGGATCGTCCATCTCGGGAACGTCGCCGCGCCGCTCGCGGGGGTGATGCTCGTCGACTACGTGATCGTCAAGCGCCGCCGGATCGACGTCTCTGCGCTCTTCGACCCGAACGGGCCGTACCGCTACCTGAACGGCGTCAACGTCCCGGCGATCGTCGCCATCGGCGCGGGAGTCGCGCTCTACTACTCGCTCTCACACTCGTGGCTGAAGATCGCCTGGGGCCTCGGGGCCTGCCGCCGCGACGTACCTCCTCCTCAACCGGCTGATCGCCCCGCGCTACACGGTCGCCCCGACCGTCGCCTCCTCCCAGCGCTCGAGCTCGCCCTCGTAGATGTAGCGCTCCTCCGGCGACCACAGCTCGCGTCCGGCGAGCTCGCCCTCGTAGATCGCGTGGTCGAGCTTGCGCGGCGCGAGGCAGTCCCCGATCCGGTGCAGGTTCTCGACCGTCCCCTTGAGCGCGAAGTAGAGCTCGTCGTTCGACTTCTGTCCCGTGGCGAGCACGACCGTGTCGATGCCCTCGATCGAGTCTGCGGCGCCTGTATACAGGTTGAAGAGGGACACCCGGTCGCCCTCGATCCCGCTCGCCCACGAGTTCAGCCGGTACTCGAGCCCCTTGCCGAGCAGCCGGCCGTAGACATGCGGCATGTCGAGCGTCGTCATCGTCCCGGGGAAGAGCGCCGGCCAGCGGCTGACGAGCTCGACGTGCTTGCCGGCGTCGAGGAGCACCTCGGCGACGCCCGCCACCGCGCGCGAGCCGTCGTCGTCCAGGACGACGACCCGGTCGCCGACCGGGCGCGACCCGAGCAGCACGTCCCATCCCGTCAGCACGTGGTCCCCGTCGCTCCCGGGCAGCTGCTCGACGAGCGGGTTCACGCTCGAGAAGCCCGTGCGGCTCGGCGACGACGCCGGTGGCGACGAGCACGCCGTCGGGCTCGAGCCCGCCGCACGGCGTCCGCGGTCGCCTCGGTCCCGAGCCGCACCTCGACGCCGGCCTTCCGCAGCTGCACCTCCAGGTCGCGCGTGATCCAGCCGAACTCGTCGCGACCAGGCGTGCGCAGGATCAGGTTCACCTGCCCGCCGAGCGCCTCGTCGCGCTCGAGCAGCGTGACCGAGTGACCTCGTCGGGCCAGCGTCACGGCGGCCTTCATCCCCGCCGGGCCGCCGCCCGCGACGACCCAGCGCGCCGGCTCCCCGGCCGCGACGAGCGGCCGCAGCCGTCCCTCGCGACCCGCGGCGGGGTTGACCGTGCAGCTGATCGGCAGGCCTTTGAAGACGCGCCCGATGCAGCCCTGGTTGCCGCGGATGCAGTGGACGACCTCGTCTTCGCGTCCCTCTTGCACCTTGTTCGCGAACTCCGGGTCGGCGATCTGCGCGCGCGTCATCGCGACCATGTCCGCCTTGCCGGAGGCGAGGATCTCCTCGGCGAGCGCGGGATCCTTGATCCCGCCGACGGTGAACACCGGCAGCTCCGAGACCGCCGCCTTCACCTGCGCGGTCAGGTCGACGAGGTAGCCGTCGGGCTCGTCGGAGGGCTGGATCGCGAGGAAGATGTTGTGGTAGCCGGCGGCGGTGACGTTGACGTAGTCGAGGTGCCCGTCGGCCTCCAGCGTCTGCGCGACGCGGATCGCATCGTCGATGTCGAGCGCCCCCGGGATGAAGTCGCTGAGGCTGATGCGCACGCCGACCACCCAGTCCTTCCCGACGCGCGAGCGCACGGCGGCGATCACCTCGCGCCCGAACCGAAGCCGGTTCTCGAACGATCCGCCGTACTCGTCCGTCCGCTTGTTGTAGAGCGGCGAGAGGAACTGGTGGAGCAGGTAGCTGTGCGAGATGTGCACCTCGGTGCCGTCGAAGCCGCCCTCGCGGGACAGCTCGGCGCAGCGCGCCCACCACTCGACGACCTCGGCGATGTCCTCGGGCTCCATCGCCTTCGGCGTCTCGCCGTAGGCGGGCGACTTGACCGCCGACGGCCCCCAGAGGACGCGCAGGTCGTCCGCCGAGTCGCTCGTCGCGTTCAGTCCGAAGTGGTTCAACTGCGCGAAGATCACGGCGCCGTGCTCGTGCACGGCGGCGGTCAGGCGCCGGTCGGACTCGAGCGCCTCCGGGAGGTACTGCCACGCGACGCGCGGGAAGCCCGTGGTCGAGGTCGGGTGCACGACGCGGTTGCCGGTGATCAGCAGCCCGGCGCCGCCCCGGGCGCGGGCGGCCTGGTAGTCGACGTTGCGCTGCGAGTCGACCGCGGCCTCCGCGAAGAGCTTCACGTGCGCGGTCTGCATGATCCGGTTGCGGACGGTGACATTGCCGATCCGGAGCGGGCTGAAGAGGTGCGGATAGGCGCTCATGGAGCGACGCTACGCCTCGCTGGCGCGAAGTTCAACCGAATGTCAGACTTCCGCGCACGTGAGCGACGAGTACGTCCTCGACACGCCGGTCGTCCGCGAGTTCATCGCCGACGTGCAGGCGGCGATCGCGGCGGCGCCTTCGCCGCAGGATGCCGCCGAGGCGATCCGCCCACGCTTCGCCGAGCTGCTCGCCGACCAGGCCTGGCTGCCGGATGAGCTGGCGGCGCCGGTGCCGGGGAGCGGCATGGGCGGCGGGATCGGCCAGTGGCTGCTCTACCGCGCCGAGGACGAGTCACTGTCCCTGTTCGCGCTCGTAGTGCCTTCCTGCTCGTCCACGCCGGTCCACGACCACCTCGCATGGGGCCTCGTCGGCCTGTACCGCGGCGAGCAGGACGAGGAGATCTTCGCCCGCGAGGGTGAGGAGCTGCGGCTCGTCGAGCGGCGCGCGCTGCGGGCCGGCGACTTCTACGCGCTCTTCCCGCCACACGACGACATCCACCGCGTGACGACCACGTCAGCCGACACGTCGGTGTCGATCCACCTGCTCACCAATGACACCGGCTGCACGTGGCGGCATCTCTACGACCCCGAGTCCGGCGCCCAGGAGCCCTTTCGCTCGGGCTACGCGAACGTCGCCTGCGCGGATGAGATCGCTCCGCCCGCGGGGCACTGACCAATCCAAACGGCGCGGCCCGACGAAAATCGCAATAGTGGCTGGCACGAACCGACGCTCGTACCTGGGGCTGGGCGCGGCCTGTGTCGCTCTCTCGGCCGCGATCGCCGCCGTCATCGTGGTGCTCGTCGGCAGCGGAACGTCGCAGGCCGCTCCGACGAAGAGCCAGTACTTCGCGCGCGTGGCGGCGATCTGCCGGACCTACGGCCCGAAGCTCGACAAGATCCCGCCGCCCATCGACGTCACCATTCCTTCCGAGATCACCGAGTCTGTGAAGAAGGTCGAGCCGATCCTGAGAGCCGAATCCGAGGCGGTGCGCCGGCTCGCGCCGCCGCGCGAGCTCCGGGCGCAACTCGCACGCTGGAACGAGCTCAACCGGCGCTCGATCGCCAAGCTCGGCGAGGCGCTCCGCGCGGCGGCGAAGACCGATCTGAGGGGCATCCAGGTCGCCTACGTCGCGTTCGTCGTGACCGGCGCCAAGGCCCAGAAGCTCGGTCACGCGATCGGGTTCCCGTCGCCGCCCTGCTAGGCGTCATTGCCCAATTGACTCGGGCCCCCAAGCGTTGTATACAACTCTCATTCCACGGCTGGGCGTGAACGAGATCTGCGGTTGCGGCATCCCTGATGCCGCTGAGCACGGCTTCCATGCGCCTGCGTGGGCATTCGAAATCCTCGAGAGGGCGGCGAGGAGAAAGGAGTTCGTTCATGCCTGAGGAGTTCGAAGTAGACCCTGGCGAACTCGCGGCTGAGATCCGAGAGCACCAGCGTCTGACAGGCACGGAGCCCAAGGAGGAGTCCGGCGGTATGACCCGCCGCGATCTCCTCAAGCGCGGTGGTGTGGCAGCAGCGGCGGTGTCGGGTGCCGGCGCGCTGGCAGGCGCTGCGTTGGCGGCGCCGAAGAAGAGCGGCGCGTTCACCGGGACGTTGCGCGTGATCACGCTCGGCGTCGAATGGCCGACGCCCGAGGTTCAGAAGAAGGCGGAGGCGGACCTCGGCTTCAAGTTCGCCCTGACCGTCACCGACCCGGTGACGATGGTCCAGAAAGCGATCACCGCGCCGGAGACCTTCGACGTTTTCGGCGGCTACAACTACCAGTACATCCAGATGTACGCCTCGCATCACCTGATGCCGATCGATACGAGGAAGCTCACAGCCTGGCCACAGCTCTACAAGCTGTTCGCGTGGGGCAGGGTGCATCCCGGCTCCAGGGCGGAAACCTACGGCGACGGCGACGCTCCGTTCCGGGCGCTCTTCCTCAAGCAGGGCACGACCGGCCTGCCGCTTTCCAAGGAAGGCCCGAGGTCCAACAAGGACATCGTCCAGTGGGTCACCAACGAGGCGACCAACAAGACGACGGGCCCGATGCCTCGGTGGATCGTCGGTCCGCCGGCGCACTTCAACGCCGACTCGATCGGCTACAACGCCGATGTTCTCAAGAAGCTGCCGAATCAGGTCGGCTGGCAGGAGCTCCTGAACAAGCAGTGGAAGGGCAAGGTCGCGCTGCTCAAGGACCCCGGCATCGTCATGCAGGACGTCGGCAACGCGCTCAAGGCCCTCGGCATCTTCAAGCCGAAGGACATGGGCAACATGACGAGGGCCGAGATCGACAAGGTCGTGAAGGTCGCCACCACCTACAAGAAGGCCGGCCAGTTCCGCGCCTACTGGGCGAACTTCAACGAGTCGGTCAACCTGATGGCCTCGAAGGAGGTCGTGGTCGAGTCGATGTGGTCACCGGCGGTGGCGCTCCTGGTCGCCCAGGGCATCAACGTCAAGTACGCGAAGCCGCCCACGGGCTTCCGGGGCTGGTGCAGCGCTCAGGGCATCGCGACGCACGTCGCGTCCGATCCCGCGAAGCTGCAGGCCTGCTACGACTACATCAACTGGATGTATGACGGCTGGCTCGGCGCGACGATCATGCGCCAGGGCTACTACATCGGCAACGGGGCCACGCTCAAGGCGTGGATCGCGAAGAACGGCGCGGCCAATCCGGCCGGCGGCATCCCGTTCAAGACCGACGAGTACGACTTCTGGTACAACGGCGCCCGCGCGGGCCGCGATCTTCCGGGCATCACCGGCAAGGTCGGCGACATCAAGAAGGGCTCGGTTCGCGACGGTGGCTCGTTCGGACAGCGCATCGGCCACTACTCCTCGTGGAACAGCTACTTCACGCAGGCCGCATACCAAGTCAAGCGGTGGAACGACTTCCTCAGCGCCTAGGACTGAATGGCTGAGGGGGACGTAGTCTCGAACGAGGAGGGGGCGGCACAAGCCGCCCCCTCCGCTCCTACGGGCTCAGGGCTCGATCTGATCGGGCTCACGAAGGTCTTCGCCGGCGGCACCGTCGCGGTCGACGACGTCAACCTGCATGTCGACCACGGGGAGTACGTCGTCCTGCTCGGGCCTTCCGGCTGCGGCAAGACGACGACGCTGCGCATGATCGGGGGCCACGAGTTCCCGAGCGAGGGCGACATCGTGCTCGACGGCCAGTCGCTCGTCGACCTGCCGCCGCACAAGCGCCCGACGACCACGGTCTTCCAGCACTTCGCCCTGTTCCCGCACCGGTCCGTGCTCGACAACGTCGCGTTCGGGCTGAAGATGGAGGGCATGGGCAAGGAGGAGCGGCGCGCGAAGGCGATCGAGGCGCTCGACATGGTCGGACTCACCGAGCTCCAGGACCGGAAGCCCGCGGCCCTGTCCGGGGGCCAGCAGCAGCGCGTCGCACTCGCGCGTGTGCTCGTGACCAAGCCGAAGGCGCTACTCCTCGACGAGCCGCTCGGGGACCTCGACCGCCTGCTGCAGTTGCGCATGCGCGTCGAACTCCGAAACCTCCAGCGCCAACTCGGGCTGATGTTCATCCACGTCACGCACAACCAGGAAGAGGCCCTGTCGATGGCCGACCGAATCGTGGTCATGAACGACGCTCGCATCCAGCAGGTCGCCGACCCGCTGACGATCGCCACGAGGCCGGCCACGGAGCTCGTCGCCCGCTTCATGGGCGACAACAACATCATCAGCGGCACGGTCACGCAGAGCCAGAACGGTCGCGTCGTCATCGAAGACCAGGAGCACATTCGGGTCAGCGTCCGCCATGCCGACGGCACGGCACCGGCCGTCGGCGAGCAGATGCTCGTCGCGATCCGGGCCGCGGCCGTCGAGGTCGGCGAGACCGGTGATGCGACCCCGGACAACTCCGCCCGGTGCGAGATCATCTTCGTCGAGTTCCTCGGCGATCTCGTGAAGCTTCACCTCGTGGCCGGGGGCGAGCGGATGCTGGCGAAGGTGCCCGGCGAGCGCTATCCGGACTTCCGGGGCAGAGAGGGCGAGACGATTCGGATCTCCTGGAAGGAGGAGGATGTCCAGCTCCTCGCCTCCTGACGGTCCCAAGCCGGTCCCACGCCTCGATCTCGCGGACATCGAGGCCGACGAGCGGGAGGTGGAGGCCGAGCACGAGCGCGCGCTCGGTGTCCAGAAAGCGGGGCTGCGGGAGCGAGGTCAGGGACTGGTCACGTTCCTCTGGGCGCTCCCGGGCTTCATCTGGCTCGGCTTCTACCTGATCGCTCCGCTCATCTTCATCGTCCTGATGAGCTTCTGGACGCCGGACACGTCCAAGGGCTTCGTGAAGGACTGGACGTTCCACAACTACGGGCAGCTGCTGCATCCCTTCAGCCTGAACAACGCCTACTGGAAGGACATGCTGCGGTCTTTCCAGATCTCTGCGATCGCGGTCGCGGCCTGCCTCGTCTTCGGCTTCCCGGTCGCGTACTTCCTGGCGATGAAGGTGAAGAAGCTGCAGTACCAGATCGCGCTCTTCATCCTCGCGCTGGCGCCGTTCTGGACGAGCTTCATCACGCGCTCCGTCGCCTGGGCCTACCCGCTGATGGGCAGCCACGGCGCGCTCAACCAGTTCCTGGTCAAGATCGGCGTCTCGAGCTACGACCACCCGCTGCTCGACACCCAGTTCACGCAGTTATCCGTGCAGCTGGCGATGATCCAGCTCTACATCCTGTTCATGGTCACGCCGATCTTCTTCCTGCTCGCGCAGGTCGACCGGCACGCGCTCGAGGCTGCACGCGACCTCGGGGGCAACTGGTGGAGCACGTTCAAAGAGGTCATCCTCCCGCAGACGATGCCGGGCATCGTCATCGGCTCGATCTTCATCTTCGTGCTGACGATGGGCGAGTACGGCACCGTCGAGGTGATCAGCCAGGGGGCGGTCACCACTGTCGGCGTCTACGTCCACAGCCAGATCATCGGCACCCAGTACCCGCAGGGGGCCGCGTCGGCCGTCCTGCTCGTGTTCGTCCTCATCCTCGGCGTCTTCGGGATCACGCGGTTCGCGAACCTGCGGGAGCAGATCTAGTGGAGGCCGTGGCGCCCCCCGTCGCCGAGCGGACGCAGGACCGGGTCATCAAGCGGCAGTACAAGCCCCGCCGCGACTGGGCGAAGTGGGGCCTCGCCGTCTACTTCGTCATCTTCCTGATCTTTCTCTACGCCCCGATGGTCCTGATGGCGATCCTGTCCTTCCAGGGCTACTACGGCGGCGTCACGTTCCCGTTCAAGGGGCCTGTCGGCATCCTGTGGTGGAAGTCGATCTTCGAGAGCCAGGTCGGCCACCAGTTCACGAACGCGGACGCGATCCGCGCGGCCGGCGAGCGTTCGCTGTGGGTGAGCCTCGCGGCGGGCGCGATCGTCGCCCTCCTGGCCTTCAGCCTCTCGATGGCGTTCCGGCGCCGCTTCCGCGGCGACGGGCTCGCGTTCTACCTCATCCTGCTCGCGCTGATGACGCCGGGTTTCCTGCTCGGCCTCGGGACGCAGATCTTCTGGAAGACGATGAACCAGGAGACGTCGCTCTGGCACACGGCGCTCGGCACGAACACGGTCTGGGGCATTCCGTTCGGTTTCCTCGTCATGGTCGCGATCTGGAATCGCTACGACGACCACATCGACGAGGCCGCGCGCGATCTCGGCGCGAACGCGCTCCGGACGTTCGGGGAGGTCACGCTGCCGCTCGTCTGGACCGGGATCTTCGGCGCCGTCCTGTTCGGCTTCACGCTGACGTGGAACGACTTCGACCGAACTGTCCTGCTCGTGCTCGACAACACTCTGCCGCTCCAGATCGTCGGCCTGATCCAGGCCGCGGCGTTGCGGCCGGACCTCTACGCGCTGGGCACGGCCACGACGCTCGTCTCGATCGCGGTGATCATCGCCTTCCTCGTCGTGATCGGGATCCGGGCCAAGTTCCGGCGGACGACCGTGCACCGCGTCGAGGAGGAGCTCGGCCTCGGCGTCGGGATCGACGCCGAGGCCGCAGAGCAGGTCGTAGGGGGCTAGCTAGCTGCGCGGGTAGCGCGCCTTGAAGTCGTCGGCGATCTCGTCCATCGTCGCCCAGCGGACCCCGTCGTGGCCGTTGATGTACTCGATCAGCCGCTCGAGCATCAGGATCACCTGCGGGCGCCCGCTGACGTCCGGGTGGATCGTCATCCCGAAGACGGCGTAGTCCTCCTCGCGGTAGACGTAGTCGAACTGGTCGCGCCAGATCTCCTCGAGGTGCCGCGGGTTGACGAAGCCGTGGCTGTTCGGGGCGCCCTTGATGAACATCATCGGCGGCAGGTCGTCGAGGTACCAGCTCGCCGGGATCTCGATCAGGTCGGTCTCCTCGCCGCGGACGAGCGGCTTCATCCACTCCTCGGGCTGCTTCGAGTAGTCGATCTTCGTCCACGAGTCGCCGACGCGGACGTAGTACGGGATGGAAGTCGTTGTGCATCAGGCTGTGGTCGTACTTGATCCCGTGCTCGAGCAGCAGCTCGTTGGTGACGTTCGAGAACTCCCACCACGGCGCGACGTAGCCGGTCGGCCGGCGGCCGCAGACGCCCTCGATCAGGTCGATGCACTTGACGCAGGACGGCTTCCTCCTGCTCGGGCGTCATCGCGATCGGGTTCTCGTGCGAGTAGCCGTGCATCCCGATCTCGTGGCCGGCGTCGACGATCATCTTCGTCTCCTCCGGGAACGTCTCGATCGAGTGCCCGGGGATGAACCAGGTCGTCTTCAGCCCGTACTTGTCGAACATCTTCAGCAGGCGCAGCGTACCGACCTCGCCCGCGAAGATGCCCCGCGAGATGTCGTCGGGCGAGTCCTCGCCGCCGTAGCTGCCGAGCCACCCGGCGACGGCGTCGACGTCGACGCCGATCAGCAGAAGATCTCCTTTGCCATCGCTCTCCTCCCGGTCTGGTGGTACAACGCTAAGCCATGTGCGCGCTCTGCGGGGTGCTAATGGAGGAGCACTGGGCCGAGCGGGAGGGCGGCCGGCGCGGGCGCACGCTCCGGGTCGCGCTGCTGAACCGCGTGCTCGACCACTTCGGCCTGCGGCTCGACGACTGGAGCGGCCGCGTGTACGTGCTCCGCGACCGCAAGGGGCGCTCCGTCGGTCGTCGCGAACCTCGGCGCGCTCTGGGTGGAGGCGGAGCGGCTGGCCGGCGCGCCGCTCGACCCGCTGCGACCCCGGGCTCGTCCGCGCCCTTGCGCTGAGAGGACGCCCGGTCGCGCTCCTCACCGGCTTCCTCGGGAGCGGGAAGACGACGCTGCTCTCGCGCCTGCTCGCGCATCCCGGGATGGGCGAGACGGCGGTGATCGTCAACGAGCTCGGCGAGGTCGCGATCGACCACCACCTGCTCCGCCGCGTCGACGAGCGCACGGTGCTGCTGAAGAGCGGCTGCGTCTGCTGCTCCCTGCGCGGCGACCTGGCGGACGAGCTGCGCGACCTGCTCGGCCGGCGCGAGCGCGGCGAGATCCCGCGCGTTCCGGCGCGTGGTCGTCGAGACGACGGGCCTCGCCGACCCGGCGCCGATCCTCTACACGCTGCTCTCGCGAGCCGGTCGTCAAGCACCACTTCCGGCTCGAGCGCGTGATCGCGACCGTGGACGCGGTCAACGGCCTGCCGCGAGCCGGAGTCGGTGCGGCAGGTCGCCGCCGCCGACCGGCTCGTGGTCACGAAGACCGACCTCGCCGAGGCGGGCGAGCGTCCGCGCGGCGCTCGAGCGGCTCAACCCGACGGCCGACGGTGCTCGAGGCGTCGTTCGGCGAGGTCGACCCGGCGCGCTCTTCGGCGGCGCGGGACGCGACCTCGCGGCCTGTCCCGATCGACGGCCACGCCGAGCACGGCGACGTCCGCGCGTGCTGCCTCTTCCTCGAGGAGGAGCTCGACTGGGCCGCGTTCGGGATCTGGCTGACGATGCTCCTGCAGAGCGCGGGGCGACGACATGCTGCGCGTGAAGGGGCTGCTGAACGTCGGCGGCGCAGGGCCGCTGCTCGCTCAACGGCGTCCAGCACGTCGTCCACCCGCCGGAGCACCTCGACGCGTGGCCGGACGAGGACCGCCGCTCGCGGATCGTCTTCATCGGCCGCGGCTTCACGCGCGAGGAGCTCTCGGCGTCGCTCGTGGCCTTCAACGCGGCCGCCGGCTGAGAGAATCCGCAGGTGGCGGACCTCGAGCAGATCGCGACCGATCCCGACCCGTACGCGCCGTACAAGATCTCGCAGGCGATCCGGCTCGGCGATCTCGTCTTCGTCTCGGGCCAGGCGGCGATCGACGAGTCGGGCGCGCTCGTCGGCGTCGGCGACTTCGACGCGCAGGCCGAGCAGGCATTCCGCAACCTCGAGCGTGTGCTCGGCGCCGCCGGGTCGGGCCTCGACCGGATCGTCAAGGTGACGATCTTCCTGACCGACATGTCGAACTTCCCGAGGATCGTCGAGCTGCGCGGCCGCTGGTTCAGCGAGCCCTACCCGGCCGACACGATCGTCGAGGTCGCCTCGCTGGCGCTGCCCGAGCTCGAGATCGAGATCGAGGCGATCGCGGCTACTCGCTAGCGAGCGGGGCCATCAGCGTCGCGCGTGGTTCGACGCCGACGCGGCGCGTGGTGTGGCCTTTGCCGGTCGTGTCCTCGGCGAGAACGACCGAGCCCGGCGGGAACTCGCGTATCTCGCCGTCCGAGACCTCGACCGAGAACGTCCCGCGGAGCCCGACGATGAAGAGCGGGAACGGCGCGTTGTGCGGCACCGGGCTCGACTCCTCGACGACCTCGCGGAAGTAGACGCCGGTGACCGGGAACGTGGTCGACACCGTGCCGACGAGGTCGGACTCGACCGCCTGGATCGTCTCGCCGGCGGTGTCGAGCTCCTCGAAGTGTGTCTCGCCGTCGGGGTCGCTGAAGACGCGCGTGTAGCGCATCAGTACGACCGCGGCATCCCGAGCACGTGCTGGCCGAGGTAGGCGAGGACAGGTTGTTCGAGACCGGCGCGACCGAGTAGAGCCGCGTCTCGCGGAACTTGCGCTCGACGTCGTACTCCTCCGCGAAGCCGAAGCCGCCGTGGGTGTCGAGGCACGCGTTCGCCGCCTGCCCACGAGGCCTCGGAGGCGAGCAGCTTCGCCATGTTCGCCTCGGCGCCGCACGGCTGGCCCTGCTCGAAGAGCCAGGCCGCCTTGTAGCGCATCAGGTCGGCGGCCTCGATCGCCGCGTGGGCGCGGGCGATCGGGAACTGCACGCCCTGGTTCTGCGCCGATCGGCCGGCCGAAGACGACCCGCTCGGACGCGTACGCGCGCCGCCTTCTCGACGAACCAGTGCCCGTCGCCGATGCACTCGGCGGCGATCAGGATCCGCTCGGCGTTCATCCCGTCGAGGATGTAGCGGAAGCCCTTGCCCTCCTCGCCGACGAGCGCGTCCGCGGGCACCTCGACGCCGTCGAAGAAGATCTCCGTCGTCGCGTGGTTCATCAGCGTCTTGATCGGGCGGATCGTCATCTTCCCGTCCGCGAGCGCCTGCTTCATGTCGACGATGAACGTCGAGAGCCCCTCGGTCCTCTTCTCGACCTGGTCGAGCGGCGTCGTGCGCGCGAGCAGCAGCATCAGGTCGGAGTGCAGCGCGCGCGACGTCCAGATCTTCTGGCCGCGGACGACGTAGCCGCCGTCCACGCGCTCGGCCGTCGTCTGGATCGAGGTCGTGTCGGAGCCGACCGTCGGCTCCGTGACGCCGAACGCCTGCAGCCGCAGCTCGCCCGGACGCGATCCTCGGCAGGTAGCGCTCCTTCTGCTCGTCGGAGCCGTGCCGGAGGATCGTGCCCATCGTGTACATCTGCGCGTGGCAGGCGCCCGAGTTCCCGCCGGAGGCGTTGATCTCCTCGAGGATCACGCTCGCCGCCGTCAGCCCGAGGCCCGCGCCGCCGTACTCCTCCGGGATCAGCGCCGCGAGCCAGCCCGTTCTCGGTCAGCGCCGCGACGAACTCCTCCGGGTAGCGGTCGGGCTCGAGCCCGCGCCAGTACTCGCCGGGGAAGCGCGTCGCAGAGCTCGCGCACCGCGGCGCGGATCTCCTTCAGCTCGTCGGGGACCGAGAAGTCCATCTCAGATCGCGTAGCCGCTCGAGCAGCCGGCGGGCGATCACGAGCTGCTGGATCTCGTTCGAGCCCTCGCCGAGGATCAGCACCGGCGCGTCGCGGTAGATCCGCTCGACGACGAACTCCTGCGAGTAGCCGTAGCCGCCGTGGATGCGCATCGCCTCGAGCGCGACCTCCTCGGCCGTCTCGGTCGCGAACCACTTCGCCATCCCGGCCTCGAGGTCGGCGCGCTCGCCCGCGTCCTTGCGCTCGGCCGCCTGGAGCATCAGGAGCCGCGAGGCCTCGATCTTCGTCGCCATCTGCGCGAGCTTCAGCTGGATCGCCTGGTGCTGCGCGATCGGCTTGCCGAACGCCTCGCGCTCCTGCGCGTAGCGGATCGACTCCTCGAAGGCGCGCGTCGCGATCCCGACCGCGCGGGCGGCGATGTTGACAGCGGCCGAGCTCGATGCCGCCCATGAAGTACTTGAAGCCCTCGCCGATCCCGGCCTCGCCGCCGAGCACGGCGTCCGCCGGCGCGCGGAACCCGTCGAACGACAGCTCGACCGACTCGACGCCCTTGTAGCCGAGCTTCTTGAGCGGCGCGGCCGATCGTCAGCCCCGGCTGCTGCGCCGACGCCGGGCTCCTTCTCGAGCAGGAACGCGGTCAGGCCGCGGTGCCGCGGCTCGGCGTCCGGGTCGGTGACCGCGAGCAGCGTCACCATCCCGGCGCGGAGGCCGTTCGTCGCCCACATCTTCTGGCCGGTGATCGACCAGCCGTCGCCGTCGCGCACGGCCCGCGTGCGGATCGACTGGACGTCGGAGCCCGCGTGCGGCTCGGTCATCGAGTACGCGGAGCGGATCTCGCCGGTCGCCATCCGCGGCAGGTAGCGCTCGCGCTGCTCGTCGGTGCCGAACGTCTTGATCATCCAGGCGGAGATGAAGTGCGTGTTCAGCACGCCCGGAGAGCGACATCCAGCCCGCGCGAGAGCTCGACCTGGATCAGCGCGTACGTGGTCAGGTCGAGGCCGAGCCCGCCGTACTCCTCGGGGATCGTCACCCCGAAGAGGCCGAGCTCCTTCATCTGCTCGACGAGCGGCGTCGGGGAACTCGTCCGCGTGCTCGTACTCGGACGCGACCGGGTAGACCTCGCGCTCGACCCACTCGCGGACGCCTGGACGATCTCTGTGCGCTCGGCGATCACGCGGCGAACCGGCTGGCGCAGCAGGCCCGGCGACGTCGTCGAGCGCGCTCGAGCGAGAGGATCGCCTGCCTCCAGCGACTCGACCGCCTCCGGCGGCGAGCGCGAGCCCGGCGTTCTCGCGGAACTTCGCGCGCACCTCGTCGTCGGAGAGCGGGTTCTCGGGCCCGCCGCGCTGGTGCGGCAGCTCGGCCTCGAGCACGGTGCCGTCGCGCATCGTGATCCGCACGCCGCCGGGGAACGCCGCCGGGTAGGTCGGGTACTCCTTCGTCTCGTAGCGCACGCGCGCGCGCCAGCTCGAGCACCTTCGGGTCGGCGATCGCCTCGTCCGAGTACGCGGACAGGCCGGCGCGAGCCGTGCACGAGCATCGCCGCCGTCGAGTACTGGAGGCTGAACTTCGCCTCGTAGACCGTGCGCGGCGCGATCTTCGCGCTCGGCGGGCTCGAGCACGAGCGAGACGCCCGCCTCCGGGATCGTCGACGAGGACATCCTCGATCTCGTCCGGGTCGAGCGGGGAGAGGCCGGCGGTCGCGCCGAGCGAGCCGTGGATGAAGTGGCAGGCCGGGTACGGCTTGTACGCGATCCGCGGCGTCTCCCAGCGCGAGCCGAGGTCGGCGAGCTGCTCGTCGATCGGGATCTCGCCCTTCTCCGCGCCGAGGAACGCGTGGTAGAGGCCGAAGCGCCCCTCGAGCACCCCGGGCGGTCCCTCGCCGCCGAGCTGCGGCGAGCCGCGCGGCGAGCGATCGAGCCGTGCGCCGCCCACGCCGGGTGGAACGGCTTCGTCGCGGTCGCGTCGTCGAGGTAGGCGAAGAGGCCGCCCGCGAACGAGCCCGCGATCCCCAGCGCCGAGGCGGTCGCCGCGGCGTCGGCGCCGATCAGCCGCGCCGACCGCGGCCGTCCCGCCGAAGATCCCGCAGATCGCGGTCGGGTGGAAGCCGCGGGCGTGGAAGAGCCCGGACGCGGCCGTGCCGACGCGCGTCACCACCTCGTTGCCGGCGACGATCGCGGCGAGCAGCTCCGCGCCGGACGAGCCCTGCGCCTCGGCGGTCGCGAGCGCGGCCGGGCAGACGACGACGCTGACGTGCGAGACCGAGTCGGAGTGCGTGTCGTCGAAGTCGAGCCCGTGGCAGAGCATCCCGTTCGCGAACGCCGCGCTCGGCGCGGGGAGCGCGCGCGTCGAGGCCGATCACCGACGCCTGCGGCTCGCCGCCGAGCTCGGCCATCGCCGTCCGGCCCTCGGTCGCCGACGCCGAGCGCCGACGCGGCGCAGCCGCAGCCGATCGCGTCGAGGAAGTGCAGCTTCGCGTGCTCGGCGACGTCCTCGGGGACGTCGTCGAGCGGTCAGGGTCGTCGTCCACTCGGCGATCGTCTGTGCAGCGGTCATTCGACGCTCCAATCCGTGTCGGTGCCTGGGAACGCGGACGCGGCCTCGGGCGCGTCGCGCTTGTAGACCATGAAGGTGCGCTTGAACTCGATCACGACCTCGCGCCGCTGGTTGATCCCGCGGCAGCGCATCGAGACGATCCCGACGCTCGGGTTCGACTTCGACTCGCGCAGGTCGAGGATCTCGCTCTCCGCCCAGAGCGTGTCGCCGACGAAGACCGGCTTCGGCAGCGTGATGTCCGTCCACGCGAGGTTCGCGGCGGCGTTCTCGCTCGTGTCCGGGACGGTCATGCCGGTGACCAGCGCGAGCGTGAAGGCGCTGTTCACGAGCGGCTGGCCGAACTGCGTGCGCTCGGCGTACGGCGATGTTGAAGTGGACCTGGTTCGTGTTCAGCGTCAGGCAGGTGAACCAGATGTTGTCCGCCTCGGTGACGGTCCGGCCGAGCCGGCTTCGGAAGACGTCGCCGACCGCGAAGTCCTCGTAGAAGCGGCCGCGCCAGTCCTTCGGTGCCGGCGTCGGCTCATGCGCTCGCTCCTCTTCGTCTCGGCGAGCACCCGCCGCGCCCGCTCGACGACCGGCAGGTCGACCATCGAGCCGTCGACCGCGAGGACGCCCTTGCCCTCGCCGAGCCCTGCCTCGTACGCCTCGACCACCCGCCGCGCCCAGGCGACCTCGCGCTCGCTCGGCGCGAAAGACGCGGTTGACGATCGCGACCTGCCGCGGGTGGATGCAGACCTTGCCGCGGAAGCCGAGCGAGCGGGCGAAGCGGCACTGCTCCTCGAGCCCCGCGTCGTCCTCGATCGTCGAGGTGGACGATGTCGAACGGCGGCCTGGATCCCGGCTGCGGCCGAGTCGACGCACGACGCGTCGAGCGGGCATGGAGGATCTCGAGCCCGTCCGCGCGCGGCTCCAGCCCGAGCTCGGCGCCGAGGTCGACGGCGCCGAGGATGAGCGCGGCGACGCGCGGCGAGCGAGGCCGTCTCGTAGGCGAGGCGCAGCCCCTGCGCCGTCTCGACGATCGCGATCACCGGCGGGCCCGCCCGGCCCGAGCGCGGCGACCGCGTCCGGGGTCGCCTTCGGGCACACGACCGCGTCGAGCTCGAGCGCCGCCGACGCAGCGCGAGGTCGTCCGCGAACCACTCCGTGTCCGCGCCGTTGACGCGGACGATCCGCGGCGCGCACGCCGGGCGACCTCTCCCGCGCGGCGGCTTCTCGGCGGGCGCGACGGCGTCCTCGAGGTCGGCGACGACGCCGTCCGCCTCCGAGGCCAGCGCTGCGGCGAGCTTGCGCTCGTCGCTGCCCGGCGCGAAGAGGAGAGAGCGAGCGTGGGAGAGGTCGCGGGCCGTGGCGTTTGTATGTCAGACATTCGGCAGGCTGTCAACGCGAGCCTGCTTGACAGCCTCGCGAAAGTCAGACATAAACGCAAGCCTCTTCGCGAGCGAGGAGGTCGAGCGTGAAGGCGGTCGTATTCCACGAGTTCGGCGGGCTGGACGTGCCTCCAGCTCGAGGACGTGCCCGATCCGCAGCCCGGCCCGGGCGAGGTGCTGATCGACGTCGCCGCGTGCCGCGCTGAACCACCTCGACGTCGACGTCCGCGAGGGCGTCTCGCGCTTCCCGGTCGAGCCGCCGTTCGTCCTCGGGGTCGAGGTCGTCGGCCGGATCGCGGCGCTCGGCGAGGGCGTCGAGGGCTGGGAGGTCGGCGACCGCGTGATGCCGTTCCTGATGGACACCTGCGGCGACTGCCAGCTACTGCCGGCACCGGCCGCGAGTCGCTCTGCGACGCCGGCCGGCTTCATCAGCTTCTCCACCTCCGGCGGCTACGCCGAGCAGCTCGTCTGCGCCGTCGGCCACCTGATGCGCGTGCCCGACGAGCTCTCCGACGAGGCGGCGGCCGCGCTCCAGATCGCCTTCGGGACCGCCTGGCACATGCTCTTCACGCGCGGCCGGCTGCACCTCGGCGAGACGGTGATGATCAACTCGGTCGGCAGCGGGATCGGCTCGGCTGCCGTCCAGCTCGCGCACCTCGCCGGCGCGACCGTGATCGGCAACGCGAGCTCCGACGAGAAGCTCGCCCGCGCAGCCGAGCTCGGGATGGACCACGGGATCAACCACGCGACGCAGGACGTCGTCGAGGAGGTGATGCGGCTGACGGACGGCCGCGGCGTCGACCTCGTCTTCGAGCACGTCGGCGGCGAGCTCTTCCAGAAGGGCCTCGACTCGCTCGCGAAGGACGGCCGGCTCGTGATCTGCGGCGGCCACTCCGGCGAGGTCGTCCCGTTCGACATCATCCCGTTCTTCCGCGGCCAGAAGAGCGTGATCGGCTCGTTCGTCTACACCCGCGAAGAGGTCGAGAACTGCCTCGAGCTCGCCCGGCAGGGGAAGATCACGCCGCTCGTCTACAAGGTGTTCCCGCTCGACGGAGGCGCGCGAGGCGATGGCGACGATGGAGCGCCGCGAGCACTTCGGCAAGATCGTCCTCAAGCCCGGAGCGGCGCCGCGTGAAGCGGCTCGGCGTCGACGTCGGCGGCACGTTCACCGACCTGATCTACGTCGACGACGAGGCCGGCCAGATCCTCGTCCACAAGCTGCCGACCACGCCCGACGACCCCTCGCAGGGGACGGTGCAGGGGATCCGGGAGCTGACCGAGCACGCCGGCACGCAGCCCGTCGGAGCTGGACCAGGTCTTCCACGGGACGACGATCGCGACCAACATCGTCATCGAGCACAACGGCGCGCAGGTCGGGCTGATCACGACCGAGGGCTACCGCGACATCCTCCACATCGCGCGCCACAAGAAGCCGCTCAACTTCTCGAACTACCAGGACCTGCCGTGGCAGCGGTACCCGATCGTCCGCCGCCGCTACCGGCTGACCGTGCCCGAGCGGATCACGCGCGACGGCTCGGTGCTCGTGCCGCTCGACGAGGAGCGCGCGCGCGAGCAGGTGCGCCGCGCTGAAGGAGGCCGGCGTCGAGGCGGTCGCCGTCTGCTTCCTCTTCTCGTTCCTGAACCCGGAGCACGAGGCGCGGGTCGCGGAGATCGTGCGGGAGGAGTTCCCCGACGCGTTCCTCTCCGTCTCGTCCGAGGTGCTGCCGCAGTACCGCGAGTACGAGCGCTTCTCGACCGTCTGCCTGAACGCGTACATCGGCCCGCGGGTCTCGCGCTACGTCCGCCGGCTCGAGGAGGAGCTCGCGGCGATGGACGTGAAGACCGGCCTCCACCTGATGACCTCGGCGAGCGGCGTCGCGACCGCCGAGGGCGCGGTCTCGCGGCCCGTGAACCTGCTGATGTCGGGCCCGGTCGCGGGCGTCGTCGGCGGGATCTGGGCGGGGCAGCCAGGCGGGCTACGACAACGTGATCACGCTCGACGTCGGCGGCACCTCCGCCGACATCGGCCTCGCGCAGGACGGCCGGCTGCGGATGAAGCACCTGCTCGACACGCGGGTCGGCCCGTACCAGGCGATGATCCCGATGGTCGACGTCGACACGATCGGCGCCGGCGGCGGGTCGATCGCCTACGTCGACGCCGGCGGGATCTTCCGCGTCGGGCCCCGCTCGGCGGGCGCCGACCCCGGCCCGGCCGCCTACGGCCGCGGCGGCACCGAGGCGACCGCAACCGACGCGATGGTCAACCTCGGCTGGCTGCTCCCGGAGACGTTTCTCGGCGGCGGGATGAGCCTCGACGCCGACGCTCGCCCGGACGCGCCTTCGAGGAGGGCCCCGCAGCTGCGCTCGGGATGACGGTCGAGGAGGCGTCGATGGGCGCCGTCCAGATCCTCACGCACTCGATGGTGCAGTCGATCGAGGAGAACTCCGTGCGGAAGGGCTACGACCCGCGCGACTTCGCGCTCGTCGCCGAGGGCGGCGCCGGGCCGCTGTTCGCCGCGCAGATCGCGCTCGAGGTCGGGACGCCGTGGGTGGTCGTCCCGAACTACCCGGGCGTGACCGCCGCGCTCGGCCTGCTCGCCACCGACATGGTCTACGAGTACGTCTCGACGGTCTACGAGCGCCTCTCGACCCTCGACGCCGCCGCGCTCCAGCGCGGCGTTCGAGGAGCTCGAGGGGCAGGCGCGCGCGCCAGCTCGAGGAGGACGGCATGCCGGCCGACCGGATGCTGATCCAGCGCGTCGCCGACTGCCGCTACCTCGGCCAGGGCTACGAGCTCCGCGTCGACGTCGCCGTCCGGCGCGATCGACGACGACGTGGGTGGAGAAGGTGCGCGCCGACTTCCACGACATCCACGAGCGGGAGTACTCGCGGCGCTTCGAGGACTCGGACATCGAGATCCCGAACGTCCGCGTCCGCGGCATCGGGCTGATGCCGGCGCTCGAGGTCCCGGAGGTCGAGGCGGGCGGCTCCGTCGCCGGACGACGCGCTCCGCTACGAGCGCGACGCGTGGTTCCGGGTCGGCGGCGAGCTGAAGCAGGTGCCGACGCGCTTCTACGACCGCGCGGCGCTGAAGGCCGGCAACGAGCTCGAAGGCCCGGCGATCGTCAACCAGTACGACTCGACGACCGTGATCCCGCCGGGGCTGGCCGCGCGGATCGACCGCTTCGGAAACATCGTCATCGGCACGAGTCGCGGCGGAGGCGAGCGCCACGGAGGTGGTGGAGCGATGAGCGTCACCGAGTACGAGGTCGGCCGCCGGCCCGGCCCGCCCACCAGGAAGCGCGTCGAGGTCGACCCGATCACGCTGCGCGTCCTCGGCGGCGCGTTCCACGCGATCGCCAAGGAGATGGCGGGCGTGCTCTTCCGGATGAGCTACTCGTCGATCATCCGCGAGTCCGAGGACCTCGGCGCCGGGATCTTCGACGCCGAGGGCCGCGAGCTGTGCGAGTCGGACTCGACGCCGATGCACATCGGCTCGCTGCCCTGGTACATCCGCGGCTTCCTGCACCGGCTCGACGGCCAGATCGAGGACGGCGACGTGATCGTCCACAACCACCCGTACCTCGGCGCCTCGCACTCGCCGGACGTCGCGGTCGCGGTGCCGATCTTCCACGAGGGCGAGCTGCTCGGCTACGCGGCCGTGACGGCGCACGTGCTCGACGTCGGCGGCTCCTTCCCCGGCATCAACGCGGACGCGTTCGACGTCTACGCCGAGGCGAAGATGTACAACGCGCTGCGCTGGTACGAGCGCGGCGAGCTGAACGATGGACCTCGACCGGATGATCTTCGACAACGTCCGGACCGAGACGATGAACCGCGGCGACATGAACGCGATGCTCGCCGCCTGCCAGCTCGGGAAGGAGCGGTTCCTCCGCCTCGTCGAGCGCTACGGCGCCGAGGTCGTGATGAGCGCCGCGTACGACTGGATGGACTACTCGGAGCGGATGCTCCGCGCCGAGATCGAGAAGATCCCGGACGGGACGTACGGCCCGATCGTCGGCTGGCTCGACGACGACGCGCGCAACCGCGACGTGCGGCTGCGCGTCGAGACGCGCGTGGTCGTCGAGGGCGACGAGATCACGATCGACCTGACCGGCTCGCACCCGGAGGTGCCGACGGGCTACAACGTGCCGTTCGAAGGGCTCGCTGCTCGTCAGCTGCTACTACGCCGTCCGCACGATCCTGCTCGACGAGGTCACGTTCCCCGAGCACGTGCCGCAGAACGACGGCGTCTTCCGGCCGGTGAAGGTGATCGCCCCCAAGGGGACGATCTTCAACCCGAACTTCCCGCGCGCGTGCTTCTCGCGCTTCTGCCAGACCCAGCGCGTGGTCGACAACGTCAACCTCGCGCTCGCGGAGGCGCTGCCGCAGAAGGTCACGGGCGGGAACTCGGCCGGGATCCACTTCTGCGCCTACGCCGGCTTCGACGAGTCGCTGGGCGAGTACTGGCTCTACCTCGAGGTGAACGAGGGCTCGTACGGCGGCCGCTACGGCAAGGACGCGATGGACTCGGTCGACAATCTGATGGCGAACACGCGCAACAACCCGATCGAGGAGCTCGACATGCGCTTCCCGATGCGCTGCGACCAGTACGAGCTGCGGCCGGAGCCTGCCGCGCCGGGCAAATGGCGAGGCGGGGTCGGGATCATCAGGCGCAACCGCTTCCTCGTCGACGGGACGTACTCGTGCGAGGGCGACCGCCAGACCGACCCGCCGAAGGGCGTCTTCGGCGGCTGGGACGGGCTCGTCGCGTCGTGCCGGAAGAACCCGGACACGGGGCGCGAGGAGATCCTGCCCGCGAAGGTGACCGGCATCCCGTTCGGCGCCGGCGAGTTCATCGAGTTCCGCGAGCCGAACGCGGCGGGCTACGGCGACCCGCTCGAGCGGCCGGCGGACGCCGTCCGCGAGGACGTGCTCGACGACTTCACGACGATCGAGCTCGCCCGGGACGCCTACGGCGTCGTCTTCGCCGACGAGCGGACGCTGGAGATCGACGAGGCGGCGACCGAGGCACGGCGGGCGGAGCTGCGGGCAAGCCGGACGGCGGGCTCCCTCACGGACTACTTCGCCGACCGGCCGCTGCCGTCCGTGAGCACGCCCACGTCGGTCGCCGGCAACCGCGAGCTCGGCATCGTGTAGCCGCGTGGCCGTCAAGCAGTACGAGCTGGTTGCCGAGCGGCTGCGGCAGCGCGTCGTCCAAGGCGAGCTCCAGGCCGGAGAGCGGCTGCCGAACGAGGCGGTGCTCGCCACCGACTTCGGCGTCAGCCGCGCGACCGTGCGCGAGGCGCTGCGCGTGCTGGCGACACAGAGCCTGATCCGCACCTCGAAGGGCGCCGGCGGCGGCTCGTACGTGACGCTCCCGAGCGTCAACGGTGTCTCCGAGTACGTCCAGTCGAGCATCTCGCTGCTCGCCGACGCCGACGACGTCACGCTCGAGGAGCTGCTCGAGGCGCGGGAGCTGCTCGAGGTCCCGGCGGCGCGGCTGGCGGCCGCGCGGCGGGGCGAGGAGGAGCTGGAGCGGCTGCGGAACGCGATCCCGGACGAGCCGCTGCGCCTCGGCACCCAGCGGCAGTTCGTCTACAACCAGGACTTCCATCTCGCGGTGATCGACGGGTGCCGCAACGCCCTGCTCGCGATCGCGGCGCAGCCGGTCTTCGCCGTGCTCCAGCGGAACCTCGCCCGCTCGAAGCTCGGGGCGCGCTTCCACCGCACGATCAACGAGCACCACCGGGCGATCGCGGCTGCGATCGAGGCCGGCGACGCGGACGCCGCCGGCGGCGAGATGTACGACCATCTCGAGTACCTGCGCCCGTACTACGAGCGCGCCTGGCGAAGCGCGCGGTGACGGCGTTCGGCATCCAGGGAAGCGGCCAGCTCGTCGGCGGCGCCCCGGATCCCGGCGTCTTCCGCGAGGTGGCGGTGCGTGCGGAGGAGCTCGGCTACGACTCGATCTGGGCCGGCGACCACATCTCCTACCGGAACCCGATCCTGGACGTGGTCGTCGCGCTGTCGACGTTCGCGGCCGTCACGTCGCGGATCACGGTCGCGGCGGGCATCGTGCTGCTACCGCTGCGCCACCCGTCGGTGGTCGCCAAGGAGTTCGCGTCGCTCGACTACGCCTCCGGCGGCCGGACGATCCTCGGCGTCGGCGTCGGCGGCGAGAGCGGGCCGGACTTCGACGCCGTCGGCGTGTCGCCGCGCGAGCGCGGCGCACGCACCGACGACGCCATGCGGGCGCTGCGCGCCCTGTTCTCGGAGCGGCCGGCGTCCTACGAGGGCCGCTTCTTCTCGTTTGCGGGCATCTCGATCGAGCCGCCGCCGACGCAGCCCGGCGGCCCGCCGCTCTGGGTCGGCGGCCGCTCGGAGGCGGCGATCCGGCGCGCGGCGACGCTCGGCGACGGCTGGATCCCGATCTGGGTCTCGGCGGAGCGGTTCGGGGCAGGGCTCGCGCAGCTGCCCGGGCACGTGACGCCGGCGGTCACGCTGCCGGCTCACGTCGGCGACCCGCTCGCGCTCTACGAGCACCTGCGTGCGCGCTACTCGGGGGATTTCTCGGAGCACGTCGTCGACCGCTACTGCGTCGCCGGGACGCCCGAGCAGTGCGTCGCGCGCGTCCGCGAGTACCTCGACGCAGGCGCGCAGCACGTCGTCTTCAACATCCTCGAGCTCGGGGACGCCGACCGGCTGATGGAGGTGGCGCGTGCAGCCGCTGGCTGACGTTCGCGTGATCGCGATCGAGCAGTTCGGCGCGGGGCCGTGGGGGACGCTCCAGCTCGCCGACCTCGGCGCCGAGGTGATCAAGATCGAGGATCCGTCGTCCGGCGGCGACGTGTCGCGCTACGTACCGCCCTTCCAGGAGGGCGAGGCGTCGCTCTTCTTCGAGACCTTCAACCGGAACAAGCGGAGCATCTCGCTCGACCTGCGCCAGCCGGACGCGCGCGGCGTCCTCGAGGATCTCGTCCGCGTCTCCGACGCCGTCTACTCGAACCTGCGCGGCGACCAGCCGGAGCGGCTCGGCCTCACGTACGCCCAGCTGAGGCACGCGAACGAGCGGATCGTCTGCTGCTCGCTCTCCGGCTTCGGGATGACGGGGCCACGGGCGAAGGAGGGCGGCTACGACTACATGATTCAAGGGCGTGCGGGGTGGATGGCGCTCACGGGCGGCCCCGAGGATCCGCCGATCAAGAGCGGCCTGTCGCTCGTCGACCTCTCGGGCGGGTACGTGTCGGCGATCGCCGTGCTCGCCGGGATTCACCGGGCGCGCCGCGACGGGATCGGCTGCGACTGCGACATCTCGCTGCTCGATACCGCGATGCACGAGCTCATCTACTTCGGGACGTGGGCTGCGTCGCGCGGCTACGTCCCGCCGCGCCGCCGCCTCTCGGCACACGCGGTGATCGTCCCCTTCCAGAACTTCCCGACCGCGGACGGCTGGATCGTCGTCGCCTGCCCGAAGGAGAAGTTCTGGCAGCTGCTCTGCGACGCGATCGGGAGACCCGAGCTGGCGGCGGAGTTCCCGAGCTTTGCCGACCGCGACCGCCGTCGCGACGAGCTGGAGCCGATCCTCGAGGACGTCTTCCGCGAGCGGACGAGCGAGGAGTGGCTCGCCGTGCTCGCCGCCGCGGGCGTGCCGTCGGCGCCGGTCAACGACGTGGAGGCTGCGCTCGACGAGGCCCGGCTCGTCGAGTACGAGCACACGCAGCTCGGGACGGTGCGGCAGGTGGCCTCGCCGCTGCGGCTGTCCGGGACGGAACCTCCGCTTCGGCCCGCGCCGGAACGCGGCGCGGACACGGAGCAGGTGCTGGTCGAGCTGTGCGGCTACGAGCCCGCGCGGGTGCGCGAGCTCGAGGCCGCTGGAGTCTTCGGAGAGCAGAAAGGAGCTGCAAATGGCTAGAAACGCAATCCAACCGGAGGGCCTCGCCACACCGAAGCCTCCGTACTCGCCCGTCGTCGTCTCCGGCGACTCCGTGTACACGGCGGGGCAGATCGCGAACGGGCCGGACGGGAATCTCGTCGAGGGCGGGATCGAGGAGCAGACGCGGCAGGCGCTCCAGAACGTTCGCACGTGCGTGGAGGCGGGCGGCCTGACGATGGGCGACGTCGTCAAGGTGAACGCGTACCTCGCCGACCTCGGGGACTTCCCGGGCTACAACCAGGTCTACGTCGAGTTCTTCGACGCGCCGTACCCGGCGCGGACGTCGGTGCAGGCGGGACTGCCGGCCGGCGTGCTCGTCGAGATCGAGGCGGTCGCCCGGCGGGCGTCATGAGTGAGCGCGACCTCGTGGGCTACGGCGCCTCGCCGCCGGATCCGCAGTGGCCGGGCGGCGCGCGGCTGGCGCTCAGCTTCGTCCTCAACTACGAGGAGGGCGGCGAGCGGTCGGTGCTCGAGGGCGACGCGGAGTCGGAGTCCTTCCTGCACGAGGTCGTCGGGGCGCCGCCGACGGTCGGCCGGCGGAACCTGAACACCGAGTCGATGTTCGAGTTCGGGAGCCGCGCCGGGTTCTGGCGCGTGCACCGCATCTTCACGTCGCACGGCCTGCCGCTGACGGTCTACGCGGTCGGCCAGGCGCTCGAGCGGAACCCGGAGGCGGCGCCGGGCGATGGTCGACGCCGGCTGGGAGGTGGCGAGCCACGGCTGGCGCTGGATCGACTACATGGAGATGCCCGAGGACGAGGAGCGTGAGCACATCCGCCTCGCGATCGAGGCGATCGAGCGGGTCTGCGGTCAGCGGCCGGTCGGGTGGTACACGGGCCGGATCTCGGCCAACACCCGGCGCCTCGTCGTCGAGCAGGGCGGCTTCCTCTACGACTCGGACTCCTACGCCGACGAGCTGCCCGTACTGGCTCGAGGTCGGCGGCCAAGACCAGCTCGTGATCCCGTACACGCTCGACGTCAACGACATGAAGTTCCTGAGCCCGAACGGGTTCGTCACGGCCGGGCAGTTCCTCGAGTACCTCGTCGACACCTTCGAGCAGCTCTACGCGGAGGGCGGGCGGATGATGAACGTCGGCCTGCACTGCCGGATCGTCGGCAAGCCCGGCCGCGCGCCCGCGCTCGACCGCTTCCTCGCGCACGTGAAGCAGAAGCCGGACGTGTGGGTGACGACGCGCGCGGAGATCGCCCGGCACTGGCACAGCGTCCACCCCGCCGTAGCCGGGCGGCGTTAGACGCGGTCGGAGCTTGGGTTCGAGTCCGGTTAGGTCCACTCGTTGTCAAAGTCACAACGATGTCCTGCACACTCGAGTCAAACGGAGTCACCGAACTGAACCCGCGAACTGGGATGCAGCGCCGGATCCAGTTCGATCGACATGCGAACGCGCTCGCGTGGTCGGAGGGCTACGGCGACCTCTGGATGGGCTCACTTCGCAGACGGAGGCGTCTCGCGGCTGCATGCACGGACGGGAGACCTGAAGACGCATGAGTTGGTCGCCAGTCAACCTGCCAGTCTCGTCGTGCAGGGCGACGCCGTCTGGGTCGGCGACTGGGCCACGCCCACGGTCGTTCGACTGCCGACGATCGGTTCGGGCACACGACGCAGCATCTCCTTGCCCGCACTCGCAAAGCTCGCGGGCGTCACGTCCGTCGCTGCCGGGGCTGGCGCGGTCTGGGCGACCGTGCCCGACAGCCACGCCGTCTGGCGCATCGACCCGAAAACCAATCGCACGACTCGAATCGGCCTGCAGTACTTCCCGTGGGGTGTCGCCGTCAGCGACGATGGGATCTGGGTAGCGGTGCGAGCGCACGATGCCTAGTGATCCCAGCGAGCCTGAGCAGGGATTTACTTCTTTCCAGGGGGTTCGAGAGTGCCCCGGTTAGTTCCATCGTCGTTGAAAATCCCGACGACTCGTGGATTTTTCCGGAGTTCGTTCGCCGGGGCAAAAATGTCGCTTGCACGGGCTCGACCGGCTGAGCTGCATCGGCCTATCCCTCGGGTCAGCGATCACCCCGGCCGGCGTGGAGGCGCCGGCAGCCGGACTCCGTAATTCATCCCATCGCGGCGCGTTCTTACCCCGATGCGCGAGCGGCGGTTACAGGAGAACCTGGCCCGAGGAGGTGGTTGTCATGACAAATCGCAACCGGAATGCCACCTATCGCCCTCGAAGGCGAGTTGGCACCTCACCTGAGCCGTTGGCTGTGGCTCGTCAAGTGGTTCCTCGCCATCCCGCACTTCGTCGTGCTCATCTTCCTCTGGGTCGCGTTCGCCGTGCTCACCGTGATCGCGTTCTTCGCGGTGCTGTTCACGGGGCGCTACCCGCGGGGGATCTTCGGCTTCAACCTCGGCGTGCTGCGCTGGTCGTGGCGCGTCAGCTTCTACACGTTCGGTGCCCTCGGCACCGACGAGTACCCGCCATTCACGCTCAGGGAGGTGCCCGAGTACCCCGCACGGCTCGAGATCGACTATCCGCAGAACCTGCGCCGCGGCTTCCCGCTCGTGGGTTGGTGGCTGCTCGGGATCCCGCAGTTCTGTATCGCGAGCATCCTCGTCGGAGCCGGATGGAGTCCAGGGCTCATCGGCCTCCTCGTCATCGTCGCAGGCGTCCTGGTGCTCTTCAAGGATCGATACCCGAAGGACATCTTCGACCTCGTGCTCGGCCTCAACCGCTGGGTGCTGCGCGTCGTCGCTTACGCGGCGTTCATGACCCGCGAGTACCCGCCGTTTCGGCTCGATGCCGGCCCGCACGAGCCGCGATTCGACATGAAGCAGGGGGAAACCGCGTGAAGTGCCGCGTGTGAACGGGCTCGACGCGCGGGTCGTCGAGTCTCATGCCATAAGACATCGAAAGGATCATTTGGAAGTCGCGTGCAGACCGGAGACCGCTCGCGGCGAACTCCCGGAAGGGTGACGGCGGCGACGAGCTTCCACCGTGCGAGGCGCCAACTACGCTCGCGCAAGTGGATGTGCGCGCTGAGGCGAAGAGCGATTGGTCGGCCGTGCGGGCAGTACATCTGGCGGCGTTCGGAGCCCATGGCCAGGTTGTTGGGAACCTTGTCGACGACCTTCGCGACGCCGTAGCGCGAGGTGAAGGACTTTCACTCGTGGCGGAAGAGCAAGACCAGATCGTAGGTCACGTCCTGTTCAGCCCGAGCCTCCTCGACGCCCCAAAGCGTTTGGTCCCGGTACATGTGCTGAGCCCAATCGGTGTTGTGCCGGCGCGTCAGAAACAGGGCGTGGGAACGGCGCTTATCCGCCGCGGCCTTGAGTTGCTGATCGGGCGCAATGTGCCGCTGTCTTCTGGAGGGACCACCGGCGTACTACTCGCGCTTCGGGTTCCAGTCAGCGACAGACCTGGGGTTCAGGAGGCCGTCCTTGCGGATCCCGGACGCAGCGTTCCAAGTGCTCCGACTCTCGACCTATGAGCCTTGGATGATGGGCACGCTGGTGTACGCCGAGGCGTTCTGGAGGCACGACGCAGTCGGCTTCGCGACCCCGAAGCCCGAAGCGGCGCGGGCCGCGGGGGTAGTCCGTTGATCAGTGCAGGCGTGCCATCACGTCCGAGAGCTCCTCTCGAGAGTGGATTCCGAGCTTCCGGTAGACGTTGCGCAGGTGGTACTCGATCGTCTTCGGGCTGAGGAACATCGCGGCCGCGGCTTCACGGGTCGTGCTGCCGCCGGCCAGCAGCAGCGCGATCTGAACCTCCTGCGGCGTGAGCTGGTCGAGCGTGGACGGATCCCGCTTCCGCGCGGTCTCGCCCGTCGCCTCGAGCTCGACCCGCGCGAGGCTCGACCACGGCTCGGCGCCGAGGTCGTCGAACAGCTCGATCGCCTCACGCAGCTGTTCGCGCGCGCGGACGCGACGGCCCGAGCGGCGTAGACGGGCGCCGTAGGCGAGCCGCGTCCGGGCGCTCTCGAAGACGTCGGGGGTCTGCGCGTGCAGGCCGAGCGCCTCGTCGAAGTGCCGTTCGAGCTCGTCGTCGGGCGCGAGCAATGCGCGGACGCGCGCCGCGCGCGCCAGCGCCCACGGTTGACCTTTCGCCTGCGCGTGCCCGTCGTGACCCACGGCTGCGGCCGCCGCGTCGTCGGCGCGGCCGAGACGGAGCAGCGTCTCGGTCAGCTCGGGCACCTGCGAGAGGTCGGCGTCCTCGATCCCGCGCGCGGTCCGCAGCTCCTCGCACTCGCGGTAGTGCGCGAGCGCCGCATCGGGTCGTCCGAGGCCGAGCTCGAGGTCGCCGAGCGCCGTCAGCGCCCAGAGCTCCTGCACGCCCATCCCCGCCCGGACGCACGCCTCCCTGGCTTCCGCCGCGTGGGCGCGGCATTCGGCCTCACGTCCCTGGCGGGCCTCGAGCGCAGCGAGCCCGGCGAGCGCGAAGGCGAGCATGACGTCCTGCCCGGTCTCGCGCGCGAGCGTGATCGCCTCGTTGTACGCTGAATGGGCGCTGGTCCAGGCATTGGTCGTCGCCCAGTCCCGGGCCACGTGGCAGAGGAGTCGGGGAGCGCGCCCAGGGCCGCTGCGGCTGCGGACGATCTCGAGCGCGCGCTCGTAGCGGCCGCGCCCCGCTTCGGCCTCGCGAAGCCACGGCGGCCCATGGGCGGCCCACAGGCGAGGTGCGGGTCGTCGCGCAGCTCGTCCGACGCCTCCAGCGCGCGACGGCGGCGCGGATCGAGCGAGCGCCGGACTCCCCCTCGCCCGCCAGGATCAGAGCCATCCCCCGGGCGAGGCCCGCGAGGATCGGCGCACGTCCTTCGAGCCCTGCGAGAGCTCGTCGGCCCGCTCGGCCGTCCGGGAGCATCTCGCGGGCATCACCCGCGAAGAACGACAGGATGCGCCGCCTCGGCGAGCATGATCGCCGCGGTCTCCGGATCGTGGCGCCGCGCGCTCGGCGGCCGCGGCGAGGATCTCGCGCGCCTCGGCGACCGGCCCGCGCCGCGCCGTGATCTGGCCGCGCAGGTGCTCGATCGCGACCGCGAGCGTCAGGTCGTCGTCGGCGGGCTGTGTTCGACGAGAACAGATCGCCCGCTCGGCCTGGCCGGCGAGCCACGTCGCGTCCGCGGCCTGGTAGAGCAGCCGGGCGGGACGCGCCGAGAGTGTCGCCGCGCGCTCGTATGCGGCGGCCGCGGCGGCGTAGGCGCTGCGCGCGTAGGCGCGGTCGCCCGCCTGCGCGAGCGCGGCAGCGGCGGTGTCGTCGGGACCGACGGTGGCGAGCGCGAGGTGCCAGGCGCGCCGGTCGGCGTCGCGGTCCGGGAAGCGCTCCGCCAGCGCCCGGTGTGCTGATCGCGCGCTCTCGGCCGCCGCGGCGGCGTAGAGCGCCGAGCGGGCGAGGAGTGGCGAACTCGAACCTGCCCGTCGCGAAGGGCGATGAGCCCGGCTGCCTCGGCCGGCGGCGAGCGCCGAGGCGTCGACCTTGACGGCGCGCGCGCTCGAGCGCGCAGCTCGCCCGTGTCGCTCGCGGCCGCGACCACCAGCGCGCGCCGCGCGGCTCGGGCAGGGCTCCGCGCGCGCAGGAACGCCGCGCGCGATGCTGCGCCGCGATCGGCAGCGGGTGCGTCCATCGGAAGCGTCGGCGAGCGCGCGGCTCGCCGGCGCGAGCTCGAGCAGCGCGAGCGGGTTGCCGGCCGGTCGCCGCGTACAGCCGCGTCGAGCGGCCTCCGTCGCCGAGGAGGGGCGCGCGGCCGCCTCGCGATCGAGGCCGCCGAGGTGCAGCGTGGCAGGACGGCGCCGTCGAGCAAGACACCTCGCCGTCGCGCGACGGCGACGACGACCGCGATCGGGTCGGCGACAGCCGCCGCACGGCGAACAGCAGCGCCTCCGCGGCGATCCGTCGAGCCAGTGGGCGTCGTCGACGAAGCGCGGCAACCGGCGCTTCCTCGGCGTACGCGGCGAGCAGGCTGAGGGTCGCGGCGCCGACGGCGAAGCGGTCGTGGCCGGCGCCGGCCGCAGCGCGAGCGCGCCCTCGAGCGCGGCCCGCCTGCGGAGCGGGGATCCGTTCGAGTGCGCCAGCGCCGGGCGCAGCAGCTCGAGCAGTCCGGCGAACGGGATCGCGGCCTCTATCGACTCCACGGGCGCGCAGGACGCGCATCTCGCTCGCGCCTCTCCGCCGCGTAGTCGAGCAGCGTGCGTCTTTCCGATCCCGGCCTCGCCCTGCAGCACGAGCGTCGCGCTCGCGCCCACCCGCGCGTCGGCGAGGGCAGCGCCAGGTCCTGCCGCTCCGGTCGCGCCCGAGCAGCAGCGATTGTAGGGTGCCCAGGCGCGCAGGACCGCGGGGCCCCCCGATGTGAACGCGGAACCCTTGGCCCTAGGTTCGGCGGAAATCGACCGAAGGAGGCGCACATGGCACGTCGAACAGCCGCCGCGATCGACATGGACAAGCTCGAGCGTTCGTGTTCCGCGCCGTCGACGAGGTCGGCGCGACGCTGAACGCCGCGCTGGTCGTGATCGGCGACAAGCTCGGCCTGTACCAGGCGATGGCCGGCGCCGGCGCCGCTGACGCCGGCCGAGCTCGCCGAGCGCACCGGCACCGCGAGCGCTACGTGCGCGAGTGGCTGAACGCCCAGGCGGCCGGCGGCTACGTCGAGTACGACCCGGCGAGCGGCGCTACAGGCTTCCGCCCGAGCAGGCGCTCGCGCTCACCGACGCGGACAGCCCGGCGTTCCTGCCCGGCTTCTTCCAGATCGCGCTCGGGCGGTGATCGACTCGCCGCAGATCGCCGAGCGGCCGCCGACCGGCGCCGGCGTCGGCTGGCACGAGCACAACCACGACGTGTTCGAGGGCACCGAGCGGTTCTTCCGGCCCGGCTACAACGCCAACCTGATGCTCGCGTGGCTGCCGGCGCTCGACGGCGTGGTCGAGAAGCTCGAGCGGGGCGCCAAGGTCGCCGACGTCGGCTGCGGCCACGGCGCGTCGACGATCCTGATGGCCAAGGCGTTCCCGAACTCGACGTTCGTCGGCTCCGACTACCACGAGGGTTCGATCGAGACCGCGCGGCGAGCGCGCCGACGGCGGCGGGCGTCGCCGACCGCGTGAGTTCGAGGTCGCGCCCGCGGCCGGCTTCACCGGGCGACGAAGCTACGACCTGGTGACGATGTTCGACTGCCTGCACGACATGGGCGACCCGGTCGGCGCCGCGCGGCACGTCCGCGAGACGCTCGCGCCGGACGGCACCTGGCTGATCGTCGAGCCGATCGCCGGCGACCGCGTCGAGGACAACCTCAACCCGGTCGGGCGCGTGTACTACGGGTTCTCGACGCTGCTGTGCACGCCGGCGTCGCTGTCGCAGGAGGTCGGGCTCGCGCTCGGCGCCCAGGCCGGCGAGGCGCGGATCCGCGAGGTCGTCACGAGCGGCGGCTTCACGCGCTTCCGCCGCGCGGCCGAGACGCCGTTCAACCTCGTGTTCGAGGCGCGGCCGTAGCGCATACGATCGACCGAGCTCGGCCGCGAGCAGACGCGGCGCCCGGCTAACCCGATCAGCGAAGGGTTCGTGGAGCGCGACGGCGTTCGCGTGCCCTACGAGGTCTTCGGCGACGGCGAGCCCACGGTGCTGCTGCTCCCGACGTGGTCGATCGTCCATTCGCGCGCTGGAAGATGCAGGTGCCGTACCTCGCGCGCCATTTCCGCGTGGTCACCTTCGACGGGCGCGGCAACGGGCCGCTCCGACGGCCGGAGGAGCCGGAGGCCTACGTCGGCGCGAGTTACGGCCGACGCGCTCGCGGTGCTCGACGCCACGGACACCGAGCGCGCGCTTCGTCGGGCGGTCACTCGTGGGCGCGCCAGTGCGGCCCTGCTCCTCGCCGCGGAGCATCCGGAACGGTGACGGGCGCCGTCTTCATCGGGTCCGCTGTGCCGCTCGCCGCCCGACGCCCGAGCCGCGGCGGCTACCTCTTCGACGAGGAGCTCGACACCGACGAGGGGTGGGCCAAGCACAACCGCCACTACTGGCAGCGTGACTTCGAGGGCTTCCTCCAGTTCTTCTTCGCGCAGATCTTCACCGAGCCGCACTCGACCAAGCAGATCGAGGACGCGTCGGCTGGGGGCTCGACACGACCCGGAGACGCTGGTCGACAGACGAAGGCCAGGACGAATGACAAGGAGACGCGCGAGGCTCGCCGGGCGCGTCCGCTGTCCCGTCGTGGTGATCCACGGCGGACGAGGACGCGTCCGCCGTCCCGACGTCGCGGAGCCGGCGCTTGCCGAGCTGACGGGCGGCGCCTGGTCGGGCTCGAGGGCACCGGCCACGCCCCGCATACCCGCGACCCGGTAAGGGTCAACCTGCTCCTCCGCGATTTCGTCTCGCCTCGGGCGGCCGGCAGGCCGGGGGCGCACGGCCGGTCAGCCGCAGGCGGGCCCTGTTCGTCTCGTCGCCGATCGGGCTCGGGCACGCCCGCCGCGATGTCGCGATCGCCGACGAGTTCCGACGCGCTGCGGCCCGAGCCTCGAGATCGAATGGCTCGCTCAGCAGCCCGTGACCGCGGTGCTCGAGGCCCGCGGCGAGCGCATCCACCCGGCGAGCGCAGACCTCGCGGACGAATCGCGCACGTCGAGTCGGAGGCGCGGAGCACGACCTTCACGGTGTTCGAGGCGTGGCGGCGGATGGACGAGATCCTGTGCGCCAACTTCATGGCCTTCCACGATCTCGTTTGCGAGCTCCCAGTACGACCTCTGGATCGGCGAC
>CAVZWR010000020.1:0-22640 GCA_963779025.1 uncultured Actinomycetes bacterium
GATCATCTTCTTCTCGACGCCGACGCCGGCCGCGAGCGCGCGCTCGTACTCCAGCGGAACCGTCGCCGAGTCCTGGAGCGCGATCCCGGTCGAGTCGAACACCGTCACCTGGTCGTCGGACTGCCGGCCCTCGAGCTCGCCGCAGATCACCTTGCCGATCTCGCCCGCCAGGTCGTCCTCCGAGAGCAACCCCTCCGACAGAGGCACGTTGATCTCGCCGTCCTCGCGGCACTGGCGGATGTCGTCGACGAAGACGCGGCCGCGCTGGAGGATCCGCGGGTCGAGCTCCTGCTCGCCCTTCAGGTCGGCGCCGAGCGCGGCGATGTGCGCGCCCGGCTTCACCCACGCGTCGTCGACCAGCCACTGCCGCGCGTGCGTGCCCGTCACGATCACGTCTGCCCCGCGCACGGCCTCCTCGACGTCGGTCGTGCCCTTGATCGTCAGGTGCGGGTACTTCGGCGCCTCCTCGGCGAGGTAGCGGTCGACCGACTCCTGCGTCCGGCTCCAGAGCCGTACGTCCTCCCAGTCGAACACCGTGTCGCAGGTCGCGAGCGTCCCGCGCCCGACGAGGCCGCTCCCCAGGATCGCGAGCGCCTTCGAATCCGGCCGGGCGAGCCACTTCGCGGACACCGCCGCCGAGGCGCCCGTGCGCATCAGCGTGTGGTACGAGCCGTCGCAGATCGCGAGCGGGAAGCCGGTCTCCGGATGCGTGTAGATCAGGATCGAGAAGACGGCCGGCAGCTCGTACTCGGCGTTGTCCTCGCGGATCGAGACCCACTTGCACGCCGCCGCCTCGGGCTCCTCGATGTAGGAGGGCATCACCTCCCACTCGCCCTTGTACTTGTCGAGGACGATGTGGCCCTTCGGCTCCATGTAGACGCGCCCGAGCCCGTGCATCCGGAACGCGTGCTCGACGCGGTCGACGTACTCGGCCGGCGTCAGCAGCCCGACCATGTCCGACCAGCTGAGGATCAGGGTCTTCCGGTTGCGCCAGCTCTCCGCCATCCGCGCGCCGACTCTACAACGCCGTAGAGTCCTCGCAATGGACAGGGACGGGAGCGCCCAGCGAATCGAGCGCGACATCGAGACGCTCGCCGGCCCTGACTACACGCTCACTCGGAGGCGATCCGCCGCTACGCGTACACGGACGTCTACCGGCGAACGCTCGACTACTTCGTCCGCGAGCTGGAGGCGCTCGGGTTCGACGTCGAGGAGGACGCGGTCGGCACGCTCACCGCGCGCAACCGGCCGAAGGGCGAGCCGGTCTTCGGCGTCGGCTCGCACTGCGACTCCAACCGAAACGGTGGGAAATACGACGGGACGATGGGCGTCGTCACGGCGCTCGAGGTGTGCCGCCTGAACGAGGAGCAGGGCCTCGACCTGCCGCTCCAGCTGATCTCGTTCCTCGAGGAGGAGGGCTCCGGGTTCGGGCAGATGCTGCTCGGGAGCCGGATCATCGCCCAGCGCGTGACCGAGGAGGACCTGCGCGAGCGCTTTCGCTCGATCGACGACGGGCGGAGCTTCTGGGAGCACGCCGCCGACGCCGGGTACCAGCCCGACCGCTGGCGGGAGTGCGCGCACGTGCTCGACGACCTGACGGGCTGGATCGAGATGCACATCGAGCAGGCGCGGGTGCTCCAGGACACCGGCAACCGGATCGGGCTCGTCACCGCGATCGCGGGCTACGTGCACGCGGACGTCGTCGTCCACGGCCGCGGCGACCACGCCGGCGCGACGCCGATGGACTTCCGCCTCGACCCGACGCCTGCCGCTCGCGGAGACGATCCTCGCGCTGGAGCGGCTGGCGCGCGAGGCCGGCCAGGGCACGGTCGGAACGGTCGGCGAGATCGAGGTCGACCCGGGGATCATCAACGCGATCGCCGCGAGCGTCCGCTTCTCGCTCGACATCCGCGGCCCCGTCGAGGAGGCCTACAAGGGCGTGGCGCGCGAGATCGCCGCGTTCACCGAGCAGGCCGCCGACCGCGCGCGGGCTGACGGCGGAGTACCGCGAGCGCCAGTCGATCCCGCCGACACCGATGGACGACCGCATCGTCGGCGCGCTGGAGACGGCCACGAAGGCCACGGGCGAGCCGTACATGCGCATGCACTCGGGCGCGGCGCACGACACGATGTGCGTCGCCGACCGCGTCCCGACCGCGATGGTCTTCGTCCCCTGCGTCGAGGGGATCAGCCACCACCCGGCCGAGGACGCGAGCCCGGCCGACGCGGCCCTCGCGGCCGAGATCATCCTGAACGCGATCAGGACGCTGACGTAGTGGCTCGCCTCTGGGGCTACCCTCGCGAGGTGCCGGCGGCGCTCACGACCCGCGATCTCTCGAAGCGCTACGGGTCCGTGGAGGCACTGAAGGGGGTCGACCTCTCCGTGGAGCAGGGCGAGCTCGTCGGTCTGCTCGGCCCGAACGGCGCCGGCAAGTCGACACTCGTCAAGATCCTCGTCGGGCTCGTCCGGCCCAGCCATGGCCAGGCGACCGTGGTCGGCTCGCCGGCCGGCTCTCGGGTGGCGCGGGCCTCGCTCGGGTACCTGGCCGAGCTCTTCCGCTTCCCCGGCTGGTACACCGCCGAAGAGGTGCTCGAGCTGCACCAGCGGCTCGCCGGCTCGCACGGCGGCGCCGCGGAGCGCACACGGCTGCTCGAGCTGGTCGCGCTCACCGACGCCCGCGACCGGCGCGTCGACGGGATGTCGAAGGGGATGCAGCAGCGCCTCGGGATCGCGCAGGCGCTCGTCGGCGAGCCGCGCGTCTTGCTCCTGGACGAGCCGACCTCCGCGCTCGACCCGGTCGGCCGGCGCACCGTCAGGCTCCTGCTGGAGGACCTTCGCTCGCGGGGCGTTTCGGTGCTGATCAACTCGCACCTGCTCTCCGAGATCGAGCTCGTCTGCGACCGTGTGGCGATCCTGTTCGGCGGCGAGCTCGTCGCGGCGGGGACGCCGGCGGAGCTCTCCCGCCCGCGCGGCGTGGAGCTCGACACCGATGAGGGCGTCCGGATGGTCGAGGGCGCGACGCGCGAAGACGCGCCGCGGCTGGTCGCCGAGGCGGTCGCGGCGGGCCGCCGGGTCTACGGCGTCCGCGTCCTCGCGTCGACGCTCGAGGACGTCTACCTCGAAGCGGTGGGCGGAGAGACCGATTGAGCTCGGTCGCCGTCATCGTCCAGTACGCGCTGCGGGAGGCGCTGCGGCGGAAGGTCTTCGCGGTCGTCCTGCTGCTGACCGTCGTCTTTCTCGTTCTCTTCTGGCTGGCCACCCACTTCGTCCACGGTCAGCTCGACGACATCACGCCGCCGAGCGACGTCCACGTCGACTCCCGGACGTTCGCCGGCGCCTTCCTGCTCGGGCTGGCGATGTTCGCGACCCTCTTCCTCGGCGTCGTGCTCGCGGTCTTCCTGACGCTCGGCGTCGTCTCGGGGGACGCCGAGCGCGGACTGCTCCAGCCGCTCGTCGTCCGGCCGATCGGCCGGTCGACGCTGCTCCTGTCGCGTTTCCTCGCGGCCGCGGCCGTCTGCGCCGCGTACGTGCTCTCGGTCTATTTCGCCGCGCTCGCGATCGTCGGACTGACCCTGCACTGGTGGCCCGCCGCGATCGTCGGGCCGGGAGCCGAGCTGGCGCTCGGCGTCCTGATCGTGATCGCGCTCTCCCTGCTCGGGTCGGTCGTGTTGTCGGCGACTGCGAACGGGATCGCCGTCTTCATGCTCTTCGGCGCCGGGCTCGTGGCGGGCCTGCTCGGGACGATCGGGCATGCGCTGAACTCGCACCAGATCCGGCACGCGTCGACGATCGCATCGTGGGCGCTGCCGTTCGAGGGCCTGTACCAGGACGGTCTCCGCCTGATCTCCCGCGACACGACCGGGGCGACGAGCTTCCTCCTCCAGCTCGGACCGTTCGGAGGCGGCTACGTCCACGGCTGGACGATCCGCGTCTGGGCCGTGGCCTACCTCGCGCTCGTCGTCGCGGCCGCGCTCGCCGCCTTTGCGCGGCGGAACCTCTAGCCCGCCTGACGCCGAGGTTGTGCTCCGACGGGACGAGCGCCAGCGCGACGAGCCACAGCACCGCGACGACGACGAACCCGATCCGCCCGTCGCCGGGCAGCCTGAAGGTGAGCCCGAGCAGCGGCGTGCCGACGATCACGACGAGGCTCGCGGCGCCGTTGACCATCCCGACCGCCGCGCCGGGAGCGTCCGGCCGCACGCGCGCCGCACCCGTGAAGGCCGGCGCGAACGGAATCCCGGCGGCGAGGCCGATCAGCGCCGCCCCGAGCGCGGCGACCGCAAGCGGCTCGGCGGTGGCGAGCAGGGCCGTCCCGGCGGCGCCGGCGGCCAGGCTGCCGACCACGCTTGCCCGCATCGCGGCAGGCCGCTCGCGCAGGATCCAGCCGCCGAGCGGCCGCGTCAGCACGCCGAGGAGCAGCGTGAACGCGCCGACCGCGCCGGCCGTCCCCTTCGCGACGCCGCCGTTCCGCTCCAGCAGCTCGACGACCCAGTTGCCGACGACGAGGCTCAGGCCGAGCGAGGCGCCGTAGAGAACGGCGAGCCGGTAGAGACGCCGGTCCCGCAGGATCCCGGCGGGCACGTCGAGCTCGCGCTCGGCCCGGGCGCGGGGACGATCCGGCGGCGCGGTGACCAGCACGGCGAAGCCGGCGACGCCGACGACGAGCGCCGTCCAGAACGGGGCGCGCCACCCGAGCCACCCGTCCAGCCGCGAGACGACCGCGAGCGCGAGCCCGCCGCCGGCGAGCCCCACCCCGCCGTAGAGGCCCTGCGCGAAGGGCGACCCGCCCGATTCGCGCACGTACGCGCTGCCGGCGATGAAGCCCAGGCCGGTGCCGATCCCGATCAGCGCCCGGGCCACGATCGCGAGCGCCGGCTCCGGCGCAACGAGCGCCAGGCCGTTGAACGCAATCGATGATGACGAGCCCGACGAGAGCGGCGCGCCGCGCCCCGAAGCGATCGGCGGCGCGTCCTCCGGGATCTGCATCGCGAGATGGGTGACGAAGAGCGCCGTCGTGAACAGCCCGACGACCGCGAGGCTCACGTCGTAGGAGTCGGCGAGGTGTGACGGGATCGCGCCGATGTTGGCGACGTTCCAGCCGGTGGCGAGGCCGACCGCGCAGCCTCCGAGGACTGCGCGCCTCACGCCGCGCGCGCGTAGGCGATCAGGCCGCCGGCCAGCAGGATCTCGCGCTCGCGCGCGGTCAGGCGCGCCTCGAGCGGCACCGGGCCGGCGAGCGCGGTGCCGCCGGACTCGACGGTCTCGCGCACGTCGCGGATCGTCCACTCGTCGCCCTGCTCGACGCGGTCGTAGTCGCCCTCGTCGGCGAACGCGAGCGGGACGATCCCCTGCGCGATCAGGTTCGTCCGGTGGATGCGGGCGAAGCTCTTCGCGACGACGGCGCGGACGCCGAGGTGGAGCGCCGCGAAGGCGGCCTGCTCGCGCGACGAGCCCTGGCCGTAGTTGTGGCCGCCGACGACGATCCCGCCGCCCCACTCCTCCGCCCGCGCCGGGAAGTCGGGGTCGAAGCGGCGGAACATGTAGCGCGCGCAGGCGGGGATGTTCGACCAGATCGCGAGCCCGAGCGCTCCGTCGGGGGCCATGTCGCCGGTCGAGACGTCGTCGGGCACCTTGATCAGGATCCGGCCCTCGATCTGCTGGGCGAGCGGGAACGGGTCCGGCGGCGGCACGATGTTGCCGCCCTTCTCGAGCTCGATTCCGGCGCCGCTGGACGGCGGGGCGACGATCTGGCGGTCGTCCACGTCAGGGTTCGCCGGGGGTGGCGTGAGCTCCGGCACCTCGCCCAGCTCGCGCGGATCGGCGATCTCGCCCCGCAGCGCGGTCGCCGCGGCGGTTGCGGGCGAGCAGAGGTAGACCTGGTCGCCCGGCGTGCCGCTGCGGCCGGGGAAGTTCCGGTTGAACGTCCGCACCGAGACGGCGCCGGCCGCCGGCGCCTGGCCGATGCCGATGCACGGCCCGCAGGCCGGCTCGAGGATGCGCGCGCCGGCAGCGAGCAGGTCGGCGTACACGCCGCTGCGCACGATCATGTCGAGGATCTGCCGCGAGCCGGGCGTGACGGTCAGGTCGAGCTCGGCGGGCAGCGAACGGCCGCGGAGAACGGCCGCGACGAGGGCGAGGTCCTCGTACGAGGAGTTCACCGAGCTGCCGACGCAGACCTGCCGCGTCCCCGTGCCCTCCGCCTCCCGCACCGGCACGACGTTCCCCGGCGAGGACGGCAGCGCGATCAGCGGCTCGAGCTCGCCGAGATCGATCGCCTCCGCCTCGTCGTACTCGGCGCCCTCGTCGGCGGCGAGCTCCATGAACTGGTCCTCGCGCCGCTGCGCGGCGAGCCATGAGCGCGTCTGCTCGTCGCTCGGGAAGATCCCGGTCGTCGCGCCGGTCTCCATCACCATGTTGCAGATCGTCCCGCGGTCGGTCGCGCTCAGCGTCGCGACGCCCTCGCCGTGGAACTCGAAGATCCGTCCGCGCCCGCCGCGCACGCCGCGCCGCCGCAGCAACTCGAGCACGACGTCCTTGGACTGCACCCAGGGGCGAAGCCGGCCGCGCAGCTCGACGCCGACGACGAGCGGCCGCTCGACCGGATACGGCCGGCCGGCCATCGCGACCGCGACCTCGGTCGCCCCCGCGCCGATCGCGAGCATCCCGAGCGCGCCGGCCATCGTCGTGTGGCTGTCGGCGCCGAGCAGCACCTGCCCCGGGCGGGAGAAGCGCTCGAGGTGCAGGTAGTGGGCGATCCCGTTTCCGGGCCGCGAGTACAGGGCGCCGTACCGCGCCGCCCAGCTGCGCAGGTAGGCGTGGTCCTCGGGGTTCTTGTTGTCGAACTGGAGGACGTTGTGGTCGACGTACGAGACCGTCGGCAGAGCAACCCGGTCGAGGCCGAGCTGCTCGAACTGGAGACAGGCCATCGTCCCGGTCGCGTCCTCGAGCAGGATCTGGTCGACCCGGAGCTCGATCTCCTCCTCCGTCTCGCCGGCCAGGTGGTCGGCGATGATCTTCTGCGTGAGCGTCCGGCCCGCCACCGGCAGAGCCTAGACCGTGCTGGCCGTCCTGTTCGGGGCGCTGGCGGGAGCGACGTTCGGGCTGCTGCTCGTATCCGTTCGCTTCGGCCTGACCCGCGGCGTCGACCAGTACGCCGGCGCCGTCGCGATGCTCGCGATCGCCTTCGTGCTCAGCGCGGTCGTCGCGATCCCGTCGATGGTGGGCAACGACATCCATGCCGCGGACCTCTGGAAGTTCGTGCTGGCCGGGCTCATCGCGCCGGGGGCCGCGCAGATCATCCTGATCGTGGCGATCCGCGACGCCGGGCCGTCCCGCGCCGCGATCCTGATCGGGACGGCGCCGCTGCTCTCCGTCGCGATCGCGCTGACGATCCTGAACGAGCCGTTCAGCGTCTGGCTGCTCCTCGGCACCGTGCTGGTCGTGGCCGGCGGCGCGTTGCTCGCGCTCGAGCGCGCCCGCCCGGAGCACTTCAAGGCGCTCGGCGCAGTGCTCGCGCTCCTCTGCGCGCTCCTCTTCGCGATCCGCGACAACGTCGCCCGCTGGGCGGCGCGCGAGCCGCATCCGCCGCCGGCGCTCGTCGGCGCGGCGGTCGCCCTCGCCGCCGCGTTCGCCTTCGTCGCCGCCTACGTGCTCGCCACCCGGCCGCGCTCGCTGCGGGGCGGATGGGCCCTGCCTGATCGCCTACGCGCCCGCGGGCATCGCCCTCGGGCTCGGCTACATCTTCCTGCTCGCGGCGTTCGACCACGGCCGCGTGTCGATCGTCGCGCCGCTGAACGCGACCCAGTCGCTGTGGGCGGTCGTCTTCGCCGCCGTGCTGATCGGGCGGCACCACGAGGGGATCGGCTGCACGGCTCGTGGTCGCCGGCGCGCTCGTCGTCGCCGGCAGCGCAGTCATCGGGATCGTGCGCTGACCGCGCGCCGCGATCGCGTCCCCGACCTCCTGAGTCGTCGCCTCGCCGCCGATGTCGCGCGTGCGCGGGCCGTCGCGGCACACGTCCTCGAGCGCGCCCATCAGCGTCGCCGCGGCTTCCGGCTCGCCGAGGTGCTCGAGCATCAGCACCGCGCTCCAGACGGCGCCTGCGGGGTTCCCGATCCCCTGGCCGGCGATATCGGGCGCCGAGCCGTGCACCGGCTCGAACAGGCCGGGAGCGTCGGAGCCCGGTGCGGTGTTGGCGCTCGCCGCCATCCCCATGCCGCCCTGGATCGCGGCTGCCAGGTCGGTGAGGATGTCGCCGAAGAGGTTCGAGGCGACGACGACGTCGAGGCTCGCCGGGTCGCGCACCATCCGCGCCGCCAGCGCGTCGACGAGCACGCGCTCGTAGCGAACGCCCGGGAAGTCCGGCGGCCACCTCGTCCGCGACCTCGTCCCAGAGCACGTAGCCGTACCGCGACGCGTTCGACTTGGTCGCGCTCGTCAGGACGCCGCGCCGCCCGGCGGCGAGCTCGAACGCGTGCCGGAGCACCCGCTCGACGCCGCTCCGGGTGAACACGCTGGTCTCGATCCCGACCTCGTTGTCGAGGCCCGTGTGCGCGCGCCCGCCGACGCCGGAGTACTCGCCCTCGGTGTTCTCGCGCACGAAGAGCATGTCGACGTCCGCCGGCCCGCGGCCGGCGAGCGGGCAGGGGATCCCCTCGAGCAGCCGCGCCGGCCTGACGTTCGCCCACAGGTCGAGCCGCTGGCGCACCTCCAGGATCAGCCCCCACAGCGAGACGTGGTCGGGCACGGACGGGTCGCCGACCGCGCCCATCAGCACGGCGTCGTGGGCGCGCAGGGTGTCGAGCGCGTCCGCCGGCATCATCCGCCCGTGCTCGTGCCAGTAGGCGGAGCCCCACGGCAGCTCCGTCCACTCGACCGAAAGCCCGAGGGCGTCGACCGCCCGCCGGGCTTCCGCGATCACCTCAGGGCCGACCCCGTCGCCGGGGAGCAGGGCGACCCGGTGGCTCAAGCCGCCGCGCCGACCTTCCCCGGGCACGCTCTCCAGGTAGGCCAGCGCGTCCTCGACCGGGACGACGTCGGCGTACTTCGCCTGGATGTCGAACAGGTTCGCCTCGTGCGGCGCCTGGGCGCGGTCGGCCACGCACTCGCGCGGGACGATCGTGGGCCAGCCGTACTGGAGCAGGTCGACCGCGGTCGCGCGGATGCAGCCGCTCGTCGTCGCCCCGCACAGCACCACCGAGTCGACGCCCTGCGCGACCAGGATCGAGGCGAGGTTCGTCCCGAAGAACCCGGACGCGCCCTTCTTCATCACGATCGTCTCGTCGTCGCGCGGCTCGAGCCGCGGGTCGATCTCGACCCACTTGCCGCCGATCTGGAGGTCGCCGAGGGCCGGCACCTTCTGGAGCCAGAGGCCGCCGTCCTTCAGGCTCGGCTCGAAGCCGATCGTCGTGAAGATCACCGGCAGGCCCTTCGCCCGCGCAGCGTCGAGCACCCGTTTCGTCTGCTCGACCGCCTCCGTGCAGTCGGAGCCGAGCGTGCACTCCGGGTCGGTGAACCCGCAGCTGAAGTCGATCACGAGGACGGCGGGCCGGGAGCCGAGCGTGATGCTCTCTCCCAGCCCGGCCTTCGCGTAGACCTCCTGCGCCTCCTTGTCGCTCATACCCGCTCCAGCGCCGGCAAAGCCGGCACCTCCGCTCTTGGGTCGCCTCCGTCGAGCCTACGGCTCATGCCGCCACCGCTTCCGTCGAGCCGAGCTGCTCGCCGACCCGCGCGCGCTTGACGAACTGGCCCGCGCCGGGCTCGGCGACGAGCTCGTCGTTCTCGACGATCACCTGGCCGCGGACGAGCACGACCTCCGGAGCGCCGGTGACCTTCGTCCCCTCGAACAGGTTGTAGTTGACGTTCGAGTGGTGGGTCTCGGCGGAGATCGTCAGCGACTTCTCGGGATCCCAGACGACCAGGTCGGCGTCGCTGCCGACCGCGATCGTGCCCTTGCGCGGGTAGAGCCCGAAGCGCTTGGCGACGTTCGTGGACGTCAGCTCGACGAAGCGGTTCATCGTGATTCGCCCGGTGCGGACGCCGAACTCGTGCAGCATGTGCAGCCGGTTCTCGATCCCCGGGCCCCCGTTCGGGACGACCTGGAAGTCGCGGCCGTTGATTCCCTTCTGATCCGGCCAGTTGAACGGGCAGTGGTCGGTCGAGACGACCGAGAGCACGTCGTTCTGGAGCGCCTTCCAGAGGTGCTCCTGCTGCGTCCTTCGGCCGCGGAGGCGGCGTGTAGATGTACTTCGCGCCCTCCCAGTTCGGCTTTTCGAGCGCCGAGTCGTCGACGAACAGGTACTGGGTGCACGTCTCGCCCCACACGTCCCAGCCCTTGTCGCGCGCGAGCGCGATCGGCTCGACGGCCGGCTGGCAGGAGACGTGGACGACGTAGAGCGCGGCGTTCGCGACCCGCGCGAGCTGAATCGCCCGGTTCGTCGCCTCCGCCTCGGTCTCCATCGGCCGCGTGCGGGCGTGCCAGATCGGGTCGCTCTTCCCCGCGGCGACCGCCTCCTTGACGATCACGTCGATCGCGTCGCCGTTCTCGGCGTGCACCATCACCAGCCCACCGGTCTCGTTCGCGACCTGCATGGTCTTGAACAGCGTCTCGTCGTCGACCATCACCGCGCCCTTGTAGGCCATGAAGAGCTTGTAGGAGGTGATCCCCTCGTCCGGCAGCTTCGCGAGGGCCTCCAGGCCGCCGCCGCCTGCGAGGTCGGTGACGCCGATGTGGAAGCCGACGTCGATCACCGGCTTGCAGCGCTCGATCTTCTCGAAGTAGTTCTCCAGCGCCTGCGGGAACGGAGTCCCCGGGGCCTGCATGCAGAAGTCGACCAGCGACGTCGTGCCGCCGAACGCGGCGGCGGCGGTGCCGGAGGTGAAGTCGTCGCAGGTGGTCGTCCCGCCGAAGAACATCTCGATGTGCGTGTGCGGGTCGATCGCGCCCGGGATCACGTACTTGCCGCTCGCGTCGATCACCTTGTCGGCCTCGACGTCGAGCGACCGGCCGATCGTCGTCACCGTGCCGTTCTCGGCGTAGATGTCCCCGACGTAGTCGTCGGACGCAGTGACGATGCGCCCGCCCTTGATCAGCACGGACATGCGGTTCTCCCCCTTCTACTCGGTGGTGTCGGTTGTATACAAAACCTCCCCGGGTGCGCCGTCAACCGGGCTCCGCAGGTGCCAATCGGTCGCCCGCTGGAACTCCTCGGCGGCCCGCAGGGTGAGGTCGTCGTCACCGGGACGGCCGGTCAGCGACAGGCCGACCGGGAGGCCGTCGACGAACCCGCACGGCACGTTCGTGACCGGGAGCCCGAGCAACGACGCCGGCGAGTTGTAGGGCATGACCGACAGCCGGTAGTCGGACGGGATGGCGTCCAGGCGGGGCGCGACCATCGACGCGGCCGGCGCGACGAGCAGGTCGTAGTCCCCCAGCTCGCGCTCCCACAGCTCCCGTGCCCAGTTCCGTGCCCGGAGGCCGGTGACGTAGGCCGTCGAGGGCAACAGCAGGCCCGCGAGGGCGCGCGCGCGAACGTCGGCCCCGTAGTCGGCGAGCCGCGTCCGCAGCCAGCCGAGGTGAACGCTCGCCGCCTCGGGGAGCATGACGAGCTGCGTGATCGTCGAGATCTCCTCGTGCAGCGGCAACTCGACGGGCTCGGCGTCGGGGGCCACGATGCGCGCGGCCTCTGCGCAGACCGCGGCGATGCCGGGGCCGGCCTGCTCGAACAACCGGGTGACGAGACCGACCCGGCGGATCTCGGGTTTCGGCCCGAGCGGACGTCCCGCCATGATCTCCAGGGCACGCCGGCACTCCTCGGCGCCGCGGGCGAGCGGGCCGACCGTGTCGAGCGTCCACGCGGTCGGGACGACGCCGGTGGTCGGCACGAGGCCGGTGGTCGGCCGGTGGCCGGTGACCCCGCAGAAGGCGGCCGGGATCCGAACCGACCCCGCCGTGTCGGTCCCGAGCCCGACGTCGACGAGCCCGGCCGCGACGGCCGCGCCGCTGCCACCGCTGGAGCCTCCGGTGATCCGCGTGGGATCCCAGGGATTCAGGGCCGGGCCGAAGTGCGGGCTGTTGGTGATCGCACCGAACGCGAACTCGTGCGTGTTCAGCTTCCCGACGATCGTCGCGCCGGCCGCGCGCAGGCGCGCGACGCACTCGGCGTCGCGGTCGGGCACGCGGTGGAGCACCTTCGACGCGGCCGTGGTCGGCATGCCCGCGACGTCGATCACGTCCTTGGCGGCGACACGCCAGTCGCCCTCCTCCTCGACCCGGTACAGGAAGGCGTTGTAGGGGTCGAGCGTCACGGCGCCGTCTCCGGCGGCAGCCGTTCCTCGATCTCGGCCAGCGCGGGGAGGATCCGGTTCAGGAAGTCGAGGACGCCTTCGAGATCCTCGTCGGTGGGATGAACCCCCTGCTGGGCGGCGGTTTCCCGGAGCGCGGAAAGGAGGCTAAGATCACTGCTCATGCCGATTTACGAGTATCGGTGCACGAAGTGCGAGGAGCGCTTCGAGGAGTATCTCTCAACCTCGGACAAGCCTGTTCCCCCTTGCCCGAAGTGCGGCGCGAAGAAGCCCGAGCGGCTCTGGTCGAGCATCAACACCGAGTGGCTCCCCAGCGACGTCGCCTGGGACCGGGTCGGCAGAAGCTGGGACTAGCCCTCAGGCGTCCACCAGCGAGAAGAACCGGTCGTCCACGATCTCGGACGGCGGCGGGAACGCGACCTTGGAGTGGCTCAGCCCGAGCTGGACGAACGTCTCGGCCATCTTGATCGCGACCGGCCCCGGGTTGATCACCGGCACGGGCAGGTGCTCCGCCATGTAGTCGCCCGCCTGGTGCATCGTGGTCGAGCCGAGGAGGATCACGTCGGCGCCGTCCTCGTCGATCGCCTTCTGCGCCTCGGCGGTGAGCGTCTGGAACATCTCGTCCTCCTTGCCCGTGAAGAGGGCCTCGACATCGGGCGGGATGTTCACCGCACGGATGGAGGCGCAATGCTCGCGCAGGCGGTAGAGGTCGAGGTTCTTCTCGTAGAGCGGCGTCCACTTGTCCCACATCGTCACGATCGAGAAGCGCTTGCCGAGCATCACCCCGACGCAGTAGGTGACGAGGCCCGGTCCGAAGACGGGGATCGTGAGGCGCGACCGCAGCGCCCAGAGGCCCGAGTCGGACATCGTGTCGATGACCACCGCGTCGAAGCCCTCGTCCTCCGCTCGGAGCCCGGCCTCGGTGACGTACATGTCGAAGACGAGCGCGTCGTAGGCCGAGTCGAGCAGGGCGCCGGCGTTGCGGACGGGAACGCACTCGACCTCGGTGTCGGGGCCGAGGATCTCCTTCGGCACCTGCGCCGCGCGGTTGGCGACGCCCACGTCGTCGAACGGGAACGGGATGATGTACTTGATCCGCATCGCGGCCTCCTGGGGTTCGCTCCGCTGCTCGTATAAGTCAGACTTCGGGACTCTGTCAAGGAGGAGGACGTCGTGCCGTACGCACAGATCGACGATGGGATCCAGCTCTACTACCAGCTGACCGGCCCGGAGGACGCGCCCGTGATCCTGCAGTTCGGCGGCGGGCTCTTCGGCCGCCACAACTTCGGGCTCGTCAACGACGGCTTCCGCGAGAAGTTCCGGCTGTTGTCGTTCGACGCGCGCGGGTACGGCGCCTCGTCGTCGCCGCGGGAGGCGTACACGATCGAGGGCTGGGCCGACGACGGCGCGGCGCTGCTCGACGCGGTCGGCCTCGACCGCGCCCTCATCCACGGCACGTCGATGGGCGGGATGATCGCGATCGCGTTCACGGCCAAGTACCCGGAGCGGACGATCGCCGCATGCGCCGACGTCGCCTTCGCGAAGTGCGACCTCTATCGCCGCACCCTCTTCCGCGTGTGGCGGCGGATGGCGGAGACGATGCCGTGGGACGAGTTCTCCGACCACGTGACGACGCAGGCGGTCGGCGCGAAGTTCATGGAGAGCCCGGAGGGCGAGAACATCTTCCAGCTCGTCCGCGACATCGTCGGGCTCAACGACCCTTACACCGTCCGTCAGGCGTGCCTTGCGATGGAGAACATGGACCTTTCGCCGCTCGTCCCGACGATCTCCCGCCCGCTGCTGATGACGAACGGGACCCACGACATCCTCTGCCCGCCAGACCTGGCCCCGAGCGGCCTCGGCGCGCGGAAGATGACGGAGCTGAACGAGCACATCGAGCTGGTCGAGTTCCCCGACATCGGCCACGCCGACCTGGTCGAGTGCCCACAGGACGCGATCCGGATCGTCGGCGAGTTCTTCGAGCGCGCGCTCGTCCCCGCGTGAGCTCAGGCCGCCGCCACACGACAGCCTGACGCGCGCACGATCCTCGGAACCGCCTCGGCTTCCCAGCCCGGAGCCATGAGATGCACCCCGGCTACGCCCGCAGTTTCGTCGAGCCGCGCAACGATCTCTGCTGCGATCTCGATGCCGGCGGCCTTCGCATCCTCGCCGTCGAGACCCTTCATCCGCTCGAAAGTCGCCTTGTCGACCTCGACGCCCGGGATGTTGTCGTGCATGTGCTGGAGCATCCGGGTGCTGCGCGGAGGGGTCACGCCGACAAGGAACGGCGCCCGCTCCGGAATCCCGGCCGCCAGGATCGCCTCGAACCACTCCTCGAATCGGTCGACGTCGTAGACGATGTTCGTCTGAAAGCAGACCGTCCCGGCCTCGAGTTTCTGTTCGAGCCGCTCGACGCTGTCGCGCAGCGGGTTGGCCGCTCCGAGGATGAAGAAGTCCGGCGTGACAGAGAGGAGCTCGCCGGCAGCAAGGCGGCCGTCGTTGAGCTCCCGGATGAGACGCGTCAACCCGAGGGAGTCGCGATCCGAGAGGGCCGTTGCGAGCGACCCGTACGGCCCCACAGCGAGTGGATCTCCGGTCAAAGCGAGCACGGCTCTGACGCCGAGGGCCCACGCGCCGAGCAAGTCGCTTTGCAGCGCGAGCAGGTTGCGATCGCGCGTGGTCACCTGGAGGATCGTCTCGAGGCCTGCGTCGATGGTCAGGACTGCCGCGGCGAGCGGCGAGAGCTTGACCGTCGCGGCCTGGTTATCCGTGACGTTGACGGCGTCGACGAATCCGGCGAGCGCGCGCGCCTTCGCGCGGACGAGCTCGGGATCTGGATCGACCGGCGGGCCAAGTTCCGCAGTAACGACGAAGCGGCCCGCGCCGAGAGCCTGCTGGAGAGTCTGCAAGCGCTACTTCAGCGGGTTCGTCCCCGCCATCCAGATGATCACGCGGCTGAACTTCCCGTCGGCGTCGATGTCGAAGAAGTTGCAGTTGTGCATGTCGTTCTTCGTCCCGTCGACGAGCTCGCCGATGTAGCTCTGCTCCGTGGCGACCTTGCCGAGCTCCGGCTCGACGACGATGTTCTTGATCTCGTGGAAGATCGAGGCCGAGGCCGCGCAGAAGTCGGTGAACATCCGGCGGATCTCCTCCGCCCCCGAGAAAACCGCGTGGTCGGTCTGGACGGTGAGGACGCAGTCGTCGGCGAAGTGGGACAGGATCGCGTCCACGTCCTTCGCGTCCACGGCCTTGAAGTAGCTGTCCGGCAGGGCCGCGAGCTGGTCGCGGGTCAGGGGCTGGGTCTGCGTTGCCACGATGCCCTCCTCGTTTCGGATGTCTGACTTCCGCGCGAGTCTACGTCAGGCGGAGGAGAAATCCCCGGTCTTCGGGATCTTCTTCGGCGGCGTCCCGATCACGATCGCGATCTCCTTGTGATTGGTGAGCGGGATCGCGCGAGGGTCGCCCGTGTACGGCTTGCCGTTGACGTAGAACTGGATGTTGCTCGGGCGGCAGTAGCCACCGACGCAGTTGCGGCCCAAGCGCACGTGCCACTCGGTGAAGAACTGGCCCAACCGGTTCGGCACGGCGGTCGCCGACTCGGTGTGGAGGATGCCCGAGTCGTCGTGCGTGTGCAGGGGCGAGATGCACGGTGTCGCGCAGAGGCGGATGCCGCCGTAGCCCGTTGAGCCGTCCGGATTCGGGCCGCTCTGCACGCCGGGATCCTTGATGTTGATCCCGATGCCCGCGGGCACGATCACGTGCTTGCCGTTCACGTAGACGTCGAGATGGGCGTGGACGTGAAAGGTGAGCGACTCCTTCCGCTCCGGAGCCAGCCCTGCGGCACGGGTGAGGCGGAGCGGGTCTGCAGGAGCAGGCCAGGGAGCCGCGCCCTGCGCAGGCGTCGGTGCCGGCTTGACTCCGGTCGCTGCCCCAACAGCGGCCGCGCCCAGCACGCCGACAAGGGTCAGACCGGCCAAAACGGGGCCTACGCGCATGGGCAATTCTTAGAACTCGGCCGGCGGAGCGTCAAGCGATGCGCCGCTCGTGCTCCTCGATGCGGTAGTCGTTGATGCTCGCGTCGCGCCGGCGCATGTAGCCGCGCTCGTCGAACTCCCAGTGCTCGTTGCCGTGGCTCCGCCACCACTGGCCGTCGGGGTCGCGCGACTCGTACTCGAACCGGACGGAGATGTGGTTGCCGGTGAAGGCCCAGAGTTCCTTGCGCAGCCGGTAGTCGAGCTCACGGCTCCACTTGCGGCGGAGGAACTCGACGATCGCCTCCCGGCCCTGGAAGAACTCGCCGCGGTTGCGCCACTCGGAGTCGACCGTGTACGCAGCGCGCACCCGCTCGGGGTCGCACGTGTTCCACGCGTCCTCGGCGGCCTGCACCTTCTGCCTCGCGGTCTCCTCCGTGAACGGCGGGACCGGCGGCCTGATGTCCTCGGTCATGCCCGCAGGCTAAAGGAGCTCCGCGATCGAGGCGGCCGCCCTCGCGGCGCCGGCCGGGTCGACCGGCGCGTAATCGACCTCGCGTCCGATCTCCTGCGCGATCGCGGCCGCGATCTCCTCCGGGCCGTCCGTCGCAAAGTCCATCGCCCGGCCGGCGCGGTAGCGCTCGAGCCGGTGACGGACGTGGAAGTTCTGCTCGAAGTGGTGACCGAGCGGGAAGTACAGGAACGGCCTCTCGTTCGCCGTCAGCTCCATCGACGTAGTCAGCCCGCCCTGGACGACGGCGAGGTCGCAAGCCGCCAGGACGCGGTAGAGGTCGTGGACGTACGCCCTGACCTCCAGTCCGTCGTGGGCCGGGAGCGACGCCGGATCGATGCGCGGGCCGGCAACGGCGATCATCCGCAGGTCCGGCACCAGTCGCTTCGCCGCGGGGAAAGCCGAGATCACGCGGCGCAGCAGGTCGCCGCCGACACCCGAGCCGCCGACGGTGACGACGCAGACCTGCTCGTCGGCGCCGAACCCGAGCTCGGCGCGGAGCCGCTCGCGGTCGCCGAACTCCGCGGGGTCGAACCCCGTCACGTAGCCGGCGAACTCGTAGTGCTGCTCCGTCCAGTCGCGGATCCGCGGCAGTCCGGGGCCGAACCCGTCGGGGACGACGTCGGCGGCGTCGCCGACGAAGATCGCCCGGTCGCGCAGCCGGGGATAGCGCGCGATGTGCTCGATCATCTCCGCGTTGTAGTCCGCGGTCAGCAGCGCCTCGTGCTCGCCGCCGTCGGGCATCGGCAGCCAGCCGACGAAGTCCGTGAGCCAGACGTAGGCGGCCGACTTCAGCTCCGGATTCTCGTGCAGGTAGTAGTCGAGCTCCCAGGCCTCGTCGCCGATCCAGAGGTCGTACTGGGAGTCGCGAACGAGGTCGTGGAAGACCATGAAGTTCGCGCACAGGATCTCGTCCATCCGCCGCCAGGCCTGGAAGCAGTGGAGGTCGTGCTCCGCCGACTCCGACTCGATGTGATGCGATTCGTTCGCCAGGTCTGCGCTCGCCGGGTGGATGCGCTCGCCGCGGGCCTCGAGCACCGCGGTGACCGGATGCTGCGCGAGCCAGTCGATCTCGAGCTCCGGGTGCAGCGCCCGGAGCTCGTCGGCGATCGCGACGTCGCGCCGCGCGTGGCCGAGCCCGATCGGCGACGAGATGAACAGCGCGCGCCTGCGGCGTGACCGGCCGCGCGTCCAGCGGCCTGCCGGGGCCGCGCGGCGAGACGAAATCGCGCAGGAGCAGGTTGACCTTCACCGGGTCGCGGGCGTGCGGCGCATGCCCGGAGCCCTCGAGCCCGACCATGGCGCCTCCCGTCAGCTCGGCGAGCGTGGCGCCCGACTCCGGCGAGCGGACCGCGTCCTCGAGGCCGTGGATCACCAGCACGGGACAGCGGACGCGCGCGGCGAGCTTCCGCGCGGTCTCCTCGTCGAACGTGCCGCCTTGCGTCGCGATCAGCGTCTCCGGCGTGGTCTGCAGACCCCACGCCGATGCAGTCCTCGATCTGCTTGGTCGAGTGCGGCTCGGTGAAGATCTGCGAGAAGAAGAAGGACAGGAAGCCGGCGTAGTCGCTCAGCCAGTAGTGGCGGTTGTACTTGGCCCACCCCTCGTAGGAGTCCAGCTCGGCGTCGAAGGAGGTCGCCGCCCGAGCCCGTGGCGTCTGGGCCGCGAACGGCATCGCGGGCCCGATGAAGACCGCGCCCTCGACCCGGTCGGGATGGTCGGCCGCCAGAATCAGTCCGCGCTGGCCGCCCATCGAGTGACCGACCACGAAGGTGCGTTCGGTCTCCGTGGCGTCGAGGACCGCGATTGCGTCGGCCGCGTACTCGGCCTCGGCGTACGCCTCCGGCTCCTCGGGCCGGTCCGACAGCCCGTTCCCGCGCCCGTCGAAGGTGATCACGCGGAAGTGCCGTGCGAGGTAGGGCACCTGCATCTTCCACGCGTGCGAATGGACGATCGCCCAGGTCGGGAGCAGCAGCACCGTCTGCGCGCCGCTGCCGAAGACCTCGTAGTGGACGCGGACGCCGTCGCGCTCGACGTACCCCTCGCTGTCTGGGTACCTCGCGCGCGTCTGCCCGCTCCCGACCCGGTCGATCGTCTGCACTAGGGCCGCGCCTCGAAGACGAGGTTGAACGGCGTCTCGGCCGCGCGGCGGAAGCGCGTGAAGCCGCCGCTCGTGACCACGTCGCGGATGCGTGCCTCGCCGGCCTGGGCGCCCAGCGCGAGCCCGACCTCCTGCGAGAGCGAGGCCGGCGTGCAGAGGAGCGTCGAGAACCCGTAGTAGGCACGGCCGACCGGGTTGAGGTTGTCCTCGACGCGGTCGCCTGCGCGCGGCTCGACGATCAGCCACGTCCCGTCCGGGGCGATCGCCTCGCGGACGTGGCGCGCGGCGCCGACCGGGTCGCCCATGTCGTGCAGGCAGTCGAACATCGTCACGAGGTCGTGCTTCGTGCCGCTGAAGCCGGCCGCCGGCGCGACCTCGAACCCGACATTTGCGAGACCCGCCTCGGCCGCCCGCTCCCGCGCGGTCTCGATCGAGCCCTCGTGGTAGTCGGACCCGACGAAGGTCGAGCTCGGATACGACTTCGCCATCAGGATCGTCGAGGAGCCGTGGCCGCATCCGACGTCGGCCACCGAGGCGCCCTGCTCGAGCTTCTCGACGACGCCGTCGAGCGCCGGCAGCCACGTCGAGATCAGGTTGGCGTTGTAGCCGGGCCGGAAGAACCGCTCGCAGCCCTCGTACACGTCGTGGTTGTGCTGGTGCCAGCCGACTCCCTCGCCGGTCTCCGCGGCCTCGGCGATCCGCGGCGAGTCGATCACCGACCCGAGGGCGATCTGGAAGAAGCCGGGCAGGTACGCAGGGCTCTCCGAGTCCGTCAGCGCGAGCGCCTGCTCGGGCGGAAGCGTGTAGCGGCCGCTCTCCGGGTCGTACTCGACGTACCCTCCGGCCGCCTGGGCGTTCAGCCACTCCCGCACGTACCGCTCCGCGGTGCCGGTGCGCTCGGCGAGCTCCGTCGGCGTCAGCGGCCCGGCACCCGCGAGCGCCTTGTAGAGACCGAGCCGGTCGCCCATCACGACCAGCGCGGTGTTCAGCGTTGCGCCGACCTCGTCCACGGCGCGGAAGACGAACGCTTCCAGCTTCGCCATGTCGAGCGGCGTCTGTTCGACTGTTGCCATTGCTCCTCCTTCGGTCGATTTCCGCCGAAGGTAGGGAGCCCGGCCCGCGATCGCCTCGGGTGGCCCCCCTGGTCCTGCACGCCAGGGCACCCTACAATCGACGGATGCTGCTCGGCCGCGACCGTGAGCGGCATGACCTCGACGCAGCCCTCGCGAACGCCAGGCTGAGCGAGAGCGCAGCGCTCGTGCTGCAGGGCGAGGTCGGGATCGGAAAGACCACGCTCCTCGAGTACGGAGCGGAGCAGGCGCGGAGCTCGAGCATGCGCGTGCTGCGCGCGCGCGGAATCGAATCGGAGGCCCGGGTCCCGTTCGCGGGATTGCTCGAGCTGCTTCGCCCGGCACTCGGCGCGCTCTGGGACGAATCGCGGAACCGCAGCGGGCGGCGCTGGAGAGCGCGCTCGCGCTGCGGCCTCGGCCGACGGCCTTCGACCGCTTCGCGGTCGGCGCGGCGACCCTCAACCTGCTCGCCGCGTACGCGGAGGACGCGCCGGTCGCCGCATTCGTGGACGACGCCCAGTGGCTCGACGGATCGAGCGCGGACGCGCTGCTGTTCGCGATGCGCCGCCTGATGGCCGACCCGATCGCCGTCGTCGTCGCCGTTCGCGAGGGAGAGGCGTCATTCGTCGACGGCGCGAACCTGCCCACGCTGCACCTCGACGGCCTCGATCGCGATGCCGCCGCCGCCCTCGTCGGCGAGGAGGCCGTCGACCGGCTGTACGCGGCCACGGCCGGGAACCCGCTCGCGCTGCTCGAGCTCGCGCCGGAGGCCGCGCGTCTGACCGACCTTCCGATCGATGCGCCGCTGCCGATCGCGGGCAGCGTCGCGCGGGGATTCCTGCGCCGCGCCGAAGCCCTGCCGGAGCCGACGCGGCACGCACTCCTGGTCGCCGCCGCGAGCGACACGGGCGAGCTGCAGACACTCGAGCGGCGCGTACCCGGGGTTGGCCCGGGAGCTCGTCCCGGCCGAGGCAGTCGGCCTCGTCGCCCTTCGCGACGGCCAGGTTCAGTTCAGCCACGTCCTGGCGCGCTCGGCGGTCTACGGTGCCGCGGCGCCCGATGACCGGCGGTCAGCCCATCGGGCGCTGGCGCGAGCGCTGCCGGACCGCGACGCCGACCGCCGCGCGTGGCACCTCGCGCTCGCCACCGTCGGCCCCGACGAGACCGCCGCTTCGGCGCTCGCGCAGGCGGGCGACCGCGCCTACGCGCGCAGCGCCTACGCCGTCGCGGGCGCCGCCTACGAGCGCGCGGCGACACTCTCGGCGCGTCCCGCCCGGCTGCTCTACCAGGCCGCCGACGCGACGTGGCTCGCCGGCCAGGCCGAGCGGGCGATCTCGTTGCTCGTCGAGGCGCAGCCCGCCGACGACGACCTGCCGCTCGCGGTCGCGATCGAGCACCTGCGCGGCCAGATCACGGCGCGGCGCGGGCCGGTGGCCGAGGCGCGCGAGATCCTGGCCGCCGCCGCCGAGCGTGCGGCGAGCCACGATCCGGAGACCGCGGCGATCATGCTCGCCGAGGCGGCGCACCTGTCGTTCTTCGCGGGTGATGCCCGCGAGATGCTGCGGACGGCGGAGCGGGCCGACGAGCTCGCCCAGGGGCTCGAAGGACGTGCGCCGATCCTCGCGGGCCTTGCCCGTGGGATGGCTCTGATCCTGGCGGGCGAGGGAGAGACCGGCGCTCGCTCGATGCGCGCCGCCGTCGCGGCGCTGGAGGCGTCGGACGAGCTGCGCGACGACCCGCACCTCGTCCTCTGGGCCGCGCATGGGCCGCTGTGGCTTCGCGAGGCCGAAGCGGGGCGCGGCCTCTACGAGCGCGCGCTCGAGATCGTCCGCAGTCGAACGGCCCTGGGCGTGCTCCCCGAGCTCCTCGCTCATGTGGCCCGAGACTGGGCGACGACGAACGCATGGACCAGCGCACACTCGGCGTACAGCGAGGCGATCACGCTCGCGCGCGAGACCGGGCAGGACGTCGCGCTCGCCTTCGCCCTCGCCGCAATCGCCGCGCTCGAAGCCCGCCAGGGGCGTGAGGCCGAATGCCGCGCCCACGCGGCGGAAGGCAGGGAGGCGTGCATCCGGGCGGGGATGGCCGTGCAGGAGCTCTGGGCGCTGACGGCGCTCGGCGACCTCGAGCTCGGCCTCGGACGGCCCGATGCGGCGCTCGCGCACTACCGCGAGTGCGAGGAGCTGCGGACCGCGCGCGGGATCGAGGACGTCGACCTCTCGCAGGTGCCCGAGCTGACCGAGACGCTGCTCCGTCTCGGCCGCGCCGACGACGCGGCGGCTGCGGCCGTGGGTCACGACGGGCACGCGCAGGCGAAAGGCCAACCGTGGGCGCTGGCGCGCGCCGCGCGCGTCCGCGGCTTGCTCGCGCCCGACGAGGAGTTCGAACGGCACTTCGACGAGGCGCTCGGCCTGCACGCGCAGACCCCCGACGTCTTCGAGACCGCCCGGACGCGGCTCGCCTACGGCGCCCGTCTACGCCGCTCGGGCAGCCGCGTCCGCGCGCGCGAGCAGCTGCGTGAGGCGATCGAGCTGTTCGACGACCTCGGCGCCGAGCCGTGGTCGAGCCTCGCGCGGGTCGAGCTCGAGGCGACGGGCGAGACCGCGCGGAAGCGGGATCCGTCCACGCTCGACCAGCTCACGCCGCAGGAGGTTCAGATCGCGCTGCTGCTGGCCGGCGGCAGCACG
>CAVZWR010000021.1:0-63025 GCA_963779025.1 uncultured Actinomycetes bacterium
TCATCGGGCACCATCTCGATCGCGCCGGTGGGGCAGACGACGGCGCAGAGCTCGCAGCCCTTGCAGTAGGTCGAGCGGCGAAGCCCGCGAAGGCAGTTCCGTCGAGCTCGATCGGCCGAGTCCGGGCAGTAGAGCCAGCAGAGCAGGCAGTCCACGCAGAGCTCGAGGTCGACGGCGGGCTTGAGCCCGGTGCGCCGAGCCACCCGTCCGCGGCTGCTCGGCCTCGTCGCGGACGACGACGCCGCCGGGCCGGAGCTCCGTCCAGGCGTTCAGGCCGCCCATCGCTGCTCCTTCACCGCCGCGTAGCCGCCCTCGAGGGCCGCATGCAGCTCCGCGGGTCGGTCCTCCCGCCGAGCACCTCGACGGCGGCCTCCGCCAGACGGTCGAGCTCGGGCTCCCGAGCGCAGCCGCGAGCGCGCCGAGCATCACCATGTTCACGCCCTTGGCCCCACCGATCGAGTCCGCCGGGATGCACAGCGCCCCCTCCAGGGGCTGCTCCGAGTTGACGAGGAAGAGCGCATCCGGAGGTGGGTCGGCGAGCGGCGCGAGCGACGGCTCCAGGACGACGACCGCGTCTGGCTCCTCGACAGAGTCGTGGCGCCGGATCGGCCGGTCGTCGAAGCGCGTGTACGCGCGATGCGACGCCGCGCCGCTCGGGCCCGTACTCGGGAAATGCCTGGACGCTCTTGCCCTCGCGCAGCAGCGCCATGGCGAGGAGCTGCGGCTGCGGTCTTCGCGCCCTGGCCGGCGCGCGCGTGCCAGCGAATCTCCTTCATGGCGACCCCTGCAGGTCTTCGTCGACGGTGCGCGCGGCGAGCTTGCCCTCGCGCACGGCTTCCACGACGGTGGCGCCGCCGTTGGTGGCGTCGCCGGCCGCGATACACCCAGGGCTCCGACGTTACCCCGTTCAGCGGGTCAGCCTGGAGGCGGCCCTTCGCGTCGAGCAGGCGGTCGCCCAGCCATTCGGCGGGGCTCCTCGCGCGGCTCGCTGGCCGATCGCCTTGATCGCCGTGTCGGCGGGAACAGGAGCTCGCGTGCCGGGAACCGCCTCGGGACGGCGTCGCCCACTCGCGTCCGGCTCGCCGAGCTCCATGCGCGCGCACTCGACGCCGTCGAGCCGTGTCCGTCCCGAGGAAGCGGACGGGGGACGGTGAGCCAGGCGGAACCGACGCCCTCCGAGCGCGCCTCGCTCGACCTCGTGCGGGTACGCGGCATCTCGGCCTCGGTGCGGCGGTAGAGCAGCGTCACGGCGCGGCGCCGAGGCGGACCGCCTCGATGCGCGACGTCCAGCGCGGTGTTGCCGCCGCCGATCGACGACCACGCGCCGGCCGACGTCGCGGCGGCGCGCCGGTCTTGATCGCCTCGATGAAGGGGAGCGAGTCCCACACGCCGGGCGAGGTCGTCGCCCAGGTAGGGGACGTCGGCGTCGGGGCCCATGCCCGACCGCGAGGACAACGGCGTCGAAGCGCGGCTCGAGCGTTGGCGAGCGCGCCGGGCGTGTGCAATCGAGAGTCGAGCTCGAACGCGCCCCGAGCACGGATGAGCGCGCGCAGCTCCTCGGGGAGGGGCTCGCGCAGCTGCCGGTAAGGCGCGATCGCGTAGCGAACGAGGCCGCCCGCTTCATCGCGCTCGTCGAAGACGGTGACCGAGTGGCCGGTGCGGCGAGCTCGCCTGCACAGGCGAGGCCGGCGGGCCCGGCGCCGACGACGGCCACGCGGAAACCGGTTGCGCGGCGGCTGCGGCGACGCAACCCGGGCTCAACGAGCCCGAATCGGTGGCATAGCGTTGGAGCCGCCCGATCTCGATCGGCCGTCGCGCCCTCGTGGTCGAGCACGCACGCGCCCTCGCAGAGGACCTCCGCGGGGCAGACCCGCGCGCAGGTGCCGCCGAGCAGGTTCTCGGCGAAGATCGTCTCGGCGGCGGCTGCGCGGGTCGCCCTCCGCGATCGCCGTCACGAAACTGGGGACGTCGACGTCCGCGGGGCAGGCGACGTGCAGGGCGCCGGAGCGTGGGCGCCGCCGCACTCGAGGCAGCGGTTCGCCTCGATCCGCGCCTCGGCGGCTCCGAGCGGCGGCTTCAGCTCGTCGAAGAGGGCGGCCGTCGTCACCGAACCGTCACCCGCTCCGTCAGCGGCTCGAAACGGGCCTGGAAGAAGCGAAGGAGCTCGGGCGCGTACGTCATCTCCAGCCCCGGCACGGACTCGCGGTCGCGAGACCTGCACGACGATTCGGCGACGTAGTCGAGGTGCTCCTGGGTGTAGACGCGGCGCGGGATCGTCAGCCGGACGAGCTCGAGACCGTCGTAGGGCTCGTCCCCGTGCTGACCCGAGACGATTCCCCGCTCCATCGTTCGGACACCGCCGGCGAGGTAGATCGCCGCGGCGAGCGACTGGGCTGGAAAGTCGGAGTGGGGAGGTGGGGCAGGAAGCGCTTGGCGTCGAGGAAGACGGCGTGTGCCCCGACCGGAACGACGATCGGCACGTTCGCTTCCTGGAGCAGGCGGCCGAGATACGCGACCTGGCCGACGTAGTGACGGACGATCTGCTCGTCTGCCGACTCCCGGATCCCCTGGGCGAGCGCCTCCATGTCATGGCCCGCTATCCCGCCGTAGTGCGGGAAGCCCTCGTAGACGACGACGAGCTCCCGTGCCCGCTCTGCGAGCAGTCGTCGTTCAGCGCGAGGAACCCGCCGATCGGGACGAAATGGTCCTTCTTCGAGGAGAAGACCGCGCCGTCGGAGAGCAGGCGATCTCGCGGATCACCTCTGGGAGCGGCGCGGGCGTAGCCATGCTCGCGGTCCTTGACGAAGAGCGCGTTCTCGGAGATCCGCGTCGCGTCGAGCACGAACGGCACCTCGTACCGCCGGGTGAGCGCGCGGACTGCCGCGACGTTGTCGACCGAGAACGGCTGGCCGCCGGCCATGTTCAGACACGCCTCCTGGCGGACGAACGCAACGCCGTCGGGGTTCCCGGCAAGGAGCACCCTCGAGCGCGTCCAGGTCGATGTTGCCCTTGAACGGGGAGTCGCCTCCGGGTCGTGCGCCTCGGGCACGGAGACGTCGTGCCAGATCCCGCCGGCGAGCTCGACGTGCGCGCGCGAGGTCGTGAAGTACAGGTTGGACGGCACGAGCTGCCCCGGCCGGACGAGGATCCGCGCGAGCAGGTGCTCCGCGCCGCGGCCCTGGTGCGTGGGGATCACGTGGCGGTAGCCGTAGACGTCGTGCACGGCCGCCTCCAGGCGGAAGAAGCTCCGTGAGCCCGCGTACGCCTCGTCGCCGAGCTCCATCGCCGCCCGCTGCTCCTGTGAGAGCGCCGACGTGCCGCTGTCGGTCAGCAGGTCGATGTAGACGTCCTCGGAGCGGAGAAGAAACGTGTTGTAGCCAGCCTCCGCGAGTGCCTCCTGCCGGCGCTCGAGGGTCGGGAGGGCTATCGGCTCGACGAGCTTGATCTTCCAGGGTGGAAGCGTCATCGCACGACAATCGTCGGTGCCGGGGAATACCCCAGCATCGTGGCCTTCCCCGATAGCGGGTCAGCGCCGATACTGATCACGTCGGCGCAGGCGGTAGCGGCGGAGCTCGTCGGCTCCCCAAACGATCACCGGGAAGACGACGAGCACGCCCAGCTCGGCCGGATGCAGTGCCGCCGTGCCGAACAGGGGCTGGAGAGGCGGCAGGTAGACCAGCGCGGCGAGGAAGGCGACCTCGGAGGCGATCCCCCAGAGCAGGAGCCTGTTGGTGAAGAACCCGACCGACCGAAGCGACGCTCGGTCGGTACGGGCCGCGAGCGCAGTGCCGATCTGGCACGCGACGATGCCCGCGAACGTCATCGTCGTCGCGCGCAGGTAGTCGTCGTGGAGCGGCGTCGCCCGCGGAGACGTCGATCGCCCGGGTGCCAGCCGGCGGTGGCGAGGACGAAGAAGAACCCGCCCAGGACGAGCGCCGCCTCGATCAGGCCGAGGAAGATCCAGGCGCGGTAGAGGAGCTCGCGGCGGATGACGCCCTCGGAGGCCGGCCGCGGCGGGCGGTCCATCAGCCCCGGCTCGGCGGGCTCGCGGCCGAGGGCGAGCGCGGGCAGGATCTCGGTTCCGAGGTCGATTGCGAGGATCTGGAGGACGGTCAGCGGGAGCGGGATCGCTCCGCCGGAGAGGGCGAAGACGAGGAACGGGACGACCTCGGGGGTCGCGTGGGCGAAGATGTAGAGGATGAACTTGCGGACGTTGTCGAACACCTGACGTCCGGCCTCGATCGCGGCGGCGATCGTCGCGAAGTTGTCGTCCGTGAGCACCAGCGTCGCTGCCTCGCGCGCGACGTCGGTGCCGGTCAGTCCCATCGCGACGCCGATGTCGGCGCGGCGGAGCGCGGGCGCGTCGTTGACTCCGTCCCCCGTCATCGCGACGACGCGCCCCTCCGCGCGCAGCGCCTCGGCGATCCGCAGCTTCGCCTCCGGCGAGGTGCGGGCGAAGATCAGCTCCTCGTCGCCCTCGAGGAGACAGTCGAGCTCCCGGTCGGAGAGCGCGTCCAACTCATCGCCCGCGACCACCCTCGACGCCGTTCCGGCCGATCCCGACACGGCGCGCGATCTCGGCTGCCGTCGGCCCGTAGTCGCCGGTGACGACGAGGATGCGGATTCCGGCGCCGTGGCACCGGGCGACGGCCTCGGCGACCTCGGCGCGCGGGGGGTCGAAGAGGGCGACCAGGCCGAGCAGGCAGAGCTCCTCGCTCAGCGTTCTCGCGCTGCTCGGGAGGTGCTTCGCCGTCCGGCAGGCGTCGACGGGCGACCGCGAGCACGCGCAGTCCCTGTGCCGCGTAGCGAGCGAGCACGTCCAGGACCTCGCCACGGTCTGCTTCGGTGATCGGCCGATGGTCTCGAGGCCGCCGATCATCGTCGAGCGCTCAAGCACCTCCTCGGGAGCGCCCTTCACGTGAACGGTGATCCCGCCGTCCTCGCGCCGGTCCACGGTCGACATCAGGCGCAGCTTCGGGTCGAACCGGTAGAGCTTCAGCCGGTCGTGCTCGCGGCGGGCGACATCGACGTCGGTTCCGAGCGTCCGCGCCGCCTCGAGCATGCCGATCTCGGTCGCCTCGCCGCGTGACTTTCCGGTCCGCTCCCGGGCGAGCTCGGCCGTGCTGCAGGCGGCGAGCGTCCGTGCCGAGATAGCCGAGGACAGGGTTTGCGCCAGGCCGGCGGTGGACTGGTGGCGCTCTCGGGCTCGAGATCGAGCTCGCCGAGCGGCGTCCAGACCCGGCTCGGCCGCATTCGGTTCTCGGTCAGCGTGCCGGTCTTGTCGGTGCAGATCACCGAGGCCGAGCCGAGCGTCTCCACCGCGCTCAGCCGTTTCACCAGCGCGCCCCGCCGTGCGAGCATCGCCACCCCGACCGCGAGCGAGAGCGTGATCGTCGGCAGCAGTCCCTCGGGGACGTTGGCGACGATCAGGCCGATCGTGAAGCTGAAGGCGTCCTTCAGCGGCAGGCCGGCGACGAGCCAGCCGATCGGGAGGAACGCGAGGCCGGCGGCGACCGCCACGGCGGCGATCAGCCACGCGACCCGCCGCACCTGCGCCTCGAGCGGGCTCGGATCGGCCTCCACGCGCTCGGTCAGCGCCGCGATCCGGCCGAGCTCGGTCTGCATGCCGGTGCGGAAGACGAGCGCCTTCGCCTCCCCGCCGACGCAGGTCGAGCCGCTGAAGACGAGGTCGCGCGCGTCGATCAGCGGGCCCGGCCGTGTCGCGCAGGTCAGCCGAGCGGTAGACCGGCTGCGACTCGCCGGTCAGGGTCGAGAGGTCGACGTCGAGCGCGCCCTCGAGGAGCCGGGCGTCCGCCGAGATCCGGTCGCCCTCCGTCGAGCGAGCAGGACGTCGCCGGGCACGAGCTCCGACGCCGCGAACCTGTCGCCGGCGGCCGTCCCGGACCACGGTCGCCTGCTGCGGGAGGTAGCCCCGGAGCGCCTCCACCGCCCGCTCGGCTTGGCGCTCCTGGGCGAAGGCGAACGCGGCGTTCAGGAGGACGACCGCGACGATCGCCGAGCCGAGCACGGGCGTGCCGCGCGGCGAAGGCGAGCACCGCCGCCGCCCAGAGCAGCAGGGCGAGCGGATGGGTGAACTGGTTGAGGAGCTCGCGAGGCCAGCGCCGCCCACCGCGCCGCACGAGCTCGTTCGGCCCGAAGCGAACGAGCCGCCGCGCGGCCTCCCGTTCCGAGAGACCCTCCCGCTGCGCGCCGAGTTCCTGCAGCAACAGGCCGATCTCCTCGCGCGGTTCGTCGACCACCGGCCGTGACTCGGTGACAGCGGCCATCGTCCCGACGATTACGCCCCGGTGCGGCGCGCGCATCGGGGGAATCACGCGGCCCGGGAGGAGGAAGTACCGATCGGCTCGAGCGCCTGCGGGCTTTCCCCGACCGGTGATCGGGATCCTGCTCTGACGCAGCCCCCGCGGGGCGTCACCTAGCCCAAAGCAGCCACGAGGGCATCAGGGCGTTTGCGGAATCAGTGACCGCGCGCTCGCCGATGTGCGCCAAGCCGCGCCGGGGAATGCTCGGGCCAGGAGGTGCGAAATGACCACCATGTTCGAACCGTCGCACCGCCTCAGGCCAGTGCGGGAACTCCGGGTGATCGACGTGATGCACCCGGGAATGATCTCCTGCCCGCCCGAGACGTCGTTGCGAACGGTTGCACGGATGATGGCGACCTACCGCGTCCACGCGGTCGTCGTCCATGCCCACGCCGACACGCCGGGCGGTGAGCACTGGGGCGTCGTCACCGACGCCGATCTCGTGCGGACCGCCCAGGAGGCCGACCTGGACGAGGTGACTGCCGAGCAGATTGCGGCCTCACCCGTGCTGATCGTGACCACGGTCGACCCGCTCGAGCGCGTGATCCAGCTGATGGTCGAGCACGAGGTCGCCCACGTGATCGCGATCGAAGGCCATTCGGGTCGTCCACTCGGCGTCGTCTCGACGCTCGACGTGGCGCGCGCCCTCTCGGGCGTGGGCCGATGAACGTCGCCAAGGAAGCCGATCTCGCCGGCCCCGGCATCGGCGACTACGCCGAGCTGGAGCTGGCGTTGCCGGACGACTACCGGCCGCTGCTCTCCCCGCGGGAGACGATGGAGGCCCTCTACGCCGCCAAGCGGCTGATCGAGGACAGCCTCTGTGAGGAGCTGAACCTGACGATGGTGCAGGTGCCGCTGATCGTCGACCGCGAGAGCGGCGTGAACGACTACCTCGACCGGGACGGGTCGCGCACGCCGGTGTCCTTCCACATCTCGAACGACCGCGACCTCCACCCGATCGACGCCGAGGTCGTTCAGGCGGCGACGAAGTGGAAGCGGATGGCGCTGCGCCAGTTCGGAATGGGGCCCGGTGAGGGCCTGCTGACCGACATGCGTGCCGTGCGCAAGGACTACTTCCTCGACCACGACCACTCGGCATACGTCGATCAGTGGGACTGGGAGCGCGCGATCACCGAGCGCGACCGCACGCTCGCGTACCTGACGGCGACCGTCCGCTCGATCTGGAAGGTGATTACGGAGGCGGACTCGTTCCTGCGCGAGCGCTGGCCGGTGCTTGGCGAGGCTCACGAGCCGCTGCCGGCCGAGCTGACCTTCGTGCACGCGGAGGACATCCTCGAGGCGTACCCCGAGTTGCCGCGCAAGCAGCGGGAGACCGCTTACCTGCAGAGCCATCCGGCGCTCTTCATCTACGGGATCGGCTGGCCACTTGCAGACGGCTACCCGCACGAGCTGCGCGCCGCGGACTACGACGACTGGTCGACGCCGACGCTGTCGGCGGACGGGCGCGAGATGCACGGCCTGAACGGGGACATTCTCGTCTGGAACCCGGTCACGCGGCGGCGGCACGAGCTCATGTCCGGCGGGATCCGCGTCACCAAGGAGTCACTCGTCAGGCAACTGCGGATGTCGGACCAGCTCGACTTCCTCGAGCTGCCCTACCACCAGGCGATCATGCGCGACGAGATCCCACTCTCGATCGGCGCCGGGGTCGGGCAGTCCCGGACGATGATGCTGCTGTTGCGCAAGGCCCACCTGGGCGAGGTCAGCGTCTCGGTCTGGCCGCAGGTCATGACTGAGATGTGCCGGCGCCGCAACATCCGCGTGCTGCGATAGCCGCCGCGCGCGGCTACTGCAGCAGTTCGGGTGTCCGGGAGAGCGTTGCGAGCGCGTGGGCTTCGAGCTGGCGGACGCGCTCACGGGTCAGGCCGAGCTCGCGGCCGATCTCGTTCAGCGTCTGAGGCTCGCCCGAGAGCCCGTAGTGGTGGTCGAGGATCAGCCGCTCGCGGTTCGGGAGCTGGCCGAGCGCGCGATGGACGCGCGCCTGCGCCGGCGCCGCTCGAGCTCGTCCTCGGGCGCCTCGGCGCTCAGATCGGGGAGGAGGTCACCGAGCTCGGTCTGCTCGCCGTTCGAGCCGAAGAGCTGGTTGAGCGAGACGGTGATGCGCGCCACCCCGAGTGCCTCCTCGATCTGCTGCGCGCGGAGACCCGTTGCTGCGGCGAGCTCGTCGCGCGTCGGCTGCCTGCCGAGCTCGGCTTCCAGCCGCTGCGTCGCATGCTCGACCTTGCGCCGGCGCTCGAGCACGTGCACCGGGATTCGGATCGTGCGCGCATGGTTGGAGATCGCGCGCTGGATCGCCTGACGGATCCACCAGGTCGCGTAGGTGGAGAACTTGTGGCCGCGGCGCCAGTCGAACTTCTCGACGGCGCGGTTGAGGCCGATCGAGCCTTCCTGGATCAGGTCGAGGAGAGGCAGCCCCATGTTCCGGTACCGCTTCGCGATCGAGACGACGAGGCGGAGGTTCGATTCGACCATCCGGTGCTTCGCCTCGACGTCGCCCCGCTCGATGCGCTTGGCGAGTGACACCTCCTCGGCGGCCGTCAGAAGCTTGTGCGAGGAGATCTCAGCGAGCAGGAGTTGGAGGCTGTCGCCGGTTCCGTTCGGACTCTCCGATACGGCGATCATGCAGTCAGTCTGCGCGGCGCCCGGGGGCGCTTCATCCGTGCGGCGCCTGAACCTGGACGCGGGAAAACACCGACAACGAAAGAGGGCCCCTGTGGGGCCCTCTTCCGGCTGTATGACGCAGCGCCTACGCGACGACCGGCTTCGCCGCGGTCTTGAGAGCCTTCTTCTTCTCCTGGGCCGGCAGCCAGCGGAAGGCCGTGAAGGCCAGGATTCCGAAGCCGAAGCCGGAGAGCAGCAGGGCGAATCCGACGACGATGCCGAACATCGCGACCTGCTCCGCGAAGAACGAGGTGTTCAGCGCGTTGGTCAGAGCGGTCTCCGTTACCCAGAGGTTGCGGGCGCCGTTCTCGACCGGCTGCTTGGTCTTCGGGTCGATCGCGGCGAGCTTCGCATCGTTCGTGTCCTTGCCGTCCTTGGTCAGGAAGCGGCCCATCTGTGAATAGGTCTTGCCCCCAGTCGCCTCGAACGAGTGGATCCGCATGTACGAGGCGAAGCACTTCGCCTGCGCGCCGGTGACGATCGCCTTGTTGGCCACGTTGCAGGTCGGCAGGTCGGCGATGACCGCCGCGGGGAGCTTGGCCTGCTTGGCCTCGGCGAGGATTGCCGTCTTGTTCATGTCGGGCGAGCCGACGATGAACTCCCGCTTGACGTCGGTGCGGACCTCGTTGCGCCCGTTGACGCCCATCACGATCGCTGCGATGCCGAACGCGACGAGCACGGCGGCTGCGACATAACCGCCAATCTCGAAGATCTTGCGCTGCGTCATTTGCCTTGCCTCCTTAGTGGTTCGTGTTGGCCGCATTGAAAGGCGGCGGCGATCTCGCGCCATCCGCTGCCTGCCACACGGTCATTGCGGCCGACTACTGAACCCGGGTCAGTTGCCTGCCGCGCCGGCGCTACGGGCCGGTCGGCACCCGAGAGCGGTCGCGCACGACCATCACCGGGGCGGACGATCGCGTCAACAGTGCGCGCGAGACGCTGCCGATCAGCGCGCTCGCGAGCCCTCCGTGCCCGCGTGAGCCGACGATGAGGAGGTCGGCGTTGCGAGAACGGGCGACATCGGCGATCAGGGTCGCGGGATCCCCCTCGAGGATCTCGGACTCGTGAAGCACGCCGCGCCGGTCGGCTTCCGCCTCGGCCCGGTCGAGCGCCGTCCGCGCATGCTCGAGCTGCCTGGTCACGTGCTCCTGGTAGTGCGGCTGTCCGAGCAGCGGGAGGTCGTGGCGCACGGTGACGAAGGTCACCTCCGCGCCGACCTCGTAGGCGAGCTCGACGCCCTCCTGCACGGCGGCCCACGCGCCCTCCGACCCGTCGGTGGCGATCACGATGCGATTCATCGGTTCTCCTTTCGGTTCGATTCTCGACGAGTGGCGGCGCGCAGCCATCAGGGCGCAGCCGACCGCTGCTCAGTGGTTTGCCGCAAGCCGTTCGGGGGCCGGCCCGATGGCGTCCGGGCGTCCGGGCGTCCACACTGCACGGGATGGCATTGGCAGCACCGGAGGTTCGCGACGTCATCCTGCGGGACGGAGGCACGTTGCGCCTGCGTCCGCCGCGGGCGGGCGACCTCGACGCGGTGCTCGAGTTTTTCGGCGGGCTCTCGAAGCAGAGCGTCTACTGGCGCTTCCACGGCTTCCCCTCGCTCACGCCGGCGACGGTCGAGCCCTTCCTCGATCCCGACTGGGAGGAGAGCGGCTCGCTGATCGGCGCGCTGTCGGGCGACGGCGAGGCGGAGCGCATCGTCGCGCTCGCGAGCTTTGTCCGGCTGCGAGACCCCACGTCCGCCGAGGTCGCGTTCGCGGTCGCGGACGAGCTGCAGGGGCGCGGAGTCGGGACGCGCCTGCTCGAGCAGCTCGCCGAGTCGGCCGCGGACGCAGGGATCTCCGAGTTCGTCGCCGAGGTGATGCCGGACAACCGGGCGATGCTGGGCGTTTTCGCGGACGCGGGGTTCGCGGTCTCGCGGCGCCTCGAGGGCGGCACGACCGAGGTTCGCCTCGCAATCCAGTCGACGGAGACGTACAGGGCCGCCGTCGACGAGCGCGACCACGTCGCCGTCGCGGCGTCGCTCGCACCCTTCTTCTCCCCGAGAACGGTCGCCGTGGTCGGCGCTTCGACGCGGCGCGGCTCGATCGGCGGGGAGCTCTTCCGCAACATCCTCGACGCCGACTTCGCCGGGATCGCCTACCCCGTCAACCCGAAGGCCGACTCCGTCGCCGGGGTGAAGGCCTACCCGTCGATCGCCGACATTCCCGGCGACGTCGACCTGGCGGTCTTCTGCGTTCCCGGCGCCGCCGTGCTCGCCGAGGCAGAGGCGGCGCTGCGGAAGGGGACGCGTGCGCTCTGCGTGATCTCGGCGGGGTTCGCGGAGACCGGAATCGAGGGGATCCGGCGCCAGGAGGAGCTGCTCGCTCTGGTGCGCGCGCACGGCGCGCGTCTCGTCGGGCCCAACTGCCTGGGGATCTTCTCCGCCGCGGTCGGCCTGAACGCGACCTTCGCGCCCCACTCGTTCCCGGCCGGGAACATCGGCTTTTCCTCCCAGAGCGGCGCGCTTGGCCTCGCGCTGCTGGAGCAGGCGGCCGCGCGCGGTCTGGGCCTTTCGGCCTTCGTTTCGGTCGGGAACAAGGCCGACGTCTCCTCCAATGACCTGCTCGAGTACTGGGAGGACGATCCGAGCAGCGACCTCGTCCTCCTCTACCTGGAGTCGTTCGGCAACCCCCGCAAGTTCGCGCGTGTCGCCCGCCGGGTCGCGCGGAAGAAGCCGATCCTGGCGATGAAAGGCGGCCGGACGACCGCCGGGCAGCGCGCCGCCGGCTCGCACACCGCCGCGCTCGCAGGCTCGACGACCGCGGTCGACGCCTTGTTCCGGCAGGCGGGCGTGATCCGCGCCGACTCGCTCGAGGAACTCTCCGACGTCGCGGTGCTCCTCTCCCGCCAGCCGTTGCCGCGCGGCCGCCGGGTCGCCGTGCTCACGAACGCGGGCGGACTGGGCATCCTCTGCGCCGACGCCTGCGCCGACGCCGGGCTGGAGCTCCCGCAACTCGCAGAGGAGACGCGGGCGAAGCTCGCGGCCGTGCTGCCGCGCGAGGCGAGCCTCGCGAACCCCATCGACATGCTCGGCTCCGCGGTCGGCTCTACCTACGAGGACGTCATCCCCCATCTCATCGCCGACCCCGGGATCGACGCGGTGATCGTGCTCTTCGTTCCGCCCGTGGTCGCAGGCGCGGAGGAGGTCGCCGAGGCCGTCGCCCGTGCCGTGCGCGCCAGCCCGCAGGCAGACAAGCCCCTTCTGGCCGCGTTCATCTCCGCCGGCGGCGTTCCCGCCTCGCTCGTCGAGGCCGATCCCCCGATCGCGACCTTCGACTTCCCGGAGTCCGCCGCCCGCGCGCTCGGCCACGCCGCCGGCCGCGCAGAGTGGCTCCGGCGGCCGGTCGGGGACGTCGTCGACCTCGAAGGGATCGACCGACCCGCGGCCGAGGCGCTCGTCCGCTCGGTCGTCGCCTCGTCGAACGATGCCTGGCTCACGGCGCCGCAGACCCGCCAGCTTTTCGGGGCCTACGGCATCCCGCTCGTGCCCGAACGCGTCGTCGCGACGGCGGCAGAGGCGGCCGAGGCCGCACGCGAGCTCGGCTTCCCCGCGGTGGTCAAGTCCGCCGTTCCAGGCGCGCACAAGACCGAGTCCGGAGGAATCGCCCTCGATCTCCCGGACGAGGATGCGGTGCGCGCGGCCGCCGAGCGGATCGGCGGGCCCGTGCTCGTCCAGCCCTTCATTCGCGGCGGCGCCGAGCTGCTCGCCGGCGTCGTCCAGGACCCGGTCTTCGGCCCGCTCGTCGCGTTCGGCCCCGGCGGCGTCTTCGCCGAGCTGATCGGCGAGGCGCAGTTCCGGATCGCCCCACTCACGCTCGAGGACGCCGAGGAGCTCGTTCTGACCGGCAAGGCGGGGCAGCTCGTCGCCGGCTTCCGCGGGCAGCCCGCTGCCGATGCGGAGGCGCTGGTCGACCTGGTGCTTCGGCTCGCCCGCCTCGCCGACGACATCCCCGAGGTCGCCGAGCTCGACCTCAACCCGGTGCTCGGACTGCCGAGCGGCTGCGTCGCAGTCGATGCACGCGTGCGCGTCCGTGAGGCGGAGCGCTCCACGCGCGCCAAGACCTGGTAGCTGCGGAGTTTCCGCAAGGACCTCAGCGCCTGCCCCGATGTGGCCGGGACGCGCGGGCGCGATCGTGAGTCCATGGATTTGCTCGTCGAACGCGTGGCTTGGAAGCGAGGTGGAGTCGCGAACGACTTCGTCGGATCGCTCCGCGCAGGGTCCGACGGCATCAGGCTCAACGGCCGCGACCCGAGAACCGGGGTCGACGTCACCCTCTCGATCCCTCCGGACGAGGTGGAGCACGTCTATGCCTCGCCGACGGCCTCCGAGCAGGTGATCGTCGAACTGGGGGACGCGGAGCCGATCGTGCTTCACCGCATTCAGGCCGGTCCGCTGCAGGCGCAGCTACTCGCTCGGCAGCTCCGTGGCTTGCTCCTACTGCCCCGCCTACACGTACCGGGAGGCTGAGATGAAGGTCAACGAGGTGATGACAACCACCGTTCTCACCGTGCGAACGGACACGACGCTGAAGGAAGCGGCCGCGTTGATGGCCGAGAAAGGGATCTCGGGCCTGCCGGTCGTCGATCTCGGCGGCCAGGTCGTCGGGGTCGTCTCCGAGGGAGACATCCTGTTCAAGGAAGCCGGCCGGGCGCCCAAGCGGCCGTTCGTCGACCGCCTGCTGTCGCTGCCGCCCTCCGAGCGCGAGGCGAAGCTCGCCGCCGCAACGGTCGGCGAGGCGATGACCGCTCCCGCGCTGACGATCGCGCCGACTCGGCCCGCTGACCAAGGCCGCGAGCATGATGCTCGACGAGGGCGTCAAGCGCCTGCCCGTGGTCGACGAGGCGGGGAACCTCGTCGGGATCGTCACGCGCGCCGACCTCGTGCGCGCGTTCGTCCGCTCGGACTCGGCGATCGAGCAGGAGATCCGCGAGGACGTGATCCGGCGCTCACTGTGGATCGAGCCCGACATGATCGAGATCGAGGTCCACTCCGGCGAGGTGCGGTTGGCCGGCCAGGTGGAGACGAAGGCGGAGGCCGAGCTCGTTCCCGAGTTCGTCCAGCGCGTTCCGGGCGTCGTCTCGGTGCTCTCCAAGCTGAACTGGAAGAGCGAGAACGGCGACCGGGCGAGAACGTAGCTAGCTCTCTTCGAGCAGCCCCTGGTCGATCGCGTAGCGGACGAGTTCCGCGCGAGTCGACAGGCGGAGCTTCTGCATGATGTGCGCGCGGTGCGTCTCCGCCGTACGCACCGAGATGTAGAGCATCTTCGCGATCTCCTGGTTCGTGTGCCCGAGCGCCAGCAGGCGCATGACCTCGCGTTCGCGGTCGGAGAGGGGGTCGGCCTCCTCGCGCGCCTTCGCCTCCGCCTCGGCCGCGACCAGCCGCGCTCCGAGCGCCGGGTGGACGTAGTGGTCTCCTGCGGCGACCCGCTGGATCGCGCCGACGACCTCGGCGTCGACAGCCTCCTTGAGGATGTAGCCGGCCGCGCCCGCGGCGAACGCCTCGTGGACGTACCGCGGGTCGTCCTGCATCGAGAGCACGAGCACCTTCGCCTCCGGCGCCTCCTTGAGGACGAGCGGAACGCCCTCGATCCCCGTCTGGCCGGGCATGACGACGTCCATCAGGACGACGTCCGGCTTCTTGTCCCGCGTCTCGAAGACGGCCTCCTTGACGTCGCCGGCCTCGCCGACGACCTCGATGTCGGACTGCGCATCGAGCAGGAGGTGCAGTCCGGAGCGAAGTACCGCGTGGTCGTCCACGATCAGCACGCGGATCTTGGCGTCCTTCGTCATGCGACCGGCACCTCGGCCACCACGGTCGTCCCAGCTCCTTCCGTCGACTCGAGCGCGAGCCTACCGCCGAGCAGTCCGACTCGTTCCTTCATTCCGACGAGCCCGAGCCCGTCACCGGTTCCGCCTCCGGCGCCGAAGCCCTGCCCGTCGTCCTCGATCACGGCGGTCACCGAGTTCTCCCTCCTGGTCACGACGATGCTGACGCGCGTCGCCTCCGCGTGCTTCGCCACGTTCGTCAGCGCCTCCTGCACGATCCGGTAGAGCGCGGTCTCGACCTCGGGGGCGAGGCGCTGCGAGTCCAGGTTCGTCTGGATGTCGACCGCGATCCCGGACTGCTCGCCGAACGCCTCCGCGAGACGCTCGAGCGCGGGAGCGAGGCCGAAGTCGTCGAGTGCGCTCGGCCGGAGCTCGACTGCGAGGCGCCTGACGTTCTGGAGCGTGTCGACGATCTGCTCGCGCAGCTCCGCTGCGGCCGCGCGCGCCGACTCGGGCGAGCTCGCCTCCTCGACGTGCTTCAGGCCGAGCAGGATCGAGGTCAGGGCCTGGCCGGTCTCGTCGTGGAGCTCGCGCGCGAGCCGGCGGCGCTCGAGCTCCTGACCCGCGACCACCCTGCGCAGCGCGTCGCGGGCAACCCGGTCGGCGAGGTCGACGGCCACCGCCGCGCGCGCGCCGAAGGTCTCGGTCAGGCGCAGGTCCTCGTCGGTGAAGCGCGGGTCGGACCCGAGCTTGTTGTGCGCGGCGATCACGCCGATCGGCCGGTCGGCGACGATCATCGGCACGAAGAGGCCCGAGCGCAGGCCGATGCGCCGGGCGAGCTCCTGGTCGACCTCGACGTCCTCGAGCGTCGAGTCGACGCGTTCGCTGCGTCGCCGCTCGAGCACGCGTCCGCTCTTCGAGCTGTTGCGGGCGAGCATCGTCCCGATCAGCTCCTCTGCGACCGGGCCGGCGGCTGCCTCGATCCGCAGGTCGCCGCCGCCGGCGGGGATCGCGATCACCACCAGCTCCGCGTCGATCAGCGGGGCGAGCCGCTCGCCGATCAGTTGCAGCAGAGGCTGAAGCTCCGTCTCGCCCGCCATCGCGTTCCCGATCTCCGTCAGCGACTCGAGCTGCGCCAGCCAGCGCGTCGCCGACTCGTACAGGCGCGCGTTCTCGATCGCGACCGCGGCCTGGGCGGCGAGCAGCATGACGAACTCCTCGTCCTCGGCCGTGAAGTCCTCGCCGCCCGCCTTCTCCGTCAGGTACAGGTTTCCGTACGCGACTCCGCGCAGCAGGATCGGCACGCCGAGGAAGGACCGCATCGGCGGGTGGTGCGGTGGGAAGCCGACCGCGCGCGGGTCGGTCGTCAGGTCGTGCAGCCGGAGCGTCTGCGCGTCGTTGATCAGCACGCCGAGGATGCCGCGGCCGCGCGGGAGGTCGCCGATTCGCTCATGCGTCTCCACGTCGATGCCGGTCGTCAGGAACCGCTCGAGGGCGCGTCCGGACGGGTCGATCACACCGAGCGCGGCGTACTTTGCGCCGGTCAGCTGGGCCGCGGCCTCGACGATGCGCTGGAGCAGCGCGTCGAGCGACAGCTCGGACGTGACAGCGATCCCGGTCTCGATCAGTCTCCGCCAGCGGTCCTCCACGTGCAGCAATTATGCGCGGCTCTGATCCTCGACGAGGCGCGCGGGAGCTACCGGCGGGGCTCGAAGCCGTTTCGGATCCGTGCGATTGCGACGTGGAGGCCGTCCGAGGGCAAAGCCGGGTTCAGCAGCGCGCTCGTTTCCACGTCGTTGACGAGCTGGCGGCACCGCACGGCAGAGATGGGGTCGAGTGTCAGCTCCTCGTCGTCGAGTTCGTCCGCGAGCTCGGCAAGCTGGTCTGCGACGAGCTGGACAGTCGGCCCGCGGTGAAGCCCCGGTTCCACCAGGAGCGCCCGGATCGACCATGCGAGCCGCTTTCTTTCCCGGAGGTTCGCGAACTGCTCGGCTCGGGCCTGGATCTCGGCGATCTCATAGGCACCGGGATCGAGCAGGAGCCGCTCGAGGAGCTCCCAGCGACGCCAGACCGCCCGGACGGCGAGGACGAGGACGACAAAGCCGCCGAGGAACAACGGGATGGCCAACGCCGGCGCCACGCGGGTCGCGGCGAGCGAGAGCGCCATCGCCACGCCGGCGAGGAGAAAGTCGGACCGCTCTTCGACGCGAAGGTCATGCAGCTCGCGACGTGCATCTGCGGTGCCGAGCGCGTTTGCCATCGGCATCAGCATCCCACCGGAGCTGGTCGGAGACATCGGGGTGACCGCTGACGGGAGTCGCGGTCTTTCCGGCTAGCCGGCCGTGAGTAGCACGCTCAGACGGTGAGTCGTGTCCGCTACGCGGCCGCGAGTAACCGTCTGAGCACGAACGGGAGGATGCCACCGTGCCTGACGTACTCGCGCTCGCGCGGCGTGTCGAGCCGGAGGCGGGCGGTGAACTCCTTGTCGTCTGCGCGCACGGTCACCTCGCGCGCCTCGGCGTTGTCGACGCCGGTGATCGAGAACACCTCGCGGCCGGTGAGCCCGAGCGACTCCGCGTTCTCGCCCTCGGGATACTGGAGCGGGAGCACGCCCATCATCAGCAGGTTCGAGCGGTGGATCCGCTCGTAGCTCTCGGCGATCGCCGCGCGGACGCCGAGGAGCTTCGGGCCTTTCGCCGCCCAGTCACGCGAGGAGCCCGAGCCGTACTCCTTGCCGGCCAGCACGATCAGCGGCGTGCCTTCGGTGCGGTAGCGCTCGGCGACGTCGAAGATCGAGCCCTCCTCGCCGCTCGGGACGTGCACGGTCCACGTGCCCTCGCTGCCGGGCACGAGCAGGTTGCGCAGGCGCACGTTCGCGAACGTGCCGCGCACCATCACCTCGTGGTTGCCGCGGCGGGAGCCGTACGAGTTGAACTCGCGGCGCTCGACGCCGTGCTCGACCAGGTAGTGCCCGGCCGGGCTGTCCGGCTTGATCGAGCCGGCCGGGGAGATGTGGTCGGTCGTCACCGAGTCGCCGAGCTGCACGAGGCAGCGTGCGCCGGAGATGTCCTCGACCGCCCGGCGGCTCGAGCGCCATCCCCTCGAAGTACGGCGGCCGGCGGACGTAGGTCGAGGCGGGGTCCCAGGCGTAGAGATCGCCGGCGGGCGTGTCGAGCGCGCGCCAGGTCTCGTCGCCGGTGAAGACGTCCGCGTAGCGGCCGCGGAAGAGCTCGCCGGAGACCGAGCCGGCGATCGTGTCCGAGATCTCGTCCGAGGTCGGCCAGAGCTCGTGGAGGAAGACGTCGTTGCCGTCGGGGTCCTGGCCGATCGGCTCCGTGGTCAGGTCGAGGTCCATGCGGCCGGCGAGCGCGTACGCGACGACGAGCGGCGGCGAGGCGAGGTAGTTGGCCTTCACCTCGGGATGGATGCGCGCCTCGAAGTTGCGGTTCCCCGAGAGGACGGCGCAGACGACGAGGTCGTTCTCGGTCACCGCCGCGGAGATCTCGGCCGGGAGCGGGCCGGAGTTCCCGATGCAGGTCGTGCAGCCGTATCCGACCGTGTGGAAGCCGAGCGCCTCGAGGTACGGCGTCAGGCCGGCCTTCTCGTAGTAGTCGGTGACGACGCGTGAACCGGGGGCGAGGCTCGACTTCACCCACGGCTTCCGGTCGAGGCCGCGCTCGACCGCCTTCTTGGCGAGCAGGCCGGCGGCGACCATCACCTGCGGGTTCGAGGTGTTCGTGCAGCTCGTGATCGCGGCGATCACGACGCAGCCATGGTGGAGCTCGAACTCGAGATCGCCCATCGCCACGCGCGCGCCGCCAGGCTCGGGGTCGACGACGGTGACGGCCGGGACCGGCGAGCCGACCGGGTCATCGTGGCCGGGCTCGACGTGCGCGGGCGGGTCTGAGGCGGGGAAGCTTTCGGCGACCGCCTCGTCCTTCGAGTTCCCGTAGTCGACGCCGAAGCCCGGCAGCTCGTGGAGGAACGCGTCCTTCGCGTTGCGCAGCGGCACGCGGTCCTGGGGGCGCCGCGGCCCGGCGAGGCTGGGCTCGACCGTCCCGAGGTCGAGCTCGACGACCTGGGAGTAGGTCGGGTGGTCGTCGGCCTCGTGCCAGAGCATGTTCTCCTTGCAGTAGGCCTCGACGAGCGCGACGCGCTCGTCAGGCCGTCCGGTCAGGCGCAGGTACTGGAGCGTCGCGTCGTCGACCGGGAAGAAGCCGCAGGTCGCGCCGTACTCGGGCGACATGTTCCCGAGCGTCGCGCGGTCGGCGAGCGAGAGGGCGGCGAGCCCCGGCCCGAAGTACTCGACGAACTTCCCGACGACACCGGTCTTGCGGAGGGTCTCGGTCACGGTCAGGACGAGGTCGGTGGCGGTCGCGCCCTCGGGCAGGGCGCCGGTCATCCGGAAGCCGACGACCTGCGGCACGAGCATCGAGAGCGCCTCGCCGAGCATCGCCGCCTCCGCCTCGATCCCGCCGACGCCCCAGCCGAGCACGCCGAGGCCGTTGACCATCGTCGTGTGCGAGTCGGTGCCGACGAGCGTGTCCGGGAAGGCCTGCCCGTTCCGCGTCTCGACGACGCGCGCGAGGTACTCGAGATTGACCTGGTGGACGATCCCCGTCCCGGGCGGGACGACCTTGAAGTCGGCGAACGCGCCCTGGCCCCAGCGGAGGAAGGCGTAGCGCTCGCGGTTCCGCACGAACTCGAGCTCGACGTTGCGGCTGAAGGCGAGCTTCGTCGCGAACTCGTCCACCTGCACGGAGTGGTCGATCACGAGCTCGGCGGGGATGACCGGGTTGATCCGCGTCGGGTCGCCGCCGAGGTCCTGCATGGCGTTGCGCACCGCCGCGAGGTCGACGATCGCCGGGACCCCGGTGAAGTCCTGGTGGAGGACGCGGCTCGGCCGGAAGGAGATCTCGTGGCTCGGCTCGTCGGTCGCGACCCAGCCCGCGATCGCCTCCGCGTCGCCGGCGTCGCCCGCGCGGAGGACGTTCTCGAGGAGCACCCTCAGCGTGTACGGCAGTCGCGCGACATCCCACTTGCCCTGGAGCGCGTCGAGCCGGAAGATCTCGTACGTCTGGTCGCCGACCCGTAACGTTGCGCGCGCGTCCACGACCTTATTCCATCAGACGTCACAGTCCCGGGGTCGCCCAGAGAAGGAGGAGCTCAGCATGGCGTTCGAAGAGCTGAAGCAAAGGCAGAGCGTGATGTGGGGGAACGGCCCCTACGAGCGGGTGACCGACACGCTCGCCGACGCGCACGACACGGTCGTCGGCCGGGTCGCGGCGCAGCCGGGCGAGCAGTGGCTCGACCTGGCCACCGGCACCGGTGCGGTCGCCAGGAAGGCGGCGCGGGCCGACGCGGTGGTGACGGGGATCGACCTCTCACCGGCGCTGATCGAGACCGCCAAGCGCGAGGCGGAGGAGGAGGGCCTCGACATCGACTTCCGTGTCGGCGACTGCGAGAACCTCGCGGACGTCGAAACCGGGAGCTTCGACATCGTCACCTCGACGTGCGGCGTGATGTTCGCCCCGAACCAGGAGGCGACAGCCGCCGAGCTCGCGCGAGTCGTCCGCCCCGGCGGAAGACTCGCGATGGTCAACTGGATTCCGGAAGGCGGGGTCGGCGAGCTGTTCCAGATCATGAAGCCGTTCCAGCCGCCGCCGCCCGAGGGTCTGAAGAGCCCGTTCGAGTGGGGCAGGCGCGAGCGCGTCGAGGAGCTGCTCGGCGAGGCGTACGACCTGAACATCGAAGAGCACGTCTCGATGATGAGAAGCCCGAGCGGCGAGGACTACTGGCAGCTGTTCGTCACGAGCTACGGGCCGACGAAGACGCTCGCGGAGTCGCTCGACGACGAACGCCGCGAGGAGCTGCACCGGTCCTGGGCCGGGTTCTTCGACGCCAACTACAGCACCGGCGACGGGATCGAGCACCCGAGGCCGTACCTCCTCGTCCTCGGGACGCGGCGCTAGCGGAAGGAGACCAAAAGATGGCATTCGAAGCACTCAAGGAACGGCAGAGCTTCGCGTGGGGCAACGCTCCCTTCGAGGAGATCTCCGACACGATTGCCGACGTCCACCGCGGCGTCGTCGATGCGGCGGGGCCTGCAGAGGGGAAGCGCTGGCTGGACATCGCGTGCGGAACCGGGGACCTGGCGGAGCTCGCGGCGGCCGAGGGCGCAGACGTCGTCGGGATCGACTTCGCCGCACCGTTGGTCGAGACCGCCAGGCGGCGGTGCGCCGAGCGCGGCCTGGACATCGCGTACAGCGTCGGGGACGCCGAGAACCTCGAAGGCGTCGATGACGCGAGCTTCGACGTTGTCAGCTCGACCTTCGGAGCCATGTTCGCGCCCGACCACGGCCGGGTCGCCGGCGAGCTCGCCCGTGTGACGCGTCCGGGCGGCCGTCTCGGCCTGACGACCTGGATGCCAACCGGCGGGATCGGCGAGATGTTCAAGATGATGGCGCAGTTCCAGCCGCCTCCGCCCGAGGGCGCCGGCTCACCGCTCGACTGGGGGCGCCCCGAGTACGTGCGGGAGCTGCTCGGCGACACGTTCGACCTGGAGATCGAGGAGCGGGAGTCGACCTTCGAGCAGCCGAGCGCCGAGGAGTACTGGACGAGGTTCTCGCCCGCGTTCGGCCCGTGCAAGACCCTGCTGGAGACGCTGGACGACGAGGGCCGCGCGAAGGTGCACGACACGTTCGTCGGCTGGCTCGAGGACCGCTTCGGCTCGCCCGGCGGACCGATCGCTCACAAGCGCGAGTACCTCCTGATCACGGGCACCCGCCGCTAGTGCCTCGCTCTACCCCCAGCTCGTCTCGGTCATGGGCCGGATCGCGGTCTCCAGGATCCGGTGGTTGCGCGGCCTGGTGATCACGAACATGACGATCTCCGCCGCGTCCTCGGCGGTCATCATCCCCGCCAGGACCTCCGGCTTCCGTCCCCGGCCTTCCTCGAGCGCGAACTCGGTCGCGACGCCGCCCGGGCAGACGTTCGTGCAGCGGACGCCTTGCTCGCGGAGCTCGTGGTCGAGCGCGCGCGTGAAGCCGACCTGACCGAACTTCGAGGCGCAGTAGACGGCCTCGTACGGGAGCCCGCGCCGGCCGGCCTCGGACGCGAGGGTGACGATGTCCGCGGCGTCGCTCTTCAAGAGGTGCGGCAGCGCGGCGCGCACCGTGTACAGCGTCCCCTTCAGGTTGACGTCGATCATCTCCTCGAGGAACTCGGGCTTCAGCTCCAGGAACGGCCCGTAGGCGCCGACGCCCGCGTTCGCGACGACGATGTCGAGCTGCCCGAAGCGCTCGACCGTCGCGGCGACCGACGCGTCGACCTCTTCGTGTTCGCTGACGTCGCAGGCGAGCCCGTAGGCGGCGTCGCCGAGGCCGAGGTCGTCGCCGCGCCGTGAGGCGAGCCCGACCTTCGCACCCGCGGCGACGAGCGAGCGCGCGACCGCGGCGCCGATCCCGCCGCTCGCGCCGGTGACGAACGCGACTTTGCCTTCCAGACTCATTGCTCCTCCAGTCGTCGTAGGGCCGGGTAGAGAGATCTGAACCGCGCGTAGCCCTCGTCGTAGACCCGCGACCACTCCGGGTCGGGCTCGACGGTGTCGCGCACGCGTACGCACGCCGCCACCGCCTCGTGCGCGTCGGCGAAGACGCCGGCCGCGACTCCGCCGAGGAGCGCCGCGCCGTAGGCCGCGCCCTCCTCGACCGCGGTCCGCTCGAGCGGGATGCCGAGCACCGAGGCGACGATCTTCAGCCAGAGCTCGCTGCGGGCGCCGCCGCCGGAGACACGGCCGACGGTCGGCTCGACCCCGAGCTCGCGCAGCAGCTCGAGCGAGTCGCGCAACCCGTACGCGACCCCTTCCAGCACCGCGCGGACCAGCGCACCGCGGTCGTGGCGCAGCGAGAGCCCGGTGAACGACCCGCGGGCGTCCGGGTCGGCGTGCGGCGTGCGCTCGCCCTGGAGGTAGGGCAGGAAGGTCAGGCCCTCCGTTGCGGCGGGCCAGCGCTCCGCTTCCCCGACCAGCTCGTCGAACGTCCCTCCGACCACATCCCGCAGCCACCGCAGCGACCCTGCCGCGGACAGCATCACGCCCATCGCCTCCCAGGTCTCCGGCACGGCGTGGCAGAAGACGTGGACGCGGGCCTCGGGGTCGGCCCGGAAGCGCTCCAGAGCCGCGAAGACGACCCCCGAGGTGCCGAGCACGACCGACAGCGGTCCCGGCCCGACCACGCCGACTCCGAGCGCGCCCGCCTGCTGGTCGCCCGCGCCTGCGATCTCGGTCGACTCCGCCACCCGGGGCAGCCACTCCAGCGGGATCCCGAGTGCTTCGCAGACCTCGCCGCTCCACTCCCGCCGCGCGACGTCGAACAGCAGCGTCCCGGAAGCGTCCGCCGCGTCGATCGCGTGCTCCCCCGTGAGCCGGAACCGCACGTAGTCCTTCGGGAGCAGCACGTGCGCCACGCGGGACCAGACCTCCGGCTCGTGCTTGCGCACCCACAGCAGCTTCGGCGCGGTGAACCCGGTCAACGCGCGGTTCCCCGTCAGCTCGATCAGCCGCGCGAGGCCGATCGTCTCCTCGATCTCCGCGCACTCCTCCCCCGTCCGCTGGTCGTTCCAGAGGATCGCCGGCCGCAGCACGTGCCCACCCGCGTCGAGCAGGACGAGCCCGTGCATCTGGCCGGAGAAACCGAGCGGCCCGTCGCGGTCGGCGAGCACGCGCTCCGTCGCCTGCCACCAGTCCTCGGGATCCTGCTCGGCCCAGCCGGGCTGCGGGATCGAGAGCGGATACTCCTCCTCGGCGCGCGCGAGCACCTCGCCCTCCGGCGAGATCGCCACGGCCTTGACGCCGGTCGTCCCGACGTCGAGGCCGACTAGCCGAGATGCGGTCGGCATGCACGGTCGACCCTATCCGGCCGAGCGCACCGTCTTGCCGCTCCGCTGTGTCGCGATGTGCCGGGCCACGTAACCACCGTCCCTGCCCGCTCCGAGGATGAGCATCGAGCTGAAGGAGTGGAGGAACACCAGCCCGACGAAGAAGAGGCCGGGCGAATCCGCGACCACTCCACGGTGCTGCCGCGGGTAGCCGTCCTGGTCGAAGACCGGCAGCTCGATCCAGTCGAAGTCGTTACGGAAGCCGGTGCACCAGATCACATTGGACACGCGAACAACTCGGCTGTCCTCGAGCACAGGCATCCCGTCGCGGACGCCCGCGACCCGCATCCGCACCCACTCGACTCCCGCCGCCTGCAGGTCGGCCGCCTTGACACGCAGGAGCGGGCCTCCGTGAGCGCGCAGCTCGGGGCCGACCTTGCGCCCGACCGGCGTGCCGGCCGTCAGCACGCGGGTGGCGAGGAACCGAAGGATGGGGAATACGAACCGCGTGACACGGCTCTCGAGCCGGAACGGAATCTGGCCCGTGGGCCTCCCGGCGAGGATCGTTTCGTGCGCCGGCGCCACCTCGAGGGCGATATCCGCGCCCGAATGGGCTGCGCCGACGACCAGAACCGGCCCCTCTCGCAGCTGGGCGGGGCTGCGGTAGTCGTTCGAGTGGAGCTGCCTGATCTCGGGATCGAGCTCGGCGGCGAACGGCGGGATCACCGGCCGTTGCATCACGCCGGTCGCGACGACGACGTTCGTCGCCTCGATCCGGCTCTCGCCGGCGTCGACCACGTACCGGCCGTTGCTCTTGCTCAGCCGCTCGACCTTGACGCCCGACCGGACGTTGAGGCCGAAGCGCGCGGCGTAGGCCTCGAGGTAGTCGGCCATCTCGTGGCCGGTCGGGAAGCTGTGTCTTGCCGCGGGGAACCGCTGCCCGGGCAGCGAGTCGTACCGCGCGGGGGAGTAGAGCCTCAGGGAGGGCCAGCGCTTGCGCCACGAGTCGCCGACGCGCTCGTTCGCATCCAGGACCAGGTATTCCTTGCCCTGCCTGGCCAGGTGATACGCGGTCGCGAGGCCGGCCTGGCCGCCCCCGACGATCACGGTGTCGACGTACTCGGTGTCTCTGGGCTCGGCCGGCTGCGGCCGGCCCGTCGTCGTGATCTCCTGTGTCGCCATCTCGTCGCTCCTTTCCGATCGACCTTTGTGACGACGGTAGGAGCGGCGCGCGCGAACCGCATCGCCGGAACACACCAAACTGCGGCCCGGCACCGGATGGTCAATTCGAACTACACGAGGTCGTGCTCGTAGGCGAACGCGGCCGCCGCGGTGCGTGACGAGATGCGCAGCTTCGTGAAGATGTTCTGGAGGTGCCTGGCGACGGTGTGCTCGCTGACGACGAGCTCCGACGCGATCTCGCGGTTGCTCATCCCCGCCGCGACGAGGCGTAGCACCTCGAGCTCCCGGCCGGTGAGCCCGTGCGCGTCGCGATCGCCGGCCGGCTTCGCCAGCGCCTCGACGCGGGCGAGATCCGGCGCCGCGCCGAGCTCCTGGAAGAGCTCTCGTGCCGCATCGAGCTCGAGTGTCGCCGCCTCCTCGTCTCCCAGCGCGCGGCACGCCTCCGCCACGAGCACTCGCGCACGCGCCTCTTCGTAAGGCGCGTCGAGCTCCCGCCAGAGCTGCCAGGCGCGGCGAAGCGACACCAGCGCCGTCACCGACTCGCCCTCGGCGAGATCGACCGCGCCGCGGGCCTGGGCGGCGATCGCCTCCAGCATCGTGCTCTGGAAGCTCGCCGCGAGCGCGCCGAGCTCGTCGCAAGCCGTCCGGGCCTCGCCGTATTCGCCGGCGGCGATCATGATCTCGACGTAAGCCGGGAGCAGCGCAGCGCGTTTGACCTGCTCTGTCGTCTCGCCGAGGGCTCGCCGGATCGCGCTCGCCGCCGCCTCCTGCCGCCCCTGTGCGAGCCGCAGCAGCGCGAGGCCGGGCTGGGGCTCGCACCCGCAACGACTTGCCTCGCGGTAAGCGTTCTCGGCTGCCCGAATGTCGCCCTGGAGCCGGTACAGCTCGCCCTGGCGGTAGTACGCGACGCCGGCTGCGCGTCGATTGCCCGCCTCGACCAGGCGGTCGGCGGCGCGGTGGGCCTCCTCGAGCGCCTCCTGCCACGCCCCGCCGACCTGCATGATCTCGGCGCGGTGGGTCAGGCATCTGCCGGTGAAAGCGATGAGATCCTGCTGTTGCTCGCACCACCGTGAGAGGGCGGCCGTCCACTCGCGGGCCCGGCGCAGCTCGTAGGCCTGCTGGCAGGCGAGGATCACGCCGCAATAGACGAGGCCGCTGACCATCGGCGAGACGTCTCCTCCGGTGAGGCCGACCATCGCCTCGTCGAGGAGTGCGAGGCCCTCGCGCGTCTGCCCGTCTCTGATCAGCATCTGTCCCTGCGCATGGATCGCGAGCGAGCAGAGGTCCGGGTCTCCGAAGCGCCGCCGAACTCGGCCGCGTCGCCTGCAGTCGCCGCCGCGGCCGCGAAGTCGCCGGAGGCCTCGCGCCGGAACATGACCGGGATCAGCAGGTAGCCGCGCTCGACGCAGTCGTCCTCCTGGTCCTCGAGCAGCCGCTCTGCCCGACCAAGCCACCCGCTCGCCACACTGAGGTCGCCCTGAGCCGGAGAAATGCGCAGCCAGCCAGAACGCACAGCGAACGGCCCGCAGCCGTTCGTCGTCCCGCAGGTGCGCGTGATGAGCACGCTCCAGGAGGGTGACGAACTCGTCGTCGCGTCCGAGCATGAAAGCCGCGATCGCGAGCAGCTCCAGGTCTGGTGCGTTCAGCCCAAGAAGCTGATCAACCTGGGTCAGCGAGGTGTGCGCGTCGCTCCAGGCGCGCCCGGCGTAGGCAGCCCGGCCGCGTTCCAGCTCTGCAGCCGTATCGGCCATTTCCCCGGGATCCTAGGGCCCCGGGCCGCTCGACGGTCAGGCGCCGAGGGCGGCGTACACGATCTCGTACGCCCGCACCGCGTCTTTCGCCGCCTGCGCCTCACGCAGCGCCGCGTCGTCGATCTTCGCCGCGACCCCGTCGATGAACCGCCACTGGAGCACCGACCGCCGCACCGCGGCGACGGCATCCTCGGTGTACGGGTACAGGTCGAACCCGAGCCGCTCGCCGTTCGAGCCGTAACCGCTGCGCCGGAACTCGAGCGCGAGCTCCAGCGTCTCCATGAAGGCGGTCGCGCCGACCATGTTGTCGTCGTCGAACGTGCCCCAGCCGGAGTTCGCGTGCTGGTGGCCGAGCAGGCCGCGCGAGGACAGCAGCGCCGCGTACTCGGCGAGCGACTCGCCGTTCATGATCAGGTGCTGCCAGTCCATGTTCACCTTGACGTTCGTCGATGGCCACGGTCGCGCGAGCTCGTGGATCACGAACAGCGTCATCCCGATGTTCCGCATCAGGATCTTCATCGCCGGCTCCGAGTTCTTGTGCTCGAGCCAGAGCGGCTGGCCCTTCTCGGCGAGCGTCGCCGCGATCTGCCCGAGCCCGTCGATGAACAGGTCCCAGCTCTGCGCGTAGGGCGTCTGGAACGGGTAGTTGTAGCCCTCGATCCCGGGCCAGACGATCATCGGCACGCCGAGCTCGCCGGAGAGCTTCGCGCCGGCGACGGCGACCTTGACCGCCTCGTCGCGCACCGACGGATCCGGGTTGCAGAGGCCGCCGCGGCCGAACCGCGGATCGAGGTGCAGGCCGCCGGCCAGGCAATAGATGTCGTGGTCGGGCCCGAGCGCCTCGCGGATCGCCTCGACGTTCTGCTCGTTCAGCTCCTGCGGATAGTGGAACTCGTATCCGTCGATCAGCTCGCCGAGGCCCTCGACCGCGCGGCGAACGCGCCCGGGCGTGTCCTCGCCTGCCCACTGCGGCTGGTAGCCGCCCGGGACGAAGCGCGTGACCATCGTGCTGAGCGCCCAGATGCCGAGGCTCGTCTTCACGGCGACCACCCTACAACGCACAACTGCACAACGTCATTTGACTAACCGCCCTGCATGGGCGAGTCTTTTCCCGCGCCGGGCGCGACCGCGCTCGAACCGACGCGCAAAAATCGGCAGGAACTAAAGAGGGAGGAAGCACGTGAAGCATTCTCGGAAGGTGGTCGCGGTCGGGCTCGTCGCCGCGGTTGCCGCCGTCGTCGCGACCGGGGCGAGCGGCGGGAAGCGCGCCAGCATCCTGGCGTGCGGCCTGATGCCCGACACCAAGACGTCGGTCCGCTGGGAGCAGTTCGACCGGCCGTACCTGGAGAAGGCCTTCAAGACCGCCCATGTCTCGGCCCGTATCGTCAACGCCCAGGGCGACCCGCAGAAGCAGAAGTCGCAGGCGGATCAGTGCATCGCCGACGGCGCCAAGGTGCTGATCATCGCCCCGATCGACTCCGGCTCCGCGGCCGCGATCGAGCGGGCAGCCCTTGCGAAGGGCGTCAAGTCGATCGACTACGACCGCCAGGTCGAGGGCGGCACGGCCGTCCTGTACGCGTCGTTCAACGGTTCCCAGGTCGGCCTGCTCCAGGGCCGGGGCGTCGTCAACGGCCTCAAGAGGGCCGGCAAGTACGGCTCGCACCCGGTCGTCGCCTCGCTGTGGGGCGGCCAGGAGGACGCGAACTCGTACCTGTTCAAGGGCGGCGTCGACAAGATCCTGAACCCGCTGTACGCGAAGGGCGTCCTCAAGCGCGGGCCGGCAGCAGTTCGTCCCGGCCTGGGACAACCAGAAGGCCGGCACGATCTTCGAGCAGATGCTCGTCAAGACGAGCAACAAGATCGACGCGGTCGCGGCGGCCAATGACGGCCTCGCGAACGCAGTGGTGGTCGCGCTGAAGTCCCACAAGCTGAAGCCGGTCCCGCTGAGCGGCCAGGACGCGACGACGCAGGGCGCTCAGAACATCATCTCGGGCTGGCAGACGATGACGGTGTGGAAGGACCAACGCCTCCTCGCGTCCAAGACGGCGGCGGCGGCGATCCGGATCGCCAAGGGCCAGAAGCCCCTGACGACGGGATTCGTCACGACCAAGGGCCGCGCGAAGGAGCCGGCCTACCTGATCCCGCCGCAGTCGATCACGAAGGCCAACTGGCGGCTGCTCATCTCGGGCGCCGTCCCGTACCTGAAGAAGGCCGACGTCTGCAGCGGCGAGTTCGCGAAGTACTGCTAGTACCTCACGACTCGTAGTCAGTTCGACGAAGGCGCCCCAGGGTGGGCGCCTTCGTCGTTCTGTGTTAGAAACACTCCCTCGTGTCGAGCGAACCGCCAGTCCTCGAGCTCCGCGGCGTCACCAAGTCGTTCGGCTCCGTCCAGGCGTTGACCGACGTCGACTTCGAGGTGCGCCACGGCGAGGTGATGGCGCTCGTCGGCGACAACGGCGCCGGCAAGTCCACGCTGATCAAGTGCGTCGCCGGGATCCACCCGATGGACGAAGGGCCAGGTCTTCTTCGAGGGCCAGCCCGTCTCGATCCATGGCCCGAAGGACGCGGCGAAGCTCGGGATCGAGGTCGTCTACCAGGATCTGGCGCTCTGCGACAACCTCGACGTCGTGCAGAACATGTACCTCGGGCGCGAGGAGCACGACTGGTTCCAGCGGCTGAAGGAGCCCCCGATGGAGGCGAAGACGAGCGAGACGCTGAAGTCGCTCGCCGTGACGACCATTCGCTCGATCCGCCAGCCGGTCGCGACGCTCTCCGGCGGTCAGCGGCAGTCCGTCGCCGTCGCGCGCGCCGTGATGTGGAACTCGAAGCTCGTGATCCTCGACGAGCCGACCGCCGCGCTCGGGGTATCGCAGACCGAGCAGGTGCTCGCGCTCGTCAGGCGGCTGGCCGAGCAGGGGCTCTCGGTCGTCCTGATCTCGCACAACCTGCACGACATCTTCGAGGCGGCGACCCGCATCACGGTCCTGCGCCTCGGCCGGGACATCGGCGTCTTCGAGCGCGAGAAGACGACGCAGGACGAGATCGTGCACGCGATCACCGCCGGCGTCGCGACGAAGGTCTCCGGGATCCCGTCGACCGGGGGCGGGACGCAGGCATGAGCAGCGACACCGCCGCCGTCGTCGCCGAGCCCGAGAAGCACAGCTACGCCGAGCGCTTCCTGACGAACCTCCGCACCGGCAGCCTCGGCAGCGCGCCGGTGCTGGGTGCGCTGATCATCGTCGTCGTCGCGTTCGGCTTCACGGCGCAGAACTTCTTCACGCCGGTCAACTTCTCGAACCTGATCGGCCAGATGGTCGGCACATGCATGCTCGCCTATGGCGTCGTTTTCGTGCTCCTGATCGGCGAGATCGACCTGTCGATCGGGTACGTCAGCGGCGTTGCGGGCATGATCGCCGCGCTGCTCGCGAACCCGGCGCCGGCCGGGCCGGGTCTTCCCGGCTGGCTGTGCATCGCGATCGCGCTCGCCTGCACGACGATCATCGGGGCGTTCCAGGGCTCGTTCGTCGCCCTGATCGGCGTACCGTCGTTCGTGGTCACGCTCGCCGGGCTGCTGATCTGGCAGGGCGTGATCCAGCTGGAGCTGCCCGGCGTGATCGTGATCCAGGACAACACGATCAACAACGTCTACGGCTACTTCTTCAGCGACCTGGGCGGCTGGATCATCGGGATCATCGTCAGCGCCGCCTACGTCGCGGGAACGCTGGGCGCCGCGCTCAACGGGCGGCGGCACGGCATCCCGATTCGCGACCCGGCGCTGCTCGTCGGCAAGCTGATCGCAATCCCTGCGGTCACGCTTCTCACCGTTCACATCTCCAACAAGGACCGTGGCGTCCCGTTCGCGCTCGTGCTTGTCGTCGTGATGCTCCTCGTGCTGACCTTCCTGGCCAAGAAGACGACCTTCGGCCGACACGTCTACGCCGTCGGTGGGAACGCGGAAGCCGCACGCCGCGCGGGAATCGTCGTGCCGCGGATCCGGATCCTCGTCTTCATGATCTCCGGCTTCATGGCCGGGCTCGGCGGGATCATCCTCGCCTCGCGCCTCCAGAGCGTCGACCTGAACGCGGGCGGCAGCACGCTGCTGATCGACGCGATCGCGGCGGCGGTCATCGGCGGGACGAGCCTGTTCGGCGGCCGCGGCGAGGTGCGGAACGCGCTGATCGGAGCCGCCCTGATCGCGACGATCGCGAACGGGATGAACACGCTCGGCTACGAGAACGCGATCATCTACATCGTGACCGGCTCGATCCTCCTGTTCGCGGTCACGTTCGACACGATCGTCCGCCGGGTCCAGGTCAGGGCAGGGCGGTAACCAGCGCGATCGGCCGCAAGGCCGAGCGGTCGCCGAACGAGCCGAGCCGGCTCGTGTGCCCGTCCGGATAGCGAACCTCTAGGGCCAGCACCTTCGCGCGCCTGGCCGAGCCCGAAGTGGACGCGCGGGTTCTCGGACGAGAGGTAGCTCGAGCCGGCGTGCACCTCCTGGACGAGCTTGCGGCCCCCCGGGAGCGTCACGGTGACGACGGCACCGGGGGCGAAGGTGGGCAGCCTCACCTCGAGCCAGTGGCCGGAGCCGCCGGTCGAGCGGAGCAGCATCAGCTTTCCGCCGACGGTGTTGACCGCGAGATCCAGGTGGCCGTCGTTGTCGAAGTCGGCGGCGGCGAGGCCGCGCCCGTTGACACGGGGGAGCTTGTCCGCGCCGACGAGCTTCGTCGCGTCGACGAACCCGCTCTGGACGTGCTCGAGCACCTGGACCGGCCGTGCGTCCCGGGCCAGGTTCTTGACCGGGATCTCGCCGTTCGCGAGCACGAGATCGAGGCGGCCGTCGTTGTTCAGGTCGACCCACGAGTCGCCCCAGCCGGTCAGGTTGCGGCCGAAGGCGGGGACGAAGGCCTGGCGGGTGTCGGTGAACCCGCGCAACCCGGCGCGGTAGACCGCGTGGGTCTGGCCGCGCGAGTTCGAGACGAAGAGGTCGGTGCGGCCGTCGCCGGAGTAGTCGGCCGGCGCGACGCCCATGCCGGCGTTCGGGTCGGCGACGCCGTCGCGCGAGGCCTGATCGACCAGCTGGAACCCGAGCGGGCCGCCTGACGGCTTGTTCAGGTACAGGCGGTTCGGGTCCTCGTCGTTCGCGACGTAGAGGTCGGGCCGCCCGTCGCCGTTCGCGTCGGTGAAGACGGCGCCGAGCGAGTGGTCGTAGGGCTTCGGGTCGAGCCCGACTTGCCGGCCGACCTCCCGGAAGCGCTTGTTCCCGAGGTTGAGGAAGAGCTCGTCGCGGACGCCCAGGTGGTTCGTCGGGTAGCCGGCGGGCGACCCCGGGATCGCGCCCTGCGGCTCCGTGTAGCCGGAGACGAACAGGTCGGGCCGCCCGTCGCCGTTCACGTCCGCGACCGCGGCCCCGGAGTGCCAGCCGAAGGAGACGACCCCGGCGGCGCGGGCCCCCTCGGTGAACTTGCCGCCGCCGTCGTTCCAGAGCAGCTGGTCGTTCTGCGCGCTCGTGACGTAGATGTCGGTGCGGCCGTCTCCGTTCAGGTCGGCCGCGACGCAGCCCTCGCCGCGGGTGGGCGGCGCCTCGTAGACCTTCGTGAACCGCCGCCCGTGGTCGTTCCGGAAGAGAACGCTCCGCGGCGGGTTCGCGCCGTAGCCGCCGACGTCGCCTTCGCCGTAGGAGTTGACGACGAAGAGGTCCATCCAGCCGTCGCCGTCGTAGTCGAGCCAGCAGACGCCGCCGCCCATCATCGCCGGCGGGTCCGCGGTGACTCCGTAGCGGAAGGCGCCCTGACGGAAGTCCAGACCGACCTTCTGCGCGACATCGGTGAGGCGGACGCCGGCGAAGCCCGCGGCGGCCTCCCGGGCGACGGCAGGCGCGAGGGCGCTCGCGACGAGCGGGCGCCGGACGCGCGCGACCAGCCAGCGGCCGGTGTCATTCTGGAGCTCGAGCGTCTCGTGGTAGACGGACGGCGCCTCGCGATGCAGCACCGCCGCGCGGATCGCCGAGTACGTCGTCAGCTGCCGAGTGCCGTCCAGGTTCGCGACGGCGATCGCCGCGCCCTGGCCGTTGCCCGCCTCGTAGTGGACGCCCATCCGGTCTAGGCGGTACGCGGGGACGACAATGGGATGGCCACGTGCGGCCCGGAGCTGCTTTTGCAGCTCGGGCAGGCGATCGAAAGTGGCCGCGCGCTCGAGCGCCTTCGTGTCCCGGTGAGCGAGAGCCCGCTCCTGGAGCTGGAGATCGGCGACCAGGTCGCCCGCGATCCGGCGCGCGGTTCGGCCGTCGAGCTTGCTCTGGACGTCCAGCGACTCGCCGATCGTGATCTCCGGCAGCCGGCCGGTGATCGAGAGCGGTGCGGCGATCCCGGAGCTGCGGGCGGGGATCCCGGCGGAGACGAGCGCGGCGCCGTACAGGGCGAGCACGCCCGCGGCGACGAGGGCGATCCGGGTCGCGCGTGATCGCCAGCGGCGGCCAGTAGCGCTTCAGCAGCGGCCAGGCGACGCAGACGACCGTCAGCGAGCCGAGCACCGCGACCTTGCTCCAGAACTCGGTGCGCGCGGGCGCGATCAGGATGCAGGCGAGCAGCCCGACCGAGACCGCGTAGAGGATCCGCATCCGCGGGGTCGAGGGGATCGTCTTCGGGTCGGTGATCATGAAGAAGAGGAAGACGAGGATCTCCGGCGAGGTGACGAGCACCCACCAGAAGTAGGCGTCCGTGATCGGGCCGACGTGCCAGCGGGCGGTCATCGCGTGGCCGCTGACCGCGAGGACGGCGATCCCGGCCGCGAAGGTCAGCCAGAACGCGAGCGCGAGCTGGAGCAGGCGCAGGCGCCCGAGGATGATCAGCCCGCCGCCGACGATCACGACGAGTGCGACGACCATCCACGCGTCCATCGGCCCCCACCAGAAGTCGAGCGGCTCGGCGCGCTCCGGCCCGAGGATCAGGAAGCAGAGGACGAGCCCGAAGTTCGACGGGTTGAAGATATGGCGTCCCTGCGAGGCGGATCACGTACTTGGAGAGGAGCGAAACGGCCGCCGTGGCGGCGAAGATCCACCAGCCGTGCAGGCTCCACCAGTCGCCGTGCTGCGTTCCGGGGACGCGCAGGACGAAGGCGACTCCGTTCCCGGTGATCAGCGCGCTCGCGGGCCACATCAGCACGTGCTGCCGCGAGAAGGCGATGCCGACCTCGAGCACGGCGCAGACGAGGAGCGAGATCAGGATCTGGGCGATCGAGACCCGGAACTCGAACGCGACCTGCCCGAGCACCTGGAGCGTGATGATCACCGCCGCGAGGTGCAGCCGCGGGTCGCGCAGAGTGGGCAGCAGGACCGGGTAGGACGTGCCGCGGATCGTCAACGCACGCCCGCCGGGCGCAGCTAGCGCGGGGGCGCTCATGGGCCAAATGGTACTCCGGGCTGACAGAATCGACTCGTGAAGCTCGACCAGGCTCGCAAGATCGTCGACTTCGTCGTCGCCGAGGCGCCGGGGGCCGTGTCCGTCTTCGTCGCCGACACGCACGGGGAGGTGGTCGCCGCCGCGACGATGGACGGTGCTGCTCCGGACACCCGCCTCAACGCCCAGCGGAAGGCCTACACCGCCGCCCGCTCGGACGCGACCGCGACCAGCGCGCTCGCCGAGAAGGTGAAGGACGACCCCGTCGAGCGGGCGAGCTTCGACCCCTACTTCACGTTCTTCAAAGGCGGCGTCGCCGTATTCGACGGCGACGCGCGCATCGGCGCCGTCGGCGTCAGCGGGCTGCCGGGCGAGGTCGACGAGGACCTCGCGCGGCGCGCGATCGAGTCCGCCGGCCTCAGGGCGGGCTGAAGCCCTTCCCTACCGCACGACGCGCGGGTCCGTGAAGACGTCGGACTCGTCGCGGCTGCGCGTCGAGAACTCCGAGACGATCGCGCCCTCCGGCCCGGCGACGAACCAGTGCAGCGTGTCGGGCGGGATCGTGTGCTGCCGGCCGGGGCCGAGCTCGACCTCGCCGTCCCCGTCGACCCACAGCCGGACCGACCCGCGCCGCACGCGGAACGTCTCCTCCTTGCCCGGCTCGCCGTCGACCGGCGGGTGGCGGTGCTCGGGGCACATCTGCCCGGGGAACATGACGAGCTCCTTCGCGCAGACCCGCTCCGTGTTCACGTAGACGACGATCTGGAGCCCGTAGCGCTCCAGGTCGCCGAGGCCGAAGTCCGCGATCTCGATCGCCTCGCGCTCGGCCGGTGTCAGCACGATCCCCGCCTCGGCGAGCATCGCCGCTGCGCGCTCTCGCGCCTCAGCCTCTGTCATGAGCCGAGCGAAACCGGCTCGCCGCGCTCCGCGACTCGCGTGGAGGGCGGCGAGCGCCCGTGCCTGTCCGAGCGCGTCGTCGCGGCCGAGCAGCGGCTCGGCCTCGCCGGCGATCGCGTCGGCGAGGTTCTCGAGCTGGAGCTGGTACGAGTCCTCGCGGTCGAGGCGGATCTCCTCGGTGCCGCCGTCGCGGCGCAGCTCGATCACGGGGTTGTTGGCGTGCCAGGGGTCGTCGACGAAGAGCGACGCCTCGCTGCCGATCACCTCGAGCTCGTCCCGGTTCGGCAGCGCCGTGCCGCAGTCGAACGTGGCGAGGACGTCGCCCGGGAAGCGCAGCAACCCGGTGAAGATCCAGTCGGTGCCGGTCGGGCCGTACCAGGCGGAGCCCGAGACCCACTCCGGCTCCGCGCCGGCGGCGAGCCGTGAGCCGCTGACGCAGTAGCAGCCGACGTCCATCAGCGCGCCGCCCTCGACCTCGGTGCGCAGCCGGATGTTGTCCTCGTCGTAGAGCGAGTAGGAGAACGCCGACCGGATCAGACGGACCTCGCCGACCGCGCCCTCGTCGATCAGCGCCCGCAGGCGCTTGGTCTGCGGGTTGTGGCGGTACATGAACGCTTCCATCAGGATCCGCCCGGCCCGGTCCGCGGCGTCGAAGGCGCGCTCGGCATCGGCCGGCGTCCGCGTCAGCGGCTTCTCGCAGAGCACGTGCTTGCCGGCCTCGACCGACCTGATCGACCAGTCGACGTGCATCGTGTTCGGCAGTGAGATGTAGACGGCGTCAACGTCGGGGTCCTCGAGCAGCGCCTCGTAGCTGCCGTAGGCGCGCGGGATCTCCCACTCGCGGGCGTACTCCTCGGCGCGCTCCTGCGTACGGCTGGCGACGGCGACGAGGTCGACCTTCGCCGACGCGTGCGCCCCCGGAATCACCTTCCGGTTGATGTCGGCGGTCGAGATGATCCCGAGGTTCATCGGCGAGTACAGCGACGTAGTGCTCGCGGGCGATCAGGAAGCCGACGCGCGGCGCGGTCTTGTACCGGCACGTGACCCCGGCCTGGGTGGACGTGCAGCGGATCGGGCCCATGTCCACCGAGCGGCCGTAGCCGAGCGTCGAGCACTTGTCGGACGTGTGGACGCAGAGCGGGCCGATGTCGCCGCGGCACGAGCCGACGGTGACGTGGCGGCGGCCGAGCTGGAGCGTCGCCGGGTCGAAGTCGAGATCGCAGCTCGCCGGCTTCTTCGCCAGGCGCGGCCACGACTGCTTGCGCGCGAGGCATTCGACGAAGGCCGGCGAGCCCTGGAACGCGGGGCCGCCGATGCAGTTGATGTTCCCCGACGGCGACTGGAAGTGCACCAGCCCGCCGACCAGGGCGATCTCGAGGACGAGAGCGATCACGCCTCGATCCTATGCATCGTAAGATCGCTCCGATGGCGAGACCCGTCACCCTCTTCACCGGCCAGTGGGCCGACCTGCCGCTCGAGGAGCTCGCCGAGAAGGCGGGACGCTGGGGCTTCGACGGCCTCGAGCTCGCCTGCTGGGGCGACCACTTCGAGGTCGACCGGGCGCTCGCCGAGGACGACTACGTCGGCCGCATCCAGGAGATCCTCGAGCGCAACCACCTGAACTGCTTCGCGCTCGGCGCGCACCTCGTCGGGCAGGCGGTTTGCGACCAGATCGACGACCGCCACCGCGGGATCCTGCCGCCGGACGTCTGGGGCGACGGCGATCCGGAGGGCGTCCGGCAGCGCGCGGCCGAGAAGATGAAGGACACCGCGCGGGCGGCGGCGAGGTTCGGCGTCCAGCAGGTGAACGGCTTCACCGGCTCGGCGATCTGGCACATGCTCTATTCGTTTCCGCCGAACGACTTCGCAGAGATCGAGCGCGGGTACGAGGACTTCGCCGAGCGCTGGTCGCCGATCATCGATGTCTTCGACCAGGAGGGCGTCAAGTTCGGGCTCGAGGTCCACCCGACCGAGATCGCCTACGACTTCGTCACCACGCGCAAGACGCTCGACGCGATCGGCAACCGCGAGGGCTTCGGGATCAACCTCGACCCGTCCCACTTCGCGCACCAGTCCCTCGACACCGCCCAGTTCGCGCTGGAGTTCCGCGACCGGATCTACCACGTCCACGTCAAGGACTCGCGGAAACGCCTGGACGGGCGGCGGTCGATCCTCGGCTCGCACATCAACTTCGGCGAGGAGGCGCGCGGCTGGGACTTCGTCTCGCCCGGCCACGGTGACGTCGACTTCGAGGAGCTCTTCCGCGCGCTGAACCGGATCGGCTATGCGGGGCCGCTGTCGATCGAGTGGGAGGACAGCGGGATGGACCGCGAGTGGGGCGCGCAGGACGCGCTCGCGTTCGTGCGGAGGACGGACTTTGCGCCGTCGTCGGTGGCCTTCGACGCGGCGATGCAGCGAGCATGAGCATCGCTGACGGGCGGCGGGGCGGAGGCGGCCGGCGGGGCGATCCCCGAGATCGGCGTCGGCATGCTCGGGTACGCCTTCATGGGGAAGGCGCACTCGAACGCCTTCCGGAAGATCGCCTACATGACCTGGCCGCCGCCCTACCGGCCGAAGCTGGTCTCGATCGCGGGGCGGAACGAGGAGGCCGTGAAGCACGCGGCGGAGCGCTACGGCTACGAGCGCTGGACGACCGACTGGCATGACCTGGTCAGCGACGAGTCGATCGGCGTCTTCGACAACGGCGGGCCGAACGCGGTTCACGCGGAGCCGACGATCGCTGCGGCGCAGGCCGGCAAGCACGTCGTCTGCGAGAAGCCGCTCGGGCGCGACGCGGAGGAGAGCTACGAGATCTGGAAGGCGGTCGACGCGACCGGGGTCAAGCACCTCTGCGCCTTCAACTACCGCTTCGTCCCGGCGGTGCGGCTCGCCCGCGAGATCATCGACTCGGGCGATCTCGGCGAGATCCGCCACTTCCGCGGGCGCTACCTCCAGGACTGGGGCGACGACCCGTCGCTCGACACCTGGCGGTTCCACGCGGGCGAGGCGGGCTCGGGCGCGCTGGGCGACCTGGGCGCGCACGTCGTCGACCTCGCGCGCTACCTCGCCGGCGACATCGCGACGGTCTCGGCGCTCGTGAAGACGTTCCTCCCGGGCCGCGAGGTGGACGACGCGATCGAGGCCGCGGTCGAGTTCGAGAACGGCGCGATCGGGACGATCGAGTCGACGCGCCTGGCGCTCGGCCGCCGGAACGCGTTCCAGTGGGAGATCAACGGCTCGACGGGCTCGCTCGCGTTCGACATGGAGCGGCTGAACGAGCTCCAGGTCTTCAAGAACGGCTCGCGCACGCGCGGGTTCTCGACGGTCCTCGTCTCCGAGCCGGAGCACCCGTTCTGGGAGCACTGGTGGCCGCCCGGCCACATCATCGGCTGGGGCGACACGTTCGTGAACGAGCTGTGGCACTTCCTGCGCGCGGTCAAGGGCGAGACGGAGGTCGGCCCGATGGGCGCGACGTTCGAGGACGGCTACCGCGCCGCCGAGGTGTGCGACGCGATCGTCCGCTCGGGCGCGAGCGGCAACCGCGAGCAGCTCTCCTACCGGGCTCTCTAGCCGCGCCTGGACAACGGGCTCGAGGAGGAGGACACTGGCCCGGTCCAGGAACCGCAGGGGGCGGGTGGCGTGCTCTGTGCGCTCCCACCGCATCCACGAGGCGGGGACTGCAAACGTCAACGTCACGAACTCGTCTCCTGACCGTGGACGGGGCCGTCGGGATCGACCAGTCCGCGAACGGCATCCACGAGGTCAATAGCGTGGCCTCGTCGCCGATCTCCGCGCACCGGTTTCGCCAGCTTCGGCTCGGGCAACCCGGGCGCGTTCAACGCGGAGGTCAACCTGTACACGGTGCCTTCGGGCCAGCGGGTGGTCGTCACCTACGTCGCCGCAACCGTGAACATCCCGAGCGGCGAGCACGCGATTCTCTCGATATTCAGCGGCGAATTCGGCTCGACTCGAGGCGTCTTGCCGCTGACGGACCAGGGAAGCTTCGCGGTCTCGGGACCGACCGAGTTCCTCAGCGGAGGCGGGCTCGTCAACATCGTTTACGGGCCGGGTGAGGACATCGTTGTCCACGCCTTCCGAAGCACGGGGGTCGGCGACAACATCGGGCAGCTCGTTGCGTCGATGACCGGCTTCACCGTGCCGCTCACCTGATTCGAACCCGCAGGGACAGGCACCTCCGTGCCTGTCCCTGCCTCTCTCGCGATAATCGAGGTCGGTGGACGCCCTCGCCCTCGCATCCGTGCTGCCCGAGCTCCCGACCGACCGCACGCGCCTGCTCGACAACCTCGGCCGGATCCGCCGCGAGGTCGGGCCGATCACGCCGGAGCTCTCGGACGCGCTCGCCGACCACATGAACATCCGCCGCGGCGAGGTGCACGAGGTCGTTTCCTTCTACTCCTTTCTCCAGGTGCCCCTGGACGTCGCGCGCGTCTGCACCGGCCCCGTCTGCGACTGCATGGGCGCCCGCGCGGACGGCGCGCTCGAGGTCGCCTGTGTCGGCCACTGCGATCTCGCGCCGGTGCGGATGCAGGGCGACGAGATCGTCGGCGGCGTCACACACCGGACGAACTCGTGGCTGACCGAGCCGGACGAGGTGCGGGAGCCCCCCGACCTTCCGCCGGACGAGGTGCTGGCCCGGCTGGAGGCGGCCGGCCTCACCGGGATGGGGGGCGCCGGCTTCCCCACCTTCCGCAAGTGGGCGGCCGTCCGCGCCGAGCCCGCGCCGCGCGTCGTGATCGTCAACGCCGACGAGGGCGAGCCGGGCACGATCAAGGACCGCTACGTGATGGAGCTACGTCCGCAGCTGCTGCTCGAGGGAGTCGCGGCGGCGATGCGCTTCTGCGAGACCGACCACGCGTTCATCTACCTGCGCGAGGAGTACGCGACCTCCCGCGTGCGCCTCCGCGAGGCGATCGCCGCCCGCGGGCTGAACGTCGAGCTCGTCGTCGGCGCCGGCTCGTACGTCTGCGGCGAGGAGTCGGCGATGCTCGAGTCGATGGAGGGCCGCCGCGGGATGCCGCGGCTGCGGCCGCCCTTCCCGGCGCAGAAGGGCTACCTCTTGCGGCCGACGCTGATCAACAACGTCGAGACGCTGGCGCATGTGGCGCGCATCCTGCGCGGCGAGTACACGCCGGCTCGGCTCTGGTCCGTGTCGGGCGCGGTGAAGGAGCCCGGGTGCTACGAGGCGCCCCTCGACGTCACCACCCGCCGGCTGATCGACGACTACGCCGGCGGCGCGACCGAGGAGATCGGCGCGGTCGTCCCGGGCGGCGCGGCGAGCGGGATCATCCCGCCGGCCGCGCTGGACGTTCCGCTCACGCGCGATGCGCTACGCGAGTGGGGCTCCGGCCCGGGCTCGGCGGCGGTGCAGGTCTTCCCGGCGCGCTACCCGGTGCTGCGCCTGCTCGCCGAGACGATGCGGTTCTTCGCCGAGGAGTCGTGCCAGAAGTGCACGCCGTGCCGGATCGGCAACCGCGCGCTCCACCACGTCGCCGAGGAGCTCGAGCACGGGCGCGCCGCGATGACGCGCGAGAAGGTGGACGAGTGGCTGGAGGCGATGGCGCAGACCTCGATCTGCGGCCTCGGCCAGGCCTCGCCGATCCCGGTGCGGAGCGTCTTCCAGCACTGGCCCGAGCTGATGGAGGCGCTTCGGTGAGAATGGAGACGGTGGTCTCGTTCACACTCGACGGCCGCGAGGTCTCCGCCCCCGCGGGCGAGCTGCTCGTCCACGCGCTCGCCCGGAACGACGTCTTCGTCCCGACCCTCTGCCACGACGACAAGCTCGACCCCTACGGCGGCTGCCGGATGTGCGTCGTCGGCGTCGAAGGGGCCGCCGCGCCCGATGCCGGCCTGCGCGACCCGCGTCGCCGAGGGGATGGTCGTCTCGACGAACTCGTCGGTCCCGCAGTTCCAGCGGACGCTGACGGAGATGCTGCTCAGCGAGCACCTGAACGGCAGCCCGGCCGGCCGGCCGAACGAGCTGCTCGAGCTTGCGGACGACCTCGGTGTCGAAGCGCCGATCGTCCTCCCGGACGCCAGGCGCGAGCCCTACGAGGACCGCGACCTGCTGATGGGCTACGACCCCGACGCCTGCATCCTCTGTGCGCGCTGCGTGCGGTACACGCAGGAGGTGATGCAGTGCTCCGCGCTCTCGCTCGAGGGCCGCGGCGGCGAGTCGCGGATCGTCCCGACGTGGGGCAAGTCGTGGCTCGACACCGAGTGCGAGCTCTGCGGCGGCTGCCTCTCGGTCTGCCCGACGGGCGCGATCTACGAGAAGTTCGTCGAGGGCGCGCCGGCAGGCCACGAGGACCGGCTGGTGAAGACGAAGACGACGTGCACGTTCTGCGGCGTCGGCTGCCAGATCGACCTGAATGTCGACCCGGAGACGAAGCGGATCGTCAAGGTCACGTCGGACCCGTCATACGTCTCCAACGACGGCAACCTGTGCGTCAAGGGCCGCTTCGCCTTCAACTTCGTCCACCACCCGGACCGGCTGACCACGCCGCTGATCCGCGGCGAGGACGGAAAGCTGCACGAGGCCTCGTGGGACGACGCGCTCGCCGCGGCGGCGGCCGGCCTCCAGCGCGTCAAGGAGCAGCACGGCGCCCAGGCGATCGGCTTCCTCTCGTCGGCGCGGACGACGAACGAGGAGTGCTTCCTCACCCAGAAGCTGGCCCGGGCGGTGATCGGCACCAACTCGGTCCACTGCTGCGAAGCGACCTGACACGCTCCGACCCTTTACGGCCTGGTCAGGTCGTTCGGCAGAGGAGCAAGCACCAACTCGATCCCGGAGATCGAGAACGACCGCTTCATGCTCGTGATCGGGTCGAACACGACCGAGGCGCACCCGGTGCTCGCGCTGCGGATCAAGAAGGCGGTCCGGAACGGCGCGACGCTCGTCGTCGCCGACCCGCGGAAGATCTGGCTGACGAAGCTCGCGAAGCGCCACCTCCAGCTGCGCCCGGGCACGGACGTCTGGCTGATCAACGCGATGATGCACACGATCCTCGAGGAGGGGCTGCAGAACGAGGAGTACATCCGCGAGCACACGGAGGGCTTCGACCAGGTGCGCGAGGTGGTCGCGCGGTACACGCCGGAGGAGGCCGAGAAGGTGACGGGCGTCCCGGCCGAGGCGATCCGCGAGACCGCGCGCGAGTACGCCCGCGAGCGTCACGCGGGGATCTTCTACACGCTCGGGATCACCGAGCACGCGTGCGGCGTCGACAACATCTGGTCGCTCGCCAACCTGGTGCTGATGACCGGCCACCTCGGCTACGAGTCGACCGGCCTGAACGCGCTCCGCGGCCAGAACAACGTCCAGGGGCTGAACGACTCCGGCGCGAACCCGACGTACCTGCCCGGGTACCAGCCGGTCGACGACCCCGAGATCCGCCGCAAGTTCTCGGAGGCGTGGGGTGCCGAGGTCCCCGAGACGCCGGGTTACCGGCTCGACCAGATCGTCTCCGGGCTCCACGACGGCCGCGTGAAGGCGCTCTACCTGATCGGCGAGAACCCGGCCCAGACCGAGCCGAACGCGCACCACGTCGAGGAAGGGCTCGAGGGCTGCGAGTTCATCGTCTCGCAGGACATCTTCCTGAACGACTCGACGCGCAAGTACGCGGACGTCGTGCTGCCCGCTTCCTCCTTCGCCGAGAAGGACGGCACGTTCACGAACACCGAGCGGCGCGTGAACCGCGTGCGCAAGGCGCTCGACTGCCCGGGCGAGGCCCGCGAGGACTGGCGGATCGTCTGCGCGATGGCGAAGGCGCTCGGCGCCGAGTGGCCCGAGTACGAGTCGCCCGAGGACGTCTGGAACGAGCTCGCCGACCTCTGCCCCAACTGGTACGGCATTCGCTACCCGCGGATCGAGGAGCACGGAATGCAGTGGCCGTGCAACGACCTCGAGCACCCGGGGACGCCGTACCTGCACGCGCCGAAGCCGGCGCTCGGCAAGGGGCGGTTCTTCCCGGTCGAGTTCCAGCCGCCGATCGAGCAGCCCGACTCCGAGTTCCCGTTCGTGCTGACGACCGGGCGGACGCTCTACCACTACAACTCGGCGACGATGACGATGCTCGAGGCAGGCGTCCGCGAGAAGCAGGAGGCGCCGTTCTTCGAGATCAATCGCGAGGACGCCGAGGCGCTCGGGATCGCGGACGGCGAGGTCGCGCGGCTCGTGTCGCGCCGCGGTGAGCTCGAAGCCGAGGCGCATTACTCCGAGCGTGTCTACCCGGGCCTCGTCTGGATGGCGCTCCACTTCGCCCAGGCGAAGGTCAACTGGCTCCTCCACGACGTCGGCGACCCGCTGATCGGCACACCGGAGTACAAGGTGTCGGCGGTGCGGGTCGAGCCGGTCCGGGCGTGAAGCTCGGCGACCCCCGGGTCGAGGTCGAGTCCTGCGAGTCCACGCAGGCGCTGCTCGACCCGTCGATGCCGGAGGGCGCGATCGCCGTCGCGGACTTCCAGACCGCCGGTCGCGGGCGACAGGGCCGGACGTGGGAGGCGCCTCCGGGCACGGCGCTGCTCTTCTCCGTGCTGCTCAGGCCGCCGGGCGACCTGCCGCTGCCGCAGCTCGCGCTCGTCGCCGGCGCGGCGGTCGCGGACGCCATCGAGCGCCTCACGGATCTCTCCGTGCAGATCAAGTGGCCGAACGACGTGATGCTTCGTCGCCAGAAGGTCGCCGGGATCCTGGCCGAGACGTGCGACGGTGCGGTCGTGGTCGGGATCGGCGTCAACCTGAACCAGACCGCCGCCGAGCTGCCCGAGCGCGCGGGCTCGCTGAGGACGACGACCGGCCGGGAATGGTCGCGTGACGACGTGCTCGCCGCAGTGCTGGACGCCCTCGGCGACCGCTACGACCAGTGGCTGAACGGCGGGCTGGACTCGGTCTACGACGGCCTCGGCCCGCGCGACTTCCTACGCGGCCGCCGGGTGAGCGTCAACGGCACAGAGGGAACGGCCGAGCTGATCGACCGCCAGGGCCGGCTGCGGATTGCCGTCGGCCACGGTGAGAGCGTCACCGTCGAGAGCGGCGAGGTGACGTACGAGCGCTGATCCCACGGGGCGTGCGAAGCTCGCGCGGGACCGCTACTTCGCGAGCGAGATCGGGATCTCGACGATGTGCGTCTTCGACCCGTCGGCGGCCGAGCGCTCGTAGACCACCAGCCGCGCCACTCCGTTCGGCGCCTCGAACGGGACCCTGAAGTCGAACGTCCCGCGCGTGCCGCTGCCGGACGTCGCGGTCGCGAAGTCGTGCTTCAGCACCTTGCCGTCCGGGTCGAGCAGGTCGTACTCGAACGTCGCCTCGAACGTGTTCGCCGTCCCCGCGACGCGCAGCGGCGCCGTCACCTCGTCGAACGGCAGCGGCGTCTCGACGAGGATCGCCGGCGTCACATCCTCGAAGTCGCCGCGCGTGTAGCTCTTGCCGGCGACGACGACGGGCTTCGCCGGGTCGAACTGGGAGAGGGTGTAGACGATCTCCGCGGTCAGCCCGTCGCCCTGCGCAGCCTCGAAGCCGAGCCGCTTCTCCTCCTCGGTCGGGCCGTCGTTCAGCGCCGCGAGCAGCGCGTCGCGCGAGGTCGAGGTCACCTGCCGCGACACCGGCCCGAGCTTGTCGTCGCGGAAGAAGTAGAGGCGGACGGTCTGCGGCGTGACCTGCGTCGTCACCGTGCGCGTGACGACGCGCGTCGTCGTGACGGTGACGGTGGTCGTGCTTCCGCTGCCGCACCCGGCGGCGAAGACGACCAATGCGAGCAACGGAAAGAGCCTGCGCACGGCCGACAGTATGCTCGTCGCTAGAGTCGGCGCATGGACCGGAACGGCATCGAAGCGGAGCGGCTGGTCCGCCGGTTCAAGGGGGTCGACGCCGTCAACGGAATCGACCTGACCGTCGCGCCGGGCGAGATCTATGGGTTTCTGGGACCGAACGGCGCCGGGAAATCCACGACCGTGCACATGCTGACCACGCTGCTCCCGCCGACTTCCGGCACGGCGCGCGTGGCCGGCTACGACATCGTCAAGCAGGGGCCGCAGGTGCGGCGCGCGATCGGCGCCGCGCTCCAGGAGGCGGCGCTCGATCCACTGCTGACCGGCCGCGACCACATGCGACTCCAGACCGCGCTGCACGGGCTGCCGCGCCAGGAGCGCGCCGGCCGCGGCGACGAGCTGCTCGAGCGCGTCGGCCTCACCCTTGCCGCCGACCGCAAGATCCGCACGTACTCGGGCGGAATGAAGCGGCGCCTCGACCTCGCGCTCGCGCTCGTCCACCGGCCGCGCCTGCTCTTCCTCGACGAGCCGACCACCGGCCTCGACCCGCAGAGCCGCAACGCCCTCTGGACCGAGGTCGGGCGGCTGGCGAAGGAGGAGGGCGTCACCGTCTTCCTGACCACGCAGTACCTGGAGGAGGCCGACGTCCTCGCCGACCGGGTCGGGATCATCGACCACGGCCGGATCGTCGCCGAGGGGACGCCGTCGGCCCTGAAGGCCGAGATCGGCCGCCCGACCGTCGAGGTCGTCCCGACCGACCCGGGGCAGCGGGACCGTCTCGCAGCCGTCCTCGGCCGATTCGGCGAGCTCGTGCAGCTCTCGCCGACGAGCGTCGCCGTCCGCTGCGGACGGGACGAGTACGACCTCGCCGAGATCGTGCGCGCCCTCGACGCCGAGGCCCTGCACGCGGCGAACATCCAGCTGCACGCGCCGTCGCTCGACGACGTCTTCCTGGAGAAGACCGGACGCACGCTCGAGGGCGCGGCGGCTGAGGCCGAGGCGGAGACGGAGGCCGAGACCGAGGCCGAGCCGGCGCCCGCGTGAGAGACACCGCCGCGCAGGTCTACCACCTGGCCCGCCGCTCGGTCATACGCCAGGCCCGCCAGCCTGCGAACGTCGTTGCGCCGGTGATCTTCCCGCTCGGGCTGCTCGCCGTGAACGCGGGCGGCCTTCAGCCGGCGACGACCATCCCCGGCTTTCCGACCGACCGCTTCGTCGCCTTCGCCTTCGCGATCCCGTTCATCCAGGGCGCGCTGTTCGCGACCATGAACGCCGGCACCGATCTGGCGCGAGACATCCAGACCGGCTTCCTCAACCGTCTCTCGCTGACGCCCGTGCGCGGGGTCGCGCTCGTTCTCGGCCAGCTCGCCGGCGTCGGCGCCGTCGCGCTCGTCCAGGCGATCTTCTACGTCGTCGTCGCCTATCTCGTGGACGTGCGGCCGGCCTCCGGTCTCGGCGGCGTGGTCGTACTGCTCGCCCTCGCGGTCGCGATCGGAATCGCCTTCGGCGCGGTCGGTGTCTTCCTGGCGCTCCGCACCGGGTCCGGCGAGGCGATCCAGGGCCTCTTCCCGGTCCTGTTCGTCTTCCTGCTCATCTCCTCGATGAACTTCCCGCGCAACCTGATCGAGGCCGACTGGTTCCGCTGGGCGGCGACGATCAACCCCGTCTCGTACCTGATCGAGGGGATCCGCAGCCTGATCATCCAGGGCTGGGACGGGCGGGCCCTGGTGCTCGCCTTCGCGATCGTGGTCGCCACGCTCGCCGCCGCCCTCGGGGCGTCATCGCTCGCCCTGCGCACGAGGATGACCCGCACGTGATCCGCGACTTCCGCAACGTCTCGTTCGCGGTCGCCTGGCGCGTGATCCACAACGTGCTGCACAACCCGTCGCTGCTCTTCCCCGGGCTCGCGTTCCCGCTGATCAACTTCGCTGCGTTCGCCGGCGGGCTCTCGCGGCTGCGCCACATCGAGGGCTTCGACTATGCCCCCGGGTACGCCGGCTTCCTGTTCTGCTTCGTGCTCCTCCAGTCCGCCGCGTTCGGCGGTGTCTTCACCGGCTTCGGGATCGCGCGCGACTTCGAGTACGGCTTCTCCCGGCGGCTGCTGCTGGCGGCGTCGCGCCGGAGCGGAATCGTCGCCGGCTACGCGATCGGCGCGGTGCTGCGCTGGCTGATCACCGCCGCCGTGGTGACCGGCGTCGCGTTCATCGCGGGGATGCGGATCAAGGGCGACGGCGTCGACCTCGTCGGTCTGTTCACGCTGTCTGTGATCGTCAACCTCGGCTTCCTGCTCTGGGCGTGCGGGGTCGCGATGCGCTTCCAGTCCGTCCAGGCCGGGCCGATCATGCAGACGCCCGTCTTCCTGATCCTGTTCTTGGCGCCCGTGTACGTGCCGCTGAAGCTGCTGCAGGGCTGGATGCACGGGGCCGCCTCTGCCAACCCGGTGACGAGGCTGCTGGAGGCGAACCGCAGCCTGCTCGCGGGCCAGCCCACGGAGGTCGGGATCGCCTTCGGGGTCGCGTTCGCGCTGGCGGTCGGGTTCGCGGCGTGGGCGCTCTGGAACCTCAGGTACGCGGAGTCGACGACGTGAGCGCTGAATCCGCCTGAGACTCGCCCATGGCTGACGAGCAACCGGGCGCAATCTCCCTCGTCGGCGTCACGAAGCGCTTCGGCAGCCACGACGCCGTGCAGGACGTCTCGGTCGAGATCGCGGACGGCGAGTTCTTCTCGCTGCTCGGGCCGTCCGGCTGCGGCAAGACCACGACGCTCCGGATGATCGCCGGCTTCGAGCTCCCCGACGAGGGCCGCATCCTGCTTCGCGGCGAGGACGTCACCCGGGTGGGGGCGAACCGGCGGCCGCTGAACATGGTCTTCCAGCAGTACGCGCTCTTTCCGCACATGTCGATCTACGACAACGTCGCATTCGGGCTGCGGGTGAAGGGCGTGCCGCGCGGCGAGCACAAGGGGCGGATCGACGAGATCCTCGCGTCGTCGCGCTCGCAGGGCTACGAGCGCCGGAAGCCGCGCGAGCTCTCCGGCGGGCAGCAGCAGCGCGTCGCGCTCGCGCGGGCGCTCGTCAACCGGCCGGCCGCGTTGCTGCTCGACGAGCCGCTCGGCGCGCTCGACGTCAAGCTCCGCAAGCAGATGCAGCACGAGCTCAAGCGCATCCAGACCGAGCTCGGCACGACGTTCGTCTACGTCACGCACGACCAGGAGGAGGCGCTCGCGATGTCCGATCGGATCGCGGTGATGAACGGCGGCCGGATCGAGCAGATCGGCGGGCCGCGTGAGATCTACGAGCGGCCGCTGACGCCGTTCGTCGCCGACTTCATCGGGTCGCTGAACACGCTCGAGCTGCGCGTGGACGAGCTGGTCGGCGGGTACGCGGTGATGCGCGTCCCCGACGGCCGGATCGTCGTGCCGGTCGAGCAGGCGGCGGCCGGCGACCGGCTCCGGGTCGCCGTCCGGCCCGAGCACATCCACGTGAACGACACTCCGCTCGAGGGTGGCTCGCAGGTGCCGGGCACGATCGCGGAGATCGTGTTCCTGGGCATGTACACGCAGGTGCACGTCGACACGGTGGCGGGGCGCATCGTCAGCCACCGCCTGGCCGACGAGGTCGCCGCGCTCGAGCCGCGCGCCGGCGTCACGCTCAGCTGGGCGCCCGACCACGTCGCCCAGCTCTAGCTAGGAGGGCGCCGGCACCTCCAGCCGCCGCTCGGCGATGCGCCGCCCGATCTCGGCGCTGACGACCACGGCGAGCGAGACGATCATGACCAGGACCGCGACCGCGATCACCTCCGGCAGGCGGGACGGGAAGCGAAGCGCGCCGTAGAGGTAGATCGGGAAGGTCACCCGCGTGCCGATCACGAACGACGCGACCGCGTACTCGTCGAACGAGGTGGTAAAGGCGATCAGGAACGCGGAGACGATCGCCGGCACGATCAGCGGGAAGGTGATCGAGCGGAACGTGCGGAACCTGCTCGCGCCGAGGTCGCGCGCAGCCTCCTCCAGCGACACGTCGATCTGGTCGAGGCGCGGGACGAGCACGAGGATCGCGTACGGGAGGCTGATCACCATGTGGCCGATCACGACGGTCAGGATCGAGCGCGGGATCCCGAGCGTGTGGAAGAGGATCAGCAGCGAGATCCCGAAGACGACGTACGGGATCACGAGCGGGCTGAGGAGCAGTGCGGAGACCGCCGCCTTGCCGCGGAACCGCCGGGTCAGCGCGATCGACGCGAGCAGTCCGAGCGCGACCGCGCCGAGGCTCGAGAGCGCGGCGACGATCGCGCTCGTCTCCAGCGCGCCCCGCAGCTCGCCGTCTCGCAGGAACTCCCCGTACCAGTGCAGCGTGAACCCGCTCAGCGGGAACGAGGGCAGAACCGAGTCGTTGAACGAGAAGACGAGCAGCAGCAGGATCGGCGCGTAGAGAAAGGCGACGAGCAGCGCCGAAGAAGGCGATCAGAACGCGCCGGGCGCCGGAAAGGGAGAGGGCGACGTCCATCAACCCGGCAGTCACCTGCCGGACCTGGAGGAACCGTGAGAAGACGCCCGCGAGCACGGCGACCACGGCGAGCAGGAAGATCGCCAGGACCGAGCCGGTGCGCCAGTCCGGGAAGCCGGTGCCGAACAGGTCGGTGATCTGGTTGCCGTACAGGTAGCCCGACGTCCCGCCGACGAGCGACGGGGTGACGAACTCGCCCACGGTCGGGATGAAGACGAACAGGAACGCCGCCATCACGCCCGGGTGCGGACAGGGGGAGCGTCACGCGCAGGAACGTCTGGAAGCGGATGGCGCCGAGGTCGGTGGCGGCTTCGAGCAGCCGGCGGTCCAGGCTCTCGAGGGAGACGAAGATCGGCAGCGCGACGAACGGGATCCAGATGTAGGCGAGCACGAGCATGACCGCGAACCGGCTGTACAGCAGCTGCGAGATCGGGTGATCGTGGGCGCGCAGCCCCGTCCAGTAGAGGAAGCTGTTCAGCACGCCGTTGTTGCCGAGGATCACCTTCCAGGCGAGCACCCGGAGCAGGTAGCTCGTCAGGAACGGCGCGATCAGGAGCAGCAGGAGCACGTACTTCCGCTTCGTCCCGCTCAGCGCCAGATAGTACGCGACCGGGTAGGCGAGGGCGACGACCACCGCCGAGACGATCAGCGAGAGCTTCACGGACTTCCAGAAGAGCCGGAGGTAGACCGGCGTGTGGAAGAAGTCGTGCCACCCGGCGAGCGTGATCGGATGGGAGCCGGGGTCGATCGAGAAGACGTCCAGGCTGTAGCCGGCGACGAGCGCCACCGGCAGCAAGAAGAAGACGCCGAGCCAGGCGAGCGGCAGCCCGAGCAGGCTCGGCGTCGTCGGTGCGGGCCTGCGCATCAGGCCGCTGACGAAGCCTTGACTTCCTCCCAGGCCCTCGCGTACTCGCGCCGTCGCGGGATGTAGCGGTCGATGTGCGCCTGCGGCTCGAGTAGCGCGCGTGGGTTCGTCAGCTGCAGAGCAGTGGCCAGATCCTCCGACGCCGGCCGGGCGAGCCTGTTCGAGTGGCCATACGCGTAGGTGTTCTCGAGCGAGCTACCACCTGCCGCGAACTCCACGAGTTCGCGAAGGCGTGTGCGTGCTGCGGGCGCTTCGTCCCCTTCCCGAGCATCAGCATCCCGATCCACGAGAGGACTCCTTCCCGCGGGTGCATGTACGCGACCTTCAGCTTTTTCGCGCGCATCGCGACCCAGTCGGCCGGCCAGGCGAGTGCGATCCAGATGTCGCCCGATGCGAACGCGTTCTGCATATCGGTCTCCGACGACCAGAACAACCGACGAGGTGCTTCTTCGACGCGAGCAGCTTCTTCGACTGCTCGAGTTCGGAGGCCGACTGGTCGTACGGCTTCTTGAAGCCGAGGTAGTAGCCCGCCCAGACGAGCTGGTTCAGATCGTCGAACCACGCGATCTTGCCCGCATAGCGCTCGTCGAAGAGGAGGCTCCAGGACTGGCCTTCGGCTTCACCTTGTCGGTGCGGTAGAGGACCGCGTCGAACCCCCAGTCCTCCGGAATGCCCCACTGCTTGCCGCCGAGCTGCCCGGCCCTGACCATCGCCGGGTTGAGCTGCTTCAGGTTCGGGATCAGCGCAGGGTTCCACGGCTGGAAGAACCCGCTGTCGGCGAAATCCTTCACGTAGCCGACGTAGGGACGGACGACATCCGGCCGTAGGCCGGCGTTCAGCTTGGCGAGCGCGTTCGCCTCGTTCGTCATGAACGTGAACTGCGGCGGCTGGCCCGGGTACTGGCGCGCATACGGGGCCCAGAACCTGCTTGACCTCGTAGCCCGCCCAGTCGAGGACCTGCAGGCGCCCGCTCTCCGCCGTCAGCGCATCGATCGCTGCGCGGGCCTGCCGCGCGCCGAGTCCGGCGAAGAGCGCCGCGCCCCCGGCCGCCGCTCCGAGCTTGAGCAGCTCGTCCCGGCTCAGGCGCCGGCTGCCGTCATCCGATCTGTCCGTCACCGCGTTCCCTCCTCAGTCACCCGGAACCCCGAGCGCCGATTAGATGCTCCCGGGGGCGGCCGCGTCAAGCGAGAGCGGTCGCGGCGAACCTGTTCCTCCTTCGGAGAGCACTCCTCGCCGCACACGCTAGAGTTCGGCAGTCGCAGCGCGATGAGGCTCGCGCCCAACCGCGGCGGAAGCCGCTGATGGCCTCTACCACCGGATCACCGCTCCACAGGAGGTAGAGATGAGCGACCTTGCAATCGCACTAGTCCTCACCGGGACGATCCTGCTCGCTTCGATGGTCTCGGTCGAGCTCGGCCTGTCCGTCGCGCTGATCGAACTCTTAGCCGGGTTCGTGGTCGGCAACGCGCTCGGCCTGGACGTTCCGAGCTGGCTTTCGTTCATCGGTTCGTTCGCCGGCGTGGTGCTGACGTTCCTCGCGGGCGCCGAGGTGGACGTGCCGCAGTTCCGCCACGAGTGGCGGGCGTCCGTTTCGATCGGCCTCGTCTCGTTCGGCGCGCCGTTCGTCGTCGCGGGCCTCCTCGCCTACTACGCGCTCGGCTGGAACCACCGCCAGGCCGAGATTGCCGGGATCGCCCTCTCGACCACGAGCCTCGCGGTCGTCTACGCGGTGCTGGTCGAGACGGGCCTGAACCGGACCGTGATCGGCAAGCGGATCATGTCCGCCACCTTCGTCACCGACCTCGGCACAGTGGCTGCTCTCTCGATCCTGTTCCTGAAGCCGACGCTTTGGATAGTGCCGTTCGCGCTGGCCTCGGTGGGGCTGATCGTCGTGCTGCCGCGGATCGCGCCGTGGTTCTTCGGGCGCTACGGCGACCGCGTGATCGAGCCAGAGATCAAGCTCGTCTTCGCGTCGCTCTTCCTGCTGATGTGGCTCGGCGGCCGCGCCCACTCACACGCCGTGCTGCCTGCGTTCGTCCTCGGCCTCGTCATGAGCAACCACTACGTCGAGCACCGCAAGGAGCAGGAGCGCCTCCGCGTCGTCGCATTCTCGTTCCTCACGCCCTTCTTCTTCCTGAAGGGCGGGATGAACGTGTCGGCCGGCGCGCTCTGGGGGAACCTCGGTGTGCTCGCGCTGCTCTTTGCCGGGAAGATGCTGCCGAAGCTCGGCGGCGTCTACCCCCTCGCGCGCCGCTTCACCGCGCCGCATGCGGTCTTCACGACGCTGCTGATGTCGACCGGGCTGACGTTCGGGACGATCAGCGCCCTGTACGGCTTGAGTGCAGGGATCATCGACCGGACGCAGTTCTCGCTCCTCGTCGGTGTCGTCGTCCTCTCTGCGATCGTCCCGACCGCGATTGCGCAGCGTTTCTACCAGCCGAACGCGGCGGACGAGCTCAAGGACGCGGCCGAGATGGCGGAGGCGTACTAGGTCCGGCCCTCGCGCATCGCCCGCGGCCAGATGCCCTGCTTGCCCGGCGCGAGGATGCCGTTCGGGTCGACCGCGTCCTTGATCGTCTCGACGAACCGCATGTACGCGTGGTCGTTGAAGCTGTACTGCTCGGCGGCGAGGTCCATGAAGTCGAGGTGCGCGCGGTACTCGCCGTAGCCGTGCTTCGCCGCCTCGCTGACGAGCAGCTTCGCGGTGTCGTAGGCGCGCTTGGTCTCCGCCTCGTTCTTCGTGTCGAAGATGACCATCGTGACGTGGATGAAGCTGCGCGCGTTCGTCGGGATCAGCACGGCGGCGTAGTCGAGGCGCGCCTCGTTCTCGACGAGGCCGCGGATGAGGTCGCGGCACGCGATCGCGTCCTTGCCGGTCAGCTTCGCGACCGGCGAGAACCCGATGTGCCCGCCCTCCTCGCCGCCGTACCAGCCGGTCATCTGGTTGATCTCGAGGTTGGGGACGCCGGCCTGGACGAGGTCGAAGGGGTGCTCGAGTGAGTCCATGTCCTCCGGCGCGTGCTTGGCGCCCCAGACCTCGGCGCCGGGGATCCGCTCGAACGCCTCCTTGATCTTGGCGAAGCGATGGTCGACGACCGCCTCGTCGCCGTAGAGGGCGAAGCGCATGAGCCACCGCCCGATCTCGAGCTCGCGCGCCATGTGGTCGATCACGTCGTCCGGGATCGGGTCCTCGCCCTGGTACCACGGCGCCCGGCTCGAGATCACCGAGGCCATCGAGATCGTGTTCCAGATCTGGGGCACGTTCTCGATCGTCCGGTCGAGCATCAGCTCCCGCAGCGTGTCGACGACCGGCCCGAGGTCGTCGTCCTTCCAGACGCGCAGCCAGAGCGGCATGTAGCACTCCGGCCACGGCATCAGCCAGACGCCGAGCTTCGTGACGATCCCGAAGTTCGACTGCATGAAGAGCTGGTCGAGCGTCGGCCCGAGGCTGCGCTTGTAGACGTGCCACGAGCGGTTGTTCGGCATCGCGCCCATGCCGGTGCGCATCAACTCGCCGTTGGCGAGCACGACCTCCATCCCGCAGTAGGCCGCCATGTCCTGCGCGACCGGCAGGTAGGTGGCGCCGTTCTCGAGGAAGTTGCCGACCACGCTGCCCCAGCCGAGGTCGGTGACCGAGACCATCAGGCGGTGGTTCCCGGCCCGGATCGCCTCGTAGAGGTCGAACCAGCGCACCCCCGGCTCCACGACCGCATACGCGCACTCCGGGTCGATCTCCAGCACCTTGTTCATGTTGCGGAGGCTGACCACGACCGACCCGTCCACGCGCGGCGCCGGCCCGCCGTAGCCGTTGTTCTTTCCCTGGCCGTGCGTCCAGAGCGGGATCCGGTAGCGGTTCGCGATCCGGACGATCTCCTGCACCTGCTCGACCGTCTCCGGCATCGCGACCGCCGAGGCCGCGTACTCCTCCCAGGTCGAGAACTGGAACGGGTCGCGGAAGTCGGCAAGCTCCTCCTCCGAGGTGAGGACGGAGCAGGTGGCGGCGAGCTCGTCGAGCGCGGCCGCGAAGTCGCCGGCGGAGACGCCGGGCGGGAGGAGGGGAGGCGCCTGGGTGCTCATGATCCGAACTCCTTTCGCCGCTCGAGGTCGCGCTCGGGGTCGACGAGGTGGCCGTCGCGCTCGATGTAGCCGTCCTTGCCGCCGATCACGAGCACGACGAGGTCGTCGTCACCGGCGTTCGAGAACTTGCGGGGCGTCGTCGACTCGACGTGGACGAGGCTGCCCGGGCCGAGCTCGCGCACCTCGCCGTCGATCTCGAACCGCGCCGTGCCCTGGTGGACGAAGTAGAGCTCGTCCTGGGTGTCGTGGTAGTGGAGGAAGCCGTCGTAACCGGGCTCCATCACGAGCGCGTTCGCGCCGAAGGCGGTCACGCCGAGCTCCGAGCGGATCTTTCGAAAGCCGTATCCGTCGCCGAGCTCGTCGAGGGAGCTGATCGAGTAGCCCATCGCTCGATAGCATCCCTTGTCGGAGTGCCGTACCGCAAGGTGACCATGCGTCCCTTCCGGGCCGAGGACGAAAGGCTGTTATTCGGCGTTGCGAAGCTCGCCTTCGCAGAGATCGACGACGGCCGCACGCTCGCCACGCTCGAGCGGGATACGGTCTTCGTCGCCGAGCTCGGCGACGAGCCGGCCGGCTACGTGGCGATCGAGGAATCCGATTCCAGTCTCCGCATCGAACAACTCTGCGTGCACCCCGCCCATGAAGAGGAAGGGATCGGCGGTCAGCTGCTCGACTGGGCCGAGGGCTACGCGATCTCGCTCGGCGCCGGCCGGCTGGAGGTCGTCGTCGAGGCAGGAAACGACCGGGCCGCCGACTTCTACCGCCGCCGCGGCTTCGTTCCGGCGGGTGACGACGTCCTCGCGCTCGTCCTGCCGCAGGCTCTCTAGTCTCGCCGCGATCCTGCTGGCGCTCGCCCTCCCGGCGGCCGCGTCGGCGCACGCCAGGCTGGTCGGCTCGAAACCGGCGGACGGCGCCGTGCTCGCAACTGCGCCCGGCGACGTGCGCCTGCTCTTCGACGACGAGGTCCGGCCGGCCGGAGGCGACCTCGCGGTCGACTCCAGGGGGCGCTCCGTGCTCGCCGGCCAGGCCCACCGCTTGCCCGGCAACGACCGGGCGCTCGTCATCCCGCTGCGCCCCGGTCTGCCGCGCGGCTCGTACAGCGTGCGCTGGCGCGTTGTCTCCAACGACGGCCACCTGATCAGCGGCGTTCTCGCCTTCGCGGTCGGCGCCGGCGCGCCGCGGCCCGTGCCGACGCTCTCGGCGGGAGGCGGGACGTCCGGCACCGCCGTGTTCCTGCGGCTGCTCTTCATCGCCGGGGTGCTGCTCGCCGGCGGCGCCGCGCTGACGGCGCGGCGCGTCGGCGCCGGGCGGCAGCTGCGGGCGCTCGTCCTCGGCGCGGCGCTCGCACTCGTCACCGCCGGCGGCTTCGGGCTGCTTGCGCTCGAGCCGGCCGCCGATGCCACCCGCTTCGGCCGGGTGACCGAGGCGGCGGCGATCGTCGGCGCCGTGGGGGTGGCCGCTGCGCTCGGGTCGCTCGCGCTTGCGGCGCTCGGGGTCGTCGCGACGGCCTCGGCGCTCCTCGTCCTCGCCGCCCCGACGCTCGCCGGGCACGCGCTCGACCCGCACCGCCTCCGCGGCCTCGTCGCGCTCGCCGACTTCGTCCACGTTCTCGCGGCAGCGGTCTGGATCGGGGGACTCGTCCTGCTCGTGCTCGTGCGCTCGCCCCAGGCGGGGCGCCGCTTCCGGGCGGTCGCGGCCGGCTCGGTCGCACTGCTCGGGGCCGCCGCGATCCCCCGCGCGATCGCGGCCTTCCCTTCGCTCTCCTCGGTCGTGGACACGAGCTACGGCCGGGCCGTGCTCGTGAAGACGGGGCTGCTCGCCGTCGTGCTGGCGATCGGGTGGGCGAACCGCGGGCGGCTCGCACGGGCGGGCTTCCTGGGCGAGCTCGTCCTGATCGCCGGGATCGTCGGCACGGTCGCCGTGCTCACCGACCTCCGCCCGCCCGCACGCAGCGGCGCAGCGGTCGTTGCGCCGGCGCCGCCGCACGCGCCGCCGCGCGGCGCTCTCGTGCTCGCGCAGGAGGACGACGACATCGCGATCGCCCTTGCCGCCTCGCCGCGGGGCCGCAACATCGGCGCGCAGGTGACGGCGCTCGGGCCCGAAGGGAAGGGCGTGGACGATCTCGACGTCAAGATCGCCGGGGCCTCCACCCGGCGCTGCGGGCCGGGTTGCTACGCGGCGACGATCCCGCTGCCGGCCGCGCCGCGCCGCGTGCCGGTCCGGGTCGGCGGCCGCACCCTCGTCTTCACGCTGCCCGCGCGCTGGCCCGCACCCGCCGCCGGCGCGCTCGTCGACCGCATCGACCGCGTGTTCCGCGGGCTCCGCACCGTCGTCATCCACGAGCACCTCGCGTCCTCGGCGAAGAACGCGATCACGACCACCTACCGCGTCGAGGCGCCGAACCGTTTCTCCTACCGGATCGTGAACGGCCCCGAGGCGGTCGTGATCGGCAAGACGCGCTGGGATCGCCTACCGCACGGACGCTGGCAGCGCTCCGAGCAGGAGCCGATCAGGCAGCCCGAGCCCTTCTGGGGATCCGACCCGATGCGGAACGCCCGCCTGCTCACGGCAAACCGCGCGTCCTTCTACGACCCGAAGCTGCCGGCCTGGTTCGAGCTGACGTTCGATCCGAAGACGGGCCGCCTCCTGGCGCTGCGGATGACCGCGACGGCGCACTTCATGCGCCACCGCTACAGCGGCTTCAACGCTCCGCTGAAGATCGTGCCGCCCGCGCTCAACACAGCCTTAACACAGGCACTACGCAGGCTTAACGCGCAAAAACGGGCGCTCAACACCGCCTGGTTATAAGGACAGCGTGGCCACGAAGGGCATCGTGATCGGCGCTGTGGCAATCGGTGCGGCCGCCGTTCTCGGCGGCGGCGTCGCGCTCGGCGGAGCGGCCGCGTTCGGCGATCTCGGCGGCAAGACGACGACTGTCCGCGAGGTCGCGTCCCAGGCTGCACCGGCCGTGAGCCAGGTTCCGCCGAAGGCGCTCTCGATCGGCGACATCTACCAGCGCTCCGCGGGCGGCGTCGTCCAGGTGACCTCGACCTCGGTCGTCACCGTCCCGGCCGACCCGTTCTTCGGCAACCTCTTCCCGAGCCAGCAGCAGCAGCAGTCGCTCGGCTCCGGCTTCGTGATCGACAAGACGGGCCACATCGTCACGAACTACCACGTCGTCCAGGGCGCCAAGAAGATCAACGTGAGCTTCTCGAACGGGGCCAGCACGAAGGCGACGGTCGTCGGCGTCGACCCCTCGAGCGACCTCGCCGTCCTCACGGTGGACGCGAGCTCGCGCGCGCTGACGCCGCTGCAGCTCGGCAATTCCGACGCGATGCGCGTCGGGGATCCGGTGGTCGCGATCGGCAACCCGTTCGGCCTCGACCGCACGGTCACGGCCGGCATCGTCAGCGCGATCCAGCGTGCGATCACCGCGCCGAACGGCTACACGATCGACCACGTCATCCAGACCGACGCGGCGATCAACCACGGCAACTCCGGCGGCCCGCTCCTGAACCGCCGCGGCCAGGTGATCGGCGTCAACGCGCAGATCGAGACCGGAGGCTCCGGGAACGGCGGCAACGTCGGCGTCGGGTTCGCGATCCCCTCGAACACCGTCAAGAACGTGATCGCCCAGCTGCTTCGTGAGGGTCACGTCAACCGCGCCTTCATCGGGATCAGCGCGACCCCGATCACGCGCGACCTGGCCCGCGTCTTCCGGCTGCCGGTGTCGAAGGGGCTGCTCGTCCAGAGCGTCCAGCCGGGCAGCGGCGCCGCCTCGGCGGGCCTCAAGGCCGGCACGACGCAGGTCGTGCTCGCGGGCGAGAGCTACAACCTCGGCGGCGACATCATCGTCCAGGCCGACAAGTCGCCCGTCGCGAGTCTCGACAGGCTGCGCGACGTGGTCGCGTCGAAGAAGCCCGGCGACAAGCTCCGGCTCGTCGTTTACCGCAACGGCAAGCGCACGGTCGTGAGCGTGAAGCTCGGACGCCAACCGGCTGCGAGGTCGGGATGAGCGTCCGTCGCTACCCCCTCACCCCGGGGGGTAGGAGCCGCCGCTAGCCGCCCTTTGCCGCGGCGCGGCGGACAGGTCGAAGGGCCCCGATCGCCTGCCCGGGGCCCTTCGATGTGTCCAAAGATCGAAGGGCCCCGATCGCCTGCCCGGGGCCCTTCGATAACTCGAGGCGAGCGCCGGCCACGGGGTACGCTCCGTCAGGGGGAGGACAGCCGAAAGGTTGCGCTCCGTCGCTAGCCTAGGCGGGTGACTGCCGAGGAAACCGGGCGCATTCTGCTCGAGGTCGAGCTGCACCTGGAGGAAGAGGAGCTCTGGCGCGATGACGGCGACCAGGATCACGTCGGCTGGTTCTGTGTCTCGACTGCTCCGTTTCCCTGTCCGGCCGCGGGCTGCGACTTCATCGCCGAGTTCATGACCGCCGCGCACCTGATCCTCGTCTGGGAGGAGCGCGACGACCCGAACCTTCTCCGGCACGCCGGCCGCGCCAAGCAGGTCGGGCGCAACCCACACGTGGTCACGTACGAGACCATGTTCGGGCCGAGCGCGTCGTATTACGCCTGGGAAGCAGCGGGGCGCCCGGTGCACGGCGTCCGCGCTTCGTGACCGACTGCTTCGGGCGCGAGCTTCCCTACGCGCTGGGCATCGAGGAGGAGCTCTTCCTCGTCGACGGCTCGACCTTCGAGGCGGTGCCGGAGTTCTCGCGCGTCGTCGGCGAGCCGACCGATGAGCTGAAGCCCGAGCTCTTCGAGTGCCTGGTCGAGATCGCCACGCCGGTCGTTCCCGATGCCGACGCCGGCCCTCGCCGAGCTGTGCCGCCTGCGTGCAGAGCTCCTCGCCCGTGCGGAGCCGCTCGGCGTCACGCTGTTCTCGGCCGGCTCGCATGCGCTCGCGCGCGGGGCCGACCAGCCGCTCGTTCCGCTCGAGCGCTACCGGAAGCTCGCGAAGCTGCTCGGCGACGGCCTTCCCCGCCAGCTGGTCTGCGGGTTGCACGTCCACGTCTCCCTGCCCGACTGGGAGACATGCCTACGCGGGTTCGAGGGCGTGCTGCCCTGGCTGCCCACGCTGCTCGCGCTCTCTGCGAACTCGCCGTTCGCCGACGGTGAGGCGACGGGCAGGCGCTCCGAGCGGGCCTTCCGGCTCCTCGACCTGCCGACGGGCGGGACGCCGCCCGTCCTGCGCAGCGCCGCCGACTGGAAGACCGCGACCGCCGGCGATCGCGGCCGACGCCACTGGGACGCCTGGCCGCGGCCCGGGTACGGGACGCTCGAGGTGCGCGTGCTGGACATGCAAACCGACGTCCGCCGGTCGGCGGGGTTCGCGGAACTGGTCGGCGCGCTCGTCGCCGCGGTCGCGGAGAGCGAGCATGCGACCTACGATCGCGAGCTCTACGCGCGCCGGCGCGAGCGGGCGACGCGCGAGGCGCCGGACCGGGAGGAGGTCGCGGCGCTGGCGGCGCTCGTCGACGTCGGGCCGCTCGGCGCCGCAGTGCTGGCGGACCGCCCCGAGGCGGAACGCCAGCTCGAGCTGCCGCTCGCATCGGTCCCGGCGGACGTCGTTGCGAGGACGCTAGCCTTCTAGTCGTGGTCCAGACCGAGACGATCCGGGTCAGCGGAATCCGTTGCGAGCGGTGCGTGAACCGCGTCGCCGCCGCACTGTCCGGTCACGAAGGCCTCGAGGGCGCGAGCGCCAACCTGATGGGCGAGTTGACGCTCGCCTGGGACGACGAGCGCACCGACCGGAGCGCGCTCGTCGAGAAGCTCGCAAAGGCCGGATTCAGGGAAGCGGACTCCTTCCCGCCGGGCATGTAGCGGGGGACTCCTTTCAGACGACGCCGAAGTGGCGCGACACGGCGCCGGCGTCGAAGACTCCGTTGCGGGTGACTCGCGGCGCTGCCCGGAGCAGTGCGAGCGGGGTGGTGACTGCGACCCGGCGGTCGCAATCCGTGGCGTGCGCGAACTCGCGCGGCAGTGCCAGCCTGGTCCGGAGCAGCCGCCGGCCCAGCTCGACCACCACGACGCCGCCGATCTTGTCGGCGACGCGCCCGATCCGCTTCCCGTCGCTTCTGACGACGTCGTACCCCTTCACGGCCCGCCTCCTCGCGTTGGTTGCAGAGGTATGCCCGTTCTTTACGGTTCGCTAACAGAACGGAATAGGGCCGCTGGAGGGGTCGTTATGAGCCGTAGGAAACACGCTGCTAGGGTGGCTCGAAGTGAGCGAAACGACGCCCACCGAACCGCGGCAGCTGGCGACCGAGGCACGCGATCGCGTGCGGTTCGAGGAGGAAGCGCTTGAGCTCGCGGATCAGGTCTATCGGGTGGCGAGGCGGCTCGTCGGCAGCCGCGAGGAGGCGGAGGACCTGATGCAGGAGACCTATGCGCGGGCCTTCCGCAGCTGGCAGTCCTACACGCCCGGGACGAACCTGCGTGCGTGGCTGCTCCGGATCCTCACGAACCTGAACATCGACCGCGGCCGCCGGAAGCAGCGCGCGCCCGAGATGCAGCCGCTCGAGGAAGGCGACTACTTCCTCTACAACAAGATCGAGGAGTCCTCGCGCGAGCCGGTCTCCGATCAGGAGGCCGTCGTCGAGCGGCTCTCACAGGACGATGTCGTCAGCGCGCTCTCGGCCGTGCCCCACGATTTCCGCGACGTCCTCGTCCTCGTCGACATCGGTGACTTCACCTACCAGGACGCCGCGCAGATCCTCGACATCCCGATCGGCACCGTCATGTCGCGCCTGCATCGCGGGCGGCGTATCCTCAAAGGCTCACTCGCGGACAAGGCGGTAACGGAATGAGCGCGTACGTCGATCCGTGTGAGAAGTGCGAAGAGGTGATGCAGCCCTACCTCGACCGCGCTCTCGACGACGCCGAGCGCGCCGAGGCCGAGGCCCATCTCGCCGAATGCAAGTACTGCGACAAGCGCTACCGCTTCGAGGAAAGCCTGCGCGTGTTCGTCCGCGAGGTCTGCGCCGAGGAGATGGCGCCCGACTTGAAGCAGAAGCTGGCGGCGCTCCGGACGCCGCTCTAGGCCTCTAGCGAAAGCGCTCCGGCAGGTCCTCGGGGCGGTCGACGTCGCCCGGGCGCGCCGAGGTCGTCGCAGGGAACGAGCACCGGTTCGAGCGCGCGGGCGCCCTCGTTCGGCACCAGGTCCCAGACCGCCCGCCCGAGCACGAGCGGGTGTCCGCGGGCCCCTCCGTAGGAGGCGGCCACGACCTCCCCGGCGCCCTCTCGCCAGGCCCCGACGACGCGGTCGATCGCCGCGGGCGCGAGGTCGGGCCCGTCCGCCAGCAGCACGACGGCGGCCGCCGTCTCGTCCGCGAGTGCTCGCAGGCCGCAGCGGAGGGACGCGCCGCCGCCGAGCTCCCAGTCCGGGCAGTGCACGACCCGCTCGTCCGTCTCGAGCTCGTGCGCGCCGACCACGACGACGATTTCGCCGACCTCCTTGCCGGCGCGAACCCGGCCGAGGACCTCGGCGAGTAGCAGCGCCTGTTTCGGCGCACCGAAGCGCGTCGCCGCCCCGGCCGCGAGGACGACCGCGGCTACCTGCAGCCGTTCAGCGAGCGCCAGAGGCGCGTCACCTCGTGCACGTACGCCCGTGAGGCGCGATTGGGGGCGCCGCCGGCTTTCTCGACGGCGGTCGGACCGGCGTTGTAGGCGGCGAGCGCGAGCTCGGTCGAATCGAAGCGGTCGAGGATCAGGCGCAGGTAGCGGGCGCCGGCGAGGACGTTTCGCTCGGGGGTGGAAGTGTCGGCGTTCATCGCCTTCGCCGTCGAGGGCAGGACCTGGAGCAAGCCGTGCGCACCGGCCGTCGAGCGGGCCTCGGGGCGGAACTTCGACTCGACGCTCGCGACCGCCGTCAGCAGCGCGAGCGGCAGGCGGCTGTGCGCGGCTGCCCGGCGGAATGCGGACCTGAACTCGTGGGGGATCGGGCACTTCCCGAAGACGACGTTCAGCGAGGCCCTGGGGCCGTGTCGCCCGGTGGCCGACCCGACGAAGCCCGCGGTGATACCGGAGGCGATTGCCACCAGCAGCAGGACGATCAGACGCGGCCGCATCGGCGGGAGCCGAATCGTACCTCGCCCCTCGGCCGGTGACTGCCTGCCGGCCGGTTAGCCGGACATGCGCCGGTGGCTGCGCATTCTGCTTCCACTGCTAACGCCGGACGCCGAAGTCGGCGGTCAGGATAGTGACATCGCGGCCCTCGTAGACGCCGCCGGCAAACCCGTGCACCGCACCGAGCCCGATCTCCCGCCAGACGGGCGAGAGCAGATTCTCCCGGTGTGAAGGGCTGGCAAGCCACAGTTCGAGCGCCTGTCGTGCGTTCAGCCCCGGGGATGCCCAGGCCAGGTTTTCTCCGACCTTCCAGAACCGGCCCGTGTCCTTCGGGTAAGCGGCTTCGATGCGCTTCCAGAACGGCGAGCCGTCGAGCGAGCGGTGCTCGAAGAAGCCATATTCCGCCATGGACAGTGAGTGCTGGTCCGCAGTGGCGGCCAGCGCTGGGTTCGGTCTAAGCAGCTGGAGGCCATGAGCACGCCGGAAGTCGTTGATCGCGGCGAGCACCTGCGGCTCGAGCCAGCGCATGCGCACGATTCCAAGCGCGCCCGGGGAGGTCTGGGCTGTGCCCCCCGCTGCAGTCGACAGGTTCGCGGGCAAAACAACGTCCGGCGCGCTGCAGAACGCCACGAGGGAGAAGACGACAACAAGAACCGTGCGCAAGCGCGTGCGGGCGAGCGCCCGTCTCGCGCACAGGGAGGCGCTTGCATCCGCGGAAGAATAGACGGCGGTCCGGATCGCGCCAGGACAGGCCGTCTGAACACGCGGATTCTGAGGCCGCCGGGGTCTGGCGGCGATGGTCGCGCAGAGTTCTC
>CAVZWR010000022.1:0-215453 GCA_963779025.1 uncultured Actinomycetes bacterium
GCGCTCTCGGTCGTCGCGCTGGAATGCGGGTGGATCGTGACCGAGGTCGGACGCCAGCCGTGGATCGTCTACAACGTCATGCGCACCGAGGACGCGGTCACGCAGGCGAGCGGCGTCTGGGTCACCTTCGGCTTGATCATCGGGCTGTACATCGCGCTCGGTGCGGCGCTGATCATCGTGCTGCGGGCAATGTCGCGACGCTGGCGCGGCGCCGACGAGCAGGACGTCGAGGTCCCGTACGGCCCGGACGCCGGTCCACCGGCCGACCTCGCGGCAGGAGCCTCCGGGTGAGCAAGGCCGACGCCGTCGCCGTCATCCTCCTGATCGGAGTGACCATGTACGCCGTCTTCGGCGGCGCCGACTTCGGCGCAGGCCTGTGGAGCCTGCTCGCGGGCGGCGGCGAGCGCGGTCGGCGTCCACGCGAGCTGATCGACTGGGCGATCGGACCGGTCTGGGAGGCGAACCACGTGTGGCTGATCTTCGTGCTGGTCGTGCTCTGGACGGCTTCTCGTCGGCGTTCGAGGCGATCTTCTCGACGCTGTTCATCCCGCTGAGCCTCGCCGCGCTCGGCGTCGTGCTGCGGGGAGCAGGCTTCGCGTTCCACCACACCGCACGTCGCGCGCGGGGCCGTGCACTGGCAGAGACCCTTTTCGGGCTGGCGTCGGTGCTCACTCCGTTCTTCCTCGGGACGGTCGTCGGCGCGATCGCCGGGGGCCGTGTGCCCGTCGGCAACGCGACCGGGGACGCGGTGACGAGCTGGCTCAATCCGCTCTCGATCCTGATCGGGGCGCTCTTCGTGGCCACCGGCGCCTACCTCGCGGCCGTGTTCCTCGTCAGCGACGCTCGCCGTGCCGGCGCCCCCGATCTCGAGCGGTACTTCGCCACCCGCGCGCTCGTGGCCGCCGTCGTGGCCGGAGCGCTCGCAGCCGTCGATCTCGTCTTCCTGCACCGCGATGCGCGGTACATCTTCGACCGCCTCACCGACGAGGGGCTCCCGCTCGTGATCCTCTCGCTGCTCTGCGGGATCGCGGTGCTCGTGCTGCTCCACCGCGGTGTCCGACGCGGAGCCCGCCCTCTCGCGGTCGGCGCTGTCGCCGCCGTGATCTGGGGCTGGGGCGTCGCCCAGTGGTCCTATCTCCTGCCCGGAGAAGCTGACCATCACCGACGCGGCCGCCCCGAGCGCGACGCTCACCGGCCTGCTGATCGTCTTCGGCATCGCCGTCGTGCTCGTGCTGCCCGCCATCGGGCTGCTGTACACGCTGGCCCAGCGCAACCTGATCGAGGAAACGTCGCGGCCGACGCTGCAACCGCCACGGGACGACGGCGGAGCGACGAGCATGAGCGGATGAGCACGGCTCCCGCGGCACCCCGGAACTCGGGGCTCGTCCTCACCAGCCTGATCCTCGTCGCAGCGGTCGCGAATCTCAACCTCTCGGTTGCGAACGTGGCGCTGCCGTCGATCGGCGACCACTTCGATTCCGGGCAGACGACCCTGGATCTGATCGCGGTCGGGTACTCGCTCGGCCTTGCCTGCTCGGTGCTCTGGCTGGGCGCGCTCGGCGATCGCTACGGGCGGAAGATCATGCTCCTGCTGGGAACCATGCTGGCGATCCCGATGTCGCTGCTCGCGGCCTATGCGCCGAGCGACACGGTGTTGTTCATCGCCCGGGTCGGCGGTGGTCTGGCGGCGGGGATGGCCTACCCGACGACGCTGGCGCTGATCACCGCGCTGTGGCTCCCGGGGGCCGGTCGGACGAAGTCGATCGCGTTGTGGTCTGGGATCGGCGGCGCGATCGCCGCACTCGGCCCGCTGGCGTCGGGTGTGCTGCTCGAGCACTTCTACTGGGGCTCGGTCTTCCTGCTCACGCTCCCGCTCGCGGTCGTCGCGATCGTGATGGCGTGGCGGTACGTCCCGGCGCACGTGAACGAGGGCACCGAGCCGGTGGACAACCTCGGTGGGCTCCTGTCGCTCGTGCTCGTGGGCGCGCTGATCCTCGGCATCAACTTCGCTCCCGTCCCGGACGCAACGACGCTGACGATCGTGCTCGCGATCGTCGCCGTCGTCGCGCTCGGCCTCTTCTTCCTCCGGCAGCGGAGTGCGCGGAATCCGCTCTACGATCTTGCAGTCGCCGCGCGGCCGCCCTTCTGGGTCGCGGCGTGCGCCGGGATCATCGTCTTCGGCTCGCTGATGGGGGCGATGTTCATCGGCCAGCAGTTCCTGCAGAACGTCCTCGGCTACTCGACGCTCCAGGCAGGCCTCTCGATCCTGCCCGCCGCGTTCTGCATGGTGCTCGTCGCGCCGCGATCGGCCAAGATCGTCGAGGCCCGTGGCGCCCGCTTCACGCTGCTCGTCGGCTACGTCTTCGTGCTGCTCGGCTTCCTGACGATGCTGCTCCTGTGGAAGGAGGACATCTCCTACTGGAAGGTCGGGCTCGGCTACGCCCTCGTCGGGATCGGCGTCGGGCTGGCCGGGACACCCGCGTCCCATTCGCTCACCGGCTCTGTCCCGGTACGGCGCGCCGGGATGGCGTCGGGCACTGCCGACCTCCAGCGCGACCTCGGCGGCGCGATCATGCAGTCGATCTTCGGCGCGCTCCTCACCGCGGGCTACGCGACCGCCGCGGGAGCGCTGATCTCGAGCTCCGGCAAGGACGTCAGCGCGAGCACGCAGGCCGAGCTGACGAAGTCGTTCTCGAGCGCTGTGGACACGGCGTCCAGGTACCCGGCCTCGATGCAGGACAGCATCGTCGCGGGCGCAAAGACCGCGTTCCTCCAGGGCGACCAGTGGGCGTACACCGCCGGGATCGTCGCGGTGCTCCTCGGAGCCGTGCTCGTCTTCTTCTGCTTCCCAACGTCGACCGGAGAAGGAGCTGCTGGCCCGATACCACGCCGAGGACATCGACTCGGAGACCACCACGGTTCCCAGCCCACCAGAGCCGGCTGCGCCGGCGGCGCCATGAAGGCGCGACTGATGCCGGCGTGAGCCTCGTTTGGGCGGCGCTCATTGTCGCGGGTGTGACGGTGATCGCGGTCGGCGCGATGCTGCTCGTCCGACGCCGTGCTCCCGAGGGGAGCTACTTCGAGGACGGTGACCGCGCGGCAGGAGTGTTCGGCGTCCTCGCAACCGGATTTGCCGTGCTGCTCGGCTTCGTCGTCTTCCTTGCCTTCGAGAGCTTCGACACCTCGCGTAGCGGCGCCACGGCCGAGGCGGCACTCGTAGCCCAGCAGTTCGAAACGGCCCAGCTCATGCCCGTCGCCGCCCGCGCTCCGTTGTCGGGAGAGCTCGTCTGCTACGCGCGGAACGTGATCTACCGGGAATGGCCGCGGATGGAGTCAGGCAGCCTCGGCGAGGGCTACAACCCGTGGGGGGTTGTCTTGTTTCGCACTCTGAAAACTGTCGTGCCGCGCTCGGCGTCTGAGCAGGCGGCCTACGGCAAGTGGCTCGATCAGCGCCAGGATCGCGAGGATGCGCGTGCCGACCGCGTGCACGGTGCCGAGGGTGTGATCCCGACTCCGCTCTGGATCGTGCTTTTCCTGAGCGCGGGGGCCATCTTCGGCTTCATGCTCTTCTTCGCCGACAGCGGTGAGCGAGCGATCGTGCAGGCGACCATGATGGGTACCGTCGCGGTCGTGATCACCTCCACGCTGCTCCTCCTCTGGTTCCTCGACAATCCCTATCACCGCGGCGTGAGCGGCCTGCGACCGACGGCTATGGAGCGGACGCTCGCGCTCCTCAAGCTCGAGACCGGAATCGCCGGCGCGCGGTTCGCGATTCCCTGCAACCGGCAGGGGGAGACGCGCACCGGCTGACCCGCTGTCTCCTATCTCACCCCGGAAGACCTCCGGAAAGCGTAGGTTTCAAGCTGCGGCTGCGCACTTCCCCGGGGATCACCACGCGACGCGAGGAGGCGAGTGACATGACTGGAGACGCCGTAACCGCCTTTTTCGAGGATCTGGGCAGCCGAGGGTACGATCCGTTGCTCAGGAGTGTCAGCGCCACCGTTCGCTTCGATCTCGTGAGCGGGAAGACGACGGAGCGGTGGCTGCTCACGATCCAGAAGGGCAACCTCTCGGTCTCGCACAGGAACGTTCGCGCCGACGCCGTCATCCGGCTGAGCAGGGACCTCTTCGGGGGCGCGGCCAGCGGGGAGACGGGCTTGCTGCCGGCGATGCTTCGAGGAGAGGTCGTGCTCGAGGGCGACTACAGGCTGATGATCATGGTCCGACGGCTTCTTCGGAATCGTCTGGCTGTTCCCCGGCGCGAGGTGGCCGCGGGCTATGCGAGGAGGCAGCGATGAGCGACGGGCTCGTCAAGATCCTGGACGGGAACACCTTCGTGGTCAGTGACGAGCGGGGGGACATCGAGGCGTCGCTCACCGATCCGACCGGCCTCTTCTCGTTCGACACCCGCTTCCTGTCGAAGTGGATCCTGACCGTGAACGGCGAGCGGCTCAACGCCCTCTCCACCGACGATCTGCAGTACTTCGAAACGCGCTTCTTCCTCGTTCCGGGCACGGGGACGGTCTACATCGACGCGAAGCTCTCGGTGATCCGCCAGCGCGCGGTCGGCAACGGCTTCGACGAAGAGCTGACGATCCTCAACCACGACGAGAAGCCGGTCGTTCTCACAGTTCGCATCGAGGCTGGGAGCGACTTCGCCGACCTGTTCGAGGTCAAGGACGCGCTCGAAAAGAAGGGCAGCTACTCGAGTCGGGTGCAGGACGGCCGTCTGGTGCTCTCCTACCAGCGCGAGATGTTCAGGAGAGCGACAACGATCTCGGCGACGGCGCCGGCAAAGATCGACAAGACCGGTCTGACCTTCAGAGTCCGTCTCGAGCCCCACGGGGTCTGGTCGACCCAGCTGAGCGTGACGGCGGACCAGCCGGCAGCAGTGCTGCGCAGCCGGCGCAACATGCAGCGCGATCTGGAGAGATGGCTCGATGGTGCACCTCGGCTCGAATGTGACCAGGATGAGCTGAAGGCGACGTACCGGCGCAGCCTCGTCGATCTCGCAGCACTGCGTTTCTCGCCCCCGATCGCAGGCGGACGGAGCCTCCCGGCCGCCGGCCTGCCCTGGTTCATGACCATGTTCGGCCGCGACAGCATCTTCACGAGCCTCCAGGCGCTCCCGTTCACGCCCGAGCTCGCCGCCACGACGCTTCGATCGCTCGGGGAATGGCAAGGAGCCGCTCTGGACGACTTCCGTGACGAGGATCCCGGACGGATCCTGCACGAGATGCGCTACGGGGAGATGACCGCCTTCGAGGAGCGGCCGCACTCGCCCTACTACGGCTGTGCCGACGCGACGCCGCTGTACGTCGTGCTGCTGGACGAGTACGAGCGCTGGACCGGCGACACGAAGCTCGTGCGCGAGCTCGAGCACGAGGCGCGGGCCGCGCTGAGGTGGATCGACGAGTACGCCGACCTACAGGGGAACGGCTACATCTCGTACAAGCGTCGAAACGAGAAGACCGGACTCGAGAACCAGTGTTGGAAGGACTCCTGGGACTCGATCTCCTACAGGGACGGCCGGCTGCCGGGCTTTCCACGCGCGACCTGCGAGCTCCAGGGCTACGCGTACGACGCGAAGGTGCGCGGCGCGCGGCTGGCGCGGCTCGTCTGGAAGGATCCCGCCCTTGCCGACAAGCTGCAGAAGGAGGCTGCCGATCTCAAGCGCCGCTTCAACCGGGACTTCTGGGTCGACGACGGTGAGTTCTTCGCCCTGGCGCTCGACCCGGACGGCGGCCAGGTCGACGCGCTGAGCTCGAACAACGGCCACCTGCTCTGGAGCGGCATCGTCGACAAATCCAAAGCCAGAGCGGTCGCAGCTCATCTGATGGGCCCGAGACTCTTCTCGGGTTGGGGCGTACGCACCCTCGCCGAGGGCGAGGGCCGCTACAACCCGATCGGCTATCACGTCGGCACCGTCTGGCCGTTCGACAACTCCTTCATCGCCTGGGGGCTCCGGCGCTACGGCTTCAAGGAGGAAGCTGCGCAGGTTGCCGCCGGCATCCTCGACGCAGCAGAGTTCTTCGACGGACGACTCCCGGAGGCGTTCGGCGGGTACGAGCGGAGCCTGACCAGATACCCGGTCCAGTATCCGACCGCCTGCAGCCCCCAGGCCTGGTCGACAGGGACCCCACTCCTTCTCCTGCGGACAATGCTCGGCCTCGAACCCATCGGCGACCATCTCGTCGTCGACCCCGCCCTCCCCGCAGGGCCTCGGCCATCTGGAACTGCTCGACATCCCGGGTCGCTGGGGACGAATCGACGCCTACGGACGCGGACGAGTCGAGACAGCGAAGCGACCGCGCTGATAGAGCGCGTCACCGAGGTGGAGGGGCCGCGGGCGGGAGGCTCATCGTCGCCTTCTCGGCGAGGAGGGGTGTCGCGGGGATCGTGATGAAACCGCGGGTCGGTCGGTCGAGGTCGAAGGTGACGAGGACGAGGAAGGTGACGACGACCGCGGCGAGAACGACGGGAACGAGCCCCCGGCCGAGAACCGAGACGTAGAGCGCGAGCATGCCCAGCGCGAGCGCTGCTCCGAGCAGCTCGAGCAGGAGCACCGCGTTTGGGGGATGGTTGTTCAGCCCGGCGAGTCGCACTCCTTGCTGGTCGATCATCGCGTTCAGGCTGTCGAGGTAGAGCCGCGGCGCGCTGTCGCGGGGACGGCCGTTGATCGCCTCGCCCCCGAGCCGCCAGAGCATCTGTTGAAGCCTGTCCCTGTTCGGCGGCGGTTGCACGAAGCGACGCGCTGCCCGGGACCTCGTGGGTGACGCGGATCGCGAGGTCGTTGTAGCGGCGCAGGAGGGCGAGCGAGCGACTGCGCTGGGGCTCGCCGAGCGTCTGCGCCCGGAGGTAGGCGGTGCCGATCGTGTTCGCGTCGTTCACGACGTCGGCGCGGCGGTCCTGGTAGCGGCCGACGGCGAGCGAGAGGCCGAACGCGAGGACAAGGCCGACAAGCCCGAGTAGCGCCCCCTGGAGCGCCCCGATCCCCTCGCGGTAGTGGTCGGAGTGCCGCCGAAGGTAGCGCCCGATCAGAACACCGATCGCGCACCCGCCTCCGACCACCGCAAAGACGACCAGGCCGAGCTGCCAGGTGTCCAGGGAGAAAAACAGCGTGAAGAGCATCCTCGGAGCGAAAACTACGAAACTTCGCCTGTGAGCGCAGGCAACGTCTCCGAGCTCGTCCTCGTCTCGCTCGCGGCGATGGTGTCGCCGACCACGCTGACGTTCAGCGTGCTCGTACTCGTGCTCGGCGACCGGCCGCTGCGGGCGGGCTTCTGGTTCTTCCTCGGCGCGTTCGGGGCAACCGCCGCCGTCGGTGTCGCCGCCGCGTTCGTGCTCGGCGACATCGCCTCGTCACCCGGGTCGACCCCGAAGACGTGGGTCGCCGTTCTCGACATCGTCCTCGCCGTCGCGATCTTTCTTTTTGCCGGCAGCCGCCTCCGCCGGCCCGTCGACCCGAGAACGACCCAGGCGATGATCGGACGCATCGAGAAGGTCGCCTCCTCTCCGGCCGTCGCGATCGTCGGCGCAGGCGCAGTGCTCGCCAACGCGGGCGCCTTCATTCCGATTGCGCTGAAAGCGATCTCCGAAAGCCACCCGAGCCACGCCGAGTACGCGATCGAGTGGCTGGTGTTCACTGCCATCTCACTGCTGCCGCTGATCACCGCCCTCGTCCTGCTCGTCGTCGCCCCTCGCGCCACTGCGCGCGCGCTCGCCGCCGCCCGGCGATGGCTCGAGCGGCATGCAGTCACGGTCGGCTACGTGATCGCGCTGATGCTCGGAATCGCTCTCCTGCGCAACGGAATCGCGGGCTTGACGAGCTAGCGTCGCGGGGAACCTATTGGGCTACGCGCGCGCGTCCGCGAGCAGCGCAAGTACCGCGTTGGCCCAGTCGGCGACGTCGTCGAGCTGTTCCTGGTCGCGGATCGCCATGAAGCCGGCGGTCAGGATGTCGAGTTCCTCCTTGCTGAGCCTCTCCCGCGGTTCCTCGTCCGCCGAGGTGTTCGTTCGACCGGCGTCCACTTCGGCCTCACGGGCCAGGGCGAAGCGGGCGACCCACTCGCGGCTGCGCCCGGCAACGGCGAGCTGATCGAGGAGTTCGTCAGCCCGCTTGCGCCCCTCGGGCGTCAACGCGGCGACCGCCTCGGCCAGGTACTTGCTGTGGTGGTCGGGTGTGTTCACCGTCATCCGCTTGGCGATGAGCGCCTAGCCCGGAAGCGACGCCGAGGTTTTCAGAGCGAGGAGCAGCCGGCACTATCGAACGCTTGCCCCAGGTTTCCCTTCGGATCGAGCTTGCGAAGCTCGTCGACGGCCTGCTTGGCGTCGGCCGAGGCCGCGGCGAGGGCATCCGTGATCGTCGATGCAGCCGCCTTGACGTCGTTCGTCCCGGAGAGTGACTTGACCTTGTCGGCTTGCTTGCCCAGATTGGTCTGGAGCTCCTGCAGGATCTTCTTCGCTTCGTCCGCCTGTGGTGCCGGGGGAGGACCGAGGTCGTCGAGGGTGGCAGTGAACGCTCGGGTCGCCGCGCTCGCATTCTGAACGGCCACCTGTAGTGCAGGCCGCGAAAGGTCCTCGGCGCGGAGCGTCTCTCGAGTGGCGGCGAGCGAGGTCCGGTACTTGGTGACGGCCGTACATACGCCGCCCGCCCAGGTCTCGAGGTCCGAAGCCGCTGAGGTCGTCGTGTCGCCGCTGCTCGAGCCGCAGCCGGTCACGGAAAAACCGATGCCGGCCAGGGCCGCGATCGCGAGCACCAGATACAGGCGCGAAGTACCGGTTCTGCGCATCACCGCCGCAAACTAACAGGCGACGCAATGCCGGGCGTCATCCCAATCGGGCGATGAGGGCGTGCCAGGAACGCGGACCGGTTGTGGCACTTGTCACCAGCTCGTCCACAGGGCGATCCACAGGTCCATGACCTGTCCACAAGGCATGGGCCGTCAGTGTCCACAGAAGCCCGGCCTAGGAGCGATCTTCTGAGCGGGTCTCGCGGGCGCCCAGTAGTCGACGCAGACGGTGACGGAGTGTCTGCTCGATGCTGCCTTCCTGTTCTTCGAGTGCCTGCTTGATCCACGCGTGCTCGAGCAGCTGACTGCGGGCAGCCAGTAGGTCCTCGGCGAGCAGGAGGATCGCCCTGGCGGCGGCACGGACTTCCGGGCGTTCGTCGTCGGCGAGCCCTCTCGCCCAATTCTGTAGCTCCGCGACCTGATCGTGCTCGAGCACGATCTGGGATCATCGCGCATGGAACTCGTTGTCGTTTCATGACCCGCTTGGAGACGCGCGAGCTTGGTTCTCTGGGCCGGCCAGTCGCGCTTGTGGTGGCATGTGCCCAGGGAGGTCGGCTGCGACGTCGCCTGGTCACCCAGCGGGGAGACGAGATCGCCTACGGACAACGGCGGCGAAGTACTCTGGGTCATCTCGTCCGGAGGGGACCGGCCGTCGGCAGGTCCTCGCAGCTCCGGCGACGGCACGCAGAAGTGGTCGCCTGACGGCGACGAAGCTCGCCGCTCCGACGTCGTGATCCACCTAGGCGAACCGGCAGCGCCGATCGCTACCGGGCCGTTCGCGCGTCGTCAACGCAGACGGAAGCGACTTCACGTCGTCACGACCCACGCCTACACCGAGTACGGACAGGGCTTGGTCGCCCGACAGCACGGCAGATCCTCTACGGCAGGGAGGATCGCAAGGGCATCTACGTGATCGGCGCCGACGGGCGAAACAACCGAAGAGTGACGCGCGACGCGCCACCCCAGGCTGGCTGGGGCGCGCTCGCCTGGTCACCGACCGGAGGATCGATCGTCTACACCACCGGCGGGACCGACAACACCGACCTGTACCTGATCGGCATCGATGGTCGCGCTGTCTAAAGGGTCAGGAGTTGTCTGCGATCGTGCGGTAAGAGCGCCGAGGAAGTCGGAGTGCGCGTGATTCAGGCAGAGGAGCCTGACAAGCAACCGGTGGTGATCGAGGACGATAGCCATTGCCTCGCGGGATCCGATGCAGTCCGGACTCGGTAAGGACGGGTAGCCATTCGCCTCGCATGGCTGAGAAGAAGGGATTCACGGACGAGGAACGAGCCGCGATGAAGGCGCGCGCTCGAGAGCTGAAGGCGGAGGCTCGCCGCGGCTCGCGCGCGGCAAGGCGGACGGAGAAAGCGACGTGCTTGCGGCGATCGCCGCGCTGCCGGAACCGGACCGCGCCATGGCCGGGCGGCTCCACGCGATCATCAAGGCCGGCGCGCCGGCCCTCTCGCCGAAGACCTGGTACGGGATGCCTGCGTATGCCAAGGACGGCAAGGTCGTCTGCTTCTTCCAGAGCGCGCAGAAGTTCAAGACGAGGTACGCGACGTTCGGCTTCAGCGATTCTGCGAACCTCGACGAAGGCTCGCTGTGGCCGGTCGCCTTCGCGCTGAAGGAGTTGACCGCCGCCGAGGAGGCAAGGATCCTCGCGCTCGTGAAGAAGGCCGTGAGCTGACACTCCTGGGCGTTCCGGCGTCGCTGCGATCCGACCGCGGTTCGATCAGCAGGGAGGCTCGAACAGCACGCCAGCGCAGCGTCGTTCGACGGCCGGGAGCGCCGACCAGGAAGGGCACCGTCGACGCGGTGAAGAGGGCCGCGAGGGCGAAGCCGAACAGCGGATAGCCGCCGGCGGCCAGGGCGCCGCCCGCGACAGAGGCGCCGAGGAAGTAGCCGAACTGCTGGGCGGCGACCCGCGAGCCCATCACCGCCCGCCGCCGCTCGGGCGCCGCTTCCAGGCCGACGGCGCTTCCGATCAACATGCGGCCGCCGGCGACGAATGCGGTCGCGGCGAAGAGGAGGGCGCTGACCCAGCCGGCGGGGCGGACCGCTCCGAACAGCGCCACGCCCACCGCGAGCCCGAGGGACAGGCGAACGAGCAGGACCTTCGGCCGGCAGTGCATCATCCGCCGGAACAGGACGTTGCCGGCGACGTACGCTGCGGCGCCGGCGGCGAGCAGGATGCCGGTGACGAACGTGGTCGTGCCGTAGGTCTCGGTGAAGAGCGCGCCGGAAAAGACCAGCGTTCCCGACCCAGGCCGAGGTCGCCAGCAGCTCGGCCAGGGCCCAGAGAGCGGTCGGCCGGTCACGAAGAGCCGTCGTCAGGCTCTCCGTGTCAGGGCGCGGCGGCGATGCCGGCCGCAGCGCGACTGCGATGCCTGCGACGACGGCAGCGGCGAGGGGAAGCGCCAGCCACGTCCACCGCCAGCCGAGCTCGCCGATCGCTCCGATCAGCGGCATGCCGACGATCCAGGCGGCCGGAGGGCCGACCAGCGCCCACGACAGCGCCCGGGTGCGCTGCTCCTTCGGAACCCACTCGGCGGCGGCGACCGTTCCGCCGACCAGGAGGCCGGCGACGGAGAGCCCGAGGAGAAGCTGGGCGACCAGGAGGACGGCGAACGTCGGCGCGGCGGCGCTCAGAGCCGATGCGGCCGCCAGCCCGAGTGCCCCGCCGGCGATCACGCGACGCAGTGGAACCCTGCGGGCGAAGGTGCCGAGTGCGATCGCCGCCAGGCCCGCGGCCAGGCCGGACGCCGTGCGCAGCTGGCCTGCGGCGGCCGTCGAGACGTCGAGATCCGCGGCCACCTTCGCCAGCACGGGTGTCAGCGCGATCACGCCCGCCTGAGCCGCGAACAGGCAGAGGAAGAGCGTGACCCCGACCGCAGCCTCGGCCCGTCCCCACCGATCCGTCGTTGCCGTCACTGCTCCCATCCTCAGGGGATCGTGCCCCCACGACGGCCGCTCGGGAATGGGGCAGGCCCGTGTCTCGTGGTGCGGCCAGCCACACCGCTGAGCGGCACCCGCCTTTGGCCTCGCCGAGGGCAGTACGCCGGCAAGTTCGGCAAGAAGCAGTGGTCGAGCATGGCCTTCGAGGTCCAGCTCGAACAAGCTGGTCGAGGCCCTGCCGTCCGGCGGACTGCTGCCGGAAACACCGGTCCAGTGCGCGCGTCTACACCGACGGCGAGCAGACGGCTAGACCAGCGCCATCTCCGCGGCTTCCGAGGGCTTCGGGTCCGGTAACCGCATCATCCGGAACGCGGCCAGGAAGCCGATCAGGGCCGCGAGGAGGGGGACGATCAGCGCGACCTGGAGCGCTATCGTGCCTCGCCTCCGTGTTGATGTCGATGATCTCGTCCTGAACGGCCGGCGGCTTGCCCTTCAGCAGCTCCTCGAGCTGGGTGTTGCTGATCACCTGCGCATCGTGTCTGAGGACGTGGGCGACCTGCTCCTGCTGGCGCTGTGAGAGCACGTCGCTCGACTCCGCCTTGTTCCCGAACGACCAGGACAGCGTCATCAGCATGATCGCGCCCGCGAACGCGAGCCCGAACGACAGCCCGAACGACCCGCCCGCCGAGTTGACGCCGGCCGCCTCGCTGACGTGCTCCTCCTCGATCGGCGAGAGCGTGTAGTTGTTCAGCTGCGAGACGAGCAGACCGAGGCCGACCCCGGCGACGAGCAGCGGTAGGACGAGCGGCCAGCCGTTGTGCGCCCGGGGGACGATGGGGATCAGCACCGCGACGCCGATCACGAGCAGCGCGAAGCCGGCGCGGATCAGGCTCGCCGGGCGGCGCCTGCCCGCCCGCTTGCCGGCGATGAGCGCAGTCGCGAACATGCCGAGCGAGAGCGGTGCGATCGTCAGGCCCGCTCCCATCGCGGTGTACTCGAAGACCATCTGGAGGTAGATCGGGAGCACGATCATCAGCCCGCCGAGCGCGATCTGCTGGAGCATCTGGCCGGTGATCCCGAGCCGGAAGCCCTTCGACTTGAAGAGCCCGGGGTCGAGCAGAACGGCCTTCCCCTCGCGCTTTCGCCGCCGGAGCCACCAGACGAGTGAGCCGAGGGCGGTTGCACCGACCGCCAGCAGCGCACCGACGGCGCTGCCGCCCTCCTGCCAGACGAGGATCCCGAGCACGATCCCGCCCATGCCGACCGCCGAGAGGACTGCCCCGACCGGATCGATCTGCCGCGGGCCCGTGTACGGAACCTCCTTCACGAGCCTGATGTTGACCAGGACGATCGCGATGATCACGAGCTCGAGGCCGAAGCCGACCCGCCAGGACAGGTAGGTCGTGATGAAGCCGCCGAGTAGCGGGCCGATCGCGGCGGCGATCGCCGCGGAGGCGCCGACCAGCGCGTACGCCTTCCGCTGCATCGGCCCCGAGAAGTTCCCGTGGATCAACGACTGCATCGCGGGGAGGAGAAGCGAGGCGCCGAGCCCGCCGACGACCGCCCAGAAGATGATCACCGGCAGGAGGCTGTCGGCGAGCGTCATCGCCAGCGCGCCGGCCGCGTAGCCGAGCAGGCCGAGCACGTACGCCCGCCTGCGCCCGATCAGGTCGCCGATCTTGCTGCCGATCAGGATGAAGGCGGCCGAGACCAGAGCCTCCAGCGCGATCGTCCCCTGCACGCCGCTCGCCGTCGCGTTCAGGTCGTGCGACCACGTACGAGATCGAGACGTTCATCAGCGACGTGTCGAAGACGAGCACGAACATCGCCATCGACAGCAGGACGGCGAGCTTGGTCGAGCCCGTCGACGCCGCCTCCTCCACCGGTATGCCCGCCGGGTCCGATCCCATCGCCGCGCGCAGTCTGACTGCTCACGAACCGGCCAGCATCATCCGAACCGGGCGACGCGGTCGAGCTCGCCAGCGGCGACGTCTGGACGCCCTGCCCGAACGCCACGACGCCGCCGCTGGGTAGGCCGAGGCCTAGTCCGTCATCCGGGCGGCGACGTCGTACCTCGTCACCGAGGCGCGGCGGCCCGGCGTCTCGTCGCCCGGCATCGCGCTCAGCGTCGCGTCGCCCTGGCGGTAGTCGTCCTCGTTGTCGAAGAAGAGGATCGCGAGCGCCTGCTCGCCCTCCGCGTCGTGCAGCAGGATCATCTCGGTCGCCGGCAGCCCTTCCGGCTTCTCGCCGCCCTCGACCTGGCTCGTCAGCTGCTGGATCCGCTCCGGGGTCACGCCCTCGAACGCAACAACACGTGCAAGTGCCATCTCGGCTCCTTTCGGGTGGACGACGGTAAGTCGACCGTCGCGCCGGAACGTTACGGCAACGAAGGGAGCGGCGGAGCGCGGCGGGCCCGCGCGCGCGCCGAGGCGCGCGCGCCCGGAGGTCGTTCGTCAGGCTGTAGTCGTGTGAACAGGCCGATCAGGAAGATCACGGCCGCCACGAGCAGCAGGAGGAACAGGAACTTCGAGATCGCGATGCCGCCGACGATTCCGAACAGCAGCAGCGCGAGCGCGATAACGATCAGCAGACCAAGCATCTGGCACCCCTTTCGTCTTCTTGACAGAGATACAACGACCGACCGCCGCGCCGGGTTACGCTTGATCAGCAGGTGATCGTCGGCGTCGACATCTGGGCGGAGATCGTCGACGCGCTCTCGTTCTCGTTCGGGATGCTCTGGGCGATCCTCTGGGCGCTGATCCTCGGCTTCGCGCTGTCGGGTGTCGTCCAGGCCGCGGTCTCGAAGAAGGAGATGCAGCGACTGCTGCCGGACGACCGGCCGCGGACGCTGGTGCGCGCGACCGCGCTCGGCGCGGCGTCGTCGTCCTGCTCGTACGCCGCGGTCGCCCTGTCCCGCTCGCTCTTCAGGCGCGGCGCCGACTTCACCTCGGCGATGGCGTTCGAGATCGCCTCCACCAACCTCGTCGCAGAGCTCGCGATCGTGATCGCGCTTCTGCTCGGCTGGGAGTTCGTCCTCGGCGAGTTCGTCGGCGGCCCGCTGATGATCATCATCCTGGCGATCGTCTTCCGGCGCTTCCTGAAGCGCCGCCTGGTCGACGCGGCGCGCGAGCAGGCGAACAAGGGTCTCGTCGGCTCGATGGAGGGCCACGCCGAGATGGACATGTCGGCCGACGTGCCGGGCACGTGGTCGCAGCGGCTCCGCACGCCGCAGGGATTCACCGCGACCGCGGACTACTTCGTGATGGACTGGGCGGCGATCTGGCGAGACATCGCGATCGGGCTGCTCGTCACGGGCGCGCTCGCCGCCTGGGTGCCGGACTCGTTCTGGCAGAACCTCTTCCTCACCGATCACGAGACCGCGGCGAAGTTCTGGGGCCCGGTGATCGGTCCGATCGTCGCGATGATCAGCTTCGTCTGCTCGGTCGGGAACGTGCCGCTGGCGGCGGTGCTCTGGAACGGCGGGATCAGCTTCGGCGGCGTGATCGCCTTCCTCTTCGGCGACCTGATCATCGTTCCCGATCCTCAACATCAACCGGAAGTACTACGGCCTGAAGATGGCCGGCTTCCTGCTCGCTCGTTCTACTTCGCGATGGTGCTCGCGGGTCTCGGGGTCGAGTTGCTGTTCGAGGCGATCGGGATCGAGCCGACCGAGCGGAACGCGAAGGTGACCGAGGCCGAGGTGACGTGGAACTACACGACGTTCCTGAACATCGTGTTCCTCGGGCTCGCCGCGGTGCTGGTGTGGCGCTACTTCAGGCGGGGCGGCGGCCTCTCGATGCTGAAGATGATGAACGAGCCCGCGCACGCCCACGGGCACGATCACCACTGCCACTAGCCGCAGCTGAGCTCGGGAGGTCGCCCGGCCTAGGCGGCCGACGAGCTCCTGGTGGATGCGGCGAAGCTTCGGCTCCGCGCTGCGGAAGGCGCCGACGACCTCCGGGTCGAACTGCCGGCCGGACTGGAGGACGATCTCGTCCACCGCCTGGCCCCATTCGAACGCGGCGCGGTAGGGGCGGTCGCTCGTCATCGCGTCGAGCGTGTCCGCGACGGCGAAGATCCGGCCGCCGAGGGGGATCGTCGTCCTCCCCGAGCAGGTCGGGGTAGCCGCTCCCGTCCCAGCGCTCGTGGTGCGAGCGGATCACGCCGAGCCCCTCGCCCTGGAGCAGGGGCACCTCGGAGAGGAGTTGCGCGCCGAGGGCGGCTGTGCGTGCGCATCACCGTGCGCTCCTCGCGGGTCAGCGAGCCTGGCTTCTGGAGAATCGAGTCCGGGATCCCGATCTTCCCGACGTCGTGGAGCAGGAAGCCGTACTGGAGGCTCGGGTCGTCGAGCAGCCCGGGCTCGAGCACGCGCGTGAGCTCCGTGGCGTAGCGAACCACTCGCTTCGAGTGCGCGCCCGTGCCGAAATCCTTCGCCTCGAGCGCGCCGGCGAACGCGCCGATCGTCTCCTCGTAGGCCTTCTTCAGCAGGTGGCGCTGGCCGCGCTCGAGCTCGAGCAGGCGGCGGAGATCGCGGGCGTAGAGGAGGATCTGCTCCTCCGGCCGCTCGTCGGTCATCAGCGTGAACGGGCCTTCGAACAGGCCGCCGGTAACCTGCTCGACGAGCCCGAGCAGGTCGAGCGGGCTGAACGGCTTGGGCAGGAACGCCTCGGCGCCGGCCTTCTTCGCCTCGTCTTCGTTGGAACCGCTGCCGGAGAGGACGATCACCGGGATCTCGCGCGTCGCCGGGTCCGATTTCAGCGACCGGCAGAAGAACAGGCCGTCGGTCACGGGCATCGCGACGTCGAGGACGATCACGTCGGGCGCGTTCGTCTCGATCCGCTTCTGCGCTTCGGCGGCGCTGTGGGCCTCCTCGACGTCGATGTCGATGATCTCGAAGGTCGTCCGCAGGAGCACGAGCAGGCCCGGGTCGTCGTCGACGAGCAGGATCCGTAAGCGGGCGCGTCCCGGGAACGGCGACTTGCGATCGGGGCCGCCGTCCCCTGGTCGGCGGACGCACGGTGCTTGCGGGGGGCGATGATCCCTGCGGCGAGGATCTTGTCGCCCCCCGCATCCTTGGCCTGGTAGAGCGCGGCGTCCGCGCGGGCGAGCAGTTCCTGCTTCGACTCGACCCCCGCCGAATGGGCGACACCGCCGGAGAGGGTGGGCAGGTTTCGTCCCCGGCGCTGGAGCCGAGCAGCCTGCAGGATGCGCTCGCCCGCGCGCACGCCCGCTTCCGTGGCGCCCGCGAGGATGACGGCGAACTCGTCGCCGCCGATTCGATACACGTGCTCGTTCGCGCGCACGGCCCTCAGGAAGATGCGTGCGAGCGTCGCGAGCACTTCGTCCCCGGCGGCGTGGCCGCCGGTGTCGTTGACGGTCTTGAAGCCGTCGACGTCGAGCAGGGTGACAGTGACGGGGTCGTCGCCGTCCTCCTCGAGCAGCCGGTCGAGCTGCTCGTCGAAGGCGCGGCGGTTGGGGAGGCCGGTGAGGGCATCCCGCCGCGCCTCCGCGAACGTGAGCGCCAGTCGGCGCTCCTGGGCGAGCGACGCCGCGGCGAGGTCGGCGACCGCGCCGACGAGCTGCTCGTCGAGCTCGAGCTGAACGCTCGCAGGCATCGCGACGAGCAGCGCGCCGAGGCGGGTCCCGTCAGCCACCAGAGGAACGGCCAGCGCGTGGCCGCAAGGGACGCCGAGCCGGTAGAGCTCGGCAAGCTCGTGGGCGTCGGCCGACGCGGCGACGGCCTCCGTGAACGCGCGCAGGGCGACACCCGGCGCGTTCGTGAGCCGGTCGCGCGTCGGGGCGCCGGCGATCCCGGCCAGCGAGAGCCCGGCGTCGGAGGAGGTCAGGTACGCCGCTGCGCAGAGCGCGCCCGTCAGCTCGACGAGCTCGCGCGCGAGCAGCTGGCCGATTCCGCCGGGGAGGGCGCGGCCGAGCGAGTGGGCGAGGCGGACGAGCGGCTCGCCGGCGCCGGCGATCGCGCGCTCGAGCTCCCAGAGCGGCGCGCCCTTGACGCAGTACGCGCTCGCGCCGGCGTCGAGCATCTGCTCGACGACCTCCAGGTCGTCGGAGCCGGCGAGTGCGACCACGCGCGCGCCCGGGACGAGCTCGCGGATGCGGCGGGTGGCCTCGACCCCGTCGACGACGGGCATCGCGACGTCCATCAGGACGACGTCGGGCATCAGGTCGACCCCGAGCGCGATCGCCTGGCCGCCGTCGGTGGCTTCGCCGACGATCTCGAGGTTCCGGTCCTCGGCGAGCATCGTGCGCAGCATCCGGCGCGCCTCGTTCGAGTCATCGCAGATCAGTACGCGCAGCATTCGGTTCACACCCCTCCGGTTTTCTCCCAAGCCCGTTGTTGGCTCGAGCATCGGCGAGTGTGACGGAAGGCTTTACGGCAACGTTCGAGCAGGTTCGCGCAGATTTGGCTACGCGAAATCTCGTCGAGAATGCCCTAAAGGGGGAGGACAAAGATCCCCCTAAAGGGGTACATGGAGGGCGTCAGATCTGGCCTCGGCTGGCCCTGCTGCTCTGTCGGCACGTCCAGGCCTGGCGAGATTTCGGAATGCGCATACTCTGTTCTGGCGATGGCGAGGGAGATAGGTCTTCGTGCGGTCGTGCTCGCTGTCGTCCTGCTCGCCCTCGGCGTCGTGAGCGGCGCGTCCGGCCGACCGCTGGTGACGACGACGCTGACGATCCAGGTGCAGGTGATCGGCAGCGGTTTCGTCTCCCAGTCCGGCGGCGGGCAGATCGCCTGCGGGAACGGCTCGAAGAGTTGCTATCGGGACGTTCACCGGGACGACGACGACCGACCAGGTCGAGCTGACGGCAAGCGGAGACGACTTCGGCAGCTGGAGCGGTTGCGACGACACAGACATCGACGACCAGACCTGCACCGTCGACCTCGACGACAGCGACAACCACGAGGTGACTGCGACCTACACGCCGTCGCCGAACCCCGGGACCTCGACCCTGTCGGTCAACAACACGAGCGACTCGAGCAGCGACGGCGGCAACGTCAGCGGCGGCGGCATCAACTGCGACACCGGCGACTCGAGCTGCGACTCGGACGTGCTCAACGGCTCCACGATCACGCTGCTCGAGGACCCCGACAACGGCTACGCCTTCGACGGGTGGGGCGGCCCGTGCTCCGGAAACGACACGGTCTGCGTCGTCCAGGTCAACACCGACACGACCGTGAACGCGGCCTTCAAGAAGTCCGCGTCGACGTTCGCACTCACCGTCTCGGTCACGGGCAACGGCGTCGTCGCCGGCGGCGGGATCTCCTGCACGTCCTCGGGCGGCTCGAGCTGCAGCTCCGACGAGGCCGCCAACAGCACGGTCACCCTGACCGCACAGCCCGGCTCCGGTGCGAGCTTCAACGGCTGGGGCGGTGCGTGCAGCGGCACGTCGCCGAGCTGCTCCGTGACGATGAACGCCGCGAAGAGCGTCACCGCCGCCTTCAGCGGCCAGGGCGCCGGCGGCCCGGCGACCGACTTCCCGCTCGGGGTCTCCGTCACCGGCGACGGCACGGTCACCGGCGGCGGCATCAGCTGCGGCTCGGGCCAGACGACCTGCACGGTCGAACCAGACCTCCGGCTCGACGGTCACGCTCACGGCGACGCCCGACACGGGCGCGACGTTCCGAGGGTGGGGCGGAGCCTGCACCGGCACCTCGACGACCTGCTCCGTGACGATGAACGCGGCGAAGAGCGTCACCGCCACCTTCACGACCGCTCCGAGCGCGGCGGGCAAGAACTCCTTGTCGGTGACCGTCACCGGTCCAGGCACCGTGGCCGGGGGCGGGATCCAGTGCGGCGTCGGCGGCAAGACCTGCACCGCGAACGAGGACGACGGGTCCGACGTGACGCTGACCGCGACGCCGGCCGCGAGCGCGACGTTCCTGGGCTGGGACGGCGCCTGCAGCGGCCGGGAGACGACCTGCACGGTGACGATGGACGCGGCGAAGAGCGTCTCGGCCGCCTTCAAGGGAACGAGCCGCACGCCGAGCGGGCAGGCCGGCGCACTCAGGATCACCGGGCACGCGGTCGTCAGGAAGACGAGCGCAGGGTTCCGCGTCACGCTCCGCTTCGTCGCGCCGCGGCGCGGGGTCGCGCACGTCCGCGCGCTCCTCGCCGGACGCCTGCAGACGGCGCTCTCGTTCACCGTCGCCCCGGGGCGGGCGACCGTCGGCCCGTTCCCGGTCGTCAAGCCCGGCTTCTACGTCTTCGAGGTCGCGCTCGGGCTGCAGAAACTGCGCTGGACGGCCTGCCTCGGCCGCTGCGGCGCGGCCGCGCACGCCGCGCCGTTCGTCCTGGCGCGCGGCCCCGCGAAGGCGGTCGACGCCGGGGCGCTGTGGTCGCTGACCCTCAACTACCGCTCCTCGCAGGCCGCCGGAGCGCAGATCCGCGTCTTCCGCTCGGGCAAGCTCGCCAAGGAGTTGCGCTTCCCGGCCGGAGCGGGCGGCGTCACCGCCGGGCCGTTCCTGCTCTCGCCCGGCAACTACCAGCTTCGACTGACCGCGACCGACACGTGGGGCCGCGTGCGGAAGCTCACCTGGTATGCGTTTCTTCCTTAGGGCCGTAGCGACTATGGGTTTTAGCGAGTAGATTGCGCGGCTCAATGCGGAGAGCGGTCGGTTGGGGACTGCTGGCGCTGACGCTGGCGATGGTGCTCGGGGTCGGGAGCGCGAGCGGCCGCACGGCCACGATCACGACGGTCACCGTGGAGGTCATCGGCGGCGGCAAGGTGAAGAGCACCCCGACGGGACTCAATTGCGGCGACGACAACAACACCGGTGCCTGCTACGTCGGCGTTCTCCGGCACCGGGCCCAGCGTCGATCTGAAGGCGATGCCGGACGGCGGCTGGACGTTCGACGACTGGGAGCGCGTCGTACGACACCGACCTGCGGTGCGTGACAGACCACTGCATGCTTCCGCTCGACGGCGGCGACCACGTCGTCACTGCGAACTTCCGCGGGCCCTCAACCGGGACGAGCACGCTCACGGTCACTACGCCGGCCAGGGCTTCGTCAGGGCGGCGACGATCCTCTGCGGCGCCGACGACGGCACCGACACACCGCCCGGCGATCGTCCACCGATCTGACACGACTGCTGCACTGGACGGTGCTCACCGGCTCGACGCTCACCGTCCGCCAGACGCCCGACAGTCGGTGACTCCCGGCTGGGTCTTCGCCGGCTGGGGCGGCGCGTGCGACGACACGGACGACGCCTGCACGATCAAGATGAACGCCAACAGGACGCTCAGCGCCAACCTGGGTCCAGTCGACCGATGTCGTCGACGCTGTCGCGTCACGGTCACCGGCAGCGGCAGGGTCGAGGGCGGTGGGATCACCTGCCACGGGCCGGGGACCTGCACCGAGAGCGAGACGCACCGACTCGACCGTCGTCCTGAAGGCGACTCCGGACGACGGCTTCATGTTCACCGGATGGACGCGGCGCCTGCGTCGGGCACGGCCGACACGTGCAACCTGACGATGGACGCCGACGCGGAGCGTCACGCGCGACCTTCGCAGCCGCGCCGAAGCTGACCGTGACGGTGAACGGCAACGGCAACGTCAGCGGCGGCGCGGGCGCGATCAACTGCGGCAACGGCGGCATCATCTGCTCCGCGAACTTCGCCCAGAACGCGACCGTCACTCTGATCGCCTCGTCGCGACGGGCGCGACCTTCACCGGCTGGACCGGCGCCTGCGGCGGGTCGGGGACGACCTGCACCGTGCTGATGAACCAGTCGAAGAGCGTCACGGCGACCTTCGTCGGCGGCATCGCGGGAGGCGCCGGCTTCCTGCTCACGGTCTCGGTCTCCGGGGCGGGCACGGTCACCGGCGCCGGGATCAACTGCGGCAACGGCTCGACCACCTGCAGCGCGACTCCGGCCGTGAACGCGACCGTCACGCTCACCGCCACCCCGGCGACCGGGGCGACCTTCTCGGGCTGGGCCGGCGTCGTGCAGCGGGACGATCCCGACCTGCACGGTGCAGATGACCGCGGCGAGATCCGTCACCGCGTCGTTCACGACCGGCGGCGGAGGCGGCACCTCGGTGCTGCTCTCGGTCTCCGTGACGGGCAGCGGCACGGTCAGCGGGCGGCGGGATCAACTGCGGCAACGGCGCGGCCGGATGTAGCGCGACCCTGCCGACGAACTCGGCGGTCACGTTGACCGCGACGCCGTCGCCGGGCGCGTCCTTCACCGGCTGGACGGGCGCCTGCACGGGCAGCGCGCCGACCTGCACGGTGACGATGAACTTCGCGAAGTCGGTCAACGCGAACTTCACCCTCGTCGCCGCCGGGACGCTCGCGATCACCGTCAACGGCAAGGGGACGGTCTCCGCCTCGGCCGGCAAGTGCATCGGCATCGCGTCGACGAAGACCTGCATCCAGAAGTTCGCCGCGGGCGCGCAAGGTGACGCTGACCGCGAGCGCCGCGGCGGGGAACACGTTCGCCGGCTGGGGCGACGCCTGCGTCGCGTCCGCGAAGAAGCTGACCTGCGTGCTGACCCTCACCACCGGGAAGACCGTGAGCGCGACCTTCCTGCCGGCGACCACCGGCGGTGGCGGCGGCGGTGGAGTCACGAAGGCGACGCTGACCTCGTCCGGGCGGCCGCTCGTGACCCATACGGCGGCGGGTTACCGCGTCACTCTCCGGTTCAACTCGAGCCGCGCGGGAGTCGCGCGCGTCCTCGGGCTCCGCGCGGGCCGCGTCGGCGCCAGGGTGACGTTCCGGATCGCCGCAGGCCCGGCTCGGGTGGGCCCGTTCACCGTCAAGCTGCCGGGCCTCTACACCTTCCAGGCGCGCCTCGGCACCGCGCTGCTCCAGTGGCGCGTGTGCCTCGGCCGCTGCGGCGCTGCGGCGACCGCACAGCCGTTCGTCCTGATCCGCAAGCCGCCGACCGTCACGCGGTCCGGTGACGTCTGGTCGGTGACGCTCCACGTGCACTCGAACCAGATCTCCGTCGCGCGCGTGCGCGCGGTGAGGAACGGCAAGGTGCTCGTCAACCAGCGCTTCCTCGCGAAGTCGGGCGACATCAGCATCGGGCCGTTCCTGCTCGGCCCGGGGAACTACACGCTGCGGCTGAACGCGACCGACGCCTACGGCCGCACGCGCAGCCTCACCTGGGTCGTCGCGCTCGCGCCGTAGGCCCAGGGACAGGCCTTCGGCCTGTCCCTATTTCGAGATTTCCTCGACCGTGTGGCCGACGTCCTTCTCGTTGCCTTCGCGCGCAACGTCCGCCTGGGCCACGATGCCGATCAGTCGGCCGTCCTCGACGACCGGCAGGCGGCGCACCTGGTGCTTCGCCATCTTCTGAAGCGCCGCGTCGAGATCCTCGTCGGGCGTCACGGTGACCACGTCCGTGGACGCGATCTCCCCGACGGGAGTCGACTGCGGGTCCTTCCCCTCGGCGACGATGCGGAGAGCGATGTCGCGATCGGTCACCGTGCCGAGCAGGTTCCCGTTCGTCATCACCGGGATCATCCCGGCGTCGGCCTCCTTCATCTTCTTCGCCGCCTCGGTGGCCGGCCGGTCTGCCTGGATCGTCTCCGGCGCCGGCGTCATCACCTCGCGAATCTTCTTTGCCATGTGAATCCCCCTTTCGCCGCTTCCCCTTCCCCGGCCGGAAAGGCGGCAAACTGACTCCACGTGTCGGACACCGTTCGCCTGCTGGCCACAACGGCCCCCACGTTCGCGGCCGAGCTCGAGAACGGGCTGCGTGAGATCGAGCGCCCCGACCTCGCCGAGCAGGTCCCGGGCCTGCAGATCCGCGAGGTCTGCAAGTGCGAGGTCGAGGGTTGCGCGAGCTTCTATACCGCCGCGCCGATGAGGCGCTGGTTCCGGCGCGGCAAGCAGGTGCCGGTCGGAGAGCTCGTCGTCGACACGATCGACGGCGAGATCGTCTACGTCGAGGTGCTCAACCGTCCCGACCTGAAGGCGATCCTCGCACCGCGCTAGTCGTATCCTGATCTGTCATGAAGGTGGTCCTACCCGACGGCAAGGAGCTGGAGCTTCCCGACGGCGCAACCGGGCTCGACGCCGCGCGCGCGATCGGCCCGAGGCTCGCCAAGGAGGCCGTGCTCGTGCGCTCGAACGGCGACATGCGCGACCTGCGCGCGCCGCTCGCGGACGGCGAGCAGATCCAGATCCTGACCACGCGCGACAAGAGCGACCCAGACGCCCTCTACGTGCTGCGCCACTCGACCGCGCATCTCCTGGCCGAAGCGGTGCGCCGTCTGTACCCGGGCGTGAAGATCGCGATCGGGCCGCCGATCGACAACGGCTTCTACTACGACTTCGAGTTCCCCGAGCCGATCCACGAGGCCGACCTGGAGCAGATCGAGGCCGAGATCGGGCGCGAGCTGAAGGAAGGGCGGTCGTGGTCGCGCGAGGAGATCTCGCGCGACGAGGCGAAGCAGCGCTTCGAGGCGGAAGGCGAGCCGTACAAGGTCGAGCTCGTCGACACCGCCGAGGGCGACATCTCCCTGTACACGCAAGGTGAGTTCACCGACCTCTGCCGCGGGCCGCACCTCCAGGACTCCTCGCCGATCAAGGCGGTGAAGCTGACGGGCCTGGCCGGCGCGTACTGGCGCGGGGACGAGAAGAACACGCAGCTGACGCGGATCTACGGCACCGCCTTCTACGACAAGGGCGATCTCGAGGCGCACCTCGCGGCGCTGGAGGAAGCGCGCCGCCGGGATCACCGCCGGCTCGGTCAGCAGCTCGACCTCTTCCATCTCTCCGAGCACTCGCCGGGCTCGCCGTTCTGGCACCCGAAGGGGATGGTGATCTGGAACGCGCTCGAGGACCTGCGCCGCCGCGAGAACCGCAAGCGCGGCTACCTCGAGGTGAAGACGCCGTTGCTCTACGACATCGACACCTACGTCACCTCGGGCCACTACGACAACTACCGCGAGAACATGTTCTTCGTCTCCTCGCACGACCGCGAGGACGGCTTCGCCCTGAAGCCGATGAACTGCCCCGGTCACATGCTCCTGTTCGGGAGCCGCATGCGCAGCTACCGCGAGCTGCCGATGCGCTTCGCCGAGTCCTCGACGCTGCACCGCGACGAGCCGGGCGGGACCCTGCACGGGCTGCTGCGCGTGAAGCACGTCACGCAGGACGACGCGCACATCTTTTGCGCGCCGGACCAGATCGAGGACGAGATCTTCGGCTGCCTCGACTTCGCGACCTACCTCTACGACATCTTCGGGATGAACGCGCGCGCGGAGCTCTCGACGCGGCCGGAGAAGAAGCTCGGCACCGACGAGGAGTGGGACTTCACCGAGGAGGCGCTGCGGGCGGCGCTCGAACGGCGCGGGCTCGCCTACGACCTGAACGAGGGCGACGGGGCCTTCTACGGGCCGAAGATCGACCTGCACATGACCGACGTGCTCGGCCGCTCGTGGCAGATGGCGACGATCCAGCTCGACGCGCAGATGCCGAAGCAGTTCGGGCTCACCTACGTCGGCGCCGACAACACCGAGCACACGCCGTACGTCGTCCACCGCGCGCTGCTCGGCTCGCTGGAACGGTTCATCGGGATCCTGATCGAGCACTACGGCGGCGACTTCCCGGCCTGGCTCGCGCCGGTGCAGGTGCGGATCCTCGCGGTCGGCGAGGCGCACCGCGAGGCGGCGGAGGCCCTGGCGGCGCGGCTGAAGGAGGCCGGCGTCCGCGTCGAGGTCGACGACCGCGACGACACCGTCGGCAAGAAGATCCGCGACGCCGAGCTGGAGAAGATCCCGCGCGTCGTCGTCTACGGCGACCGGGAATCGCCCGAAGCGCTGGCCGTGCGCGAGCGGCGCGGAGGGCAGTCCACCAAGTCGGTTGATGAATTGATCGCCGATATTGGTACTCTGTGAGCCTGCTCAAGCAGGGACACCCGTTCCTCACCTCCCCGATCTGATCGCGTGGGGGTTCAACCGAGTCGCTGGACTGAGGTTTTCGGGAGCCGCTGCTTGCAGCGGTTTTGTGTTGTCTATGAGAAGGAGAACAGAGCGAGCTTGGTGACAAACCTTTGAGACCGCGGCGGAGCATGGAACCTCCGGTTCGCCCGGCCTCACAGAACCGGATCAACGACCAGATTCGCGCGCCGAAGGTACGGCTCGTGGACGACGACGGCAGCCAGATCGGGATCAAGCCGACCGCGGAAGCACTCGAGTACGCGTACGGCAAGGGTCTCGACCTCGTCGAGATCGCTGCGCAGTCGGATCCCCCCGTTGCGAAGGTGATGGATTACGGGAAGTACCGCTACGAGCAGGAGCAGAAGGCGAAGCAGGCGCGCAAGCACCAGTCGCAGATCCACGTCAAGGAGATCAAGCTCAGGCCGAAGATCCAAGTCCACGACTACAACACCAAGAGAGGCCACGTCGTTCGCTTCCTCAACCAGCGCGCGAAGGTCAAGGTCACGATCATGTTCCGAGGGCGGGAGACCACCCATCCGGAGCGGGGACGAGACCTCCTGATGCGCCTGGCCGAGGATGTCAAAGAGATCGGCGCGGTCGAGCAGCCGCCCCTCCTCGACGGGCGGAACATGGTGATGGTCTTGGGCCCGACGAAAAACGCGGGAGTCAAGAGAGATGCCGAAACAGAAGACACACAGCGGAGCGAAGAAGCGGTTCAAGGTGACGGCCACGGGCAAGATCCTGCGCCGCCGCGCGCCGAAGAGCCACATGCTGGAGAAGAAGTCGCCGAAGCGGAAGCGGAGCTTCCGCCGTCCCGCGCCGCTCGCGGCTAGCGACGTCAAGAACGCGCGCAAGCAGCTGGGGATCGGATAACCGATGCCTCGCGTCAAGCGATCCGTCCACGCGCGCAAGAAGCGCCGCAAGGTTCTCGGTCAGGCGAAGGGCTACTGGGGCCTCAAGTCGAAGACCTACACCCGCGCGAAGGAGCAGGTCGAGCACTCGCTCACCTACGCCTACCGCGACCGCAAGGCGAAGAAGCGGACGATGCGGAGCCTCTGGATCATCCGCATCAACGCCGCCGCCCGCCTAGCACGGGCTGTCGTACAACCAGTTCGTCGCCGGCTGCCGCAAGGCGGAGATCGAGCTCGACCGGAAGGTGCTCGCGGACATCGCGGTCAGCGACCCGGACGCGTTCGGCAAGATCGCCGAGCAGGCGAAAGCCGCCCTCAGCTCCTAGTGTCAGACACTTGTTGCGGCGCCGGTGATGGCGACGTGAGGAGTGTCTGACACTGATTACCTCCGCTTCGAACCCGCGCCTGAAGCTGATCCGGAAGCTGGAGAGCCGGCGGCAGCGGGACAAGCTCGGACTGTTCGTCGCCGAGGGTGAGGATCTCGTCGACGCGGCGGCGGCGGCGGGGATCGAGCCGGTCGACCTGCTCGTCGCCGGCGAGGACGTCGAGCCGGCACTGCTCGCCGGGGTCTCGACGATGGCGCACCCGCCGCGCGTGATCGGCGTCTACCGGCGCGGCGACCTGCCGCCGTTCGAGCAGAAGCCGCTCTCGCTCGCGCTCTGGCACGTCTCCGACCCCGGGAACGTCGGGACGCTGATCCGCACCGCCGACGCCTTCGGCGCCGCGATCGGGTTGTCCGAGGGCTGCGGCGATCCGACCGGGCCGCGGGCGCTGCGGGCTTCTGCCGGGGCGATCTTCCGCGTGCCGCTCGGGCGCTTCGACGAGCCGGAGGGGAGGCGCGTTGCGCTCGTCGCGAACGCCGGAGATCCGCTCGCGTCACAGGAAGGCCAAGTCGTGTTCGTGCTCGGGGCCGAGCGCGAGGGGTTGCCGGAAGAGGTCGTCGCGGCCTGCGACGCCGTGGCGTCGATCCCGATCGAAGAGACGGCCGAGTCGCTCAACGTCGCCGTCGCAGGCGCTATCGCGCTCTACGTGGGACAGGCCTCCGGCCTGTCCCGATGACGCGCGCTACCACGCGCCGCCGCCCCCTCCGCCGCCTCCGCCGCCTCCGCCGCCGGAGAAGCCGCCGCCACCGCCCGAGCTCGGCGGCGACAGCGCAGAGCCGAACCCGGACGAGAGGTCGCCGATCGCCAGCGCGCTCGGCCCCGAGCCGAGGTCGCCGGTCGGGCTGATCCAGAAGATCGTGCTCTGGTTGTGCAGCTCCTCGGGCATGTGCAGGTGGGCGCCCTGGAGCACGCGCTCCGCGATCCCGAACGCGATCCCGTAGACGAGGAAGCGCTCCCAGAGCTCGAGCGTCGCGGGCGGCGCCTCCTGGAGCCGGGGGAAGTCGGTCAGGTAGCGGCGGAAGGCCTCCCAGCGCTCGGCCTCGGTCATGCCGGCCTTCGAGCGCCGCCGCCACATCTTCACGCGCGTCAGCGCGAAGACGAGCAGCGCCGCGTTGGCGACCGCGCACCCGCCGAGCGCGACGATGACGACGTCGCTCCAGCGCGGCGACGCCGAGCGCCAGCCGTCGACGCCGATCCAGAGCAGGACCACGGCGAGGACGATGAAGATCACGAGACCGAGCCCGAGCATCCCGCCGCCGGCCTCGACGTACCACTTCTTTCCGCCGATTGCGGAGCTGACCGCGTTCTTGAAGGACGTGAACCGCTTTGCGTTCGAGGTCCGGTTTTTCTCGATCTTCTCGCGCAGCTCGCTGAGCCGCTCACCGTCGGTGTCGACCACCGAGTCGATCACCTCCGCGACCGGGCCCTCGAACTCGCGCAGCGACATGCTCGTGTCTCCGGGCGTGAGCAGCAGGTCGGAGATGTCCTGGTGGCGCAGGCCGCCCCAGACCTTTCGCTCTGTCGTCACCGGCGTCGACTTGTAGCGGCCGCGGCGAATCAGGTCGAAGAGGGTCGCGGTGAACTCCTGCGAGCCGGCGCTCTTGTCCTGGCGCAGCAGCGGCGGCACGAGTGCCGGCTCGGTGTCGGTCGGCGGGGCCTGCTCGTACTCGCGGTCGTAGCCGGTACCGCGCTCGCGGCCGTAGAGCGCCCAGACGAGGATCATCCACGCGAGCGCCGGCCCGATCCCGAGCAGCGCGAGGAAGATCAACGTCCGCGCGAGGTGATGCTTGGCGTCGTCGATCTTCTCCTGGTCGTGGAGGTAGTTGGCCTGGTCGTCCGCCTCCTCCTTCTTCACCTTCGCCAGTCCCGGCCCGGGGACGACCTTCGCGCCGCCGGTCGAGCGCAGCAGAGAGCGGGGGAAGGTGACGCGCATCTCGACGAACTGGCCCGCGGAGACGTTGACCGCGCGCAACAGGGCGGCAGGTTTCGTGCGCGCGACGACGCCCTTCACCCATGCGGGGTGGCCCCAGACGTTGTAGAGCGGCCCGAGCGCCGTCGGCCTCGGCAGCGTCATCGTCGCGCGCAGGTCGTTGACCGGCGAGCTCCAGTTCGCGCCCCAGACCTTCAGGTTGACGTCGACGATGTCGGAGTACGCGACCGCGAGCCCGCGGAAGCGGTAGGCGACCGTGTAGGTGTGCGGCTCGCCCCCGGCCGAGAAGTGCCACACGATCCGCACCTTGTTCTTGTGCAGCTCGTAGTTGAACGTGTGCGGCGTGTCGATCGAGCCGAGCTTGGTCGAGCCGCCGCGGGTGTATTTCTCGCCCTGCTCCGAGAGCTGGATCCGGTCGATCGACTCGCCCTTGCGGAGCGGGATGTCGCGGTAGGCGCCGTGGAAAGCGCCCTCGATCGTGATGTTCTCGGCGATCAGCAGCGAGCCGTCGGGAGCGATCCGCACGGAGATGTCAGCCGCGGGCAGCGAGTACGCACCGGCGGCGCCTGGCAGCGCGAGCGCGGCGAGCGCCGCCGCGAGCAGCAGCGCCTTCCGCATGCGGCTAGCTGGCCGGAGGCTCGGTGGCCGGTGGCGCGGCGGCCGGCGGCGCGGCGGGCGGCGGCGCGGGCGGGGCGACGGTGCCTCCGCCCTGACCGAAGTCGACATGCGGCGCTTCGCGGGTTACGTCCTCGGTCTGGAAGTACTCGCGCGGCCGGAAGTTGAACCAGCCGGCGATGATGCTCGTCGGCACGGTCTCGAGCGCGTTCTCGTAGCTGAGGACGGTGTCGTTGTAGACCTGGCGCGCGATCGCGATGTTCTGCTCGACGTCGGCGAGCTGCGCCTGGAGCTGCTGGAAGTTCTCGGTTGCGCGCAGCTGCGGGTACGCCTCGGCGACCGCGAACAGCCGGCCGATCGCGGCGGTCAGCATGTTCTCCGCCTGCGCCTGCTGGGCGACGCCCTGCGCCTGCTGGGCGGCGGTGCGAGCCTGGGTGACCGCCTCGAACGTCTCGCGCTCGTGCTGCGGCGTAGCCCTTGACCGTCTCGACCAGGTTCGGAATCAGGTCGTACCTCTTGCGGAGCTGCACGTCCACCTGCGCCCACCCGTTCTCGGCGCGGTTCCGCAGCTTGACCAGCTTGTTGAACATCGCGACCAGCCACAGCAGCAGCAGGACGATGATCGCGACGATCACGATGACGACCCAGATCACGACGGAAACCCTACGTCAAATGCGCCGGGCGATCCAAACGGAGTCCTCACCGCCCGCGTACGGGCGCCGGTCGAACCAGCCGTAGCAGGCCTCGACCCGGAAGCCGGCGCGCTCGATGAGGCCCTGCCACTCCGGCACCGACAACCAGGACAGCGTCATCGTCCCCTCACCCTCCTCGCCGCGCACCGACAGGGTCAGCCGGCGCTCGCGCTCGTCCCAGTCTGCGCGCTCCCAGATCCCGGGCTCGCGCTCGAGCCAGCGTGCGTGCGTCTCGTCGATGTCGCCGCGGGAGGGCGTGAAGACGTCGAAGATCAGGCGGCCGTCGTCGACGAGCAGATCGCGGGCGGCACGCAGCGCGGCGAGGCGCTCCTCGTCGCCGTCGAGGTGGAGGTACGCGCGGAAGGGACAGGTGACGAGCGGGACGCGCTCGTCCACCGGCGGGTCGCGCAGATCGCCGAGGCGCAGGTCGAGCAGCTCCGCGACGCCCGCTTCCTCGGCCCGCGTGCGGCAGACCTCGAGCATTTCGGCCGACGAGTCGACGCCGATCACGCGGACGCCTGCCCCGGCCGTCGGCACGGCGATTCGCCCGGTGCCGACGCCGAGCTCGACGATCGTGCCGCGCGCCTTCCTCGCCTCCGAGACGTAGAAGCCGATGTCCTCGGTGACGCTGCGGCTCCACGGGTCGTAGAACCCGGCGATCCGGTCGTAGGGGCTCGGAGAACCGGTGCTAGATTCGTTCGGTGGGCTGGGAGACGGACTATCTGGGTGAGGCACGGGCCGCGATCGTAGGCGCTGGGACCGAGCAGGAGCTCGAGGACGCGCGGATCGCGTACCTCGGCCGCCGGAGCCGGTTGACCGAGGCGCTGCGCGGGGCGAAGGATCTGTCGGTCGAGGAGCGGGCGGAGCTGAACCGGACGAAGGCGGCGCTCGAGGAGGCGGTCGCCGGGGCACGCGGGCAGCTGCGCACCCGCGAGCTCGACCGCTCGCTCGCCGAGGAGCAGGTCGACGTCACGCTCCCCGGCGACGCCGTCCCGCGCGGCCACCTCCACCTGATCACCCAGATCCGCCGCCAGGTCGAGGACGTCTTCATCGGGCTCGGCTACGAGATCTTCGACGGGCCCGAGGTCGAAGACACGTACCACAACTTCACGGCGCTGAACACGCCGGACTGGCACCCGTCCGCCTCGCACAACGACACCTTCTACGTCGACGAGGGTCACGTGCTGCGCACGCACACCTCGCCCGGGCAGATCCGCTTCATGGAGACGCACGAGCCGCCGGTGTACATGGTCAGCCTCGGCCGAACTGTACCGGCGCGACACGCCCGACCCGACCCACAGCCCTGTCTTCCACCAGGTCGAGGGACTCGCCGTCGACCGCGGGATCACGCTCGCCGACCTGAAGGGGACGCTGATGTACCTCTCCCGCGCGCTCTTCGGGGAGGACCGCGACGTTCGCATCAGGACGAGCTATTTCCCGTTCACGGAGCCGTCGATCGAGTTCGACGTCTCCTGCTTCCGCTGCGGCGGCAGGGTTGCCCGTCGTGTCGCGTACAGCGGCTGGCTGGAGATGGGCGGCGCGGGCGTCGTCGACCCGAACGTGTTCGGCCACGTCGGCTACGACCCGGAGGAGGTGTCGGGGTTCGCGTTCGGCCTCGGGCTGGAGCGGATCGCGATGCTGCGGCACGGCATCCCGGACCTGCGCGCGCTCTGGGAGAACGACCTGCGGCTCCTCGGCAGTTCTAGCGATGAAGATCCCCGTCTCCTGGCTGCGCGAGTACGTCGAGGTCGACGCGACGACCCGCGAGATCGCCGAGCGGCTGGCGATCTCGACCTTCGAGTTCGAGCGGATCTCGTACCGCGGCGTGCCCGGACGTCGACGGCAACCTCGGCCTCTACCGCGTCGGGCTCGTGCTCGAGGCGGGGAAGCACCCGAACGCCGACAGGCTCCAGCTCTGCACAGGTGGACGTCGGCGAGGGGGAGCCGCGCCAGATCGTCTGCGGCGCCTGGAACTTCGGCGCGGGCGCGCACGTCGCGGTCGCGCTGCCCGGCGCTGTGATGCCCGGCGGCCAGAAGCTCGAGCAGGCGAAGCTCCGCGGCGTCGTGTCGGACGGGATGATCCTCTCCGAGCGCGAGCTCGAGATCGGCCCCGACCACTCGGGGATCATCGTGCTCGGCAAGCCGATCGACCCCGGCACGCCTCTGGCCGACGTCCTGCCGCTCGGCGAGGAGGTGATCGAGGCGGAGACGAGCTTCAACCGCCCCGACCTGCTCTCGATCTACGGGATCGCCCGCGAGGTCGCGGCCGTCTTCAACGCCGAGCTGAAGCCGATGCCCGGCCGCGAGCCGGACCGCCCGGTCGACCCGGAGCCGGTGGAGGTGCGCGTGGACGACCCGGTGCGGCTGCCCGCGCTACATCGGCCGGCTCTTCCGCGACGCGCGGATCGGCCCCTCGCCCGAGTGGCTGAAGGCGCGGCTGTCGGCCGCCGGCCAGCGGCCGATCTCGAACGCGGTCGACATCACCAACTACGTGATGCTCGCGCTCGGCAGCCCGCTGCACGCGTTCGACCGCCGCAGGCTCGCGCAGGGCCGGATCATCGTCCGGCGCGCGGAGCCGGGCGAGGAGCTGCGCACGCTCGACGGCGAGCTGCGCAAGCTCGACCCGTCCGACCTCGTCATCGCCGACGCCGAGCGCGCGGTCGCGCTCGCCGGGATCATGGGCGGCGAGGAGACCGAGCTCTCCGACGACACCTCGGACATCCTGCTCGAGGCCGCGAACTTCGAGCCGGTCGGGATCATGCGCACCTCGGAGCGGCTCGCGCTGCGCACCGAGGGCTCGAACCGCTGGGAGAAGGGCGTCGACCCGTACGTCGCCGAGCAGGCGGCGATCTACGCGACGCGAGCTGCTCGTCGAGCTGACGAAGGCGCGCTATGCCGGCGAGATCGACGTGCAGGGCGACCTCCAGGTGCCGGCCGGTCACGCGGCTGCGGCCGGAGCGGACCGACGCGGTCGCCGGGATCGAGATCCCGCTCGTCGAGCAGCGCCGGATCCTGGAGCGGCTCGGTTTCGAGGTCGAGGAGCGCGCCGGGGTCGTCACCGTCCCGACCTGGCGCGCCCGCGACGTCACGCGCGAGATCGACGTGGTCGAAGAGGTCATCCGCGTCCACGGCCTCGAGAAGGTGCCGTTCACGCTGCCGCTGCGGCGCGAGATGTTCGGGCGGCTGACGGACGAGCAGCGGCTGCGCCGCGTGATCGAGGACGTGCTCGCCGGCGCCGGGCTGTCGGAGGCCTACACGACCTCGCTCGCGGCCGAGGGGCCCGTTCGCATCGTCAACCCGATGCACGCGGCCCAGTCGGCGCTGCGCGCGACGCTGCTGGACGGGCTCGTCGAGGTCGCGGAGCGGAACGTGCACGCCGGGCAACGAGCGGATCGCGCTGTTCGAGATCGCGCGCGTGTACCTGCCGGAGGAAAGCTGCGCGTGGGCGGGATCCTCGAGGGCGGCTTCCCCGCGGCGAAGGGCGTGCTCGAGACGCTGTACGAGGCGCTGCGCGTCGCCGCTGCGGGTCGAGCGCACGCAGGAGCCCTTCCTCCACCCGGGCAAGGCGGCACGCACGGATGCGGGGTGGCTCGGAGAGCTTCACCCCGCGCGGCTGGAGGGCTCGTGGGGCGTCTTCGAGCTCGACCTCGCGACGCTCCTCGCCGGGGTCGAGCCGGTGCCGACGTACGAGGACGTGATCACGTTCCCGCCGATCCGCGAGGACATCGCCGTCGTCGTCGCCGAGGACGTGCCCGCGGGCTCGCTCGTCGAGGCGGCGCGCGAGGCGGCCGGCGCGGAGCTGCGCGAGGCGCGGGTGTTCGACGTCTACCGCGGCGAGCAGGTGGGCGAGGGGAAGAAGTCGGTCGCGCTCGCGCTCGTCTTCCAGTCGCCCGAGCGCACGCTCTCGGACGAGGACGCGGCGGGGCTGCGCGGGCGGATCGTGGCGCTGCTCGCCGAGCGGTTCGGGGCCGAGCTGCGCGGCGTAGCCATTCCGCAATCCGATCAGCGGTGTGCTACGTATGACCTCACGAATGCGGGGTCTGCTGCTGATCACGATCGTCGCCGCGCTCGCCCTGGCGGGTAGCGCCGGCGCGCAGAACCCGACGCTGTTCGGGACCGTCGGCCCCGGCTTCTCGATCCGGAGTCGTCGACGGCGCCGGCAACCGCGTCACCCGCATTCCGCCCGGGACGTACACGCTCCAGGTCAACGACCTCTCGACGGCGCACAACTTCCACCTGTCGGGGCCGGCGAACTTCGACATGAGCACGACCGTCGAGGGCACAGGCACCGCGACGTGGACGGTGACCTTCCAGGAGGGCACCTACCACTACCAGTGCGACCCGCACTTCACCCAGATGAAGGGCGACATCACGGTCGAGACCGGCGCGCCGCTTCCCCGCGCCCCCTCCGCCGACCACGACGACCACGAGCACTCCGCCGCCTCCGCCGCCGCCTCCGCCGGTCCGGAAGCTGATCGGCTCCGTCGGCCCGGGCGCGACGATCAGCCTGCGCTTCAACGGGCGCAAGGTGACCACCCTGAAGGCGGGCCTGGTCTCGATCACGATCGCCGACCGGTCGGCGAAGGACAACTTCCGGCTCAAGGGCCTCGGCGTCAACCGCGGCACCTCGAAGCTCGGCCGCGGCGCCGTGATCTGGCGGCTGAGGCTGAAGCGCGGTCTCTACGTGTACAGCTCGGACGCGACCCCGACGCTCAGGGGCGCGTTCCGCGTGACCTAGCCCGGCCGCTCGCGCGCCGCTCCAGCTCCGCGTTCAGCTCCGCGCCGATCAGCAGCGCGACCGCCGAGTAGTTCAGCCAGAGCAGGAGGATGATCGCGCCGGCAAGCGAGCCGTACGTGCGGTCGTACGAGCTCGAGAAGCTGGTGTAGAGCGCGAACAGGGCCGAGAGTGCGAGCCAGAGGACGGCGCCGAGGATCGAGCCCGGAGTCAGCCATTTCCAGTTGCGCGGCGACCGGTTCGGGGCAAGCCAGTAGACGATCGCGAAGAAGGCCAGGATCCCGGCGAAGGCGATCGGCCAGCGGAGGATGTTCCAGAGGACGGTGAACTCGCTGCCCAGGTCGGCGCGCTTCGCGACCGCATCGCCGATGCGGCCCACCGAAGATGATCAGCACGAAGACCATCGCGATGACGAGGCCGGTGAGCATCACGAGCGCCAGCGCGAGCAGGCGCACCTTCCAGAACGGGCGCGACTCCTTCAGGTCCTCGGCCCGGTTGACGGCCTTGACGATCGAGGCGGTCGCGCCGCTCGCCGCCCACAGGGCGCCGACGACGCCGATGAAGAGGGCGATCGCCGAGCCGGCGTGGTTGTCGGCCGAGCTCTGCTTGGCGAGGTCGATCGCGTCGAGCACGCCCTTCGGCGCGACGGAGCCGAGCAGGTGGATCGAGCGAGTCGTAGGCGCCCGACCCGAGCAGCCCGAGCAGGCCGATCACGAGGATCACGCTCGGGAAGAAGGCGAGCAGCGAGCTGAAGGCGATCTGCTGCGCGAGGCCGAGGCAGTCGTCGGCGAGGAACGCCTTGACCGTCGACTTGAGGGCGGAGCCCCAGGAGCCGAGGCTCAGGCGGTACGGCGAGCTCGGCGCGGGCTCAGTCTTTGCCGGCGAAAGGGAAGTCGCGCACGCTTGTTCTTCTCCGGCTCTTCCCGGTGGGAAACGCGTGCAACGACCTTGGCGGTGATCGCGGCCGCCACCACGGCGGCTGCGGCGACCCCGACCTTGATCGCGAACTTGCCGGACTCGGTGCGGAGCGTGGTCGCGGCGTGCTCGAGCCCCTTGCGCTCGGACGCAAGGTCTTGCTTGACCTGCGCGGTCGACCTAGTGGCCATCGACGACCGCCTTCGCGGTCAGCTTCGCTTCCTCGATCGCCTCTTCCGGCATGGGCGGCGCGCCCGCCTTGATCGACCGTATGCCCAGCAGGCCGAGGACGGCCGTGATCCCGAACAGCGTGACGCTGACGATCAGCAGCGACGCCCAGAGCGGCAGCGCGAGCGCGATCGCAGCGGCGATGGCCGCGAACAGGAAGCCGACCGCGTAGACCGCGAGGACGCCCGCACCCGCGGCGAGGCCGATGCCCACCCCGATCCGGGTGAGCTTGGTCTTGATCTCGAGCAGCGCGAGCTCGATTTCGAGGCGGACGATCGACCGTGCCCGCTCGACGAACTCCTTGGTCGCGCTTCCGACTCCGTTTGTCCTCAAGAGCGGCATCAGTGGGACCTTACCGGACATTGGGAGAGGTAAACGCGGGGCCTCGGGCCGCATCCGGAGGCCCCGCGTCCTCGCCGCTACCGCGTACGCGGAGCGAGCTTTCTGAAGCCCATCCCGGCCCCGGAGAGGCCGGCTGCGATCACCAGGGCGATCCAGAGGGACAGCCCGGTGAACGGCAGGTTCGACGAGAGCACCGGGAGTGCATCGGTGCTCAGCCCTTCGTCCCGTCCGCGGTCGGCGGCCGGTACGGGGTGGCCGGGCGCCGCCGGGCTCGCGGTCGACCGGCTGTTCGTCGCGGGGCGGATCGGCGTCGGAAGCACCTTGACCTCCCCGACCGGTTCCTGCGTGACCGAGACGCCGTTGACCGGGTTGCCGGCCAGAACCGTGCCGCCGGTCGGAGTGCCGCCGCCGGTGGGAGTCGTGCCGCCACCGCCCGTGGGAGGCGTCCCGCCCGTCGGGGGCGTGGTGCCGCCGCCCGGGGGCGTCGTGCCGCCGCCGGGGGCCGTGCCGATCCCGCTCGGGCCGATCTGCACGACACCGACCGAGTCGCCGGAGGTGTTCGCCGTCCCGACCTGCACCGCACCGATCGAGTCGGTCGAGGTGTTACCGGTCCCGGTGCCGCTGCCGCCGAGGTTCACGACGGGCGTGATCGTCAGGTTGTTCACCGCGCCGGTCTCGGCCGAGTCGACCGGGCCCGACTGTGCCGTACCGATCGAGTCGGTGGCTGTGTTCCCACCGCCGATCTGGACCGCGGCAATCGAGTCGTCGGCGGTGTTTCCGCCGCCGCTGATCCCACCGGAGCCGCCGAGCCCGACCGTGGTGTCGATCGGGTCGACGGTCGCCGTCCCCGCCGGGCCTGCGGTCACGGTGCCGGCCTGCACCGCGCCGTCGGAGCCGCTGGAGCCGTTGCCGCCGCCGATCTGGACGGCGCCGATCGAGTCGTCCGCCGAGTTGCCGCTCCCGACGATCCCGCTCGTGCCGCCCTCGGACGCGGAGCCGACGCCGCCGACGCCGCCGGACAGGGTGGGGGCGACATAGGTCGACCCGACCTGGAGGACGCCGATCGAGCCGTCGGCCGAGTTGGCCGCGTCCGAGACGCCCGACGAGCCGCCGAGCGCGGCGCCCGCGCCGAGCTCGTCGCTGTGCAGCATGGCTTCCGGAGCGACGATCGTGGACCCGACCTGGACGACCCCGGCCGAGCCGGTGGCGGTGTTTCCGCCGCCCGCCTGGGCGACGCCGAGCGAGTCGGTCGAGGTCGGCTCACCCGTGTTCGGGACGCCGACCAGCGCGCCGCCGTCGAGCTGCGTGCCGAGCACCCCGAGCGTGACGTGCGGGTGCCGCAGGAACGAGACGATCTGGATCGTCACCGTCCCGAGGTCGATCCGGACGTCGTCGCCGTTGCCGCTGAGCTGGATCACGCCCGTGTCGACCAGCTGCTGGAGCCCGGCGTCGGCGGTGACGCCCGGGAGGAGCGAGTGGACGAGGTTCAGCAGGAAGACCGTCGCCGAACCCGGGTACGTGCCGAGCTCGGTGAGGCTGATTCCCAGCGTGTCGCCGAGTACCCGGTCGCCGCTGATCGCGACGTGTGCCTTCGCGACCGGAGCCGGCGGCCCCGCGCCGGCGCCGGCTTCGACACCTGCGGTGGTCGGCTTGATCTCGACCGCGCCGGTCGCGCCGTTCGCGGTGTTGCCGCTGCCGACCTGCGCCGCGACAACCGAGCCGTTCGCCGTATTCGTGCCGCTGCCGCCGATCGACGCGGGCGCCGTCACGTGGACCTGGGCGTCGGCCACATTGGCCTTGGCGGTCGTCTGGGCCTTCGCGTGGCTGACCTGCACGGCGCCGAGCGAGCCGGTCGCCGTGTTGCCGCCGCCGACCTGGACGGCGCCGCCGGACTGCGAAACGCCGTTACCGGTGCCGGGATCGCCGATCGTCGCCTCGGTCGTCCCGGCCACGTCCGCAACGGGCGTATCCGCGACGGCGGAGGTGGGGTCGACCGTGACCGGGCCGACCTGGACGACTCCGACGGACTGGCTGGAGCTGTTCCCCTTGTCAGTGGGCGCCGGAGCCGGCTTGCCGGGGCTCGGAAGCGGGCTCGGCGGAATCTGCGCCTGCGCGGCCGCGGCGATCAGGACGAACGCCGCTGCGGCGAGGAGAAGACTGCGTACCTTGCACCCCATTTGACTTCACCCTTTCGCCCTCTCCATCGTTTTCCGCGATGACAAACGTGCAACGCGGAAGGGGCGTGTGAAGGTTCGGCCTCAGTCGAGGGAATCGAGCTGCGCGAACTGATCGCTCGTCAGGGCGAGATGCACCTCGCCCTCGCGGATCTCCCCGACCTGCTCGGACGGCACGTACGTGGACTTGGCAAGCGCGCCCGTGGAGACGGCGATCCCGTCGAAGATGTCCCGCTCGGGGTCGCCGAGCATCTCGTGCACCGTTCCGACCTCGTGTCCGTCTGCCGCGATGATCTTCCAGCCGGGCTCGACGACGAACCACGACACCGGGTCGGGCATCAGACCACCTTGCCGCCGACGTACCAGACCGGGCCTTGCGTCGCGACCGGCCTCGTATCGGAAAGGGCGCGCAGGATGCGCACCTCGGCCGGGATGCTTCGTTCGTCGAGCCGCTCGAAGCAGCGCTCGACCATCTGCGGGGAGGTGCCGTACCCGAATCGCCTCGCGCAGCGGAAGCGGAATCCGGGCGTCGGGCCGTAGCGGGACGGGTTGAGCGGCGCGAGGGCGAGCGCGGCCGGGTCGAGATGGTCGCTCGAGGTCAGCTCGACCTCGCAGTAGAGATCCGTCCAGTCGGCGGGCAGGCTCTCCAGCGCCGTTTCCCAGGCTGCCGCGGCCGAGCCGAGCTCGGCGCCCGCGGCCGAGGGGGCCTCGGCGGCGCCGACGAGCCGCAGCTCCCCGCCGATCCGGGCTTCGACGAGCCGTCTGAGGGCCCGGTCGAGCGCGGCCGGCGAGGGGCCGGCGCCGCGGCGGGCGACGACGAAGTGCAGCTCCTGGGCCGCGCGGCCCGGCTGAAGGGGCGCGAGCAACGCGGCGGCGCGCTCCAGCCGCTGCGGATTGCTGACCGTGAAGGAGAGGCGCGCCTCCGTCCATTCGGCCGGCAACTCGGCCTGGACGCGTCTCCACTGCGTCGCGAGTCTCATCGCCCGGAGCATAAACTCAGGCTCGTGGCGAAGGTCGAAAGCAAGCGGAGCACGCTCTCCGAGGAACGGCTGCGGCAGTTCCTCCAGGAGATGCTGCTGATCCGGCACTTCGAGGAGAAGGTCGAGGAGCGCTTCCGCGCGGGTGAGCTGCCGGGGTTCCTGCACGTCGCGATCGGTCAGGAGGCGGTCGCGGTCGGCGTCTGCCAGGCGATGGAGGACGGGGACGTCTTCGCCTCCACGCACCGCGCACACGGGCACACGCTGGCGCGCGGGACGCACCCGAACGAGGTGATGGCGGAGCTGTACGGGAAGCTCGAGGGCTGCTCGCACGGCTACGGCGGCTCGATGCACCTGTACGACGTGGAGCGCGGGAACCTGGGCGCGAACGCGGTCGTCGGGGGCGGGCTGCCGGCGATCACGGGCGCGGCGCTTGCCTTCAAGCTGCGCGGCGAGCCGCGGGTCGCGGTCGCGTTCTTCGGCGACGGGGCGACCAACATCGGGATGTTCCACGAGTCGCTGAACCTCGCTCAGCTCTGGAAGGTGCCGGCGGTGTTCGTGCTCGAGGACAACCACTGGGCGGAGTCCACGCCCGCGTCGCAGCACGCACCGATCAAGGACATGGAGAAGCGCGCCGTCGCGTTCGGGATGCACTCGATGAAGATCGACGGCCAGGACGTCGAGGTCGTGTTCAAGGCCGCGAAGCGCGCGCTCGAGTACGCGCGGTCGGGGAAGGGGCCGGTCTTCCTGGTCTGCGAGACCTACCGCCTCGTCGGGCACTTCGTCGGCGACCCGCAGGTCTACCGGCCGAAAGGTGAGCTCCAGGAGCTTCGCGAGACGCAGGACCCGATCACGAAGCTGCGCGAGAAGATGGGCCTCACGGACGAGGCGTTCGACGACCTCGACCGGGAGGCGCTCGAGATCGCGGAGGCCTCGGTCGCGTTCGCGAAGGCCGGGACCGACCCGAAGCCCGAAGGACGCGCTCTGAAGAACGTCTATGCCTGAGCTGACCTACCGCGAGGCCGTGCGCGACGCGCTCTCGCGCGCGATGCGCGAGGACGACGACGTGTTCATCATGGGCGAGGACATCGCCGAGATGGGCGGCTCGATGGCGGTCACGCAGGGAATGCTGGCCGAGTTCGGCCCGGAGCGGGTGCGGAACACGCCGATCTCGGAGATGGCGATCGTCGGAGCAGGGATCGGCGCCGCCATGCAGGGCATGCGCCCGATCGTCGAGATCATGTACGAGGACTTCACGACGCTCGCGATGGAGCAGCTCGTCAACCAGGCGGCCAAGCACCGGTACATGTCGGGCGGGCAGCTGAAAGTGCCGCTGGTCGTGCGCACGCAGGGCGGCGCGGGCTGGTCGCCGGGCGCCCAGCACGCGCAGCAGGTGGAGGCGTGGTTCGTCCACGTCCCCGGGCTGAAGGTCGTGTTCGCATCGACGCCCGAGGACGTGCGCGGGCTCCTGTGGTCGTCGATCTACGACGACAACACGGTGATCTTCTTCGAGCACCGGACGCTCTACCCGATCAAGGGCGAGGTTGCCGAGGAGCTGGAGCCGATTCCGCTGGGTCAGGCGCGCGTCCATCGTCAGGGCGAGGACGTGACGGTGATCGCGACGGGGCGGCTCGTGCACGAGTCGCTCGCGGCCGCGGAGGAGGCCGAGAAGGAAGGCATATCGGTCGAGGTCGTCGATCCCCGCACGCTGCTGCCGCTGGACGAGGAGGCCCTGATCTCGTCCGTGAAGAAGACGAACCGGTGCGTGGTGGCGCACGAGGCGATCGTGCGGATGGGCTTCGGCGCCGAGGTCGCGGCGGTGATCCAGTACCAGGCATTCGACTGGCTCGACGCGCCCATCGAGCGCGTGGGGTCGAAGTTCACGCCGCTGCCGTTCTCGCCGGTGATGGAGGAGTTCGTCGTGCCGCACGCCTCCGATGTCCTGGAAGCGGTGCGGAGGACGGTCGGCCGTGGCTAGCGAGGTCATCCTTCCCAGGCTGGGCCAGGGGATGGAGGCAGGAACGATCGTCCGCTGGCTCGTCGCCGAGGGCGATGAGGTGAAGAAGGGTCAGCCGCTGTTCGAGCTCGACACCGACAAGGTGACGCAGGAGGTCGAGGCGGAGGCGTCCGGCGTGCTGCTGAAGATCGTCGTCCCCGAGGGCGAGGTGCCGGTCGGCACCGCGATCGCCTACGTCGGCGAGGCGGGGGAGTCCGTCCCGGAAGGGACCGGCACGCAGCCTGTGGAGGAAGCGGCGCCGCGCGAGCAAGTGCCTGTCCCGACGGAGAGCGCGGCGGCTGCTGTGCCGGAGCCCGCCACCGTCGCGACCGCCGGGAACGGCGGCCGGATCAAGGCGTCGCCGCTCGCGCGGCGGATCGCGCGCGAGCGAGGGATCGACCTGGCGGCTCTGTCCGGCACCGGCCCGGAGGGCCGGATCGTCGCGGAGGACGTCGAGCGGGCCGCGGTCGCGCCGGCGCCTGCGAAGGCAGCGCCCGCCGCGGCGCCTGCCGCTGCGCAAGGCGAGGTCGAGCGCGTCGAGCTGACGTCGCTGCGAAAGACGATCGCGCGCCGCCTGACCGAGGCGTGGACGGTCCCCGCATTCCAGATCTCGATGTCGGCCGACATGACGAAGTCGCAGGAGCTCCGCGCCCTGCTCCTCGAGCGCTACCCGGACGAGCGGCCGACCGTGACCGACGTCTTGACCAAGGTCTGCGCGATCGCCCTGATGCGCCACCGCGAGGTGAACGCCACGTTCGCGGAGGACGCGATCGAGCTCCACCCGGCCGCGAACGTCGGCCTCGCAGTCGCCACCGAACGCGGACTCGTCGTCCCGGTGATCGCCGCGCGCCGACAGCCGCACGGTCGCGGAGATCGCCGCCGCCCGCGCCGACCTGGTCGGCCGCGCCCGCGACGGCAAGCTGACCGCCGGGGACCTCGAGGGCGGCACCTTCACGATCTCCAACCTCGGCATGTACGGCGTCGAGCAGTTCATCGCCGTCCTCAACCCTCCGCAGGCGGCGATCCTCGCCGTCGGCGCAATCGAAGAGCGCCCGGTTGCGCGCAACGGCCAGATCGTCGCCCGCCCGATGATGACGATGACCCTGACGTGCGACCACAGAACGATCGACGGCGCCGTCGCCTCCGACTTCCTCCGCACGGTCAAGGACTTCCTCGAAGAACCGGGCCTGACCCTCTGACGTGAAGGTCTGGTACCGCGTGCGAGATCTCGACGCCGGGCGGGCGTTCTACACGGGCACGCTCGGGTTCGAGGAGGTCTTCGCGGACGAGGAGGCGCGCTGGGCGCAGCTCAAGCGCGAGGACATGGAGATCGCGCTCTGGGAGGCGCACGGGGACGAGGGCGGGGTCGCGTCCGTGACCGTGCCGAACGTTCGTGCCGAGGCCGAGCGGCTCCGGGCAGCGGGCGTCGAGGTGGGTGTGATCGTCGAGCTGCACGGGCAAGTTCGGATCGTCGACGTGTTCGATCCGGACGGGAACCGCATCCAGCTGACCGAGGAAGTCGGGTGATCCGACCCGCCGGGTCGCAAGATCTCCCATTCCTCCGCGACATGCTCCGCCACGCGTACTACGCGCGGTGGGGGAACGAGGCGGACGTCCCGCTCGAGCGCTACGTCGCCGGCTGGGGCCGTCCGGGTGACAGCGCGTTCGTCGCGATCGACGAGTTCCAGCCGGTCGGCGCCGCCTGGTACCGGCTGTTCGAGCAGGACGAGCCCGGCTACGGCTTCGTCGACGAGCGCGTCCCCGAGCTGACGATCGCGATCGTGCCGAGCCGCCGCGGCAAGGGCCTCGGCCGCGACCTGCTCGCGAAGCTGCTCGAGCAGGCCCGCGCGGACGGCTACGAGGAGCTGAGCCTCAGCGTCGAGCCCGACAACCCGGCGATCCACCTGTACGAGGAGTACGGCTTCTCGAAGGTCGGCGAGCGCGGCGGCGCCTACGTGATGCGCGGGTCGCTTCCGTAACCGGCCGGAACGATCTACGCTTTCCGGTCCGATGCCGTGCCCAGCCTGCGGTACCGAGAACGATCCCGGGAGAAAGTTCTGTGGCGAGTGCGGAAGCGCGCTCGCTCTCGTCTGCACGGCCTGCGGCTCGCCGAACTCTCCCGGGGTCAAGTTCTGCGGCGAATGTGGCACCGCGCTGGGCGCGCAGGCCGCGCCGGCGCCGGCTGCTACCCCTGCCGCCGAGCGGAAGATGGTCACCGTCCTCTTCGCCGACCTCGTCGGCTTCACCGCCGCATCCGAGGGCCGGGACGCGGAGGACACCCGTGAGCTGCTGACCCGCTACTTCGAGACCTGCCGCCGGCTGATCACCCTGTACGGCGGCACCGTCGAGAAGTTCATCGGCGACGCCGTGATGGCGGTGTGGGGGACGCCGACCGCGAACGAGGACGACGCCGAGCGGGCGGTCCGGACGGCGCTCGACCTGCTCGCCGCAGTGCAGGAGCTCGATCCGACTCTCTCGGCGAGGGCGGGCGTGCTCACCGGCGAGGCGGCCGTGACGATCGGCGCCGAAGGCCAGGGGATGGTCGCCGGCGACCTGGTCAACACCGCCGCGCGGATCCAGTCCGCCGCTCAACCCGGGACGGTGCTGGTCGGCGAGGCGACCCGCCGCGCGACCGAGGCCGCGATCGCCTACGAAGCGGCAGGTGAGCACGAGCTGAAGGGCAAGGCGGAACCGCTGGCGCTGCACCGCGCGCTCCGCGTGCTCGCTGCCCGCGGCGGCGCGCAGAAGACGGTCGGCCTCGAGCCGCCGTTCGAGGGGCGCGACCGGGAGCTGCGCCTCGTCAAGGAGGTCTTCCACAGCTCGGCGGAAGAGGGCAAGGCGCAGCTCGTCACGGTCGTCGGCACGGCGGGTCTCGGGAAGTCGCGCTTCGCCTGGGAGTTCGAGAAGTACGTCGACGGGCTCGCCGACCTCTTCTGGTGGCACCGCGGCCGTTGTCTTGCCTACGGCGAGGGTGTGGCGTACTGGGCGCTCGCCGAGATGGTGCGCATGCGGGCGGGGATCCTCGAGGAGGAGGCGCCCGAGCCCGCGCTCGCAAAGCTCCGCGCCTCGATCGAGGAGCACGTCGCCGACGAGGAGGAGCGGGCCTGGCTCGAGCCGCGGCTCGCGCACCTGCTCGGCCTGGCCGAGCGAACCGCCCCCGACCGGGAGGACCTCTTCTCGGCCTGGCGGCTCTTCTTCGAGCGCCTCGCCGAGCAGCGGCCGGTCGTGCTGATCTTCGAGGACCTGCACTGGGCGGACGCTGGACTGCTCGACTTCATCGAGTACCTGCTCGAGTGGTCGCGTAGCCATGCGCTCTTCGTGCTCGCCCTGGCGAGGCCCGACCTGCTCGAGCGCAGGCCGACGTTCGGGGCCGGCGGCCGCAACGCGACGACACTGTCGCTCGAGCCGCTGTCCGAGCGGGCGATGGGAGAGCTGCTCGACGGGTTCGTCCCCGGCCTGCCCGACGAGCTCCGCGGGCAGGTCCTCGGCCGCGCCGAGGGCGTTCCCCTCTACGCCGTGGAGACGGTGCGCATGCTCCTGGACCGCGGGCTGCTCGAGCGGCACGGCGACTTCTATCGACCGACGGGCGAGATCGGGGCGCTCGACGTGCCCGAGACGCTGCACGCGCTCGTCGCTGCGCGGCTCGACGGTCTCACGCCCGAGGAACGGCGGCTGCTCCAGGACGCCGCCGTCCTCGGCAAGTCGTTCATGAAGGCGGGCCTGTCCGCCCTGTCGACCCTGTCCGAGCCGGAGCTCGAGCCCGGTGCTCACCTCGCTCGTCCGCAAGGAGGTGCTCTCGGTCCAGGCCGATCCTCGCTCGCCCGAGCGGGGCCAGTACAACTTCGTCCAGGACCTGCTCAAGCACGTCGCCTACGAGACGCTCGCGAAGTCCGAGCGGAAGACCCGCCACCTCGCGGCGGCCGCGTACCTCGTCCAGGCCTTCGGGGCGGGCGAGCAGGAGATCGTCGAGGTGATCGCGGCGCACTATCTCGACGCCTACCGGGCAGCGCCCGACGCCGACGACGCGGCCGAGATCAAGGCGAAGGCGCTGGAGATGCTGACGCGGGCGGGGGAGCGCGCTGCTTCGCTGGCCGCGAACGAGGAGGCCCAGCACTACTTCGAGCGAGCGGCGGAGCTCGCCGACGACCCCCTCGCCGAGGCCGGCCTGCGCGAGCGTGCCGGGGCGACAGCCTGGGTGGCCGGGCGTCAAGAGGAGGCACGCGCGCAGTACGAGCGCGCGCTCGAGGTCTACGAGACCCGGAACCTGACTCACCCCGCCGCACGGATCTCCGCTCGTCTCGGAGAGGCCGATTGGCGGAGCGGCCATCTCGAGGAGGCACTCGAGCGGATGGAGCGGGCATTCGAGGTCCTGTCAGGCGACGAGCCGGATGCGGACCTGGCGACGCTCGCAGCCGAGCTCGGACGACTGCACTTCTTCAAGGGCGAGATCGATCTGGCCGCGCGCCGGGTCGACACCGCAATCGAGATCGCGGAATCGCTCTGGCTGCCGGAGGTGTTGTCGCAAGGCCTGAACACGCAGGCCCTGATCACCGGCTTCGGCGGGCGCTCGGAGCAGTCGCTCGCGCTGTACAAGCACGCGCTCGAGCTCGCGCTCGAGCACGACCTCACCGCCGCGGCCCTGCGCGCCTACAACAATCTCGGTGATCTGCTCGACCGGCGGGACCGGTACGAGGAGGCGATCGCGCTGCAGCGGCAGGGCCTCGCGCTCGCGCGCAAGGCCGGCTACCGCGTGAACGAGTGGCGGCTGATCGGAGAGCTGAGCGCCTACCTGTTCCTGACCGGCCAGTGGACCGAGGCGCTGGAGCTCGCGTCGGAGGTTCCCGAGGAACAGCTCAGCCGAACTGCGATTGCCGTCGCCAATACGCTGATTTCGCTGGCCGCCGAGCGCGGTGATGCTGCGGAGGCGCGACGGATACTCGCGTTGCTCAGCGGGCTCGAGGATTCGGCCGACGTGCAGGAGCGCGCCCTCTACGCCGCCCTGAGCGCGTGCGTCCTGCACGCCGAAGGGGGTCTTGCCGGCGCACTCACCTCGGGCCTCGAGGCGGTTCGCAACAGCGAGCTCCTCGGTGGCGGCACTCTCGGAGCCGACGCCAAGGTCGCGTTCGGCATTGCGCTCGATTCGGCTCTTCGCCTCGGCCGCTACGACGAGGTCGAGGAGCTGATCGCGCGGATCGACTCGATCCCGCCCGGCCGCCGGCCCCCGTCTCTACGTGCACAGTCCGCACGGTTCCGGGCCCGTCTGGCGGCGGCGCGCGGAGAGCACGAAGGCGTCGAGCAGGGCTTCAAGACGGCCGCGGGCATCTTCCGCGAGCACGGCCTGACGTTCCCGATGGCGGTGACCGAGCTCGAGCACGGCGAGTGGCTCGTCGCCCAGGGACGCGGCGACGAGGCGGAGCAGCTGCTCGCGGAGGCCCGCGAGATCTTCGAGCGGCTCGAGGCGACGCCGTGGAGCGAGCGCGCGAACGCCGTCGCGCGCGACGAGGTGGTGGCCGGATGACCTGCGGGAGCTGCGGCACCGAGAACGCCGCCGGCCGGAAGTTCTGCACCGAGTGCGGCTTCGCGCTGGCCGTCACGTGCGCTGCCTGCGGGGCGGCGCTCGACGGGACGGAGAAGTTCTGCGGCGAGTGCGGCAGCCTCGCTCGCCGGCGCCCCGGCCGCGCCGCCGGCCGACGCGCCCGCGGCCGAGCGCAAGCTCGTCTCCGTCCTCTTCGCCGACCTCGTCGGGTTCACGTCGCTCTCCGAGCAGCGCGACAGCGAAGACACCCGCGAGCTCCTCTCCCGCTACTTCGACACGTGCCGGCGCCTGATCGAGCTGTACGGAGGCACGGTCGAGAAGTTCATCGGCGACGCCGTGATGGCCGTGTGGGGGACGCCCACGGCGACCGAGGACGACGCCGAGCGCGCCGTCCGCGCCGCGCTCGACCTCGTCGCGGCCGTCTCCGCTCTCGGCGACGAGGTGGGCACGCCGGAGCTTCGAGCCCGCGCGGGAGTGCTCACGGGAGAGGCGGCGGTGACCCTCGGCGCCGAGGGCGAGGGCATGGTCGCCGGCGACCTCGTCAACACCGCCTCGCGGATCCAGTCGCTCGCCGAGCCCGGCACCGTGTTCGTCGGCGACGCCGACCCGCCGCGCGACCGAGCAGACGATCGCCTACGAGGACGCCGGCAGCCACGAGCTGAAGGGGAAGGTGAGCCTGACGCCGCTCTGGCGTGCGCTCCGCGTCGTCTCCGGCGCGCGCGGCTCGCTGAAGTCGGCCGGCCTCGAGGCGCCGTTCGTCGGCCGCGACCGCGAGCTGCGCCAGATCAAGGACATCTTCCACGCCTGTGCCGACGAGGGGAAGGCGCACCTCGTCTCGATCACCGGGATCGCCGGGATCGGCAAGTCGCGGCTCGGCTGGGAGTTCTACAAGTACTTCGACGGGATCGTCCAGACGACGTACTGGCATCGCGGGCGCTGCCTCTCCTACGGCGAGGGCGTCACGTACTGGGCGCTCGCGGACATGGTCAGGATGCGCGCGCGGATCGCCGAGGACGAGGAGCCGCGCTCCGCGCTCGCCAAGCTCGCCGCCGTCGTCGAGGAGCACATCGCCGACGCCGAGGAGCGGCGCTTCGTCGAGCCGCGGCTGGCGCACCTGCTCGCGCTCGACGAGGAGAGCGGCGGCTACGAGCGGGAGGACCTGTTCGCCGCCTGGCGGCTCTTCTTCGAGCGGCTGGCCGGCGTGTACCCGGTGGTGATGCTCTTCGAGGACATGCAGTGGGCGGACGCGTCGCTGCTCGACTTCATCGAGTACCTGCTCGAGTGGGGACGCAACTCGCCGATCCTCGTCGTCACCCAGGCTCGCCCGGAGCTGCTCGAGCGGCGGCCGACCTGGGGCGCGGGCCACCGCAACTTCAGCTCGATCTACCTCGAGCCGCTCTCTCCCGAGGCGATGGAGCAGCTGCTCGCCGGTCTCGTTCCCGGCCTTCCGGGGGAGCTGCGGACGCAGATCCTCACCCGGGCGGAGGGGATCCCGCTCTACGCGGTCGAGACCGTGCGCATGCTCCTCGACCGGGGTGCGCTCGTCCAGGAGGGGCCGGTCTACCGGCCGACCGGCACGATCGAGTCGCTCGAGGTTCCGGAGACCCTGCACGCCCTGATCGCCGCGCGGCTGGACGGCCTCCCGCCGGCGGAGCGCCGCGTCGTGCAGGACGCGGCCGTGCTCGGCAAGACGTTCACGAAGCAGGCGCTCGCCGCGCTCGGCGGAGCTGCCCGACGGCGAGCTCGAGCCGATTCTCTCCTCGCTTGCGCGCAAGGAGGTCTTCGGCGTGCAGGCCGACCCGCGCTCGCCCGAGCACGGCCAGTACGGCTTCCTCCAGGACCTCCTGCGCAAGGTCGCCTACGAGACCCTGGCGAAGGCGGACCGGAAGGCGCGGCATCTCGCCGCCGCCGCCTTCCTCGAGCGGGCGCTCCCCGAGCAGGAGGTCGTCGAGGTCGTCGCCTCGCACTACCTCGCCGCCTACGAGGCGGCGCCGGACGCGGCCGATGCGGCCGACGATCAGGACGAAGGCCGGCGAGCAGCTCGCCCGCGCCGGCGAGCGCGCCGCGTCGCTCGGCGCGAACGAGGAGGCAGAGCGCTACTTCTCCCAGGCGGCGGAGCTCGAGGACGACCCGGTGGCGAAGGCGACGCTCCACGAGCGCGCAGGCCGCATGGCCTGGCGCGGGGCGAGGGCGGTCGAGGCGACGCGCGCTCCTCGAGCAGGCGTTTGCGGTCTTCGAGGCCGAGGGGCTGCACCACCAGGCGGCACGGGTCTCGGCCCACCTTGCCGAGATCGACTTCCGCGAAGGCCATCCGCCGGAGGCGGTCGCGCGCCTCGAGGCCGCGCTCGAGACCCTGGCGCGGCGAGGAGCCGGACGAGGACGTCGCCTTCGCGGCCGCGCAGCTCGGGCGCTTCCTCGTGCTCAACCAGCAGCACGATCTCGCCGCTCCCAGGCTGGAGGTCGCCCTCGAGCTCGCCGAGGCGCTGCGCCTCCCGGAGGTCTTCGCCCAGGCGCTGACCAGCAAGTCGCTTCTCTACTCGCAGCGGAACCGGCTGGAGGAGGGGCGCATCCTGCTCGAGGGGGCGCTCGAGCGCGCCCTCGAGAACGACCTGCACTTCGCGGCCTTCAGGGCGATGAACAACCTCGCCGTCGTGCTACGAGTCGAGCGACCAGTTCGCGGAGGCTGCGGCCATCTCCGACCGTGGCCTCGAGCTGGCGCGGCAGGGTCGGTGACCGGGTCTGGGAGGAGCTCTTCCTCCTCGGACCGATCAGCGCGCTCGTGCTCCTCGGACGCTGGGACGCGGCGCTCGCACGCGAGATCGAGGCGCGCGCAGCGGCGCTCAGGACCTGACTCTGGTGACGCCGCTCGTGATGACGGAGTGCGCGCGGGGGGACATCGCGCGGGCGAGGAGCCGTCTCGACGCAGTGCGCCGACCTGAAGGTCTCCGACGACGCCCAGGTCGCGCTACGGGTACCTGTTCGCCGAGGCGCACGTGCTGCGGGCCGAGGGCAGGCCGCGAGGAGGCGCTGCTCGGCGCTCGAGCCGGTGATCGCCGGACGAGTTCGGCGATCACGTTCCTGACGATGAAGCTGAGCCTCGTCGAGGCGCTCGAGGCTGCCTTCGCGCTCGGCGACCGTGCCGAAGGTGGAGGAGCAGCTCGACCGGATCGAGGCGCTTCGGCCGGGGGAGCGCCCGCCGCTGCTCGAGGCGCACGCGCACCGGTTCCGGGCCAAGCTGACCGGGGACGAGGCCGGCTACCGGGCCGCCGCGGCGCTCTTCCGCGAGCGCTCGCTCGACTTCTGGCTCGCGGTCACGCTGCTCGAGCACGGCGAGGCGACGTGGCGAGCGGAGCCGCTCGTCGCCGAGGCGCGGGAGATCTTCGAGCGGCTCGGGCGCGACGCCGTGGCTCGAGCGCGCCGAGCGCCGGGCGTCGGCAGAGCGGAGGTCGTCGCATGACCTGCCGCGAGCTGCGGGACCGAGAACGAGCCGGGCGGAAGTTCTGCGCGCGTGCGGCGCGACGCTCGCGCTCGGCTGCCCGGCCTGCGGCGCCGCGAACGAGCCCGGGCGACGCGTTCTGCGGCGAGTGCGGCGCGGCGCTCGGTGCGACGCCGCGCCCGCCGCGCCGCCGCGCGCCGGCGCGCCCGCGGCCGAGCGCCGGCTCGTCTCCGTCCTCTTCGCCGATCTCGTCGGCTTCACGCCGCGTCCGGAGAGACGCGACGCCGAGGAGACCGCGAGCTGCTCTCGCGCTACTTCGACACCTGCCGGCGCGCTGATCGAGCTGCTACGGCGGGACGGTCGAGAAGTTCATCGGCGACGCGGTGATGGCCGTCTGGGGCACGCCGACGCGCGACGGAGGACGACGCCGAGCGCGCCGTCCGGGCCGCGCTCGACCTGGTCGCCGCCGTCACCGCGCTCGGCGACGAGGTCGGGCGCCCGAGCCTCGCGCCCGCGCCGGCGTCCTCACCGGCGAGGCGGCGGTCACGCTCGGCGCCGAGGGCCAGGGCATGGTCGCCGGCGACCTCGTCAACACCGCGTCGCGGATCCAGTCGGCCGCCGAGCCGGGCACCGTGCTCGTCGGCGAGGCGACCCGCCGCGCGACCGAGGCGACGATCGCCTACGAGGACGCGGGCGCGCACGAGCTGAAGGGCAAGGACGAGCCTGACGCCGCTCTGGCGCGCGCTGCGCGTCGTCGTCCGGCGCGCGGCGGCGCGCTGAAGTCGGCCGGGCTGGAGGCGCCGTTCGTCGGCCGCGACCGCGAGCTGCGCCAGATCAAGGAGCTCTTCCACGCCTCGCGCCGAGGAGGGCAAGGCCCACCTCGTCTCGGTCACCGGCATCGCCGGGATCGGCAAGTCGCGGCTCGGCTGGGAGTTCTACAAGTACTTCGACGGCCTCGTCGACAGACGTCTACTGGCACCGCGGCCGCTGCCTCGCCTACGGCGAGGGCGTCACCTACTGGGCGCTCGCGGAGATGGTGCGGATGCGCGCGCGGATCGTCGAGGACGAGGAGCCGACGCTCCGCGCTCGCGAAGCTGCGCGGCCGCGCTCGAGGAGCACATCCCCGACCCCGACGAGCGGCGCTTCGTCGAGCCGCGGCTCGCCCACCTGCTCGGGCTCGACGAGCAGAGCGCGCGCACGAGCGCGCAGGATCTGTTCGCCGCCTGGCGGCTCTTCTTCGAGCGGCTCGCCGAGCAGGCTACCCGACGGTGCTCGCTGTTCGAGGACCTGCAGTGGGCGGACGCGTGCCTGCTCGACTTCATCGAGTACCTGCTCGAGTGGTCGCGCAACTAGCCGCTCTTCGTCGCTCACGCTCGCGCGGCCCGGAGCTGCTCGAGCGGCGGCCGACCTGGGGCGCCGGCCAGCGCAACTTCACACTCGCTCTACCTCGAGCCGCTCTCGGCCGAGGCGATGGAGCGAGCTGCTCGACGGCCTCGTGCCCGGGCTGCCGGCCGAGCTCCGCGACGCAGATCCTCGCCCGCGCCGAGGGCGTCCCGCTCTACGCGGTCGAGACGGTGCGGATGCTGCTCGACCGGGGCTGCTCGTCCAGGAAGGGCCGCGTCTACCGGCCGACCGGCGACGATCGAGTGCGCTCGAGGTGCCGGAGACACTGCACGCGCTCATCGCCGCCCGGCTCGACGGCCTCTCGCCCGACGGAGCGCCGCCTGCTCCAGGACGCCGCCGTGCTCGGAAAGACGTTCACGAAGCAGGCGCTCGCGGCGCTCGGCGGGCGTCCGAGGCCGAGCTCGAGCCGCTGCTCGCTCGCTCGTCGCGCAAGGAGGTGCTCGGCGTCCAGGCCGACCCGCGCTCGCCCGAGCGCGGCCAGTACGGCTTCCTCCAGGACCTCGTCCGGAAGGTCGCCTACGAGACGCTCGTCGAAGCGCGGAGCGCAAGGCGCGCCACCTCGCCGCCGCCGCAGTACCTCGAGCGCGCATGCGCCGCCGACGAGCAGGAGGTCGTCGAGGTCATCGCCTCCCACTACCTCGACGCCTACGAGGCGCGCCCGACGCCGATGACGCCGCCGAGATCAAGGCGAAGGCCTGCGAGCGCGCTCGTCGCGCGCCGGCGAGCGGGCCGCGTCGCTCGCCGCGAACGAGGAGGCGCAGCGCTACTTCGAGCAGGCGGCCGAGCTCGACCGACGACCCGCTCGAGCGAGGCCGACGCTGCTCGAGCCGGGCCGGCGCGCCTGGCGCGGCTCGCGGGCGACGCCGACGGCGCCGGGCGCTCCTCGAGCGGTCGATCGCGCTCTACGAGGCCGAGGGCGAGACGCATCCGGCCGCCCGGGTGTCGGCGCGGCTGGCCCGGTCGACGGCCGCACGGGGCAGCTCGAGCAAGCACTTCGACGCGGCTCGAGGACGCGTTCGACGTGCTCGTCGGGCGACGAGCCCGACGAGGACGCTCGCCGTGCTCGCGGCGCGCAGCTCGCGCCGCCTACCGCTTCTCGCGGCGACCTCGACCGCGCCGCGCGAGCGGGTCGGAGCTCGCGCTCGAGCATCGCCGAGGCACTGCGCCTGCCGGAGGTCCTCGCGCAGGCGCTGACACGCCAAGGCAGTGCTGCTCGACGAGCGGCGGGATCGACCCGACGAGTCGGTCGGATCCTGCTCAAGCACGCGCTCCAGCGTCGCGCTCGAGCACGACCTCTCGACGTCGCGGCCGTCCGCGCGTACAACAACCTCTGCGACCGGCTGCGTTCAGCAGGACCGCTACGACGATGCGCTCGGCTACCGCCGACCGAGGGGCTCGCTCTCGCGCGCAGGGTCGGCGACCGCGCCGACGGAGTGGGCGTTCTCTCGCCGAGCGGACCGTATCCCGCTCTGCATGACCGGCGACTGGGACGAGGCCGTGGCCGCGCGCCGACGAGTTCACGGAGGAGCGGAGTCGCTCAAGTGGACGATTGCTGGGCCTGATGCACTCGGTCGCCGAGATCCACTGCGCGCGCGGGCGACGCTCGACGAGGCGCGGCGCATCTCGCGATGCTCTACGCGAGCTCGGAGGAGTCGGCCGACCTGCAGGACAGCGACGCATGCGCCTCGCGACGACGGCCACTGTCTCCGCGCCGAGGGCAGGCACGAGGAGGCGCTCGAGGCCGGCACGAGGACGGTCGAGAGCTCGCCGCGACGCTCGGCTCGATCGTCCAGGGCGTCAAGATGGCCGTCGTGGAGGCGCTCGAGGCCGCGCTTCGCGCTCGGCGACACGGCCAAGGTGGAGGAGCTGCTCGGCCGCGATCGAGGCGCTACCGCCGGGCGAGCGGCCGCCGCTACCTCGAGGCGCACGCCGCATCGTTCCGTGCGCGAGCTCGACGCGGCGGACGACGGCGCGGGCTTCAAGGCCGCGGCGAGCGCTCTTCCGCGAGCTCGGCGTTCCCCTTCTGGCTCGCGGTCACGCTGCTCGAGCACGGCGAGGCTCGGACGCGGCGACGCAGCGAGCCGCTCGTCGCCGAGGCGCGCGAGATCTTCGAGCGGCTCGGGGCGACGCCGTGGCTCGAGCGGGCCGGGTCGCGAGCCGGCTGCAGCGGAGGTCGCCGCATGACCTGCGCAGCCTGCGGCGCCGAGAACCGCGCCGGCGCGAAGTTCTGCGCCGAGTGCGGCGCGGGGCTGCGCGCTCGCCTGCCCGAACGGCCACCCCGTACCCGCCGGGGCGACGGTTCTGCGGCGAGTGCGGCGCCGTCGATGGGCGCCGCACCTGCCGGCGCCGGTCCGCAGCCGCCCGCGCCCGCCGCCGAGCGGCGCCTCGTCTCCGTCCTCTTCGCCGACCTCGTCGGCTTCACCACGGCCTCGGAGGAGCGCGACGCCGAGGACACGCGCGAGCTGCTCTCCGCGCTACTTCGACACCTGCCGCCGGCTGATCGAGCGCTACGGCGGCACGGTCGAGAAGTTCATCGGCGACGCGGTGATGGCCGTCTGGGGCACGCCCGTCGCGAACGAGGACGACGCCGAGCGCGCGGTGCGCGCAGCGCTCGACCTCGTCGCCGCCGTCCCCGAGCTCGACCCCGCGCCTCGCGGCCCGCGCCGGCGTCCTGACCGGCGAGGCGGCGGTCACGCTCGGCGCCGAGGGGCAGGGCATGGTCGCGGGCGACCTCGTCAACACCGCGTCGCGGGTCCAGTGCGAGGCGGAGCCCGGCACGGTGCTCGTCGGCGAGAGCGACGAAGCGCGCCACCGAGGCCGCGATCGCCTACGAGGACGCGGGCGAGCACGAGCTGAAGGGGAAGGCGGAGCCGGTCGCGCTCTTCCGCGCGCTGCGTGTCACCGCCGCCCGCGCGGGGGCGCTGAAGTCGACCGGCCTCGAGCCGCCGTTCGTCGGCCGCGACCGCGAGCTCCGCCTCGTCAAGGAGCTCTTCCACGCCAGCGCGGAGGAGAAGCAAGGCGCACCTCGTCTCGGTCGTCGGGATCGCCGGGATCGGCAAGTCGCGGCTCGCGTGGGAGTTCGAGAAGTACATCGACGGCCTGATCGACGACATCTGGTGGCACCGCGGCCGCTGCCTCGCCTACGGCGAGGGCGTCGCCTACTGGGCGCTCGCCGAGATGGTGCGGATGCGCGCGCGGATCGGCGAGGAGGAGCCTGCCGACGACGCCCTCGCGAAGCTGCGGGACACGCTCGAGCAGCACGTGCCCGACGCCGAGGAGCGAGCGTGGCTCGAGCCGCGGCTCGCGCATCTGCTCGGCCTCGGCGAGGCGACCACGCCCGACCGGCAGGAGCTGTTCTCCGCCTGGCGGGTCTTCTTCGAGCGGCTCGCCGAGCAGGGGCCGTGCGTGCTCGTGTTCGAGGACCTCCAGTGGGCCGAGCCCGGCCTCCTCGACTTCATCGACCACGTGCTCGAGTGGTCGCGGAGGCTCCCGCTGTACGTGCGTCGCTCTCTCGCGGCCCGAGATGAACGCGGCGCTCGCCGGCCGCGTCGCGCAACGCGACGGCGCTCGCGCTCGAGCCGCTCAGCGACGAGGCGATGGACGCGCTGCTGGACGGATTCGTGCCGGGGCTGCCCGCCGAGCTCCATGCGGAGATCCTCGGCCGCGCCGAGGGCGTCCCGCTCTACGCGGTCGAGACGGTGCGGATGCTGCTCGACCGCGGCCTGCTCGAGCGCAGCGGCGACACGTACCGCCCGACGGGCCCGATCGAGGAGCTCGCGGTGCCCGAGACGCTGCACGCGCTGCTCGCGGCGCGCCTCGACGGGCTGACCCCCGAGGAGCGCTCGCTCGTTCACGACGCATCCGTGCTCGGCAAGACCTTCACGAAGCAGGGCGTCGCCGCACTCTCGGGGAAGGACGAGGCCGAGATCGAGGCGCTCCTCCTCGGCCTCGTCCGCAAGGAGGTGCTCACCCTCCAGGCGGACGCGCGCTCGCCGGAGCGCGGCCAGTTCGGGTTCCTCCAGGACCTGCTGAAGCGGGTCGCATACGAGACGCTCTCGAAGGCCGACCGCAAGACACGCCACCTGGCGGCCGCCCGGCACCTCGCAACGGCCTGGGCGGACGAGCACGAGATCGTCGAGGTGGTCGCCGCCCACTACCTCGAGGCCTACCGGCTGATGCCCGAGGCCGAGGACGCCGCCGAGCTCAAGCAGCAGGCGAGGGACGCGCTCGCCCGTGCCGGCGAGCGCGCGGCGTCGCTGGCCGCGACGGTCGAGGCCGCCGGCGTCTTCGCGCAGGCTGCGGAACTCGCGGACGATCCGCTCGAGGAGGCGCGGCTCCGCGACCGGGCCGGACGCTCCGCCTACAGCGGAGGGGACATGGAGGCGGCGCGACGTGAGTTCGAGCGCGCCCAGGAGCTGTACACGGCTGCCGGCGCGACGCGCGAAGCCGCGCTCGTCCAGGCCAAGCTCGGGAACACCGAGTGGCAGCTGCACGAGTCCGAGCCCGCGCTCGAGCGGCTCAAGGGCGCCTACGCCGTTCTCGTCGAGGGCGAGCCGGACGAGGGGTTCGCGGCCGTGGCGGCGGAGCTGGCCCGTGCTCACTTCTTCATGGGCGACTACGAGGCTGCGCAGCGCACGATCGACGCCGCACTCGAGGCGGCGGAGCGGCTCTGGCTGCCCGAGACCCTCTCCCAGGGGCTGAACACCGCCGGCCTGGTCGTCGCCGGCGTCGGCCGCTGGGAGCAGGGGTATGCCCTGATCAAGCGGTCGCTCGAGATCGCTCTGGAGAACGACCTGACGCAGGCTGCGCTCCGCGCCTACAACAACCTCGGCGACATGCTCGACCGGCGCGACCGCTGCGAGGAGGCGATCGAGGTCCAGGAGGCGGGGATCGTGCTGGCCCGGAAGGTCGGTGCGCGGTCGAGCGAATGGCGGCTCCTGGGCGAGATCGGCCTTCATGTTCCTGTGGCTCGGCCGCTACGACGAGGCGCGGGCGGCTTTCGAGCAGATACCCGAGCACGGGCTCGGGCTCGGGGCGTCGTACGCCCTGCCGATCTTCCTCGCCACGATCGAGGGTGACGTCGCCGAGGCGCGGCGGCTGCACGGACGCAACCGACATCGGCAAGACCGACGACGCGGACGAGCAGGACCGGATCGGGGCCCTCACCCTCGAGGCCATGGTCTGCAACGCCGAGGGCGACCACGAGCGGGCTCTCGAGGCGGCAATGGAGTGCGTCGAGGTGCGGCTCACCGCGACGTCGAAGCTCGGCTGGGAGGAGGCGCTCATCGCCGCCCACGCTCTCGGTCGGGACGAGCTCGTCCGGGACCTCACGGGACGGATCGAGAAGATGCCGCCGGGACTGCTGCCGCCGACCCTCCGTGCCCACGGCATCCGCTTCCGGGCGCTGCTCGGCGACGACCCCGACCAGCGCTTCCGCGCCGCCGCGGCGGCGTTCCGGGAGTACGGAATGGTCCTGCCGGCGGCCAAGGTCCAGACCGAGCACGCCGAGTGGCTGCTCGGCGAGGGGCGCGACCGCGAGGCCGAAGGCGCTGCTCGCCGAGGCGCGCGGGGTGTTCGAACGCCTGCAGGCAAGGCCCTGGCTCGAGCGGGTCGACGCGGTCCTGCCCCGTGTTGCGACAATGGCCGCGGAAGCGCAGTAGGGAGAGAGTGGGTCGCGACGTGCGCTGTGGAGCCTGTGGAGCCGAGAACGAAGCCGGGCGGAAGTTCTGCCTGGAGTGCGGCAGCGCGCTCGCGCTGATCTGCCCCGCGTGCCGCAGCCCGAACACGCCCGGCGCGAAGTTCTGCGGCGAGTGCGGCAACGCCTTCGCCGGCGTCGAGGCGCCGGCCCCCGCCGCCGCTCCCGCCGCCGAACGGCGCCTCGTCTCCGTCCTCTTCGCCGACCTCGTCGGCTTCACGACCGCTCTCCGAGTCCCGCGACTCCGAGGAGGTGCGGGAGCTCCTCATCGCGCTACTTCGACACGCTGCAAGCGGCTGATCGAGCGCTACGGCGGCACGGTCGAGAAGTTCATCGGCGACGCGGTGATGGCCGTCTGGGGCACGCCGGTCGGCGATGGAGGACGACGCCGAGCGCGCCGTCCGCGCCGCGCTCGACCTCGTCGCGGCCGTCGCCGACGCTCGACCCGGCGGCCTGCAGCGCCCGCGCGGGCGTGCTGACCGGCGAGGCCGCGGTGACGCTCGGCGCCGAGGGCCAGGGCATGGTCGCCGGCGACCTCGTCAACACCGCCTCGCGCATCCAGTCCGAGGCCGAGCCCGGAACGGTGCTCGTCGGCGAGGCGACGAAGCGCGCGACCGAGGCGGCGATCGCCTACGAGGACGCGGGCACGCACGAGCTGAAGGGCAAGGCCGAGCCGATGCAGCTCTTCCGGGCGCTCCGCGTGATCGCGGGCCGCGCGGGCGCGCTCCGCTCCGGCGAGCCTCGAGCCGCCGTTCGTCGGCCGCGACCGCGAGCTCCGCCTGGTCAAGGAGCTCTTCCACGCGCTCGGCGGACGAGCGGCGGGCGCAGCTCGTCTCGGTCGTCGGCGTCGCCGGGATCGGCAAGTCGCGCCTCTCCTGGGAGTTCGAGAAGTACATCGACGGGCTTGCCGACGAGGTCGTGGTGGCATCGCGGCCGCTGCCTCTCCTACGGCGAGGGGGTCGCGTACTGGGCGCTCGCGGAGATGGTGCGGATGCGCTGCGGGATCGCCGAGGACGAGGACGCCGCACTCCGCGCTCGCCAAGCTGCGCGCGACGCTCGAGCAGCACGTCCCCGACCCGGAGGAGCGTCGCTGGGTCGAGCCCCGCCTCGCCCACCTGCTCGGCCTCGAGGAGGGCGTCGCCGGCGACCAGGAGGACCTGTTCTCCGCCTGGCGGGTCCTGTTCGAGCGACTCGCGGAGATCGACCCGGTCGCTGCTCGTGTTCGAGGACATGCAGTGGGCCGACGCCGGGCTGCTCGACTTCCTCGACTACCTGCTCGACTGGTCGCGCAGCCACCCGATCTTCGTCGCTCGTCGCTCGCGCGGCCCGAGCTGGCCGAGAAGCACCCGACCGTGGGGCGCCGGGAAGCGCGCTGTCACCTCGCTATACCTCGAGCCGCTCTCCGCGACCGGCGATGGAGAGTCTGCTCGCCGGGCTCGTCCCGGGCCTGCCCGGAGGAGCTGCGCAGCCAGATCCTCGAGCGCGCCGAGGGCGTCCCGCTCTATGCCGTCGAGACGGTGCGGATGCTGCTCGACCGCGGCCTGCTCGCGCACGACGGGACCGCGTTCCGGCCGACGGGGCCGATCGAGACGCTCGAGGTGCCGGAGACGCTGCACGCCCTCGTCGCCGCCCGGCTCGACGGGCTCGCCTCCGAGGAGCGGCGGCTCGTCCAGGGTGCATCCGTGCTCGGGAAGACGTTCACAAAGCAGGGGATCGCGGCGCGTCACGGGCATGGCGGGCGAGGAGGTCGAGCTGCTGCTCTCGACGCTCCTGCGCAAGGAGGTGCTCTCGATCCAGGCCGATCCCCGCTCGCCCGAGCGCGGCCAGTACTCGTTCCTCCAGGACATCGTCAAGCACGTCGCCTACGAGACGCTGTCGAAGCGGGAGCGGAAGGAGAAGCATCTGGCCGCTGCCGCAGTACCTGGCGACCCTGTGGGGCGGCGCGGACGAGGACGAGGTCGTCGAGGTCGTCGCTGCGCACTATCTCGACGCCTGGCGGGCGGCTCCCGACGGCGACGATGCGGCCGAGATCAAGGGAATGGCGCGCGACATGCTGATCCGCGCCGCCGAGCGTGCCTCCTCGCTCGGCGCCAACGCGGAGGCGCAGCGGCGCCTACGAGCGGGCGATCGAGCTGACGGACGACGCCGTCGCACAGGCAGAGCTCCACGAACGGGCCGGTGTCGAGGCCGTGGCCGGTGCGCGGGCGGACGCGGCGATCGGGCACTACGAGGATGCCATCGCGCGCTTCGAGAGCGCCGCGCTCGTCCATCCGGCGGCGCGGGTCTCTGCCCGGCTGGCCGAGGTGATGTGGGAGCGGGGGAAGCTCGTGGAGGCGGTCGAGAGCCTGGAGCGCGCGTTCGAGGTCCTCGCGCGAGGACGAGCCGGACGAGGCGCTGGCCGCGCTCGCCGCGCAGCTCGGGACGGTTCATGTTCTTCGCGGGCGAGGTCGACGTCGCGCGCGCAGCGGATCGAGACCGCGCTCGACCTCGCCGAGGCGCTGTCTGCTGCCGGAGGTCTTCTCGCAGGCGCTGAACACGAAGGCGATGATGCTCTCGGCGTCGCGCGGCCGGCGGACCGGAGGCGACCGTCCTCGTTCGCCACGCGCTCGAGGTCGCCCTCGAGGCGGGGAAGCCATCGGCGGCCCTGCGCGCCTACAACAACGTCTCCGACACTGCTCGCGCAGGCGATCGGCACGAGGACGCCGAACAGGTGCTCGTCGGAAGGGCTCGCGCTACGCGCGCAAGCTCGGGAACCGCCAGTGGGAGCGCGCGCTGGCTCGCAGATCTACTCCGCGTTCTCGCTCGGCCTGTGGGACGACGCGCTCGAGCGGGCCGCCCTCGTCGCCGACGAGCAGCTCGCCGTGCGAGGCTCGGTCTGTCCGCCACGCTGTGCTCGCGCTGTCTCCATCCACGCCAATCGCGGAGAGCTCGCCGACGCAGAGCGGGCGCTCGCGCACGTCGCCGAGCTCGAAACCTCGGCGGACGTTCAGGAGCGGGCAGGCGTACTCGGCCGCAAGTGCGATGTGCTTGCTTCGCGGCCGGCGAGTGCGTCGGAGCGCGCTGAGGCTCGCCGAGGAGCGTCTCGAGCTGCGCGGCGACGTCGTCGGGCTCGGTGCCGAGTACATGAAGGAGCTGTTCGTCGTCGCGCTCGACGCGGCCTTCGCGCTGAACGACCTCGACGCGGGCCGAGAGCGTGTTCTCGGCGATCGTCGAGGAGCTCCCGCCGGGCCGTTCGTCCCAGGTTCTCCAGGCGCAGGCGTCGCGCTTCGCGCGCGTCTCGCGGCGGAGCGGGGCGAGACGGACGAGGCCGACGCGGCTTTCCAAGCGGGCTGCCGGACTGTTCCGCGAGCTCGCGATGCCCTTCTACCTCGCGGTCACGCAGCTCGAGCACGCGGAATGGCTGGTCGCGACAGGGGCGCGCCGGAGAGGCCGAGCCGCTGCTCGCCGAGGCGAGCGAGGTGTTCGACGGCCTGCGGGCGCGTCCGTGGCTGGAACGTTGCGACGCCGTGATCCCGGGCGGCGCTAGGGTTCACGCGGAAGCGACCTAGAGGAGCGAAATTGGAGTGTGACGTTGCCGTCCTCGGCGGAGGCCCGGGTGGCTACACGGCCGCGATCCGGGCAGCGCAGCTCGGGGCCAGAGCGGTGTGCATCGAGAAGGAGCCCGAGCTGGGCGGCACGTGCCTGCGCGTCGGCTGCGTGCCGACCAAGGCGTGGGTGACGACCGCGCACTACCTGAAGGAAGCGGAGGAGACCTTCGCCAAGGCAGGTGTGCGCGTGAGCCCGCCGGAGCTCGACATGGCCGCGGCGAACGAGTGGAAGGCGGCCGTCGTCAAGCAGATGACCGGCGGCGTCGCGACCCTGTTCAAGGCGAACGGCGTCGAGTGGGTGAAGGGCACGGGCCGCTTCAAGGACGCGAACACGATCGCGGTCGAGGGCGGGGAGGACGTCACGTTCAAGAGCGCGATCGTCGCCACCGGCTCGTTCCCGATGCGCCCGCCGATCGACGGCCTCGACTCGCCGCTCTGCGTCGACTCGACCGGCCTGCTCGCCCAGGACAAGGTGCCGGCGCGGCTGGTCGTCCTCGGCGGCGGGATCATCGGCTGCGAGTTCGCCTCGATCTTCCGGCGCTTCGGCTCCGAAGTGACGATCATCGAGATGCTGCCGCGTCTGATCCCCGCGGAGGACGAGGACGCGGCCAAGGAGCTCGCGAAGCAGTTCGGCAAGCGCGGAATCGCGCTCGACCTCGAGAAGCAGTGCACGAAGGTCGAGGACAAGGGCGGCTCGCTGACCGTGCACTTCGGCGACGGCGAGACGGTGGACGCCGACCTGATGCTCGTGTCGGTCGGTCGCGCGCCGCTGGTGGAGGGGCTCGGCCTGGAGGAGATCGGCGTCGAGCTCGACCGGCGCAAGGGGATCGCCGCCGACGAGCACCGCCGCACTACCGTCCCGCACATCTACGCGGTCGGCGACTGCGCGGGGTACTGGCAGCTCGCGCACACCGCCTTCCGCGAGGGCGAGGTCGCGGCCGAGAACGCGATGGGCCACGAGGCCGTCATGGCAGCGCGCGGCGTCCCGCGGCCGATCTACACGGACCCCGAGATCGCCGGCGTCGGCCTGACCGAGGCCGAGGCGCGCGAGCAGTACGGCGACGACGTCGCCGTGGGCGTCTTTCCGTGGATGGCCAACGCCCGCGCGGTGATGCAGAACGAGACCGTGGGCTGGGTGAAGTCGATCCACGAGACCCGGTACGGCGAGCTGCTCGGGCTCGTCATGGTCGGGCCACACGTCACCGACCTGGTCGAAGCCGGCCTCGTCGCGCTCGACGCGGAGGCGACGGTCGAGACGGTCGCCGACGGGATGACAGCTCACCCGACGCTCTCGGAGGGGATCAAGGAAGCGGGTCTGATCGCCCTCGGCCGCCCGATCCACATGCCGCCAAAGCGGAGGGCGGCGGCGAAGGCCTAGGAGGAGGGAGCTGCGATGAGCATCGTCAACAGGCGAAATGCCGTGCTCGGCTGGGCGACCTGGAAGGTCCACAAGCAGTCGCGCGAAGAAGAAGGCGCGCCAGGCGATGCCCGGGGTCGAGGAGGGCCGGCCGAACAAGGCAGCGATCGCAGCCGCGGGGGCGGCCGCGCTCGCGGGCTCGGTGCTCTTCTGGCGGAAGGCGCGCAAGCGCGGCGACACGGCCGCTGAAGGCGAAGGCGAAGGTGAAGGCGAAGGCGGCGGCGGTGGAGGCGGAGACGCCGAGTAGCCGGGCGGGCTCGTGGAGCTGACGAGCCCTGCATTCGCCGACGGGGAGCCGATCCCGGCGAAGCACACCTGCGACGGCGACGACGTCTCGCCGCCACTCGCGTGGACAGGCCTGCCCGCGGGCGCGGTCGCGCTCGCGCTCTGCCTCGACGACCCCGACGCCGGGTCGTTACCCGTTCACCCACTGGCTCGCGTGGGGCCTTGCGCTCGAGGGCGCGCTGGGCGAGGGAGAGGCTGCCCCTGCCGAGGGACGCAACGACTTCGGGGCGCCCGGCTACCGGGGCCCGTGCCCGCCGCCGGGAAAGGCGCACCGCTACGTCTTCACGCTCTACGCACTCGACGCCGAGCCGGAGCTCGGCCCCAGCGACCGACGGCTCAGCTTCGACAAGGGGATCGACGGCCACGTACTCGCCACCGCCCGGTTGACGGGTACCTACGAGCGATGAACATCCGGCATGCCGAGCCGACCGACCATGCCCGCGCCGCTGTCGTGATCGACGGCTGGTGGGGCGGGCGGCAGGTGCGCGACATGCTCCCGCGGCTCTTCTTCACGCACTTCCGCGACACCTCGTTCGTCGCCGAGGAAGGGGACGAGCTCGCCGGGTTTCTCTGCGGCTTCCTCTCGCAGACCTACCCGGAGCAGGCCTACGTCCACTTCGTCGGCGTCTCGCCGGAGCACCGCAGCGCCGGGCTCGCGCGGGAGCTCTACGAGCGATTCTTCGCCGCCGCCCGCGCAGCGGGCAGAACGTCCGTCCACTGCGTGACCTCGCCGAAGAACACCGCCTCGATCGCGTTCCACCAGCGATCGGCTTCGAGATCGAGGCCGAGGTGGGGCTACGACGGCTCCGGCGAGAGCCGGGTGCTGCTCGCCAGGGCGCTTTGAGGTGCGGTCCTGAGCCGGTAGTAGATGGCTCTCCCGGTGCCCGAAGCCGACTTCGTCCATCTGCACGTCCACTCCGAGTACTCGATCCTCGACGGCGCGTGCCGCATTCCCGCGCTCGCGGAGCGGGCCGCGAGCCTCGGGATGCCCGCCGTCACGCTCACCGACCACGGCTCGATGGCCGGCGCGGTCGAGCTCCAGCGCGAGGCGCGCAAGCAGGGGATCAAGCCGATCGTCGGCTGCGAGGTCTACGTCGCCGACGACCGGCACCGGCAGGAGAAGGGCTACGCCCACCTGACCGTCCTCGCCGAGACGAACGAGGGCTACTCGAACCTGATCAAGCTCTCCTCGCTCGGCTACCTGGAGGGCTACTACTACAAGCCGCGCGTCGACTGGGAGCTGCTCGAGCGGCACGCGAAGGGGCTCGTCGTCCTCTCCGGGTGCCTGTCGGGCCGCGTCTCGAAGGCGCTCGAGGAGAACCGGCCGCAGGACGCGGCCGGCGATCTCGACCGGCTCGTCCAGATCTTCGGCCGCGACTCGACCTACGTCGAGATCCAGAACGCCGGCCTCGACACGCAGCAGCGGATCAACCCGCAGCTCGCGAAGCTCGCCGAGACGACCGGCCTGCCGCTCGTCGCCACCGGCGACGTCCACTACCTGCTGCACGAGGACGCGCGAGCCCACGAGGCGCTGCTCTGCATCCAGTCCGGCGACTCGCTGAAGAACCCGAACCGGTGGCGCTTCGACACCGACCAGTTCTACTTCAAGACCCCCGAGGAGATGGCCGGCGATTTCGCCGCCTACCCTGATGCGCTGCGTCGGACACTCGAGGTGGCGAGCGGTGCAACGTCGAGATCGAGACCGACCGGCTGCTGCTCCCGCGCTACGACACGCCGGGCGGCCGCGACGCGTTCGAGTACCTCGCCGAGCTGTGCGAGGCGGGTCTCACGCGCCGCTACGAGACGGTGACGCCGGAGCTCCGTGACCGGCTCCAGTTCGAGCTGAAGACCATCCGCGAGATGGGCTTCGCCGACTACTTCCTGATCGTCTGGGACTTCGTCCACTTCGCGAAGACGAACGGAGTCCAGGTCGGGCCCGGCCGCGGCTCGGCGGCGGGCTCGCTCGCGGCGTACTGCCTGGAGATCACCGACGTCGACCCGATCCGGTACGGGCTCCTCTTCGAGCGCTTCCTCAACCCGGGCCGCAAGTCGATGCCGGACATGGACATCGACTTCGCCGTGGCCGGCCGCGAGCGCGTGATCAACTACGTGGCCGAGAAGTACGGCCGCGACCGCGTCGCCCAGATCATCACCTTCTCGACGATGATGGCCCGCGCCGCCGTCCGCGACGCCGGCCGGGTGCTGGAGGTCCCCTACGGGACGGTCGACAAGGTCGCGAAGCTGATCCCGGAAGGGCCGAAGGTCTACCTCGAGGACAACCTGAAGCCCGGCTCCGAGCTGCGGCAGGCCTACGACAACGACCCGCAGGTGCGCGAGATCGTCGACCTCGCCAAGCCGCTGGAGGGGCTCGTCCGCGCCGACTCGATCCACGCCGCCGGCGTGGTCATCTCCGACCGGCCGCTGACCGACATCGTTCCAATTCAGCAGAAGGGGCCCGGCTCTGAAGTCGTGACCCAGATGCCGATGCAGGATGTCGAGGCGCTCGGCCTGCTGAAGATGGACTTCCTCGGCCTGCGCAACCTCGACGTGATCGACGAGGCGGTCGCGCTCGTCGGCGACCTCGACATCGAGACGCTCCCGCTCGACGACCCGAAGACGTACGAGATGCTCCAGCGCGGCGACGCGATCGGCGTCTTCCAGTTCGAGTCGTCGGGGATGCGCGAGGCGCTGCGGCAGGTGAAGCCGACCGAGTTCGAAGACCTGATCGCGCTCGTCGCCCTCTACCGGCCGGGCCCGATGCAGTACATCCCGGTCTACGCGCGCCGCAAGAACGGCCAGGAGGTGGTCACGTACGTCGACCCGCGCCTGGAGGCGATCACCGGCAACACGTTCGGCATCTCCGTCTACCAGGAGCAGAGCATGGAGATCGCCAAGCAGATCGCCGGCTTCACGCCGATGGAGGCGGATGACCTGCGCAAGGCGATCGGCAAGAAGATCCACTCGCTGATGGCCTCGCTGAAGGACAAGTTCATCGAAGGCTGCTCGGCCAACGGCGCAACCCCCGAGGTTGCGCGACAGCTCTGGGACGACCTCGAGAAGGCGCAGGACTACTCCTTCAACAAGTCGCACGCGGCCGGCTACGCGCTGATCGCCTACCGCACCGCGTGGCTGAAGGCGCACTACCCGGCCCAGTACATGGCGGCGCTGATCTCCTCGGTGATGAACACGAAGGACCGCGTGCCGTTCTACGTCAACGCGTGCCATGAGATGGCGATCGAGGTCACGCCGCCCGACGTGAACGCCTCGCAGGTGGACTTCGCGGTCGTCGAGGGAAAGATCCGCTTCGGGCTGAACGCGGTGAAGAACGTCGGCGAGAGCGCGTGTCGCGCGATCGTCGCCGCGAGGGAGGAAGGCGGGGCCTTCGAGTCGATCTGGGATTTCACCGAGCGGGTCGACCCGCAGGTGGTGAACAAGCGCGCGCTCGAGTCGCTGGTCAAGTGCGGCGCACTCGACTCGACCGGCGCCCCGCGGAAGGGCATGGTCGAGGTGCTCGACCAGGCGCTCTCCTGGGGCGGCAGCGAGCACGACGCCCGCAACAAGGGGCAGGGATCGATCTTCGACCTGTTCGAGGAGGTCGGCGAGGCGAAGCCCCGCCACCACGCCCCGATCCCGCCCGACGAGTACGAGAAGAGCGAGCTGCTCCACCTCGAGAAGGAGACGCTGGGTCTATGGATCTCCGAGCACCCGCTGGCGGAGATCGGCGACCAGCTGAGGCGCAAGATGCGATCGGGCGCTCGCTGAGATCTGGAACGCTGCCGCGACGGCGAGATCGTCACCGTCGGCGGAATCGTCTCCTCGGTCAAGCAGCTGACCACCAAGCGCGGCGACCCGATGGTCTTCCTCCGGCTCGACGACCTGACCGGCAGCGCGGAAGCGGTCGTCTTCAACTCGGTCTACGCCGCCTCTCGCGAGCTCTGCGAGGCCGACCGCGTGCTCGTCCTCAAGGGCCGCGTCGACCACAAGGAAGGCGAGTCGAAGCTGATCGCGATCGAGGTGACCGAGTTCGAGGCCTACGTCCCGCCGAGCGAGGTACGCCTGAAGATCGACGCGCGCAAGGCGCCGGCGGGCGCGCTGCGGGAACTCGGCCACGTCGTCCGCGACTACCCGGGCGAGGCGAAGGTCGTGCTCGCGCTCGAGACGTCGGAAGGGCCGAAGACGCTCGAGTTCGGGCCGGACTACCGCGTGGCGCCGGTGCCGGACTTCTACGCCGAGGTGAAGGCGCTCCTCGGCGAAGCCGCGGTTCTGTAGTCAAACCGGCCGACGCTCACAGCGTCTATAAGAAGCAGGAGTGCGCCGTCTCGCCCTCGTCGCTCTGCTCGCAGCCGTCGTCACGGTTCCGGCGGCCGCGCAGGAATCGCCCGCCGCAACCACCCTCGCAGCGTTCCGCGGCACGGTGCTCGGGGTCGCCCAGGACGCCCGCTCGATCGCCTGGCTTCAGTGGTCTCCCGACGGCTGCTTCCTCCGCATCCGCGCGCGTGGCGCGAAGACGACCAGGACGGTCAGGTACGCGGCGACCTGCAATCCGTACTTCCACGACCTCCTGCTCGACCGCGGCCGCGCGATCTGGACCGGCGACGACGAGGTGATCTGCGGCAAGACGTATGCGACGGTGTACGCGTACGCCGGAGCTCGTCCCAGGCTCGTGCAGAAACTTCCCCGCGACTGCCTCGGCTTCGGGCCGTCGCTCCGCGGCGTCGTCAGCGACGGGCACGCGTTCTACTACAACGTCTTCAAGACGACGCGGCCGCCGGCCGCGTCGCAGTGCGGCGACCTGGGCGGCCTCTGCCAGTGGAAGCTCGGCGGAGGGCAGATCTACCGGTTGGACGGCACGAAGCAGGTGCCCCTGCGCGGGCTGCCGCCGACGGTGATGTTCGCGGTCAACTCGGGCCGCGTGATCCTCGTCCAGCCGCTGAAGGAGTTCGCCGGGAACAGCTCGGCCGGGTGGCCGCGCCCGGTTCGCAACGGACGCGTGGAGGTTCGCGACATCGCCACGGGCCGCCTGGAGTCGTCCTTTCATCCGCAGGGGCTCGTCCGGTCGGTCGAACTGACGCCGACGAGTGCCCTGGTCCTCGTCGAGTACAACGGCCTCCGCACCGTGGAGAGCTACGACGTGCGCAGCGGCCGGCATCTCCGGAGCGTCACCGCTCCCGTCTCGCTGCGGCGCCTGCCGCCGAACGGCACGCTGGTGGCCTTCCCGTTGAACTACCAGGTCAGCGTGTTCGACGTGTCGACCGGGAAGCGCTGGGTGGCCGCGCGGACGCGCTTCAACACCGTCGGGCTCTCGATCAGCGACGGCTGGGTCGCCTGGGGCGAGAACCACAACAAGTTCGCCCGGATCGTCATCGCCCGCGGCTTGTTGTCCGGCCGATCTCAGTCCGCGAGCCCCTTCTCGCGAAGCTCTGCGAGCGCACGCTCCGACTTCTCCGAGCCCGTCGAGACCCATCCCCGCGAGGATCCGGTCGGTCTTCGTGAACTGGACGTCGCGGTAGTCGACGACCTGGAAGTGGTTCCCCCACGGGTCGCGGAAGTCGTTGTCGCCGAGCATCTCCGCGCCGGCCTCGCGGGCGGCGGCCAGAGCGCGCCGCGCGGTCGTCCACGACGAGGCCGATGTGGCGCTCCTCGTCGGGCGGCTGGCTCCGGCCCTGCGAGAGCGCGAGGAACTGGTCGCCCATGTCGACGAACGCCATCGTCCGCATCCGGCCGCGCAGGGTCAGGTCGAAGATCCGCCCGTAGAACGCGAGCGCCTCGTCGAGATCGCCGACCTCGACCGCGACGTGGTTGATGCCGACGAGGCGGGGCACCGGAACCAGCGTAACCGGCGCGGTGTATAGAGCGCACGTGGTGGGCCGGCCACTCGACGACCGAGAGCTCGTCGCCCGCGCCAAGCGGGGCGACGCCGACGCCTATGAGGAGCTCGTGCACGCATACCAGGGGATCGCGCTGCGCACGGCCTATCTGATCGCCGGCAACGCGGCCGACGCCGAGGAGGCGGCGCAGGACGGTTTCGTGAAGGCGCACCGCGCGCTCTGGCGATTTCGTCCGGGCGCGCCGTTCAAGCCGTGGCTGCTGCGGATCGTCGCCAACGAGGCCCGCAACCGGCGGCGGTCGGCCGGCCGGCGGGCTGCGCTCGCGCTGCGGGCGGCCGGGGACGCTACCTCCGGGGGACGCGGCCCCGTCCCCCGAGGCGGCGCTCCTCGGCGCCGAGCGGCGCGAGGAGCTGGTCGCGGCGCTGAACCGGCTCGGCGAGGCACGACCGCGAGGCGCTCGCGTGCCGCTACTTCCTCGACCTCTCCGAGGCCGAGACCGCGGCCGCGCTCGGCGTCCGCCCGGGACCGTCAAGTCGCGGCTCTCACGGGCGCTCGAACGCCTGCGGGCGGAGCTGGAGGAGGGCGAGTGAACGAGCGCGAGCTCAGGGCGCTGGCCGCCTGCGATCGATTCCCGGAAGAGCGGGACCTCGCGCCGGCGGTGCGCGCGCGGCTGCAGCCCGGCGGGCCGCGGCGGCGCCGTGCGCTCGTGGTCGTCCTCGCGGCGGCGCTGCTCGCGATCGCGGTCGCATTCGCCGTGCCTCCGGCGCGCTCGGGGATCCTGCGCTTCTTCCATCTCCAGGGAGCGACGATCGAGCTCGTCGACGAGCTGCCCGCCGGTGCCGACCGTCGAAGCCGCTCGACCTCGGCAATCCGCTCACCCTCGCCGAGGCGCGCCGGACGCTGCGCTTCCGGCCGCTGACGTCATCGCTGCTGGGCGCTCCCGACCGGATCTCCTGGGACGGGCACCAGCTCTGGTACGTCTACGGGCAGAACCGGCTGCTCGTCTCGCAGCTGCTCGCGAGCGGCGTACCGGTCTACATCAAGAAGGCCGCCGAGCCCGGCACCAGGATCACGCCGGTCATCGTCAACGGGCAGACGGGCTTCTTCCTCTCCGGAGCCCGGCACTTCCTCTACCTGGCGCCCACGCGGATCGTCCTCGACGAGCGGATCCGCCTCGCGCGGAACACGCTCCTGTGGGAGCACGGCCCGCTGACGCTGCGGCTGGAGGGCGGACTCGACGCTCGCAGAAGCGCCTTCGAATCGCCCGCTCGTTCCGCTGAATGAACGTCGCCGCCCTTGGCCTCTGGCCTCGGGGAATCCCCCCGAAGGGGGAGATCCGGTCCGGCCTCTTGACCGAACATTGGGTACAGGCGGCAACGAAAGGAACGAGATGTCTGCGGCAGAGCTCGACCTCCACGTCGAAACCGAAAGCGAGCGGATCGAGCGCTGGCGGGCCGAGGAGCTGGAGCGCGCCGGGTACGGCCCGGACGATGCGGTCGAGCTCGCGGGTCGCGCCGTACGTCGACCTCCATCTCGCGATCGAGCTGATCGAGCGCGGGTGTCCCGCGGCCACCGCGGTTCGAATTTTGCTTTAGCAAACGGCCGGGCCAAGCCCGGCCGTTGGCTCGCGCGTCGCGCTTGAACGGCAAATGCCGAGCGAGCTGGCACGGTTCCAGGTAGCGGTCGAACGGTGGCGCGGGCAGAATCTGCTGCCCGTGCTGCCACTCGCTTCGATCCCCTCGCCCTCGAGCGGCGTCGTCGATATCGGCCCGCTGCACATCCACATGTACGGGCTGATGCTGCTGCTCGCGATCGCGGCGTGCATCCTGCTGACCGGCTACCGCTGGACGCGGCTCGGCGGCGACTGGGACCTCGTCCTGCGCGTCGCCGTCTGGGGCGTCGCCGTCGGGATCGTCGGTGCGCGCCTCTATCACGACCTGACGAGCTGGAACGAGGTTCCGAACGAGTGGTGGGGCCCGTTCGCCGTCTGGCAGGGGGGCCTCGGCGTCTGGGGCGGGATCTTCTTCGGCTGCCTCGCCGGCGCGATCGTCATCCGCCGTTCCGGGCAGAGCGTGCGGCTCTTCGCCGACGCCGTCGCGCCCGGCCTGCTGATCGCCCAGGGGGTCGGCCGCCTGGGGAACTGGTTCAACCAGGAGCTGTTCGGCAAGCCGACCGATCTCCCGTGGGGTCTGAAGATCAGTGCGGACGCACCGGCCGCCGCAGTACGCGCTCTCGGAAACGTTCCATCCGACGTTCCTCTACGAGCTGATCTACGACCTGGCGATGGCCGGCGTGCTGATCCTGATCGGCAACCGGTTCCGGATCCGGCCGCCGGGCCTGTTCGCGCTCTACGTCGCCTTCTACACGTTCGGTCGCACGCTCGAGGAGCTGCTGCGCGTCGATCCGTCGCACCACTTCGCCGGCGAGCGGCTGAACTTCTGGGTCTCGCTGGTCGTCTTCCTGGTCGCGTCCGGGTTCTTCATCTGGTGGCAGTTCATCCGCAAGGAGGGCGACACAGACCGCCCGGCGGTGCGGAAGCGGAAGCCGCGGCCGATCCCGAAGGGACCGGCGATGGCCGTCCCGAAGGGCCGCGTCCGCCCGCGCCGCTAGCCTCCCCGCGGTGCCGGACGTCCGCGAGCTCGAGCTCGACCTCGACGCGTTCGAAGGTCCCTTCGATCTGCTCCTCACCCTCGTGCTGCGGGAGGAGCTGGAGCCGCGCGACGTCGACGTCGCCGAGGTGGTGATCACGTTCGTCGAGCGGCTTGCGGAGCGGGAGCAGCTCGACCTGGACGCCTGCGGCGAGTTCCTGATCCTCGTCGGCGCGCTGCTCGAGCTGAAGGCGCGCGAGCTGTTCCCGGAGGAGCGCGTCGAGCTCGCCGATCTCGATCCGGAGGAGGCCGCGGAGGAGCTGGCGCGGCGGCTCGAGGACTACCGGCGGATGAAGGAGGCGGCCGGCTGGCTGATGGAGCGGCTCGCGTCGGAGCAGGACCGCTTCTTCCGGCTGGGCCCGGCGCCGCTGGCGCCGAAGGCCGAGCCGAGGATCGCGCCGCAGGACCCGGAGTCGCTGGCGCGGGCGCTGCGGCTGCTGGCGACGCCGCCGCCCGAGGTCTCGCTCTCGCACATGGCGCTGCGCTTCCCGCCGGTGACGCAGTTCCTGGAGCGCTTCCGTGCGCTGCTCCGGCGGCGGCGCCGGTTCGACTTCGAGCAGGAGGTGACGGGGCTCTCGCGGGTGGAGCAGGCGGTCGCGTTCCTGGCCGTGCTGGAGCTCCGCCGGTCCGGCGAGATCACGATCGAGCAGGCCTCGCCGTTCGCGCCGATTCGGATCGGGCGCGGCGAGGAAGGAATGACCTCACGCAACGAGGAAGGAGACCGCTCGTGGAACGTCCGCTCCGCCTGATCACCTCGGAGCCCGCTGGAGGCCCTGGCCCGGACGCTGGAGGCGCTGCTGGTCGTCGCCTCGCAGCCGCTCTCGGTGGACGATCTGGCGACGGCGGCGGACGACGGCGCGGAGCGGGTGGAGGGCGCGCTGGAGCTGCTCGGCGACCACTACGCGGAGGGCCGCAGCGGCATCGTCCTCGAGCACGTCGCGGGCGGCTACGCCTTCCGCGCCTCGCGCGAGGCGGCGGACGCGTGCGCGCGGCTCTTCGACCGCCCCGTCGAGCGCGGCCTCTCGGCCGCGGCGCTCGAGACCCTTGCGGTGGTCGCCTACCTCGGGCCGTGCAGCCGCCCCGACATCGCCCGGATCCGAGGCGTCGCCGCCGACTCCGTCGTCGCCGGTCTCGTCGAGCGCGGCCTGGTCTCCGAGTCCGGCCGGGACGAGGGCGGCGCCGTCCACTACCGCACGACTCCGCTCTTCGAGCGGGTCTTCGGCCTCGAGAGCCTCTCGGCACTGCCGCGCCTGGACGACCTCGGCGGCGACGCCGAGGAGATCCGCGGCCGGCTCGAGGCGATCGCCGAGCGCCGTCCCGCGTAACCTCACTGCGCCGGGGACGCGATGGACGTAACCGACGAGACCTTCTACACCGAGGTGCTCGAGCGGTCCCACGAGACGCCCGTCGTCGTCGACTTCTGGGCTGACTGGTGCGGGCCGTGCAAGGCGCTCGAGCCCGTGCTGGAGCAGGAGATCGCCGCGCGGCCCGGGTTGGAGCTCGCGCGGGTCGACGTCGACGCGAACAAGGCGCTCGCCGACCACTACTCGATCCGGGGGATCCCGGCGGTGAAGGCGTTCCGAAAGGGCAAGGTCGTCTCGGAGTTCACCGGCGCCCAGTCGCCCCAGTCGGTCGCGGCGTTCCTGGATGCGCTGCTCGGGCCGTCGCCCGGTGAGCTGCTGCTCGAGGAGCTGCGTGAGCGGGGTGACCGGCCCGACGTGGTCGCGGCGCTCGAGGCCGGCGACCACGAGCGCGCCCTCGAGCTCCTGCTCGAGGAGGCGAGGACGACGAGCGGTGACGAACGGGACGAGATCCGCCGGCTGATGGTCGCGCTCTTCGAGGAGCTCGGACAGGAGCACGAGCTCAGCACCCGGTACCGGCGGGCGCTCGCGTCGACCCTCTACTGACGCGAGAGGCGGCGGCTCCCCCGAACCGCCGCCTCGCTTCCCGCCCGCTGTCAGGCTGTCTTTGCCTGTAGGTGAGGCGGCTGACCCGACCGATCGACGAGATCGTCGATGTGTGACGTGAGCTTGTCGAGCATTGCCTTGGCCTGCGCGGCGGTGATCTTCCCTGCCGCGACGGCCTCGTCGAGGTGCGTCTTCGCCTCGGCGACGATCGCCGCCTTCAGACCGTCGATCGACTTGCCCTGAGCGGTCGCGATCTGAGCAAGCGACTTGCCGCTCTCGACCTGTGTGCGCAGCTCGGACTCGCTCAGGCTGAGATAGCTCGCAACGGCCGTGCCGAAGATGCGGACGCCGGCGCCTTTGCCGTGAGGCGACCCGGTGTTGTTGACGATGTCGTCGAGGTGTGACTTAAGTTCGGCGAGCATCGTCTGCTCCTGCGCCGCTGTCAGCTTCCCGGCGGCGACCGCCTCGTCGAGGTGCGACTTCGCGTCGGCGTAGATCACGTCCTTCAGGCCGGTCAGCGGACTTGCCCTGCGCGGCCGCGATCTGAGCGAGCGTCTTCCCGGTCTCGAGCTGCGCGCGCAGCTCGCTCTCGCTCAGGCCGAGGTAGCTGGCGACGGCCGCCGGCGCACCGAAGACGCGGACGCCCTTACCGCGCAGGCGGCCTGGTGTTGTTGACGATGTCGTCGAGGTGTGACTTGAGGTCGGTGAGCATTGTTTGCTCCTCCGACGCAGTCAGCTTGCCGTCCGCGACTGCCTGGTCGAGGTTGGACTTGGCCTCGGCGTAGATAGCGTCCTCCAGACCGGACACGGACTTGCCTTGTGCACTCGCGATCTGGGCGAGTGTCTTTCCGGCGTCGAGTTGCGTGCGCAGCTCGGACTCGCTCAGGCCGAGGTAGCCCGCGACGGCGGGGCCGAAGAACCGGAAGCCGACCTCGAGATCGCCGGGCGGTCTGGGAGCGCCGTCGAAGTCCACCTGGACGGCGATTGCCGGGCCGCCGGTGTCGCCCGGTCCGGAGGCCCCGCCGAACCCGCCTGCCGCGTATGCCCCGCCGGCACCGGCCGCGAGCGCAACTGCGGCACCGGCGGAGGCGATCATGGCTCTCTTGCCCATCTGCTGCTCCTTTCGTCGAGGGACGAGGACAGCGTCGGGGCTACTGCTGAGAAGGCCGTGAGCCGGAGCTAAGAAGATCCTGAGAAGTTGGATAAGGATTCGCCTGTGCGTCTCAACGCCTACCTCGCCCGGGCGGGTGTCGCCTCCCGCCGCGGAGCCGACGAGCTGATCAAGGCCGGCCGCGTGCGCGTGAACGGCGCGCCGGGCGAGCTGAACACCTTCGTCGGCGCGAACGACACCGTCGAGGTCGACGGCCGCCCGGTCGAGAAGCAGGCGCTCGCCTACCTGCTCCTGCACAAGCCGGCCGGAGTCGTCACGACCGCGCGCGACCCGCACGGGCGGCCCACCGTCGTCGGGCTCGTCCCCGCCGAGCCGCGTGTCGTCCCGGTCGGCCGCCTGGACGCGGACACGACCGGAGCGCTCCTGCTGACGAACGACGGCGCGCTCGCCCACCGGCTCGCCCACCCTCGCTACGAGGTGGACAAGGTCTACGAGGCCGAGGTCGAGGGCGAGCCGGGCGACGAGGCGCTACGCCGCCTATGCGAGGGGGTCGAGCTGGACGACGGCCGCTCCGCCCCGGCCCGCGCACGCCGCCTCGCTCCCGGCCGGATCGAGCTGACGATCCACGAGGGGCGCAAGCACCAGGTCAAGCGGATGCTCGAGGCGGTCGGCCACCCGGTACGCCGCCTGCACCGCAGCCGCTACGCGGGGCTCGACCTCCGCGGCCTTCCCGCCGGCCGGTGGCGGCCGCTCACGAACGACGAGGTGGCGGCGCTGCGCGCGCTCACCGCCGCCGCTCCTACTCGAAGAACGTGACGGTCGCGAGCACGACGTAGATCCCCACGAGCGCCAGGCCTTCGAATGCGTAGGCCTCGCCGTCACCCGTGATCTGCCAGAGCGCGAGCGCCGTCACCGCCAACGCCGCGACGTAGACCGGGTTGAGGACGAACGTCAGGCGGGTCGAGAAGAAGAGTGAGAGCAGGACGAGCGCGGGAAACAGGAACGCTGCCACCTGCGCCACCGAGTTCTTCACGACGGAGACCGCGAGGTCCGACTGCCCCTTGGCCGCCAGGGTGATTCCGACGACGTTCTCGACCGCATTGCCCGCGATTCCGACGATCACGACTCCGGCGAACGCCTTCGAGATGTGCAGCGCCTCGACCGCCGGGTCGAGGGCGGCGATGAACCAGTCCGAGACGAACGCCGCCGCCACGCCTGCGAGCGCGAGCATCCCCAGGGCGGGCACGAACGGCATCGCGCCGTGGGCCGGCTCCTCGATCGCGGGCTCCACGCGGCGCTCGGACCGGATGTACGACCAGAGCCAGACGCCGTAGACGGCCAGCAGGCAGATCGCCCCGACCACGGAGATCTGGACCTGGTGCGCGCTCGCGCGGTCGCCGAGCCGGTCGGAGAGGCCGAGCAGCGCGATCACGGACAGCGCCAGCAGGAGCAGCGTGGCGGTGTCGTTGGGCAGCCGCCGGCGGAAGCGCATCGGGTTCTCGCCCGCAGCCCGCGAGCCTGCGACGACCGCGAGCCCCAGGACGAGCAGCGCATTGGCGAAGAGCGAGCCGAGGATCGACGTCTGCGCGACGACGACCTCGCCGGCGGAGAGGGCGAAGAGGACGATGAAGAGCTCGGGGAGGTTGCCGAGCGTGGACTGGAGGACGCCGGTGACGGCGTGGCCGAAGCGGACACCGACCGACTCGGTCGCGGTGCCGATCAGCCAGGCGAGCCCGGCGAGGGCGACGCCGGCGAGGAGGAACACCGCCGTCGGCGATCCGCCCGCGTAGTGGAGCGCGCCTGCGATCGCGGTCAGCGCGGCGGTGCCGGCGACGAGCGCTGCGATGCGGGTCACGAGCGCGTCAGCTTCTGACGAACCCCATGCGCTCGTACATCGCCTCGAGCGTCGGCGCCGACGCGGCCCGCGCCTTGTCCGCTCCGACCCCGAGCAGCCGGAGGAGCTCCCCCTCGTCCGCGCGCAGAGCGGCATACCGCTCCTGGATCGGCGCGAGCAGGTCGACCACGGCCTCGCCGACCGCCTGCTTGAAGTCTCCGTAGCCGACATCCGCGAACTGCTGCTCGATCTCGTCGGGCGTAACGCCGGTGGCGACCGACATGATGTCGATCAGGTTCGTGATCCCCGGCTTGTCCTCGCCCCGCCGCACCTCGCGGCCGGAGTCGGTGACCGCCGTCTTGAACTTCCGCCGCAGCACATCGGGCTCGTCCAGCAGCAGGACGGTCCCCTGCTCGGTCCCGCCGGTCGTCGACATCTTCCGGGCCGGCTCCTGGAGGTCCATGATCCGCGCCCCTATCTCCGGGTAGACGCCGCGTGGGACGACGAAGGTCTCGCCAAAGCGGGTGTTGAACCGTTCGGCGATGTCCCGCGCGAGCTCCAGGTGCTGCCGCTGGTCGTCGCCGATCGGCACGATGTCGGTCTGGTACAGGAGGATGTCCCCGGCCATCAGCGCCGGGTACGTGAAGAGGCCCGCGGAGACGAACTCCTGCCGGTCGCCCTTGTCCTTGAACTGAGTCATCCTGCCGAGCTGTCCGTAGCTCGTCACGGCCGAGAGCAGCCAGGCCGCCTCCGCGTGCGCGGTGACGTGGCTCTGGCAGAAGACGGTCGACCGCTCGGCGTCGAGGCCGGTCGCGAACAGCATCGCCGCGAGATCGAACGTACGCGTGCGCAGGTCGGCCGGGTCGTAGTCGACGGTGATCGAGTGCAGGTCGACGATGCAGAAGTACGCCTCGCCCTGTTCCTGCGTGACCGCGTACTGGCGGAAGCCCCCGATCAGGTTGCCGAGGTGCTTCGCACCGGTGGGCTGGATGCCGGAAAAGATCTTCATGGGTCGCTCTCCTTCGGGAAGGTACGAAAAAGGCCTCTCACGAGGCCGGCAGAAGGGGCGAGACGGCTGTGCGCGTCAGCTCATGCGCGTGCTCCCGCCTCGCCCGCGGGCCACACCCAGATCCGCTGCGAGACAGTCACCACGCAGACATGGTAGCGCTGTGTAACGTGAGCGAAATGTTCTTCGAGCGCCTCGGCCACTTCGTCATCCGCCGCCGTCGCTGGATCGTTTCCATCTGGATTCTGTCGCTCCTCGTCGGGTTCGTGTCGGCGAGCCAGATCGGCAAGCGCTGGTTCGAGTCCTTCTCGATCCCCGGCTACTCGGCCTACGAGTCGAACCAGCGGACGCTGAAGACGTTCGGCAACGGCGAGCAGGCTCCGCTCGTCGCCGTCTTCCGCTCGAACGGCGACGTGACGAAGGAGCGCGGGATCACGAAGGCGATCGCGGCGGCCGCAGCCGTGAACAAGGGCTCGCGGACGAGCTCGTACTTCTCCACCCGCGTCCCGTCGTACGTGTCGAAGGACCGGCACACGACGTTCGCCGAGATCTACGGGCCGGGTAATCCCGGCTTCAACTCGAACCTGCACGTGAAGCAGGTGCGAAGCGCGCTGAAGGCGAACGCGCCGCCCGGTGTCACCGCGCACCTCACCGGCCGAGACCCGCTCCAGGAGGACATTGGCGGGACCGGCGGCCCGAGCATCCTCGTCGAGGTGATGATCGGCGGCATCGGCGCGCTGCTCGTGCTGCTGTTCGTGTTCGGGACGCTGCCCGCCGTCGCGGTCCCGCTCGTCACCGCCGCGATCTCCATCCTCACGACGTTCAGCGCGGTCTACCTGCTCACCTACGTCACGAACGTCTCGATCGTCGTCGAGTTCCTAGTCGCCCTGGTCGGGTTAGGCGTATCGGTCGACTACTCCCTGCTGATGATCTTCCGCTTCCGAGAGGAGCTCCACCACGGCCGGGACGTCGAGTCCGCGATCATCGAGACGATGACGCACGCCGGCCGGTCGGTCGTCGTCTCCGGCTCCACGGTCGCGATCGGCCTGTTGAGCATGGTCCTGCTGCCGCTGCCGTTCATCCGCTCGATCGGGATCGGCGGAATGCTGATCCCCGCGATCGCCGTCCTCTCGACCCTGACCCTGACGCCGGTGCTCCTGTACTGGATGGGCCACCGGATCGACCGTCTGCGGGTGATCCCGAAACGGATCGTCTCCGCGGATCCGGGGGAGAAGGGCTTCTGGCACAACTGGGCGGAGTACGTCGTCAAACGGCCGGGCAGGATCGCTGTGGCCGGGATCGCGATCGTCGTCCTCCTGCTGATCCCGGCGGTGAAGCTCAACCCTTCGGAGGCGGAGGCGAAGAACCTGCCGGGGACGGGCGACGCTTTCCAGGGTCGCGACGCGCTGTCCGCCGCCGGGCTGAGCGAGGGCGCTCTGAAGCCGTACGTCGTCCTGATCGAGCACGGGTCGAGCGACCCCGTCCGGGCGCTCGTGGTCAAGCGCCTGCGCGAGACGGACGGCGTCGCCGGCGCCTCGGCGCCGCCCGGGTGGGAGCAGGGCGGCACGGGCCTCGTCGAGGCGATCCCCTCGACGGACGGCGCGGCGAAGCCCGCCCGCAAGGTGATCTCGAACCTGCAGCACAACGTGCTTCCGGACCTCCAGGAGCAGATCGGCGGCGACGTGAAGCTCACGCTGGGCGGCGTGGCGCCGGAGGACCGCGACTTCGTGCACGCGGTGTACGGCAACTTCCCGTACGTCCTCGGCTTCGTCGTCCTGCTGACCTTCCTGCTCCTGATGCGGGCATTCCGCTCGATCGTGCTCGCCGTGAAGGCGGTGCTCCTCAACCTGATCTCGCTCGCCTGCGCGCTCGGCGTCGTGGTCTTCATCTTCCAGCAGGGCCACGGCAGCGAGGCGATCTGGGGGATCAAGGCGACCCAGGCCGTGATCGCATGGATCCCGTTGATGATCTTCGCGTTCCTGTTCGGGCTCTCGATGGACTACGAGGTCTTCATCGTCACCCGCATCCGCGAGGCGTACGACGCGACGAGGGACACCAAGCAGGCGATCGCTCTCGGCCTCGCGCGGACGGGGAAGCTCGTGACGAGCGCGGCACTCGTCCTGGTGTTCGCGTTCTTCTCGCTGTCGACCGGGCCCGGCCCGGACATCAAACAGTTCGGGATCGGCCTGGCAGCGGGCGTGTTGATCGACGCGACGCTGATCCGCGCCGTGCTCTTGCCGTCGCTGATGATGCTGCTCGGCAAGTACAACTGGTGGTTCCCTGAGCCCGTGCGCAAGGTGCTGCGCGTGCGCCCCGAGCCCGCACTCGAAAGCGACTGAGAGCCCTCACTACACTGCCGAAAGTGGCAGTTACCTCGGCATCCTGGTCGCCCTCCTCGTGGCGCAGCCTCCCGGCGCTCCAGCAGCCCGACTGGCCTGACCCTGCTCACGTCCGGCAGGTCGTGGAGCAGATCACCCGTATGCCGCCGCTGGTCTTCGCCGGCGAGGCGCGGAGCCTGCTCGCGCGGCTCGCCGACGTCGTGGAGGGACGCGCGTTCGTCCTCCAGGCCGGGCGACTGCGCCGAGTCGTTCCACGACTGGAACGCCCCGAACCTGCGGGAGAAGCTGAAGATCATGCTCCAGATGTCGGCGATGCTCACCTACGCGGCGAGCGTGCCGGTCGTGAAGGTGGGGCGGATCGCCGGCCAGTTCGTGAAGCCGCGCTCCCAGCCGACGGAGACCGTGGGCGACCTCGTCCTCCCGTCCTTCCGCGGCCACATCGTCCACAGCGAGGAGCCGACGCTCGAGGCGCGGACACCGGATCCCGAGCGCATGCTCCAGGGCTACCACCAGGCGACGTCCACGCTCAACCTGCTGCGTGCGTTCACGAAGGGCGGCTTCGCCGACCTCGGCCAGGTCCACGCCTGGACGCAGGAGTTCGTCGCCAACTCGCCCGAGGGCCTTCGCTACGAGCAGATCGCCGACGAGATCGAGCGGGCGATGGCCTTCATGACCGCGATCGGGGTCGACATGCGGAACCCGGCGCTGCACCAGACCGACATCTGGGCGAGCCACGAGGCGCTGCTGCTCGACTTCGAGGAGGCGCTGACGAGGCGCGACTCGCTGACCGGCGACTGGTACGACTGCTCCGCGCACTTCCTCTGGGTCGGCGAGCGCACGCGCGACCCGGAAGGCGCCCATGTCCAGTTCCTCGCCGGCGTGCACAACCCGGTCGGCGCCAAGCTCGGCCCGGCCGCCACGGCCGGTGACGTGCTGGAGCTCTGCGAGACGCTCAATCCCGGGCGCATCCCCGGCCGTCTCACCCTGATCACGCGGATGGGCGCGGACCGCGTTCGCGACACGCTGCCGCCGCTCGTCAGCGCGGTTCGCGATTCTGGCCACCCGGTCGTGTGGGTCTGCGACCCGATGCACGCGAACACGTTCCTCACCTCCGCGGGCCTGAAAACGCGCGACTTCGGGCACATCATGGGCGAGATCGAGGGCTTCTTCGCGGTGCACCGCGAGGCGGGCACGTGGCCCGGCGGCGTCCACGTCGAGATCACCGGCGACGACGTCACCGAGTGCCTCGGCGGCAGCGACAGCCTCTCCGAGGAGCAGCTCGACACCGCGTACACCACGCTCTGCGACCCGCGCCTGAACGCCCGCCAGTCGCTGGATCTCGCATTCCAGGTTGCGGAGCTGATGCGCGCGGCCGGCCGCTGATGCGCGTTGCAGTCGTCGGCACGGGCCTGATGGGGGCCTCCGTCGGTCTGGCTGCAAAGCGGGCCGGCGCCGATCACGTCGCCGGCTACGACGGCGACCCCGAGGCGCTGCGGGTGGCCGCGGAGCGCGGCGCGGTGGACGAGCCTGCCGGCTCGATGGAGGCGGCCGTCGCGGAGGCCGACCTCGTCGTCGTCGCCGTGCCCGTGACGCAGCTCGCGTCGCAGGTCCAGACGGTGCTCGAGGCCGCGCCGGAGCGCGCGACCGTGACCGACGTCGGCTCGACGAAGGCATGGGGAGCAGGGCTCGGTGACCGGTACGTCGGCGGTCACCCTGTCTGCGGCCGCGAGGCACATGGCCCTGCGTACGCGACTGCTGAGCTGTTCGAGGGCGCGACCTGGTTCCTGACCCCCGGGGCCGGCACGGACGCGGACCGGTACCGGCTCGTGCACGGGTTCGTCGTCTCCCTCGGCGCCGTGCCGGTCGCGATCGACCCGCAGGCGCACGATCGCCTGGTCGCGCTGACGAGCCATCTGCCGCACGCGCTCGCGAACGTGCTCGTCAACCAGGCAGGGGCGGGGCGGATCGAGGGCCACGACCCGCTGGCGGCGGCGGGCGGCTCGCTGCGCGACATGACGCGGGTCGCCGGCGCGAACCCGCGGATCTGGGTCGACATCTTCCTCGACAATGCGGGCGCGCTCGGTGAGGCGCTGGCCGAGCACCGCCGCCGGATCGAGCAGCTCGAGCAGGCCCTTGCTGCCCGCGACGCGGGGATGCTCGCCCGCTGGATCGCCGAGGCCTCCGGCCACCGCCGGCGGATGCTCGACGAGGCCTATCCCGATCCGGGCGAGCTCCAGCGCGTGACCGCGCACGTGCCCGACCGGCCGGGCGTGCTCGCCGGGATCACGCAGGCACTCGGCGCCGAGCGGATCAACATCGAGGACTTCGAGCTGCGGCACTTCTCTCCCGACCGCGGCGGCGTCCTGACGATCCTGGTCTCCGGCGCATCGGAGGCCGAGCGGGCGGCGCGGCTGCTCGAGGCGCAGGGCTACGGCGTGTCGGTCTCGCCCGTAATCGAATGAAGATCGATCCGGCGGGGTCGGTGCAGGGCGGCATCGCCGTGCCAGGCGACAAGTCGATCTCGCATCGCGCGGTGCTGCTCGGCGCGATCGCGGACGGCGAGAGCGTGATCGAGGGGTTCGGCCGCTCGGCCGACACCGAGTCGACGGTCGCGGCCGTTCGCGCGCTCGGCGTCGACGTGGCGGAGGACGGGGACACCATGCGTGTCTCGGGCGTGGGCCTGCGCGGGTTGCGCGAGCCGGCGGGGCCGGTCGACTGCGGGAACGCCGGCACGCTCGTTCGGCTCGTCGCCGGGATCCTCGCCGGCCAGGACGGCAAGCGCTTCGAGCTCGTCGGAGACGAGTCGCTGTCGCGGCGACCGATGGGCCGAATCGCTGATCCGCTGACGCTGATGGGCGCGACCGTGGAGACGACCGGCGGCGGCCTGCCGCTGCGCATCGAAGGGCGTTCACTGGCCCCGCTGCGCTACGAGCTCCCCGTTGCGAGCGCTCAGGTGAAGTCGTGCGTCCTCCTCGCAGGGCTGCTTGCCGAGGGCGGTCCGACGACGGTGGTCGAGCCCGTCCCGACGAGGGACCACACCGAGCGGATGCTGCGCGCGGCGGGCGCGGCGGTGCGCAGCTCGCCCGGGCAGGTCGAGGTGCGGCCGGCCGAGCGGCTCGACCCGCTCCGGCTCACGATCCCGGGCGATTTCTCCTCGGCTGCTCCGTTCCTCGTCGCCGCGACGCTGCTTCCCGGCTCGCGTCTCCGTATCTCGGGCGTCGGCGTCAACCCGACTCGTACCGGCCTGATGAGCGTCCTCGAGCGCATGGGTGCACGGATCTCGCTCTACAACCGCACCGCCCCGGGCGGCGAGCCGGTCGCCGACATCGAGGTCGAGCACTCCGACCTCGTCGCGACCGAGATCGGCCCCGACGAGGTGCCCGGGATGATCGACGAGCTGCCGCTCTTCGCCCTCGCGGCGTCGATGGCCCGCGGCGAGAGCGTCGTCCGCGGTGCCGCCGAGCTCCGTCAAAAGGAATCAGACCGAATCGAGGCCGTGACCAGTGCCCTACGCGCCCTTGGGATCCGGATCAAATCGAGCGATGACGGCTTCAGGGTGAGGGGTGTGCCCTCTCGCCCCAAGGGTGGGGCCATGGAGTCGGACGGCGACCACCGGATCGCGATGGTCGGGGCGGTTGCCGGCCTGCTCTCGCGGGAAGGCGTCCGGATCGAAGGAGCGGAGGCGGTGTCGGTAAGCTTCCCCGGCTTTTACGAGCTTCTGGACTCAGTGGCCCAACGTTGACGCACCGGCACAACTCTTCCCCGATGATCGCCAAGCGCATGAGATCCGCGCACGTTGGGCTGTGGCGGGCATTTTTGTCTAGCGCTTTCGCCGGAGGCGAAAGCGCATGATCATTGCTATCGATGGCCCGGCCGGCGCCGGGAAGAGCACAGTGGCGCGCAGCCTCGCGGAGCGCCTCGGCTTCCGCTACCTCGACACCGGCGCGATGTACCGCGCGCTGACCTGGCTCGCGAAGAACGAGAACGTCCCGCTCGACAAGGGCGCAAGGCTCGGCGAGCTCGCCGAGCAAAACCCGGTCGACTTCGACGAGCACGGCCGCTGCTTCATCGGCGGCACCGACGTCACGGCCGCGATCCGCCGGGCCGAAATCGACCGGCTCGTCCCGGTCGTGGCGCGGCATCCGGAGGTGCGCGAGGTGATGAGGGAGCGCCAGCGCGAGCTGGGACAGGAGGGCGATTCCGTGATCGAGGGCCGCGACATCGGCACCGTCGTCGCCCCGGGAGCGAAGGTGAAGATCTACCTTCAGGCCGATCCGCAGGTGCGCGCGAGCCGTCGGCTGGCCGAGCGGCCGGAGATCGGCGCGGACGCGCTCGCGACCGACCTCCGCGCCCGCGACGAGAAAGATGCGGAGCGGATGCAGCCGGCCGAGGACGCCGAGCTGATCGACACGACGAACCTCACGGTCGAGGACGTCGTCGACCACATCGAGCAGCTCGTCCGCGCGCACGCCGCGGCCTGAGCGATGAGCCGTAGGCTTGACGGAGGCGATCCAGGAGCGGAGGTGCCGGCTTTGCCGGCGCCGGAGCGGAAATGAGCCGTAGGCTTGACGGAGGCGATCCAGGAGCGGAGGTGCCGGCTTTGCCGGCGCCGGAGCGGAAATGAGCGTAGTGACGAGGCGATCAGGAGCGGAGGTGCCGGCTTTGCGGCGCCGGAGCGGAATGAGCCGTAGGCTTGACGGAGGCGATCCAGGAGCGGAGGTGCCGGCTTTGCCGGCGCCGGAGCGGAAAGAGCCCGGAGGCCTTGCCGGAACGGTGGCCGTGGTCGGCTTCCCGAACGTCGGCAAGTCGACGCTCGTCAACCGGCTGACCGGCTCCCGGGCCGCGGTCGTGCACGAGACGGCGGGCGTCACCCGCGACCGCAAGGAGCTCGTCTGCGAGTGGGCGGGCACGGAGTTCCGGCTGATCGACACCGGCGGCGTCGACATCGCCGATCCCTCGCCGATCACACGCTCGATCGCCGGCCAGGCCCGGGCTGCGGTGGCGGAGGCCGACATCGTGCTCTTCGTCGTCGACGCTCAGATCGGGATCACGCCCGGCGACGAGGAGGTCGCGCAGATCCTGCGCGAGGCACACAAGCCCGTCTTCCTGCTCGCGAACAAGATCGACGACCCGGCGCGCGAGGAGGCGGCGCTCGAGTTCCACCGGCTCGGTCTCGGCGACCCGGTCCCGCTCTCCGCGATGCACGGCCACGGCACCGGCGACCTGCTCGACGCGGTCGTCGCCCGACTCCCGGGCTCCGGCCCCGCACAGGTCTCCGACGACGCGATCCGGGTCGCGATCCTCGGCCGCCCGAACGTCGGCAAGTCCAGCCTGCTGAACGCGATCCTCGGCGAGGAGCGCGTGATCGTCTCCGAGGTGCCCGGCACGACGAGAGACTCGATCGACACCGTCTTCCGGCGCGGCGAGACGACCTTCGTCCTCGTCGACACCGCCGGGCTCCGCCGCAAGCGACGGCAGCGCCAGGGCATCGAGTACTACTCGGAGCTGCGCGCGCTCGACGCCGCCGACCGGGCGGACATCGCTCTCGTCCTCGTCGACGCGAGCGAGGGTCTCGTCGACCAGGACCTCGCGGTCGCAGACGTCGCGCGCAAGGCGAACGACGCGACGCTGGTCGTGCTCTCGAAGTGGGACATCGGCCAGGTCAAGGTCGAGGACGTGCGGCCGCGGCTCGAGCACCGCCTCCGCCAGCGGCCGGGGGTCGTCACCATCTCGGCGAAGACGGGCCGCGGCATCGCTCGCCTGCTCGACCGGATCGAGGAGCTCTTCACCCGCGACACGATGCGGATCTCGACGCCGGAGCTGAACAACTTTCTCCAGGAGCTCCGCGCCATCCGCGAGCCGCCCGCGCGCGACCGCCGCCGGCTCAACCTCCTCTACGGCACGCAGACCCAGACGCGCCCGCCGCGCTTTCGCTTCTTCGTCAACGACCCGAGCCTCGTCACCCGCGACTACGGCTACTGGGTCGAGAACCAGATGCGCGAGCGATTCGGCCTCGAAGGCGTACCGGTCTCGATCGACTTCGTCCGCCGGAGCTAGGTCTACTAGTCGGACGAGCAACATTCCGCCAAACCCTCCTAGCAGCCCTTGTAGCCGAGCTCGGCCGCCTTGGCGCAGAACTCGGCTTCCGAGGCGGTGAAGAAGTGATGAACTCGGTCCGGTAGGCGCACGTAGTAGAGGTAATCGACCCTGGCCGGCCGCGCCGCCGCCTGGATCGACGCGAGCCCCGGGTTGCCGATCGGGGTCGGCGGCAGGCCGGTGAAGCGGTTGGTGTTGTAGGGCGTGTCGCTGCGCTGCTGAGCCGCCGTGATCGGCCGCGTACCGGGAATGCCGAGCCCGTACCGCAGCGTCGCGTCGATGCCGAGCGGCATCCCCCTGGCGAGCCTGTTCCAGATCACGGCGCTCACGAGTGGGCGCTCCTCCGGGGCGACGGTCTCGCGCTCGATCATTGAGGCGACGATCAGGACGTCGTACGGAGTCCGCCCGGCCGGCAGCCGCACCTTCTTCCACGCGCGGGCGAAGGCGGCCTGCTGGAGCGAGATGAGCTGCTCGGCCGTCGTCGACGGGCCGAACACGAACGTGTCGGGGAAGAGGAAGCCCTCGATGCTCGCCGGATGCCCGAAGCCGGCCGGCGGCTTCGCCTTCTTCGCCGCCTCAGCGTAGGCCGTTCCCGTCAGCAGCGGCCTGACCTGGCGCTTCGCGATCGCGATCCGGCGGACGGCCGCAACACGGTCGCTCATCTGGCGGACGCTCTGCCCCTCCTGGAAGACGATGCGCAGCCTGGGGCTCGGCGTGGCCTGCGCCGGGGCGGCCACGGCCAGCGCGACGAGTGCGAGGCAGAGACGGCGCACCGCGTCCCACAGTAGCGTTCATCCGGTGAAGGCAGCCGTCGTCGGCGGAGGCTCGTGGGGGACGGCGTTCGCGCGCCTCCTGGCCGACCGCGAGCACGAGGTCACGCTCGTCTGCCGCGATCCCGCCCAGGCCGCGGCGATCGCCGAGACCGGCCGCAACCCGCGCTACCTGACCGATGTCGACCTGAGCGGCGTCGCCGCTGCGCACGAGGCGCCCGAGGGGGCCGACCTCTATGCCCTCGCTGTCCCTAGCCGCGCCTTCGGGGAGGTGGTGGCCAGACTGCCGCCCGGCGGCGCAGCGCTCTCGCTGACGAAGGGCCTCGACCCGGCGACCGGCGAGCGGCTCTCGACGCTCGTCCGCGACCGCCCGGTGGCGGTGCTTTCCGGCCCGAACATGGCGGAGGAGATCGCCCAGGGGCAGCCGAGCGCCACGGTGATCGCGAGCGAGGACGAGGGGCTCGCCGTCGAGCTCCAGCACGCGATCAACTCGATGGTCTTCCGGGTGTACGTGAACCCGGATCTCGCCGGCGTCGAGCTCTGCGCGGCGGCGAAGAACGTGATCGCCCTCGCGGCGGGCGGTGTCGACGGCCTCGGGCTCGGCGACAACGGCAAGGCGGCGCTGATCACGCGGGGCCTGGTGGAGATGGCGCGCCTCGGCGAGGCCTACGGCGCCCGGCCCGAGACCTTCGCCGGCCTCGCCGGGATGGGCGACCTGATCGTGACGTGCTACAGCCCCTACGGCCGCAACCGTCACGCCGGAGCGCTGATCGCCCAAGGCGCGACGGCGGAGGAGGCGGTCGCCCAGATCGGGCAGGTGGTCGAGGGCCTGACGACCGCGCCCGTCCTCCGTGACCTCTCGCACCGCCTCGGGATCGAGTTGCCGATCACCGAGGGCGTGTGCCGCATCCTCGAGGGCGACAGCCTCGGCGACCTGGCCGCCTCCCTGATGGGCAGGCGTCTGCGAGGCGAGTAGGATCAGCCCGGTGCGCCGCCTCCTGCTCGCCCTGCTCGTCGCCCTGCTCGCGCTTCCGCTCGCCGCCTGCGGCGGTGGCAGCAAGAGCGGCTCCGCCACGAGCAGCGAGGGCGGCGCTGCGATCGCGCCGAAGACGGCTCCGCTCCTCGTCCGTCTCGACACCACCTTCGACTCGCAGCAGTGGACCGCGCTGAACGCGCTGCTGAAGAAGTTCCCCGACGGCGAGAAGCTCCTCTCCGGAATCGCCGGACCCGGCGTCGACTTCGAGCAGGACGTCAAGCCGGCCCTGGGTCCCGAGACCGACCAGTTCACGCTGAACGGCCAGGATTTCTCGAAGAAGGTCTTCCTGGCCGCCACCCAGCCGAACGACCAGGCGAAGTTTCAGGCGCTGCTCGCGAAGGACAACGGCAACCCGGTCAGCGAGGAGATCGACGGCTGGCAGGTGGTCGCCGACAAGCGGGAGACGATCGACCGCTACAAGGTCGCGAAGCGCAGCGGCACGCTCGCCGACAGTGACAACTACAAGGCGGCGATCGCCTCGCTCCCGGCGACTGCGCTCGCGACCGTCTACGTCGACGGACCGACGCTCCGGCGATCGCTGGCGACCCAGTCCAAGAAGAGCGCGAGCTCGGGCTCCGTGCCTGACCTCGCCGCAGGGACCGGTCCCCTCCCGGGCGTGGGGCGAATCGGGTGGCTCGCCGGCGCCCTGAGCGCGGAGGAGAAGGGCTTCGCCGCCGACGTGCGGCTGAAGGGTGACGAGCTCGAGGCCACGCCCTTCAAGCCGGAGCTCGCCTCGCACGTCCCGGCCGACGTTTCGCTCTTCATCGACCTGAAGGGCCTCGACGCGACGCTCGACGAGGCGAAGCGCACCCCGTCGGTCCAGAAGCAGCTCGGCGAGGCGCAGAAGGCGCTCGGGGCGCTGATCGACGAGATCATCGGCCTGTTCAAGGGGGAGACGGCGATCACCGTCCGCCCGGTCGGCGGCAAGAACGAGTTCACGCTCCTGGTCACCGTCGACGACGCGGAGAAGGCCAAGGGGACGCTCGACAAGCTTGCGACGCTCGTCGGCGCCTTCACGCAGAAGACGCCGGAGCCGGTCAACGTGGCCGGCCAGGACTTCCAGAAGCTCTCGCTCGGCAAGTCGTCGACCGTCTACTACGGCATCCTCGACGGCAGGCTCGTCGTCACGAACGCCGAAGGCGCGATCACGAGCCTCGCGAACGGCCCCTACCTCGCCGATTCGCAGGCGTACAAGGACGCCGCCGAGGCGGCCGGCCTGCCCGACCAGACCACCGGGGTCGTCTACGCCGACGTGCCGAAGCTCGTGCCGCTGCTCGACACGCTCGCGAAGAGCGGCAAGAGCGGCAAGCCGCTCTCGCCCGAGATGAAGGCGCACCTGGAGGCGCTGTCGACGGCGCTCTTCTACGGATCGGTGGACGGGGACGTCCTGTCGCTCAAGGGCTTCGTGTCCGTCCGGTAGCCTTCGCGCCCGTGACTGACCGGTCGTTCCTCTTCACCTCGGAGTCCGTGACCGAGGGCCATCCCGACAAGATGGCCGACCAGATCTCGGACTCGGTCCTCGACGCCGTCCTCGCCGAGGACCCGCTCGGGCGCGTCGCCTGCGAGACGCTGATCACGACCGGACTCGTCGTCGTCGCCGGCGAGATCACGACCCGGGTCTACGTGGACATCCCGAGCGTCGTCCGTCGGAAGATCCGCGAGATCGGCTACGACCGCGCGAAGTACGGCTTCGACGCCGAGACCTGCGGCGTGATGGTCGCGATCGACGAGCAATCGCCCGACATCGCCCAGGGGGTCGACACCTCCTACGAGGTCCAGCACGACCCCGGCGACGTCGACCCGCTCGACCAGGAGGGCGCGGGCGACCAGGGGATGATGTTCGGCTACGCGACCGAGGAGACCGACGAGCTGATGCCGCTGCCGATCACGCTCGCGCACCGGATCTGCAAGCGGCTCGCCGAGGTGCGCAAGGCCGACGTGCTTCCGTACCTGCGGCCGGACGGGAAGTCACAGGTGACGGTCCGCTACGAGACCGACGAGCACGGCCACCTGCGGCCGGTCGAGATCGTCCGCGTGCTGATCTCGACCCAGCATCGGGACGGGCTCGACGCCGACTCGCTGATCAAGCCGGATCTCGCCGAGCATGTCCTCCGGCCGATCCTGCCGGGCCACCTCTACGACGACAAGCGCCTGCTCGGCGACAAGGACTTCTTCTACTGCAACCCGACCGGCAAGTTCGTCGTTGGCGGGCCGATGGGCGACACCGGGCTCACCGGCCGGAAGATCATCGTCGACACCTACGGCGGCATGGCCCGCCACGGCGGCGGCGCGTTCTCCGGCAAGGACCCGACCAAGGTCGACCGCTCGGCCGCCTATGCCGCCCGCTACGTCGCCAAGAACGTCGTCGCCGCGGGGCTCGCCAGCCGGTGCGAGCTTCAGGTCGCCTACGCGATCGGCGTCGCCCACCCCGTCTCGGTCGAGCTCGAGTGCTTCGGCACCGAGACGATCGCGGTCACGAGGATCGAGGACCTCGTCCGCGAGCACTTCGACCTGCGCCCGGCGGCGATCATCCGCGATCTCGACCTGCGCAGGCCGATCTACTCGAAGACCGCCGCCTACGGGCACTTCGGCCGCGACGACCACGACTTCACCTGGGAGCGCACCGACAAGGCGGACGCGCTCCGCGAGGCGGCCGGTGTCGCCGCTGCGACTACCGCCTAGGCACTAGCGCGGCGGACGAAGAGCCCGGCGGCCGCGCGCTCGCCGACCTCGCGCTCGTCGCCGTTCAGCCCGACGGTGAGTTGACCCGCGGACGGCTGCGCGTCGCGTACCTCGATCTCCGTGCCGGGGACGAGCCCGTGGTCGTAGAACCAGTGCAGCAGCTCGCCGTCGTGCTCGGCGAGCCTGACGATCGTCGCCCGGTCGCCGGGGGCGAGCGTCGCGAGCGGGGTCAGCTCGAGGTTCTCGCGCTGCTCGAGCTCGGGGTCGACCGGCCAGCCGTGCGGGCAGCGCGTCGGGTGGCCGAGCTTCTCGTCGATCCGCTCGACCATGTCGTCGCTGAACGTGTCGCCGAGCTCGTCTGCGTGGACGTGGGCCTCGGCGGCGGTGTAGCCCATGAAGTCGGTGAGCAGCCGCTCGATGATCCGGTGCTTGCGGACGACCTTCTCCGCGCGCTCGCGCCCCTTCGCGGTCAGAAGCGCCTCCTTGTGCTCGCCGCGCGCGACGAGCCCGTCGGCCTCGAGCCGCTTCAGCATCTCGCCGGCGGACGCCCGCGAGACCCCGAGCATCTCCGCGACGCGTGAGGCGAGCGTCGGCGTCTCCGTCGCCACCGGCCGGTACTCGCCGATCGGGAAGGCGAGAAACCAGATCGTCTCCAGGTAGTCGTCGACCGAATGTCGCTGCGCCATGTCCCCTTCCCGTTTGACGGGAGCCCTTGGCGCCAATATAGTCGCGGCCGTTTTGTAAGGTGTGCCTTACACTGACCGCAAGGAGATCCTGACCGAGTGTCCTCAGCCCAGATTCTCGTCCTCGGAGCCATTGCCGGCTCGACCATCCTGATCGGTCTCCCGCTCGCGCGGGTCGAGCACCTGAGCCTGAGCGTGAAGGCCGCGCTGAGCGCGACCGCGACCGGGATCCTGCTGTTCCTGCTCTACGACGTCATCCACGGCGGGATCGAGCCGGTGGACGAGGCGCTCTCGGGCGCGGTCGACGGCGGCAGCTGGTCGCATTTCGCGTGGTACGCGCTGCTCTTCGGCGCCGGCGCTGCGATCGGGCTGATGAGCCTCGTCTACTACGACGGCTGGATGAAGCGGAAGCGCGACGAGGCGATGCTCGGCCCCGGCGCGGCGTCCGCTGCCGAGTTCGAGCAGAGCTGGGTCGGGTCGCTCTCCGCGTCGGCCTGGCTCTCGCTGCTGATCGCGACCGGGATCGGGCTGCACAACTTCTCCGAGGGCCTCGCGATCGGGCAGGCAGGCGCGCAGGGCGAGATCAGCCTTGCCGTCGTGCTGATCGTCGGCTTCGGCCTGCACAACGCGACCGAGGGCTTCGGGATCGTCGCGCCGATGTCCGGCGACACGGTCAAGCCGGCCTGGCGGTTCCTGCTGCTCCTCGGCCTGATCGGCGGCGGCCCGACCTTCGTCGGCACGCTGATCGGACAGGCCTGGTCGAGCGAGGCGCTCTCGATCACCTTCCTTGCACTCGCGGCCGGGTCGATCCTCTACGTCGTCATGCAGCTGATCAACGTGAACGCGCGGCTGGCGTCGAAGACGCTGATCGCCTGGTTCGTGCTCTTCGGGCTGTTCCTCGGGTTCGCGACCGAGTTCGTCGTCGAAGCCGCCGGGGTCTGAGCCCACACCTAGGCTGGAGGCGTGTCCTACGCCTCCGTCTATCCGCTCGTCTCGGCGCGCGCCGTCGCGCGCGCGTTCACGTACGAGGCGCCGGAGGGAGTGGGGAAGGGCACGGTCGTCTCGGTCCCCTTCGGGCGCTCGCAGGTGCGCGGCGTCGTCGTCGGGCTGGAGGACGCGCCGCCGCTCGGGGTGAAGGCCGCTCCGGTCGGGCGCGTCCTCGACGAGCTCCCGCCGGCGCTCGTCGACCTGGCGCTGTGGCTGGCCGAGTACTACGGCTCGACTCCGGCGCGTGCACTGGAGCTCGTGGCGCCGCGGATGCGGGCGCGGCGCGGAGAGCGGAAGCCGCTGCCCACCGGGCTCCCCGGAGAGGCGCCGCCGGCCTCGCTGACCCCCGAACAGGAGGCCGCGCTCGCCCGGATCGTCGAAGGCATGGACGCGGGCAAAGGGCGCTTTCTGCTCTACGGCGCGACCGGCAGCGGCAAGACCGAGGTCTATCTCCAGGCCTGTGCGGCCGCGCTCGAGCGCGGGCTGGGCGCGATCGTGCTCGTGCCCGAGATCGCGCTGACGCCGCAGGCGCTCGGCCGGTTCCAGGCCCGCTTCGGCGAGCAGATCGCGCTGCTGCACTCGGGCCTGACCGAGGCCGAGCGGCGCGACGAGCGCGAGCGGATCGCCTCCGGGGAGGCGCGGGTGGTCGTCGGTGCGCGCTCGGCGGTGTTCGCGCCGGTGCGCGGGCTCGGGCTGATCGTGGTCGACGAGGAGCACGACCAGTCCTACAAGCAGGACTCCGACCCGCGTTACGACGCTCGTACGGTGGCGGCGAAGCGGGCTTCGCTCGAGGGGGCGGTCGCGATCTTCGGCAGCGCGACGCCGCGGCCCGAGAGCTGGGCCGCCCTGGACCGGCTCGAGCTCGGCGGCCGGCTGCTCGGCCGGCTGCCGCCCGTGCGGGTGGTCGATCTCCGGCGTGAGGCCGGCTACCCGCTCTCGGCGCCCCTGCTCGCGGAGCTCGGGAAGATCAGGGAGGGCGGCGGCAAGGCGATCCTGCTGCTCAACCGCCGCGGCCTCGCGCCCGCGATCCACTGCCGCACCTGCGGCGTGACGCGCCGCTGCCCGAACTGCGACGTCGCGCTGGTGCTCCACGACAACGGCCTGCATTGCCACCACTGCGGGTTCCGGGAGGCAGCTCCCGAGCTCTGCCCCGAGTGCGGCTCGGCCGAGCTCGCCCGGATCGGCGCCGGCACGCAGCGGCTCGAGCGCGAGCTCGCGGCGCGGCTCCCGGAGCTCGAGCTGATCCGGCTGGACGCGGAGACGAAGGACCCCCGCGCTGCGCTCGAGCGCTTCGCGGCGGCGGACCGCGCCGTCCTGCTCGGCACCCAGATGGTCGCCAAGGGCCACCACTTCGCCGGCGTCGCGCTGGCGGCGGTCGTCGATGCAGACACGGGGATGGCGCTGCCGGACTTCCGGGCCGAGGAGCGGACGTTCCAGCTGCTCACCCAGCTCGCGGGGCGGAGCGGGCGCGACGCACCGGGCCGCGTCCTCGTCCAGACCTTCCAACCGGACGCGCGCACAGTCGAGCTCGCCGCGCGGCACGACGTCGAGGGGTTTCTCGCCGGCGAGCTGGAGCGGCGGCAGGCGCTCGGCTACCCGCCGTTCCGCCATCTCGTCCGGATCGTCGTCTCGGGGCGCGAGCCGGAGGCGCCGATGCGCGCGCTGGAGGAGTTGAAGACGGCGCTCGGCGGCGACGAGCTCCTCGGGCCGGCGCCGATCCTCAGGCTGCGGGGGCGTCACCGGGCGCAGCTCGTGGCCAAGACGGAGCGGCCCGGTGCACTGGCGGCGCGCGCTGCGAAAGCCCTCGCCGCAGCCGCGCCGGCGATGCGGAAAGCCGGCCTCAGCGTCGTCGTCGACGTCGATCCGCAGTCGCTGTGAATCTAGACTGCCCGCGTGGCCGACGAGCACGGGCAGGTCCGGGACGAAGAGCTCGACGCCGAGCGCGAGGCGCGCCGGCGGCTCGCGCTCGCGCAGATCCGCCAGTGGCCGGACCCGGTGCTGAAGATGCGCGCCGGCGAGGTCGAGGTCTTCGACGACGACCTCCGCCGCCTGACCGAGCGGATGGCGTCGCTGATGGACGACGCGAACGGAGTGGGGCTGGCCGCAACGCAGGCGGGCGTCGTCCGCCGTGTGTTCGTCTTCCGGCGCGAGGAGCAGGACGAGCCGGTCGTGGCGGTCAACCCGCGCATCGTCGACCCGAGCGAGGAGCGGTTGACCGACGACGAGGGCTGCCTCTCGCTCCAGCGGGTGCTCGTCCCGGTCGAGCGCCACTCCTCGCTCACCCTGGAGGCCCAGGACGTGACCGGCGCTCCGCTTCGCCTCGAGCTGAAGGGCCTGGACGCGCGGGTCGTCCAGCACGAGGTCGACCATCTGGACGGCTTGCTGATCCTCGAGCGCACGACTCCCGAAGCGCGGCGCGAAGCTATGGCTACGCTCCGCCCGCAGCCGATCTTGGGGTAAAGAAGGAGCCTGGTGAGGTTCGGCTTTGCGGCTAGTGCGCCGTTCGGGGCCGAGGTGCTCGAGCGGCTGGTCGGCCGGCACGAGATCCCGTTCGTGCTCACGCAGCCGGACGCCCCAGCCGGTCGCGGACGGGGGCTGCGTCCGGCGCCGGCGAAGCTGACCGCGATGAAGCTCGGGTTGCCGGTGATCGAGCGGATCGAGGACCTGCCGGACGAGCCGACGATCGTGCTCGTTGCCTACGGGCGGCTGATCCTGCCGGACCGGCTCGACCGCCACCTCTGGCTGAACGTCCACCCGTCGCTGCTGCCGCGCTGGCGTGGGGCGGCGCCCGTCGAGCGCGCGCTGATGGCAGGCGACGACGAGACCGGAGTCACCCTCATCCGGCTCGTGGAGGAGCTCGACGCCGGGCCGATCGCCGCGCAGGAGGCGTTCCCGATCGGGCCGGAAGACGACGCCGGGTCGGTGTACGACCGCGCGACCGATCTCGCCGTCGAGCTGCTCGAGCGCGTGCTGCCCGAGCCGTCGTTCGAGCCGCAGCCCGAGGAGGGTGCGACCTACGCGGAGAAGATCGGGCCGGAAGACCGCCTGCTCGATCTCTCGCGGCCGGAGGAAGCGGTGAACCGGGTTCGGGCGCTCTCCCCGCACATCGGCGCCCGCGCGGAGCTGAACGAGCGGCCGGTGACCGTCTGGCGCGCGCGGGCCGAGGACGGCCTGTTCGTGCCGCTCGAGGTTCAACCGCCGGGCGGCCGGCGTATGGCCTACGGCGAATGGCTCAGGGGTCTCCGGTAGCGCCCGCGCGCCGGGCGGCCTACGAGGTCGTCCATCGCGTCTTCGAGGACGACGCCTACGCCGACCGCGTGCTCCAGAGCGCGGCCGCAGGGCTCGACCGGCGCGACCGCGCGCTGGCGCAGCAGATCGCGTACGGCACCGTGCAGCGGGTCCGCGCCCTCGACCACGGGATCGAGACGCTCGGCAAGCGGCCCGTGCGGAAGCTCGACCCGCCCGTGCGCACTGCACTCCGGCTCGGCGCATACCAGCTCGGCTACCTCGAGGTCGCGCCGCATGCGGCGGTGAACGAGTCGGTCGAGCTCGTGCGGGCGGCGCGGCTGGAGCGGGCCGTTCCGTTCACCAACGCGGTGATGCGGCGGCTGAGCGACGGCCTGCGCGGGCTTCTGGCCGCGCTCCCGGAGGGGCCGCTGAAGCACTCGTACCCCGACTGGATCTACGAGACCTGGGTGCGGGACTGGGGTGAGGAAGAGGCGCTCGAGCTGATGCGGGCCCAGAACGAGGCCCCCGAGACGGTCGTCCGCCTCGTGCGCGGCGAGATCAGGGGCGAACCGACCGACGTCCCCGGGGCATGGCGGGTCGAGCGCGTCGACGACCTTGCGCTGGCGGAGGGCCGGATCTGGCCGCAGAGCCGCGGCTCGCAGCTGGCCGGGCTCGCGGTCGATTCGCGCGCAGGGGAGCGGGTGCTCGACCTCTGCGCCGCGCCTGGGGGGAAGGCGACCATGCTCGCCGGCGACGTCGTCGCGGTCGAGCTCCACGAGGGCCGCGCGCGGGAGCTGGAGGAGAACACGCGCCGTCTCGGCGCGTCCAACGTCCGCGTCGTCAACGCCGACGGGCTCGCACTGCCGCCGGAGCTCGCGGGCTTCGACCGCGCCCTCGTCGACGCGCCGTGCTCGGGTCTCGGCGTCCTCGCCGGCCGCCCCGATCTGCGCTGGCGTGCGCAACCGCTGCCCGAGCTCCAGCTCGGGCTGCTCCGCGCGGCCGCGGAGCGGGTGAAGCCGGGCGGGACGGTGGTCTTCTCCGTTTGCACGCTGAACGCGGACGAGAACGAGGCGATCGTCGAGGCCTCCGGCCTCGTGCCCGATGACCTCGGCACGGAGTGGCCGCAGTTCCGCCATCCGAAGGACCCGCGGTTCCTGCTGACGGCTCCGCACCGCCACGGCACATCGGGTTTCTTCGTGGCGCGGCTGCGGGTTTGACACTTGTCGAGGCGTAAGATCGCGCCGTGACCTGGGATCAGTGGATCCGTACGGTCGAGGTCGAGCCCTCGCTGTACGCGGCCGACTTCGCCCGGCTCGGGGAGCAGATCGAGCAGCTGCTCCGCGCGGGGGCGAGGGTCTTCCATTTCGACGTCGGCGACGGGCACTTCGTCGAGCCGGTCACGGTCGGGCCGATCGTGCTCCAGTCGATCGCGCCGCTCATCCACCGCGAGGGCGGGGCGATCGACGTCCACCTGATGGTCGACGACCCGGAGCACTACTTCGACGCCCTCCAGACCGCGGGCGCCGACAGTGTCACGTTCCATCTCGAGGCCGTCTCCGACCCGCAGTCCGTCGCGGCGCAGGCGCGTGAGCGCGGTTTCCAGGTCGGGCTGGCGATCAAGCCGGAGACCGACGTGCAGGACGCGGCCGACGCGGCCGCGGGCTTCGATCTCGTCCTCTGCATGAGCATCCATCCCGGCTACTCGGGCCAGGCGTTCATGCCGGGCGCGATCGAGCGCATTCACTCGCTTCGCTCGGCGCTGCCACCGCAGACCCATCTCCAGGTCGACGGCGGGATCTCGAACGAGAACATCCGCAGCGTCTACGACGCCGGCGCCGACCTGATCGTCTGCGGGTCGGCGATCTTCGGGATGGAAGACCTGCCGCGGTCGTATCGCCGGCTCGTTCAGCTGCTGGCATGACGTCATCTCGAGCGCGCGCTCGAGCTCGCCGAGCGTGGGCGCCTGACGGCCCGCCCGAACCCGGTCGTGGGCGCCGTCGTCGTCGCGGACGGGGAGGTCGTCGGCGAAGGCTGGCACGAGCGCAAGGGCGGCCCGCACGCCGAGGTCGTCGCTCTCGAGGCGGCCGGCGCCCGCGCACGCGGGGCAACGCTCTACGTGACGATGGAGCCCTGCGCGCACCACGGCGCGACGCCGCCCTGCACCGAGGCCGTCCTCGCGGCGGGCGTGAGCAAGGTCGTCGCCGGCTCGCTCGACCCGAACCCCGAAGCTCGAGGTGGGCTGGAGCTGCTACGCGAGCGAGGCATCGAGGTGGAGCTCGAGGAAACGTTCCACGCCCGGGCGCAGAACGAAGCCTGGCGAACCTGGATCGCCCGGAAGCGCCCGTTCGTCACTCTCAAGCTCGCGGCCACGCTCGACGGCCGGGTCACAGTCCCCGGCCGGCGCTGGGTGACCGGGGAGGAGAGCCGCCGGCTCGTCCACGAGCTGCGCGCCGCGGTCGACGCGGTTGCCGTCGGCACCGGGACGGTCCGGGCAGACGACCCGCAACTGACCGCGCGCGACGTCGATGCCGCCCGCCAGCCGCGGCGGCTCGTCTTCGGAACGAGCTCGCTCCCGGACGGTTCTGAGCTCGAGCTGCGTCCCGGCCGGCTCGAGGACGAGCTGGCGGCCCTGGCGGCGGAAGGAGTCCAGTCCCTCCTGCTCGAGGGCGGCCCGACGGTCGCGACGGCCTTTCTCGAGCGCGGGCTCGTCGACAAGCTGCTCCTGTTCGTCGCCCCGGAGCTCGCCGGTGACGGGCTTCCGTTGCTCGGCCCACTCGCCGCGCCGGTCGAGCTCGCGCGCATGACCGCCCGGCCGATCGGGGAAGACCTGCTGATCAGCGCCTATGTCCACGAGCCTTGACGAGCTGATCGGCGTGCTCTCCCGCTGGCTGGCGGGGCACGTCGACAACGCCCGGCTGGCCGAGGCGGCCTCCGCCACGGATCGCGCAGAGCTCTCGGCCGACCAGTCGGAGGCGCTCGACGAGCTGCTCGCCGAGCTCAGGAAACCGGGGGCGCCGCGCCGCGGCGAGCTCGGCCGGGTCGTGCGCGAGACGCTCGAGGCGCTTGCCCTGGGCTAGCCTTGCCGGGTGTTCACGGGGCTCGTCCGGGAGGTCGGCCGGGTCGTCTCGTTCGAGAACGGGCGCCTGGTCGTCGAGTCGTCGCTCGCCGCCGCGATCGGCGACTCGGTCGCGATCGACGGCTGCTGCCTGACGGTCGTCGACGGCGACCTGCAGACGCTCGCGTTCGACGTCGTCCCGGAGACGGTCGCGCGCGTGAAGCCCTTCGGCGCCCGGGTCAACCTGGAGCCTGCGCTACGGGCCGGCGAGCCGCTCGGCGGCCACTACGTCCAGGGCCACGTCGACGGCGTCGGCCGCGTCCGTTCGGTCGAACGGGAAGGAGAAGGCGCGCGCGTCTGGGTCGATCCGCCCGCAGAGCTCCTCCGCTACTGCGTCGAGAAGGGCTCGATCGCCGTCGACGGCGTCTCGTTGACGATTGCGGAGCTCGACGACGAGGGCTTTGCGGTCGCGCTCGTCCCGCACACACTCTCGGCGACGACCCTGGGCGGGCTGGAGGCCCGTAACGAGGTCAATCTGGAGGCCGATGTCCTCGCCAAGTACGCGGAAAAGCTCCTCGGGCTACGATCTTTCCATGGCGACGGCGGCTGAACCGCGCGTGTTCGCGACGATCGAGGAGGCGCTCGAGGACTTCCGGGCGGGCAAGTTCGTGGTCGTGGTCGACGCGCCCGACCGGGAGAACGAGGGCGACCTGACGATCGCGGCGGAGTTCGCCACGCCCACGGCAATCAACTTCATGGCTACGCACGGGCGCGGCGTGATCTGCCTCTGCCTGACCGAGGAACGCTGCGACGAGCTCCAGCTTCGCACGCTCGCCTCGAGCAGCGAGTCCCGCCTCGGCACCGCCTACACGACGACGATCGACGCACGCGAGGGAATCTCGACCGGCGTCTCGGCCGCCGATCGCGCGCACACGATCGCGGTCGCGATCGATCCCGCCACCAGGCCGCATGACCTGATCGAGGGCGGGCACATCCTTCCGCTCCGCGCCCGCAACGGCGGTGTGCTTCAGCGCGCCGGCCAGACGGAGGCGTCGGTCGACCTCGCCCGCCTTGCCGGTCTCGATCCCTCCGGCGTCGTCTGCGAGATCATGAAGAACGACGGGACGATGGCCCGCGTCCCCGACCTCGTCAAGTACTGCGCGCGCCACGGCCTGAAGATGATCACGGTCGCCGACCTGATCGAGCACCGGCGCCGGCACGAGAAGCTCGTCGAGCGGATGTCGAGCGTGGCGCTGCCGACCGCCTACGGCGAGTTCAGGGCGGTCGCCTTCCGCGAGACCCTGACCGGCAAGCACCACGTCGCGCTCGTCTGCGGCGAGGTGGCCGGCGAGGAGGACGTGCTCGTGCGCGTGCACTCGGAGTGCCTCACGGGTGACGTCTTCCATTCGCTCCGCTGCGACTGCGGCGAGCAGCTCGAGGTCGCACTCGCACAGATCGCGGCCGAGGGCAGCGGCGTGCTGCTGTACATGGCCCAGGAAGGGCGCGGGATCGGACTGCTGAACAAGCTCCGCGCCTACGAGCTCCAGGAGCAGGGACGCGACACGGTCGAGGCGAATCTCGAACTCGGTTTTCCCGCCGATTCGCGCGACTACGGGATCGGCTACCAGATCCTCGCCGACCTGGGCCTCTCGACCATCCGCCTGCTGACCAACAACCCGCGCAAGCTCGAGAGCGCCGTCTCCTTCGGGCTGACCGTCACCGAGCAGGTACCGATCGAGGTGCCGCCGAATACTCAGAACGTGCGCTATCTCCAGACCAAACGTGCAAAGCTCGGGCACAGGCTGCACCACCAGGACCTGCGATTCGAAACCGACGAGCAATGAGCGACCGCCCAGAAGACGCCGAAGACTGGCCCCTCCGCGACTGGTCGCAGCGGCTCCGGCCGCCGGCAGGCGCGGAGCATGCGGCGGAGGCCGAGATCCTCTACGAGGACCTCAACGGCGACGACGAGGACGAGCTCGTCGTCGAGCCTGAGGAGGTCGTCGAGCCCGAGGAGCTCGAAGCCGAGCCGGAGGAGGTCGCCGAGCCGGAGGAGATCGTGGCCGAGGCCGAGCCGGAATACCCGGTCGATCCGGAGCCCCAACCCGAGCCAGAGCCACAGGTCGAGCCGCTGGTCGTACCGCTGCCGGCGGACCAGCACACCGAGGGCGAGTTCCGCGTCCCCGACGGGTATGCGATCCTCGAAGGCGAGCCGACCGGCCAACGCCGCTCGGTCGCGATCGTCGTCAGCCGCTTCAACCCCGAGATCACCAACCGCCTGCTCGACGCGGCGCTCGCCGAGCTCGAAGGGGCCGGAGTCGCGCAGCAGGCCGTGCTGGTGATGCCGGTGCCGGGCGCCTTCGAGCTGCCGATCGCGGCGATGGCACTCGCCAAGACGCGCCGCTACTCCTGCGTGATCGCGCTCGGCTGTGTGATCCGCGGCGAGACGCCTCACTTCGACTTCGTCGCCAGCGAGGCCGCGAGCGGCCTCCAGCTTGCCGGGATCGAGACCGGCGTGCCCGTCTCGTTCGGCCTGTTGACCACGGAGACGGCCGAGCAGGCCGAGGCGCGGGTGGGCAAGGGCGCCGAGGCGGCGCGCACCGCGCTCGAGATGGCCGACGCGTTCGCACAGCTGCGCACTACGCTCGCAGCCGCACGCGGGCAATAGCCTGTCCGCAAGACCACCGAGCAAAGCGCGGTGGTCTACGTAAACCGAGCCTAGCGCCGCGGAATCGCTACCATTCCCCGCCGTGCCAAAGATCTGTTCCGTCTGCGGGAAGAAGCCCGGGTTCGGCAACCACCGGAGCCATTCGATGGTTGCGACCAGGCGTCGCTTCGATCCCAACCTTCAGCGTGTCCGCATCGTCGTCGGCGGGACGCCGCAGCGTGCCTACGTCTGCACGCGCTGCCTGAAGGGCGGCAAGGTCCAGAAGGCCTGATAGTCGGGCTTGGCGAAATAACGCTGTGTCGTCAGGCCGCGCCTGACGGAGGAGCAACATTTCGTCGAAACCCTCCTAGCCGTGGATTGAGCGTCCTGCACCGGGTCGCGCGTTCGACGGATAGGGCGCTAGGGGATCCTGGTATGCGAATGGGTGGTAGAAGGCGTCGAGAGCGTCAGCTCGCTCGACATCGCGTACGAAGGCCGCGTCCGCTCGAGCGTCGTACACGTCGAGCAGGACCCGGTCCTCGGCGGGGTCCCACAGCAGCGTGACCTCGATGCCGTCGCTCTCCCGGAAAGCGAGCTCCCGAAGCTCCGGGTTGGCGCGCTTTGCAGGCTGAGGAGGTCTCATGCTGACTCCCGGGCGTCTTGGAGGATCGGCCGATGCCCTCGCCACCGGCGCCGGCTACCGAGCATGGGAGGCATCTTCCCGTTCGGGGACGAACGCCTGCGTTGCGGAGCTGTTGGCCTCTGCGACCCGGTGGCGCTCCGCCTGTGCGAGGGCGGCCTGCTGCCGCTGGCAGGCGATGGCGAGATGGACTGAAGGATGTATCAACATGCGGCTCGTTCCTTTCGGAGTGATCGACATCTCATGCCCTGAAGACACCGGCGACCCGGTGCCCATTCCCTGAGCGGCCGATCCTTCGTGCTGCGTGCGCCCGGGAGAGGGTGCTCGCTGGGAGCTCAGGCCCGTACCTCGGCTCGAGCGACGAGCTCACTGATTGGCTGGGTGAAGCGGCGCCGGGCTCGTCTGACCAGGTCGCCGGCGAGCCAGTGTGGGCGTGCGCCCGGCGGAGTCGTGATCACGATCTCCTGTGCTCCGAACTGGTGCAGGGCGTCGGCGACCGCCTGCAGTGGATCGGCGTCACCGATGCGGCCCACCGCCTCGATCCCGGCGGAGCGTAGGTAGCGCGAGGGAGGCCGCGAGGCGGACGCCGGCGGCGCGCCGGGCCTCGTCCTGGTGGGAGGAGCCAGTAGCGAAGGCGCGAATTCAGGGCCGGCGCGATCACAAGCACCTGTGCAGGTGACTCCCCGTGGGCCCCGAGCACGTCATGCAGCGTCGCTCCTCCCAGGGTCTCGGTGGCGACGACGAGGATCCGCCGCTTCCCGAGCTTCGTAGGTCTGGTCCTCCGGATCATCTCGTTCCTCATGGTTTGCCCTTTCGGAGTAGTGCCTTCCATAAGCGACTGACACCGATCGCCCGAGATCATTCCCAAAGAACGGTGAGGCTGAGGAGAGCGGTCACGAGAAGAGTGGGCGGCAGGGGAATAGCTGCGGCCAAAAGGTGTCGAGAAAGGTGTGCGCACCGTTTACGCTCTCTCTCCCGTTTCGGAGCTACCGTTCCCGTTGCCGTGTTGAAACGCCGTCAAGAAGAGAAAGCCGGCGGCCAGGAGGTGGCCGAGCTGGCGGCGCTGGCGGATGGGTCAATCGCGCCGGAGCGTCGTGCCGCGCTCGAGGACCGAGTCGCGGCGTCTTCGGACCTCGCCGACCGGCTTGCCGAGCAGCAGCGTGCGGTCGCGCTCGCTCGAAGCGCGGTGGCTCAGGTCGAGGCGCCAGCGGTCCTGCGAGCGCGGGTCGAAGCGCAACGGCGAACGCGCCGCATGTCCAGACCGGGCCGGCTCGTCCTGATCGGCGCCGCCGCCGCGACCGCTGTGGCGGCTCTCGCGATCGGGCTGACCGTGTTCGGTTCAGGCACGTCGCCCGAGCGGTTCCGGGCTGCACTTGCACCGACCGACCTGGCGCCGGGGGCCACGGGCGACGCGACGCTGACCAAGACGTCTTCGGGCTGGCGGATCGAGCTCGATGCCACCGGACTTCCCCGCCTCGCAGGCGGGCGCTTCTACGAGGCGTGGCTAAAAGACAGCGCGGGCGTGCTCGTGCCGGTCGGGACGTTCAACGAAGGCCAGAAGGTCACGCTGTGGGCGGGCGTGTCGCCGAAGAGTTTCACGACACTGACCGTCACGCGCGAGCGGGCGGACGGCGATCAGGCTACGTCCGGCCGAGAAGGTGCTCGTCGGCACGGTTGACGTCGGTCGGTCAGGCTGAGCCTCGCCCCGATCTGGCGCACCACCTGCTGGCGGGCGCGGTAGAGACGGCTCATGACGGTCCCCTCCCGGATTCGAAGGGCCCGCGCCGTCTCCTTGTAGGAAAGGCCCGCGATGTCCACGGCGACCAGGACGTCGCGGAAGTCCTCCGGGAGCGCGGCGATTGTGGCGTAGAGCTCGGCCGCTTCGAGTGCGGCCTGCGGCTGCGCTCGCGCGCGGGTCGGCGATGAAGTCGAGATCGTCGGGGAGCGGGCTCGGGCGCAGCCGCCGGCTCTCGGTCCGCTTCTGGTTCAGAGAAGGTGTTGCGCAGCGCGCGCAAGAGATAGCCGAGGTCGTCCTCCTTGCGGAGGACGCGCGGCCGGGCTAGCACGCGGGCATAGGTCTCCTGAACGAGGTCCTCGGCGTCCGCGCGCGAGCCGACAGAGCGCCCATGCGGCCCGGTAGAGCCGGTCGAGGTGGTCTCCTAGCCGGGCTGGGTCGAGTGGGCGCTCCATCGGTGCTGGCCGGCGGCCGCAGCGTGCGCGTGAGCATAGAGCCGCGGCGCTCTCGGCCGTTGTCGTCAGCGGCGCCGCGCAGCCACTCCTCGATCGTCGACGCCGTCTGCGACTACGCGGGAATAGACGCCGGTCACCGGTGTCTCTAAGCAGACGAGCAGGTCAACCACTGAGAAAGGAAGGCCAATGAAGAATCTCTTTTCACACACGAGTTCGCGCGCCGCCCGCTCGGTGGGGCTGATGGTTTTGGCGGTCGCCGTGGTGGCCGCGCCATTGCCGGCGGTGTTCTGGCGGGCGCGGGGAATGCTGCGTCCGCAGAGGCGGCGGGCAAGGCGTTGCAAGTTGAAGAAGTAAGCAGTTTGAAGGCGCCGACGCTGGAGAACGGGCTGCTCAGGGTCGAGGGCACGAACGGGGCTGATCAGGATCGCCGTTCGGCTCCAGGCCGGCAAGCCTGGCGTCGTCGAGGTCGATTTCGGCGATGACGGCTCGGCCGAGTTCAGCTTCGAGCGCAGTGAGATCGCACGAGATCGTGGTCGAGGCCGGTAACGGCGGCGACGCGGTGCGGATCGATGAGAGCAACGGCGTCTTCGCTGACACGATCCCGACGACGATCGACGGCGGGAATGGAAACGACAGGCTGGTCGGAGGTTCCGGAGCGGGGACGCTGATCGGCGGCAACGGGGACGACGCCCTGTTCGGTGGTAACGGAAACGAGACGCTGCTCGGCGGGAACGGCGACGACTCGATCGACGGGAACAGAGGCAACGACGTGGCGTTGATGGGTAACGGCGACGACACGTTCGTCTGGGATCCGGGCGATGGCAGCGACACCGATCGAGGGGCAGAACGGCACCGACACGATGCTCTTCAACGGCGCCAACATCGCCGAGCAGGTCGACCTGACGGCGAACGGAAACCGGCTCAGGTTCCACCGCGACATCGCGAACATCACCATGGACACCGACGGCGTCGAGCGGGTCGACTTCAACGCTCTCGGCGGCGCCGACATCGTCACCGTCAACGACCTGACCGGAACCGACGTCGAGGAGTTCAACGTCGACCTCGCCGGCTCGCTCGGCGGCACGACCGGCGACGACGCGGCCGACGACGTCGATCGTCAACGGCACAGACGGCAACGACAGGATCAAGGTCAACGGAGACGCCGCTGGTGTGAAGGTCGGCGGCCTTGTCCCGACCGTCAACGTCCTGCATTCCGAGATCGCGAACGACCGGCTCGATATCAAGACCGTCGCCGGCACCGACACCGTGAACTCCGCGGGCCTGGCCGCCGGTGCTGATCCAGCTGTTCGTGAACGGAGTGCTCGTCTCTGACAACCGAGGAGCTCGAAATGAAGCGCAAGCTCACGCTGTTCATCGCTGCGGCCGCTCTTGTCCGGAGCTGTGCTCGTCGCCGCCGCCTTCGGCGACACCAGCTCAGCGGCACGTGCGGGAGGCGCCGAAAGGAACCCTGGTCGCGCTCGGGAAGACGGCGCTCGGCAAGGTTCTCGTCGACGCACGCGGCCGCACGCTCTACCTGTTCGAGAAGGACAAGCGCGGCAAGAGTGCCTTAGCAGCAGTAACCCGCTCGCGTTGCGAGAGGTCTAACCTCGCGCCGTGGACTTCACCCTCGCATCGTCCGATCTCGGTCGCGTCGCGATCACCGAGGACGCGCTCGCGCAGATCGTCCGGCTGACCGCAGCGGAGTGCTACGGCGTGGTCGGCATGTCGTCCTCGCGGCTCCGTCGGCTGCTTCGGCGTAGCAGCATTGAGCTCGCCGGCACAGACGGGTCGGTCTCGATCGCGGTACACGTCGTGGTCGAGCACGGGCTCAACCTGGCCGAGGTCGCCTCGACCGTTCGGAATCGCGTCTCGTACGAGATCGAGCGGATGACCGGGCTCACGGTCGCCGCCGTAGAGGTGCACATCGAAGCCGTGAAGGTCGAGTGCGTGAGCGACCTCGAGGCCGTCCGCCGGCTCGCGGGCCCAACCACCGCCGCGCTCGAGGCGAGCCGTCAGCGGATCGACGACCTGAACGTCTATCCCGTCCCGGACGGCGACACCGGGACGAACCTCGTGCTGACCGTCCGGGCGGTGAACGAGGCGCTGGAGGAGCTCGAGGAGCACGACCGCCAGCGGCTCGCGCGCGAGATCACACGGGCGGCGCTGATGGGCGCGCGGGGGAACTCGGGTGTGATCCTCTCCCAGGTCGTCCGCGGTTTCGCCGAGGTGATCGGGCAGGCGGAGTCGATCGACTCGCCGACGCTCGCGCGGGCCTTCCGCTCGGCGAGCGATGCCGCCTACCGCGCAGTGCGCACGCCGGTCGAGGGAACGATGCTGACCGTGATCCGCGAGCTCGCCGAGGAGGCGGAGGCGCGGGCGACGCCCGACCTGCCCGTCTCGGAGCTGCTGCGCGCGCTCGTCGAGCGCGGGGAGGACGCGCTCGCCCGCACCCCGCAGTATCTGGAGGTCCTGCGCGAGGCCGGGGTCGTGGACGCGGGCGGCGCCGGGCTGGTCGAGCTCGTCCGCGGCCTGACCGCGGCGGTGACGGGCGAGGAGCTGCCGCCGCTTCCGGCCGGCCTGGAGGACGTCAGCATCGACGCGATCCACCAGGAGCTCTCCCGCTACCGCTACTGCACCGTCTTCGTCGTCGAGGGTGAGCGCCTCGATGCCGCGTCACTGGAGTCGGAGCTCGAGCGGCTCGGCGACTCGCTGATGGTCGTCGGCGACGAGACCGCCCTGAAGGTGCACGTCCACACCGACGATCCCGGGGCTGCGCTCAGCCTCGGGGTCGCGCGCGGCGTGCTCGAGGGGATCGAGATCGCGAACATGCACCACCAGACCGAGCAGCGCGAGACGCGCCTGCGGCTCGCGACGCTTCCGCAGGCGTCCGGGCTCGTCGCGGTCGTCGCGGGGGAGGGGAACGAGCGGCTCTTCCGCAGCCTCGGAGCGACGCAGATCGTCGAGGGCGGCCAGTCGATGAACCCGTCTACCGCCGAGATCGTCGCGGCGATCGAGGCTACGGACGCGCCCGAGGCGGTGGTGCTCCCGAACAACTCGAACGTGATCCTCAGCGCCGAGCAGGCGGTCGCGCACACGGCGAAGCCGGCGCGGGTCGTCCCCACGCGCTCGATTCCGGCCGGGATCGCGGCCGCGGTCGTCTACGACGCCTCGCGGAGCGCCGAGGAGAACGCAGCGGAGATGGCGGAGGCGATCGCAGCCGTCGCGACAGGAGCGGTCACGGTCGCCTCGCGCGACGTCGACCTCGACGGGCTCGCAGTCCGCAAGGGCGACTGGCTCGCGCTCTGGGAAGGCGATCCCATCGGGGGCGGCGACGACTTCGAGCAGGCGGCCGCGCTCGCAGTGGAGCGGCTGCTCGCCGGGCCTCGGGGCGTGCTGACGATCCTCACCGGCGAGGACGCGCCGCCGCTGAACGGCCTGCTGGAGCGAATCGCGGCGGACCACCCCGACCTCGAGGTCGAGGTCCAGGAGGGCGGCCAGCCCCACTACCACCTCCTCCTGTCTGCCGAGTAGAGTCGGGCGCGTGCCGGTCCGGGTCGTCCTGATCGAGGACAACGACGTTTTCCGCCAGGCGCTCGAGCTGCTGCTCGTGCTGCGCGGAGACATCGAGATCGTCGCCTCGGAGGACAACGGCGAGCGGGCTGTGGAGCTCTGCAAGGTGCACGAGCCGGACGTGATCCTGCTCGACTACCGGCTGCCCGGTCTCGACGGCGTCCAGGTTGCGAGGCTCGTGCGCGAGGAATGCCCCGAGGTCGCCGTCGTCGTCCTGACGGCAGCCGCGCAGGAGCGCGAGATCGAGGCGCTGCTCGAGCAGGGCGCGGTCGCCTGCGTCGGCAAGGACGAGCCGCTGGACGTGATCATCGAGGCGATCCGCCGTGCGGCGGCCGTCGAGACGGGCTGATGCAGCTCTCCGCCGAAAACACGGCAATCGTCCTCGACTCGACCGCGGACTTCCCGGACGGGCCGCGCATCTCCGCGAACTGGCGCGTCGTACCGCTGTACGTCCGCTTCGGCGACGAGAGCTTCCGCGACTACGAGGAGCTCGGCCCGCACGAGTTCTACGAGCGGCTCCGCCGCGCAGCCGCCTCGCCGACGACCGCGCAACCGACTCCGGCCGACTTTCTGCGCGCCTACGAAGAGCTCGGCGGGTACGCGCGGATCCTGTCACTGCACCTCCCGGCCAAGCTCTCGGGGACGGTGGAGAGCGCTCGCCGGGCCGCGGAGGAGCTCGGCGGCGGCCGCGTGCGCGCGATCGACACGGGCAGCGTCTCGGCCGGGCTGGCGATGATCGCGCTCGCCGTCCAGCGGCGGCTCGAGCGGGGAACGACGGACGAGGAGGTGGACGCCCTTGTCGAGCGGTTCCGGCGCGAGAGCCGGGTGATCTGGACGGTCGAGACCCTCGAGTACCTCGCCAAGGGCGGCCGGATCGGCAAGGCGGCCGCGATGGCCGGAACGCTGCTGAACATCAAGCCCATCCTCGGGATCGAGGACGGCGAGGTCGTCCCGCTCAAGCGCGTGCGCGGCGCGCACAAGGCCTTTCTCGAGTTCGAGCATGCGTTCGAGTCGGGCAGCAGCGACACGTCGACGCTGAAGGTCGGGATCGCGCACGCGGACGCGCCCGACCGCCTCCAGGCGCTGCGTGAGCTGGCCGCACGGGTTCGCCCGCGGGCCGAAATCGAGGTCGAGACGCTGCTCGGCGCGGTCGTCGGGACGCACGCCGGGCCGGGCGCGGTCGGCTTCTTCTGGTTCGACGACGCCTAGTCGTCCTGCTCGCCGCCGTCGCCGCGCTTGTGCGGGCGGACGGCCGGGCGAGTCTCGGAGCGTCGTCGCGGGCGCCGGCACGAAGAACGGCACGCGGGCTCAGCTTCCCGACCGGGTCGTTCCCCGGCTGCGCGGAGTCGAGCAGGGCGAGGTTGAGCAGGATCGCCGCCGCGGTGGCCGCGGCGACGATCGCAACTCCGCCGGCGATTCTGAGCAGCACGTTAGGACGCTAGACGATCCTGCTGCCGCTGGCCTGGTCGAAAACGGCTATGGCCGAGAGCGGGCAGCACTCGGCAGCCTCGACGGCACGGTCATCCGCGATGCCGGAGAGCACGGCCGACCCTCCGCGTCGAGGTCGAACGTGTCGGGGCGATCTTCACGCACGACGCCATTCCGCTAAACAGCGACCGATCGACTTCGATCCGGTGGCCGGGCGTTGTTCCTCCTGTGGTCAGGACCCGCCAGACGGTCAGGCCGATCACGGCGGCGATCGAGCCCGCGTAGAGCGGGAACGCCCAGCGGTCGGTGCCGGCGGTGAGCCCGTGGACGGTGGCGGCGCCGAAGACTCCGAACGTCAGGTAGTGCAGCCGACGCCAGTTCCGCACGCCGATTCGGCGGCGGAGTGAGAACGAGGCGTAGATGACGATCATCAGCTCGGCCGCGAGCACGCCGATCCCGGTCGCCAGCGGCCGGTACGGGCTGAGGCCCGGGGACGAGCAGACGCGGCGAACGGCATTCGCACGGTCGAGTCCAGCGTCAGCACGAGTCCGTGCAGGGCGACGCGCCGAGGCCGAGCAGCGACAGGAACCTGTGCAGGTCGGTCACGACCGCCGCCTTGACCCGGGTGCCGAGCGGGCGGGACTTGACGGTCAGGCCCGCGAGCACGGACGTCGTCAGCAGCGCGTAGGCGGTGAGGCCCGTCGCGCGGGCGAGCAGCCAGAACGTCGGGTCGGACTTCATCCAGATGCCCCCTGTCAGCAGCGTGCGGCCGTCGGTGGTGACGAGCACGGCCGGCGCCTTCCGGTTCGGCGCCGAGAAAGACCGCCTTCGCGAGCACCTCGGCGTCGACTGCGGTCGGCGCGATGACGGTGACGCGGAGGAACTCGCCCTCCGCGGGCGAGCCCGGTCTCGGGGTCGATCAGGTGGTGGAGCTCGCCCCGTTCCGCTGCCAGCGCCGGCGGTCGCGGCCCGGAGGTGGCGAGGGCGCAGTCCTCGAGCCCGAGCGTGATCTGGCCGTCGGCGGTCTCGACACCGACCGGCCAGAGCCGGCCGCGGCCGGCGAGGTCGCCGCCTGCGTTGACGAGGCAGGGCCCAGCGCCCCGAGGATCGCTGGCCAGGCCCGGTCAACGGCGTAGCCCTTGGCGATGCCGCCGAGGTCGAGCCGGAAGCCGGGCTCGAGCTCGATCCGGCTGCCCTCGATCCGGATGTCGCCGCGACAGCGCCGGGCCGGCTGCGCAGGCCCGTCCGCGGACACCTCGTCGAAGGTGCGGTCGTAGCCCGCCGACACGAGCGCGTCGTGGACGGTCGGGTCGAACAGGCCGCCGGTCCGCTCGCGGGCCTCGACGGCGAGCCGGTGACGGCGAGGAGGTCGTGGCCGGCGTCGATGGCGCCCGAGCGGTTGAGCGCGGAGAGCTGGGAGTCGGGGCGGAAGCGCGACAGCAGGGCTTCCAGCCGCTCGAACTCCTGCTCGGCTGCGCGAACGCGACCTCGCTCTCGGCGCTCGGCTCGGACGTCCAGCAGCAACTCGACCTCGGTGCCCATCGCGTGAAACGCGCGGCGGACCATCACGATGTCCTCGTGATCGTCAGCGGCGGCAGGGTGACGACGCGCACCGAAGGGGCGGCCGCGGACACGGCCCCCGATGCGGGCGCCGCTGCGGCCGCGCGCGCCTTGGCGTTCTGCGACTTGATCGACGCGATCTCCCGCTTGCGGAGAGCGAGCTGGGCGCGGTAGGCCGCCCACCGCCGGTCGACGATGCGCTTGACCGCGAGCGATTCCGCCCGGAGCCGCTGCTCGCGGACCTGCAGCGCGGCGACGCCGCGGGTCGGCCGTCGCCGACGTCTTCGTCCGCCAGGGATGGGCCGCGATCGCGGCCCAGGCGACGAAGAAGACGAGCACGGCCGCGACGAGCGCGTAGAGACGGGCGACGTGGTTAGTCATCGAAGCCGCCTCCCTCGTGCTCTGCGCCGTCGGCCACGCGTGTCGTCCTCGTGCTCCCCGCCGTGCGCGGTGGATCGTCACGATGCGTGGCGCCGGCCTCACGTAGATGACCCGCTGGGCAGGCTGCTGGGCAGGCGCCGAGCTGCCGGGAGCGTGGCGCGGGAGCGGACGGGAGCTTCGGGGGCTTCTGCGCGAGCGCCTTCCGCAAGGCGCCTCCGTGCGGTCGAGCACGGCGGTGCGGCTTGCGACACCGAAGACGGCTCGCCGTCGCGGTGCCGCCGCCGAGTGACCGAGGTGGACGCTCTTCGTGGCGGCGAAGACGCCGGCGATAGCGGCGATGCCGCCGCCAGCGAGATCGTGATCGCGTGCTTTCTGTTCACCTGGCGCCTCCGTTGGAGTCGACTTGATCCGACGGTAGGCGCGGCCGGGGTAATGGGCGGGAGAGCGGCCGGCGAGGACTTGGCGAGGCTTCGGTAAAGGTTCGGAAAAGCCCTGATGCCCGCGTGGGCGGGCGCTGCGACCATGGATGGCATGAGAGTCCTGGTCGTCGAGGACGAGGATGCGATCGCCGAGCCGCTCGCTCGAGGGTCTCGGGCGCGAAGGATTCGAGGTCGAACGGGCGTGCCACCGGCCAGGAAGCGCTGGCGGCGGCGGAGCCCGATCTCGTCCTGCTCGACCTGCGTCTGCCGGACATCGACGGCTTCGAGGTCTGCCGGCGGCTGCGCGAGCGGTCGCGCGTCCCGATCATCGTCGTCAGCGCCCGCGGGGAAGAGGTCGACCGCGTCGTCGGGCTGGAGCTCGGTGCGGACGACTACCTCGTCAAGCCGTACGGGCTGCGCGAGCTGTCGCGCGGATCCACGCCGTCATGCGGCGGCTGGAGTCGCGGGCCGGCGACCGGGGCGCCGATGCGGGTCGACGGGCTCGAGGTCGACCGTGCGGGCCCGGCGCGCGACGCCTCGACGGCGCCGACTCGCAGCTGACGCCGCGCGAGTTCGACCTGCTCGCGCTGCTCGCGTCGGATCCGGGCGCAGCGGTCAGCCGGGAGACGGATCTTCGAGAAGGTCTGGGAGACGCGCTGGTTCGGGTCGCCGAAGACGATCGACGTGCACGTTGCCGCGCTGCGCAGGAAGCTCGGCGACCCGGGCTGGATCGAGACCGTGCGCGGCGTCGGCTTCCGCCTCCGCAGCCTGATGTCGCGCCGGCTCCTGCTCAGCTACCTGACCTGACCCTGATCGTCCTGGCGGTACTCGAGGTCCCGCTCGGCGTCACGTACTCCCGCAACGAGCGCCGCGATCTCGAGACCAAGGTCGAGCGCGACGCCGTCACGGTCGCGTCCCTTTCCGAGGGCGCGCTGGAGGGAGCGGGGGAGGCGTCGACGGCGTCTCTGCGCACGATCGCGCGGCGATACCAGCGCGACACCGGCGGTCGCGTCGTGGTCGTCGACGCGCGCGGGACGCGCGCTCGTGGATTCGCACCCGATCCCGGGCGACACGAGCTTCGCGAGCCGCCCGGAGATCGCGTCCGCGCTCGGCGGGCCGGGTTGCGACCGGCGTGCGTCACTCGAACACCCTCGGACGTCGACCTGCTCTACGTCGCCGTGCCGGTTGCCTCGGCCGGGCAAGATCCTGGGCGCAGCGCGGATCACGTACCCGACCTCCGCGGTCGACCGGCGCGTCACCGCTACTGGCTGACGCTGGCGCGATCGCCGGCGATCGTGCTCGCCGGCGTCTCGCTGCTCGGGCTGTGGATCGCGCGCGGCGTGGTGCGGCCGCTGCGCAAGCTCGAGAGCGCGGCCGCCGAGGTCGGTGCCGGGCGCCTCGACGTGCGCGCGCCCGAGGAGGGGCCCGAGGAGGTGCGCCGGCTCGCGCACGAGTTCAACGAGACTGCGGCCAAGCTCCAGCGGCTGCTCGAGTCGCAGCAGGCGTTCGTCGCCGACGCCTCGCACGAGCTGCGCACGCCGCTGACGGCGCTTCGGCTCAGGCTCGAGAACATGGATCCGAAGGAGGCGGGGCCGGCGCTCGCGGAGGTCGAGCGTCTCGGCCGACTGGTGGAGAGCCTGCTCGCACTTGCCCGCGCGGACGCGGCGGCGGTGCGGTCGGAGCCTGTCGATGTCGACAAGGTGCTCGCGGACCGCCTGGCACACTGGGACGGCGTCGAGCGGCGGGGAGAGCGCGGGTTGCGCGTGCGCAGCTCGCCCGACCGGCTCGGCCAGATCCTCGACAACCTGGTCGCCAACGCGATCGCAGTCTCCGACTCGGTGGGCGTGAGCGTGATGCGGGAGGACGGCTGGGTCGAGCTCCACGTCGTCGACCACGGCCCCGGCCTCACCGAGGAGGAGCGCAAGCGTGCGTTCGACCGGTTCTGGCGCGGGCAGGGGAAGAGCCCGGGTTCGGGGCTCGGGCTCGCGATCGTGCGGCGACTGGCGGACGTGGACGGCGGCGAGGCCGAGCTGCTTCTTGCGCCGGGCGGCGGCCTCGACGCGGTTGTCAGGCTGAGGTCCGGCGTAGCGATGCCCGGCGGAGAGACCACGATCGTCTTCCTGGCCGCGCTGGGGACGGCGCTTGCGACTGGACTCGGCGCCCTGCCGCTGCTGGCAGTGCGCACCCAGGGCGCGCGTTGGCTCGGAGCCGCGAACGCCGTCGCGTCCGGGGTGATGCTCGGCGCGAGCCTGAGCCTCCTGACCGAGGGGGGCGAGCGGAACGTCGCCCGGACCGCGGTCGGAGCGCTCGCGGGCGTGGCCTTCGTCTGGATCATCCAGCGGTCGCTCAACTCCGGAGGCGAGCCGCATGTCGGCGCGCTCTCGGGCGCGGATGCGCGCAAGGCGCTGCTGATCGTGGGAGTGATGACGGCGCACTCCGTCGCAGAAGGCGTGGGTGTCGGTGCGTCGTTCGGCGGCGGGAACACCCTCGGGATCGTGATCGCGATCGCCATCGCGATCCACAACATTCCGGAGGGGCTCGCGATCAGCCTCGTGCTCGTCCCGCGGGGTGTGCGTGTCCGCACCGCGGCCTTGTGGAGCATCTTCTCGAGCCTGCCACAGCCGCTGCTCGCCGTCCCGGCCTACCTCTTCGTCGAGGCGTTCACGTCCATCCTCCCGGCCGCGCTCGGGTTCGCCGCCGGCGCAATGGTCTGGATGGTCGCGACGGAGCTGATCCCGGAGGCGACCGAGCGTCTGCCGAGGCTGCGTGTCCTCGAAGACGGCGGGAATCGCGTTCGCGGCGATGTTCGCTTTCCAGACTGTGCTGCTCCACTACTGAGCGCGCCGGACCCGTTCCTATACTCGGACGAAGGTGACGCGGCCGACGGGCTTTGCCAGCGTGGACCGACCCGAGGCGTGGCCGCGCCTGCGTGGCGGGGCACATCCGGAGCGCCTGGAGCTCGGGCTCGACACGCTCCCAGGGGTCGGGCCGAGGATCGCGACGCGCCTGCGCAAGCTCGGCCTCGGGTCGATCCGGGACCTGCTGGAGCACCGGCCGCGCGACTACCAGCGCGCGGTCGGCGAGAGCCGGATCTCCGACCTGTTCGGCGAGCAGGAGGCTGTGATCGTCGGCGAGGTGCGGAACGTCTCGCTGCGCCGTACACGCGGGCGGCTGACGGTGCTGAAGGCGGTGATCGCGGACGAGAGCGGCTCGATCCCGGCGGTCTGGTTCAACCAGGACTGGCTCGCAGAGAAGCTGCTGCCCGGAACCGTCGTGCGGCTTCGCGGCCAGCTGCGGCGGAACGAGTTCGCGGTTCGCTCGTACGACCTGAACGGCGCCGCGCGCGACGGCCGACCTGGCGCCGATCTATCCCGCCGGCGAGGAGATCACGCCGCCGCGGATGCGCGCGCTCGTCACCGCCGCGCTCGGGTTCGCGCGCGACTACCTGGACTTCCTCCCGGCCGGGCTGAAGGCAGCGCGAGGCGCTGCCGACGCGTGCCGACGCGCTCGTCGCCCTGCACCGCCCCCGGACGGTCGAGGAGGCGGAGAGCGGCCGGCAGAGGCTTGCGTTCGACGAGCTGCTCCTGCTCCAGCTCGGCCTCGCCCGCCGGACGCGCGAGCGTGAGCAGGAGACGGCGCCGGCGCTGGGGGAGCCGGGCGAGCTGATCGCGCGCTACCGCGAGACGCTTCCTTTCGAGCTGACCCCGCACCAGGACCAGGCGATCGCGGACCTCGACCGGGACCTCGCGCGCGAGGTGCCGATGCAGCGGCTCCTCCAGGGCGATGTCGGATCGGGCAAGACGGTGGTCGCGCTCTACGCGCTGCTACGCGCCGTCGAGGAGGGGTACCAGGGCGCGCTGATGGCGCCGACGGAGACGCTCGCCGAGCAGCACTTCCTCACGGTCGAGGAGCTCTGCCGCGAGCTCGGGGTGACGGTCGGCCTGCTGACGAGCTCGGTGGGGAAGCGGGCGCGCAACGCCGCGGCAGGCGCGTCGATCCTCGTCGGCACGCACGCCCTCATCCAGGAAGGAGTCGACCTGGGCCGGCTGGCGGTCGCCGTCGTCGACGAGCAGCACCGGTTCGGCGTCGAGCAGCGCGCGGCGCTGGCGGAGGGCCGCTCGCCGCACGTGCTGCACATGACGGCGACGCCGATCCCGCGCACGCTCGCGCTCACGGTCTACGGCGACCTGTCGGTCAGCGAGATCGCGAAGCCGCCGGCCTCGCGCAAGCCGATCGTGACGAGCTGGATCGAGGAACGCCGCGCCTCGGAGGCCTACACGCGGCTGACACGGCTGTTGCGGGAGGGAAGGCAGGCGTACGTCGTTTGTCCGCTGATCGAGCAGTCGGAGACGCTGCGCGCCCGGGCGGCGGAGCAGGAGGCCGTGCGCCTCGCGCGCGCGGAGCTGAGCGCGTTCCGGGTCGGTTGCCTGCACGGGAAGCTGAAGCCGGCCGACCGACGCGACCTGATGGCGAGGTTCAAGGCGCAGGAGCTGGACGTGCTCGTCGCGACGACGGTGATCGAGGTCGGCGTCGACGTGCCGAACGCGACCGTGATGATCGTCCAGGAGGCCGACCGCTTCGGTCTCGCGCAGTTGCACCAGCTGCGGGGACGCGTCGGGCGCGGGGCGGAACAGTCGTACTGCCTGCTCGTCTCGCGTCCGAAGGAGGAGCTGACGGAGACGGCGGTGGGGCGGCTGGAGGCGCTGGTCGAGACGACCGACGGCTTCGAGCTCGCCGAGGTCGATTTGGAGCTCCGCGGCGAGGGCCAGCTGCTCGGCACGCGGCAGTCGGGACTGTCAGACCTGCGCTTCACGAAGCTCCGCGCCGACCGCGCCCTGCTCGAACGGGCGCGGTCGGCGGCTCAGGAGCTGATCGACCAGGAGGGGCCGATCGACGACGAGCTGGCGCGGCTCTTCCCGGCTGACGGCGTCGCCGCGTAGCTTTTCCGGGCCTCAGGCGAGCGCAGGTGCGGTCTCCAGCGGAAGCGCGATCGGCATCGGGCCGCCGACCACGAACACCTGCGGGCCGCCGTTTGCGATCGGCTCCTCGAACGTCCCGATGTTGGTCGAGCCGGCGAAGGTGCCGAACACCCGCAGGACCTCGGTGCCCGTGTTGGTCAGGCCGTGGCGGACCATCGCCGGCACGACGACGACGTCGCCGGCCCGGACGGGAGCGGTCTCCTCGCCGACGAGGCCTTCGCCCTCGCCCTCGAGGACGATCAGGAACTCCTCGGCGCTGTCGGTGTGGACGCCGAGGTGCGCGCCAGGGTCGAGCTCGAAGTACACGCTCGCGCTCGCAGCGGTGCCGGTCGCGCTGGAGATGGGGAAGCCAACGCGGACGCGCATGGCCGGGTCGAGCTCCGACTGGATCTCGATCGTCTCGATGTCGTCGAGGTTGATCGCCTGCATGATGCATCTCCTTTCATCGAACAGTAGTGTGTTGTGATATATACATCATCGAACAGCGATGTGCAACAATTTCTTTCATGGCACGTAAGTACGAGCTGAAGCGCAGGGCGGAGTCCCAGGTGGAGACCCGCCGGCGGATCGTCGAGGCGGCGGTTCAGCTGCACCAGACCAAGGGGCCCGGCCTGACGAGCATCAGCGACGTCGCGCGGCTCGCCGGCGTCCAGCGGAACACGCTCTACCGCCACTTCCCCGACGAGCACTCTCTGCTGCTTGCGTGTTCCGGGCACTACGGGCAGCTGAATCCGCCGCCGGATCCGACAGCGTGGCAAGCGGAGGCGGACGCCGAGCGCCGCCTGCGGCTCGGGCTGACCGATCTGTACTCGTTCTACGAGCGGACCGAGGAGATGCTGACGAGAGTCGTCCGCGACGCCGAGTTCCACGACGGCGTGAGTGAGATCCAGAAGCTGAGGAGCGGTCCGTTCGCGGCCGCGGCGTACGCCGCGCTGGCCGAGGTGCTTCCGCGCCGGGGCCGCAGCCGCGCGATGCTCGGTGTCGCGCTCGACTTCCGCACCTGGAAGGGTCTCGCCCGCGAGGGCGGCCTGTCGCAGGAGGCTGCCGTCGAGACGATGGTCGCCGCGATCATGGCGCAGTGAGGATCGAAGCGGTCCAGGGCGACATCACGGAGCAGGCGGTCGACGCGATCGTCAACGCCGCCAACTCGACGCTGCTCGGCGGCGGCGGGGTGGACGGCGCGATCCACCGGCGCGGCGGCCCGGCGATCCTCGAGGAGTGCCGCGCGGTTCGCGCGGAGCAGCATCCGGACGGGCTGCCGACGGGCCAGGCCGTCGCGACGACCGCGGGCGACCTGCCGGCCCGCTGGGTGATCCACACCGTCGGGCCGGTGTACGCGGCCGTCGAGAACCCCGCGGAGCTGCTGGCGTCGTGCCACGTGGAGTCGCTGCGGGTCGCCGACGAACTCGGAGCGAAGACGGTGGCGTTCCCCGCGATCTCCACCGGCGTCTACGGCTATCCGCTCGAGGAGGCGGCGCCCGTGGCGGTCGCGGCCGTACGCGGCGCCGACACGGCAGGTCGAGCTGGTGCGCTTCGTGTTGTTCGGCGAAGAGGCGCATCGGGCGTTCGCCGCAGCGCTTTAACTTCCCGGCATGCGCATCGTCGGCGGAGAGCACCGCGGCGCGCGGATCTTCGCGCCGAAGGGCAAGGACACACGCCCGACGTCCGATCGTGTCCGCGAGGCCGCCTTCAACCTCATCGGCCCCGTCGACGGCGCGACCGTCCTCGACCTCTTCGCCGGCTCCGGGGCGATGGGCCTCGAGGCCCTCTCCCGCGGCGCGGCCTCCGCGACGTTCGTCGAGAACGACCGCGAGGCGGTCCGGTCGATCGAGCGGAATCTCGAAAAGCTGCGCGTGACGGGGGCGAGGGTCGTGCAGCGCGACGTGCGCCAGGCGCTCGCGACCGACCCCCGCACCTACGACCTGGTCCTCTGTGATCCGCCCTACGGGTACGCCGATCACGAGCGCCTCGTGCCCTACCTCGTCAAGGCGCTCGCGCCCGACGGGCTGCTCGTCTACGAGACCGGCGCCCGCGAAGAGCCCCAAATCCAGGGACTTTCTGTCCGTACCTCCCGCACGTACGGCTCCGCACGCCTTACCCTGTTCGGGCATGAATCGTAGGCTTGACGGAGATTCACAAATAGCGGAGGTGGCGGCTTTGCCGGCGCCGGAGCGGATGCGTTGATCACCGCGATCTACCCCGGAACGTACGACCCGGTCACGCTCGGGCACGTCGACGTGATCAAACGAGCGGCGGCGATCTTCGACCGCGTCGTCGTCGGCGTCGTCCGCAGCCCGACCCACAAGGCGCCGACGTTCTCGATCGAGGAGCGCGTCGAGTTCCTCCGCGAGCGCGCTCGAAGGCGTACCGAACGTCGAGGTGGACGTCTTCGCCGAGCTCGTCGTCGATTTCGCCCGCCGGTGGGAGGCGAAGGTGATCGTCAAGGGCCTGCGCGTGATCTCGGACTTCGAGTGGGAGTTCCAGATGAACCAGCTGAACCGCCATCTCGCCCCCGAGATCGAGACCGTGTACGTGATGGCGAGCCCGCTGTACTCGTTCATCTCCTCCAGCGGCGTGAAGGAGATCGCCGCGTTCGGGGGAAACGTTGACGGACTCGTTCCCCCGGCAGTTGCAGCGAGATTCCGCGATTTGTTCCCAGAAGGGCGGGGCGGAGCCCCGACGAGCCCGCAAGAGTAGACTGAGAGGCCTATGGACGTTCTCGTTCTGATCGACAAGCTCGACGACCTCGTGCACAACGCGAAGGCCGTGCCGCTGACCGACCAGGTCCGCATCGACCGCGAGGAGATCTACGACATCCTCGACCAGATGCGGGCGACGATCCCGGAAGAGATCAAGCAGGCCCGCTGGATCGTCAAAGAGCGACAGGAGATGCTGGCCGAGGCCAAGCGCGAGTGTGACCGGATCCTGGGAGAGGCGCGCGAGCAGGCTGCTCGCGAGGCCTCGCAGACCGAGATCGTCAAGCTCGCCGAGCGCCAGGCGCAGGAGATCATCGACGAGGCACGGCGGCAAGCCCGCGAGACGCGCCTCGAGATGGAGGACTGGGCCGACGGCATCCTCTCGACGCTCGAGGTCAACCTGGACAAGTTCCTGAACGCGGTCAAGCGCGGCCGCGAGCGCCTCCACGAGCGCTCCCAGGAAACCGTCCTGGCGGGTGCGTCGGGCAACTCCGACGAGCCGTACTAACTGCTCGTCGCAGCTCTATACGACGTTCACGGCAACGCTCCCGCGCTGGAGGCGGTGCTGCGTGAACTCGAGGAGGTAGCGCCCGACTCGGTGGTCTTCGGCGGCGATCTCGCCGCCGGAGCGCTTCCGCGCGAGACGATCGCGCTCGCGCGCGGCGTGCCCAACGCGCGGTACGTGCAGGGGAACGCCGACCGCGAGATGCTCCGCGGCCGCGAGGGGCCGATCACCGGCTGGCCCTCGACGCAGCTCGAGGAGGACGACCGCACGTTCCTCTCGTCGTTCGAGTTCACCGTTGTCCTGGACGACGTCTGCTACTGCCACGCGACGCCGCACGACGACGAGCCGTTCGTGACGGTGATCACGCCGCCCGAGGTCGCCCGCGAGACGATCGGCGAGACCGAGCAGCCCACGGTCGTGATCGGCCACACGCACTCGCAGTTCGACTGGCAGCTCGGGGATCTCCGGCTCGTCAACGCGGGCAGCGTCGGGATGCCGTACGAGGACGCTCCCGGCGCCTACTGGGTGCTCGTCCGCGACGGCGAGCCCGAGCACCGTCGCACCGAGTTACGACCTCGAGGCGGCGGCGGAGCGCATTCGCCCGACCGGCTGGCCGATCGCCGAGCGGTGGGTGAACGAGAACCTGCTCACGGTCCCGACCGCGCGCGACGCGGCCGAGTTCTTCGAGCGGCAGCGCTCGCAGCGCTAGCGCGACGCCACTGCGGCGACGGCCAAACGCACGGGACGCAGTCTACGCCGCGAGTGTCGCGGTGCCGAAGAGCGAGGTCTGGTGCTGTGCGAGCTCGACGAATGCCTCCGCGGCGCGCGTGCGGTGCCGGTCGCGGTGCCAGGCGAGCCCGATCAGGCGCGGTGGGACGCGGTCGCCCAGGTCGACGACCTCGATCGCCGGGTCGCCTTCGTCGACGGCCAGCCGAGGCATGATCCCGATCCCGACGCCGGCGGCAACCAGCCCCTGGACGGTTCCGTTGTCGTCCGAGCGGAACACGATGTTCGGGTTCCGGCCGGCCTGGCGGAGACGATCCTCGACGTGCCGGGTCGTTCGGCAGGTGCGGTAGCTGATCAGCGGCTGGTCGACGATCTCGCGCAGGCTCGGCGTCCGGTCGCGGGTGGCTGAGCGGAGATCCCGCCGGGACGACGAGGACGTAGGGGTCGCGGAAGAGCTCGGCGGTCTCGTACGGTCCGGGCGACAGCGGGAGTACGACGAAGCTCAGGTCGAGCTCGCCGCTCTCGACGAGCTGCACGAGCTCCTGGTCGTCGGCGGACTCGCGCAGGGTGATCTCGACTTGCGGCCAGTCCCTCGCGAACTCGCGCAGCAGCGCGGGGAGGACCTTTGCGCCGACGCTCTGGTACGTGCCGATTCGCAGCGGCCCCGATTCGCCGGCGTCGAGCGCGGCGAGGTCGGCCTGTGCTGCCTGGAGGCGCGCGGCGATCGCGTCGGCGTGCCGGAGCAGCAGTTCGCCCGCCTCGGTCAGCGAGACCGGCCGTGGGCCGCCGGGCCGGTCGATCAGCCGTTGGCCGACGATGCGCTCCAGCGTCGCGATCTGCTGGCTGATCGCGGACTGCGTGTAGCCGAGCTCCTTGGCCGCGCGACCGAACGTGCCGTGCTCCGCGATCGCCTTCAGGGCGATCAGGTGACGCAATTCGAGCCCGAGCCAGCTATCAGGTTCCATAATCAATACGAGATAATACACGATTTGTGCTTATCATCAGGGGTCGGCACACTGAGACGCATGGCAATGATCGTCGTCCTCACAGTCCTGCTCCTTGCCGGCGTTCTCTCCGTAGTGGCACGCGATTCCCGCGACTACGACGACCACGACCGGCGAGGCTGGTGGCCCGGCCGCAGGTAAGCCGCAGCGCCTGGCTGGCGCTCGCGATCGTCTACGTCGTCTGGGGCTCGACGTACCTCGGGATCGATCTCGCGGTGCGGACGATGCCGCCGTTCCTGATGGCGTCCGTGCGGTTCCTGATCGCAGGGCCGCTGTTGTACGTCTGGGCCACGCGCCGCGGTGACCGCAACGACCGGCCGACCGCGCGCCACTGGCTGAGCGCGTTCCTGATCGCGGCGCCGATGCTGGCGATCGGCAACGCCGCTGTCGGCTGGGCCGAGCAGACGATCGACACCGGCACCGCGTCGCTGATCATCGCGTCCGTTCCGCTGTGGATGGCGCTGCTCGACCGGGTCTTCTACGCGCAGCGGCTCGCCCGCAAGATCGTGATCGGGCTCGTCGTCGGCTTCGGCGGCGTCGGTCTGCTCGTTGCTCCGGGCGGGCCGGGCGGCGGCGCGAGCCGCGCGGCGATCGTCCTCGTCTTCAGCTCCCTCGCCTGGGCGCTCGGCTCGCTCTACTCCCGCCAGGCGCCCCAGCCGCAGCGACCGCTCGTCGCCGCGGCGATGCAGATGACGGCCGGCGGTCTGATCCTCGCCGTCGTCTCCGCTGCGAGCGGTGAGGCAAGCGGGTTCCACGTGTCCCAGGTGTCGCTCGAGTCGTGGCTCGGGCTCGCGTACCTCGTCGTCGCCGGCTCCCTGCTCGCGTACACGGCGTACATGTGGCTGCTCCGCGAGGTCCCCGACCTCGCTCGTCGGGACGTACGCATACGTGAACCCGGTGGTCGCGGTCCTGCTCGGGACGGTGATCCTCGGCGAGCCGCTGACCTGGCGGACGCTCGTCGGCGGCGGGGTCATTCTCGCCTCGGTCGCGCTGATCGTCAGTGCTCCGAAGCCGCGCGGCGGCGGCCGAGCGGCGGCAGGCCGCTGTGCCGGCACGCGCCCGCTAACCTCCCTGGACATGACGGTCTTCGACCTCCGCAACACCAGGGTGAGGTCTGGGGAGGAGCATCGGGAGGCGGTCGAGGTCGCGATCGCGCCGATCGAGCTCGGCGGTGAGCGCTACGTCGCGGTGCCCGAAAAGGTGCCGGCGGAGCTCTCCGTCACCCGCGCCTCCACCGGCATCGTCCTCGGGCTCCAGCTGTCCGTGCGGCTGCACGGGCCGTGCGTGCGCTGCCTCACGGACGCCGTCGTCGACGAGAGCCTGGAGCTGACCGAGTACCAGGCGACGAGCCCCGAGACGGACGAGCTGACGACGCCGTACCTGACCGACGACCGGCTCGATCTATCGGCCTGGGCGCGCGATGCGCTCATCCTCGCGCTACCGGACAAGATCCTCTGCCGCTCCGATTGCGCCGGGCTCTGCCCGGACTGCGGACGCGATCTGAACGCCGGAGCCGCACGTGCACGAGGAGGAACAGGGCGACCCGCGCTGGGCCGCGCTCCAGCAGTTGAGGCACGACCTGTAGCTATACTGCCGCGGCTCCAATGGCAGTCCCCAAGAAGAAAACCTCGAAATCCCGTCGCGACAAGCGGCGTGCCCAGCACGGGATCGAAGCCCCGCGCGTCAACGTCTGCCCGACCTGCGGCCAGCCCAAGCGGCCGCATCGCGTCTGCCCGAACTGCAAGACGTACAAGGGCCGCGAGGTCGAGCCGCTGATCACCCCGCATCCGTAGTTGACCGCCCGAGTCGCCGTCGACGCCATGGGCGGCGACCGCGGCCCGGATGAGGTCGTCGCCGGCGCGCTCGCAGCTGCCGCCGACGGGATCGTCCCGGTTCTCTACGGCCCGGCCTCGCTCGACGCACGCGGGCTCGAGCACGTCGCCGCCGAGCAGGTGATCGCGATGGACGACAAGCCCGCGGAAGCCGTCCGCGCGAAACCGGACAGCTCGCTCGTCGCCGCCTGCCGCGCGGTCGGGGAGGGGAGAGGCGGACGCGGTGGTCTCGGCCGGGAACACGGGCGCCATGCTCGCGGCGGGGCTGCTCGAGATCAGGCGGCTTCCAGGCGTGATGCGTCCCGCGATCGCCGTGCCGATCCCGGCGCGCGACGGGCCCTCGGTGCTGCTCGACTGCGGCGCCAACGCCGACGCGCGCGCCGAGCACCTGCTCCAGTTCGCCCATATGGGCTCGATCTTCGCCGAGGAGATCCTCGGCATCGAGAACCCGGAGGTACGCCTGCTCTCGATCGGCGAGGAGCCGGAGAAGGGCAACCAGCTCGTGCTCGAAGCTCACGGCCTGCTCGCGGCCAGCTCGCTCAACTTCGCCGGCAACACCGAGAGCCGTGACCTGCTCGCCAGGGCCGCCGACGTCGTCGTCGCCGACGGGTTCACGGGCAACATCGCGTCTGAAGGCGCTCGAGGGGACGATCCGGACGGTGATCGCGGGCCTTCGCGAGGAGATCACCAAGACGGCGTTCGGCAAGCTCGGCGGCCTGTTGATCCGCCCGGCCTCGCGGCGCCTGCGCCACCGGCTCGACCCCGACACCTACGGCGGCGCGTACCTGCTCGGGCTGCGCGGGCTGGTCGTGATCGCGCACGGAAATTCATCGCAGACTGCGATCGCGAACGCCATCCGTCTCGCCGCTCGTGGCGTCGAGCACGACGTCACCGGCAAAGCTCGCCAAGAAGTTGCCTGCAAAGGCTCAAAGTCTCGCGTGACCTGTGTATGATCGGCGCGCTCTCAAGTACGTCCGCAAAGCCCGGACCGCGGAGACAAACCCCTACTAACGAAACGAGAGGTGACATGGCAGCGTCGAGACAGGAAGTCTTCGAACGGGTGAAGGAAGTGCTCGTCGAGCAACTCGGAGTCGACGAGGACGTAATCACCGAAGAGGCTTCCTTCCAGGAAGACCTCGACGCCGACTCGCTCGACCTCGTGGAGCTGATCATGGAGCTCGAGGATCAGTTCGGGATCAAGATCTCGGACGACGACGCGCAGAAGATCACGACCGTGGGGCAGGCCGTCGACTACGTCTCGACGCACCAGTAAGGCCACTCCGGCTTCAGGGCCGAAGCCGCTCCGCAAGCTGATCGACGCGTTGCCCGCTCCGCGGTTGGAGCACGTGTTCACGCACTCATCCTGGGCGTCCGACCGCGCGTCCTCGTACGAGCGGCTCGAGTTCCTCGGCGACAGTGTTCTCGAGCTCTCGGTCGCGCGGGCGCTGTACGAGCGCTATCCGGACTTCAGCGAGGGCCGGCTGGCGAAGATCCGCTCCCACGTCGTCTCGCGGCAGAGCTGCGCGCGGGTCGCGCGCGAGCTCGATCTCGGCCCGATGCTTCTCGAGCGAGGCCGCGCGCTGCCGGACGAGGAGCTGGAGAAGCTGACGCGCAACCGGAACGTGCTCGCCGCCCTGCTCGAGGCCGCGCTCGCGGCGCTCTTCCTCGAGCACGGGTTCGAGAAGGTCGAGCCCTCGATCGTCGCCGCGTTCTCCGAGCGGATCGAGTACGCGGCGACCCAGCACGTCGACTACAAGACCGAGCTCCAGGAGGCGCTGGCGCGCCGGAAGCGGCAGGTGAGCTACTCGGTGCTCGAGATCGAAGGCCCGGCCCACGAGCGGCGGTTCACGTGCGCGGCGCTGATCGACGGCACGCAGATGGGCGAGGGCGCCGGCCGCACGAAGAAGGACGCCGAGCAGGAGGCGGCCCGGCAGGCGCTCGCGGCGATCGAGGCCGAGTAGCCGGCGGGGCCCGCCGAGCCGGCCCATCCGCCTCGATCGTTAGCCTGCCCCTCGCGTGCACCTGCGTGCAATCAAGCTGCGCGGCTTCAAGTCGTTCCCCGACCCGGTCGAAGTCCGGCTCCAGCCGGGCGTCGCCGTCGTCGTCGGGCCGAACGGTTCCGGCAAGTCGAACATCGCCGACGCGCTGATCTGGGCGGCCGGTTCGCTCGCGCCCAGCGAGCTCCGCGCCGAGAAGCCGGACGACGTGCTCTTCGCCGGGTCGGCGAACCGGGCCGCGGCCGACCACTGCGAGGTCGAGCTGCTGTTCGACAACGAGGACGGTGCGCTGGCCGAGCTCGACTTCACGGAGGTCTCGATCGTTCGCCGGCTGCACCGCGGCGGCGAGGGCCAGTACCTCGTCAACGGCGCGCACGTCAGGCGCACGGACGTCGTCGAGCTGCTCTCGGACGTCGGCCTCGGCCAGGCGATGGGCTCGATCGTCTCGCAGGGCCGCGTCGAGGCGATCCTGGCGAGCAAGCCGGAGGAACGGCGGATGCTGGTCGAGGAGGCGGCCGGTCTCGGGCGCTTCAAGCGGCGGCGGCACAGGGCCGAGCTGAAGCTCGCGCGCGTGGCAGTGCAGGTCGAGCGTGCGCGCGACGTGGAGGCGGAGGTCGCGAAGCGGCTGCGTCCGCTGGCGCTCCAGGCGACTGCGGCCGAGCGCGCGGAGAAGCTCGGGGTCGAGATCGCCTCGCTCCGCGCGGGGATCGCGGCGATCGACATGCGCACGCTCGACGACCAGATCGCCGGCGGCCGCGAACGGCGGAAGGGATTCACCGAGGAGCGGGCGCGCGCCGAGGCCGCGCTCGAGGCGCTGCTCGCCGAGCGCGGACGGGCCGAGGATGCGCTGGCCGAGGCGGCGGGCGGCCGCGAGGGCTCGGCCGCGACGCTGTACCGGCTGCGCTCCGGTTCGGAGCGGCTGGAGCTGCGGCGCGAGTCCGCCGAGGGGCTGCTCGAACGGCTGCGCGAGACGCCGCCGCTCGTCGACGCCGGCCTGCTCGAGCAGGCGCGCCTCGCCGACGCGCGTGCAGCTGCGCTCGGCCGCGCGATCGCCGAGCGCGAGGGACTGCCGCCGGCCGCGCGGGCGCTCGCCGAGGAGGGCGCGCTGCTGGCGCTCGACCAGGTCGAGGTCGAGCCCGGGTACGAGCGGGCGGTCGCTGCGGCCGTGGGGGCCGCGCTGATCGCGGGGACGCCTGCGGAGGGGCTGGCGCTGCTCGAGAGCGCGCGCGAGCGCGGCCTCGGCAACCTGACCGTCCTCGTCCGCGGAGAGCGGGTTCAGCCCCTCGGGGGGATCGAGGTCGTGGACGTGCACGAGTTGCTCGCCGCGCGCGGGCCGGCGGTCACGCTCGAAGGTCACTTCTTCGACCCGGCCCGGGGCGTGCTCTCCTTCACCGGAGACACCGCCGAGGCGGTGCTGCTCGAGCTGGAGGCCCAGCGGCAGGCGCTGGTCGGCGGAGGCGCAGGAGCTCGCTGCCGCGCCGAGCCAGGCCGAGCCGCGCGTCGGCCGATCCGCGGCTGGTCTCGGCCGCGCCACGGTGGCGCGGAGATCATGCGGCGAGTGATGCGCGCCGCGTGGCGAGCGGCTCCAGGCGCCGCTGCTCGAGGAGTCGGACCGCGGTGCCGTGCGCGCCGGGGAGCTCGCTGCAGAGCTGCGGGCGCTGGGCGGGCGAGAGGTGGAGCTGCGCCGCGCGCTGACCGAGGCCTCCGAGCGTGTCTCCGGCGTCGACGTCGAGCTGGCGCGCCTGGAAGCGGAGCGCGAGGAGGCGGAGCGGAGATTTCGGCAGGCGGGGGCGAGAGCCGGCAGACGGGGCACACGAGGAGCTCGCCGAGAAGCTCGACCGGCTGGAGCGCCGCCGGGAGCAGCTCGGCGGCGTCAACCCGTTCGCGAAGGAGGAGTACGCGGCAGAGAAGGAGCGCCTCTCCGAGTTGCGCACCCAGCGCGAGGACCTGGAGCGCTCGCTCGCCGAGCTTCAGAAGCTCCGCGACGATCTGACGGAGACGGTCGACCGTCGGTTCACCGAAACCTTCGACGCCGTGGAGAAGAACTTCGCCGAGGTCGCCTCGACGCTGTTCCCGGGCGGCAAGGGACGCCTGCGGCTGACCGAGCCCGAGGAGGAGGGCGGGGAGCACGGGATCGAGGTCGAGCTCTCGCCGGCGGGCAAGAAGATCACGCGGCTCTCGCTGCTCTCCGGCGGCGAGAAGGCCCTCGGCGCGATCTCGTTCCTCTTCGCGCTCTTCCTCGCGCGGCCGTGCCCGTTCTACCTGCTCGACGAGGTCGAGGCCGCGCTCGACGACACGAACATCGGCCGGTTCTGCGCGCTGCTACGCCAGTTCGCCGACCGCGCGCAGTTCATCGTCGTCACGCACCAGAAGCGGACGATGGAGGCGGCCGACGCCCTCTACGGCGTGACGATGGGCGGCGACGGCGTCTCCCAGGTGATTTCGCGGCGGTTGCCGCGGGAAGACGCCGTCGCCGTTTCTGCTGCCTAGAGGTTGTAGCGGAGCACGGCGAAGTCCTGCGTGCCCTTCGTGTCGCTGTTACCTGCAGCGATCGCCTTGCTGTTCTTGATCACCAGTGCGCGTGCACCGTCGTCGCCACCCAGGTCGGTCGTGACGTACCCGGCGCCGAAACCGAACGTCAGATCCTGGTTGCCGTCGCCGTCAAACCTGGCGATGAGGAAGTCGTCCGGATTGCCGGAGTTATCCGTGGCGCCGGCGACAACGATGAAGCCGTTGTGGACCTGGACACCGTTGATCTGCTCCTGGCCGCCGGTGATGTCATAGGTGAAGTCCCACACGACGCTCCCGTCGACGCCGGAGATGCGGGCGAGCGCGGCATCGGTGTCGCTCTGGCCGGCGATGATGATGTCGCCGCCGTAGAACGCCTCGGCGAAGCAGGCATCCTGGCCGCCGAAGTCGACGATCTCCTGGCCGTTGCTGCCCGTTCCGAAGCTCAGGTCGGGCGTTCCGTCCTGGTTGAAGCGGGAGATGACGCAGTCGGCGTCCGGTGTGGCGCCGAAGGTCGTCCCAACGGTGACGTACTTCTTGTCCGGCTGGATCAGAACCGCAACGGCGTCGTCGTACCCGCTGCCGTCGCTCTGGTCGTACGTGACCATCCCGCCCGTCTGCCAGGTGGTGTCGAGCTTGCCGTTCTTCTGGTAGAGGGCAAGCGCGGTGTCACCGAGGTCGTTGATGTCGGTGACGCCGACGACGAGGACCTTCCCGTCGGACCGCTCGGCGAGCGCGCGGCCGTGATCCTCGCCGCCGAAGTCGGTCTTGGTCATCCCGGACTTGTTCCAGTTCGTGTCGAGCTTGCAAGAGCTGTTGAACTGCATGACCGCGAAGTCGTCGTCGACGCCGCTGGCGTCGGTCCAGCCTGCGACGTCGATCTGGCCACCCTCACCGGCCGGCCGGACGATGACGCCGCGGGCGGTCTCGTCGCTCGTGCTGTTGAAGCTCGCCGTGGTCTTGCCCTTCCCAGCGCAGCTGCCGTCGAGGGCGCCGTTCTTCGACTGGTAGCGGGCCAGGGCGACGTCGTCCGTCGTGCCCTCCTGCAGGCCGGCGGCGACGATGTTCCCGTTGGCCTGAACGGCGACGCCGTAGGCGGTGTCGTCCGTGCCCCCGAAGTTGGTGAAGACGGCGCCGCCGCTCCCCCAGCTTCCGTCGAGACCGCCGGGTGCGGCGGCCTGTGCGCCGGAGACTGACACTGCGAACGCTACGACGATGATGAGTAGCAATGACCCTTTGAACATGGGTCCTCCTCCTGGTTGGAACAAACTCGTCGGATAGATGGCCTGAAGCGGGCGAGAGAGAGGATCGCCCCGCGAAATATCGTCATAAACGGTAGCAGTGGTTAATTTGAGCAGTGGTTAATTTGAATGGCATGACTCGAACGTGGGGGCAGCTCCTCGGGGAGGGAGTGAGCGCAGGCGAGACTGCGGAGCAGCAGGCCGGCCTTTTCGGGCGGTTGCGTGACTCCCTCTCGAAGTCGCGGCGGGCGCTGACGCAGCAGTTCGAGGGCTTCGATCCGAACGACGAGGAGGCGTGGGAGCGGGTCGAGGAAGCGCTGATCGGGGCGGACGTCGGCGTCCCGGCGACCGCCGAGCTCGTGCGGCGGCTCGAAGAGCAGGGCGGGCTGGATGACCTTCCCGCCCAGCTCGCGTCGCTGCTCGGCGAGCCCGGGACGCTGAACGTCGCGGCCCGGCCCTCCGTCTTCCTCGTCGTCGGCGTGAACGGGACGGGGAAGACGACCACGATCGGCAAGCTCGCCGCGAAGCTGCGCGAGCACGGGCACTCGGTTCTGCTCGCCGCCGCGGACACCTTCCGCGCTGCCGCCGAGGAGCAGCTGGAGATCTGGGCGGACCGCGCCGGAGCGGACTTCGTCGGCGCGCCGCGCGGGGGCGACCCCGCCGCGGTCGCCTACGACGCGATCGAGGCCGCGATCGCGCGCGGCCGCGATGTCGTGATCGTCGACACCGCCGGCCGGCTGCACACGCAGACGAACCTGATGGAGGAGCTGGCGAAGGTGCGCCGGGTGATCGCCGGCAAGCTCGAGGGCGCTCCGCACGAGACGCTGCTCGTCGTGGACGCGACCACCGGCCAGAACGGCCTCCAGCAGGCCCGTCTCTTCGGCGAGGCGGTCGGCGTCACCGGAGTCGCGCTGACGAAGCTCGACGGCTCGGCGAAGGGAGGGATCGCGGTTGCGATCGCCCACGAGCTCGGCCTGCCGGTGAAGCTGATCGGCGTCGGCGAGGGTCTGGACGACCTCCGCCCGTTCGACCCGGGCGACTTCGCGCGGGCGCTGGTCTCGGAGTAGGGTCCGGCCGTCCAGTCGAAGGAAGGGGGAAGGATGAGGCGCTGGAAGGCGTCGTCGGTGTGGCCGTGCTCGGGCTCGTCGTCGGCGCGGGGATCGCGTGGGCAACGATCCCCGACTCGAGCGGCGTGATCCACACCTGCTTCAAGAACAACGGCTGGCGGGTGATCGACGCGCCCGCCGCGACGTGCAACGCGAGCGAGACTGCGTTCGACTTCAACCCGGGCGCGGTGCGAAGCGTGATCAGGACGCACACCGAGACAATCGTCCCCGGCGAGGTCGCGACGTTCACGGCGTTCTGCAACCCGGGCGAGATGGCCACGGGCGGCGGCTGGCGGCTCGTCGGCCCGAACCCGGTCGGACCGCTCACGGTCGACGGGAGCGTTCCGCAGAGCTCGTCGGCCGGAGCCGAGCGCCGGGCAGACACCGGTGGCCTGGAAGGTCGTCGGCGTCAACAACAACGACTCTGTTTCGCACGACGTGACCGCGTTCGCGGTCTGCGCACCGGCCGGGTAAGCCACGGCTCAGCCTGTCCCGGCGAAGGTGGGAGGCGTCGTCGGGACAGGCTGAAAGCCTGCCCCTGTACCCTTCCCCGGCCGTGTTCGACACGCTTTCCGACAAGCTCCAGCACGCTCTCGGCGACCTCCGCGGACGCGGGCGGCTCGACGAGGAATCGGTCTCGAGGGCCATGCGCGAGATCCGTCTCGCGCTGCTCGAGGCGGACGTCAACCTCCAGGTGATCAAGGACTTCGTCGCCCGCGTGAAGGAGCGCGCGGTCGGCGAGGAGGTGACGAAGAGCCTCGACGCCCGGCCAGCAGGTCGTGAAGATCGTCCACGAGGAGCTGACCGCGATCATGGGCGGCCAGGACTCCCGGCTGGCGTTCGCCCCGAAGGGCTCGACGGTGATCCTGCTCGCCGGGCTCCAGGGCTCCGGCAAGACGACCGCCGCTGCCAAGCTCGCGCTGATGCTGCGCAAGGACGGCAGGACGCCCGCGCTCGTCGCCGCCGACCTGCAGCGCCCGGCCGCGATCGACCAGCTGGAACAGCTCGGCCGCCAGATCCAGATCCCGGTCTACTCCGAGGAGCGGAAAGACGCCGTCAAGGCGGCGGAGCACGGCGTCGCCTGGGCGAAGGAGCAGGGCGCGGACACCGTGATCGTCGACACCGCGGGCCGCCACCAGGTCGACACCGACCTGATGGACGAGCTCGAGCGGATCGCGAAGGCGACGAAGCCCCTGAACGTGCTGCTCGTCCTCGACTCGATGACGGGCCAGGAGGCGGTCAACGTCGCCGAGGCGTTCCAGGGGCGGATCGCGTTCGACGGGATCGTCCTGACGAAGCTCGACGGCGACGCCCGCGGCGGCGCCGCGCTCTCGGTCCGGGCGGCCACCGGCAAGCCGGTCAAGCTTGCCTCCACCGGCGAGAAGCTCGACCAGCTCGAGTGGTTCCACCCCGACCGGATGGCCTCGCGGATCCTCGGCATGGGCGACGTCCTCACGCTGATCGAGAAGGCTGAGCAGGCCGTCGAGGCGGACGAGCAAGCCGAGATGGAGAAGCGGATGCGCGCCGGCGAGTTCACGTTCGACGACTTTCTGGCGAGCTACAAGATGCTCCGCCGGATGGGGTCGCTGAAAGGAGTGCTCTCGATGGTCCCAGGGATCGGCAACCAGCTGAAGGGACTCGAGATCGACGAGCGCGAGCTCGGCCGCGTCGAGGCGATCATCCTGTCGATGACCCCACGGGAGCGGGGCTATCCGCATACCATCGACGGCTCACGGCGCCAACGCATCGCCCGGGGGAGCGGCACCACCGTCCAGGAGGTCTCGCGTCTCCTGAACGCGCGCAAGGAGATGCAGAAGCTGATGAAGCGGATGGGACAGGGCAAGATGCCCACGCTCCCGCAAATGACACGGAGGTAAGGAATGGCAGTACGGATGAGGCTGACCCGCGTCGGGTCGAAGAAGAACCCGATCTACCGGGTCGTGGTCGCGGACTCCCGCTCGCCGCGCGACGGGAAGTTCATCGAGATCGTCGGGCGTTACAACCCCCAGACCGATCCCTCGCTGATCGAGTTCGACGAGGCGAAGGTCAAGGACTGGCTCTCCAAGGGCGCACAGCCCTCGGACGCGGTCTCGCGGCTGCTCAAAGTGAAAAACATCGGCTGATGACGCCTGCGGCCGAGCTCGTCGAGTACCTGGCGCGCAGGCTGGTCGAGAAGCCCGACGAGGTTCGCGTCGAGGAGGACGACGAGGACGGCGACCTCGTCATCCGGCTCCATGTCGCGCCCGAGGACATCGGGCGCGTGATCGGCCGCGGCGGACGGATCGCCCGTGCGCTGCGCACGGTCGTCCGGGCGTGCGGCGCGCGAGAGGACCGGCGCGTCCTGCTCGAGATCGAAGATTGAGCGCGTTTGTGACCGTGGGGCGCATCGGTCGGCCGCACGGCCTCGACGGGTCAGTCGTCGTCGAGCGTCCGAGTGAGAACGAGTCGCTGTTCGAGCCCGGGAAGACGCTCTACGTCGGCGGCGAGCCCGCGTCCGTCGCCGGGCGCAAGCGCGCCGGGGGACGGCTGGTGCTCAAGTTCGACCGGCCGGTCGAGCGCGGGGCGGAGGTCGCCGTTCCTCGGGCAGAGCTGCCCGAGCCCGAGGCGGACAGCTACTACGTCTTCCAGCTCGTCGGCCTCGACGTCGTCGAGGAAGGCGGCCGCCGGCTCGGCGCGGTGCGGGAGGTCTCGCCAGGCGTCGCCCACGACGTGCTGGAGCTCGACTCGGGTCTCGCGCTGCCCATGCACGAGGAGTGCGTCCGAGCGGTAGACCTTTCCGAAGGCAGGATCGTCGTCGCCGCCGGATTCGCCGACCGGTAACCTCGTTCGCGGGTTCGCCTGTGCAAATTGATGTATTCACTCTCGTTCCGCACGCGTTCGCGTGGCTGACGGAGCAGCGGCCGGTCGCGACAGTGCTCGGAACGGAGCTCGATCTGCAGTTGTTCGGTTACCGCGACACGACGCCGCTCGCGAACGGCCAGGTGGACGACGCGCCCTACGGCGGCGGCGCCGGGATGGTGCTCCGTGTCGACGTCGCCGCGGCGGCGCTGGATGCCGTCTACGGCGGCGCGCCCGACCACCGCGTGATCGCGCTCACGCCGCAGGGGCGCCAGCTCGACCAGTCAATCGTCGCCGAGCTCGCGGGGGAGGAGCGCATCACGCTGCTCTCCGCCCGCTTCGAGGGCTTCGACGAGCGGATCGTCACGCATCTGTGCTCGGACGCGATCTCGGTCGGGCCGTACGTCCTCTCCGGCGGCGAGCTGCCGGCGATGGTCGTGATCGACGCGATCGCGCGGCTGCTACCCGGGGCGCTCGCCGAGGGCTCGGCCGAGCGCGAGACGTTCTCGCCCGAGCTCGAAGGCGGCTTCGAGTACCCGCAGTACACGAGGCCCCCCAAGTTCCGGGACTGGGGCGTGCCCGAGGTGCTGCTCTCCGGCGACCACGGCCGCATCGAGGACTGGCGCCGCGAGCAGAGCCGCGCGCGGAGCCTTTCATGAGCGACCTCTATTCGATGCTCGGGGTGCGGTCCGACTCGACCGAGGACGAGATCCGCGCCGCGTACTACCGCCGGCTCCAGTTCGACCAGCCGGTCACCGACGAGGAGGCGGTGCGCTCGCAGCAGCTGCGCCAGGCGTACGAGGTGCTGACCGACCCGGCCCGGCGCGCGAGCTACGACGCGTCGATGGGCCTCAAAGACCCGATCAGCGGCCAGCCGGTGGCGATCGACGGGGACGGCAACGACGTCGACGACGACTACGCGCAGCATTCGCTGAACCCGATCACGCACGCGACCCGCAACCTGCCTCGCGGGTGGCGGCTGACGATCGACTGGATCGTGACGATCGTCGGCGCGATCGCGATCGTCCTTGCGATCAAGGCCTGGGTCGTGAACCCGTACCGGATTCCGTCGTCGTCGATGGAGCCGACACTCCACTGCGCGCGGCCGGGCAGCGGCTGCGAGGCGCGCTTCTCTGACCGGGTGCTGGCGAACCGGTTCATCTACCACTTCCGCAGGCCGCATCGGGGCGACATCATCGTCTTCAAGACACCGCCGGCGGCCGAGCAGCGCTGCGGCGCGGGCGGCACGTTCGTGAAGCGGCTGATCGGGCTCCCCGGAGAGACCTGGGAGGAGCGGAACGGCTACATCTACATCAACGGCAAGAAGCTGATCGAGCCCTACATAAAGGCCGATCGCCGTGACACCGCGACCTCGTACCCGGCACGGAAGGTTCCGCCGGGGAGTTACTTCATGATGGGCGACAACCGGACGCAGTCGTGCGACTCCCGCGAGTGGGGGACCGTGCCGCGCCGCAACCTGATCGGCGAGGTGTTCGCCGTCTACTGGCCGCCGAACCGGATCGGCTTCAGATAGCTCTACGGCTCGACCACTGCGTGATCGCGGTCACGGATTGGGACCGCTCGAACGCCTTCTACCGCGACGTGCTCGGGGCCGAGCTCGTCGAGCTGGAGTACGGCCGCTACGCATACCGGCTCGGCGAGCAGCAGCTGAACGTCCACGGGCCGGGCTCGGAGCCGCATCCGCGTGCAGTCGATCCGGTGAGGCCGGGAAACAGTGATCTCTGCTTCCGCTGGGACGGGCCGATCGAGGAGGCCGCCGCGCATCTGGGCGAGCGCGGGGTGGAGGTCGAGCTCGGACCGGTCGAGCGGCAGGGCGCCGGCGGCCGCGGTCAGAGCGTCTACTTCCGCGATCCGGACGGCTCACTGCTGGAGTTCATTAGCTACCATTGACGACCGGCCTGCGGGCCGTCTTCTTATGTCCAAGACCATCGAGCTCCTCGAGAAGCGTCAGCTGCGCAAAGGCCGCCCCCGGTTCAAGGCGGGCGACACCGTGCGCGTGCACTTCCAGGTGATCGAGGGTCAGCGCCGCCGCATCCAGGTCTTCGAGGGGATCGTGATCAAGCGGCAGGGCGCGGGCGTCCGCGAGACCTTCACCGTCCGCAAGCAGTCCTTCGGCGTCGGCGTCGAGCGTACGTTCCCGCTCCACTCGCCCAAGATCGAGAAGATCGAGGTCATGCAGATCGGCGACGTCAATCGCGCGAAGCTCTACTACTTGCGCGACAAAGTGGGCAAAAAGGCGCGCGTCCGCGCGGTTCGGCGGACCGACAAGCTAGTCTCGGCCGATGGCGAAGAGCCCGATGCGGACGAGCTCGACGAGCCCGAAGAGCCAGAGACCGAAGAGCCGACCGCCGAAGCAGAGCCTGAATCCGTCGAGCCTGCCGACGAAGCTCCCGAGGCTGAAGCCGCACCAGAAGCCGAAGCCCCGGAGCAAGAGCAGCAAGAGACCGGGGAAAAGACTCCTTAGCTTCGACCGCCGGCTCGGCGCCCGGTTCGTCGCCGGGGCCGACGAGGCGGGACGTGGCTCGCTGGCCGGCCCGCTGGTCGTCGCCGGCGTCCTGCTCGACTACGCAGAGCTGCGCGACCATCGGGTCCGCCCGCTTGCGCTGCTGAACGACTCGAAGCAGCTCGGTGCGGCTCGGCGCGAGGAGCTCTTCTGCGCGATCCTCGGCTGCGCCGAGCGGATCGCCGTCCGCGTGATCTCGCACGAGCGGATCGACCGGGAGGGCCTGCACCGCTCGAATCTCTGGGGCCTGCGCGACGTGCTGCACGAGCTCTCGCCGCCCGCCGAGGTCTGCGTGGTCGACGGGTTCCGGCTCGGGCCGCTCGCCCCCCGGCACACCGCGGTCGTCGACGGCGACGAGCGCAGCGCCGCGATCGCCGCGGCGTCCGTGATTGCGAAGGTGACACGCGACCGGCTGATGCGCCGCCTCGACCCGCTCTTCCCGCACTACGGCTTCCGCTCGCACGTCGGCTACATCACGCCGGGCCATTCGGCGGTTGTGCGGGAGCGGGGACCCTGCCAGATCCACCGGCGGTCGTTCCAGGCGCTCTGCTACCTCCCGCAAGACGAAGCGCTCGCCCGCATCGACGCGGCATAAGGGGCGCGCGGCCGAGCGGCGCGCGTGGCTCCACTACCGGCTGCGCGGCTACCGGGTGCTGGCCCGGAACGCGTGGGCGGGCGGCTACGAACTCGACCTCGTGCTGCGGCGGGGCCGGCGCCTCGTCTTCTGCGAGGTGAAGGCGAAGGGCGGCGACCGCTACGGCGACCCGCTGGAGATGATCACGCACGAGAAGCTGAGGCGGCTGCTGCGGGCGGCGGAGGTGTGGCTTGCGCGCCGTCCGGACTGCACCGGGCTCGAGGTCCGGTTCGAGGCGATCGGGATCAGCCGGCGCCGTCTCCGCCGGGTCCCTTTGGTACCCTGATTCCAGCGAAGGGCACTATCCCCGAACGGGCGTCGTTCGTCAGAACGGTCTCGAGAGTGAGACCCGGACGCGTCGGCCAGGCAGGCAACTTGGCGGGAGAAACCTTCGACTGACAACCCCGTGTCAGCCGAAAGGAGTGCCGTGAATCTCAACCAGGCAAGCTTCAGCACCAAGGCCCGTACCTGGGTCCTCCTCGCCGGGCTCACCGCCCTGTTCATCGGCGTGGGCTGGGCGATCGGAGGGGCTGCGCTCTGGTTCTTCGTGATCTTCTCGGTCGTGATGAACCTGGCGGCCTATTTCTGGTCGGACAAGTTCGCGATCAAAGCCGCCCGCGCAAAGGAGGTCTCCGAGGCGGAGGCGCCGGACCTGCACCACATGGTCGCCGAGCTCGCGCAGCTCTACGGCGTTCCGAAGCCGCGCGTCTACATGATCCCCTCCGAGCAGCCGAACGCGTTCGCGACCGGCCGGAACCCGGAGCATGCGGCGGTCGCGGTCACGCAGGGACTGCTGCAGCACCTCCCCAGCGACCAGGTTCGCGGCGTGCTCGCCCACGAGTTCTCGCACATCAAGAACCGGGACATCCTCGTTTCCTCGATCGCGGCGATGATCGCCGGCGCGGTGTCCGCGATCGCGAACATCTTCTTCTTCATGAGCTTCTTTGGCGGTGACGACGACGACAACCCGCTCGGCGCACTCGGCGGCCTGCTGGTGATCATGATCGCCCCGATCGCCGCGTCGCTGCTCCAGCTCGCCGTCTCGCGGCAGCGCGAGTACCTCGCGGACGCGACCGCGGCGCGGATGCTCGGAACGGGGGAGCCGCTCGCCCAGGCGCTGGAGAACCTCGAGCGGGGCGCGCAGGCGCTGCCGATGGAGGTGAACCCGGCGACCGAGGCGCTCTACATCGTCAATCCGCTCAAAGGCGTCGGCGTCGCGAAGCTGTTCTCGACGCACCCGCCGCTCGAGGACCGGATCGCGCGCCTGCGCGAGTACGACCGCAACAGAGGAATCGTCTAGGTCCCAGGATTCTGTCCCGCGCCGCCGAAGTGAGCTTCGGTGGCGCGGACACAGGACGCTCTCTATGCGGAGATCGACCTCGAGCTCTCGTGGTCCGAGCGCGAGCTGCCCGAGCGCGAGCGGACGAAGCACGTCAACCGGCTCCATCCGTATCTCGGGAAGTTCGTCCCGCAGCTCGTCGAGACGCTGCTCGCGCGGTACGTGCCGGTGGGGGGTCGTGTGCTCGACCCGTTCGCGGGGTCCGGCACGACGCTCGTGCAGTCGCTCGAGAGCGGCTACGACGCAACCGGCGTCGACGTTGCCGCCTTCAACTGCCTGCTGATCGGGGTCAAGACGGCGCGCTACAACGAGTTCGTCCTCGAGTCCGAGATCAGGGACGCCTTGTTCTGTCTGGCCACGGCGAAGTGCCAGACACAAGGGCGTGGCTACACCGGCCGGTGGTTCGCGCCGCAGGCGGCCCGCGAGCTACTCGCCTTCCGCTCGCTGATCGGCGGCTACGAGCACGCCGACGTTCTCCGCGTCATACTCGCCCGCGCTGCGCGGTCGGCGCGGCTGACGACGCACTTCGACCTCGACTTCCCGCGTCAGCCGCAGATCGGGCCGTACTGGTGCCACAAGCACAAGCGGGAGTGCCGTCCCGTCGAACGGGCGGAGCACTTCATCCGCCGCTACGCGCTCGACACGCTCGCCCGGATCAAGGCGTTTGCGCGCGTCCGTTCCCGCGAGCGCGAGGCGTCCGTCCTGCACGGGGACGCGAGGGAGCTCGAGCTCGGCGGGCCGTTCGACGCGGTGATCACGTCGCCGCCGTACCCCGGCCTGATCGACTACCACGAGCAGCACCGCTATGCGTACGAGCTGCTCGGGCTCGACGACCGCCGCGAGCTCGAGGTCGGTGCGGCCGCCGCAGGAACCAGCAAGGCTGCGATCTCTGCGTACTCGGGCGGGATCGTCGAGGTGCTGACGAACGTCCGCGGCTCGCTGCGACCGGGAGCCCCGGTAGCGATCGTCGTCAACGACCGGCGCCAGCTCTACGAGGAGATCCTCGATCGTGCCGGCCTCCGGCTGGAGCACCGTCTCGTCCGGCACGTCAACCGCCGCACGGGCCGCCGGGCCGGCGAGTTTTACGAAGACGTCCTGATCGCGCGCGTCTAGCGACACACCTCTGCTGCTTCTCTCTGCAGCGTGCTCGCGCGGATGGTCACCCACGCGCTGGTCGGCCTCGATGCGCGCCGCGTCGAGGTCGAGGCGCACGTCGAGCTGACGGTCCCCGCCTTCACGATCGTCGGCCTCGCCGACCGCGCCTGCGCCGAGGCGAAGCACCGGGTGCGCAGCGGCGTGATGTCGGCGGAGCTCCAGTGGCCCTCCGCCAAGATCACCGTCAACCTCGCTCCGGCTGCGCTCCGCAAGGAAGGCCCGGGCTTCGACCTGCCGATCGCGCTGGCGGTGCTCGCCGCCTCGCGGCAGGTGCCCACGGAGCGCCTGGCCACTCACGCCGCGGTTGGGGAGCTCGCGCTCGACGGGCGCGTGCGGCCGGTCGGCGGTGTGCTCGCGGTCGCCGAGGCAGCTCGCCGCGCCGGCGCCGAGCGGCTGCTCTGCGCCGCCGAGTCGGCGGCCGAGGCGTCCCTCGCCGGGATCGAGCCTGTCCCGGTCTCGCACCTCGCCGAGGCGGCCGCGTACCTGCGCGGCGACGCGGAGCCGTCGCCGTACGAGCCGCCGGAGAACGGGCACGAGCCGGTCTTTCCCGACCTCGCCGACGTCCGCGGCCAGGAGCGCGCGCGCCGGGCGCTCGAGCTCGCTGCCGCCGGAGGCCACAACCTGCTGCTCGCCGGCCCACCGGGCACCGGCAAGACGATGCTCGCGCGCCGCCTGCCGGGAATCCTTCCGCCGCTCGGCCCGGAGGAAGCGCTCGAGGTGACGCGCATCCACTCCGTCGCCGGGCTGCTCTCGGCGGAGCATCCGCTCGTTCGCCACCCGCCCTTCCGCGCACCGCACCACAGCGCGTCGATGGCCGCACTCGTCGGCGGCGGCCGCGCGGCGCGGCCCGGAGAGGTCAGCCTGGCGCATCGCGGTGTGCTCCTCCTCGACGAATTGCCGGAGTTCCAGCGGCAGGCGCTGGAGGCGCTGCGCCAGCCGATCGAGGACGGGGTGGTCGGCGTCGCTCGGGCGGAGGGCCGCGCCGTGTACCCGGCGCGCTTCCAGCTGATCGCGACGATGAACCTGTGCCCCTGCGGTGCGCGCGGCGACCCGGCGCAGGAGTGCTCCTGCTCGACGCAGCGACTCAGCTCGTATCGGGAGAGGCTCTCGCGCGCGCTGCTCGACCGCGTCGACCTCGTGGTCACCGTGCCCCGGCCGCGCGCCACCGAGCTCGCCGCCGGCCGGTCGGAGGCGTCGGCCGTGGTCGCGGAGCGAGTCGCCGCTGCCCGCGGGCGTCTCGCTGCCGAAACGCCGCGCCGCACATCCGAGGCCGAGGAGCTCCTCTCGCGCGCCGTCGAACGGCTGCCGCTCTCTGGTCGCGGCCGTGCCCGGGTCGCGCGTGTCGCCAGAAGCGCCGCCGCATTCGCCGGCTCCGATGCCGTTCTGCCCGAGCACGTCGCCGAGGCGCTCGGCTACCGCTCGCCGCGAGAGCTGGAGGCGGCATGAGCGAGCTTGCGCTCGCCGCCTACTGCGCCGAGAGCGGCCGTCATGTGCTCTCGACCCAGGACCCCGGGTTCGGGCGCTTTTACCGCGGCTTCGACGAGGCGAAGCTGCGTGAGCGGCTCGCAGGCGCAGGCCTCCGGTGGCTCGGCAGGTCCGACGCTGGCTTCCCTTCGTCGCTGGCGGCGATCTTCGATCCACCGATCGGTCTCTTTCTCCGTGGGAACGGAGATCCGGAGCTGCTGGAGCAGCCCGCGGTCGCGATCGTCGGGGCCCGCGCGTGCTCGTCGTACGGCGCCCACGTCGCGCGGATGTTCGGCCGCGAACTCGCGGCGGCCGGGCTCGTGGTCGTCAGCGGCATGGCGCGCGGAGTCGACGGCGAGGGCCATCGGGGAGCGCTCGAGGCCGGCGGGCGCACCGTCGCAGTACTCGGCTGCGGCGTCGATCGCGACTACCCGGCTGCCCACGCGGAGCTGGCCCGGAGGATCGCCTGTGACGGTCTCGTCGTCTCCGAGTACGCCCCCGGTGTCGAGCCCGCGCCGTGGCGCTTTCCGGCGCGCAACCGGGTCGTGGCGGGGCTCGCGCAGGTCACGGTCGTGATCGAGGCCCGGGAGAAGAGCGGGGCGCTGATCACTGCCGATCTCGCGGTCGAGGAAGGGCGGGAGGTCTTCGCCGTTCCCGGTGAGATCACGAACGCCCTCTCGGCCGGCACGAATGCGCTCCTCAAGCTCGGCGCAGCGGTCGCGACCTCGCCGGCGGACGTGCTCGATGCCTTCGGCCTTGCTCCGCATGAGCCGCAACCGCCTGACCTGACCCCGCCCGCCGAGGCGATCCTCACTCACCTCCGCGACGGCCCGCAGTCCGCAGACGAGCTCGTCCGCGCGCTGGCCCTGGACGCCGGTGCTGCCACCGCCGCCCTGACCGAACTCGAGCTCCACGGACTGCTTACGGAAACTTCAGGGATCTTTCGCGCGGCGTTGCGATGATCGAGGGCCATGCGCTTCCTGCCCGCGTTCCTGCTTGCGACCCTTGTCGTCGCGCTGCCCGCGCAGGGCGCGGAACCGACGCCGCGGGTCAAGAACACGAAGGGCGAGATCGAGTCCATTGCGATGGACGGCCCACGCGTCGCCTACGCCGTCAAGAGCGACACCTGCACGAAGGTGATCGCCCTCAACGTCCTCACCCGGAGCGCCGCGCTCGCGAGCGGCCCGAAGACCTGTGACGCGGACAACTCGAGCACGGGCGCGGGCGTCCGCGAAATCGCCGTCGCGGGGGCGCGCCTCGCGTGGATCGTCAACCAGGGCGGGAACAGCGAGAGCGACGACTATCTCTACACGGCGACGCTCGGGGCGCAGCGAGAGCGGCTGGTCGCCAGCGCGTTCCGCTCCGGCGACGTCGACGGCGTCCTGGCCGGCGCCTGGATCGGCCACCTCGTCGGCGCCGGCGACCGGATGGCCGTCAATCACTTCACCACCGACAAGGCGGGAACGATCACCCAGGCCTCCCTCCAGCGGCTGGACACCGGCCTGTCGACGCTCGCGCTCGGGTCGCAGTCGCTCTACGCCGTCTCGCTCGATCTTCACCGCGTCGCGGTGCTGCGCACCGACCACACCGTCGCGATCTACGACACCGAGAGCCGGCGCCTGCTGCTGACCATCCGGCCGACCTCCGCGCACGAGATCGCGCTGCGCAAGGACTACCTCGTCGTGCTGACCGCGACGAAGACGCTCGAGGTCTACAACTCGCACACCGGCGCGCTGCTGAAGCGCTGGCCGGTGGCGGCAGGGGCGTCGCGGCTCGACGTCCACTCGGGGATCGCCGTCTACGCGGTCGGACGGACGGTGTTCGAGCTTCGCCTCACGGACGGCCGCGACGCTCCACTCGCGACGGCGCCGCGCGCGATCGAGGGCCTCGAGATCGAGGCGCCCGGCATCGTCTACGCCTACAACACGTTCAAGGGCCTCCAGGACGTCGGTAACCTCGCCTTCGTGCCGCTGCGCCAGGCGACCTCTCTCCTCCGCTGACGAGCTACTGGCTCGACGAGCCGGCGCCGCCGATCCCGGAGCGCCGGATCGAGGGTGCGCCCGACGTCGCGATCGTCGGCGGTGGGATCACCGGGCTGCGCGGCCGCGCTCACGCTCGCGCAGGCCGGGCTGAAGGTGCGGCTGCACGACGCGCGCGAGATCGCCGGCGGTGCGAGCGGGCGGAACGGCGGCTTCGCGCTCCGCGGCGGCGCCGCGCCCTACGACGTCACGATCGAGACGATCGGCCGCGAGCAGGCCGCGCGCTACTGGCGGCTGACGGAGCAGGCACTCGACAAGCTGGCCTCCCTGGCCGGCGATGCGTGCCGGCGGACGGGCAGCCTCCGGCTCGCCGACGACGACGATGAGCGGGACGAGCTCGCCGTCGAGTACGAGGCGCTGCGCGCCGACGGCTTCGCCGCCGAGTGGGTCGAGGAGCCGCTCGGCGGGCGCTTCCGCGCGGCGATCTTCCATCCCGCCGACGCTGCGCTCCAGCCCGCGCGCTGGGTGCGGCGGCTCGCGGCGCTGGCCGCCGAGGCCGGCGCGGAGATCCGGGAGCACGATCGCGTGCAGTCGCTCGAGGAGCTCGACGCCGAGCAGGTGCTGGTCGCGACGGACGGCTACCTCAGCGGCCTCCTCGGGCAGCTCGAGGGCCTGATCGTCCCGACCCGCGGCCAGATGATCGCCACGGAGCCGCTCGGCGAGCGGCTCTTCGACTGCCCGCACTACGGCCGCCACGGCTTCGACTACTGGCAGCAGACGCCTGACGGCCGGATCCTCGCGGGCGGCTTCCGCGACTCGGCGCTCCAGGACGAGTTCACGAGCGAGGAGGCGACGACGTCCGGGATCCAGGACGCGCTGGAGGCGTTCGTCGCTTCGCTCGTCGGGCGGCCGCTGCGCATCGACTACCGCTGGGCCGGGCTGTTCGGCCTGGTGATGGACTTCCTCCCCGTCGTCGGCCGCGTGCCGGGCGAGGAGCGCGTCTGGGTTGCGGGCGGCTACTCGGGCCACGGGAACGTCCTCGGCCTGCTGTGCGGCGACCTCGCCGCGCAGGCGATGCTCGGACGCGAGGCGTCCGAGCTCGCCTGGATGAGTCCAGCGAGGCTGCTCTAGCCCCAGCTGCCGGGAGCGTTCTCGTCGCCCTGGAAGAGCGAGAACGAGTTGCCCTCTGTGTCCTTGCAGCGTGCAAACCAGCCGGTCTGCGGGATCGGCGTCTTCTCGCCGGCCTCGCCGCCCGCCTCGGCGACCTTCGCGAGGGTGGCGTCGATGTCGGTCGTCGCCATGTAGACGATAGGGCCGCGCTCGCCCTCCTGCGACGGGTAGATCGCGCCGACGGGCTCTTCGCCCTGGGTCATCAGGTACGGGAACGGTGCGTCGCCGCCCTGGAAGCTCCAGCCGAAGACGCCCTCCCAGAAGCCTTTCGCCCGGTCGACGTCGTCGGCGGGCAGTTCGAAGTGAACGATGGTTGCCATGCCGCGGAATCTAGCGCGTGGTCTGATACGCGCGTCCGTTGGGGGCTGAAGACTAGGAGAGAGCGAGCACCGCGCTCGACGGTGTGGGCGACGTCCCGCCGAGGACGATCGCCCGGCTGCCGACGCGCACGGCCGCTGAGTCTGCAAGCGGGTGCGGGAGCCGGCCCGCGACCGTTGTGCTGCCGCTCCAGGGGTCGATTCGAACGATGCGCGCCACCGGAGCGCCGCCCGAGGTCGTGCCGCCGACGAGGTAGAGCTTGCCGCCGAGGGCGACGAGCGGCGCGTGTGCGACGGGCGCAGGAAGCGTCCCGAGACGCCTCACTGTGCCCCGTGCCGGGTCGACCACGAAGACCGAGTCGCTCTCGCCCGCCGGCGTCACGCCGCCGGCGACGTAGATCTTCCCGTCCAGCGCGGCCACACCGGCGTAGCGGAGGCCGGCAGGCAGACGCGTGACGAGCCCGGCCGCGCGACCCGGCCGGAAGCGGAGCACCGCGGTTGCATAGCGTGAGCCGGTGTACCCCCCGACCAGGTAGATCCGTCGCGCCACGGAGACGGCTCCCAGGTCGGAAAGCGGCTCCCCGAGCGACCCGGCGCCGCGCGCCCGCCCCGTGCGGGCGTCGATGCGCACCACCGCATCGGTGGAGACCGCCTCGCCCCCGCCGAACAGGAGGCCCGCGCCGCCGGATACGGCGAGGCCTGCGTCGTGGGTCGGGAGCGGGAGAGTCCCGATCGTCCGAAGCCGCCCGGGCGGTCCGGCCAGGATCTCCCTCGAGGAAGCCCCGCCGACGAGTCCACCGGCGACGAGGATCCTTCCGCCCGGGAGCGGCGCTGCGGCGAGCCGGGAGGCGGCCGCGGGAAGTGATCCGATCCTGCGGACTCGCAGCGCCCGTGCCGGCGGAGCCGCCGCTGCCGGGAGCAGGTCGAGCCCGTCAGGCTTCGAGAGATAGCCCGGCGCGGCCGAGGCGATCCCGAAGTGGCCGTACTGCCAGACGATCCGCTTCGTCTTCGGGTCGATGACGACGATGCGGTGGTGCCAGTCGTCGGTGACCGCAATCATCCCGTTGGGCCAGCGGACGGCGAGTGACGGCCTGTCGAGCGAGCCCGGTCCCGACGCGGGCCCATATGTCCAGACGACGCGCCCATTTGGGGTGATCTCGTCGACGCGACCCGGCGTGTTGAACCCGGCGACCAGGATGTCGCCGTTCGGGAGCAGCTGCGCGTCCGACGGATAGCTGGTCGGGGTCCGCACGGCGTAGAGGAGACGGCCCCTGGCGTTCATACGGTCGACCCAGCCGCCGATCTCCGTGACCATCATCCCCCCGTCCGGGAGCGGAGTCGCCCCGTTCGGCGACGCGAGGGCCCGCGGCGGGTCGTGCGCGCAGCCCCGGCCGCCGATCTCGCCCGTCACGTGTCGCGCGTGGTCGATCCGGACGATGCGGCAGTTCTTGATGTCCGCGACGGTGATCGTCCCGTCGGGCCAGACGTACGCGTCATCGGGATTGGAGAGCTCGCCCGCGGCCGAGCCCGCGACCCCGGCGCGGCCGTAGCTCCAGGTCAGCCGGTGAGTGCGGAGGTCGATTTGCGCCACCTGGTCGTTGAACTCCTCGTTCGTGACGATTCGCCGGTCTCCGGGGGCGAAGAAGGCGTCGTCCGGGTCTGCGAACGACTGGCCACGGCGAAGGTCGCCCGCCCGTGGGAACTGCCAGACGATCTGCTTGGACGGCGAGACGATCAGCAGCTTGTTCGCGTTCCGGTCGGCGATCAGCACGTAGCCCGGCACCGGTCCGTGCGGAACCGGAGGGAGGCCGAGCGCGCGCGCTGCACGGCTGGGCGCGGCCCGGTGCGTCGTCGCGCGACGAGGACGGCGAGGCGCTGGCTGCCGCGCGCGCGGCGCGCTCGCGCCGAAGTGGGGCCGCTGGGGCGGCGATCGCGTGTAGAGCACGACGCCGGCGGCCACGAGCGCAACGACCGCAGCTCCGACCGCGACGCGGCGCACTAGCGGGCACGCCGCAGCGCCGGCGGGATCCGGGGTGCGTAGACGAGCACATGGATCGCTGCAGCCCCGATCCAGAACACGAAGCTCGCCTTGTGGAGCCCTACGACCATCCCGTGTCGCTGGTGGAGCGCGAGAATCGCGACTCCCGTGGCGAGCACGCCGAGGGTCGAGGCGACCAGCACCGGAGCGACGAGGAAACGCATCAACGGATGGGGCGGTCCCTTCTCGACGTACGAGGCATCACCCCGGTAGTACCGGAGGAAACGGTAACCCGTCGCGCCGAGCTTCAGGGCCACCGGTGGGATCAGGATCAGGCCGACGAGCTCGTGCAGCGAGAGCAGCGGGCGAACAAAGAGGATCGTCACGCCCTCGATCGCGAGCAGAACGAGCAGCGCGACCGCCGTCGCCGGCGGTCAACCGCTCGTTCCCTCGTACGCCTCGCACTCCGACCAAGGGAAGCGCCTCGGAGATGAGCGAGTGATGAATGCGGTTCATCCCGCGCTCATCGCCTGCGGAGACAATGCCGCTGATGCGAGTGCTCGTCGTCGAGGACGAACCGAAGATGGCCGAGCTGTTGGCGCGCGGCCTGCGCGAGGAGGGCCATGCGGCCGACGTCGCCGGCTCTGGGGAGGACGCGCTCTGGATGGCCCGCGCCGTCGACTACGACGCGATCGTGCTCGACGTGATGCTGCCGGGCGCAGACGGGTTCGCCACCTGCCGCGAGCTGCGCGCCGCGGAAGTGTGGTCGCCGGTACTGATGCTCACCGCGCGCGACGCCGTCGAGGACCGGATCACCGGCCTCGATGTCGGCGCGGACGACTACCTGCTGAAGCCGTTCTCGTTCGGCGAGTTGCTCGCGCGCCTGCGTGCGCTCGTCAGGCGTACGCCGGCCGAGCGCCCGGCGACGCTCGTCGTCGGGGCGCTGCGTCTCGACCCGGCGGCGCGGCGGGCCTGGCGCGGGAAGTCCGAGCTGGCGCTCTCGGCAAAGGCGTTCGCGCTGCTGGAGGCATTCATGCGCCGGCCCGGCGAGGTGCTCTCTCGCGACCAGCTGCTCGACGCCGCGTGGGACATCGGCTACGAGCGCCGTTCGAACATCGTCGACGTCTATGTTCGCTCGCTGCGCGAGCAGGTCGGGAAGCGGACGATCGAGACCGTGCGAGGCGCCGGATACCGCCTTCGCGCCGACGGGGCATGATCGCGCGGCTCCCGATCCGGGTACGGCTGGCGCTGCCGTTCGCGCTCGTGATGGCGGTAGTCCTCGCCGCGACGGGCTTCCTCATCTACCGGCGAGTCGGCACCACGCTCCTCTCGTCGATCGACCAGGGGCTCCGCGGCCAGGCGGTCGAGGCGACCACTCGCGCCGAGCACGGGCGCGGCGTCGTCGACCGCGACTCGCCCGACGGGGTCTCGGTCGGACAGCTCCTGGCCTCCGACGGCACGGTTCTGAGCTCGACGCCCGCCGGCCTCCGCCCGATCGTCGGCGGTGTCGTCCTGCACGACGTCCTGCAAGGGCACGCGCGGCTGGCGAGTCGCGCGATTGCCGGGCTTCACGGCGAGTGGCGGATCCTGGCCACGCCGGCCCGCGCGCCGGGAAGGCAGGCGGCCCTCGTGATCGCGAGCACGCTCGACCAGCGTGACGAGACGCTCGACCGGCTGCTCCGCGAGCTCGTGCTGGGCGGCGTCCTCGCGCTGCTCGTCGCGACGTTGGCGGGATACGGCCTGGCCGCGTTCGCCCTCCGGCCCGTCGAGGCGATGCGCCGCCGGGCCGCCTCGATCGACGCGTCGGTTCCGGGCGGACGCCTCCCGATTCCGCCCAGCCACGACGAGCTCTCTCGCCTCGCCGAGACGCTGAACGACATGCTCGCGCGCCTCGAGGCCGCCTTCGAGCACGAGCGGCGCTTCGTCGACGACGCGAGCCACGAGCTCCGAACGCCGCTCGCCCTGCTGCGGGGTGAGCTCGAAGCTCGCTCTACGGCACCCGCGTTCGCGGGAGGAGCTCGAGCGCGCGCTGCGCTCGGCAGGAGACGAGGCGGAGCGGCTGAGCCGGCTGGCGGAGGATCTGCTGCTCTTCGCGCGCTTCGACCAGGGGCAGCTGCCGATCCACCCGGAGCCGCTCGACGCGCGCGGCCTGCTCACCGCCGTCGCCGGGCGGTATGAGCGTCGGGCGGTGGAAGCCGGCCGGTCACTGGACGTGGACGCCCCAACCGGGCTGCTCGTGAGCGGCGACCAGGCGCGGCTTTCGCAGGCGCTCGACAACCTGATCGAGAACGCCTTTTCGTACGGCTCCGGTGCGGTCGTCCTTTCCGCTCTCCCGCGTGACGGACACGTGGAGCTCCACGTCGTGGACGAGGGCCCGGGGATTCCTGCCGCCTTCCTCCCGCGGGCGTTCGACCGGTTCAGCCGGGCGGACGAGGCCCGGGGCCGCGGCGGAACCGGGCTCGGGCTGGCGATCGTCGCCCTGATCGCGCGCGCGCACGGCGGCGAGGCCGGCGTGTCGAACCGGCCGGGCGCCGGCGCCGACGCCTGGATCAGCCTCGCGGCTGCGTAACAGAGGCGTTCATCTCCTTCTCATCCGCGGTTGCTCCCCTGTAGCCGTGCACGAACTGCCTTCACACGACCGCCGGGCCGTGAGCGCGCGCGACGCCGCCCGCCGGAGGGTCCGGCGCGCGACCGGTCTGCTGCTTGCGGCGTCGGTCGCGGCTGCGGGCTCGCTCGCCGCCTACGTGAGCAGCGCCGCATCGGGCCGCAAGGCCTCGACGACGACCACCGCCCGACAGCCCACGACCCGCGCGACCGTCACGCAGGTGCCGGTCCCCGCCACCCCGGCCGCGCCGTCGTTGCACGTGTCCTCGTCGCCGCCCGAGGTGCCGTCCGTCCAGGCCCCCACGCAGAGCGCGGCGCCTCCCGTCGCCGTCTCGGGCGGATCGTGATCGCGTCGGAGGCGTTTCGCGCTCTCGGGACGACCGCCGTCATCGCGACCGCGGATCCGGCCGCGCTTCCCGAGGCTCGACGCATCCTGGAGGCAGAGCTGAAGGCGTTCGACGACGCCTGCAGCCGCTTCCGGCCGGACTCCGAGCTGAGCGAGCTGAACAGGCTCGCCGGAGAGCAGGTCGAGGTCGGCCCGCTGCTCTTCCTCGCGGTGGAGGTCGCTCTCGCGGTCGCGGAGCGCACGGGCGGGCTCGTCGATCCGACCCTGGGGGCCAACCTCCGCGGCGCCGGCTATGACCGCACGTTCGCGGAGGTGCTGCTTCGTGACGGGACTCGCTTCCGGCCGAGCTTTCAGCCGGTCGCCGGTTGGCGATCCGTCGAGCTGGACCCGGATCGCCGCGCGATCCGCGTTCCGCCGCGCGTCGAGCTCGATCTCGGCGCGACCGCGAAGGCGCTGGCCGCCGATCGGGCGGCTGGGGCGGCCGCGGTGTCGACCCGAAGTGGGGTGCTGGTCGGGCTGGGCGGCGACGTCGCCGTCGCCGGCGACGCCCCGCCGGGAGGCTGGCCCCTGCGGATCGCGGACGACCACGCCGCCCCGCTGGACGGTCCCGGGCCGGTCGTCTCGATCGCCGCCGGGGGCCTGGCGAGCTCGGGAACCCGCGTGCGTCGCTGGACGAGCTCCGGCGGTGAGCTGCATCACATCATCGACCCCCGCACGGGCAGGCCCGCGGCGACGAGCTGGCACACGGTCTCCGTCGCCGCGCCCACATGCGTGGACGCGAACGCAGCGAGCACCGCGGCGATCGTGCTCGGGAACGCCGGGGTTGACTGGCTGGCCAACGCGAAGCTGCCTGCCAGGCTCGCGGCGGTCGACGGGACGGTGTCGACGGTCAACGGGTGGCCCACCGAGGCGGTCCCGTGAGCTCCGGGACGGCGCTCTGGTACCTGACCCGCGGGTCGGGAGTGGTCTCGCTGCTCCTGCTCACCGCGACGACGCTGCTCGGCGTCCTGACGGCGGGCCGCTGGCGGAGCGATCGCTGGCCCCGGTTCGCGGTCACCGCGCTCCACCGCAACCTGACGCTGCTCGCGCTCGTCTTCATCGGCGTCCACGTCGGGACCACGATCGCCGACGGGTACGCGCCGATCGGCGTCAAGGACGCATTCGTTCCCTTCCTCTCGGCGTACCGCCCCGTGTGGCTCGGCTTCGGCGCGCTGACGCTCGACCTGCTGCTCGCGCTGACGATCACCAGCCTGCTGAGGAAGCACATCGGCTACCGCACCTGGCGGGCGCTGCACTGGGCCGCCTACGCCACGTGGCCGCTGGCGCTTGCCCACGGGCTGGGCTCGGGCTCGGACGCGCGCTACGGCTGGATGGCCGCGATCGCATTCGGATCGCTGGCGCTCGTCGTGGTCGCGATCGCCGTCCGGCTCTTCCGGGCGGGGCGGCCCGACCTTCAGCTCGTCTCCGGGGCCGCCGTGGTCGCGCTGGTGATCGTCATCGGCGCCTGGTACGGGGCGGGGCCGTCGAAGCGCGGCTGGGCGGCCAGGGCGGGGACGCCCTCGACGCTGCTGAAGAGCGCCAGGACGGCGGCGGCGACGCGCCGCCTGGCGAGTGCGCCCGTGGCCCGGCCCACGGGCGCCTTCACCGGGCAACCTGGTCGGGCGGATGTCGTCCTCCGGGCCGGACGAGGTCGGCGACGCGGCGATCGCGATCGCGGCCGCCGTCCGGGGGCGCGAGCCCGGCGTGGTGCGCATGACGGTCTGGGGGACTGCGCTCGAAGGTGGGGGCCTGCGGATGTCGGACAGCTCCGTCTCGTTCGCGGACGAGCTGAGCGGCGCCGTCTACTCGGGGACGATCGTCGGCCTGAACGGGGCTCTGGTCGAGGCGGACGTCACCTCGCCGTCGGGCGCGACGCTGCGGCTCGTCATGAACCTCCGGCTCGACAGCGGCGCCGGCACGGTCGGCGGGTCGATTCGCAGCCTCTCGCCGGGACGAAGGGGAGGCGCAGTGAGCAGCGCGGTCGCGCAGCGCTCGTGGGCCGCCCCGCCGGTGGGGCTCCCGCGGCTGCTCGCAGGCGTCGCGCCGGAGGGGCGACAGGCCTCTCTCGAACACCACCTCGCCGCGTACGGAGCCGCGCCGCACGCCGGGTCGGACCTGATCGACCTGGTCGAGCGGAGCGGCCTGCGTGGTCGCGGTGGAGGCGGCTTCCCGACCGGCCGCAAGCTGGCGGCCGTCGCGTCCCAGGGCGGCCGGCCGGTCGTCGTCGTCAACGCGGCGGAGGGCGAACCGGCGAGCAGCAAGGACCGGATGCTCGTTCGATACGTTCCGCACCTCGTTCTCGACGGGGCCGTTCTCGCAGCCGACGCGCTCGGTGCGCGCCGGGCGATCGTCGCCCTCGGTGGCTCCGAGTTGGATCTGCGGGCGCTCGCGGATGCGATCGACGCGCGGGCGAGGCGCCGTGTCGACCGTCGCGTGGAGCTGGTCCCTGTCGCTGTCCCGCGTGGCGTTCGTCGCCGGTGAGGAGACCGCGCTCGTCCGCTTCCTGAACGGCGGCCCGGCGAAGCCGACTTTCACGCCGCCGCGGCCGTTCGAGCGCGGCGTCGGCGGCGCTCCGACGCTCGTGCAGAACGCCGAGACGCTCGCGCACCTCGCCCTGGTCGCCCGTTTCGGGGCCGAGTGGTTTCGCGAGCTCGGCACGCCCGACGAGCCCGGGTCCGCCCTCGTCTCGCTGAGCGGCGCGGTGAACCGGCCGGGCGTGTACGAGATCGAGCTCGGGACGCCGCTCGCGGAGCTGCTGCGTCGGGCGGGCGGGGAGTCGGAGCCTCTGCGCGCGTATCCTCGTCGGCGGGTACTTCGGCAGCTGGCTGGACTCGAGCCGGATCGACGTCCCGCTGTCGGATGCCGCCCTCGTGCCCCTCGGGGCAAGTCTCGGCGCGCGGGCGATCGTCGCCCTGCCCGAGGAGGCATGCGGCCTCGTCGAGACCGCGCGCGTCGCCCGCTATCTCGCGGCGGAGAGCGCCGGACAGTGCGGCCCGTGCGTCAACGGTCTGGCTGCGATCGCGGGCGGCCTCGTCCGGCTCGCGACCGGGAAAGGCGACAGCAGGGGCGACCTCCGCCGCTGGGTCGGTGCCGTGCGAGGACGAGGCGCCTGCCGCCATCCCGACGGAGCGGCCGCTTTCGTCGCGAGCGCCCTCACGTGCTTCGCGGACGAGGTGGAGCTCCATCTTCGAGGACGCTGCAGCGCCACCGGCCGCTCGGTGCTGCCGCTACCGCGTGGAGACCAACCGTGAGCCGACTGTCGCTGCGGGTGAACCCGATCGCGTGCGAGGGGCACGGGCTTTGCGCAGAGCTTCTCCCCGAACGGATCACGCTGGACGAGTGGGGCTACCCGATCGTCGATCCGGCGCCGCTCACGCCCGGCCTGGAGAAGCACGCAAAGCGCGCGGTCGCAGCATGCCCGCGGGTCGCGTTGCTACTGGCTCAGGCGAACGAGCCGGCGAGCAGGCCGCGAAAAGCAGGCGCCGTCAGCACGTAGAGCCGTAGCGGCGTCTTCGCCTTCACGGTCGCCGTCCGCGGGACGTCGTGCAGGAGCGCGATCTCGCCGAAGACGTCACCGGCGTGCTCGGTTGCGACCGGCGTGCCGTCCTGAGAGATCTCGACGTCGCCCTCGACGATCGCGAAGAACTCGCGCCCGCGGTCGCCCTCGCGGATGACCGTGGTGCCGGCCGGGATCTCGACGAGGTCGCTGTTCCGGGCGACGAGCTCGAACTCGCGACGCGGCAGCTCCGCGAAGAGCGGAATCGCCTTCAGCTCGTCTCGCTTGGGGTCGTGAGTGAAGAGGTTCATGCGGTCGAAAACGACCGCGGCCCCGGAGAAATTCCCCTGCTAGAGCTCTATTTTCGGTAGATCGAGCTCAGCCGGCGCGATCGACTGCCGCGAGCGCGATCGCGAGATCCTGGATCGCGAGTCCGGTCGAGTCGAACAGCGTGATCTCGTCGTCCGAGCGGCGACCGTCGGCGGTGCCGGCGAGGACGTCCCCGATCATCGTCACGTCCTCGCGCGCGACGTGGCCGGCTTCGACTGCGGCGGCGAGCTCGCCGCCGTGCGACGCCTGCTCCCAGTCGTCGGCGAAGACGCGCCCGCGCGCCAGCTCCGCCGACGGCGATCTCGGCCTTGCCGGGGCCGTCGGCGCCCATCAGCGAGACGTGCTGCCCGGGCTGGAGCGAGCCGGGCGGGAACAGCACCTCGTTCCCGGGCGTCACGGTCACGACCCGGTCGGCGGCAAGGGCCTCTTCGCGCGAGGCCGCTACGCGGGCGCCGAGCTCCTCGGCGGCAGCGACGCGCGCGCCCGCGTCGACGTCCCACAGCATCACGTCCTGCCCGCGGGCGACGAACGTCCGCGCCGCGGCCCGGCCGTTCACGCCCGCGCCGATCACCGCCGCCGTTCCCGCCCGGCCGAGGGTCTCGGCCGCCAGCACGGCGGCGGCTCCCGTCCGCAGCGCGGTCACCGCGCCCGCGTCGAGCATCGCGACGAGGCTCCCGTTCGACGCGTCGGAGAGCAGGACGACTCCGGTCACGGTCGGCAGGCCGCGCGCCGGGTTGCCCGGGTACGACGTCACCCACTTCAGCGAGGCGTGCCCGGCGCCGAGCGCGGGCATCGCGCGGAAGTCCCCGGCGGGGTACGCGGGGACGTACACCTTCGGCGGCATCGACCATTCGCCGTTCGCATACGCGACGAACCCTTCGCGCACCGCCTCGACCGCGCGTTCCGGCGAGACCGCCGCCTCGACGTCGCGCGCGCGGAAGAGCGGGATCAAAGCGCCTTGGCGGCGGCGACGAGCTTGACGACCGACTCGCGCGCGTCGCCGAACAGCATCTGCGTGTTCGGCAACGTGTAGAGCGGGTTGTCGACGCCCGCGAAGCCGGGGCGCATCGAGCGCTTGAGCACGACCACGTTCTGCGCCTGGTCGACGTTCAGGATCGGCATCCCGAAGATCGGGCTGGCGCGGTTCGACCTGGCGTCCGGGTTCGTGACGTCGTTCGCGCCGATCACGAGCGCGACGTCGGTGCGCTCGAACTCCGGGTTGATCTCGTCCATCTCGACGAGCTGGTCGTAGGGCACGTTCGCCTCGGCGAGGAGGACGTTCATGTGCCCGGGCATGCGGCCGGCGACCGGGTGGATCGCGTACTTGACCTCGACTCCGCGCTTCTCGAGCTCGTCGGCGAGCTCCCGGACGGCGTGCTGGGCCTGGGCGACCGCGAGCCCATAGCCCGGCACGATGATCACGCGGTCGGCGTAGGCGAGCATGACGGCCACGTCCTCGGCGGTCGCGGAGCGGACGGCGCCGCCCTCGGCGGAGACGCCGCCCTCCTCGGCGGTCTGGAGCTGGCCGAACGCGCCGAAGAAGACGTTCGAGACGGAGCGGCCCATCGACCGCGCCATCATCAGCGTCAGCAGCGTGCCGGACGCGCCGACGAGCATCCCGCTGACGATCAGCACGTTCTGGTGGAGCACGAAGCCGGTCGCCGCGGCGGCGACGCCGGTGAAGGCGTTCAGCAGCGAGATCACGACCGGCATGTCCGCGCCGCCGATCGGCAGGACGAACAGCACTCCGAAGGCGAGCGCGCCGAGGATGATCACGACGAGCAGGATCACGCTTCTGCGGCCCGCAGACGATCACGAGGCCGAGCGCGACCAGTGCCGCGAGCAGGGCCATGTTGACGATCTGCTGGCCCGGATAGGTGATCGGGCGGCCGCCGATCAGCTCGCGCAGCTTCGCGAACGCGATCAGCGCTGCCGGCGAACGAGACGCTGCCGATCAGCGCCGAGAGCACGATCGCGATCGAGGTCGTTGTAGTCGAGGTCGCCGGGCTCCGGAAGCGAGTTGTGGAAGTCCGCGAGCGCGACGAGTGCGGCCGCGCCGCCGCCGACGCCGTTGAACAGCGCCACCATCTCCGGCATCGCCGTCATCTTCACGGCGCGTGCCGCGTACGCCCCGATCGGGGCCGGCGATCGCCATCACGATCAGGATCGAGGCGAAGTTCGTCAGGTGCGGCGTGAAGAACGTCGCGACGATCGCGAACCGTCATCCCGAACGCGCCGATCAAGTTGCCGTTGCGGCGCCGCGCGCGGATGCGAGAGGAACTGGAGCGCGAGGATGAAGCAGACGATCGTGACCAGGTACGCGAGGTAGATCCAGTCGGTGCGGCTCACTCGGCCTTCTCTGCCTCCGGCTCGGGCGGCGCTTCTTCTTCGGCTTGAACATCTCCAGCATCCGGTCGGTGACGACGAAGCCGCCGACCACGTTGCCCGTTGCCGAGCGCAACCGCGGTGAGCGAGACGATCCGCAGCCATGTCGGTTGGTCCGGCTGTCCGGCGACGATGATCGCGCCGACGATGACGATGCCGTGGATCGCGTTCGTGCCCGACATCAGCGGCGTGTGCAGCAGCGTCGGCACCTTCGAGATCACCTGCACGCCGAGGAAGGCGGCCAGCACCAGGATGGTCAGCTGGATCAGGAAGCTGGTTCACGCGCGCGCCCTCCTTCCGGGTCACGCACGCACCGGCGGTGATCTCGTCCTCGAAATCGAGCACGAGCTCACCCTCGGGCGCGAGGTGGTTGATGAGGTTCTGGACGTTGCGGGCGTACAGCCGGCTGGCGTCGGAGGGCATCTCGCTCGGCAGGTTCGTCAGCCCGACGATCGTGACGCCTTCCCGGACGACGGTCTCGCCGGGGCTCGTCAGCTCGCAGTTGCCGCCGGTCGCGGCGGCGAGGTCGACGATCACCGAGCCGGCGCGCATCGCGCGCACGGCGCTCGCCGGGATCAGCTTCGGCGCCGGGCGGCCGGGGATCGCCGCCGTCGTGATCACGGCGTCGAAGTCGGGCAGGCGCTTCTCGAGCTCGGCCTGCTGCTGCGCCTGCTGCTCGGGGGTCAGTTCCTTCGCGTAGCCGCCTTCCGTCTGCTCGCCGCGCACGCCGAGGTCGAGGAACTTCGCGCCGAGCGACTCGATCTGCTCGCGGACGACGTCGCGGACGTCGAAGCCCCACGTCACCGCGCCGAGGCGGCGCGCGGTCGCGAGCGCCTGGAGCCCCGCGACGCCGGCGCCGATCACGAGCACCTTCGCGGGCTGCACCGTGCCGGCTGCGGTCGTCAGCATCGGCAGGAAGCGCGGGAGGTTGTCCGCCGCGATCAGCGTCGCCTTGTAGCCCCCGACCGTGGCCTGTGACGAGAGCGCGTCCATCGACTGTGCGCGGGTGATCCGCGGGATCGACTCCATCGCGAACGCGACCACGCCCTGCGCGGCCAGGCGGTCAATGCCTTCCTGGTCGGTCAGCGGCTCGAGGAAGCCGATCAGCACCGCGCCCTGCCTCAGGCGCGAGGCCTCCTCGGCGGCCGGCTTCTGCGACCTTCGCGACGAGGTCTGCGTCCCAGGCCGAGTCGGCGAGCGTCGCGCCGGCCTCCTCGTACGCGCTGTCCTCGAACGACGCGGCGCTTCCCGCGCCGCGTTCGACAACGACCTCGTGTCCCGCCTCGACCAGCTTGGCGACCACCTCCGGCACCAGCGCGACGCGGCGCTCGCCCGCGGCGGTCTCCTTCGGGACGCCGATTCTCACGCGCGCAACTCTATGCAGAGCAGCGGCGGAGAGGCATCAGGAATGCGCCCCCTCGCGCTTGCGGATCCACCGCACGACCTCGACGCCGCAGGTGATCCCGATCGCGACCGCGAATGCGACGAGGAATCCCTTGAAGGGGCTGTCCTCGAAGGTCTTGCCGCCGAAGTAGCCGAGCAGGCTCGCGTACGAGCCCCAGATCACGCCGGCGACGATGTCGAACTTGATGAAGCGGATCCACGCCCAGTCGAGGCTGCCGCAGGCGAAGGTCACCGCTGTGCGCCCGGCGGGGATGAACCGCGCGATCACGATCAGGTAGCCGCCGCGTTCCTCGACCATCTTGTGCGCGCGGTCGAGATGCCGCCGGCGCGTCCCGCTTGAAGATCTTCTCCGCGACGCGTTCCCCGAGCGTCTTCCCGAGCCAGAACGTGACGTTGTCGCCGACGATCGCCCCTGTCGCCGCCGCGATCAGCACCAGCTCGATGCGCAGGTCGCCGTGCGCGGCGAGCACGCCGGCCGCGATCACGGTCGTCTCGCTCGGGACGAGCGGGAAGAACGCGTCCAGCATGGCGACTCCGAAGACGATCGCGTAGCTCCACTCGGAGCCGGAGATCGTGTCGACGATCGACTGGAACATCGCGGGCCATTGTCGCAGCCGTCGTTGCGCTCTAACCCTTTAGAGGGATAGACGCACGGAGGCGAAATCCGTCCGGCCGATGATGGCGCTGCTCGCACTCTCGGATGCGATCGAGGCCCGCGATCCCTACACGCGCGGGCACTCGGCGCGCGTCGCCCGGATGGCCCACGAGGTCGGGCCTGCGCCTCGGTTGCAGCGAGACCGAGTTGTCGCTGCTCCATCTCGGCGGCGCGCTGCACGACGTCGGCAAGCTCGTGATCTCGCCGGAGATCCTGCGCAAGCCCGGGCCGCTGACCGACGAGGAATTCGACGAGGTCCGCGCGCACCCGCAGGCGGGGGCGCGGATGGTCGCTTTGGACAAGGCTCTTCGGCCCGCCTTCGGCGGTGTTCTGTTCCACCACGAGCGGTGGGACGGCGGCGGCTACCCGACGGGGTGTTCCGGGGTCCAGATCCCGCTCGAGGCCCGGATCCTCTCGGTCGTCGACTGCTACGACGCGATGACCTCCGACCGCGCCGTACCGCTCGGCGCTGCCGCCCGAGGCCGCCGCCGCGGAGGTGGAGCGCTGCGCCGGCACGCAGTTCGACCCCGACGTCGCGGTGGCGTTCCTGGCGGCCTGGGAGTCCGGCGCGCTCGGCGTGACGGCGGCGTTGCGCGCCGCCGCAACGGGCTAGAGCGTCGACCAGACCTCGAGCTTCGTCTTCACGCGGCGGATCACCTCGTCGGTGAACTCGGTCGTGCCGGCGTGGCCGCCGAGGTCGGCGGTGCGGACGCCGTCGGCGACGGCCTCGAGGCACGACTCGCGGATCGCCCGCGAGGCGTCGGCGCTGTGCTCGCCGGCGAAGCCGAGCAGCGCCGCTCCGGCGAGGATCATCGCCATCGGATTCGCGACGTTCTTGCCCTGGAGGGACGGCGCGGTGCCGTGCGCGGCCTCGGCCATGACGACGTCCGGCTCGAAGTCGTCGTCGAAGGCGACGAGCAGCGACTCGGCGCCGGCGATCGATCCGAACAGCGGCAGGACGAGGTCGGAGAGGATGTCGCCGTCCCGGTTCAGCGCCGGGATGATCAGCGGGTCCCCTGCGGATGCGACGAGCAGCGCGAAGGTCGCGTCGATCAGCTGAGGCTCGTACGGGACGTCAGGGTGGCGCTCCGCGGCCGCATCCATCTCCTCCTTGAGCATCCCCTCGTACGTCGGGCTGACCGTGTACTTCGGGCCGCCGAACACCTTCGCGCCGGCCCGCTCGGCCTCCCGGAACGCGAACTCGGCCACCGCACGGCAGATCCGGCGCTCGATTCGCTCGGTGCGGTAGGCGACCTCGTCGTCGCCCTCGCCCTCGCGCCACTCCTTCGCGCCGTAGGCGTCGCCGACTGCCATCCGGACGACCGAGATCGGCGCGTGCACGCCGCCGAACGGGATCACGCCCGGGATGCGCCGGCCGGTGCGGACGATCACCTTGCCGCCGATCTCCTCGCGGAGGATCCGGTTCGGCGAGCCGACGTCGCCGCGACCCTCGGGCGTCACCGTCGCCGCCTTCAGCCCGAGGCCCGCCTCGCGCATCGCGGCCGCGGCCTCGTGCACGATCCCGTTCTGGGTCTCGCGGCGTTTCTCGAGGGACAGGTCGAAGCGCGGGAACTCGAGCGTGACGCCGATCACGTCCGGCGCCAGCACGCGCAGCGCCTCCTCGAGCAGTTCCTGCCCGGTCTCGTCCCCCTCGAGCACGACGATCGTCGAGCGTTCCACGGCGCGGATTCTGTCGACGCGCCGGTCGGCGGGCAACGCAGTGACCGCTGTCATTCGCCGCCGAATCTCTTGAGGAACCGGGCGGATGGAAACGCGCTGACAGGAGTTGTTGCGATTCGTAATCCAGATTCCATTGCGTGCACGATTTTCGTTACCATTCGCGACCGACCCCAGCATCTCCCAGGAGGAATTCCATGGCTCGAAAGACGATTTTCGTCAGCGATTTGACCGGTAAGACGATCGACGAGAAAGAGGCGGCAACCCTCACGATCCGCTATGCGGACGCCCGGCGTGGCCAGGTCGTTCTGGACGTGAACGCGGACGAAGTCGCCGATCTCGCGTCGAAGGGCACCAAGCAGGCGCGGCGCGGCCGCAAGCCGAAGAACCAGCAGTAGTACTCGCCGGCGGGCCCGCTTTTCGCGCACTTTCCTCGGTTCCGCCGCGGCGGCGTAAGCAGAATCGTCCCGCGGCGGGACTACCATGGGTCGATGGGTCTGACGCTCCTCGCCGGGCCGGCGAACGCCGGCAAAGTCGCGCTGCTGCTCGAGCGGTATCTCGCGGATATCTCCCGCGAACCCGTCCTGATCGTGCCGAACCGCTCGGACGTCGAGCGGGTCGAGCGCGACCTGCTCGGGCGCTGCGGTGCGCTGCTCGGCGGCACGATCGGCACGTTCGACGACCTGTTCGAGCGGATCGCCGCCGGTAACGGCGGCGTGCGCGCGGTCGCCGGTGACGCGCAGCGGGCGCTGTTGCTCCGCCGGGTGGTCGCTTCGACCCGGCTCGGGGACCTCGACCGGTCCGCCCGCTTCTCGGGCTTCCCGGACGCGCTCGGGACGACGATCGCCGAGCTGGAGTCCGGCCTGCTCGACCCGAACGATCTCGACGGCGACCTCGCCGAGCTCTACCGCGCGTACCGCGCCGAGCTCGACCGCCTCGACCTCTGGGACGCCGACCTGCGCCGGCGGTACGCGGCCGACCGCGTCGCCGGCGAGCTCGAGGCCTGGGACGGTCGCCCGGTCTACGCCTACGGCTTCGAGGATCTGACGGCGGCGCAGTGGCGCCTGCTCGAGGCGCTCGCCGGCCGGGCGGACGTGACCGTCTCGCTGCCGTACGAGCCGGCGCGGCCGGCCTTCGCCGCGCTCGAGCGCACGGCGGACGATCTCGCTCGGCTCGCGGCCGGGAGCATCGAGGAGCTGCCGCCGCGCTACGCCGAGTACGCACATCCGGCGCTGGCGCACCTCGAGCGCGCGCTGTTCTCGGACGTCGTCCCGCCCGCGCCGCCCTCCGAGGGCGCAATCCGGTTCCTCGAAGCCGCCGGCTCGCGTGCGACCCTCGAACTCGTCGCCGACGAGGTGCTCGACCTGATCCGTTCCGGTACGGCGCCCGAGGAGATCCTCGTCGTCTGTCCTTCGCTCGACCGGGTGCGCGCGCCGCTCGAGACGGCGTTCGGCGCGCTCGGCGTCCCGTACGCGCTGGACGGCGCTCTCCGCCTACCGCAGACGCCGTTCGGCCGGGCGCTGCTGTCGCTGCTGCGCTTCGCCTGGCTCGGGGGCGGCCGCCGCGACCTGTTCGGGTTCATCCGCTCGCGCTACTCCGGCCTCCCGCGGGCACACGCGGACTTCCTCGAGGGGCGGCTCCGAGGGCGCGGCGTCCGCTCGCCCGAGCGGGTCGAGGAGGAGGTGGTCAAGCTGCGCGGGCAGCCGCTCGCCTTCCTCGATCGGCTGCGTGCGGGGCTGACGACGACCGCCGCGGTCAGGGAACTCGCGGGCTCGATGCTCCGTGCCGCGTACGGCCTCGACGCGCCGCCGGCGACCGAGCCCGCGCGGCTCGACCTGCGCGCCTACCAGGCCGTCCTGACGCTGATGGACGAGCTCGAGGGCTGGCGCGAGCTCGGCGGGGAGCTCTCGATCGAGGAGCTCGTCGGCGCGCTCGAGCGGACGCCCGTGCGCACCGGCCCCGCGCGCGAGGGCCACGTCGCCGTGCTCGACCTCCTGCGGGCTCGCACCCGCCGGGCGGAGATCGTGTTCGTGCTCGGCCTCGAGGAGGGGTCGCTGCCCCGCCGCTCCGGGCCGTCGGCGTTCCTCGACGACGAGCGTCGCCGTGAGCTCGACGGCAAGGCGCGGCTCGCCAAGCCGGACCAGGTCGCCCGTGACCGCTATCTCTTCTACACGGCGTGCACGCGCGCCTCGAGGCGCCTGTACCTCGTCCGCGAAGCGGCGACCGACGACGGCGCGCCCCGCCAGCCGAGCCCGTTCTGGGACGACGTGCAGGCCGTCCTCGATCCGGCCGACGTGGCGCGCTCGACGACGAGGCGCGCGCTCTCCGCGCTCGTCTGGCCGATCGAGGGCGCTCCGACCGACCGCGAGCGCGTGCGCTCGCTCGCGTGGCTGGCAAACGGTGATCGCGCCACCGCGACTGCTCTGGCGCGCGCGCAGGGCTGGGAGCGCCGCTTCGACCGCGCCCTGGCCGCGTTCACCCGGCCGACGCGCCTGACCGACCCGAGTGTGCTCGAGCTGCTGCAAGGGCGCGGGACATTCGGCGTCACGGAGCTGGAGACGTTCGCCGGCTGCTCGTCGATCTGGTTCGTCGAGCGGGTGCTCGATCCGAAGTCGATGGACGCGGAGATCGACGCGCGGATGCGCGGCTCGATCGCGCACCAGGCGCTGTTCAAGTTCTTCTCCGGCCTCCCGAAGCGGCTGCACTCGGAGCGCGTGCCGGCCGACCGGCTCGACGAGGCGCTCGAATTCCTCCGCGAATGCCTCAACGAGGCGATTACGGGCGGGGCGGAGTCGCGGCTCGAGCTGACCGATCTCCAGCGCAGCGAGCTCCAGCAGGGGCTCTGGCGCGACCTGGAGGCGGTCGTCCGCGCGGAGGCGGAGTCGGAGCTCCCGCTCGTCCCGCGCCGCTTCGAGGTCTCGTTCGGATCCGAGCGCTCGGCGCCGGAGCTCCAGCGCGGCCTCGACCTGGAGACCTTCCACCTCTCGGGGAAGATCGACCGGATCGACCTCGATCCGCTCGCCGCGCGCGGCATCGTCTGGGACTACAAGTCGGGCAAGACCGCGCACTCCGCCGCCCAGATCGAGAGCGAGGTCAAGCTCCAGATCCCGCTCTACATGCTGGTGCTGCGCGATCTCGTCGGCGTCGAGCCGCTCGGCGGCCTGTACCAGCCGCTCGCCGGCGAGCGCAAGGCGCGCGGGCTGCTTCGCTCCTCCGCGAAGGAGGACGGCGTCCCGGGCTACTCGCGCAACGATTACGTCGACGAGGAGGACTTCTGGGCCCGGGTCGGGCGCGCCCAGGACGTTGCGCGCGAGATCGTCGGGCGCATGCGCGCCGGCGACGTCGCCCACGACCCGCGCGACGGCACGTGCCCGTCCTGGTGCCGCCTGGCTCCGATGTGCCGGGTGAAAAGGCAGTAGTGGCGGCGACGGTCGAGCGTCCGCCCACTCCCGAGCAGGCCGCCGCGATCGGCGCGCCCGGGCTCGTCTTCGTCTCCGCCGGGGCGGGGACGGGGAAGACGACCGTGCTCGTCGAGCGCTTCGTCCGCGCGATCGAAGCCGGCGTCGACGTCGGTTCGATCCTCGTCATCACCTACACCGACCGCGCGGCCGCCGAGCTGCGCTCGCGGATCCGCAAGCGGCTCGCCGAGCTCGGCCGGCCGGAGCTGACGCGCGAGCTCGACGGCGCCTGGATCTCGACGATTCACGGCTTCTGCACGCGGCTCCTCCGCCAGTACCCGTTCGCGGCCGGGCTCGACCCGCGGTTCCGCGTGCTCGACGAGGCCCAGGCATCGGTGCTGCTGGTCGAGGCGTTCGACGAGGCGCTGACGCAGTTCTGCGCTGTCCGCAGCGACGCCGGGCAAAGCCCGGCGTCGCGCGACCGGCTTGGTCAGGAGCCCGAGCGGCTGGGGCTGCTCGCGATCTACGGCTCGCAGGGGCTGCGGCGGATGCTCACCGGCGTCCACGAGACGCTGCGGGCGGCAGGGCGGACGCTCGAGCTCTCGCTCGGCGACGCGCCCGGGCTCGACCTGGCCGCGCTGCGCGCTGCAGCCACGGCGAGCGGCGCGGAGAACGCGGCCCGCCTGATCGAGCTGCTCGACCGCAACCCGCCGCCCGAGTCGCTCCTCGACCTCTCCGAGTACGCGGTCAAGGGCGACGACGAGTACGAGCAGGCCCGGCTGACGGCCGAGCAGGCGGCGCTCAACGCCGTTGCCGCGCGTGACCGCGAGCTGCTCCAGGAGCTCCTCCAGGGCTTCGACCGCTGCTACCAGGCGGCGAAGGACCGCGAGTCCGCACTCGACTACGACGACCTTCAGCTGCGAGCCCGCGACCTGCTCCGCGACGACGAGTCGATCCGCGAGCGCGAGCAGCTGCGCTTCCGGCAGGTCTGCGTCGACGAGTTCCAGGACACGAACCGGCTCCAGTGCGAGCTGATCGACCTCGTCGCCCGCGACGAGCTCTTCTTCGTCGGGGACGAGTTCCAGTCGATCTACCGCTTCCTGCACGCCGACGTCGAGGTGTTCAAGGAACGCCGTGACCAGATCGGTGAGGTGCTGCCGCTCACGCACAACTGGCGCTCGCGCCCGGAGATCCTCGAGGTGGTCAACCACCTGTTCGCGGCTACGTTTGGCGACGAGTTCCAGCAACTCGTCGCGGCCGGACGCTTCCCCGACCCGGCCTCCGGACCGGCCGTCGAGCTGCTCGTCACCGACAAGGCGAGCTACAAGGACGCGCCGCACAACTGGCGCCGCGGCGAGGCCAAGGCGGTCGCGCGGCGCGTGCAGGAGCTGGTCGAGTCGGGCGAGGCCGAGCCCGGCGAGATCGTCGTCCTCTTCGCCGCGGGAACCGACGCGGAGCAGTACGAGGAGGAGCTGCGCGCGGCCGGCCTTCCGACCTATCGCGCCACCGGGCGTGGGTACTTCGGCCAGCAGCAGGTGCGCGACCTGCTCGGCTACCTGCGGCTGCTGCACAACCGCTACGACGACGAGGCGCTCGTCACGGTGCTCGCATCGCCCTTCGTCGGCGTCTCCAACGACGCGCTCGCGCTGCTGCGGCGGGCGGCGCCGCGCCGCCCGCTCTACACGGGCCTCGAGAAGGGGCTCCCGGCCGGACTGGCCGAGCGGGACCGGCAGCTGCTCCAGGCGTTCCGGCAGCGCTACGAACGGCTGACCGGGATCGCCGGCAACGTGGGCCTCGAGCGGCTGTGCGAGCAGATCCTGGTCGAGCACGACTACGACCTCGCGGTGCTCGCCCGGTGGGACGGCCGCCGGCGCTACGCCAACCTGCGGAAGCTGGCGCGGCTGGCGCGCTCCTACGAGGAGCTGCGGGGGCCCGACATCGAGGGGTTCGTGCGCTTCGTGCTGGAGCAGGACGCAGCCGGAGTCAAGGAGCTGGAGGCGGTCGCGGAGGAGGAAGGCGCCGGCGCAGTCCGGCTGCTGACGATCCACGGCGCCAAGGGCCTCGAGTTCAAGGTCGTCGTCGTCGCCGACGCCGGCCGCGCCCGCCCGAAGCCGAGCGGCGAGGAGATCATCTGCCTGCCGGACGGCCGCTTCGGCTTCAAGGTGGTCGATCCGGCGACCGGCAAGCGCAAGGCGGCATTCGCGTACGACGAGGTGCGTGACGCCGAGGAGGCGGCCGAGGAGGCAGAGCGACTGCGCCTCTACTACGTCGCGATGACGCGTGCGATCGACAAGCTGATCGTCGCCGGCTCAGTCGACTCCGAAAAGCGTGACTCCCGGACCCCGATCGGCTGGGTGCTCGAGCGCCTCGAAGTCGGGGAGTTGGAAGACGGCCCGCTCGTGCGCGACCAGGCACGCCTCGCCCTGCGTGTCGACCGCTACGAGCCCGAGGCAGAGGTCGCCGAGACGCCGGCCGCGGAGCCGGGCCAGTTGTCACTGTTCGAGGCCGCGACCGAGGCCCAGGCGCCGACCGTGCCGGTGCTGCCGCCGCTCGAGCCGATCGTCGTGCCGCCGGAGCGGGTCCGCCGGCTGTCCTACAGCGCGCTCGCCCTGTTCGAGCGCTGCCCGTATCGCTTCTACGCGGAGCGGCTGGCCGGGCTGCGTCCCGTCGACGGGTCCGGCGGAGGTGATCCTGCCGCTGACGCAGTTTCCAGCGGGCTCGCCGCCACCGAGATCGGTGATGCGGTGCACCGCCTCCTCGAGCGGATCGACCTGGGCGCACCCGAGGCTCCGTCACTCGACCAGGTGCTCGCCTGGTATCCGAGGGCGAGCACCGCGGAGCTGGAGCGGATCGGCCTGCTCGTCGACGCGTTCTGCGGTTCGTCGCTCGCGAACCGGCTGGCGGCGCTGGACGACGTCTCGTCGGAGCGGCCGTTTGCGTTCGAGCACGATGGCGTGCTCTTCCACGGCGTCCTCGACGTCTTCCACCTCGACGACGGGCGCGCGCTCGTCGCCGACTTCAAGTCGAACTGGCTCGGCGAGCACGACCCCGCCGAGGTCGTCGAGGCCGAGTACCGGCTCCAGCGGCTCGTGTACGCGCTCGCCTGCTTCCGCGCCGGCGCGGAGGAGGCCGAGGTCGTCTACCAGTTCCTCGAGCGCCCGGACGACCTCATCGCGGCGACGTTCACGCGCGACCAGGTGCCGGAGCTAGAGGCCGAGCTCTCGGCGGCGATCGAGCGGATCCAGGCCGGGCAGTTCCCGCCGCGGCCGAGCGAGTTCGCGTGCGCAGGGTGCCCCGCGCTCGACGTCGTCTGCGCGGGCCCGAATCTGCGCTGAGCCCCTGGGACAGACCCCTGCGGGGTCAGTCCCTAGGATCGGCAGCGTGGCACGCAGCTTTGTCGCCGAGGCACGCCGCCGCGTCGGGCCAAAGAAAGCGAGGATCCGCCCGATCATCGAGCGGCTGATCGCCGAGTATCCCGATGCGACGATCGCGCTTCGCTTCGGCTCCGAACTCGAGCTGCTCGTCTCCGTGATGCTCTCCGCGCAGACGACGGACGTGAACGTCAACCGCGTCACGGAGAAGCTCTTCGTCAAGTACCGGCGGCCGGAGGACTATCTCGCCGTGCCGGTCGAGGAGCTGGAGCGCGACGTCTACGCGACCGGCTTCTTCCGCCAGAAGACGAAGGCGATCCGCGGGACGATGCAGCGGCTGCTCGAGGTGCACGACGGGCAGGTACCCCGCAACCTCGACGAGCTCGTCGCGCTGCCCGGAGTCGCGCGGAAGACCGCCAACGTCGTCGCCGCCGAGCTGGGCGAGCCGCAGGGGGTCGTCGTCGACACGCATGTCAGGCGCCTCTCGCAGCGGCTGGGCCTGACGAAGGAGGAAGACCCGGTGAAGATCGAGCGCGACCTCCAGCGGCTCGTTCCCCGCGAGCACTGGGGCATCTTCCCGCACCTGCTGATCTGGCACGGGCGGCGCGTCTGCATCGCGCGCGCGCCGCGATGCGAGGACTGCGTGCTCAGCGACCTCTGCCCGTCGTCACGCGTGTAGGCTCGCGCGGAATGAAGGCCGCTCTCGCGCTGGCCGTCGTCACCGTCTGCGCAGCGGTGCCCGGCGCGAGCGCCGAGACCTATCCCGATCTCGACCTCTACCGGGTCGATGCGCGGGGCCACGTCACGGACCTGACGTCGAACCCGGCGCTCGACACGTCACCTGCTCCGTCGCCGGACGGGTCGCGGATCGCGTTTGTCAGCACGCGCAGCGGATCGGCGGAGATCTACGTCATGAGCGCCGCGGGCGGCGCCGCCATGCGCCTGACCACGTCTCCGTTCGACGACCAGACGGTCGCGTGGAACGAGGCAGGCAAGACATCGATCGCCTGGGCGCCGGACGGAAGGCGAATCGCCTTCGACGTCCAGAACGCAACCTTCCCGCCGGCCTGCGCGAAGAATTGCGTCGTCTGGAGCGTCTACGTGGCGAACGCGGACGGCACCGGGCGCCGGCTCGTCGCGGCCGAGGCACGCGCGCCGGCGTGGTCGCAGGACGGCCGCCTGCTCGCCTACGAGTCCGACGTCACGCCGTACGGGGAGAGCAGCAGCGTCGCGATCGACCGCCTCGACGGCTCGCAGCCCCGGCGCGTCGCCGCCTTCAACGCGTTCTCCGACGTGGGGCCGACCTGGTCCCCGCAACGGAACGAGCTCGCGTTCCAGACGAGCAACAGATGGGTGTACACCGTGCGCGCCGACGGGACGGGCCGACACCGGCTCGCTCGCGGCCTGAACCCGGCGTGGTCACCCGACGGCGGGTCGATTGCGTTTGGCCTCAGCGGGACGCTTTCTCGAATGTCGAGGACGGGAACGCGAGTCCGTCGGCTCACCTCGGGGTGGACCAGCGTCGGCTTCCCGGCTTGGTCGCCTGGCGGGCGTGCGATCGCCTTCCTCGGGACGACGGGGGGCAGCGCGCCGCAGATCGCCGTCGTCGCGGCGACCGGCGGCCGTCCACGGCGGCTCGCGCCCGCGCTCGGCTACGACGGCGGTCTCGCCTGGCTCGGCCGGACGGGATCGCTGGTCTATGCACGCTGTTCGTCCCCGGCTGCGTGTCCGAGCTGACCACACCGCGCCTCGTGCTCCGCCCGCTGACGCTGGAGGAGGCGCGAACGATCCGTAGCGGCGAGCTGCTGTCAGGGGTGCGATTCGACGGCGGCTACCCGCTGCCCGACACCTACGACGGGCTCGGTCTCTTCGTCCGCCACGGGGACGAGCGCTGGGGCTTTTCGCTCGTGGTCAGGTCGGAGGACGGGACCGTGATCGGAGAGATCGGCTTCGTCGGTCCGCCCGGCGGCGGCGCCGTGATGATCGGCTACGCGATCGTCCCCTCTGCGCGGCGGCAGGGCTATGCGACCGAGGCGATCGCCGCGCTCAGCGACTGGGCGCTCGCGCAGCCCGAGGTAAGCGAGGTACGCGCGCAGACGCTGCCGGACAACGAGGCGTCGATCCGGGCGCTGCTGCGCGCCGGGTTCGAGGAGACCGACGGGAACGAGAAGCTGCGCCGCTTCAGGCGCGCGGGCTGAGCGCGATCAGCAAGCCGCCGTCGGCGTCGTAGGCCGGGAAGAGGTCGGCGGTCACCGGCTTGACCACTCCCGCCTTCGTCCGCAGCTCGAGCTCTTCGCCGAGGCGGCGGACGCCCCACTCCAGTGCAAGGGCGACAGGGTTCTGCTCCTGCTCGAACCCTTCGAGGCGGAGGCCTGAGACGACGTCGTGCCCCATCAGCTCGCCCTCGCCCCAGCCGGTCAGCTCGAAGATCCCACGGCCGAGCGCGAGGATGCGTCCCTCCTGGTCGCAGACGACCAGTCCGGTGTTCGGGCCGGGGTAGTAGTCGTCCATCAGCTCGAACAGGAAGCCGAAGCCGCAGCGGCGGCAGGCGACGGCCTGCGTGGACATGCCCTCGAAGCCGTCGATGTCGATCGAGCGGTCCTTGCAGTTCGGGCAGATGTAGAAGGGCACGGGCTCAGGGTAGCCGCGGTCGGCTAGAGCCAGCGCCGCCACTTGATCAACCGAACAGGGCGGCAGCCGCGGCCAGCTCGACCCCGATGCCGAGGAGCCAGAACGCCGTCCTTCCGGTCTCGATGTGCAGGACGAGGTACGAGAAGTTCTGGCCGAAGAACCCCGTCAGGAAGGTCAGCGGGAGGAAGACGTCGCGAGTCACGGCGAGCCGCTTCATCACCTCGTTCTGCTCGTTCGCGATCTTCGACTGGTGGTAGTCGCGGACGCCGGCGACGAGGTCGCGCGCGAGCTCGAGGTTGTCGGCGGCGCGCAGCAGCTTGTCGTAGGCGGTGCCGAAGTTGAGCTCGACGTCGTGCGTGAAGACCTCGTCGCCCTCGAACTCGATTCGGTTGTCGACGACCTCGCGCGACAGCGTCCCGGGTCGGCGCGAGCGTGCGGCGGATGTGGAGCATGTCGTGCCGGAGCGTCGAGAGTCGCATGCGGACTCGCTCGGCGCTCCAGTCCTCGACGTGGTCCTCGAGCTCGTCGATCTCCTCGTTGATCGCGTCGACCAGGTCGAGAAACTGCTCGGCGACGTCGTCGACGAGGTGGTACGCGATCATGCGCGACATTGTCCGTGTCGCGGCACGCCAGTTGCGCTGCGGTCGGGTCCCACGGCCGGCGTCCTTCCGGCGGCGACTTGCGCGACGGTGACGAGGACGTCGCGCGTCATCACGACGTCGACCTCCTGGTAGAAGACGCGGTCCTCCTCGGCGATCACGACCGGGATCAGGAAGACGCCGAAGACGTAGTCGCCGTGCGACTCGAGCTTCGGGCGCGGGTCGTCCTCGTGCTGCGGCCGGGGCGAGCAGCTGCTCGAGCGCGCGCTCGTGGACCTCCCGCGGGAGCTTCGAGTGGAGCTCCTGCGGAGTCGGGTCGAGTAGGTCGATCCAGCGGTCGCCCGCAGCCATCGCGGGCAACGGTAACGAGGGTCTCGGCTAGACCTCTGCGGCCTCGGGGTGCAGCGTCGTCCCGTGATGGCCCTCGCGCGCCTCGAGCCACCGCTCGGCGTCGAGCGCCGCCATACAGCCGGAGCCCGCCGCCGTGATCGCCTGACGGTACGTGTGGTCCTGGACGTCGCCCGGCTGCGAAGACGCCCGGGACGTTCGTCTCGGTCGAGCCCGGCATCGTCACGAGGTAGCCCGCCTCGTCGTGGTCGAGTTGGTCGAGGAAGAGCGCCGTCGTCGGGTCGTGCCCGATCGCGACGAACAGGCCGCTGGCCTCGATCTCACGCGCGTCGTCCGTGTCGAGGTCGCGGATCACGACTGCGCGCATCTTGCCGTCGTCGCCGGAGAGCACCTCCTCGACGACCGCCGGAGTGACGAACTCGATCTTCTCGTTGGCGGCGGCGCGGTCGAGCATGATCTGCGACGCCCGGAACTCGCTGCGCCGGTGGATCACGGTGACCTTCGACGCGAACTTGGTCAGGAAGATCGCCTCCTCCATCGCCGAGTCGCCGCCGCCGACCACGATCACCTCGAGGTCTGCGGTAGAACGCGCCGTCGCACGTCGCGCAGTAGGTGACGCCCTTGCCCTGTAGCTGCCGCTCGGACTCCAGCCCGAGCTGCCGTGCAGTCGCGCCGGTCGCGACGATCACTGCCTTGGCCTGGTACTCCTCGTCTCCGACCCAGACGCGGTGGGGCTCGGCGGAGAAGTCGACGCGTGTCACGTCGTCGGTCACGAACTCCGCGCCGAAGCGCTCCGCCTGGCGCCGGAAGTCGGCCATCATCTCGGGTCCCATGACGCCGTCCGGGTAGCCCGGGTAGTTCTCGACGTCACTGGTGATCATCAGCTGGCCGCCCCACTGGAAGCCCTCGATCACGAGGGGGTGCAGGTTCGCGCGCGCGCTGTAGAGCGCCGCCGTGTACCCGGCGGGGCCGCCGCCGACGATGATCAGTTCGCGAATCTCGCTCATATCTCTATTAAACGATCTACCCCGGCCGAAGCTTCCTCACGCCGCCGAGATACAACCGGCCGTCACGATACTCCGTGACGTCCCAGCACGGTGAGCTGCGCAGTTGAACTACGCAGCGTCGGCGGCAGGCGGGAGCAGTTCGCCCTGGATCGCCTCGGCCCGCGTCAGCTCGGCGGCCGTCAGCGGAACCGGCGTCTTGTCCAGCGGCTCCGCTGCGGGCAGCTCGCCGGTCGCCGCGCCGTGGTCCTCGAACTTCCGTGCGGTGACGAGCAGTCGCCGCTCGAGCGACCCCGTCGCCTGGTTGTAGGCGCCGACGGCCGTGTCGAGCGCCCGCCCGACCTTCGCGAAATGCGACGCGAACAGGCCGAGCCGCTCGTAGAGCTCCCGGCCGAGCGTGGCGATCTTGCGCGAGTCCTCCGCGATCGTCTCCTGCTGCCACGCGTACGCGAAGATCTTGAGCAGGCCGATCAGCGTCGTCGGGGAGGCAGGGATGACGCCGGCCTCGGGGCCGAGCTCGAGCAGCCCGGAATCGGCCTCGCAGGCGACGCGGAAGAACGTCTCGTCGGGGAGGAACATGACGACGAACTCCGGCGCGGGCTCGAACTGCTGCCAGTACCTCTTCGCGCCGAGCTTCGTGATGTGGTCGCGCACCTGGCGCGCGTGTGCCTGCACGTACGTGCGCCGCGTGTCCTCGTCCTGCGCCTCGAGCGAGTCGAGATACGCGGCCAGGGGCGCCTTCGCGTCGACGACGACGTTCTTCCCGCCCGGCAGCTTGACGACGAGGTCGGGCCGCAGCATGCGCCCGTCGGCATCCGTGACGGTCGACTGCTCGGCGAAGTCGCAGTGCGCGAGCATCCCCGCGAGCTCGACGACGCGCTTGAGCTGGATCTCGCCCCAGCGGCCGCGCACGTGCGGCGCGCGGAGCGCGGTGCGGAGGTTTCCGGTCTCGCTGCGGAGCTTCTCCTGCCCTTCCGCCAACGACTTGACCTGCTCGGTCAGCGTTCCGTAGGCACGCTGGCGCTCCTGGTCGAGGGCCTGCGTCTTCTCCTCGAAGACCTTCAGCGTCGCCGCGATCGGGTCGAGCTGCGTGCGCGCGAGCTGGAGGAAGGAGTCGTTGTTCCGCTGGAGCGCCTCGGCGGAGAGAGCGCCGAACGTGGTCGAGAGCTCCTCCGCGCTGCGGCGCTGCGCGGCGATGCGCTCGCGCAGGATAAGCCAGACGGCAATGCCGCCCAGCAATACACCGACCACAAAAGCTCCGATCAACATGGGCCGCAGAACGTACCGCGGCCGTCGGACGGAACCTCACTCAGTGGGAGTGGTCGGACTCCCCGTGGTCGTGATCGTGGTCATGGTCGTGAGCGTCGTCCTGCTCCGTCGTCACGGCCGGTTCTGCGGCCGTGTCTGCGGCCGGCGCGGCAGCAGCCTGCGCCTCGTCGCCCTCAGGCTTGCGCCCGAGGAGCTTGTCGAGGAAACCCATGGCCTGCTCCTTCCGTCTAAGGCCTGCGAAATGACCCCAAAAAAAGCCAGATCCGGCGAGCCCGAAGGCCTACCGGATCTGACGTGAGGGACACTAGTACGGCCCGGGCAGGTGTGTCAAGCGGGAAAAATGCGCTCGGAGCGACAATTTTCAGCGCCAGAGTACGAACAGATGTTCCTCCGGCCGCGGCCGTCCCTAGGCTTCCCCGCGTGGAAACGGTCTTCGGCCCGGGCGGCGCTCTCGAACGCGCCCTCCCCGGCTACGAGCCCCGCCCTGAGCAGGCGGCGCTGGCGGCCGCCGTCGAGTCGTCGCTCGCGATGGGGGAGCACCTCCTCGCGGAGGCGGGGACAGGGACCGGCAAGAGCCTGGCCTACCTGATCCCGGCGCTCGAGTCCGGCCGGCGCGTTGTCGTCTCGACCGCGACGAAGGCGCTCCAGGAGCAGCTGCTGACGAAGGACGTGCCGGTCGCCGCGGCCGCGCTCGGGCGCGACGTTCGCGTCGCCGTGCTGAAGGGCCGCCAGAACTACCTCTGCCGGCACGGCCTGCACGGGTTCGAGCTGCTCGGCGGGCAGCTCTTCCCGCGCGCGGAGGACGGCCAGGCGTTCGACGCCATGCGCGGGTGGATCGAGACGACCGAGACCGGCGACCGTGCGGAGCTCGAGGTGGAGCCGCCCGAGACGCGTCTGGTCGGAGATCGCCGTCGGCGCCGACCGCTGCCTCGGCCGGTTCTGCGCCTTCGCCGGGAGCTGCTTCTCCGAGGCCGCGCGAGAGCGTGCCTCGCACGCCGAGCTCGTGATCACGAACCACGCGCTCTACTTCGCCGATCTCGGCCTGCGCAGCCGCACCGACGCGCCGGCGGTGCTGCCCGAGCACGACGCGGTGATCTTCGACGAGGCCCACCGTCTCGAAGAGTCGGCGGCGACGTGGCTCGGCGGCCGGATCAGCGGCCCCGTCATCCACCGCCTGCTCCGCGACGTCGACAGGGCCTGCCGGGAGGCGTCGGTCCCGGTGCCGGCGCGCGCGCTTGACCGGGTGGACGCCGCGGGCCGGCGGCTGCTCGCTGAGGTCGCGCCCGAGTCGGGCCGGCGGCGCCTCCGCGAGATCCCGGCCGAGCCGGCCGAGGCGCTCGCCGTCCGGCTCGGCGAGCTCGCCGCAGCCCTGACGGGGAAGAAGGACGAGGTGGACGCGGTCGCCGTCAGGGCGCTTCGCCTGGCCGCCGACGTCGACGCCTGCCTCGAGACCGACGACGGCAACCGCGTCGTCTGGGCCGAGCCCGACCTGCTCGCATGGGCGCCGGTGGACGTCGGCAGCGCGTTGACCGAGCTCCTCTGGAGCGGCGACACGACGGCGATCCTCGTCTCGGCGACGCTGACCACGGCAGGCGAGTTCGGGTTCGTCCGCGACCGGCTGGGCCTGACCGAGGCTCACGAGCTGGCGGTCGGCTCGCCGTACGACTTCCGCGAGCAGGCGCTGCTCTACCTGCCGCACGACATGCCCGACCCGCGGTCGCCCGGGGCGCTCGACCGCGCGGCCGAGGAGGCGGCCGCGCTCTGCCGCATCTCCGGCGGCCGGGCGCTCGTTCTGACGAGCTCGTACCGCGCGCTGGACGCGCTCGCGGCCGGGATTCGGCGGCTCGTTCCCTATGAGGTGCTCGTCCAGGGCGAGGCGCCGCGCGAGCGACTGCTCGAGCGCTTTCGGGACGAGGTCGCCTCGGTGCTCGTCGCCACCTCGACGTTCTGGCAGGGGATCGACGTCCCCGGTGAGTCGCTGTCGCTGCTCGTGATCGACAAGCTCCCGTTCTCCGCGCCCGGCGACCCGCTCGTCGAGGCGCGCTGCGAGCGAATCGCCGCGCTCGGCGGGGACTGGTTCCGCGAGTACACCCTCCCCGCGGCGGTGCTCCAGCTGCGGCAGGGCTTCGGCCGGCTGATCCGCTCGCACTCGCGACAGCGGCGTGATCGCGATCCTCGACCCGCGCCTGCGCTCGAGCCCCTACGGGCGGGCGTTCCTCGAGTCGCTCCCGTCCTGTCCGGTCACCTCCGAGCGGGCTGCCGTCGTTGCCTTCTTCGGCGCGGAGGCGCTGACTGCTGCCTGATACCCTGGCCCGCCGGTGGCCAAGAAAGCCCGCACACCTCCTCCGCCTCGCAAGGTGCAGGCGCCGAAGCAGCGCCAGGCCGGCGGCGGGGGGCTGACGCCCGAGCGCAAGCGCACGATCCTCTGGGGCGCCGGCGGCGCGGTCGCGATCGCGCTGGTCGTCGTCCTGGTCGTCGTCTTCACGGGCGGCAAGAGCAGCAAGGCCGGGAACGCGGGCAACGTCAGGTCGGCGATGGCGGCCGCGGGCTGCACGCTGACGACCAGCTCCTGCCGGCCCGGCTGCGCAGCACATCACGAGCTTCAACGACACGGTCAAGTACTCGACCTATCCGCCGGTCAGCGGCCGCCACTACTACCAGCCCGCGATCTGGGGGAACTACACGCAGGCGGTCGATCCCCGGCAGGCGGTGCACAACGAGGAGCACGGCGGGATCGTGATCTGGCTCGGCCCGGGCGTCTCCTCCGCCGAGCGGAGACAGATCAGCGACTTCTACGACGAGAGCCCGAACGCGATGCTCGTCACGCCGATCGACGACACGAGCAAGGGCACCGTCTATCCCAAGCACGCGCAGCCCGACTCGAAGGTCTACCTGACTTCGTGGACGGTCAACATCAAGAACGGCAACGTCGCGAACGGCCAGCAGGTGATCGCGAGCTGTCCGAAGTTCGACGAGAAGGCGTTCACCGCGTTCCGCGACGAGTTCCGCGGCAAGGGCCCCGAGCGCTTCCCGGTCAGCATCCTCACGCCCGGCACGTGATCCGCGCCACGAGCGGGTTACCCTGTTCGCGCCGGGGTGGCGAAACTGGCGAGACGCGCCTGGCTTAAAACCAGGTGTCCCCATGGGGGCATGCGGGTTCGAGTCCCGCCCCCGGCATCGGCTGCGCTCAGCGGGCGTTCGGCGGCTCTTGGACCCCGTCGTTGGAGCAGCCACATGCGTTCCTCTGTCGAGGAGCGCTCTGAATCCGTCCGGGCCGGGGTCTGGGGGAGTCGTGCCGCACACATACGCGAAGCCGTTGGCGGCGGTGATTTTCACGCCCCCGGCGGCACAGTGCGCCCCGGGAGCCTCAGGCTCGACGGTGACCCCGGTGCCGTCCATTCCGTCGCGGCCATCGTGGCCGTCCAGACCCGGCGTTCCCCGGGTCTCCCTTGTCGCCCTTCCCGCCCTGGCTGTTCCAGGTGATCGGGATCTCCGACGGCCGACAGGTGTCGATGCCGGGGTCGATCACGCGGAGCTGGCCCTCGTTCTTCTGGTAGCAGCCGTCGATCGCGCCGCCGGTGCTCGGGATCGCTGCCCAGGCGATTCCGCTCGCCAAGGCGGTCCCGAGCAAGGCTCCGATGCCCACATTGAACAGATCTCTCGCCTTCATCGTTTCCCTCCATTCACATGTCCTTCGCCGGGATCGGGCGGCGGCCCCGAGTTACAGATGTAGACGACGCCGCTTGCGGACACGACCTTTGCGCCGCCGGCCGGGCAATGCGCACCCGGAGGCTCCGGTTCGACCGTGGCGCTCGTGCCGTCCCGGCCGTCCCGGCCGTCCCGCCCCGACGCTCCTCGGGTCGCCTGCGTCCCCTTGCTCGCCCGGAACCCCAGCCTGGCTCCACGCAATACCTTCCTCCGATGGCCGGCAGGTATCGCGTGCCCGGATCGATCACCCGGAGCTGTCCTTGGCTCTTCTGGTAGCAACCGTTGATCTGTCTTCCCGCGGTGGTCGCCGCCCAGGCGACCCCGCCTGCCAACCCAATCGCGAGCAACGCCCCCGCTGCAGCGCCGAGCAGATCTCGACTCTTCATCGCATGCCTCCCTCGGCTTGACTGAACAGTTCCGCGACGCGGTGGAACGACAAAGCCGCACGGCTCACGGCGGCGCGCACAACTTCGGGCGAGTCGGTCTCGTAAAGGAAGAAGCACGTCTCGTCCTCGGGCACGAACAGCGAGCGGAGGAAGCGCACAGGCGTCCCCTCGCGCGTCAGCTCCTCGGCGGCGAGCAGGCCGCGCTCGGCGCCGAGCTCGACCGCCGCGATGTCGGTCCGGGCGACGTAGGACTCGACGAGGAACTCGGCCATGGCGCCGACGTTACCGGGCGGACCGAGGCTGTGAAATCCCGGAAACCTGCAGTCTTTTGAGTGCGCTACGCCCGGGCGAGGCGACCCGCGAGCTGGGCCCGTGAGCGGATGCCGAGCTTCGCGTACACCTTCGACAGGTGCGCCTCGATCGTGTGGACGCTGACGAACGAGCGTCTGCGCGATCTCTTTATTCGCAAGCCCCTCGGCGGCGAGTTCGGCGACACGGCGCTCGGCCTCCGTCAACTCGCCGGCCGCCCCCGATCGCCGTCCGCTGATGCGGCTGAGCTCCGAGCGCGCGCACGTCGGCCCAGCCGTTAGAGCCGCAGCCCGTCGAACGCATTCGCGGCGCATTCGAGGGCGTGCCTGGCCGCGGCCCACTTCCGTCGCCGCCTCTGGAAGCGTCCCAGCAGCAGAGTTGCCCTGGCCCCGTCGAAACGCAGACCGAGTTCTCCGAACCTCGTCGCCGCGAGTTCGAGTTGCGCAGCCGCCTCGTCGTCCTCGCCGTCCGCGACGAGTCGTACCACCGCCTCACACTGCTGCGCCGCCGCGGGTCGCCCAGGGATGTCTTTGGCGACGAGCCAGATGTGCCAGAGTCGCCTGGTCACCGAGCGCGCCTCGTCGAGCTGGCCGAGCTCCGAGAGGGCTTCGACGAGACTCGGCGCCACGGGGAAAGCCCCAGGCTCCTCGACGCCCTCGCGCTCGCCGTGCTGCCACACCTCGCGCAGGCACTGTGCGGCCGCGTCAGGGGCGTGAGCGAGCAGCGCGGCGAGTCCCCTGTGCGCGCAGCGCCTCGAGGCGATCCCAACGGTTGCCGGTCTCTTCGGCCCGCTCGAGCGTGTCCGCAGCCCACCGACTCGCGTCATCTGGAAGCGCCACGCCCGGCGGCCGTCAGGGCCTGGCAGCGCTGGTACATCGGCCACGTCGAGCACCTTCTCGATCGGCTAGCCCATTCGTCAAGGAGGCGGCCGGCTGCCGGCCAGTCGCCGGTGCGCTGTTCCAGCTGGCAGAGATGCAGACGTATCAAGGCGTAGGAATAGGACTCGCCCCTCTCGTCGCTCAGCTCGAGCAGCCGTTCGAGGAGCGCGCGCGCCTCTTCGAGCTGACCACGCCAAGCGAAGCGCTGGCCTGCGATCCGCTCGGGGGACGTGGAGAGGGGGAAGCCGGAATCGGAGATGGCGCCGAACCGACGGCAGATGTCGTCGATCGCCCGCCCTCGCAGACTTCGCGCCCAGGCGAGGGCGTAGAGCGGGAGTTGCTCCGCCTGCGGGCCTGCGGGACGGGCGGTCTCGAGCGCCGTCACCGCCCATTCCTCCGCCTCTGCGATCCGCTCGACACGGACGGCGACGGTGTTCTGCACGATCCGCGCGAGCACGGAGGCGTGCAGCCCCGGCTCACTCTTGCTCTCGGCCAGGGCATGCTCGAAGTACTGCGCAATCTCATCGCTGTTCCGGACCGCACCGCCGGCGCGGATGATCCAGGCGCGCGCGCGAGGCGTCCCTGCCGGCAGCGACTCCGTCTCGGGGCGAATCAGCTCGGTTGCGCGCTGAGGCTCGCCCGCCTGGACGAGATATTCGGCGGCGGCGAGCGAGCGCCGCGCTCCAGGCCTGCGACCCCGTCGAGTCAGGCGCAGCGCGTACTCGCCGAGTTCGGCGGCCACACCACTCGCCCCGCGCGCAGATGCGCGGTCCACCGCTGCGAGCCGACCCTGGTCGCGACCTCCTCATCGGGTTCCGGTGTGCCCAGCGCCAGATGCCGGGCGCGTTGCTCCTCATTGGCGACGACCCACGCGAGACTCGAGGTGGAGTTCGCGGCGCTCCCCGGCGCGCGAGTGTTTCCGCGCCGCGGCTCCGATCAGCGGGTGCGAGGCGCGAACGAGGTCGCGGTCCACGATCAGGACGCCGGCCTCGACGCCATCATCGAGTGCGGGTGCGTCTGTGAGCGCCGAGAAGCTGCGCTCCTGCGGAGGTCGCCGTTCAACGCGATTGCGAGTAGCACACGGCGCACGGACGGCGGAAGCCTCTCCACGCGCGTGTCCAGGAGCTCCTCGATCGCGTCCGGGAGAGGCAGCTCGGCCCCGATCGTAGGCAGGCCTTGCTCGGCGAGCGTTCGTCCGACCTCGAGTGCGAAGAGCGGGTTGCCGAGCGTCGCGTCGGCGATCCGGCGCACCAGCTGCCGCGGCAACGTCAGCCCGAGTCGTTGAGACAGGAGATATCGGATCGCGCCGAGACTGAGCGGGGGCCTCACCTCGAGCCGCTCGAGGTAGCGCTGATCGAGCACCTGCTCAAGCGTGGATGCCCTGCCGCGCCTACGGGTCAGGAGGAACGCCACGGAGCTGCCGTCAAGGCGACGAGCGGCGAAGGCGAGCGCCTCGGCGGAGGGCGGATCGAGCCACTGGACATCGTCGATCGCGACGAGCAGTGGCTCACGCGCGGCGAGGATCCGCAGCGCGCTCAGGAAGCCGACTCCAGCTGCTTCCGGCGCGGTCGAGCCGTCCGGTTCTTCGCGCAGGAGCGCAACCTGGAGCGCGTGGGCCTGCGGTGCCGCCAAACCGCTCAGCGCAGCGACGTCGATGCCGTCGAGCAGGTCGATCAGGCCGGCGAACGAGAGGCCCTCGGCGCTGCTACGGCGCGAGACGAGCACGCGCATCGCGTGCCGCCGGCCGGCCTCGACGCCGGGCCTCCCAGAGAGTCGTCTTGCCGATGCCGGGGCCGCCGGTCAGCAGGAGGGCGTGGAGCGGGCGACCGGTTTCCAGGAAGCGGCTGATCGCGGCGAGTTCCGTCTCGCGCCCGATGACCGCGGACTGTCCAATCTCGTTCACGCCGACGCTCCGCTTGATACCACGTAACCGCGGCTACAACCCTCTTCGGAGTCGTCTCGGGCCGCCTCATCGACACAGCGCGGAGAGGGGAAAAGCCCCGGCGTTTGCTGGCCGGGGGGACGACCCGGTAATCAGCGGGACCCGGCGTCAGTGAGGGCGCCGCCGCCAGAGCACGGCAGCGGCGGTGCCTGCGTAGGCGACCAGCGAGACGAGCGCGCTCAGCTTCAGAGATCGTGCCATTCCGCTCCTTGTTCGACGGTCCATGATTCGGCTCCTGCCGGACAGCTCTTGAGGGCGGGTCAGCCGATCCGGCCTCGCTTACACTCCCTCTCCGTGGCGGGTTTGCAGGAGGTTTCGGAGCACGAGCCGCTCGAGTGGGAGAACCCGCTCTTCAACACGGCGCTCTCCCAGTTCGAGCAGGCGCTCGACTACTGCGAGATCGCCGACGCGATCGCGGAGCGACTGCGGTTTCCCGAGCGCGCGCTGATCGTCGCCTTTCCGGTCCGGCTCGACGACGACCGGCGCGTCGTCTTCCCGGGCTACCGCGTCCAGCACTCGAGCGTGCTGGGCCCGACGAAGGGCGGCATCCGCTACGACCCGCACGTCTCGCTGGGCGAGTGCGCGGCGCTGGCGATGTGGATGACGTGGAAGTGCGCGCTCCTGCGGCTGCCCTACGGCGGCGCCAAGGGCGGGGTGCGCTGCGACCCGCGCGCGCTCTCGCAGCGGGAGCTCCAGGCGGTCACCCGCCGTTTCACCGCCGAGCTGCTGCCGATCATCGGCCCGCAGGAGGACATTCCGGCGCCGGACATGGCGACCGACGAGCAGACGATGGCCTGGATGATGGACACGTACTCGATGCAGGTCGGCTATGCGGTCCCGGAGATCGTCACCGGCAAGCCGATCTCGATCGGCGGCTCGGTCTTCCGGCCGGAGGCGACCGGCGCGGGCGTCGTGATGGTCGTCGATCGCGCCTGCCGGCGGCTCGGCTGGAACCTCTCCGAGCAGCGCTGCGTCGTCCAGGGCTTCGGGAAGGTCGGCGGCGTCGCGGCCTGCGAGCTGGCCGAGCGCGGCGCGACGGTGATCGGCGTCTCCGACGTCTCCGGCGGGATCTGACGACCCCGACGGGCTCGACATCCAGACGCTTTACGGCCATGCCCTCGAGCACGGCCACGCCTCGCTCGTCGAGTACGAGGGCGAGCACATCACGAACGAGGAGCTGCTCGAGCTGGAGTGCGACATCCTCGTCCTCGCCGCGCTCGAGGACCAGGTCACGGGCGACAACGCGCCGCGCGTGAAGGCGCGGATGATCGCCGAGGGCGCGAACGGCCCGACCTCGCTGGAGGCGGACGCGATCTTCGCCGAGCGCGGGATCCCGGTGCTCCCGGACATCCTCACGAACGCCGGCGGGGTCACGGTCTCGTACTTCGAGTGGGTGCAGGATCTCGGCCGCCTGTTCTGGAGCCGCGACGACATCCGCCGCCGCCTCGAGGACAAGATGGGCGACGCGTTCGACCGCGTGTGGGACATGGCTCAGGAACGGGACCTGACCCTGCGCCAGGCGGCGCTCGCGACCGCGATTCACGAGGTCGCGGACGCGCTGAATGCGAGAGGGTTGTTTCCGTGAGCCTGGTCCGCGACGGGATGCTTCCGACCCCGCGACGCTGTCGGCCGACGCCTCGGCCCGGGAGGCGGCCGAGCACCTCGTGCGGCCGGACGTCCGCGTGGTGCTGGTCGTCGACGGCGGCGGCGCGCTGGTCGGGGTCGTCACGCCCGACGCGCTGGTCGAGCGCGTGGTCGCCGCGGGCCGCGATCCATCGAAGACGACGCTCGCCGAGGTGGCGGTCGAGCCCGTTCTCGTCCTCGATGCCGATCTGTCCCTGGACGACGGCTACCGGCAGCTCGAGGAGGCCGAGGTCGAGCGCGCGCCGGTGCTCGAGGGCGGCCGCCTCGTCGGCGTGCTCTCGAGGTCGGTCGTCCAGCGCCGCCTCACGGAGGACGAGGCTCCCGAGGAAGTGCCGGACCCGGAGCCCGAGCCGGCCGAAGGCTACTCGTACACGTAGACCGGCTCGCCCACATCGGACTGCTGGTACAGCCAGTCCGCGAGCCAGATCGGGATCCGCACGCAGCCGTGGCTCGCGGGGTAGCTCGGCACCGAAGAGAACCCGTGGATCGCGTAGTGCGTGTGGAACGTCATCGTCCGGTAGAGGATCGCCGGGCCGAGCCAGGTCGTCGTCGAGAGGGCCTTCCAGAGGATGTGGTAGTTGCCGACCGGCGTGATCCCGCCGGCGCCTGACGACACCGGCACGTACCAGACCGTCTGGCCGTCGTGGACGACCATCAGGATCTGGCGGCTCTTGCTGACCTCGATGTGCGTGCCGCCGCCGCGGTAGCGCGGCGCCGGGACGGTGTCGAGCGAAAGCGCGCGCCAGGTGGCATCGTCGACGATGCCGGTGCGCTCGAGCCCGCGTCCTTTCTGGAAGGCGATCACCGAGTCGTAGAGCTCCGAGCCGAACGTCGTCGAAGGAGCCGGGTACGTGCACGCGGAGCTCCTGAAGCCGCGCCCGCAGCGCCAGCACGTCCAGGCCCGTCGAGCCGACCGACAGCGTGCGCGCGCCGGCTCTGAGCGGGACGGAGACCGTGCGGCCGCCGACCTCGACGCGCGCGTCGAACCGCCCCGTCCCCGGCGTCGGGACGGTGAACTGCCGCCCGACCGCCCCGGTCGCTTGCGCGACCTCGCGGCCGCCCTGGAGCACGGTCACGTGGACCCCCGCATCCGGGCGCGGCCGAGCATGTCACGACGATCGGTGCGCCGAGGAACGCGGTGCCCGCGCGCGTCTCGACGTGAACCTGTGGCGCTACCGTCAGCGAGGCCTTCGGCGAGCGCAGCTCATCCCTGCGCGCCCGCCAGTCGCCGCTCTGCCCGGGAAGCAACGAGAAGTGGAAACGTCCGAGCGCGTCGGTCGTGACGCTCTGCACGGGCTGCCACGACGACCCGGCGCGGCGCTCGAGGACGACTCGCGCGCCGCGCTCGCCGGGTACCAGCGCGCCGTGGAGGACAGTGCGCTTCCCGAACACGACCAGCGGCGGGGTGACTGCGAGGCCGAGCGCCTGCGCGCGCACGACCGCCTGGGTGGTCGTCGTGCCGCCGAGCGCGTCGGTCACGATGAGGCTGACGACGTAGCGGCCCGGCTTCGTGAAGCGGTGCGCGACCGCCGGTCCCGTCGCGGTGGCTCCGTCGCCGAAGTCCCAGCTGTAAGAGGCGACCGCGGGGCCAGGGTCGACCACGGGCGCCTGCGCGGTGAACCGGACGGTCAGCGGCGCGGGACCGGCGAGCGCCGAGGCGGCGATGCTCGGTGCGGGCGCGCCCGCCGAGGCGGTCGCGGGCAGCACGAGGACTGCGAGGATCAGGAGCCGGCGCACCGGCCGACTCTAATCCGACAGCCGGACCCCACAAATGGCAGTTGGCGGACGGCTTACGACGAGGTGCGCGAGGCTACCGGGGAGACAACGATGCGGGCGGCCCTGAGCAGGCTCGTCACCTCGCCCCAGCGCCCCGAGCAGGATCCGCACGCGGGCCTGCGTACGCCGCAGCCGCGCGACTGCCGCGTTCAGCTCCTCGATTCGCGTGGCCGCCGCCTCGCTGCGCGCCTGGAGCTGCTCGGTGGCGGCCGCCAGACGCTCGGCCGCCGCAGCGCCGGCCGCGGCAAGGGAGACGAACGCCTGCCAGGCACGCCACGCGCGCAGGCCGACGAGGACGAGCCCGGAGATGCCCGCGGCGAGGAAAAAGGCCAGCGCAACCCAGAAAATCGCGTCCATCCGCTGATATACTGCCGCTCGCGACGCGGGGTGGAGCAGTCAGGTAGCTCGCCGGGCTCATAACCCGGAGGTCGCAGGTTCAAATCCTGCCCCCGCTACTCGAAAGGCCCGCTTGTCGGGCCTTTCTGCGTCATGACCGAGTCCTTGCAGTATCGGGAGCGGCCCGCCGCCGGCGACCCCGAGGGCCTGCTTCTCCTCCACCACGGCCGCGGGAGCGACGAGGCCGACCTGCTCGGCCTCGCCGACGAGCTGGATTCGGAGCGACGCCTCCATGTGGTCAGTCCGCGGGCGCCGCTCACGCTCGGCGGGCCGGGCTACCACTGGTACGTCGTGCCGCGCGTCGGCTTCCCCGATCCGGACACCTTCCACGCCGCGTACCGGCAGCTGGCCGAGTTTCACGACGCCACGTGGGAACGGCTCGGGCTGACACCTGCGCAGACCGTGGTCGGCGGCTTCTCCATGGGCTCGGTGATGAGCTACGCGCTGGGGCTCGGGCCAGACCGCCCGGCGCCGGCCGGCATCCTCGCCTTCTCCGGCTTCGTCCCGTCGTCGAGGGGTGGCAACCGGAGCTCCCTCGATCCACACGCGCGTTCATCGCACACGGTCGCGGCGATCCGATCATCGAGGTCGGCTTCGGGCAGCGGGCCTGCCGTTTGCTCGAGGAGGGCGGGCTGGACGTCGAGTACCGGGAAGGCGACCACGGGCACTGGATCGAGCCCGCGGATCTACGCGCCGCGACCCGCTGGCTCGGCGAGACGCTTTCCTAGTCGATCGCGGGCGCCGCGCCGTACTCCTCGTCGGTGACGTGCTCGAGCCAGGTCGCGTTGTTGCCCTCCTCGTCGACCTGGAGCATCGCGATGTGGGTCATGAGCCGGGTCGCGGCCGCGCCGTGCCAGTGCTCCTCGCCGGGCTCGAAGAAGACGCGGTCGCCGGGCCGGATTACCTCGATCTCGCCGCCGCGGCGCCGGCAGAGGCCGACGCCCTCGAGCACGTAGATCGTCTGGCCGTTCGGGTGGGTATGCCAGGCGGTGCGCGCGCCCGGAGTGAAGTGGACGGCGGTCGCGCTGAGGCGGGAAGGCCCCGCCGGCACCGCGACCGGATCGAGGTACACGGCGCCGGTGAACCAGTCGCTCGGGCCCGGGTTGGTGGGGATGCCGATCCTGGTGATCTCCATGCCCGGCATCGTCTCAGACGCTAGACCGGCAGCGCTCCGGGAGGGCCGAGGAGCTCGATCCCCGCAGCCGCCGCGGCGGCGGCGATCGCGTCCAGGTCGTGGGGCCGGTCTGCAGGCGGGAGCTCCGACGACGGTGCGGGCTCGCTGACCGCGCGGACGAACTCCTCGAAGCCGGCGGGCTGGCAGAAGACGAGCCAGCGGCACGTGTCCGACTCGACGCGGTAGGTGTGCGGAACGCCGCACGGCGCGCGCAGCGTGTCGCCCGCGTTCAGCTCGACCTGCTCGCCGGGCAGAAAGACCGTCAGCTGCCCCTCGACGACGTGGAAGACCTCGTCCTCGCGCTCGTGGACGTGCAGCGGCGGCATGTTCCCCTGCGGCCCGACGCTGTCGACGACCGAGTAGTTGCCGTCCGTCTGCTCACCGTCGACGAGGATGCGTGCGACCGTGTCGATGAACCAGAGCGTCTGCGGCTCGGTGGTGGTCGGTGTGCTCATCTCTCCTCCTTGTCATGACTCCAGGTTGGAGTCTTGTCAGAGATGCTAGACTCCAAACCGGAGTCTTGTCAAGCACCGAGCTCAGACCGTTCTCGTACGTCGTGCTCGTCCTCGTCGGACGGGGCGGCGCCGGGCCGCACGATCTCGTCCGGATGATGCGCGCGCAGGGCGGGCTCTACTGGGCCGCCGCCGAGAGCCACTGGTACGCGGAGCCGAAGCGGCTCGAACGGCTCGGCTACCTCCGCTCGCGCAAGGAGCCGGGCCGGACGACCGAGCGCACCGAGTACGAGCTGACGAAGCAAGGGCTGGCCGCGCTCCGGGAGTGGCTGAAGCAGCCTTCCCCGTTCCCGCGGATCCAGCACGAGGCCGTCGTCCGGGTGCTCGCGGCCGACCTCGGCAGCGACGAGGACGTGCTCGAGAGCCTGTCCGCGCTCGAGGAGGAGATCGCCGCGCGGCGCGTTCTCGTCGACGAGGCGCTCGAGCGGGCGAAGACGCTGCCCCACCGCGAGCGCCAGCTACGGCTCGTCCACCGGTTGGGCTCGCTGCTCCTGGACGCGCACGAGCAGTGGCTCCGCGACGTGCGGAGCGAGCTTTCGCGAAGCGCGTAGCATGCGGCGCCTGCGTCTCTTCAGCCCACACCGACTCGCGCGCACGGCGATGGGTCACCGGCTCGGCGGCTTCATCTACGGGACGATCGTCGCGCTCTCCGTGATCGTCGGCGGCGCCCGCGCCTACCCGCACGAGCCGGGCCACATCGCCGTCCTCGTCGCGGTCACCTGCCTCGTCTTCTGGCTGGCCCATGTCTACGCGGACGGCATCGGGCACAGCGTGGCCCGGAACGAGCGCCTCTCCTTCGCGGAGCTCAAAGAGGTTGCGCACACCGAGGCGTCGATCCTGGAGGCGGCCGTGCCGCCGATCATCCCTCTGCTGCTCGGGGCGCTGGGAGTCTTCTCCGAGCGGACGGCGGTCTGGATCGCCTTCGCGCTCGGCTTCGCCGTGCTCGCCGCGCAGGGGTTCGTGTTCGCGCGAGCTGGAGCACTACAGCCGGCTCGCGACCGCTCGGCGTCGTCGCCGCGAACGTCGGGCTGGGCGCGCTACTGGTCCTGCTGAAGCTGTTCGTCAGCCACTGACGCGCGGCCGATGACTTTCGCGCCGGGCCGGGGTCTACCCGTACGATGAGCGTCGTGGAAGCGTCGTCCGCTCTCGCGCCCGGCGAGCTCGAGCGCGCACTCGAGGAGCACCGCCGCGAGCTGACCGGCTACTGCTACCGGATGCTGGCCTCGCCGTTCGAGGCCGAGGACGCCGTGCAGGAGACGATGCTGCGGGCCTGGCGGAGCCAGGAGGGCTTCGAGGGGCGCGCGTCGCTCCGCTCGTGGCTGTACCGGATCGCGACGAACGTCTGCCTCGACATGCTCGGCAGCAAGGAGCGGCGTGTGCGGCCGATGGACCTCGGCCCCGCCCGCGAGCCGGTGTTCGAGAACCTGAACGTGCCCGCCGAGGTGACGTGGGTGCAGCCGATCCCGGATCCGGCGGACGCCGCCGTCGAGCGGGACACGATCCGGCTGGCCTTCGTCGCCGCCCTCCAGCACCTGCCGCCGCGCCAGCGCGCGGTGCTGATCCTCTGCGAGGTGCTGCGCTGGCAGGCGACCGAGGTCGCCGAGCTGCTGGACACGAGCGTCGCCTCCGTGAACAGCGCGCTCCAGCGCGCCCGCGCCGGCCTGTCCGCGAGCGGCGTCAGCACGACCACTCCCGTGAGCGAGCTGGACGACGAGCAGCGCGCGCTGCTCGAGCGCTACGTCGACGCCTTCCAGCGCTACGACATCGAGGCGCTGACCTCGCTGATCCGCGAGGACGCGACCCAGTCGATGCCGCCGTTCGACCTCTGGCTCTCGGGCCGTGACGACATCCTGACCTGGTGGTTCGGGCCGGGGATCGGCTGCCAGGGCTCGCGGGTGATCCCGGCCGGGACGGCGAACGGCTCGCCGGCCTACGGTCAGTACAAGCCGAGCGAGTCGGGAAGTGGATTCGATCCGTGGGCGTTGCAGGTTGTCGAGGTCTCAGACGATGGCATCGCCGAGTTCACCTTCTTCCTCGACACCGACACGCTGTTCCCGCTCTTCGGCCTGCCGCCGCGGCTCGACTCCTAGCACCTGCGTCAGGCCGGCGAGCTCGATCAGGTCGCGGAGCTCGCGCGAGACCACGTGCAGCCGGAGGTCGAGCCCCTTCCGCCGCGCGGCAAGCTGGAGACGCGCCAGCGCCTCGACGGTGGCGAGGGAAACCGTGCTCACACCCCTTCTGACCGGGAAACGGCCTGGAACTCATCGGCGATGAGTTTCGGCACTGCGACCCGTCTACCCCTCGGACAGCAAGGATGAGGAGGCCGACATGAACATCGCCGACACACGCTCACGCTGGCTCGCCCTGTACGTCCTGTGCCTGGGCGACCTGATGATCGTCGTCGACATGACGATCGTGAACGTCGCGCTGCCCTCGATCCGCGACGACCTCGGGTTCACGGAAACGTCGCTGGCGTGGGTGGTGAACGCGTACCTGCTCACGTTCGGCGGGTTCCTGCTCCTCGGCGGGCGGCTCGGCGACCTGTTCGGCCAGCGGAAGCTGTTCCTGACCGGGATCGCGGTCTTCACCGCGGCGTCGGTCGCTTGCGGCGTGTCGACGACACAGGGGATGCTGATCGGCGCGCGTGCGGTGCAGGGCGTCGGCGGCGCGATCGTCTCCGCGGTCGCGCTGTCGCTGATCATGGGCCTCTTCACCGAGGTCGGCGACCGGACCAAGGCGCTCGGCGTCTTCGGCTTCTGCATGGCGGGCGGCGGGAGCGTCGGCGTCCTGCTCGGCGGCGTGCTCACCGACGCGCTCAGCTGGCACTGGATCTTCCTCGTCAACGTCCCGATCGGGATCGCGGTCTACATCTTGACGCTGCGGCTGCTTCCGCCCGTGCCGGGCCGCGAGGGAACGGGCAGGCTCGACGTCGCCGGGGCTGTCACGGTCACCGCTGCGCTGATGCTCGCGGTCTACGCGATCGTCAACGGCAACGACAACGGCTGGCTCTCCGCGGAGACGCTCGGCCTGCTCGCCGCGGCAGCAGTGCTCCTCGCGCTCTTCGTCTGGATCGAGTCGAGGGTGGCGGCGCCGCTGATGCCGCTCGCGATCCTCAAGCTCCGGAACATCTGGGCGTCGAACGTGATCGGCGTCCTCTGGGCGGCGGGGATGTTCGCCTTCTTCTTCCTCTCCGCGCTCTACCTCCAGCTCGTGCTCGGCTACACGCCGCTTCAGGTCGGGCTCGCGTTCCTGCCGACGAACATCATCATGGGCGTCTTCTCGCTGGGGATCTCGGCGAAGCTCGTGATGAGGTTCGGGATCAAGCCGCCGCTCGTGGCGGGGTTCGCACTCGCGTCCGCGGCGCTCCTGCTCTTTGCCCGTGCGCCGGTGGACGGCAGCTTCGCGATGGATGTCCTGCCGGCGATGATCCTGATCGGGTTCGGCGCCGGGATGGCGTTCAACCCGGTGCTGCTCGCGGCGATGAGCGACGTGAAGCCGGAGGACTCGGGGCTCGCCTCCGGCGTCGTCAACACAGCCTTCATGATGGGCGGCGCGCTCGGCCTGGCCGTCCTGGCGAGCCTGGCGGCGTGGCGGACGAACGACCTTGGTGGCGCGGAGGATCTCGGCGCACTGACCAGCGGGTACCACCTCGCGTTCGTGATCGGCGCGATCTTCACCGTCGGCGCGGCGGTCGTCGGCGCCACGCTGCTGCGGTCGCCGGCTCACCAGGAGATGGCCGCTGCCCACGAGCCCGCAATCGAGGACGCCGAAGCCGCTTAGTAGCTCTTAGCCCAAATGGGTCTTGAGGGTCGCGCCGCCGTGGCCGAAGCTACACGCATGAAGCGTCTCTGCCTGCTCCTCACCGGCCTCGCGCTCGTCGTCCCGGCCGGCGCGCTCGGGCAGGGGCCGCCCCCCTCACCAGGTGGGCCGCCTCCGATCGCCGCGCGCGCGGTTGCGGGAGCGCTGTGCGTCGCCGAGCTGAAGCAGCTGGGCAAGGATGCGTTCAAGGCGAAGTACCCCTCCGCCGTCGCCTGCCTCGACGCGCACGCCGACCAGGCCGCTCAGCTCCTCGACAAGTGCAAGGCCGCCGCCGATCCGCGCGCGTGCCTGCGCGAGGCGCTCGGTGTCTCCGGTGCGCCTCCGGCTCCCGCACGGCCCGAAGGCCCTCGCGGCCGGATGCTGCCGCTCGTCCCCCTGGTAGCCGGCGCGCTCTGCCGCGCGGAGCTGAAGTCCATCGGCGCCGAGGCGTTCAAGGCGAAGTACACGACGCGCCGAGCATGCCTCCGGGCGAATGCGGCCAAGGCAGCCGGAATCGTCAAGGACGCGCGGACGCAGTGTGCGAGCGCGGACCGGAAGGTCCCGTGCGTGCTCCAGGCAGTCGCGAAGGCGCTGGGCCTCCCGGCGCACGGCCCGCGCTCAGCCGGCTCGGAAACCACTCGACGGGGCGACCCGTAGAACAGGTGAAGAGACGGAAAGGAGGCGGCATGCGGATGCGCATCTGGCTGCCGGTGCTCGCTCTCGCGCTCGTCGTGCTTGCGACGGTCGTGGGTTGCGGCGGCGGCGGCGGCGGATACTAGAAACGGAGGCTCCCTCCGTTTCTAGTATCGTGGGGGTCAATGCCGCGCCGCGACGCCGTACGGAACCGCCAGAAGCTGCTCGATGCCGGCCGCGAGGTCTTCGCGGAGGATCCGGGAGCGCCGTTCGAGGAGATCGCGCGCCGCGCGGGCGTCGGGATCGGGACCCTCTACCGCCACTTCCCGACGCGCGATGCGCTCGTCGAGGTGATCTACGCGGAGCACATCGACGAGGTGCTCGCGGCGGCCGAGGAGGCCGCCGACGCCGAGAACGCCTGGGACGGGCTGGTCGCGTTCCTCGAGCGGGTGCTCGAGCTCCAGGCCAGGAACCTCCCGCTGCGCGATGTCTTCCTTCGCCACGGCGCCGACGCGGCCCTCGCCGAGCGCCGCCGGCTGATCCAGCCGGCGCTCGTACGCCTCGTCGCGCGAGGCCGCGAGCAGGGCGTGGTCCGTGACGACTTCACCCTCGGCGACCTGTCGCTCGCGCTCTGGTCGTTCGCGCCGATCTTCGAGGCGACCTCCGGTGTCGCGCCCGAGGTCTGGCGTCGGCACCTGCAGATCCTGCTCGACGGGATGCGCCCCGCTGCGGCGACGCCTCAGCGTGTCCGCCCGCTCGCCGGCAAGCAGCTCGAGGCGGCGATTCACGCGCTCCGGACCCGGTACCACGGGCGGCGAGCCGCCGCATGACCCCTCAGCCTCCCCGTATTCGCCTGATCTTCGGGGCGCTCGTCCTCGTCCTGCTGCTCGCGTCGCTCGACCAGACGATCGTCTCGACGGCGCTGCCGACGATCGTCGGCGATCTCGGAGGGATCGAGCACCTGTCGTGGGTCGTGACCGCGTACCTGCTCACCTCGACGGTCGCCTCGCCGCTGTACGGGAAGCTCGGCGACCTCTACGGCCGCAAGCTCGTCCTCCAGGCGGCGATCGTGATCTTCCTGGTCGGCTCCGCGCTCTGCGGGCTCGCCCAGGGGATGACCGAGCTGATCGCGTTCCGCGCGGTTCAGGGTCTCGGCGCCGGGGGGCTGATCGTCGTCTCGATCGCAGTGGTCGGCGACGTGATCCCGCCCCGCGACCGCGGCAAGTACCAGGGCTTCTTCGGCGCGGTCTTCGGAGTCTCGACGGTGATCGGTCCGCTGCTCGGCGGCTTCTTCGTCGACAACCTCTCCTGGCGCTGGATCTTCTACATCAACCTGCCGATCGGGGCGGCGGCGCTGATCGTGATCGGCATCGTGTTCCACGCACCGGCCGAGCGCGTCCGCCACGCGGTCGACTGGCTCGGCGCCGCACTGCTCACCGGTGCGCTTTCGTCGATCGTGCTGTTCACGAGCCTCGGCGGGACGACCTACGCCTGGGACTCGGTGCAGATCCTGGCGCTGATTGGTCTCGCGGTCGTGCTCGTGCCCGTGTTCGTGCTCGCCGAGAGCCGCGCCGCCGAGCCGATCTTGCCGCTCGACCTGTTCCGGAACCGGATCTTCTCGTTCGCGAGCGCGATCGGCTTCGCGGTCGGACTCGCGCTCTTCGGCGCGATCGTCTACATGCCGGTCTTCCTCCAGATCGTCCAGGGCGAGAGCCCGACCCGGTCCGGGCTCCAGCTGACGCCGTTGATGCTGGGCGTCCTGATCACGTCGATCGGGAGTGGCCAGCTGATCTCGAAGACCGGCAAGTACCGCAAGTTCCCGATCATCGGGACCGCGGTGATGACGGTCGGGCTGGGGCTGCTGTCACGGCTCGGGGTGGGGAGCACGACCCTGGAGGCGTCGCTGTACATGCTCGTCGTCGGGCTCGGGATCGGGATGACGATGCAGGTGCTCGTGCTGGCCGTTCAGAACGCCGTTTCGCACCGGTTCATGGGCGTGGCCACCTCCGGCGCGATGCTCTTCCGGCAGGTCGGCGGCTCGATCGGCGTCGCGCTCTGCGGCGCGATCTTCGCCAACCGCCTGCACGCGAACCTGGCGGCGGCGCTCCCGGGCGCGAACCTGCCGTCGACCGCGGACCCCGCGGCGGTCCGGCACCTTCCGGCGGCGATCCACGGCACCTACGTCACGGCCTTCGCCGACTCGCTGACGCCTGTCTTCCTGGTGGCGGCCGTGATCGGCCTGGTCGCGTTCGCGCTCAGCTGGTTCTTGCGCGAGGTGCCGCTACGGAAGACCCTCGGCGCCGGAGAAACGGCCGGCGAGACGTTCGGGCTCGAGGAAGCCGCCTAGCTCTTCCGCACGGAGACGAGTTCGTTGAGCTCGTCGCCGCCCTTCACCGTCCGCTCGAGCGCCGTGCCGGTGCCCCGGACGTAGAGCTTGTGATCGAGCACGCCGGGCTCGAGCGGCGTCCACTCCTCGGTCAGCAGCGCGTTCGGCCCGAGGTAGGCGACGACGCGGAAGTGGTCCTCGGCCTCGCCCTCGAGGTACTCCTGCCGGAACGACTGCCCGACACGCGGGTGCGCCGGCATGAAGATCCCGGGCTTTGCGCCGTCACGTCCGGCCTCCCACGAGCCCTTGGTCGTCTTCACCTTGCCGTTCCGGTCGAGCTCGGCGGTCGCCTCCCCGAAGTACCAGACGTTGCCCTTCGCGTCCTGCGTGTACCAGTCCGTCGTCCGCTCCTCGAGCTTTCCGCTCAGGTAGAGGCGGTCCTCGACGACGGCGCAGGGCGCACCGGCGATCGTCTTCGTCCGGTGCGTGACGGTCAGGAGCTCGCGGGACGGCTTGCCGTCCTTGACGCCCTGGTAGACGTACGTCGTTCCCGGCGTCAGCGGGAACCACGGGTTCGTCACGTGCGCGCTGAACCCGGGAGCGCCGCCGTGCGCCGGGCCGACCAGGAGGACGGTCGCAAGGACGCCGATGACGAGCGCGCGGCGGATACCGGAAGGTTAGCCGGGCTCGAAGCAGCCGCGGCAGCGGGCCTCGTACGAGTCGAGGCCGCCGATCACGACCGTCTCGCCGCTGAACGGCGCGGGCCTCCCGTCGACGAGGCGCTGCGTGTACAGCGCGGCCTCGCCGCAGCCGTGGCAGACCGCCTTCAGCTTCGCGACCTCGTCCGCCATCGCGAGCAGGCGGGGCATCGGCCCGAACGGCTCGCGGCGGTAGTCGAGGTCGAGCCCGGCGATCACGACGCGGATGCCGCGGTCGACCAGCTGCTCGCAGACGTCGATCAGCGAGTCGTCGAGGAACTGGCCCTCGTCGACGCCGACGACGTCGCAGCCGGTCGCGAGCGCGAGGATCGCCTCGGGCTTGCGGACGACCCGCGCCGCCATCCGCTGGCCCTCGTGGCTGACGACCTCGTCGACGCTGTAGCGGTCGTCGATCGCCGGCTTGACGAGGATCGCGTGCTTGCGCGCGTAGCCGACGCGCCGCAGCCGGCGCATCAACTCCTCGCTCTTGCCGCTGAACATCGGCCCGCAGATCAGCTCGAGCTGTCCGTGCGGGCGGGCACCGGGGGCGAGGTGGGGGAGAGCCGTCATCGCGGCGGGGATTCTCTCAGCGGGTCCCGACGGACTAGGTCGCCGGGACGCGGGTGGCGCGGTTCGCGAGCACGCGTTCCTGTGCCAGCTCGAGCCCGATCGCGAGCGCGCCGGTCAGGACGGCCGCGTCGCCGAGGCCGGAGACCTCGACCCGGGGCGGGAAAGGCAGCCACTCCGCGAGCAGCCCGCGGATCGGGTCGAGGAGCAGGTCGCCGTTCGCGCCGATGCCGCCGCCGAGGACGACGAGCGCGACGTCGGTGACAGCCGCGATCGAGACGATGTGCAGCGCGATCCGGCGCGCGGCCTCCTCCACGACCTGCCGGCCGAGGACGTCCCCCGCGCGGGCCGCGCCGAACACCGCGCGCACGTCGTAAGGCGGCGTCAGCGTCGTAGTGACTCCCTCCGCGGCGAGCCGGGCCGTCAGCGCCGACAGCGCGGCGGCGCAGGGGTCGATCTCCTCGGCGCGGCCGGCTGCGACCTGGTCGACCTCGCCCGCGGCGCCGTTGCGCCCGCGGTGGAGCTCGCCGCGCAGCACGAGGCCGGCGCCGAGACCCGTCCCGACGGAGAGGAAGACGAAGTCCTCGACCCCGCGCGCGACCCCGAGCCACTGCTCACCGCGCGCGGCCAGGTTGATGTCGTTGTCGAGGGTGACCGGGCGGTCGAGCAGCTCCTCGATCTCGCCGCCGAAGTGACGGCCCTCCAGCCCGCGGACGTTCGTGGCCAGGGAGAGCTTTCCACTCGGCTCGACCACGCCCGGCACGCCCGCGACGACCGTGTCGATCCGCTCGGCGGGCAGCCCGGACGCGTCGACCAGGGACGTGCGAAGCTTCGCGATCGTGGCGAGGGCTTGCTCGACCTCGACGTTCGGGAGCTCGACGTCCTGGCGCGCGCGCACCGCGCCGCCGAGGTCGCAGATCGCCCCGCGCAGGAACCGCGCGCCGAGGTCGAGCCCGAGGACGAGCGCCGCCTCGGGCACCGGCTCGAAGAAGACCGCGCCGTACCGCGGCCTCCCCGGCTCGGCGTCGGTCTGCCGGACGAGACCCGCGTCGAGGAGCGCCTGGAGCGCGAGGGAGACCGTCGGCTTCGAGATCCCCGCGTGCCGCGAGATCTCCGCCCGCGAGATCGGCGCACCGACGCGGATCGCCTCGAACACCGTCCGCTCGTTCAGATCCTTGAGCAGCGGCGGGATCGCCGCCTGCGCACGTCCCTCCCTGCTCATGGAAACAACCTTAACCGAAGTAGGTGCGAATTGCGCTTGACTTTCGCCGTTGTGTCGTGAAGGATCCGATTCTCGTAAAGGTACCTAACTAGGTGCCAGAGAAGGGAGGGTACGGATGAAACGCGTGGCCACGGGACTCGCCGTGCTGGCGCTCGTCGCCGCCGGCGCGGTCGCCGCCTCGGTCGGGGCCGCCTCGAGCAGGCCGAACGCAAAGGCGGCCCACAAGGCGGACACCGTCACGATCTGGGTCGGCTGGAGCGCCGGTCACGAGCTGACGGAGTTCAAGAAGGTCGTCGCCGAGTACGACGCGAAGCACCCGGAGGTGAACGTCAAGGTCGTCGGTGGGATCAACGACGACAAGATCTTCGCGGCGCTCCGCTCGGGCAACGTCCCCGACGTCGTCAGCTCGTTCATGTCCTCGAACGTCGGCATCTTCTGCCCGTCCGGGGGCTGGGTCGATCTCGCGCCCTATCTGAAACGGGACCACATCAACGTGAACATCTTCCCGGCGACGTCGCGCTACTACACGCAGTACAAGGGCACGCGCTGCGCGCTGCCGCTGCTCGTCGACTCGACCGGGCTCTACTACAACAAGACGCTCTTCAAGAAGGCCGGGATCACGCATCCGCCGAGGACGCTCTCGGAGCTCTCGGCCGACGCGAAGAAGCTGACCGTCAGGAACAGCAACGGCTCGCTGAAGATCGTCGGCTTCGACCCGAACATGAACTTCTACCTCGGCGGCTACGGCAACGGCGCGTCCGGCTTCCAGCCGCTGATCGGGGCGAGCTACTTCGACAAGAACGGCAAGTCGAGCCTCGCGACGGATCCGGCGTGGGCGAAGTTCCTCCGCTGGCAGAAGAGCCTCGTCGACTTCTTCGGCTACGACAAGCTCGTTCGCTGGCAGGCCGCGGCGGGCGACGAGTTCGCACCTTCGCATCCGTTCGAGACGGGCAAGCTCGCGATGATGCTCGACGGCGAGTGGCGTGTCGCCTTCCTCAAGAACGAACATCCCGAGCTCCGGTACGGCACCGCACCGATGCCGGTCGCCGACGGCAAGCCCCAGCTGTACGGCGCGGGCGCGGTCAACGGGACGATCATCGGCATCCCGAAGGGCGGCAAGCACCGCGACGCCGCCTGGGCGCTCGTCAAGTACCTGACCACCAACGACCACGCGCTGGCGAAGTTCTCGAACGGGATCCGGAACGTGCCCTCGACGGTCAGCTCGGCCCGCTCGCCGGAGCTGATCCCGGATGCGCACTTCCAGACGTTCATCAAGATCTTCGTCAACCCGCACTCGCAGACGACGCCGATCACGCTGATCGGCCTCGACCACCTGACGACGTTCACGAACTTCATCGTCAAGTGGCAGGCCGGGAAGGTGAAGGACCTGAACGGAGGCCTGCGTGAGGTCGACAAGCAGATCGACGCGAAGATCAAGCAGGCCGAGAAGGGCAGCGGGGGTAACAACGTCCCGTGAGTAGGTCGCTCGCCTGCGACTCGCTCCCGTGGGGGAAACCATGTTTCCCCCACGAGCCCCCTTCTTCTAAAGGCCGATTCCTAGGGGGAACCTCCCGGTTCCCCCCGGCCCCTTCCCCGCTCACGGGCAAAAGGCAGGCCCGTGAGCGCACCGGCAGCCATGGCCGGGGCTTCGGCCCCGGCCCTGCCGGAGCCCGACCGCCGGCGGGCGAAGAGCAAGGCGGCGTGGCGGAGACGCAAGCTCGTGCTCGCGCTGATGAGCCCCTGGATCGTGGGGTTCTCGGTCTTCCTCGTCTATCCGCTCGTGATGAACGGCTACCTGTCGCTGACCCACTACGACCTGCTCAACCCGCCGCGCTGGATCGGTTTCGCCAACTACCAGTACGCGTTCACGAACGACCCCAACCTCTGGCCGGCGATCAAGAACACCCTCTGGATCATCGCCGTCGGCGTCCCGCTCCAGGTGCTGTTTGCCTTCGGGATCGCGATGATGCTCACCCGTGCGCGCGCCGGGGTGGGCGTCTTCCGCACCGTCTTCTACCTGCCGGCGCTGGTGCCCCCGGTCGCGGCGACGCTCGGCTTCGTCTACATCTTCAACCCGGGCACCGGCCCCGTGAACACGATTCTCGCCCACCTCGGGATCACGGGACCTCTCTGGTTCAACGACCCGGCCTGGGCGAAGCCGTCGCTCGTGCTGCTCTCGATGTGGGGGATCGGGACGTTCATGATCGTCTTCCTCGCCGCGATCCTCGACGTCCCGAAGCACCTCTACGAGTCGGCGGAGCTCGACGGCGCGGGGCCGTTCCAGCGGCTGCGCTGGGTGACGCTGCCGACGATCAGCCCGGTGATCCTGTTCTCGGTCGTGCTCGGGGTGATCTACGGCCTCCAGTACTTCACGCAGGCCTTTGTCGCGGCGAGCATCGCCGGCGGGAACGCCTCACAGGCCGGTTCGGTCAGCTCGCTCGAGCTCGGCTACCCGGAGGGCTCGACGCTCTTCTACCCGATCCTCCTCTACTACCACGGCTTCAAGTACTTCAACATGGGTTACGCCTCGGCGCTGGCGATTCTGCTGCTCGCCGTCTCGTTCGCGGTCACGCTGGTGATCATCCGCAACTCGCGGCGCTGGGTGCACTACGGCGGGGCGATCCGGTGAGCGAGACCGTCGCCGCTCCCGCGCCGCTCGTCCGCCGCCGGGTTCCGGCCGCGATCCGCCGGCGGCGCTTTCTCATCGCCGTCGCCGATCACAGCATCCTGATCGGGGTCGCGATCTGCTTCCTCGCCCCGATCGTGTTCATCGGCCTGACCTCGCTGATGACCGACCACCAGGCGTTGACCTCGTCGCTCTGGCCGCGGCCGTTCCACTGGAGCAACTTCGTCGACGTCTTCCGCCAGGCGCCGCTCTGGCGCTGGATCCTGAACACGCTGATGTACGCAGGGCTGGCGACCCTGGGCGTGCTCGTCTCCTCGATCCCGGTCGCCTACGCGCTCTCGAAGCTCCGCTGGCGCGGCCGCGACGCCGTCTTCATCGTCGTTCTCGTCTCGCTGATGCTGCCGCCGCAGGTCTCGGTCGTGCCGCTGTACGTGATGTGGGCCAAGCTCGGCAACGCGATCGGCTTCCAGTTCGTCGGCTCGCTCTGGCCGCTGATCATCCCGGCCTGGCTCGGCGATGCGTTCACGATCTTCCTGCTCCGCCAGTTCTTCCTGACGATTCCGGACGAGTACCTCGACGCCGCGCGCGTGGACGGCTGCGGCGAGTTCCGGATCCTGACGACGGTCGTGCTGCGGCTGGCGAAGCCGGCGATCGTCGCGGTCGCGCTCTTCTCGGTGCTCTACACCTTCAACGACTTCTTCCTGCCGCTCCTCTACACGGGCGAGAACGCCTCGAACTGGCCCGTCTCGGTCGGGCTGTCCCAGTACCGCAACCTCCACCAGGTGCAGTGGAACCTGACCATGGCCGCGACGCTCGTCGTGATGGCGCCGGTGATCATCCTGTTCTTCCTCGCGCAGAAGGCCTTCGTCGAGGGCGTGACGCTGACGGGGGTGAAGGGATGAAGCTCGCGGTCGTCGGGGCCGGCTCGACGTACACGCCCGAGCTCGTCGCCGGGCTTGCCGGGCTGGAGGTCGGGCAGCTCGCGCTGCACGACATCGATCCGGGGCGGCTCGAGGTGGTCGGCGGGCTGGCCGGGCGCATGCTCGACCGCGCCGGCTTCCGCGGCGAGCTGTCGATCGGCGGCGAGCTGGACGCGGCCGTCGAGGGCGCCGACTTCGTGCTCGTCCAGATCCGCGTCGGCGGCCAGGCCGCCCGGCTTCGCGACGAGACGGCCCCGCTTCCGTGCGGGTGCATCGGCCAGGAGACGACCGGCGCCGGCGGCTTCGCGAAGGCCATGCGCACAGTGCCGGTCGTGCTCGAGATCGCCGACCGCGTCCGCGAGCTGGCCGGGCCTGACGCCTGGATCGTCGACTTCACGAACCCGGTCGGGATCGTCACCCGCGCGCTGCTCGACGCCGGCCACCGCGCGGTCGGGCTCTGCAACGTCGCGATCACGCTCCAGCGCCGATTCGCGGCGCTGCTCGGGGTGGAGCCTCCGCGGGTCGTCGTCGACCAGGTGGGGCTCAACCACCTGACGTGGGTGCGCGGCGTGCTGCTCGACGGCGAGGACGTCCTCGGCGCGATGCTCGACGAGCACGGAGACGCGATCGCCGCGGAGGTGCAGCTGCCCCGCCGACTCCTCGACGAGCTCGGCGCCGTTCCCTCCTACTACCTGCGCTACTTCTACGAGCACGACGCGGTGCTCGCGGAGCAGCTCGACGGCGTGCCGCGGGCGACGACGGTCGCCGAGATCGAGGCCGGCCTGCTCGAGCTGTACCGCGACCCTTCGCTGAACGAGAAGCCCGCTCTGCTCGAGCAGCGCGGCGGCGCGTTCTACAGCGAGGCGGCGGCGGGGCTCGTGCGCTCACTCGCCTACGACATCGGCGAGGTGCACGAGGTCGACGTGCGCAACGGCGATGTCCTCGCCGGCCTCGCGGACGACGACGTCGTCGAGGTGCCCGCGCGCGTCGAGTCCGGGCGGATCGCCCCGCTCGAGCAGCGTGCGCTCGCGCCCGAGCTGCTCGGGCTCGTCCAGCACGTCGCGGCCTACGAGCGCCTGACCGCCGAGGCGGCCGTGACGCGCGACGAGGCCACGGCCAAGAAGGCGCTGCTCACCCATCCGCTGATCGCGCAGTACGAGCTCAGCGAGGAGCTCCTGGAGCGGCTCGCGCTCGAGGCGGTGGCAGCGTGACCGTCGTCATCGCGGTCGACGGCGGCAACTCGAAGACGGACCTGGCGCTCGTCGCCGAGGACGGCCGGCTGCTCGGCTTCGCGCGCGGCCCGCAGAGCTCACCGCACCACCTGGGCGAGGACGGCTGCATGCGCGTGCTCACCGGCCTCCTCGACGAGGCTCGTGGCCGCGCGGGGCTGGACGGGGCAGTCCCCGCCGTCGCCACGCTCTGCATGGCGGGGGTCGACTTCCCGCGGGAGGAAGAGCGCCTCGCCGAGCTCGTCTCCGCACGCGAGTGGGCTGCGAGGACGACCGTCCTGAACGACACGTTCGCGGTGCTCCGGGCCGGTACGGAGCAGGGCTACGGGGTTGCGGTCGTCTGCGGGGCGGGGATCAACTGCGTCGGCGTTGCCCCTGACGGACGCCATGTGCGCTTCCCGGCGCTGGGCCCGATCACCGGCGACTGGGGCGGAGGCTACGACGTCGGGCTCGCCGCGGTCTCGCAGGCGGCGCGCAGCTTCGACGGGCGCGGCGCGAAGACGACGCTCGAGCACGCCGTGCCCGCGCACTTCGGGTTCGGAACGCCGTACGAGCTGGCGGAGGCGATCCACGCCAAGAGCGTCGACCGGCGCCGCCTGCTCGAGCTCGCGCCCGTCGTGTTCGCGGAGGCCGAGGCCGACGAGGTGGCAGCCGGGATCGTCGATCAGCTGGCCGACGAGGTCGTCGCGCTGGCGGGCACGGCCCTGACGCGCCTCGGTCTCGCCGGTGGCGAGGCCGAGGTGCTCCTTGGCGGCGGTCTCCTGCAGGGCGAGAATTCGCGGGTGGTCGACCGGATCCGTGCAGGGCTGCCTGACTTCGCCGTCCGGGTGACAGGCTCGCCGCCGATCGTGGGGGCCGCGTTGCTCGCGCTCGACGAGCTCGGCGCGAACGGCGAGGCCCAGACCCGTGTGCGTAACGAGCTCTCGGAGGTGATCGATGGCTGAGGTGCACTTCCGGCAGGCGACGCGCGTATACCCGGGGAACGACGAGGCCGCGGTCGACGCGCTCGATCTCGACATCGCCGACGGTGAGTTCATGGTCCTCGTCGGCCCGTCCGGCTCCGGCAAGACGACCGCGCTGCGGATGCTCGCGGGCCTCGAGGAGGTGGACGCCGGCGGCATCTACATCGGCGAGCGCGACGTCACGTACGTCCCGCCGAAGGACCGCGACGTGGCGATGGTCTTCCAGAACTACGCGCTCTACCCCTACCTGACCGTCGCCGCCAACATCGGCTTCCCGCTCAGGATCGCCAAGGTGAAGAAGGCGGAGCGGGAGCGGCGGGTGCGGGAGGTCGCGGAGCTGCTCGAGCTGACGCCGTACCTGGAGCGCAAGCCCGGCCAGCTCTCCGGCGGGCAGCGCCAGCGCGTGGCGATGGGGCGCGCGATCGTCCGCCAGCCGAGCGTCTTCCTGATGGACGAGCCGCTCTCGAACCTGGATGCGAAGCTGCGCGTCCAGATGCGCGCCGACATCGCGGCGCTGCAGTCGCGGCTCGGCACGACGACCGTCTACGTCACCCACGACCAGGGGGAAGCGATGACGCTCGGCCACCGCGTGGCTGTGCTGAAGGACGGCCGGCTCCAGCAGTGTGACGTCCCGCGGACGCTCTACGAGCGGCCGGCGAACACCTTCGTCGCCGGCTTCATCGGCTCGCCCTCGATGAACCTGTTCGAGGTGCCCCGCGGCGAGCAGGGGTGCTCGTTCTGCGGAATCGAGGTGCCGCTCCCGTCCGGCCTGCCGACGACGAACGGCTCGGTCGTGCTCGGCCTGCGCCCGGAGGCGCTCGACCTCGCCCCGGGCGGGATCGAGGCGCGCGTCGAGGTGGTCGAGGAGTTCGGAGCCGATTCGTACGTCTTCTGCGTCGCCGAGTACGGCGGCGAGCAGGTCAAGCTCGTTGCGCGGACCGAAGCCCGGAGCGCGCCCGAGCGCGAGGCGAAGGTCTCGCTCTGCCCGCGCATCCAGGAGGCCCACGTGTTCGACGCGGAGACGGGCGCGCGGCTAGAGCAGCCTGCGTGAACCTCGACATCGCGACGCCGGCTGCCGTCGTCGACCTCGACCGGCTCGAGGCCAACCTCGCGCGCTGGCAGGCGCATTGCGACGAGCACGGGCTCGCGAACCGGCCGCACGTCAAGACCCACAAGTGCGTCGAGATCGCGCAGAGGCAGGTCGAGCTCGGCGCGCGCGGCGTGACCGTCCAGACGCTCTTCGAGGCGGAGGTGATGGCCGGTGCCGGGATCGAGGACCTGCTCCTCCCGTACAACCTCGTCGGCGGCCGCAAGCTCGAGCAGCTCGCGCAGCTGCTCCGGCGCGCCTCGGTCGCCGTGTCCGCCGACGACGAGGCGCTGCTCCCCGGGCTCGTCGGCGCGGCCACGGACGCGGGCTGCGAGCTGACGGTGCTCGTCGACTGCGACACCGGCCTGGGGCGGACGGGCGTCTCCTCGCCGGCTGCGGCCGCGGAGCTCGCCGCCGCGATCGCGCGGACGAACGGGCTGCGTTTCGGCGGACTGGTCACCTACCCGGCGCCTCCGGGCTCGCTCGCGTTCCTCACCACGGCGAGCGAGCTGATCGAGCGGCGCGGCCTGCCGATCGAGACCGTGTCGGTCGGTGGTACGCCGACGATGTGGAACTCGGGTGAGCTCAGGCCCGTGGTGAACGAGTACCGGGTCGGCACGTACGTCTTCAACGACCGCAACACCGTCGCTTCGGGCGCGGCGACACTCGACGACGTGGCGCTGGCGATCGTCGCGACCGTGGTCAGCCGGCACGACAGCCGGGCGATCCTCGACGCGGGCAGCAAGGCGCTCAGCTCCGACGCCGCTGCGGAGGGCGGCTTCGGCGTCGTTCTGGAAGCGCCGTCGTCGCGACTGGAGCAGCTGAACGAGGAGCACGGCTACCTGGCCCTCGCGGGCGGCGACGACCTCGAGCTCGGCCAGCAGGTGCAAATCGTCCCGAACCACGTCTGCGTCGCGGTGAACCTGTGCGACGAACTCGTGGGCGTCAGGGACGGCCGGGTCGAGCTGCGCTGGCCGGTCGCCCGGGGCCGCTGAGCACCCGGCCGGCCGTCGTCGGCCTCAAACGATCGTGTTGACGAGGGTGACGGCGAGGTCTGCGGTCCGCGGGTTGCCGCGGACGTCGCTTGCCTCGACCTCGAGGACGTATTGCCCGTCGGGGTACCGGCGGGTGTCGAAGCCGCGTTTCAGCCAGAAGTGGAAGAGCCCAGGCGTACTCGGATGATTCTGGGTGGTGTCGGGCGCGTAGACGGCGCCGAAGTTGACGTCGGATGCGGGGTCGCCCTGCACATTCGGGTGAAACGAGGCACGGAAGTCGACGGCGACCTGCCATTCCACGACCGCCTGCGCCGCCCGCAGCAGGCGCCAGCGGATGAGCGCAGGCGTGACCGGCATGCCGTGCCAGCCTGGGGGATTGGGCTGGGTGACCTCGATCGGGGTGTTGTCATGCGCTTGCACCGAGAGGTCGACCAGCCCTCGGAGCTCGTGCGGCGGAAGCGATGTGACGATCGCGTCGACGACCGGCGGGCCGTAGTCGAAGAATGGGCTCAGCGCGCCGGGGCGGAGTGGGTTCCAGTAGTTGATCCCGCCGGGGCCGTGGGTCGACTCCGCGAAGTGCACGTGTCCCCAGTCCTCGGGCTCGGTGGCGACATGACCCAGCAAGGCGTGGAGCACCACCCGGGCACCGGGCTGGACGGCCGGCGCGACGTGCCAGTATCCGAAGTTGCGACCGTCCGACTCGACGACGACGATGCCCCCGTTCTGGGCGACGTCGACCGGCGAGCCGAACGAGACCTTCCCCGGTGCGACCGCGTACACGGGAGTGCCGCCCGGCGCCGGCACGTCGACGCCGAAATGGAACGTCCGCCCGCCGTCGGCGATTCGCGGGTCGCCGAAGAATCCCCGCACGGGGTGTTGCTGGTCGAACGGCTTGACCGGCCAGGGATAGGGCGGAAGTCTTCTCGGCGCCATGGCAACCGTCAGCGGGGAAGCCGGAAGCGGTAGACGCGAGCGTCGTGGGGCGCGAACGGGTCGGTGAACGAGCCGCGGCCGACCGCGAAGGTGCGGAAATCCTTGCCGTCGTACTCGAACATCGCCGCACCGAACTTGATCCCGGTCGGAAGCCCGGAGAAGCGCACCGGGCCGTTCGCGCTCGGGCTCCGCCGGACGACGATCAGGTAGAGGAAGCCGCCGGCCTGGCGTGCGACGAACTGGACGTCGGCCGCATTCGCCTTGACGTTCAGCGGGGCGGGCGGCGCGACCAGCGCGGGGCCGACCGAGTCCGAGCTCAGCTCCTGCACGACGGGTTTCAGCACGGTGCGCCAGAACGTCCAGTTCCAGCCGCTCTTCGCATCCTCGGGGCTCATCACCTTGGTGATGTCACCGCCGAAGAAGACGAGCCCGCGGGCTCCCGCGATGATCGCCTGGTAGGTCATGAACCGCTCCTGCTTCAGGGTCGGGAAGATCGGCACGTGGTCCGGTGGGATCACCCCGCTCCAGGCGACCTGCAAGGTGGTCCAGTGCTCCTTGTCGGGCGCGGAATCGGCGACGATCTGGGTCACGTCTCCGACCACGCTGATGTCCGTGTTCGGGTCGTCCGGCGTGCAGCCCGGGGGGATGCGCGATCGGGTAGATGTCGACACCGTGGATGTCGCCCCCCGCCGCGTAGGGCCTCAGCCGCGCCGCGGTCAACGGTGCTTGCCGCGCCCTGGGCGCCTGGATGAGCACGACCGGATGGTCCGGGTCGCGCGAATGGATGAATCCGTAGGCGGCCGCGACGCCCTGTGCGTCGACCCTGCCCCACAGGGGCTCGTCGCACCCCTTCCAGGCGCCGAGCCCGGGCTGGTCCTTCAGCCCGTCGACGATCTGCTGGAGCAATGCCTGCTTGGAGAGATCGTTGGCGACGTCGAAGAGCCCGACCCAGAGACGCAGCCCGAAACGTGACGCTTCGGCCAACTGGTTCTTGACGTCGGCGACCTGTGCAGCCGCGTTCGCGGCACTCCATTTCGGATAGATGCGAAGCATCTTCACACCGGCCCGGGCAACCTCCGTCCACCCTCTCAGGCCGTTGTCGGGGCAGGTCCCCTCCAGCGGCGGGCCGTTGCCAAGCGTGATCGGGAACACCGTCTTCCCCCCGAGCAACATGCGGCGGCCTCCTTCCAGCTACGTGGTCGCTGGGCCGCTTCGGAGCACCTGGCTGCTCCCGTCAGCAACGCATACGGTCAGGCAAGAGTCTCTCGCCGTCGGCAACTCTTGTCAATCGAGCCCGGCCGGACGCGCGCTCAGATGCCCGTGCCGGGGTAGGGCAGCGAACCGGGCTGAGGCGTGCCGGGGATCACGTGCGCGCGCATTGCCGTGTCGCAGACCGCGTAGCCCCAGTTGATCAGCTGTTCCTGATGAGCCGCTTCGAGCTTGGCGAGGCGGGTGGGGGTCCGGGCGAGCGCCGTCGACGCGGCGTCCGCGACCTGGAGGGCATCCCCGAGACCGAAGTCGGCGACGTGGCTCCAGATGCTCCAGTAGGCACCCTCGCGGAGCCCGGCGGCGAACCCGCCGACGATCTGACGCTTGCGGAGCGCTCTCACCTGGCTGTCGATCACGCCGAGCACGCGCGTCGCCTGGAGCACCCAGTTCGTCCGGATGCTCTCCTTCGCCGAGATACGGCCGCCGCCGTCGCTGACGAGGACCGTCGAGTAGCGCTTCCAGGCCGTTTCGAGCCCGAGGTTGTCGTAAACCCCGCCGTCGCAGAGCACGGGGCGCCGCTGATACGCCTCCTCCTCCAGGTCGGTGCCGGTTCCCTGCTCGTAGTCGCCCGGGCTCAACTTCAGCCTCATCGGCGAGAGGAACGGAGGAAACGCCGACGACGCCGCGACCGCGACCGAGAGCTTCTCCTCGGGCCGAGGGATCTTCCCGACCCGGTAGTCCCACATGTACGACTTCGAGAATCGCCAGAGGACGCCCGACTGGAGGTTGGTCGCGTTGAAGACGAAACGCGGTCGATCGGGGAGCGACTGGAGGGTGGTCCCGCCGAAGAGCTCGCGGTCGTAGCGTCTGGCGACGAAGCTCGCGACCGAGCCCGGGAGGAAGATCCCCTTCAGGCCGGCCGAGATGTCGATCGTCTTGCCGGCGAGCTTGCGAATCGGCGCGACGACCGCCTGCTCGAACCCCTGGCCGAAACCGTCGCCGTCGAAGGCGAGCTGCGACCAGCTGGTGTGCGAGGACGCCGGCCGTGATCGACCCTCCCGAGACGCTCGACACGCGGTCGAGCTTCGGGAGCCAGCCCAGCTCGTTGAGCCGCCAGAGCGCACCGACGTGGAAGACCATCGCGCGGTAACCCCCGCCCGAGAGACAGAGCGCAACCCCCGGCTCCGGAGCGTCGCCGGGCGGGTCGGTCGGGAGTCGGCGGACGGGGGAGAGGCCTTCGACGACTGCCTGTGGGTTCTCGGGAACGCTCATCGCCGTGCCTCCTCCTCAGAATCCGAGTGGGTCGCCGAGCTCGATCCGGATCGGGCCGGGCTCGCCGAGATAGGCGACCTTGAACTTCGCGCCGGCCGCTTCGGCCTTGGCGACGAACTTGTCGAGCAGCTCGTGCAACCCACCTTCGCCGTCGTGGTTCGTGAGGTGGATCGTGAACTCGTCCTGGCCCCGGGCGGCGGCGATCATCTCGAGCGTCTCGGGATCTGGGTTGCCGTACTTGCCGTTGGCGGAGATGACGTAGTGGTCGGCGGTGACCTTCCGGAAGAAGTCCACCTCCACGTCCCGGTTGCTGCCGTGGTGCGGCACCTTCAGCACGTCGAGGTGGAGCGTCTGGTCGAGGACGCCTGCCGCCTTCAGCCCCTCGAGGACAAAGTCGCCCCGCGCATCTCCGGTCAGGAGGATGCGCTTTCCGCCGAGCTCGGCGAGCACGACGACGCTGGAGAGATTGGGCACGGACTCGTCCAGGTAGGCCGCGATCGCGGCGGCATGGTCCTCGGGGGTCGCGTGCTTCTTCTTGACGAACTTGTCCCACTGGGTCTGCAGCGCCTCGAGCTGGTCCTTCAGCGGGCCGACGATCGTCGCCTTCAGCCCGTTGCCCATGTCGAGCTCCACAGGGGCGAGGAGCAGCTTCCGGCCGGCGTTGACGATGCAGCTCAGGCGCTGCGGCGTCCTGCCGGAGCCGGTCGCCCTGACCAACGCTCGCGAGCACGAGCGTGCTCTCGAGGGACATCCCTGCCGGCGCGCCGGCTCCCGCCTCCAGCGCGGCCGTGACCGCCGCAGGTGCGATCGCCTGGACCTCGTCGTCGCCGACCACGTCGTCGAACGCGTTGTGCCAGAGATTCGCGATCTCGGAACGGAGGGTCTCCGGGCGAGTCCGCAGCCTCGACGAGCTCCTTGGTCAGGTCCGTGATCCCGTGGATGTGGTCGTCGTCGATGTGGCTGACGAGCACGTAGTCGAGCGTCAGCGTCGCATCGGGCGAGCGCCGCGCGCGGATCTCCTCGAGTCGCGGCCTGACGCTGCTCTTGTAGATGCCGAGCGGTCCGGCGTCGATCACCGCGAGCTTGGCGGAGTCGGCCGGTCCGTAGTGGAGCAGCAGTGCGTCTCCGTGCGCCGCCTGCAGTGCCTCGAGGGTGAAGATCACCGACGGCCTCTCACATGGATTGGAGGGCGCGCAGCACGTCGAGCATGCCGGCTCCCTGGAAGTAGCGTTCGCGGCCGAGGTCGGTCGCGCTGGAGCAGAGGATCTGCTTGACCCGCGCGGGGTCGCCGACGAGCTCCTCCGTGCGGGCGAGCATGAGCGCCGCCGCGCCGCTGACATGCGGAGCGGCCATGCTCGTGCCGTCGAGGCTCTTGCTCGCGCCGGCGGGAACGAGCGACGTGATCTTCTCCGCGGGAGCGACCAGGTCGGGCTTGTAGCGGCCGTCGCCGGTCGGTCCCCGGCTGGAGAAGTACGAGATCCCGTAGCTGAACGGCCGTGTGCGGTGCGTCCCGCCGACGGTGATCACGTCCTCGGCGTTGCCGGGATCGGTGATGCTGACGCTGCGGAAACCCTCGTCGCGGCCCCCCTGCAGGGTCGTGTACTCCGCGTAGCCCTGGTTGCCGGCCGCTGCGACGACGACCACGCCGTTCCCGATCAACCGCGCGCACTCCTGGCAGACCGGCGTCTTGCCGCACGCGTAGTTGGCGACGTCGTGGTGGATCGAGAGGCTCAGGTTGACGCCGTGGATGGCGGGCTTGTCCTTGTAGCCGTTCAGCCAGCGGACGAACTGCAGCGCGGCGATCACCGAGAACTCGTCGCCGTTGCCCTCGTCGTCGATCACCCGCAGGTCGTAGATCTTCAGACCGGGCGCGATTCCGATCAGGTTCGAGCGCTCCGGCATGCCTGCGTCGGACGTGCGCCAGTCGGCGGTCATGATCCCGGCCACGTGCGTGCCGTGGTCGAGGGCCGGCGGTTTGTACGACTCGGGGTCGTGCGGCACGCGCAGGATCGGCTCCAGCGCCGCCCAGTCGATCGAGCGCCCGCTCTTCAGCGCCTGTCGCAGGTCCTGGAGCTGAGCCCGCTCCGCGTCCGTCAGTGCCCGGTCGAGCTTTCCGCCGACGGCCAGCCGCTCCCGCAGCGTCGTGAAGTCGTAGGTCGCGACCACGCGCGAGTTGTTGCGCACGGTCTTCGTCGCCTCGTCGCGCTCGAAGGCAGGCTTGAGCAGCCCGTCGTCGCCTCGGGCGCACAGCGCGGGATGCCTCGCGTCGACACCGCAGTCGATCACCGCCCAGCCGATCGAGCTGCAGTCGATGCTGAAGAGCTCGACTGCCGCGTCGGCCTTGACGGCGGGTCGCGAGCCCCAGATCGCGAACTGGGCCGGACGGTTCCGGCTCACCAGCCAGAGCATCGGCGCCGAGGGGTCGTCCTGCGTCTTCCGGCGCGAGCTGCGGACGCTCTTGCCGAGGAGTGCGATCGCCGCCTGCTCGATCTTCTTCGGGCCGCCGCCCCCGGTGACCCGCTGAGCGAGCAGCCGCACGACGACCTCGATCAGCCACTGCACCTGGGGTGCCAGCCTGGTCCGGTCGGCGTCCTTCAGCCAGTCGGGGAGGAAGGTCTCGTCCGGCCGCTTCTCATCCGCGTCGACGATCTGGTCGTGCCACCAGTGCGTGAGCGGGAGAGCCTGCGAGATCAGATCCTCGAAGCTCAGCCTCGCGACCACGTACGTGTCGGAGTGCGCAACACGGGCGCCCTTCGACAAGCGCGCCTGCAACTCGGCCGCGAGCGCGCCCGGGGTCGTCCCGGTGTGAGGCGTCAGGAGCAGGTCGACCGGCTCCGGGCTCTGCCCGTAGGCGAGCCAGACGTCGGGCATGACGGGCGAGTCCTGCGTGAAGCGGCGTCCCGGGCCTGCTCCGTAGATCAGCTCCTGAAGCTCGCTGCTGCTCAGCGCCATCGGCCGTGCCTGCCTCCCCCCAGTGCCGCAGTCGCTGGGCGAGGTTGATCCTTTGCAGCAGCCGAGGCTCTCACAGCAGAGCCACCCCCGATCTGTGCGGAACTCTCCTACGCCTGACGACAACAGTCAAGGTGCGGACTTGCGGCACTTGCAACGACGGCGTGAGGGAGTTACGTTGATCTTCAGTCACCGTCCCGGGGGGAGCCGCACCCATGTCTGACCAGGGGCAGGGTCACTACTCGACCGTTGTCCGGTCCATGGCCGAAGGGCGAGTCGTCCCGCTGCTCGGCGCCGGCGTCAACCTCGCCAGCCGTCCCAGGGGCAAGGCCTGGAAGCAGGGCCAGTACCTGCCGAACGGCTACGAGCTCGCGAAGTACCTGGCGGGGATCTTCTACTTCCCGGAGGAGACCGATCTCAACCTGCTCCGCGTCTCGCAGTACGTCGTTGCGAAGGAGGGCCTGGGGCCGCTCTACGACGAGCTCCGCAAGCTCTTCAACGAGAACTATCCGGCGACCCCGGTTCACGAGTTCTTCGCCGCGCTCCCGGGCAAGCTCCGCAAGCAGGGCACGCCGCAGTACCAGGTGATCCTGACCACGAACTACGACGACGCGCTGGAGCGCGCGTTCGACAAGGCCGGCGAGCCGTACGACGTGATCTGGTACATCGCCGACCGCGAGCCGCGGGGGAAGTTCTGGCACCGGCCCCCCGGCGCGGCCGAGCCGAAGGTGATCGACCGCCCAAACGCGTACGACGGGCTGGCGATCGACGAGCGGACCGTGATCCTCAAGATCCACGGCGCCGTCGACCGGTCGAACCCCGAGCGCGACAGCTATGTGATCACCGAGGACCACTACATCGACTACCTGACCAAGACGGACATCGGCCAGCTGATCCCGGCGGAGCTGCTCGTCAAGCTCACGCGCAGCCGGTTCCTCTTCCTCGGCTACAGCATGCAGGACTGGAACCTGAGGGTGATCCTGCACCGGATCTGGGGCCAGCAGCCGCTTTCGTACAAGTCCTGGGCGATTCAGAGGAATCCGAACGAGATCGAGCAGGAGCTCTGGGAGGCGCGCGGCGTCGACGTGTTCGACATCCCGCTCCTGAAGTACGTCACGGAGCTCACCGAGGCGCTCGAGCACCCCTCGACGAACGGCTCGGGCTCAGCCGACTCGTGACCGTCGAGGCTCCTCCGAGAGCCCGGGTCGTCGTCCCGGCGACGCCCTACGTCGGGCTGACGCCGTTCACCGAGATCGACGCTCCTTTCTTCTTCGGCCGCGAGAAGGAGCGGCGGATCATCTCCGCCAACCTGCTGGCCTCCCGGCTGACGCTGCTCTACGGGGCCAGCGGAGTGGGGAAGAGCTCGATCATCCGGGCCGGGGTCCAGCGGGACTTCCGGGCCCGCGCGGAGAAGGCCCTGGCCGCAGGCCTGTTCCCCGAGTCGATCGTGGTCGTTTTCACCGGCTGGCGCGACGACCCGGTCGCCGGCCTCGCCGAGTGCGTCGAGGCGTCCGTCAAGGAGCTCCTCGGCAAGCTGGCACCGCCGCGCGCCGCGCAAGAAGCTCAGGCTCGACGACTTGCTCGTCGAGTGGAACCGGCGGCTCGACGAGAAAGCGCTGGACCATGCCGGCGCGAGCCGCGGACCTGGACGAGCCGATCCGGACCGAGTTGCTCGTCATCTTCGACCAGTTCGAGCAGTACTTCGTCTACCACGGCGACGAGGACGGGCCGGACACGTTCGCGGTCCAGTTCCCACAGGCAGTGAACCGGGACGACCTGCGCGCGAGCTTTCTGATCTCGCTCCGCGAGGACGCGTACACGCAGCTCGACCGCTTCGAGGGCCGCATCCTGAACCTCTTCGCAAGCAACCTGCGCATCGAGCACCTCGACGAGAAGGCCGCGACCGCCGCGATCGTGAAACCCGTCGAGACCTACAACGAGCTACTCGGCAACGGCGATCCTCCGTTCGAGGTCGAGCCCGAGCTCGTCAAGGCGGTGATCCGAGAGGTGCGGGCCGGGAACATCGTCCTCGGACAGGCCGGGGGCGGCGTCGTCGAGCATGATGAGCCGGAGCAGACCCGGGTCGAGACTCCGTTCTTGCAGCTCGTCATGTCACGGCTCTGGGCAGAGGAGCAGCGGCAGCACTCGCACGTACTCCGGCTGGAGACGCTCGAGAACCTGGGCGGCGCCGAGCGGATCGTCCGCACGCACCTCGAGGAAGCGATGAGCGCCCTGGGCGACGACGAGCGGGCCGTCGCAGCGCGAATGTTGCACCAGCTGGTCACGCCTTCGGGGGCGCGAATCGTCCACAAGGCCGACGACCTCGCCGGCTACGCAGGCGTGACGTTGGCCGTTGCCGAGCCGATTCTCGAGCAGCTCGACGAGCGTCGGATCCTCCGCACGATCGACCCCGCACCAGGGGACAAGTCGCCCCGATTCGAGATCAGACACGACGTGCTCGCCGGGGCCGTGGTCGAGTGGGGACGTCAATACGAGGAGCAAGAGCGACGGGCGGAGGAAGAGGCACGGCAGCGCGAGGAACTCGAGAAGCAACGGCGGCGGCTGCGGACGCGGAGTGCTGGTCGGCCTCGCCCTCGCGCTCGCGTTCCTGATCCCGGCCCTGATCGGCGGGTGGTACGTCTGGAATGCCCGCAGCGACGCCAGGGCACAGCGTGATACGGCCCGCTCCGTGGTCGGCTTCGCAGACGCCGAGGCGCTGCTCGAGGCGCCCGATCCGGTCGACAGCGTCCGCGCGGGGTTCGGGGCCTTCTCGGTTCCTCACGCCGCGCCGGCAGCGGAGGAGGCGCTCCGCTCCGCGCTCGTCGCCTCGCACCGGCGGGCCGTCCTCAGAGGCCACACGGGCAACGTCGCGAGCCCGCTTCAGCCCGGACGGGAAGCGGTCGCGACGGCGAGCAGCGACGGCAGCGCACGGCTCTGGGGTGTGGTGACGGCTCGGTCGCTCGCCAGGCTTCCGGCCAGCGATCGAGGACAACGCCGTGCGGTCAAAGACGCCGCCTTCAGCCCGACGGGCTCGCTGCTGGCGACGGCCGGCACCGACGGTCGGGCCCGGTTGTGGGACGTGCAGGCCGGTAACCTGCGCGAGGTGCTTCGCGGCCATGCAAAGGGGTTGAACAGCGTCGCCTTCAGCCGGGGCGGCCGGCTCGTCCTCGCCGCGAGCGACGACGGGACGGCCATGATCTGGCGAACGGACGATCCCGACCACGCGCTCGTGCGCGTCCTGCGCGGGCAGGCGGGGCCCGTCGACGGTGCGTCCTTCAGCCCGAGCGGCAGGCTGGTGGTCACGGCGAGCGCGGATCGCGCCGCCCTGCTCTGGAACCTGGCGCGAGCGACCCGGGAGGCTCCGCGTGTCTCGGGCCGGGTGGACACCGCCTCCTTCAGCCCAGACGGCCGCACGGTCGTGACCGCCGGCGACGACGAGCTCGGGCGGGTCTGGAACGCGGAACGGCCGAGCTCGTTGCGACGCTGAGACAGGGCGACCCGGTCCTCGACGCCGAGTTCAGCCCGACCGGACGCGCATCGTCACGGCGGGGTAGACGGCACGGCGCGTCTCTGGCACGTCGGACGCCGAGCCCGCGGCATTCTTCGGGACACACCGGAGCCGGTCAGCGCTGCGTCGTTCAGCCCGGACGGGGCGTACGTCGTCACCGCCGAGCAGGGGACGGCGCGCGTCTGGACGGTACGAGCCGCCCGGCCTCGTCGGGACGCTCCGTGGCCACGGCGATTCCGTCAACTCGGCCGCGTTCAGCCCCGACGAAAGCTGGTCGTCACCGCCAGCGCGCGACGGGACGGCCCGGCTCTGGGACGCGGACGGACGGAACCGCCATCTCCGTTCCTGGCGCGGCGGCAAGGCGGACGTCGCGTTCAGCCCCAAGGGGCCGCTGATGGTCGTAAGCTCGAGCGCGTGCCTCGGATGCGGCGGAGTGCGCGAGGACTCGGTATCGGCGCGTTCGTCTCGATCGGCAACGCCGCCGATGTGTCGACCAACGACCTGCTGAGGTACTGGGAGGGCGAGTCTGCGGCGGAGGTGATCCTGCTGTACCTCGAATCGATCCCGGACCCGGCTTCGTTCCTCCAGCTCGCCCGTCGCCTCGGCAGGCGCGTGCCCATCGTGGCGGTCAAGGCGGGACGTACCGTGGCCGGTCGCCGAGGTGCGGCGTCGCACACGGCCGCACTCTCGGGCGGTGATGTCGGGGTGGACGCCTTGCTGCGCCAGGCGGGCATCGTCCGCGCCGGGTCGATCGAGGAGATGCTCGACGCGGCGACGATGTTGACCTCGATGCAGCGGTACAGGAGTCGCCGGGTAGCGATCGTCACCAACGGAGGTGGGCCTGGGATCCTCGCCGCAGACGCCTGCGAAGCCAGCGGCCTCGACGTTCCTGAATTGTCTCCACCGACCGCGGCGCGGCTGCGGTCACTGCTCCCGCTCGAGGCCGGCGTCGCCAACCCCGTCGACATGATCGCCAGCGCCACCGCCGCCCAGTACGGGGAGGTCACGCGCATCGCCGCGGCCGAACCGGAGATGGGTGCGGTCATGGTGCTGTACAACACACCGCTGATCACCAGTCGGCAGATGTCGCCGAGGAGTTGATCGCAGCCCGCGCCGCGCTGGCCGACGACATGGCCCTCGTCGGTGTGTTCATGAACCGCGAAGGTCCTCCTGCAACGCTGCATGCAGCCGGGATACCTTCCTTCACGGCCCCCGAGAACGCCGCCCGCGCCCTCGCCCGCGCCATCGGTTGGGACGACCGCCGGCGTCGACCGGAAGGGACGGTCCCGAGACCGGCGTTCGATATCGAGCGGGCCCGCAACATCGTGAACCCCGATCCCGGCACGCGGACGGCTGGCTCGACACGGTCACGGCTGCGGCGGTCCTCGAGGCATGCGGCATCCCATCGGTCCGCAGCCGGGTGGTGTCGACGCCAGAGGAAGCCGAGCAGGCGCAAATCGACTTCGGCGGCACGGTCGTCGTCAAGGCCGCGGCGGCCATCCACAAGAGCGACGTCGGCGGCGTGCGCACCGGCGTCACGACCGGAGCCGAGGCCGCGGCTGCGGTGCGGACGATCCGCACCGCCCTTGCCGACGCCGGCGTAGCCGACGCCGGCCGAACATTCCTGGTGCAGCAGCAGGTCGGCTCCGGTCTCGAGATGATCGTCGGTGTCAACCGCGATCCCCTCGTCGGGCCGCTCGTCGTCGTCGGCCGGGGAGGAGCCGCGGTCGAAGTTGCTCGACGACGTCGCTGTCGGCGTCGCCCCGCTGACGGATCACGACGTCGAGGAGATGCTGGAGTCGCTGCGGTCCTTTCCCCTGCTGACCGGATACCGGGGCGCCGCAGTGCTCGACGTCGCCGCCCTCCGCGCCGTCCTTCACCGCATCTCCGCCCTGGTCACGGAGGTGACCGAGATCGCCGAGATCGACCTCAACCCCATCTTCCTCCTCGAACACGGCGTCGCCGTGGCCGACGCTCGCATCCGACGCACTGCGGCCAGCACTCGAACTGACGCCGCCTCCCGGGTCATCGCCGCCACGCCCGCACGCGTCTATCGGGCGCTCGCCGATCCCGATGCCCTGCTCGTGTGGCTTCCTCCCACGGGGATGAGCGCGCGCTTCGAGAAGTTCGATTTCCGACCTGGCGGCAGCTACCGGCTGGTCCTCGTCTACGACGATGCCAACGCATCGCGAGGCAAGACAACCACGGACGCCGACGTCGTCGAGGCGCGCTTCGTCGAGGTCGTCCCCGGCGTGCGAGTGGTGCAGGCAGTCGACTTCGAGTCGAATGATCCGGCGTACCCGGGAACGATGACCATGACCTGGGAGATCCCGGTCGATGGCGGCAGCCGCGTTGACATACGGGCCGACGATGTTCCCGCCGGTATCTCCGCAGAAGATCACGCTGTCGGCCTCGCCTCGTCGCTCGACAACCTCGCCGCGTACCTGGAGCAGTAGCCAGCTCACGCCCGTGTTGGAGTTGGCGACGCCGGGCGGGTTGCCGAATGCGATGGACCGTGGCACAATCGTGACCATGACGACGACAGATTCGCTACGAAACGTGAAGGATCGCTTCTCCGAATTCGTCGACCGGGTCGACCGCGAGCATGAGCGCGTCGTCGTAACCCGCAACGGCAGACCGCGGCGGTCTTGATCAGCCCAGATGATCTCGAGAGCTTGGAAGAGACGCTCGAACTCCTGAGTGACCGTTCTGCCCTGAAGGCCTTGCTCGAAGCCGAGGCAGCCGTCGCCTCGGGCGATGTCGTGCGAGGCGTCGATGCGGTACGCCGCTGCGCCCGTCGACGACTCGGTGACCGTAGATCCCTACGAACTCGTCGTCGCCGGCCCGGCGGCACGGGCCATCGCCGAGCGCCTTCCTGAGGCGGTCAGCGCAGCCGTGATCGGCTTCATCACTGGCGCCCTGATCGAGAATACGCATCGGGTCGGTCGTGCTCTGCGCAACGAACTCGCCGGATTTCACCGCGCGCGACGTGGGACCTATCGAGTGTTGTACCGCATCGACGATGAACTCCGCGAAGTGACCGTGCTCCGAGTCGACCATCGAGGCAGCGCATATCGCCCACACTGAACAGCGATCCGCCAGCAGCAAGCGAGGCATGAGAGGCGACGGTCGAACCCCGGAACCGTTGCCGGTCCCGGGGTTCTGGTTGGTGGGCAGGGATAGGGGGCGGTGATGGGTTCAGACGCCGGCGGTGACCAGGCTTGGTGGGCTGGCGATGGCGGCGGGCTCGTCGGTGGCCACTGCGGGCTTGAAGCCCTTGACGGTCATGTAGACACCGAACGCGAACTCCCAGATGGCGATCGGAGGACGAGGATCGCGGCAGGCCCGGAGATCTGATCCCAAACTCCGAACAGGGTCGCGGGGAGGAGATGAGCAGCAGCGGTGCGCCGATGAGGCCGAGGGTCGGGATCCAGCGGGGCAGCAGGCGGGAGCGGTACATGATCGTGGCGATGCACAGCGCGTTGAGGGCGGCCATCACTCCGGGCCCGATCAGGAAGGTCCAGTCGTGGACGGCAACGAGCGCTTGGCCGACTGTGCGAGCGCGCCAGCGTCGGCTCCGGCGGTGCCGGCGACGTCGTTGCGAAGCGTGTAGGTGGCCATGATGGCGAGGACCCCGACGAAGATCATGGCGGCTTCCATGACTCGGGTGGTGACGAAGCCGAGCGCTTTGCGTTCGCCGTGGCGCCGGGCGACCGAGTACAGGGCGACGGCGGTGACGACACCGCCGAGGCGCGGTGAGGATCTCGAACAATAGCCCAGTGGCACGCCCGAGTCGCTGCCGGCGCCGAGCACCCAGTCAGGCTTGTCGAGCACGTCGACCCACAGGCCGAACTTGACCGGGATCGAGAAGACGAAGGTGGCGATGTAGGCGATGCCGGCGATCAGCCCGGCCTTGCGTGTTTCGGTCATCGGCGTGCGGTCCGATGCGTTGACGTGTGCGGTGGTGTTCATGTCAGTTGTCCTTCTGCTTGGTGATGCTGATCTGGCTGGTTGGTGTGAGCTGGCGGCTCGGTGGCTGTGTCGTTGGGCAGTTCGGTGAGCGAGACGAGGGTCAGGCCGACGTCGCGGAGCTTGTGGAGGAGTCCGTGCAGTGCTGCCTGGTCGATGACCGGGCCGCGGATGGCGGTGGTGCCATCGGTGGCGTCGGTGTCGATGGTCAGCCCGTCGAATGACGCCGACCAGCGGGGCGCGAGGCGGCCCTCGACCCGGATCTCGTAGTGCCGGATGGGGTCGTGACCGACAGCCGGCGAACCGGTTGTGGTGTTGGAGTTGCGGTCGTCTGCGGTCACGTGAGCAAGGTACGAACGAACCGTGTGCGCGCGCCTCACATCATCGGGTGATTGAGGATGTGATTGTGTTCTGGGCCAGCTGAGAGACCGTGTTCAGTCGCGCGACCGACCGCTTCCCGGCGGCTCGTGGCGCCGAGCTTGGTGTAGATGCTCTTGGTGTGCGAGCGGAGCGTGTTCATCGACACATGCAGCTCGCGAGCGATCTCTGGCCCGCTGAGATCGGTGCGCAACAGCCGCAACACGTCGAGTTCCCGACTGCTAAGTTCGTCGACGAGTCCGCTGCGAGCTGCCTGTTGGGTCTTGGGAACCAACAGCGGGGAGCTCCCGGTGAGATCGACAGCGTCCAGCACCCGCCGAGCATGCGCGTGGCGCCCCTCGCGTGACGTCACCGAACGCAGGAGCGCGGTCACGGCCGGTCCGGCATGCAGGAAGAGGCGGATGTGGCCCTCGGTTCTGCGCGCCAAGCGCATCGTCCAGCGCAGCGACCGCGGCAGCAGTCGCAGCGTCGTCGCGGGCGGCGGTCGCCTGCAGAATGAGGACTTCGATCGTGATGCCGGTGCGAGAACCCTCTTCGGCTGCGGCGAGTAGCCGGTCCAGCAACCGGATGGCGTCCTCGAGCGCTCCGGCGCCTCGCCCGGCGACGTGACGTGCGATGAGCACGCGGGTGAGGGTGATGTGCTCGTACTCGTTGACGTAGCTGAGTTCGTCGTCGGCCGTCAGTCCGCATTCGGTGGCCCATTGTTCTGCGGCATCGAGGTCACCGTGTGCCAGTTGCACCCGTTCCCGTATTGCGGCGACGGGGCGCACGGGCGGGGAGAAGTCGGTGTCGTAGAGCGGCGCCGCTTCCTCGATCAGTTCGAGCGCGCTGTCGAGGTCGCCACGGGCGCGGCACAGTCGGGCCATGACGACGCGCGAGCGATAGGCGTGCTGCGGGAGCCCGGCAGACTCGCCGAGTTCGTTGCTCGTCTCCAGGTGAGGCTTGCCGCGTCGAGGTCGTTTCGCTCGATGAGCACCTCGCTCAACCCCGCAT
>CAVZWR010000023.1:0-56692 GCA_963779025.1 uncultured Actinomycetes bacterium
CTCATACTCGCGAAAGCCCGCCTCGCCGCTCTGTCGCGATTGCTCACACCGGCCGAACGCGCGCGTTACATCTCGGCCGGAACGTAAGGCGTGCGTTAGCGGCCGGTTAGGGCGAAGTCATCACATAGGGCGGGATGCGCGCCGCCGTCAGGTTCGGACCGCTCGAGGAGCGCGACTTCCGGCTCCTCTGGCTCGGGCAGACGACATCGGCGTTCGGTTCGGCCCTGGTGCCGGTCGCGCTCGCCTTCGCAGTTATCGACCTGACGTCGTCGGAGGCCGCGCTTGGACTCGTGCTGGCCGCGGGTCTCTGCTCACGGGTCGTCCTCCTGCTGCTCGGTGGTGTCCTTGCCGACCGGCTGCCGCGCCAGCGCGTGATGCTGGCCGCCGATGCCCTGCGCGCCCTGACTCAGGGACTCGTAGCCGTGCTCCTTTTGTCGGGGCAGGCGCAGGTCTGGCACCTGCTCGTCCTCTTCGCACTCTTCGGCGCGGGTGACGCCTTCTTCTCCCCCGCCTCCACCGGTCTCGTGCCCGAAATCGTGTCGCCGGGACGACTGCAGGAGGCCAATGCCCTGATCAGCCTCTCGCGCAGCGCTGCCTGGATTGCCGGACCACTCCTGGCAGGGCTGATCGTCGCGGGCGCGGGACCGGGCTTGGCGTTCGCGATCGATTCGGGAACGTTCGTCGTCTCCACTCTGTCGCTGGCGCTCCTGCGCCTCCCGCGCATCGTCGCTCGTCCGCGCGGAGGGGTACTTGCCGACCTACGCGAGGGCTGGCGCGAGGTCACCGCCCGCACGTGGGTCTGGACGAACATCGCCCGCTTCTCCATCTCGAACCTCGCGATCGCGCCGCTCTTCGTGCTGGGCCCGTTCGTCGCCGAGCGGTCGCTCGGCGGCGCGGCGGCCTGGGGCCTGATCGGAACCTGCGGGGGAATCGGCGCCGTGCTCGGAGACGCGGCGGCGCTGCGCCTGAGGCCACGCCGGCCGCTCGTCGCCGGCGGCCTCGCCGTCTCGCTGTGGGCGCTCGAGCCGGCCTTGCTCGCTCGGCCTTTCCCTACGGCAGCCATCGCCGTCGCGGCGGCACTGGGCTTCGCCGGGGCGAGCTTCTCGAACGCGCTCTGGTTCACGGCGCTCCAGCAGCGGATCCCGCGTGAGTCGCTCTCGCGGGTCAGCTCTTACGACTGGCTGGGCTCGCTCGTCTTCCAGCCCGCCGGCTACGCGCTCGCGGGGCCGGCCGCAGCAGCGATCGGCATCCCGGCGACTCTCATCGCCTCGGCAGCCGTGCAGGCCTCGGCCTGCATCGGCGTGGCGCTGACGCCGGCAGTACGCGGCCTGCAGGCCCGGGAACGCCCCGATGCGGGCGTCGCGAAAAGTCCCAGGAGCGCCCTGAGCTAAGTCCGAGGCCCGCCCCGTTTTGCGGAGCGGGAGCGGGTCGTAGCGTGCGGTGCGTGACCAGCGCACGCGCGACCCGCTCCCGGCCTCCACGTTAGCGACTCCTTAGCCGCCCGTTGAGGCGCCGTGAGCGCCGGGTCGTGGAGTGCGCCTCCGAAAGGAGGTGAGCGCCATGACCGGTATGCCGGACGCGGCGGCGGCGGCGGCCCCCGGGCCTGATCGCCGCCATGCTCAAGACACGGAGAGCCCTAGCGGGGCTCTTCGTGTCTCAGGCGAGGGCCACCTCGAGCTGGAGCCTCCGCGCTCGCTTGGCGCCGACGACGTTCCCTTTGCGCTCGAAGAGATCGATCGCCTTCTCGACCGCTTCGCCGGCCTCGCGCGCGCGGTCTGCTAGGCAAAGCACCTCGGCCAGGTCGAGAAGCGTCTTCGCCCGGTCGTTGAGCGCGTCGGTCTCCTCGATCAGGGCCACGGCCTCACGTGCCAGTACCTCGGCCTCGGCGAGTTCGCCTCGCCGCGCGAGGAGCTTCGCCCGAACACATCGAGCCAAGAACTGTGTGGGTAGGTCGTCCACCGCTGCCGAACTGCCTCCGCGATGGTGATCCAGCGCTCTGCCTCGTCATCGCAGGTCTCCAGACAGAGGGCATCCGCGAGCTCAGCTGCCCGAGTCGCGAGGTACGCCCGATCACCTGTCAGCTCGAGCACTTCGCAGCTCGCGCGGAGCAGACGGACGGCTGCTTTGGCGTCGCCGCTCAGGAGCTCGATGCCTGCTGCGATGGTCCCACAGTTCGCTTCCGCAACTGAAACCTGGCCGAGCTCCTCGTACGAGCTCCTCGCCTTCGAGACAAGCCGGCGTGCCTCGCCGAAGCGGCCGCGCATTGCCTCGAGCCCCCCGAGCACGGCGGAAACGTTTGCCTCACCGCCCAGCTCGGCCGTTTCGAGAAGCTTGCGGCATCGTCTGATGGCTTCGACAACGGGCGTCGGGCCGTAGTAGAGGGCGGCGGCGATCAACCCCAAGCACGTCGAGGCTGGCCAGCCCGATCGACTGTAATGCGTCAATGCATGCTCAGCGCCATCCCCAGACTGCCTGTGCATCTTCAGCATCGATCCGTGGGCGAACGCGAGGGCTAACCATGCTCTACCGAGCGATCGGTCGTCCTCCACGGCCTCAAAGACCGGAACCGCTTCAGCGGCGACATCCAGCAGGTCGCCGGTGCTCCCCCTCGGGTCGCTGAACAAGCTCACGTAAGCGAGCTCCAGCCTCGCGCGCAACTCGAGGCGCCGGTCGCCGGCCGTCGCCGCGGCTTCGGCCACGCCGACGAGAGTCGCTTCAGCCCGCGAGAGCTGGCCTCCCGTGCGTAGGGCGATGCCGAGCTCGCAGAGAAGCTCGAGCCGGAAGGCGTCTTGCTCCGGGAGCAGCTCCGTCGCCCGCCCGAGCAGGTTGACCGTTGCCGGCGTCTCGCCACGTTTCCAGGCCTCGATGCCCGCGGCGCCGAGCCGCCTGCCGGCGTCGGCGGCGAGGCCGCGTAGCGCGCCGGTCGACCCGGCGGAGCTCGGCGCCGAAGCGATACGCCTGCTCGAGGTGGTAGCCGACGAGCTCGTCCGCTTCGCGGCGCCCATCGAGCCAGTCGGCGAGGCGCTCGTGCAGCTCGGCCCGCTCTGCCTTCGGCAGCCCGGCGTAGGCGACGTCGCGGACGAGGACATGGTGGAAGCGGAAGCCGTCGCGGCGCCGCCGCAGAAATCCCTTCTCATCCAGCGCCGACAGCCGTCCGACCTCGCCGCCGAGCTCCCGCAGGACGGCACGCCCGAACAGGTCGTCCGACGACCGCGCCGCGCTGGAGCAACGCGCGCTCCTCGGGCGCGAGCAGGTCGAGCCGAGCGCGCGATCAGGTCCTCTACCGACGGCGGCACCGTGTCGAGCGCGCCGCCTGCGCTCGGCGTAGGCGATCAGCTGCTCGAGGAAGAGCGGGTTGCCGCCGGCGGCCTCGACAAGCCGCGCCTGGAGCTCCGGCTCGACGTCGTGCGGCGAGCTTCGTCGCCTGCAGCTCGCCAAGCGGCCCGAGCCGGATCGCCCCGTCGCCGAGCGCCGGCCGTGCGTCGAGCAACTCGGGGCGCGCCAGGCAGAGGCAGAGGATCGGTCCCTCGGCGCGCGCGGCGAGGTACTCGACGAGGTCGAGCAGCGTCGGCTCGGCCCAGTGCACGTCGTCGAAGACCAGCACGACCGGTCGCTCTCCGGCCAGCCGCTCGAAGACGCGGCGCGTCCCCAGGAAGACCTCGCCGGGAGAGCCCGCGCCGGCGAGGATCTCATCAATGCCCTCGCCCGCCTGCTCGAGCATCTCGGCGAGCGGCAGCCACGTTGCGCCCTCGCCGTAGGAGACGCAGCGGCCGACGAGCACCGTCGCCGTGTCCCCGACGCGCACGACGAGCTCGCGCGCCAGGCGCGTCTTGCCGATGCCCGCCTCGCCGACGACCGTCACCAGCCGGCAGCGGCCCTCGGCGCAGGCCTCGTCGTAAGCTCGCCGCAGCGCCGTCAGCTCCCGCTTGCGCCCGACGAGGGGCGTGTCGAGCGCGCGGGGGATCGCGCGGGCTCCTTCGACGACCGTCAGCAGCTGAGCCCCGCCCGCTCCGGGCGCGACGGCGACCGCGTCGCCACAGCGCAGGATCGTTGCCTCGCCGAGCAACGCCTCGCCGGGCGCCGCGTCGCGCTGGAGACGCTTGGCGCGTGCCACGACGTCCCCGCTGACGAAGCCGCGACCGGCGAGCACCTCGCCGGTGTCGACGCCGACGCGCAGCTCTGGAAGGGCGTCGCGGATCTCGGCCGCCGCGCGAACGGCGCGGAGCGCGTCGTCCTCGTGCGCCCCCGGCACGCCGAAGACGCCGAGGAGCTCGTCACCGGCGCGGGTCTCCACAGAGCCACCGTGCAGCTCGATGACGGACCGCGCCTCGGCGAGCGCGCGCACCGTCCGCAGCCGCAGCCGCTCGGGGTCGAGCCCTTCCTCGGCCGGAGCGAGCTCGCAGAAGAGGACGGTGACCGTCTTCCGTCGCTCCTCGACGGGCGGCAGCACGGCGGGGAGATCCAGCTCGGGATCCTGACGAAGGATCGCCTGATGCAGCTCCCGCAGCTGGACGCCCGGCTCGATCCCGAGCTCCTCCACGAGCGTCGCCCGCGCATCGCGATAGGCGTCGAGCGCATCGGCCTGCCGCCCCGACCGGTAGAGCGCGAGCATGAGCTGCCCGCGCAGGCGCTCGCGGAAGCGATGCTCGAGGACGAGCGTTTCGAGCTCGGGCACGAGGTCGCCGCTGCGGCCGCGCTCGAGCTCGGCGTCGATCAGATCCTCCCGCGCTGCCAATCGCAGCTCCTCCAGCCGCCCGGCCTCGCGGATGCCGATCTCGTCGTAGGCGAGGTCGGCGAGCGGCGCGCCGCGCCAGAGTGCGAGCGCGGCCGTCAGCCTGGCCGCGCGCTCCTCAGGCGAGGCGGTCTGACGTGCCTCCTCTACCAGCCGGTCGAAGCGAAATAGGTCCAGCCTTTCCGGGTCGACGTGCAGGACGTAGCCGGGCTCTCGCCACTCGATCGCGTCGCCGCCGAGCTTCGTGCGCAGCTGCGAGATGTTGTTGTGCAGTGCCTCTCGCGCTGTCCTCGGAGGACGCCCGCCCCAGAGCTCCTCGATCAGCACGTCGGCCGGGACGACCTCGCCCGCTCGCACTGCGAGCAGGGAGACGAGCGCCCGGTGCTTGCTCCGGGGCAGCGGGATCACGCGGTCGCCGACGCGTACCTCGAGCGGGCCGAGAATGGACAGGTCCACGTGACGATTGTCCCGCGCGTTTGGCCGGAAAGGAAGGGGCGCGCGTTAGCGGGGTGTTAGCCCCGCCCTCCATCGTGGCCGCTGTAGCTCGAAGAACCATGGAAGGAGGGAGAAACAGTGCGCATGAAGCGAATCATCTCGCCGCCGAGCCCGGCGATGGGCGTGGCGCTCGTGGCGTTGTTCGTCGCGCTCTCGGGCACCGCTTTCGCCGTCGGCAGCGCTGTCGTGCCGCTCGCGAAGCGAGCGCTCACGGCGGACAACGCCAAGGTGGCGAACCTCGCGAAGCACGCCACGATCGCCGACAACGCGAAGAAGCTCGGCGGCCAGGACGCGGCGGCTCTCGTGCACCAGGCGGTCACGCAGGCGTCACAGAGCCCCGGCCCTGCGAGCACCGTCGCAGGCCTGATCACGATCAAGACAGCCCCGTGGACGGTCGGAGCAGGTGCCAGCGGCGAGTTCACTGCCACCTGCGATGCCGGACAGAAGGCCGTGGCCGGCGGGTGGGAGGATTCGGGCGGCTGGGGCCACCCGTGGGACACTCGTCCGACGCCTGACGGGAGCGGTTGGCGCACGTGGGTCAGCGTCTCCCCGCAGGCTCCCGGCGCACAAACGGGAACCGTCTATGCGATCTGCCTCACGTAGACGGCGAGCGCTGGGCCTGCCCGGCCTGCGGGTGGGCCTGGCGCTCTGTCTCGCGGCTGCCGCGGCGGTCGCTCCGGCCCTCTCGGCCGACCCGGCTGCTCGGCCTCCGGCGTTTGCCGAGCCAAGCGCTCTCTTCGCGCCGGGCCAGAGCACGGTGCTCGGCCGGGCCGGCGAACGTAGTCTCCGCAACGCATCGTGGTGGGGGAGGACCTACACGACGCCGACCGGCGAGGCGGTGACCGTCAACGTCTCCGACTCGTATCCGGCGGACGACGCGATCGGCCAGAGCTGGGCGGACTGGTTCGCCGGCCTCGTGCACGGGAGCGAGCTGCAGCTGCTGCACGTCTACGTCGCGACACCCCAGGAAGTGCAGTCCCAATGCGGTAACGCCGACGCGCTCGGTTGCTACGGCTCGAACATGCTGGTCGTGCCGGGGGAGACTATGGACGGCGTCGACCCGAAGACGATCGCCACGCACGAGTACGGCCACCACGTGGCCTTCAACCGCGTCAACCCACCCTGGGAAGCCGTCGCCTGGGGGACGAAGCGCTGGGCGTCCTACGCAAACGTCTGCGCGCGCACCGCCGCCGGTTCCGCCTACCCAGGCGACGAGGACGCTCACTATCTCCAGAACCCGGGAGAAGCGTTTGCCGAGGCCTATCGGCTCCTGAACGAGTCGAAGGCGGGCGCCACCAACCTCACGTGGCCGATCGTCGACTGGAGCTTCTACCCCGACGCGGCCGCGCTCCACGCGGTCGAGCAAGACGTCCTCGAGCCCTGGGCGACGCCGACGAGCAAGAGCCTGCGCGTCCGTTTGCCGAAGGCAAAGCGGGTCTGGACGCTGCCGCTTGCGACGCCGCTCGACGGTCAGCTCGACGTGAGCGTCACGTTGCCCGCCGGCGCGCTCGACGACGTGTCGGTGGTCGCGGCCGGCCACGTCCTCGCGCAGGGACTGTGGGCGGGGACGCGCCAGAAGAGGCTCACCTACCAGATCTGCGGCCAGCGCTCGCTGCTCCTGCGCGTCGTTCGCAAGGGAGCGCCCGCCTCGTTCGCCCTCCGCGTCACGCAGCCTTGAGTTCGTATCCGGTGCCACGTTAGTGTCGTGTTAGCGGCAGGCGAGATCGTCGGTGGGGGGTCGACGACGGACAGGGAGGAAGAAATGCGCACAAAGAGAAGCCCCCGGCGCCCACTCGCCGGACTGGCTCTTGCCGCTGTGGCGGTCGCGGCGATCGTGGTCGCGGCGGCTTCGGCAGGCGTGATCCGCGGTACACCGAGGAGCGACTCGCTCCGCGGTACGGCCGCGGCCGACAAGCTCTACGGCCTCGCCGGCAACGACAAGCTCTACGGCCTCGCCGGCAACGACTACCTAAACGGCGGACCGGGGAACGACCTCGTCAGCGGCGGCCCTGGGGCCGACACGCTGCTCTGCGGACCGGGCGCGACACGGCGATCGCGGACGGGTCCGACAAGATCGCCGCGGACTGCGAGACGGTGCAGGGGGTGCCGAAGCCGGCTCTCTCGGTTGCGAACGTTTCGCAGGCCGAGGGCGCTTCCGGCTCGCAACCCGCGACCTTCACGGTGAGCCTGGCGAAGGCAAGCCCGCTGCGGGTCTCGGTCGCGTATGCGACCGCCGACGGAACGGCAACCGCCGGTACGGACTACACCGCGACCTCGGGCACGCTTGTCTTCGCGCCCGGACAGACGACCAAGACGGTGGCCGTCCCAATTCTCGGGGACACCGCGTACGAACCGGACGAGACGTTCACGCTCACGCTCTCGAATCCCGTCAACGGAACCCTCGGCACGGCAACGGCGACCGGCGCGATCACCAACGACGACGCCCCCACGGCGTCGCCGGGCCACTACAACGGGCCGATCAGCAGCGGCGGCAACATCGACTTCGACGTCGCCGCCGACGGTCACACGGTGAGCGGCCTGACGATGTTGTTCTACATCTCGTGCGACAACGGTACGGCTGGCCTCCTCTCGCTCACATTGACGACCACCGCGACGATCCAGCCCGACCTGACGTTCGACGCAAGCGGGAGCGGTCCTAACGTCACGGTCGTCCTCAAAGGCAAGTTCGACAACACAGCGAACACTGCAGCCGGCGCGTTGCAAGTCCACCTCAGCGACAGCGGCGCGACGTGCGACACCGGCGCCACGACGTGGACGGCAACCCGCAAATGACCTGCTGAGCCCCGCGCAGACGGGGAGGGAGAGGCGTTGGGCGGCGGCCTTCGGGCCGCCGCCCGCCGTTCTGGAGAGGAGAGACCTGTCATGCGTTAGCGGCGCGTTAGGGGCGCCGTCGATCGTGAGCGCCGGGGTCGAGCACGGAAGAGGAGGAAGCATGCGTACGAAGGGAAGGCTGCACTGGCTCGGCCCGCGTCCCGCAGTGGGTCTCGTCCTGCTTGTCGGACTGGCCGCGGCGATCGTGGTCGCCTCGGCAGGGGCGGCCGTCATCAGGGGCACGCCCAAGGGCGACACCCTGCACGGATCCGCCGCGGCCGACAAGCTCTACGGCAACGCCGGCAACGACAAGCTCTACGGTCTCGCCGGCAACGACTACCTGAACGGCGGGCCCGGAAACGACGTTCTTTCCGGCGGGCCCGGTGCGGACGTTCTGGCGTGTGGACCGGGCCACGACACCGCGCTCGCTGACGCAGCCGACAAGGTCGCCGCGGACTGCGAGACGGTGCGGGGGCTGCCGAAGCCTGCGCTCTCGATCGCCGGCGGCTCGCAGGCCGAGGGCAACGCCGGCTCCCAGCCGATGAGCTTCACCGTCACGCTCGCGAAGCGGACGTCACTGCGCGTGAGCGTGGCGTATGCGACCGCCGACGGAACCGCCACGGCCGGCTCGGACTACACCGCGACCTCGGGCACGCTCGTCTTCGCACCCGGCGAGACGAGCAAGACGGTCGCCGTTCCGATCGTCGGAGACATCGCGGGAGAGCCGGACGAGACGTTCACGCTCACGCTCTCGCAGCCGGTGAACGCCGTCCTCGGACAGGCAACGGCGACGGGGACGATTACCGGCGACGATGCGGCGCCGCGAGGCGGCCACTACGCCGGCACGACGTCCCAAGGACTGCCGATCGAGTTCGACGTGGCCGCCGACCTGAACAGCGTGACGAACCTGACGTTCACGGTCCTGCTCGTCTGTCAGGGCGCGGGCGTCAGCGTGATCATTCGGGACCACCTCTCGTTCGGCCCCGACCCGTGGTTGCTCGATCCGAGCAAGCACTGGGGCGGCACGTTCACCGTCAGCGACAACGACTTCAACGGCAACGGCGTGATCAGCAGCTCCTTCGACGCCGCCGGGCACGCGAGCGGAACGCTCAGCCTCGACGCAGTGATGCACCTCGACGCCGGCGACTTCAGCTGCTCGAGCAAGAGCACGACCTGGAGCGCTCCGGTAGGTCCTACTGGGAACGGAGAAAGGCGAGCACCGCCAGGACGCGGCGGTGCTCGTCCGGCTCGGGTGGCAGCACGAGCTTTCCGAAGATCGAGTGGACGTGCGTCTCTACGGTCTTCGGGCTGAGCACGAGCTTGCGGCAGATGCCCTGGTTCGAGAGCCCCTCCGCGATCAGCTCGAGCACCTCGCGCTCGCGGCGGGTCAACTCGGCGAGCGGGTCGTGCCGGCGGCGGCGGCCCATCAGCTGGCCGACGACCTCGGGGTCGACGACGGTGCCGCCCCGGCCGACGCGGCGCACCGCGTCGAGAAACTCGTCGATGTCGAGAACGCGGTCCTTGAGCAGGTAGCCAAACCCTTCGGGCTGCTCGCTGAAGAGATCGAACGCATGCCGCACCTCGACAGACTGGGAGAGCACGAGCACCGCAAGTCCGGCTTGCTCGGCTCGAATCTCCTTCGCGACCTTGGTTCCCTCATCGGTCTGAGTCGGCGGCATGCGCACGTCGACGATCACTACGTCGGGGTTCGTCTCGCGCACGGCCTCGCGCAGCTCGTCGGCGTCGCCGGCCTGAGCGACGACCTCGAACTGCCCGTCGGCCAGTATCCGTGCCATGCCCTCTCTGAAGAGGACCGAGTCGTCCGCGATTACGACGCGCACGGAATCTCCGCGACGATGCGTGTACCGCCGGCCGGCGGGCTCTCGACTCGCAGCCGGCCCCCGAGCGCCTCGACCCGGTCCGCGAGTCCCCGGAGCCCGGAGCCGCCGTTCTGACGGGCCGCACCGATGCCGTCGTCCGCGAGCTCCACGACGAGCGTGTCGCCGTCCCGGCGTGCGCTGAGCGTCGCCGCGGACGCGTCCGCGTGCTTGACCACGTTCGCAAGGCCCTCGCAGGCGACGAAATACGCCGTCGCCTCGACCTCAGCAGTCAGACGCTGGTCGGGCGCAGCTTCGAGGACGACGGGAAGTGGCGTCCTGAGAACCAGAGACTCCAGGGCCGCGGCCAGGCCACCCTCGGTCAGGATCGCAGGGTGCACGCCGCGGGCGAGCTCACGTAGCTCGTGCACGGCGACCTGAAGCTCGTCGACGGCCGAGCCGAGCACCTGCTTCAGTTCGGGGTCGCCGGCCGACATGCTGCGCTGCGCGGAACGAAGCTCGAGCGCGAGCGCGACAAGGCGTTGCTGCGCACCGTCGTGGATGTCCCGCTCGATTCGGCGGCGCTCCGCGTCGGTGGCGGCCACGATCCGCGCCCGGGACTCCTTGACCTTGTCGAGCTGGGCGTGGAGCTCCGCCCCTAGCCGCGCGTTCTCGAGCGCGAGCCGGGCGGTCGCGGCAGCAGCCTGAATCAATTCGGGCTCGTCCAGCAGCGACGGATCGTGGACCAACACCGCGAGTGGCTCTCCCTCGTGCTCGAGCCACGTGAACGCGCGCCCCGTCTCCTCGGCCGGTAGCGCAAAGGGACGCCCGTTGCGGTCGCCGTACCCACCGCGCTCGGGAAGCCAGAAGGCAACCTCGAGCGTCGGATCGCCGAGACCGCGGGCCAGCGCGTCACGCAGGCCATGGGGCGGCGTCCGCTCCAGCTCCACGACCAGTTCTCCCACGCTCGCCCTCACGACGCCTGCCCGGAGGAGACCTGCGAGCAGGGCGATCGGAAGTGCGACGAAGGCAAGCGCCTGCAGCCAAAAGATGCTCGCATTGGCGAACGACTCGTCGCCGAAGGTGGATACCAGCTCGTATGCCGCGCGCAGGCCGACTGCGACCGCAGCCAGCAGAAGTGGAGAGAGGGTGCGTCGTGCGCCCGGCGTCGCCAGGGCGACGCGACGGCACACCAGCGCTATGAAGAGGACGGCCAGCACACCGAAGAAGACGATCACGTACGACTTCTCCAGCACTTCGACCGCGTGTTGGTGGCGGGCGATCAAGAAGTCGCTCTTACGCTCCAGCGAACCGAATTGACGAAGCGGGTCGCGCCCGTCGTGGAAGAAGAGGATCGTCAGTGGCAAGGCGAGGGCGACCGCGTAGGCGGCTCTGACGAGCCACCGCTCGGGCAGGCTCTTGATGCGCCCCGACGGGTACGCCAGTACGGAGTGAGCGACGAGCGGGAAACCGAGCTCGCCGAGAGCAAAGAAGACCGTGAAGGCGAGCGCGTCGTGGCTGTACCTGAGCTGGCGGAGGAGCAGCGCGAAGCCCGCGGCGACCATCAGCGCTCCGAGACGATTCGCCGGACGACGCGACCAGGCGATCAGGCCGGCGAGCAGAAACGACAGCCCGACCGCCACCTGCGCAACCGCCCTGCCGTCCGCCGTGTGGAGGCTGTCGACCTCGACCTCGTAGGCCAACACGGCGAGGGCGACGCCCGCGGGAACGACCGCGAGGAAGAGCGCCCTCACGCGGCTTGCTCCAGCAGCTCCCTGATCCGCTCGCCGGAGAGCTCGTCCTTGCTGATGAACCCCGCAACTCCGCTTTGCCGGAGGCGCGGGCCGAAGTCGTCTGGGCCGCGGCTCGAGACAAGGATGATCTTGGACGGACCCCGAGCGGAGCCGTTCCGCCACGTCGAAGCCGCTCAGATCCGGCAGCACGACGTCGAGTAGCACGAGGTCAGGGCGAACAGCTCGAGCGATCTTGATCGCCGATGCGCCGTCGACCGCCTCGCCCACCACCACGAAGCCCTCCCTCTCGAGCATCCGCCGAGCCGCCGTCCGAAACGACTCGTGGTCGTCAACGATCAGCACAGTCGTGCTCACGTGTCAATCGTCACGGTTCCGGGGCCGGGACGCCACCGGGCAGACCCGGGGATCGAGAAGGCGCGGGGGTCAGGGCAGACCCTGAGATGAGGCTGCCCGAAATCCGAGCTGCGACGACCTGTTACGTTCGAGAGCGGTGAGCTGGCACATCGAGGGTGACTACTTCGAATCCTGCAACTGCGAGGCGATCTGCCCCTGCCGGATGGTGGGCGGTGTTCCGGGCGGGCGCTCCACCTACGGGATCTGCATGGGCGTCCTCTCCTGGCTCGTGCGCGAGGGTCACGCGGACGGGGTCGACCTCGGCGGGCTCGCAGCCGCCTTCGTGATCCGGTACGACGACGACGAGCCCGGCTCGCCGTGGAGCTTCGTCGTGCACGTCGACGAGCGCGGCAGCGAGGAGCAGCGCGAGGCGCTCGCGTCGATCCTGACCGGAAAGCTCGGCGGCGACGACGTGCTGCGGCTGCCGTGGGTGCGCAAGCCGAGCGAGGAGCTGGCCGTGCGCGCGAGCCCGATCGAGCTTCGCTTCGGGCCAGATGGATACGAGCTGCGCGTCGGCTCGGCGATCGACCTGGCCGCGACGCGCCCGGTCGAGACCGACCAGCGCGTCAGCTGCGTGATCCCGGGACACCACATCGCCGGCACCGAGTACTACGCCGAACGGCTCGCCGTCCACGACGAGCCGTTCGACTGGGAGCTCGCGGGCAACTGCGCCTTCGTCAGCACGTTCTCCTACTCCAGCTGATGCCGGGCAGCACCGTCTGCCTGAGCTTCGACTTCGACGCGCTGTCGGTGTGGCTCGCCTACGACCGCGTGACGCCGGCGATGCTGAACCGGGGCGAGTACGGCGCGCGCGTCGGCGTGCCCCGGATCCTCGAGCTGCTCGGGCGGCACTCGCTGCCGGCGACGTTCTTCGTCCCGGGCCATACCGTCGAGTCGTTCCCGGCCGAGACCGAGTCGATCCTCGCCGCCGGCCACGAGATCGCCCACCACTCCTACGCGCACATCGATCCGAGCGGGCAGAGCGCTGACGAGGAGCGGGCCGACATGGAGCGCGCGTGGGCGGTGCTCGAGAAGCTCGGCGTGCGGCCGCGCGGCTTCCGCTCGCCCTCTGCCGATCTGTCGCCGATCACGCTGGAGCTGGTCGAGGAGCTCGGCTTCCTCTACGACTCGAGCCTGATGACCGACGACTACCGGCCGTTCCGCCCGCGGATCGGCGACCGGGTGTCGCGGGAGTCCCCGCTGGAGCGCGGGCGCGAGGCGCGGTTCTGGGAGCTGCCGATGTGCTTCGAGCTCGACGACTGGGTGCACTTCCAGTTCAACTTCGATCCCTACCGGAAGGGCGGAGCGCCGCCGAGCCACGTGCTCGAGATCTGGCGGGCGGAGTTCGACTTCATGGACGAGCACGTCGACGGCGGCGTACTGACCGTGTGCATGCACCCGCAGGTGATCGGCCGCGGCCACCGGATCGCGATGCTCGACGAGCTGATCGTCCACTGCCGCGACGCCGGCGCGCGCTTCGAGCGCATGGCCGACGTCGCGGAGCGGCTCGGCTAGCTAGTAGCGGCACGTTGCGACCCGCCGAGTGCGCCGCTCTTCTCGGACCGGTCGTTAGTACCCGAGAGCGTCGAACGCGGCCGGATAGACGATCCGACCGGCGAGGTCGGGGCTGTATCCCGGGAGCCGCTTGACCATGAAAGCGTCGTCGGGAGCATCGGATACGGGGCGATGAATCCAAGCGCGCTCGCCCGCTCGAAGCCGAAGCGGGGGTAGTACGAGGGATGGCCCTGAACCATTACGGCAGGCTCGCCTGCTTCCTCAGCGCGGCCGAGCGCGTCCCCGATCACCCGTCCCCCACACCGATGCGCTGGCGGTCAGGCCGAACCGACATCGGCGTGAGATTGAGGATCCTTGTACGGGATCCGCCTTCAACGCCGACCCAGCTCAGCATCACGTGAGCAATCACACCGGAGGAGTCCTCGGCGACCAACGCCAACTCCGGAATGAACTGTTCCGACGCCCGAATGCGCTCGACGAACGACGCGACCTCGTCGGGGTGTCCAACGAATGCCGCGCGGACCACCTCTGCGATCACGGGATGGTCCGCGTCTCGCTCGGGACGGATGACGACGCCCTCGGCCACGGAATCCGGCGTGGCTAGTCGGTGTTCGCGCTGCGATGCAGCCCGACGGCGGCGCCGACCGGGTCGGCGACCACCGAGTAGCGGCCGACGCCCTCCATCGTCGTCGGCTCGAGCATCACGGTCGCGCCGAGCTCCTGGGCCTTCGCCGTCGCGGCGTCGGTGTCGTCCACAACGAGATACGGCAGCCAGAGCGTGGGCGCGGACTCGCCTTGCTTCTGCATCAGCCCGCCGACCATGGCGTCACCGGAATACCACGCCTTGTACCCCTCCATGAAGTCCTCGGTCCTCCAGCCGGCGACGGTGCCGTAGAAGCTCTCGGCCGCGCCCAGGTCGGCGGCATGCAGCTCGTCCCAGGCGAAGAGGCCCTGCGGCGGATTGCCCTCGCCGGTGATCAGCCCGAAGGTCGCGTGCTGCGGATCGCCGAGCACCGCGAAGCGGAGCATGTCGGCGATGTCGATCGGGCCGTGGATCAGCTGTGCGCCCGCGGCCGTCGCCGCCTGGACGCTCGCATCGACGTCGTCGGAGTGGATGTACGGGTACCAGTGCGACGGGGCGACGCCCTGCTCGTCCTTGACGAAGCCGGCGTGGCTTCGGCCGTCCTTGTTCAGCATCCGGTACTCGAAGTCCCCCATCGACGCGGTCTCGATCTCGGCGCCGAGCAGCTCCGTGTAGAACGGGATCGCCCGGTCGACGTCGGTGGTGAACAGCTCGTGCCACGTGATCATCCCGGCCATGTCTCAGTCCTCCTCGTCGTCACGCATGACCCTGCAAGCCAGAAGAGACAGTATGCGAGCCAGGGCACGCCGATTGCGTCGGTTTGGATAGTGAGCTCAGTGCTCCTGGAGATATGCGAGCACAGCGAGCACTCGGCGGTGATCGCTCCCGGACTGCGGCAGCCGCAGCTTCTGGAAGATGCTCGCGATGTGCTTCTCAACGGCCCCGACGGTGAGAACGAGCGCCTCGGCGATCGCCGTGTTCGAGCGTCCTTCGGCCATGAGTTTGAGGACGTCGAGCTCGCTCGGCGTGAGCTCGGTCAGCCGCTTCGCTCCGCGGTTGCCGAGGAGTTGCGCAACGACCTGGGGATCGAGAGCCGTGCCGCCGTCGGCCACGCGCCGGACGGCGTCGACGAAGTCGGTCGACTTCGAGGATCACGGTCCTTGAGCAGGTAGCCGACGCCGCCTCGGCCCGCTCGGCGAGCAGCTCGGCCGCGTACGTGTGCTCGACGTACTGCGAGAGGATCAGGATCGCCGTGTCCGGCGCGCGTCCGGCGGAGCTCGAGCGCGGCCCGCAGCCCCTCGTCGCGGAAGCTCGGGGGAAGGCGGATGTCGACGATCGCGATGTCCGGCTTGCTCGGCGATTACGGCATGGACGAGCGAGTCCGCGTCGTCCACTGCGGCCACGACCTCGAAGCCGTTGTCGCGGAGGAGCCGCGTGAGCCCGTCGCGCAGGAGCGCCAGATCCTCGGCGATCACGACGCGCATGGGAGCTCCACGCGGATCGTGGTGGGCCGCCCTCGGGGCTCGTCGACCGCGAGCGTTCCGTCGAGCGCCTCGACGCGCCGGCGGAGGCCGATCAGGCCGCCGCCGGACGGGTCGGCGCCGCCGCTGCCGTCGTCGCGTGACGAGGACCTCGAGGCGTGTCGTCCGGCGGGCGATCGAGATCGTCGATCTGGCGTGGCGGCGCCGGCGTGCTTGGCCGCGTTGGCGAGCGCTTCGGCGGCGACGAAGTAGGCGGCGGTCTCGACCGCCGCGGGCGGGCGCTCGGTCGAGGTCGACGGAGACGGTCGACTGGGAGCGGGCTGCGATCGGCGAGCGCCGCGAGCGCTGCGCCGAGCCCACGGTCGGCGAGGACGGGCGGGTGGATGCCGCGGGCGAGATCGCGCAGCTCGCGCGAGCGCCTCGCGCTACGCCCGCGCGGGCCTCCGCGACGAGCTGCGCTGCGCCGCGCCGGGTCGGAGCGGAACTTCTGCTCCGCCATCGCCGAGGCTGAGCCCGAGCGCGACCAGGCGCGCCTGGGCGCCGTCGTGGAGGTCGCGCTCGATCCGCCGCAGCTCGGCATCCTGCTCCTCGACCGCGCCGGCGCGGCTCGTCTCGAGCGTCGCGACCCGGCGGGCGAGTCGGTCGCGCCGCTGAATCCGGAGCACGGAGCCAGTGGGCGCCGACCGCGCTCCCCAGGCCGAGCAGCGCCCAGGCCGGCCAGAAGTTGCCGCGGGTCGTGACCGCCCAGATCGCAGTCATGAAGAGGAGGAGCGCGGCGACGACACCACCGTGGATAGCCAGGCTGCGCCTGGCCGGCTCCTCAGACGGAATCCTCTCCACCGCGAGCTCGACGACCAGCGTGGATCACGAACAGCAGAGCCAGCGGGAGGGCGACCCACATCGGCCAGAAGTACCCAAGGCCCGTGGAGGCCCAGATGATCACCGTCAGCAGGACGAGACCGCCGGCGACGCCGAGCTCGATCCGAGAGCGCGCGCCGCCGCAAGCGCAGGGCGTCGGCGGGCGAGGTGCCCTCCGGTCGAGGTGCGAGCAGCGACCGCACCTGCCAGGCCGACAGGGAACCGATCCCGCGGGCCAGCCATGCGGCGGCGACCAGCGCGACGACCCCCGCGGGCACGAACAGGAACGCGCGCCCGAGCGTGTCGACATGCCAGGACCCGAAGTCGTTGTCCGTCCAGCGGTACCAGATCGGCAGCGAGATCCAGCCGAACGCGCCGGCGATCAACGCCAACTCCCCGACGGCGAGCGCGAACCCGACCGTCATCCGCAGCAGGAGGTAGCCCTGCTGCCGCCAGAAGTTCGGGTCGAGGAACACGGCCTTCGCCCGGCCCCAGAAGCCCCGGCCGGATGAAACGATCGTCGGGCCGGTTTCCGCACCCAGCAGCGACCTCGCCAGTGCCGCGTCACCGCGCGCGAGCAGGCCGACCACGCCGCGGTAGCCGAGCAGCACCGGAACGATGAGCGGCGTGATCGCCAGGACGACGATCGACGTCCAGCCGGCGATCATGATCCCGAGCGCAGCGGCGGCGACCGGGATCGCGGTTGCGATGAAGAGGAGGTCGCGGTAGGTCTGGGCCTGGTACAGCGGGCGGATGGGGGCAGTCATGCTCATGGTGGTCGTCTCCGTGTGTCGAATGAATGTTGGCTCAAGGCTGCCCCCGTAGGCGAGCAGCGACCACGGTGCCGGCCGGTGTCCGGGGGTGGGGTTAGCCCCCGAGCTGCTCGCGCCGCGCAGAAACAGCCGAGCCTGCAAGCCACCAGAGGGCAGTACGCGATCCAGGGCACGCCGACGACGTCGGTCTGGATCGCGAGCGCGAGCACCGCGGCGAGCGCCGCGGCGACGGCCGCGGTACCGGGACCGCAGTCGCGCCGCCACGCGCGCACGAGCAGCGTGCCGAGGAGGGCGAGGCTCCAGGCGATGAAGAGCAGCGCGCCGGCGAGGCCGGTCTCCGCTCCGATCTCCGTGTAGTTCGACTCGCCCGCCTCGATCTTCACGTCGAAGCGCTGGGCGGTCGTGCCGGCGTTGCCGAGCCCGTAGCCCTGCGGGTGGTGGACGACCGTCCGGATCCCGGCCTTCAGGCTCTCCCAGTGGCTCTTGATCGACGGCTCGCCGAGGCTCGCGGTCCCGCTCAGCCCGCTCGAGCGGGGTAGCGGGCCCTTCACCTTCGCCTGCGCCTCCTGGTACGGGAGATCCGAGGCGTACCAGTGCGTCCGCGGCGCGACGTCGTGGTAGATCGAGGCGAACGCGAGCCCGCCGACCGCGACGACCACCGCCGCGGCGACCGGCCACCAGCGGCGGAGGCCGATGGCGAGCACGATGAGCCCGCCGGCGAGCGCGACGATCGACGAGCGCGAGAACGTCCAGAGCAGCCCGACCGCGCAGACGGCGCCGAGCCCGATGCCGAGCCACGACCGGCGGCGGTCGGCGGCGACGAGGATCAGCGCCACGACGAGCATGTACGCGGTCGCAAGGGGCGAGACGAACGTCGAGACGAGCCGCCGGAAGAGGCCGTCGCTCGTGTTGAAGGCGAAGTTCTCCGGCAGTCCGGCGGGGCCGTGGTAGTCGTAGCCGAGCTCGCGGTGGAAGTAGCCGACCGCGCCGGAGTGGCGCCACCACTCGATCGGCACTGCGTAGACCTCGACCAGGCCCCACGCTGCGACTGCGGCCGCGCCGACGACGATCACCGCGCCGACCCGCCTGAACTGCGGGACGACGGCGCGCCCGAGGAAGTACGCCGCGACGAAGACCAGGTCGTGGCGCAGGCCGTACGCGATCGCGCGGGCGCCCGCGTGCCCGTCGAGCACGCTCTGGGGGATCACCGCGTAGAGGACGACGATCGCGCCGTAGGCGAGCGCAAGCGCGTCGAGCCAGTTGGGCTGGAACGGCAGACGGCGGTCGCGGACGGCACGGAGGGCGACGGAGACGAGCGTCGCCGCGAGCACGATCTCTTTCCACGCCTGGATCGCGTCGAGCGCACCGCCGCGCACGCCGCCCCCGTAGAGGAGCGACATGACGATGTTGTGCAGCGGCAGGCCGAGCGCGAAGAGGTACAGCGCGACCGCCGGTCGCCGGAAGACGGCGACGACCGCACGCGGCGAGCAGGGCGCCGTAGACGACGAGGGCGGCGGCGGTCACTGCGTGCGTGCGAGCCGGAGGAAGCGGTCGCGGCTGTGGCTGTAGGCGGAGGGGCCCTCGTCCTCTGCGAGCACTCGCATTCCGGCGTCGGCGAGCGCGCGGTCGAGCTCCCGGCGCGTGAGCCGGAACCCCCGGAAAGCGGCGCCCTGCTCGGGACGCCGGGCGAGGCGGAGCAACGGAGTGCGGAGGGTGCGGCGCAGCCGCCCGGCGGCGCCCTGGAGCACCGGCACCTGGACGTACGCCTCGCCCTGCGGCGCGAGCACGCGCGCGAACTCGCGGAGGTAGGTGCGGACGACGTCGCCGGAGGGGAAGTGCTGGAGCACGAGGTAGCAGACGACGGCGTCCGCGCTCGTGTCGTCGACCCCCTCGAGCCGGTCGCCCGGAACGGCGATGAAGGTCACGTTCGCCACGGTCACGTGCGCCCTGGCCTGCTCGAGCATCGCTGGCGAGACGTCGAGCTGCCAGCACGCGGTCGAATCGCTCCGCGAGCGCGCCGGTCATCCGCCCGGGCCCGCAGCCGACCTCGACGCAGGTCCCGCCCCGCGGATCCGCCCCGAGCCGCCCGAAGAGCCCCGCGAGCTCGGATGCCCCGGTCGCCGGGTCGCCGACATAGACGGCGGTGTCGCCACCCGCGAGCGCATCCCACGTTCGGCGCATCTCCAAGCTCGCCAGAGGGTATCCCGTACCCCGTTTATGCTCGCGGCATGGTCGCCGCCGACGTCCGCCCGCGTGGTCCGTACTCGCTCGAGCTCTCCGCGCGGCGCGCGGGCGACGCGACGCGGACGTTTCGGGACGCGATCCTCGACGCCGAGCTGCCGGCCGGGCGCGCGGTCGCCTGGCAGCGGCCGGACGGGACGCTGCACCTGCGCGCGACGAGCGAGGAGGCCTTCGAGCAGATGCGGTTCTGCCTCGGCGTGGACGACGATCACACGCCGTTCGTGCTGCGGTTCCAGAAGGACCCGTTCATCGGACGCGCCGTCCGGATGCTGCGCGGGCTGCGGCCGCTCCGGACCGCGACCGTCGCCCAGGCGCTCCTGCGCGCGCTCTGCGGGCAGCTGATTCTCGCCAGCGAGGCGCGCGCGATGGAGAAGCGGATCATCCGCGCTTGCACGGAGCCCCGCACCGGCTGGCGGCACGCGCCGCCCACCGCTGCGGATCTCACACAGCTCTCCCCCGCGGGCCTGCGCGCGCTCGGGCTGCACGCGAGGCGCGGCGCAACGCTCGTCCGACTATGTGCCTGGGAGCTGGAGCGCCTGAAGGAGCAGCCGACCGCGACGGTCGCCGACCGCCTCGCCCGCGAGCGCGGGCTCGGCCCGTGGTCGATCGGGGTCGTGTGCCTCGAGGGACTCGGCAGGTTCGAGCGGGGTCTCGAGGGCGACCTCGGTCTCGTCAAGCTGCTGGCCGCGATGCGCGGGCGGCGCGTCGAGGGCTGGGAGACCGCCGAGCTGCTCGAGCCCTACGGCGAGTGGGCCGGGCTGGCCAGCGTGTACATGCTCTCCGGCTGGGCGCGTGGGCTCCTGCCGGTGGCGCGCGCCGCCTGACCGTACACTCATCGCAATGAGTCGCCGTGTTGCCATTCTTGGCTGCGGGAAGATCGGCGAGTCCCTGCTCGGGGGCCTGCTCAGCGCGGGCTGGCGCGAGCCGGGCGAGGTCGTCGCGACGGTCCGGCGCGAGGAGCGGATCGCGGAGCTCCGCGGCCACTACGGGATCGAGGTCACCCGCTCGAACACGGAGGCGGTCGCCGGTGCGGGTCTCGTCGTCGTCGCGGTCAAGCCGCAGGACATCGGGGGCCTGCTGGGCGAGATCGGCCCAATGGTCAAGCCCGAGCAGACGATCCTCTCCGTGGCGGCCGCGATCACGACCGCGACGATCGAGAGTCACCTGGGCGCGGAGGTTCCCGTCGTTCGCGCGATGCCGAACGCGCCCTCCGTCGTCCACGAAGGCATTGCCGGAATCTGCGCCGGCCGCCACGCCGGCGAGGAGAGTCTCGCGCTCGCCGAGGAGTGCCTCTCGCACCTCGGCCGCGTCGTAGTCGTGGCCGAGCGCTACATGGACGCCGTCACCGCCGTCTCCGGCTCGGGCCCTGCGTACTTCGCGCTGCTCGCCGAGGCGATGACGGAGGCCGGCCTCCTGCTCGGGCTCTCCCGCGAGGTAACCACTCAGCTCGTCGTCCAGACGATGCTCGGCACCGCGAAGCTCCTGCGCGACGAGCACATGCACCCGGTCGAGCTCCGTGAGGCGGTGACGAGCCCGGGCGGAACGACGATCCACGCGATCCGCGAGCTCGAGCGCGCCGGCGTGCGCGCCGCCTTCCTGAACGCGATTCAGGCGGCGATGGAGCGCTCGAAGGAGCTGGCGGAGGGCGACAACTGAGAGACGTCGAGCTCGTCGTCGTCGACGACGCCGCCGCGGCGACCGAGGCGGCGGCGCAGCGAATCGCCGAAGCGGTCGACACGGGCGGCCAGATCGGCCTCTCCGGCGGGTCGGGCCCGCGCGCCGCGTACCAGCGCGTGGCGGTCCTGCGGCCCGACTGGAGCAGCGTCGACCTGTGGTGGATCGACGAGCGCGTCGTCCCGCCCGCCGACGGGAACTCGAACTACCGCCTGATCCGCGAGTCGCTACTCGACGGCCTCGCGCGCGGGCCGGTGGTCCACCGCGTCCGCGGCGAGCTCCCGCCCGGCGAGGCCGCCGACGAGTACGACGCCGAGCTCGAGGGCGTCACGCTCGCCTTCGCGCTGATGGGGATCGGCCCCGACGGTCACACCGCATCGCTCTTCCCGAACGCGCCCGCACTGGAGATCGCCAATCGCCGGGCGGTCGCCGTCGAGGCCGGAATGGAGCCGCACGTCCCCCGCGTGACGATGACGCTCCCGGTGCTGGCCGCGGCACGCGAGATGGTCTACCTCGTCACCGGCGAGAGCAAGGCCGAGGCCGCCGAGCGCGCGTTCGCCCAGCCCCCCTCGCCCGCGACGCCGGCGAGCCTCGTGCGCGGAGAGCAAGACGGTCGCGATCCTCGACCGCGCCGCAGCGGCCCGGCTAGGGCAGTAGGTTCGACGAGAGTTCAGCGGCCATGTCGCGCCGCGCGGCCAGCGCCTGCAACACCAGCACCGTGTCCGCGACCGGCACGTCCTCGAGGTACTCGTCGCGCGTCTCGAACGACGCGAGCACCGACTCGACCGCCTCGATGTAGCCGACCACGTCCTCGGCGGCGATCATCGCGAGCGCATCGCCGACGTCGCGCGGGAAGTCGTCGCGGATCCGGATCGCGTCCGCGTGGACCCGCGCGTGCTCCCAGTCGCCGAGCACCGAGCAGGCCAGCGCCGCCGCATAGCGCCCGATCGGCGACTCGGCCTCGCCCGCGCCCTCCTCGAGAGCCCACCGCGACGCCTCCTCGGCCCCGGCCGAGTCGCCCGCGAGGACGAGCGCCTTGATCGCCCCGATCGGCCGGCCCCAGCTCCCAGCGGGCGCGTCCGCGTAGCTCTCGCGCCAGCGATCGGCGGCGAGCCGCGAGCCACTCGCGCGCGTCCTCGCCCTGCATCAGCAGGCACAGCGCGGCGCCCCAGGCAGCGTTGCCCATCCGCGTCAGCTGGCGCTGCCGCTCGTCCGAGCCGTCGCCCAGACGGGCTTCGCCGTCGCGGTAGCGAGCCGCTCTCGCGCTCGAACATACCCGCCCAATCGCCACGACCGCAGTATGCGCTCACGACGGACCGCGTAACGGCTTCGGGACGCCGACACGGCGTCCCGATTGCTATGTATGCTTCCCGCGCGACGCCCGTTCCGGGGTCTCGGGCGCCCTCTTCGAAAGACGCAGCGCGACGTGGCGCTGCCCCTATGCAGGAGACCATCGATCAGCCTTTGACCGTGTCCGTGGAGACGGGTTCGCTCGTCACCGCGGCGGAGCGCGCCTCGGAATGGGCGGGGGAGCCGTTCCTCCATCCCGACGAGGACGTCGCACAGGTCCTGGCGCCCGGCACCGCGCGCCGCCGCGCGCTCGACGACGCGACCGCGGAGATCGAGGCCGGGAACGACCGTCCCTCCTCCGAGTGGAAGATCCTGTACGCGCTGATGCTCGGCCTCGAGCGAGTGCTGAGCGAGCGCCCGCCACACCTGAAATCGGGCACCGAACTCCGCCGCCACCAGGTTGACGCGCTCGCGGGGATGCTCACCGAGCTGATCGCCGCCGCGCAGCGAGAGCCCGAGGCCGTCGAGGAGCCGGAGGACGATTTCGAGGAGGAAGAGGAGTTCGAGAACGGGGACGGCGGAGAGAACGGCGAGGTACTCGAAGGCGAGGCCGTCGATCGAGGACGAGGACGCGCTGCCGGTCGCAAGCGACCCGGGCGCCGTCCGCCGCTACCGCTTCCGCCACCCGACCGCGTCGGGCAAGACGATTGCGGCCGCCGGCTTCGTCGAGGCGGCGAGAACGATCGGCGTGCTGATCCTCACGCACCGCCGCCTGCTCGTCTCGCAGTTCAACCGCGAGCTGAAGGACGAGGGCTACGGCGACCGGATCACGCCGGAGATCACCGGCAAGGACCGCCCGCCGAGCGAAAACCCGATCACGATCCAGACCTACGCCTGGTTCGCGCGCCACGTCGAGCGACCTGAACCGCGAGGCGTATCAGCTCGTGATCTGCGACGAGGCGCACACGGCCCTCGGCGAAAAGACGAGCGCGGCGATCCGGAGCTTCCCGGAGCCGGTCTACATCGGGATGACCGCGACCGAGCAGCTGATCGCGAAGCAGGTCTCGGACGTCTTCCCCGCCTCGGTCGACGACCTTCCGCTCGGCGACGCCGCGCGGCGCGGGCTGATCGCGCCGCTCCGCTGCCTGCGCGTCCCACCCGCAGCGGCGATCAACTCGGTGCCGATCGTCGGCGGCGACTTCGACCAGGAGGCGCTGGCCAAGGTGCTCGACCACCTCGCCCTCAACCAGGCCGCCGCCAGCCTCTACCGCGACCGCTTCGACTCGTCGCCGGGGGTCGTCTACGCCGCCGGCGTCGAGCACGCCTACAACCTCGCGACGGAGTTCCGGTCGGCAGGCCTCAAGGCGGAGGCCGTCAGCGGCCGCACTCCGCCGGTCAAGCTCGCCGAGATCCTGGCCGCCTACGAGCGCGGCGAGATCGACGTGCTCGTCAACGCGATGCTGCTCGCCGAGGGCTGGAACTCACCGCGCGCAACCGTGGTCATGCACCTCGCTCCGACCGCGAGCCGCCGTGTCTACCAGCAGCGAATCGGCCGGATCATGCGCCTGCACCCGCGCAAGGAGGCCGGCATCGTCGTCGACTTCGTCCAGAAGGGCGCGACGCACACGGACCGCGTGGTCACGCTCCACTCGCTGCTCGGCGCCGATTTCTACCGCGAGGGCGCGCGCGTCACCCCCGCCCCGCGCCGCCGCGTCCAGCGCCGGGCTCGCCGCAAGCTCCAGCCGGCGGCCTGGCTCGTCCCGGTCACGCCCGACGTCAACCGCCGCCTCGCGGTCATCCAGCGCGAGTGGCAGCGCGTCGACCCCCGCTACCTCGACGAGGAGGAGCAGCGGTTCTGGGCGCGCATCGCCGGCCGCCAGGCCCGGTTCGACGACCGCGTCACGCTGTTCGAGAAGCTCACCGCCCGGGCGAGCAAGGCCGCGCTCGAGCAGTTCCTCTTCACCTGCGCAGCGGAGAACCCGAACCGGCGGCTACGGATGATGGCGCTCGCCGACCGGGTCGGCATGACGGTCGACCGCGCGAGCTTCGACGACCTGGTCACGCTCGTCACCCAGGCGCCGCCGTGGGAGAAGGACCGTGTCCAGGGCGTCCGCACGCTTCTGCGGGCGATCGGCGAGGGCCGGCCCGACGCCCCCGACCAGATCCTCGCCCGCTGGACGTGGCGGCTCGCGCGGGCAGTGCGCAAGGTCCTCGACCGCAAGGCGAGCGCCGAGTACCCCGAGGCGAAGCGGCTGCTCGGAGCGCTCGCGAACTCGCGCGGTCACCGCCACGAGGAGAACGCGTCGAAGCTCGCGGCGGCGGCGAACGAGTTGCCGCTCGCGACCGCCGCTGCGCTGCTCGCCTCCGCCGAGGGCTACACGCCGCGGTCCAACCAGACGCTCGACACTGCGCGCGAGGAGCTCGGCTCCATCCAGGAGGTCGCGAACGGGCTCGCCGACGACCTGCCCGCGCCGAAGACGCACCCGGGCCGGCGCCGGCGCCGGCGCCGGAAGAAGAAGCCCGCGAGCGCGAACGCGCAGGCCGCGCAGCAGAACGGCGCGGCACCCGAGCAGGCTCCCGAGGCGAAGCCGGAGTCCGAGCCGGCGGCCGCCGAAAACACGGACGCGTAACAAACGCGCCGCTAGGCTGACTTAGCAGGGATGTTCCTGCTGCTACTGGGCATCGGGTTCGTCGCCGGGCTGGTCACGGCCGTGTCGCCGTGCGTCCTGCCGGTGCTGCCGATCCTGCTCGCGGGCGGCGCGTCAGGCGGCCGGCGAAAGCCGTTCGCGATCGTCGGCGGCCTCGTCGTCAGCTTCTCCGTCTTCACGCTCTTCGCGGCGTGGGTGCTCGACCAGCTCGGGCTGCCGAAGGACCTGCTGCGGAACATCGCGATCGCGATGCTGTTCGTGATCGCGATCAGCCTGATCGTCCCCCAGATCGGCGTGCTGATCGAGCGGCCGTTCCAGCGGCTCGCGCGCGCCCCGAGCGGCGACCTCGGCGGCGGATTCCTGCTCGGCCTCAGCCTCGGGCTCGTGTTCGTGCCCTGTGCCGGGCCGGTGCTCGCCGCGATCACGGTGCAGGCGGCGACGCTCGACTTCGGCTGGCGGACGGTGCTGCTGACGGTCGCTTACGCGCTCGGTGCGGCGGTGCCGATGCTCGTGGTCGCGATGGGCGGCCAGCGCTTCCTGCGGCCGCGCGCCCAGAAGGTGCGTGCCGCGCTCGGGATCGCCGTCGCGCTGGCCACGCTGGCGATCGTCTTCAACGTCGACACGCGGCTCCAGACCTGGCTCTCCGACTACACGAACGCGCTTCAGAAGCCGGTCGAACGCTCGAGCCTCGCGAAGCGAGAGCTGCGCGACTTGACGCACTCCGGCGGCGGCGTCGCCCGTGCCGCGAGCGTGAGCCCGCAGGCGGCCAAGCTGCCCGACTTCGGGGCGGCACCTCCCTTCCTCGCGATCAAGGAGTGGATCAACAGCAAGCCGCTGACGATCAACGAGCTGCGCGGGAAGGTCGTCCTCGTCGACTTCTGGACGTATTCCTGCATCAACTGCCTGCGCACGCTCCCGCACGTCGAGGCGTGGGACCGGATGTACCGCAAGGACGGGCTCGTGATCGTCGGCGTGCATTCGCCGGAGTTCGCGTTCGAGCACGTTCCCTCGAACGTACGCGCCGCCGTGAAGCGGCTGGGGATTCACTACCCGGTCGCGCTCGACAACGACTTCGGGACGTGGACCGCGTACCAGAACGAGTACTGGCCGGCGAAGTACCTGATCGACCGCACCGGCCGCGTGCGCTACGCCCATTTCGGCGAGGGCGGGTACGACACGACCGAGCGGAACATCCGGCTGCTGCTCGGCGAGCACCCGGGCGCGCCCGCCTCCGCGAAGCTGCGCGACACCACGCCGTTCGGGCCGCTGACGCCGGAGTCGTATCTGGGCTCCGAGCGCCTCGCGCGCTACACCGGATCGAAGCTCCAACCGGGGAAGATGGCCCGGTACGAGCTGCCGCAGGCGCTCGGCCAGAACGACCTCGCGTACGGCGGCTCCTGGCGGGTCGAGCAGCAGCGCATCGTGGCCGGGCCGGGCGCGGCGCTGCGGCTGCACTACTACGCGCGGAACGTCTTCCTCGTGCTCGGCGGCAAGGGCCGCGTGCAGGTGCTGGTCGAGGGGAAGCCGGTGAAGACGGTCGACGTGACGGCGGACAAGCTCTACACGCTCATCGAGGGGAACAAGCTCCGCGACGCGACGCTGGAACTGCGCTTCACGCCGGGCGTGAGCGCGTACGCCTTTACCTTCGGCTAGGCGGGCCTAGTGCTCCGACCCGGGGCCGGGGCCGCCCTCATCCTGCTCCTCGCGCTCCCGCAGGAAGCGCGTGAGCTCGGCGGCGAGCGTCTCGCCCGACGGTAGGTCGTTCTCGTCGAGCTCGTCGACGCGGCGCTCGAGCTCCTCGACGTACGCCGCGGTCTCCTCGTCGCTCGCGATCGCCTCGCTGACCTGGGTGACGTAGGCAGCGGCGGCCTCGTCCAGCTCCTCCGTGTCGATCTCCGCGCCGAGCAGTACGCCGAGCCGCTCGCAGAGCGCCGCCGCCGCCTTCGGGGAGGGCGCGAGCGAGACGTAGTGCGGCACCGCTGCCCAGAGGCTCGCAGACGCGATGCTCGCCCGCCGGCACGCGTCGTGGACGACGCCGACGATCCCGGTCGGGCCCTCGTAGCGGGAGGCCTGGAGGCCGAGCTGGTCGATCAGGTCCGGGTCGGTCGCGCTCCCCGTCACCGGCGCCGGCCGCGTGTGCGGGACGTCGGCGAGCAGCGCGCCGAGCGTAACGACCAGCTCGACGCCGAGCTCGCGCGCGAAGTCGACGATCAGGCCGCTGAACGTGCGCCAGCGCAGGTTCGGCTCGACCCCGAGGAGCAAGACGGCGTCGCGGTCCATCCCGTCCGGGCGCGCGTGGTAGAAGGCCGTCTCCGGCCAATCGATCCGGCGCGTGAACCCCTCCTCGAGCTTCACGTGCGGACGCGTCGCCTGGAAGTCGTAGAAGCCTTCGGGGTCGATCTCGGCGAACCGCCGCGCGTCCCAGCGCTTGGCGAGGTAGCCGGCTGCGAGCGAGGCGCCCTGGCCACCGTCGTTCCACCCCCGGAACGCAGCGATCAGGACCGGACGCTCGAGCGCCGGGCGGCGCGCCACATTGAGCTCCGCCATTTGGCCAGTCTACGTGGGACGGCTCATGAGGGCCGCAGGCGGGCGCCACATGAGTGTGACGAGTGCGACCGTGGCGGCCCAGACCGTCGCGGCGACCGCGACGTGGACGAGCACGAGCCACCACGGAAGGTGCGTCCGGTACTGGATGTCCCCGAGCGCCATCTGGACGAGGACGAGGCCGGCCAGCCCGGAGGCGAAAAACAGGTAGCGCTGCGCGTCCGCCCGGCGGGCGAACAGGTAGCCGATCAGGAACATCAGGCTGCAGCCGAGGACGGCGACCGCGGCCCCATGGAGCAGCAGCGCCGGGTGCAGATGCCAGAGCCGGTACACCTTCTCGCCGCCCGAGTGGGGCCCGGCCGCGGTCGCGAGCGTCCCGCTCGCGAGCAGCGCGAAGCAGGCGACGCCGATCCCGATCCCGGCAAGCCTCGGCTCGCGGCCCAGAGCGACGCCGTGGCCCCGACCGAGCGAGAGCGATTCCAGCCCGACCACGACAGCGCCGCCGAGCACCGCCATCGAGAGCAGGAGGTGCGGGATGACGAGCGCGGGGTGCAGGTGCGCGTAGACCGTGATCGCACCGAGCGGCGCCTGGAGCGAGCGTCCCGACGAACGTGCCGACCGCGAGCCAGCGCGTCCAGCGCGGCAGGCCGGGCGTGCGCCAGGCGCCGAGCGCCAGCGCGAGGGTCAGCGCGATCGTCACGGCGCCGACCATCCGATTCCCGAACTCGATGAACGAGTGGTAGTCCTTCTCGGGGAACGGCTGCCCCGGCTGGCACCCGGGCCAGTGCTCGCAGCCCAGGCCGGAGCTCGTCAGCCGGACGACCGCGCCCGTGGCGACGATCAGCCAGAGCGCGAAGATGGTCGCGCCGGCGATCCGTTTGAAGGTCGTCTGCGAGAGCTCGAACGCGCGCAGCCGCGCGAGGCGTGTCGAGACGACGTGCATCAGAGCACTGCCACGCCGGCGCCGTCCTCGACCCGGCCGATCGGCTGGACGAAGAGGCCGCGCGAGTCGAGCTCGGCGACGAGCGCCGGCGCCTTTCTCCGCGGGCAGCGAGACGAGCAGGCCGCCGGCCGTCTGCGGGTCGAAGCCGAGCACCAGCCGCTCCTCCGCGACGCCGTCAGCGTCGACATGGGCCGCCGCGAACTCACGGTTCCGCCCGTCGCCGCCGGTCTTCTCCCCTGCCTGCGCCACCTCGAGCGCGCCGGCGAGCGTCGGCCAGGACTCGCTCTCGAGCACGAGCCGCACGCCGCTGCGGTCGGCCATCTCGTGCGCGTGGCCGAGGAGGCCGAAGCCGGTCACGTCGGTGACCGCGCTCGGGCGGAACCCGCGCAGGACGTCCGCCCAGTCCTTGTTCAGGGTCGTCATCCAGCCGACCGCGGCCTCCACCTCCTGGTCGCCGGTCAGGCCGCGCTGCGCGCCGTGGAGCACGAGCCCGGTGCCGAGCGGCTTGGTCAGGAAGAGCGCGTCGCCGGCCTGCGCGCCCGACTTCGGCCAGACCCCGTCGGGATGCACCGTGCCGACGACGGCGAGCCCGTACTTCGGCTCCTTGTCGCGGAGCGTGTGGCCGCCGGCCAGGATCGCGCCCGCCTCGCGCACCTGCTTGTCGGCCGCGTCGAGGATCGCCGCGACGGTCTCCTGCGGCAGCTCCTCGGGGAACTCGGCGATCGAGAGCGCGAGCAGCGGCCGGCCGCCCATCGCGAAGACGTCGTTGAGGGCGTTCGTCGCCGCGATCGTCCCGAAGTCGCGCGGGTCGTCGACGAGCGGCGGGAAGAAGTCGAGCGTGAAGACGAGCGCGGTCTCGTCGTCGAGGCGGTAGACGGCGGCGTCGTCGGCGGGCGAGAGCCCGATCAGCAGGTCCTCCGCCTCGACCGGGACGAACCCGGCGAGGAGCTCCTGGAGCCGCGCGGCGGAGTACTTCGCCGCACAGCCGCCGCTCGTGACCAGCTCGGTCAGCTTGACGGACACGAGCCCAAGCGTAGTCCGAAACCCGCATCGGGTCAGACCCCTCCGGGGTCAGACCCTAGAGCAGATCGGAGCGGACGGCGGAAACGAGCTCGCCGTACGACACCGACGCCTCGAAGCGGCCCTTGATCCGCCCGTCGGCGCCGACGAGGAAGACCCACGGCTCACTCGGCAGCCGCCACTCCGACACCCAGCGGTTCCTCCCCTGCGAGGGGTCGTTGTCCTTGTAGATCTCGACGTGGATGAAGCGGAGGTTCCTGCCGGCGAAACGCCGCTGTACCGCCTTGACCACGTCGACGACCGGCCCGCAGGTGCGGCTCTCACAGAACTTCGGGGTCGCGAAGACGAGGACGAACGGGATGTGGGCGCGGATCGAGTCGCGGACGGAGTAGCGGAGCAGCGACAGGTCGGGCGGGCTCGCCGTGGTCAGGGACGCGACGTCGCCGTTCGTGCTCTCGAGCGTCGGCGTGCGGGAGGGGATCGCGCGGTCGCCGACGGCCGGGGCGCTCGGACGCCGATTGACCTCGAGGTTCGCGATGCCCTGGATCGCGGCGCCGGTCGGCTCGGCGACCAGCGTGTACTTGCCGGGCTTGTCGAGCCGGAAGCGCGCGACGTAGATCGCCCGCGCTCCCCCGGCGGCGGCCTCTGACTTCCCCGGGATCCCGATCGGCTCGAGTTGCGCGACCGTCGCGACCACGGGCTTCGAATCGAGCGACGTGCCGACGAGCACCCGCGCGCGCGGGCGTTGGATCAGGCGCGCCTGGCTGTCGATCACGAGGAACGTGACGCGCAGTTCGCCGACCGCGTAGTCGGACGTGCCCTGGACGAGCGCGACGTCCGGCCCGGGTCGCGCGAGCAAGGAGTCGAGCGTCCCGGCCTCGGGCTTCTTGGAGCCCCCGCCGCCGCAACCGGCGAGAAGGAGTGCGAAGAGGAGAAGAGAAACCGCGGTGCGCCGCACGCCGCCAGGTTAGGCGTTACCGCGCGGCGCCCGCCGCAGTCCTAGTGGCCGTCCGCGTAGCCCGCGCCGATGATCGACAGCACGAGAGAAGCGACGACGAGCGAAGTAGAGGATGGTCCCCTTGCTGAACAACGCTATGTCTCCTTTCGCCTAGAAGCGGAAGTCCTGCAGCGCCTCGGCTGCCCGCCGGTACTGGCGGGCCGCCTCTCCTTCTGCGCCTCGCTTCGCTGCGAGATCGCCCTGTGCGACCCAGGCCGCTGCCCGGTGGCTGACCGAAGACGTCTGCTCAAAGCTCCTATCGGCTGCGAGGAGCATTTCTCCTGCCTCGATCAAGCGATCTTGCTCAAGGAGGGCACGGCCCAGTGAAAGCTGCGCCGTGCCGATTTCGTACAGGTAATCCACCCGGTCGGCGAGCAGCTCGAGCGCCTGGCGCGCCCTCGCTTCGGCCTCCGCGTACTGCCCGGTTCCGAGGTGAACCTCCGCGAGCGAGCACATCGCCTGGCCGGCATCGACCTGGCTCCCCGTCTCGTTCGCGACGGAAAACGCACCCTCGAGCAGCCCGACGGCCTGCTCGGCGTTCCCGAGGGTGTAGTTCAGCCCGCCGAGGTTGTTCATCAGCCGACCGACGTTTCCGCGGTCGGCCAGCTCCTCGTACAGGCCACGCGCCCGCTCGGCATACGAGCGGGCCAAGACAAAATGCCCCTCGCGCTCGGCGACGAGAGAGGCCTGGAAGTACGCGTTCGCGGTCGCCTGCTTGTCGCCGGCCGCCTGGGCGAGCTCGAGCGCCCGCTCGACGTCCTCGCGCGCGCCCTGCCAGTCGCGGCGCCGCCGGTAGCAGCGGGAGCGCCAGCCGAGGATGTCGGCCCGGAGGGAATCCGAGCCGAGACCGGAGCGGTCGGCCAGCTCGAGCGCCGCGGAGAGCAGCCCGACCGACGTCTCGATGCTCGACAGCTTGTACCGCGCGACGCCGAGCCGGAACAGCACGGCCGCGCGGTCGACGTCGGAGAACCCGGGCCAGTCGGCGAGCTCGCGCGCCCGGGCGAGCAGTTCGAGCGCCTCGTTGTTGCGCCCGACCTGGATCAGCGCCCACGACTCGCCGAGCTGCGGTGCGGAACTCGAGGTCCCGCGCGCCCAACCGCTCGACTGCCTCCCGGGCGGCGACGAACTCGTCCAGCGCCTCGTCGTACTGGTGGATCTCGGACAGCGCCTCCGCGCGGGCGAGCCCTGCCTCGGCGCGGGCGCGGTCATCGGAGCTGACGCCGGTCTCGAGGTAGTCGGGGTCGACGCCGAGCTTCTCTGCCAGCCACTCGAGCGTGTCGGCGGTCGGCCGCGTCTTCCCCCGCTCGATCTGACTGACGTACTCCTTCGAGAATCTGCCGCCGGCGAGGTCGGTCTGGGTCAGTCCCGCCGCGACGCGCAATGCGCGTACGCGCTCGCCGATCTCCCCGTTTTCATACCCCGTTTCCGTAGTGAAGTAAGAGTAGACGAAATCCCTTCACTTGACTACTTGACAAAACTGGACATGCCTGCAATAGTCGTGCCACTTCGGAACCGCCGCCGCAGGAAATACAGGTGGAAACGGGGGGCGCGCCGCCGAACGCGCGAGAGATTCGGAGCCGGTCTTGCCGCAGGGCCGGTTCCGAAGATCGCGAGGCGGTGGCTCGAAAATGATGAAGGCCCCGGGAGCCGCAGCCGGGGCCTTCGACTTATTGGGCAGACAGCCAGCGCCGTCGCGAGGCGCGGATCCGATCGAGATCCGAGGCGCCGATGCACCCGAGCCTGCCGCCGACGGTCGCGAGCAAGCCGACGGCGAGGAAGATCCAGGCCTCGGCCTCCGCATCGCGGTCACGCGGGACCGCGCCCGCCTTCTGCGCGCGCACGACCACGCCGGCGACGTACTCGTGCACGTCGCGAACGTGCCTGCGCAGATGACGCCGCAACTCGGGCTCGTTCCCCGCCTCGGCGAGCGCCTGCGCCCACAGGCCGGCGAGCGCCGCCTGGTGCTCCTTGAACGCGACGAACGCGCGCCCCATCCCCGGCAGCCAGTTGCCGGCGTCGTCCTCGCCGCGCGACCGCGTCGTCCCACGCCACGCGGATGCGCTCCCACGTCTCGTCGACGCAGGCGAGGTACAGCGCGCGCTTCGAGTCGAAGTGGCGGTAGAGGATCGGCTCGGTGACGCCCGCCTCGCGCGCGATCTCGGCCGTCGTCGCGCTGCGGTAGCTACAGCGCCCGAAGACCCGGCAGGCCGTATCGAGGACGGCTGCGCGACGCTCCTCGGCCGGTAGCCGTGGCCTCATCGCGCTCACCCGGCTTCGGCTACGGCGAGCCTCACGCCCGTGCTCGCGAGGAGCCTTCGGCAGCGTCAGGAGCGGCGATCACCGCGCCGAGCAGCGTCAGGACGGCGGCGGTCTCCAGCGCGTGGTGGAAGCCGTTCATGAAGCCGGTCGGATCGGGCCGCCGCCCGGCAGTCGTGGACGCGGCGACGATCGCCCCCATGATCGCGATCCCCATCGAGCCGCCCACCTGCCGCATGCTGTTCAGCACCGCGGAGCCGACACCGGCCTTGTCCGGCCGCACCGACTGCATCGCCGCGGCGGTGACCGGCGCCATCGCGGCCGACATCCCGACGCCGCCGAGCAGCATTCCGGGCAGCAGTCCCCAGAAGCTCTCGTGCAGGCCCATGCGCGAGAAGACGATCATCGCGCCGCTGAGAATCACCATCCCGGCGGTGACGAACGGGCGCGGCCCGATCCGGTCGGAGAGGCGGCCCGCCTGCGGCGCGAGCAGGATGATCAGGAGCGTCCAGGGCAGGAACGACGCGCCGGCCTGGATCGCCGAGAAGCCGAGGATCTGCTGTACGTAGAGCGAGACGTAGAAGAAGATGCCGAACATCGCGAGCCCGACCAGCAGCATCACGGCGTTCGCGCCCGAGAACGCCTTGTTGCGGAAGAGCGCGAGCTCGAGCATCGGCAGCCGCTGGTTGCGCTCGAGCAGGACGAAAGCGACCAGCGAGGCGGCAGCGACCGCGAACGAGGCGAGAATCCGCGGGGACGTCCAGCCGTACTCGTTCGCCTCGATCAGCGCGTAGGTGAGCGCAAACAGTCCGACCGTCGAGGTGACGAGGCCGGGGACGTCCGGCCGCTGCTCGTCCGAGGTGTCCCTCGACTCGTCGATGAAGAGGTATGCGGCGGCGATCCCGAGCACCCCGACGGGGACGTTGATGAAGAAGACCCAGCTCCAGTTGATCCGCTCGGTGATGATCCCGCCGACGAGCGGGCCGATCGCGAGCGCGAGCGCGGAAACGCCTGCCCAGATCCCGATCGCGGTCCCTCGCTGCCTCGGCCGGGAATGTTGCGACGATGATCGAGAGCGTGGCCGGATTCATCAGCGCAGCGCCGACGACCCTGCACGACGCGTGCCCCGATCAGCATCGCCGCTCTGTTCGCGAGCCCACAGGCGAGTGACGAGCCGCGGTGAAGATCACGAGGCCGAACACGAAGATCTGCGCCGGCCGAACAGGTCGGCGAGCTTGCCGCCGGTGAGCATGAAGGCGCCGAACGTGAGCGCGTAGCCGGTCACGACCCACTCCAGCTCCGAGATCTTCAGGTGGAGGTCGGCCTGGATCGACGGCAGTGCGACGTTCACGACCGTGTTGTCGAGCATGATCATGAACAGGCCGAAGGAGACGGCGGCCAGCGTCCACCACTTGCGGTGGGCCTCGTCGACGAAGCTGGCGGCGATCTTCGCGCGCACGTTAGTGGAGACTAACAGCGGTAGGGTTGCGGCGCGTGGCAGACGTGGTCTGGCGCCCGGACGAGCAGACGCTCGAGCACGCGAACGTCGTCCGGCTGATGCGGCGGCACGGGTTCGCGACCTACCGGGAGCTCGTCGCGCGCTCGATCGAGGAGCCGGAGTGGTTCTGGGCGGCGGCCGTCGAGGACCTCGGGCTCGAGTTCTTCGAGCCCTGGGAACAGGTCGTCGACCTCTCGCGCGGCCCCGAGTGGGCGACCTGGTTCCTGGGCGGGAAGCTGAACATCGCCTGGAACTGCGTGCACCGGTGGCGGAGCGACCGCCCGGCGGCGGTCTTCCGCGGCGAGGACGGAGCCCGCCGGTCGCTGACCTACGCGGAGCTCTCGGACGCGGTCACGCGGCTGGCGGAGCGCCTGGTCGAGCTCGGCGTCGAGCCCGGCGACCGGGTCGCGATCTATCTGCCGATGTCGCCGGAGGCGGCGATCGCCTCGCACGCCTGCGCGCACGTCGGCGCGGTCCAGGTGCCGGTCTTCTCCGGGTTCGCGGCGCCGGCCGTCGCCCAGCGGCTCGTCGACTCCGAGGCCAAGGTCGCGATCACGGCGCGCACGTCGCTGCGCCGCGGACGCGAGGTGCCGATGCTCGAGATCCTCGAGGAGGCACGGCAGGAGGCGCCGGCGCTCGAGCACGTGCTCGTCGCCCCGTGGGACGAGGAGGTGGCCGCCTGCCCCGGCACCCTGGCCCCGCTCGCGGTCGACTCGGAGCATCCGTACCTGCTCACCTACACGTCGGGGACGACGGGCAAGCCGAAGGGCGTCCTCCACGTCCACGGCGGGCTGCTCGTCTCGATCACGCGGGAGGCCGCCTACCTCGCGGACGTCCACGCCGGCGACGTCCTCCACTTCGCGACCGACATGGGCTGGATCATGGGCCCCTGGACGGTGATCGGCGGCGGTGCGCTCGGCGCGACGATCGTCTTCGCCGAGGGCGCGCCCGACTGGCCGCCCGACCGGCTCTGGCGGCTGATCGAGGAGGAGCGCGTGACGATGCTCGGGTGCTCCCCGACGCTGATCCGCGCGCTGATCCCCCACGGAGATCCGGAGGCCGACCTCTCGTCGCTGCGGACGATCGTCACGACGGGCGAGCCGTGGAACCCCGACCCGTACCGCTGGCTGTTCGAGCGGGTCGGAGGCGGGCGCTGCCCGATCGTCAACATCACCGGCGGGACGGAGGTCGGCGCGGTCTTCCTCGGGTCGTGTCCGGCGGAGCCGATCAAGGACTGCTCGGTCGGCGGGCCGACGCCGGGAATGGCGATGGACGTCGTCGACGCCGAGGGCCGGTCGCTGGTCGGCACCGGCGAGGTCGGCGAACTCGTCTGCCGGAAGCCGTTCCCGGGGATGACGCGCGGGTTCTGGCGCGACCCCGAGCGCTACCTGGAGACGTACTGGCGCCGCTTCCCCGGCGTGTGGACGCACGGCGACTGGGCCTCGGTCGACGAGGACGGCTACTGGTTCCTGCACGGGCGCTCCGACGACACGCTGAACATCGCCGGCAAGCGCATCGGGCCGGCGGAGCTCGAGTCGGCCGCGGTCGCGCATCCCGCGGTCACCGAGGCGGCGGCGGTCGGCGTGCCGCACGAGGTCAAGGGCGAGGTCGCATGGGTGTTCTGCGTGCTCGCGCCCGGCACGTCCGCGCTGGAGGAGGACGTGCGCGCGCTCGTCGCCGAGGAGCTCGGCAAGGCGTTCGCGCCCGAGCGGGTGGTGTTCGTTCCTTCCTTGCCGAAGACCCGCTCGGCGAAGATCGTCCGCCGCGCCGTTCGCGCGACCGTGCTCGGGCAGGACCCGGGCGACATGTCCTCGGTCGAGAACCCCGACGCGCTCGAGGACATCGCCTCGGCCGTCAGGTAAGTTTTAGACTTAGAGGCGAAAACTTCGATGCGGATCGCACTGGCTCAGATCAACACGACCGTCGGCGACCTGGACGGCAACCGGGCGCTGATCGTCTCGCGGCTCGAGGAGGCGCGCTCGTCCGGCGCGGACCTCGTCCTCTTCCCCGAGCTCGCAGTGACCTCGTACCCGCCCGAGGATCTGCTGCTGCGGCCCGGCTTCGTGCGCGCGGCGAGGCGGTCGCTCGAGGAGATCGCGGCCGCGACGACCGGAATCTCGGCGCTCGTCGGGGTGCCGTGGTTCGACGGCGACCTCTACAACGCGTGCGCGATCTGCGCCGACGGCGAGGTGAAGGCGGTCTACCGGAAGCGCTTCCTGCCGAACTACGGCGTCTTCGACGAGGAGCGCTACTTCGCCGCCGGGCGCGACCTCGTGCTCCTGCGGCTCGGCGAGGCACTCGTCGGCGTGACGATCTGCGAGGACATGTGGCAGCCCGGGCCGCCGGCGACCGACCTGGCGCTCGCGGGCGCGCAACTGCTCGTCAACGTCTCGGCCTCACCGTTCCACGTCGGCAAGGAGCGGGAGCGCGAGGAGATGTTCCAGCAGCGCGCGCGGGACACGTCCAGCTTCGTCGCGTTCGTCAACGCGGTCGGCGGCCAGGACGAGCTCGTCTTCGACGGCCACTCGTGCGTCCTCGACGACGAGGGCGAGGTGCTCGCCCGGGCGCCCGGGTTCGAGGAGGCGCTGCTCGTCGTCGACGTCGACCCGACCGCGGCGATCGGGCGGCGGCTGTCGGAGACGCGCCGGCGGGCGCTGGCGCGCGAGCAGGACCGGCCGCCGACGGCCGTCGAGGTCGTCTTAACGGTGCCAGGCACTGTTAAGACGCCTGCAAACGGCGGGGTTGCGCCGCTCGTCGACGACCTCGAGCAGATGCGCCTCGCGCTCGAGCTCGGGCTCCGCGACTACGTGGAGAAGAACGGCTTCTCGGAGATCGTCGTCGGTCTGTCCGGCGGGATCGACTCGGCACTCACCGCCGCGCTCGCAGTCGAGGCGCTCGGCGCCGACCGCGTCCACGGCGTCTCGATGCCGTCTCGCTTCTCGTCGGAGGGGACGCGGACCGACGCGCAGCGGCTCGCCGAGAGCCTGGGGATCGACTTCCGCGAGCTGCCGATCGAGGGGATCGTCGGTGCGTTCGACGGACGCCCTGAGCCTCGAGCTTCGGGGGCCGCGAGCGCGACCTGGCCGAGGAGAACCTCCAGGCGCGCGCCCGCGGGGTGCTGCTGATGGGGCTCTCGAACAAGTTCGGCTGGCTCGTCGTCGCGACCGGGAACAAGTCCGAGCTCTCCGTCGGGTACGCGACGCTCTACGGCGACATGGCGGGCGGCTTCGCACTGCTCAAGGACGTGTTCAAGACGGACGTCTTCCGGCTCGCCCGCCACCTGAACGAGCGCACCGGGCGCGAGCTGATCCCGCAGTCGATCATCGACCGGGCGCCGAGCGCGGAGCTCCGCGACAACCAGCTCGACCAGGACTCGCTCCCGCCCTACCCCGAGCTGGACAAGGTGCTCGAGGCCTACGTCGAGCTCGACCGCTCGCGCGAGGAGCTGCTCCAGGAAGGGTTCGACGCCGACGTGGTCGACCGCGCGCTCGCGCTGATCGACCGGGCGGAGTACAAGCGCCGTCAGGCGCCGCCCGGCGTGAAGCTGCGTCCGAAGGCGTTCGGCCGCGACCGGCGGACGCCGATCACGAACCGCTGGCGCGGCTGAGCGCGGCGCGCACCCGCGCTGGAAGATCGAGCGGCCCGAAGAGGTCGTCCGACCGGTCGAGCTCGTCGAGCGTCCACCAGCGGTGGCCCATCACCCGCTCGGCGACGAGATTCGGCACCGAGACGGCGTCGGCACGCGTGCGCACGAGGTAGACGTCGTCCCGCTGGCGCAGCCAGCCGCCGCCGTGCGCGAACTCGGGCGTGACGAACTCCGTCCGCCAGAGGCGCCTGCCGGGGCGAGGATCCGTGAGCCCGGCCTCCTCGCGCAGCTCGCGGAGCAGCGCTTGCCGGTCGGTCTCGCCCGCTTCGACGCCGCCGCCGGGCGTGACCCAGAACGACGACCCGAGCCTGCGCTCCCAGCGCAGCAGGAGAACGCGGTCGCGCTCGTCGACGACGAGCGCCCGCACCGCGCGGCGCCGGCCGGGCTCCTCGTCGACCCACGCCCGCAGCGCGCGGAACCAGCGAAGCCGCTCCGCGTACGGCACGGCCGCGTTCGCGGGCGAGGTCGACGGAAGGACGAAGAGCCCCGTGTCGACCAGGCTGCGCAGCTGCCGCCCGTGCTCCGGCCGCTCGCCGAAGGCGCCGCGGTAGGCCTCCTTGCCGACGAAGGCGATCGCGCGGGGGCCGTAGTCGCGGGCGATCCGCTCGAGGCGGGCAGCGGATCCCTCGAAGTCGGCCTTGCGCAGGTCGCCGGAGCCCTTCGTCGTCCGCTCGGCGCCGCGTTCGTCAGGCCGATCCCGTAGCGCGAGCACCTCGAACTGCTCGGCCGGATCGACGAGCCGCGGCGTGAAACCTGCGTCGTGCAGCAGCCGCCAGAAGTCGTTGCGCGGGTTCGCGAAGTGCGCCGCGGCGGCAGCGGACACGCGGCCTGGGTTGATCCCGCAGAAGACGACCGCCAGATCTGGCGCCAGGACGTCCGGGACTGCGCTCGCTACGCCGCTTCGACCTCCGGCAGGTCGTCCCCGGCGTCCAACTGCTCCTCGAAGAGCTTGCGCATCTGCTCGCCGAGAAGGCCTCCGCTCGGACGCTCGGCCTCGACCTTCCGGATCACCGCGACCGTGGTCTCACGGTCGCCGTAGAGGCGGGCGTAACACTCGGACTCGTTCAAGGGCCGGAGCCTTGACACGCCCGCAACGTAGCTCCCGGACCGGACGGACCTTGTAGCTTGCGCTCGTGGCAGAGCCGAAGGCAAAGCGCTTCGAACACGACGTGGAGTTGCAGCGCGACGGGCGGTTCGGCGCGGACGGGGAGATGGTCGAGGTACCGGAGAACTGGACGCCCGAGGACTCCGTCCTGGCCGGCCTGCTCGACTGCTCGCTGACGAGCCTGCGCTACCACGCACTTCGCTACGGAGTCAGCGTCGATGCGGAGGGCAGCGCCCACGGCGAGATCACCAAGCGGGCGGACGGCCGCTACGGGTTCGTCGAGATCGACGTGCACTTCAACGTCTCCTTCGCGCCCAGGCCGAGCGAGCAAGAGATCGGCGAACTGTTCGCGAAGGCGGAGCGCGACTGCTTCGTCGGTGCCTCGCTGACCCCGGCGCCCAAGTACAGCTGGACCGTCGTCGAGTGAAGCTCCTGCTCCTGGGCGGGCCGAAGTTCGTCGGCCGGGCGTTGATCGAGGCTTCGCTCGCGCGCGGGCACGAGGTGACGACCTTCAACCGCGGCCAGACGAACCCCGGCGCCTTTCCGGAGGTGGAGGAGCTCCACGGCGACCGGCACGGCGACCTCGAGGCGCTGCGAGGCCGGTCGTGGGACGCCGTGCTCGACACGTCGGCCTACGTGCCGCAGGTCGTGCGCTCGGCGGCCGGGCTGCTCGCGGACTCCGTCGAGCGGTACATGCTCGTCTCGTCGATCTCGGTCTACGCCGACTACTCGCGGCCGACTCCGGAGGACGCGCCGCTCGAGGCGCTCGCGGAAGGGCATCCCGACGACGAGCTGCTCCCGGATTACGCGAACTACGGCCCGCTGAAGGTCCTGTGCGAGCAGGCGGTCGAGGAGCGCTTTCCCGGGCGGGCTCTGATCGTTCGGCCGGGGCTGATCGTCGGCCCGAACGACCCGACCGACCGCTTCACCTACTGGCCGCGGCGGGTCGAGCTCGGGCGGCCGCTGCTCGCGCCTGCGCCCGCGGACGGGCCGGTGCAGATGGTGGACGTCCGGGATCTCGCGGAGTGGATCGTGAGGATGGTCGAGGACGGCGAGATCGGCGCGTTCAACGCGACCTCGCCTGACGGGATGCACAGCTGGGAGTCGATGCTGGCCGCGTGCGGAGCGACGGACGTCGTCTGGGTCGACGAGGCGTTCTTGCTCGAGCGCGGCGTGGAACCCTGGCGCGACCTGCCGCTCTGGATCCCCGCGGGCGACCCCGAGATGGCGTACTTCCACCGCGCGGACGTCTCGAAGGCGGTCGCTGCCGGGCTCACGTTCCGGCCGCTGGAGGAGACCGCGCGGGCCGTGCCCGAGTGGAACGGACGGCCGGGATCTCGCCGGCGCGCGAGGCGGAGCTGCTCGACGAGTGGGCAAAGGTGGCGGCGTGACGCTCGACGTCGGCGCGGCGCGGGCGCGGTTCTCGGCGCTCCAGAAGAGCCTCGTCCTCTTCGACGGCCCGGGCGGGACGCAGGTGCCGGACGAGGTGATCGAGGCCGTCTCGTCCTACTTCCGCGACTCGAACGCGAACACGAGCGGGCCGTACGAGACGAGCCGGCGGACGGAGGAGATCGCGCGCCGGTCGCGCGAGACCGCGGGCCGGTTCCTCGGCTGCGCCTGGGACGAAGTCGTGTTCGGCCCGAACATGACGACGCTCAACTTCTCCCTCTCGCGGACGATCGGCGCGCGAGCTGCAGGCCGGCGACGAGATCGTCGTCACGAAGCTCGATCACGACGCGAACGTCGCGCCCTGGCTCGAGCTGGCGCACGACCGCGGGCTGGAGGTGCGCTTCGCCGAGATCCACGAGGACACGACGCTCGACCTCGAGAGCCTCGAAGGGCTGCTCTCCGAGCGGACGCGCGTGGTCGCGTTTCCGGTCGCCTCGAACGCGGTCGGGACGCTGACCGACGTGCAGCGGATCGTCGAGCTGGCGCACGGCGTCGGCGCGATCGCCTGGGCGGACGCCGTCCACTACGCGCCGCACGGGCCGATCGACGTCGCCGCGCTCGGTGTCGACGTGCTCGTCTGCTCTCCGTACAAGTTCTTCGGGCCGCGAGCTCGGGATCGCGTACGGGCGCCGCGACCTGCTCGAGTCGTGGCGTCCTTACAAGGTTCGCCCCCACCCCGACTACCCGCTCGGCAGCCGGTTCGAGACCGGCACGCCGCCGTACGAGCTCTGGGCGGGCTTCACGGCAGCGGTCGAGTACATCGAGTCGCTCGGCTGGGAGGCGATCGTCGCCTGGGAGCGCGAGCTCGGGGCGCGGTTCCTCGCCGGGCTGCCGGAGAACGTGCGGCTGTACGGGCTGCCGACGATGGACGGGCGGGTGCCGACGTTCGCGTTCTCCGTCGACGGCATCGCGTCGGGCGAGGCGGCGGCGCGACTCGGCGAGCGCGGCTTCGCGGTCTGGCACGGCAACTACTACGCGCTCGAGGTGATGAAGCGCCTCGGGCTCGAGGACGACGGCGGGGCGGTGCGCGTCGGGTTCGTGCACTACAACACCGGCGAGGAAGTCGACCGGCTCCTCACCGAGCTCGCGCGGCTGGAGTGAGCGGCCGGCGGGAGTGGCTTGCGCTCGGCGCGCTCGTCCTCGTGTCGACGGCGTTCCGGGCCTGGGCGGCGGTGTCGGTGCCGGTGCCGTGGATCACGCCGGACGAGACGGTCTACGGACTGCTCGGCCGGTCGCTGTACCTGCACGGCTCGCTGGAGATCCTCGGCGGGCCGACGCCGTTCTATTCGCTGCTCGTCCCGGCGCTCGTCGGGTTCCCGCTGAGCGTGTTCGGGCTCGCCACCGGCCTCGACGTGCTGCAGGGGCTCCAGGCGCTCGTGATGTCGCTCGCCGCGGTGCCCGTGTACCTGTGGGGACGCTCGCTCGTGTCGCGCGGCTGGGCGCTGGCGGCGGCGGCGCTGGCGGTAGCCGTGCCGGGGCTCACCTATGCCGGGCTGATGATGAGCGAGGTGCTGTTCTATCCGCTGCTCGTGCTCGCGGCGTGGGCGCTGGCGGAGGCGATCGCGCGGCCGACCCGGCTGACGCAGGGGCTGCTGGTCGTCGCGGTGCTGGCGGTGTGCGCGACGCGCGTCCAGGCGATCGTGTTGCTGCCGGTCGCGCTCACTGCGGCGCTCGTAGACGGGTGGCTCTCGCGGTCGTGGGCGAACCTGCGGCGGCTGTGGCCGGCGGCGGCGGTGCTCGGCGGGCTCGCGGTGCTCTGGATCGCCTACCGGCTCGGCTCCGGCTCGGGGACGCTCGGCGGCTACGAGGTGATCACGACGACGTCGTGGAGCGTCGGCGCGGCGGCGAAGTACGTCGTCTATCACCTCGCCTCGGTGCTGATCCTCTGCGGGCTCTTCCCGGCGGCGGCGGTGGCGGTGCTCTTCGTGCGGGCGGTGCGCAGTCGGGAGCCGGACCCGCGCGTGCGCGCATTCCTGGCCGTCGCGTCGTCGCTGACCGTGTGGCTCGTGCTGGAGGTCGGGGTCTTCACCTCCCACTACTCGAACCGGATCGTCGAGCGGAACCTGATCGCGCTCGGGCCGGTGCTCTTCCTCGGGCTCGTGCTGTGGATCGACCGGGGCGCGCCGGGGTCGCTCCTGGAGCGAAGCGTCGTCGCGGGGGCGGCCGCGCTCGTGCTCGTCGTCCTGCCGGTGCGGCGGCTGGTCAACATCTTCGGCACTCACGACGCGATGTCGATGGTGCCGCTGTACAAGCTCGTGAAGGCGAGCTCGCCCGGGACGATGCTGGCGGTCTACCTGGTGGTGGGCGTGGCCGCGGCGGTCGCCTTCGCCCTGCTCCCGCGGCGGGTCGTCCGGTACGTCCCGGCGGTGCTCGCCGTCGCCGCGATCGCGGCCTCGGCGGTCGCCGGCAAGTTCGTCGTCGACCAGGCAGCGGCGCAGCAGCGGACGTTCCTCGGCGACAAGCCGCGTTGGATCGACCGCAAGACGGACGGGCCGGTTGCATACCTCTACGACGGGGAGCCCTCCTGGGACGGCGTCTGGGAGACCCTCTTCTGGAACGAAAGGATCGACCGCGTCTACGACCTGACGGCGAAGGAGGTGCCGGGGCCGCTGCCACAGACGCACGTCGAGGTGCAACCCGACGGCACGGTCTTCGTGCCTGCGTCTGCGCGGCAACCCGGCGACTACGCCGTCGTCTCGAGCTGGGCGACGCTCGCCGGGGAGAAGTTGAAGGGAGTCAAGCAGCAGGGCTTGACCCAGGCAGGGCTCCGGCTCTGGCGTGTGCAGCGTCCGCTTCGGTTCCGCGAGCAGATCTCGGGCCTGCAGGTGAACGGCGACATCTACGCCACGGTCACGGGCCGGCTCGCCGCGTACGACTGCCACAAGGGAACGTTCCGGCTGACCCTGATCCCGAAGCAGCCGGAGACCGTCGAGATTCGCGTCAACGGGCAACTCGCGCAGCGACTCGAGTTCAAGGAGGCCGAGCCGAGCTGGCACGGCGACTTCCCGGTCGACGGGCGCGGGGGCCAGTGCACGCTCGAGGTGACGCCGACGGGGCTGGTCGGAACGACCGTCTTCCAGCTCGACCGCGGTAGCTAGGATCGGGACATGACCGCGTTCGAGCGCACGACGCTTCCCAACGGGCTGCGCGTCCTGACGGCGACGGTGCCGCAGGCGCAGTCGGTCTCGTGCCTCGTGATGCTCGCCGCCGGCTCGCGGTACGAGACGCGCGAGTCGAACGGCATCGCGCACTTCGCCGAGCACATGTTCTTCAAGGGCACCGAGCGCCGGCCGACCGCGCGCGAGATCGCCGGCGAGGTGGACGCGATCGGCGGCGAGTTCAACGCGTTCACGAGCAAGGAGTACACGGGGTACTACGTCAAGTGCGCGGCAGAGCACCGGGACGTGGCGCTCGACGTGATCGTCGACATGCTCCGCAACTCGAAGTTCGACGCGGACGAGATCGAGCGCGAGAAGGGCGTGATCATCGAGGAGATGAACATGTACTTCGACACGCCGCGCGACTTCATCGACGGCGTGTACGAGGAGCTCGTCTACGGCGACCACCCGCTCGGCTGGGACATCATCGGCCGCAAGGAGACGGTGCAGGGCGCGACGCGCGAGACGTTCCTCGACTACCTCGGGCAGTGGTACAAGCCCTCCCGCATGGTCGTCGGCGTCGGCGGCCGCACCGGCGACGGGCTGCTGGAGCGGATCGAGGAGCTGCTGGGCGGGCTCGAGGACGCCCCGACGGGGTCACCGCTCCCCGCGCAGCCGATGCCGAACGGCTCGCGGGTGAAGGTGCACACGAAGGCGTCGGACCAGGCGCACATCGTCCTCGGCGTGCGGTCACGGCCGATCGTCGACCCCGACCGCTACGTGCTGATGGTCCTGTCGACCGTGCTCGGCGGCGGAATGTCGTCCCGGCTCTTCACCGAGGTGCGCGAGCGCCGCGGGCTCGCGTACTACGTCTTCGCGACCAACCACTCCTACACCGATGCGGGCTCGCTCTACTCACAGGCCGGCGTCGACATCGAGCGGATCGACGAGGCGATCGAGACCGTGGCGGCGGAGCTGAAGAAGATCGCCGCGGAGGCCGTTCCGGCGGAGGAGCTGCGCAAGGCAAAGAACTTCGCCAAGGGACGCTTCGTGCTCCAGATCGAGAGCCCGCACGGGCTGATCATGTTCGGGCTGCGACGCGAGGTGCTCGAGGGCAACGCGACCGAGCCGGAAGAGGTGCTCGCCGGGCTCGAGGCGGTCACGGCGGAGGACGTCCAGCGGGTCGCAGGCGAGCTGATCGCGGACGAGGCGCTGCGGCTCGCGGTGATCGGCCCGTTCGAGGACGCCGCGCGGTTCGAAAAGCTGCTCACCGCCTGAGGAGCTCGCGCGCACCATTTGCGCTCTCTTAACGTGCCTGGCACGGTAAATGCCTGTGTGCGCGACGAAATCGCGCGGTTTGTTAACCGTGCCTGGCACGGTTAGTAACGAGTGTGCGACGAATCAGCCCGATCGCTCGCGGATTGCCATTCGCACCGCTACGTTCGGATTCGTGCCTCGCGTTCCGCGTTCCGTGCTTCCTGACGGCGTCTTCCACGTCTACGCGCGCGGGGTGGCCGCGACTGTGGCGCCGTTCCCCGGAGAGGTGGACAAGACGACGATGTTCGAGTTGCTGCGGCGTCTCCGAACGCGCGGCGTCATCGTCCACGCGGCGTGCGTGATGTCGACGCACTATCACGGGATCTTCGAGGCACGCCGGTCGAAGCTCTCTGAGGCGATGCAATGGCTGAACTGGTCCTATGCCCGGTCGTACAACACCAGTTACGGACTTCACGGGCACGTGTTCTCGGAGCGATTTCAGACCCGCCTGATCGAAAGCGAGGAGAGCCTCGAGCGACGCCACGACTACGTGCTCGCTAATCCCGTTCGAGCCGGCCTTTGCGCGTCGATCGAAGACTGGCCGTGGTCCTTCAGCCGCTACGCGCCGCTGTTACGCCGGTTCTAGAGCGTCGCGTAGTCCTCCTCGAAGTGCTCGCGATCCTCCTCGTCCGCGATCGCGTCGCCCGCCTCGCGCGCCTTCGCCTTCCACGCGTCCGCTTCGCCCGTGCCCGCCACCGCATGCGCACGCGCCAGCGCCTCGTACGCATACGCCAGATCCCAGTCGCCGATGCCGGCCGACTCGCACCATTCCAGACACCGCTGCGCATGCCACACCGCGGGCTCGCCGCGGCCGAGGACCGTGTAGACCCGCGAGATCTGCCACTCGGACCGGGCCTGGTTCTCGGGCTTGCACTCCGGCGCCACGGCCCAGTGGAACGCCGACGCGTGCGCGGCGTTGACCATGCGTTCGTCGTCCTCGCGCGTCTCCATCAGGCGCCAGACCTCGTTGAAGAGGTCGACGCCGAGCTGCCGTTCCGGGGAGCTCAATCCTCCGACTTCTCGGACTCGGCGCGCGTCTTGATCTCGTCCACCACCGCCGGGTCGGCCAGCGTGGTCGTGTCGCCCAGAGGACGGTTCTCGGCGACGTCGCGCAGCAGCCGCCGCATGATCTTCCCCGAGCGCGTCTTCGGCAGCTCGGGGGTGAAGACGATGTTCGCCGGCTTCGCGATCGGGCCGATCACCTCGGCGACGTGCTCGCGCAGCTCCTCGAGCCGTTCGACCGACCCCTCCTCCCGGCCGCGCAGCGTCACGTAGGCGACGATCGCCTGCCCGGTCAGCGAGTCGGAGCGGCCGCACACGGCCGCCTCCGCCACCAACGGATGCGAGACGAGCGCGCTCTCGACCTCGATCGTCGAGATCCGGTGGCCGGAGACGTTCATCACGTCGTCCACCCGCCCGAGGAGCCAGAAGTCCCCGTCCTCGTCGATCCGCGCACCGTCGCCGGCGAAATACACGTCCGGGTACCGCGACCAGTAGGTCTGCACGTACCGCTCCGGGTCGCCGTGGATCCCGCGCAGCATCGCGGGCCACGGCCGCCGCAGCACGAGATATCCGCCGCCGCCCGGGCCGACCTCGTTCCCGGCCTCGTCGTACACGGCCGCGTCGACTCCTGGGAACGGCTTGGTCGCCGACCCCGGCTTGGTCGTCGTGATCCCCGGCAGCGGCGTGATCATGATCATCCCCGTCTCGGTCTGCCACCACGTGTCGACGACCGGCGTCCGGTCGCCGCCGATCACCTCGCGGTACCAGCGCCACGCCTCGGGGTTGATCGGCTCGCCCACCGAGCCGAGTAGCCGCAGCTTGGACAGGTCGTGCTTCTCCGCGTACTCCTGCCCCCACTTCATGTGCGCGCGGATCGCCGTCGGCGCCGTGTAGAGGACGTCGACCTCGTAGCGCTCGGCGATCTCCCACCAGCGGTCCTTGTCCGGGAAGTCCGGCGTCCCCTCGTACAGCACGCCGGTCGTCCCGTTGCACAGCGGCCCGTAGACGATGTACGAGTGGCCCGTCACCCAGCCGACGTCGGCGGCGCACCAGTAGACCGTGTCGGGCTTGACGTCGAAGATGTAGTGGTGGGTGGCCGCCGTCCCCACGAGATACCCGGCGGTCGTGTGGATGATCCCCTTCGGCTTCGCGGTCGTCCCCGACGTGTACAGGAGGTAGAGCAGGTCCTCCGAGTCCATCGGCTCGCACGGACACTCGCGTCTCGTCGGTCGCGACGTCGTGCCACCAGACGTCGCGCCCCTCGGTCATCGGCACGTCGCCGCCGGTCCGCCTGAGCACGACGCACGAGCGCACCGACGGCGACTCGGCCATGGCCTCGTCCGCGGTCTCCTTCAGCGGCACGGTCTGGCCGCGCCGCCACGCCTCGTCCTGCGTGATCAGCACCTCACACCCCATGTCCTGCATCCGGTCGCGGAGGGAGTCGGCCGAGAACCCGCCGAAGACGACCGTGTGCGGCGCGCCGATCCGCGCGCAGGCGAGCATCGCGACGGGCGTCTCCGGGACCATCCCCATGTAGATCCCGACCGGCGTGCCCTTCTTCACGCCCAGCGCCTTGAGCGCGTTCGCGAGCTTCGTCGTCTCGCGCAGGAGGTCGGCGAACGTGATCTCGCGCCTGTCGCCGGGCTCGCCCTCCCAGTAGTAGGCGACCTTGCCGCCGTTCCCGGCCTCGACGTGCCGGTCGACGCAGTTGTACGTCGCGTTCAGCTTCCCGCCGAGGTACCACTTCGCGTACGGGAGCTCCCACTCGTAGAGCGAGGTGAACGGCTCGAACCAGGTCACGCGCTCGCGGCCCTCGCGCTCCCACAGCTCCTCGAACGAGAGGTCGTAGATGTCGGGCTGCGCGTTCGCCTGCGCTGCGAACTCGGGCGGACGGCGGGAACCGCCGCTCCTCCGCGAGCAGGGTCTCGATCGTCGCGTCGCTCATCCCGGGTCACGGGAGCAAGCTCGTACGGGATATCGGTCAGGTTCTCCGCGCCGCTCTCGGTGACGAGGACGAGATCCTCGAGCCGGACGCCGCCGAAGCCCTGGCGGTAGAGCCCCGGCTCGAGCGTGACGACGTCGCCGGCGACCATGTCGCCCGGCGCCCGGCCCAGCCACGGCGGCTCGTGCACCTCGAGCCCGACCCCGTGGCCGAGCCCGTGGAAGAAGCCGCTCGTCAGCACCTCGCCCGGCCCCTTCGAGAGCTGCGTCGGATAGCCGGCCTCCTGGAACAGGTCGCAGACCGCCCGGAACGGCTCCGTCGCCGGGATCCCCGCCCGTGTGGTCTCGAGCGCACGGTCGAGCGCCGCCTTCACCAGCCGGTGGTACTCGACGATCTCCTCCGGCGGCTCGCCGACGACGTAGGTGCGGGTCATGTCCGCGTAGCAGGCCGTCTCCGGGTCCTCGGCCAGAGGTCGATCACGACCGACTGCCCCGCGGCGATCGGCCCGGAGCCGAGGTCGTGCCCGACGGCCCCCTGCGCCCCGTGCGCGACGATGAAGTCCTCGGCGACGACGCCGTGGGCGACGAACGCCCCGTTGATCGCGCAGCTTGATCCGCTCCGCAGGTCAGCGGCTCGCCGTCGACGACCAGCCCGGAGCCGTTCGGCTCGGCCCGCCGCAGCAGGTCGCGCGCAGCGTCCATTCCGGCCTCGGCCGCCCGCTGCGCGCGGCGGATGCCCGGCGAGCTCCGCCTCGTTCTTCACCCGCCGACGGCGAAGCGAAGGTCGTCACGGTCGCTCGTCACCTGGATCCCGGACTGCCAGAGCCGTTCGGCGACGGCGATCGGGAACGTCGGCGGGGCGACCGCCTTCTCGACGCCGAGCGCCTTGCAGGCGTTGACGACCACTCCGAGGTCGACCTCTTCGCGCGGCAAGCCCTGCGCGATCAGGTCGTCGAACCCGAACTCCTCGGACGCGTGCGCCTGCGGCCCGCCGGGAATCGCGGTGATCCGGTCGACCTCGAACGAGGTCGAGACCGTGTGCCGCGCGCCGTCCCGCTCGACGTAGAGGAACGGATCGGGCACGAGGATCGGCACCTCGTGCCGCATCGCCGGCGAGCGGACGGTGTCTGCGTAGATCAGGACGTCCGGCACGGGCAGCGAATGCTAATGCCTAGACTGGGATCGATGGACGAAGCGCTTCAGCGCGCCCAGGAGCTGGTCGCCGAGTGGGACGAGGAGCTGCGGCGGGAACTCCCGGAAGGCGCCGACATCTTCGACGCCCACCTCCACCTCGGCCACGACATCGACGGGATGGTCGGCGACTACGACGACCTCGAGCGCGTCATGGACCGCTACGGCATCTCGCGCGCGTTCATGTTCTGCATGGACGAGCCCGACCGGCACCCGGCCTTCCGTGCAGCCGAACGACCGCACGCTCGAGTTCGCGGAGCGCTCCGAAGGCCGACTGATCCCGTTCGTCCGGCTCGACCTCGGCGAGGAGCCCGATCGAGGAGGCGGAGCGCTGCCTCGACCGCGGCGCCCGCGGGATCAAGCTCCACCCGCGCGCGCAGCGGTTCCTCCTGAACGACGAGCGGCTCGCGCCGGTGTTCGCCCTCGCCGCCGAGCGCCGCGTGCCGATCCTGATCCACGCCGGCCGCGGACTCCCGCCGATCGCCGCCGACCTCGCCCACCTCGTCGACGAGTACCCCGAGGCGCAGCTGATCCTCGCCCACGCCGGGATCGCCGACCTCGGCGGCGCTGATGCGACCACTTCGCCGGCAAGGCCGGCGTCTTCTTCGACACCTCCGCCTGGAGCCCGATCGACCTGCTCGACTTCTTCCGCCAGGTCTCGCCCGAGCAGGTGCTCTACGCCTCGGACTTCCCCTACGGCCAGCAGCCCTCGTCGCTCCTGATCGCGCTGCGCACCGCGCGCGTCGCCGGCCTCTCCGACGACCAGATCCGCGACATGCTCGCCGGCAACGCGAACCGAATCGCCGACGGCGAGCCGCCCGCTCGAGCCGACGCCCGCGAAGGGCAGCGACACGTTCACGCAGCCGATGGTGCTCGCCCGGATCCACCAGTACCTCTCGATGGCGACGCCGCTCCTCTGGACCCGCCAGGCGGACACGGTCGGCGTCCTCGGCCTCGCGCTGAACGCGTGCGACGAGCGGAACGGCTATCCGCTCGAGGATCTCGGACGGATCAAGGAGCTGCTCCTCTGCGCCCGAGACCTCTGGCGCGCAGTCCCGGAGATCGAGGACGAGACGCGACAAGATGCGCGCCGTGCGGCAGACCTTCCGGCTGATCCACCTGGCGGACATCCTCGCCGTCACGCCCGGCGCCTAGACCTCGAACCCGGCCGGCTCGTCGCGTAAGCTCGCCCCTTCAACCCGGGGGTCGGGGAGGAGCACGGCCAGGAGTGCGAACGAAGTCGGCGAACCTCGAGGCTCTGTTGCCGAACGTCGGTCGCCTTCTAGGACTCCGCTCCTCCCGCCTGCTCCTCGTCCTCGGAGCAGCTGCCGTCCTTGCCGCCGCGGCGGTCCAGTCAGCGGCCGGAGCCGCGCGGATCACGCGTCTCCCCACGCTAGAGGTCCAGACGCTGGCAGCCATCAACGAGTTCCGTCGAGAGCACGGCCTGCTGACCTTGCAGGCAAGTCCTGCGCTCGCCTCGGCCGCTCAGAGCCACTCCTCGTCGATGGCGGAGCACGGGTACTTCACACACCGTTCCGCCGGGGGGTCCGCGTTCGGCACCCGGGTCGGCGCCTTCTCCGGCGGATACCGGGCTCTCGGGGAGACGATGGCCTGGGCCTCGCCGGCTCTGACCGCTCACCAGACATTGCAGCTCTGGCTCCGCAGCCCGCGGCACCGGCAGACGCTGCTGTCGCCGACCTGGCGTGAGATCGGCCTCGGCGCCGTCCATGCGCCTGCCGCTCCGGGAGTCTTCGGGGGCCTCGAAGTCACGATTCTGACCGCAGACTTCGGCAGCGCGCGGTAGGCGCCCGACAGCAGCTTCGGGCCTGCCCTCCCGACTCCGGGCTCCGCGTATGCCTTTGAACGCGTAAGGATCCTGCTCGATTCGCCTACTAAGCCTTGACACGACGTGGAAAACCACAAAGGCTGTGCCAGAAGTAAGTAGCCGCCGAAAACAGGCGTCTAAGACTTGCGGCAGGGGCAAGGGGAGTTGCCCCAAGAGAGAAAGACTGTGGTGGGAGGAGAGGGAGAGCGACGGTGCGGTGCCTCAGGGCCGGCGAGGTCGCCGCACCGACGCGGGTTGACCTTCGTCCGCGGCCGGATCAGAATCCGTCCGTTCGGTCAGCCTGTTCATGACGCCGACCAATCCGGATGAAGCGGCGTCACAAAGCTCGGGAGAGGGAGTTGAGAATGAGAATGCGGAGTCTGTTGGTTGTGTGTGGCGCGCTGGCGTTGGTGATCGGCGTTACCGGCGCAAACGCGGCCACGTCGGCGATCAGTAGTGACCCGTTTACGCAGGCGACGTGTGCCGCGTCGACTACGACCAACCATAGGCACGGAGGTCGAGCCGGATACGTTCTCGTCTGGTTCCACGATCGTCTCCACGTTCCAGGTTGGCCGTGTCTTCGATGGCGGCGCGTGCGCGATCGGCTTCGCGACCTCGACCGACAACGGCGCCACTTGGACGCACCGGCCTGCTTCCTGGCGTCACCAAATTTACTGGCGGCGGGACGTATGATCGGGCGAGTGATCCGGCCGTCGCCTACGACGCTCAGGACAATGTTTGGCTGATCTCTTCGCTGGCTCTGTCCGAAGCAGGCGGCATCAGCGGCGCGGCGATTCTTACTAGCCGCTCGACCGACGGCGGACTCACATGGGGCCTCCTTCTGTGACAGCAACCGGAGGTGACCTGGACAAGAACTGGATCGCCTGCGACAACACCGCAACCAGCCCGTTCTACGGCAATTGCTACACGCAATGGGATGACCACGGAGCAGGTAATCGGCTCCAGATGAGCACCTCCACCAACGGCGGGTTGACCTGGGGAGCGCCTGCCACCAACAACAGTGGTGTGATCGGCGGTCAGCCCGTGGTTCGTCCCGACGGTACGGTGATCGTGCCGATCGCGAACGCCAACGAGACCGCGATCGGCGCCTTCAACTCGACCAATGGCGGCGTGAGCTGGAGCGCGGTCACGACGATCGCCAAGATCCGGCACCATACGGTTGCCGGCGGGTTGCGCGAGGGGCCGCTTCCCTCCGCTGAGATCGACGGCGCTGGCACCGTCTACGTCGTCTGGTCGGACGCCCGCTTCGTCCACGCCGGCAAAGCCAACGACATCGTCATCTCCCATTCGCTCAACGGCACCGGCACCAGTTGGTCGGCGGTGAGCCGCGTCCCGACCGACCCGGTCAAAAGTGGGATCGACCACTTCATCCCCGGTCTGGCAGTCAACAAGGCCACCTCCGGGGGGACAGCTCAGCTGGGGCTGACCTACTACTTCTATCCGAAGGGCAGCACCGAGCTCGGCGTCGGCTTCATCTCCTCGACCAACGGCGGCAGCAGCTGGAGCACACCACAAACGATCATCAGCGGGATGCCCTCAACCTGGCTCGCCACCACCAGCCAGGGACGCATGGTCGGCGACTACATCTCCACCTCGTTCGGCTCGGACAACCTGGCCCACGGGGTTTTCGCCACGGCATCCGCGCCCATCACTGGCACAAGCTGCTCCAGCGTGCCTGACAACTGCCAGGAACCAACGTCCTCCTTCGGATCTGGCTTGTTGTCCTCGGGGAGCGTCTCCTCGGCGAACGACCAAGTCCTCTTCACAGGCAACGGGTCCACCGGCGCCAACAGCCTCTGGAATGTCGTAGACAACAACGGCAGCAAACACCGCGACTAGACAAATCTGGGGTTGACACAACGCGCACGAACGCTAAGGATGTGACAATAGTAGTTGCCGGAAACGGCGTCTAACAACTGCGGTAGGGCAAAGGGAGTGCCCGGGGAGGGAAAAATTTTGGGGAGAGAGGGAGCGTTGGCCTCCGGCCATGACGGCGAACTGCGGTCGCCGCTCGTTGGTGGAAGCTGACCCGGCTTGCCCGGCGGCTGGCTCTTTGTAACTCACCCAGGTTCACGGTTCTGGCCCTCGCCTGGCGATGACCAAGGCTCGGGCGAAGACTTATGAGGGGAGACATTTCTGTGGCAACACCCAAACAATTCAGGAGAAGAGGCCGGTGGTTTTTGATCCTCGGCGTGCTTCTCGCAGCACTGACGGTGGGCGCTGTGATGGCGTTTGCAAGTAGCTCGACGGTCGTCACGACCAACATCGCGCTACACAACAACACGGCACCGACGACGACGGACTGTCCCGATTCCACCAACTCCTACTGGCACTTCGTGCTCATTCCGAACAACGGCACGAGCGCCTTCGTCACGTTCCATCTGGCCCTGCAAAATCCGACGGAGACGTTTACGACATCGACGTTCACTCTGAACGGTGGACAGCACGACAACGTATTCGTGGCCGTACCCGCCGGTCATACGCTGACCGACCTGATCACAGCGGGCAGTTCGGCTGACATCACCGGACCGGCGACACAGTTCAACCTGAGCCACGTCTGCGCCGCTGCCAAGTCGAAGCCGACGATCGAAACCAATCCCGGTGAGGGCGGCAAGGTCGGGGTTAAGCTGAACGACACCGCCACGCTGGCGGACGGTTCCACGTCGCCGGCGATCGGTGGCACGATCACGTTCAAGCTCTACCCGCCGAGTCAGGGCGACTGTTCGGGTAGCCCCGTCTACACCGACGTGGTCACCGTCAACGGCAACGACACCTACGACACCGCGACCCAGGGGAACAACTCTGGTGGTTACGTCTCCATCGTTCACGGCACGTACCAGTGGACGGCTGACTACAGCGGTGATGACAACAACGAAGCCGCCAGTTCCGGCTGCGGCCAGGAGGCGTTCGTCACCGAAACCGCGGCATCGACCGTGCTGACCGACATCAAGCTCGGTAAGGACACGGTGACGGAGGTCCCGCTCGGGTCGGTTGTGCACGACCACGCGACGGTTACGGCGACTGGTGCGCCGAACACGCCTCAAGGCACCGTCGACTTCACCTTCTACAACGGCACCGCCGCTTCACCGTGCTCGGGCACTGTCGTGAGTACCGAGAACGGCGTCGCGCTCGACGCAAACGGCGAGGCTAACTCGTCGAATACCGCTGCGCTCGCACCTGGCACGTACGGCTACCTCGTCCACTACAACAGCAGCGACACGGAGCAGTGGACGGACGGCGACGGCACCTGTGAGCCGCTCACGGTCGATCAGGGTCAGCTGAAAGCGGACACGATCCTGCACAACGCTGCCCACGCCACGGTCGCTAACGATTCGCATGTCGGGCTCGGCTCGGTCATGCACGACACCGCCCAGATCACGGGCAACGTCAGTGGTTTTCTTCCGACCGGTGCGGTGACGTTCACCTACTACTCGAACTACACGGAGTGCAACACGGGTGGTGCCCCGATCGCCAACCTCGGTGCCGACGAGGTGACCAGCGATCCGCGCTCGGCCGCTACCTCGGCGCTCGCCCCGGGTACGTACGCGTTCCAGGCCTCCGTGGCCGGGGACACGAACTACAAGGGCGACACGAGTGGCTGTGAGCCGTTCATCGTCGACCAGGGTCAGCTGACTGCGGACACGATTCTGCACAACGCTGCCCACGACGAGATCGCGAATAATTCGCACGTCGGGCTCGGTTCGGTCATGCACGACACCGCCCAGATCTCGGGCGCGGTCGGCGGCTTTACTCCGACCGGTGCCGTGACGTTCACCTTCTACAAGACGATCGACTGCACCGATACCGGCACTGACGCCGGGAACAACGGCGGTGTGCTCGACCCGTCCGGCGACCGGCGTTCGGACGCCAGTGCCGCACTCGCTCCTGGTAGCTACGGGTTCACGGCCACGGTGGCCGGGGACACGAACTACAAGGGCGACACGAGTGGCTGTGAGCCGTTCATCGTCGACCAGGGTCAGCTGACTGCGGACACGATCCTGCACAAAGCTCCCCATGTGGTGGTCGCGGATAACGGGCACGTCGCGCTCGGCACGGTCATGCACGACACCGCCCAGATCACGGGCCAGGTGCCCGGCTTCGATCCGACCGGTGCCGTGACGTTCACCTTCTACAAGACGATCGACTGCACGGATGTGAGCGGGCCTACGGCGAGCACCGGTGCAGATGAGGTGTCCGGTGATCCGCGTTCCGCCGCCACCTCCGCGCTCGGCGCTGGTAGCTACGGGTTCACGGCCACGGTGGCCGGGGACGACAACTACCTGGGCGACACGAGTGGCTGTGAGCCGTTCATCGTCGACCAGGCACAGCTGCGGATCGTCACGCAGATCCACAACGCCAGCCACGGCAACGTCGGTGGCACACACATGTGCCGCTCGGTCGGTCGTGCATGACACGGCGACCGTGACCGGTGCGGTGCCGGGCTTCACCCCGACCGGTGCGATCACCTTCACGCTGAACGGCAACGGGGTCGCCATCGACCCGTCGGCGGACGGCACGGCCACGGCACGCTCCGTGGACTCGGCTCCGCTGGCGGCCGGCAGCTACACCTACCGGGCGAGCGTGGCCGGTGACACAACTACATCGGCGGCAGAAGCGGTCCTGAGCCGCTGACCGTGGACAAGGCGCAGTTGACGATCGTCACGCACATCCATAACGCCGCCACCAGGACATCACGAACACGACGTCGTCGCGGGGCACGGTCGTGCACGACACGGCGAATGTGACCGGCGAGGTGCCTGGCTTCCCGATTCCCGCCGTCAGCTTCACGCTGAACGGCAATCCGGTCGCCAACCTAATCCGGCGGAGAGTCGGATTCACGGCCAGCACCGTGGACTCGGCTCCGCTGGCGGCAGGTGGCTACATCTACAAGGCGACCGTCGCCGGTGACGGCAACTACATCGGCGCCACCAGCGCCGACGAGCCGTTCACGCCCGGACGTTCGGCAAGACGATGGGCTTCTGCGGCAACACGAACGGCCAGGCCGTCCTGGCGGCGAATAACGCGTTCAGCGCAGCGAACGCCGTGACGCTCGGCAGCCGGACGTCAGCGCGACGAACAGCGGTGCAACGTGACGGTGGACTCGGCAGCGAAGTCGAAGACGATCCTGCCGAACACGCCGAACGGCGCCAGCCTGATCCCAGTGCACTACGACCGCGTAGCGTCGACTCCGGCATCAACATCAACTCGTTCAACACGCTGCTCGCGCAGACGTTGGCGCTCAGCTACAACAACCTCTACAAGACCGGGTTCACGGGCCAGTCGATCGGCGGCATGGGCTGCACGCCTTTGCGCCCTGACCTCGGCCAGCACGACCAGCGGTGCAGGCACTACGCAAACGGCCTGATCGGCAACGCGATCAAGGGGCTGAACAACGGCAGCGAGGTCACCCAGACGCAGATCGGGAACCTGAACACACTGCTCGGCTGCATGAACGCCGAGGCGTAAGCCAGACAACTCCACAACAACATCAAGCTTGAACGAGGAGGGCCCCAAGGGGCCCTCCTCGCGTTTTACGGCCCGGGTGCCGTGAGCTCGGAGACGCCGAGCGCCCGGCCTGCCAGCCGGCGACAGCTCAACCTCTGTCCCGAAAACGGCCCGCTGCGGCATCGACGGCGCGGTAGAGGGCCCTGCGACCATGCCGAGGAATTGACCCGGTTGGGTCCAGCGGGCGAGGTGAGGGAAGGGCAGGCTGTTTGTGATCGGGCGATCACCTTGATTGCCTGCAAACAAAG
>CAVZWR010000024.1:0-39974 GCA_963779025.1 uncultured Actinomycetes bacterium
GGTGACGTTGAAGCTCGCGGTCGCGATCGCGGGGACGCGGTTGCCGTACGCCCAGCGGTCGTCGTAGAAGTCGCTGTGGTTGACGAGCCGGGTCTCGCGCGTCAGGCCGGGCAGCTCGGCGAGCACGTCGGGCATGGCGACCGTGAAGCGCAGGTTGACGAGCGGCTCGGCGACCTTGCCGTCGCGGATCCGGAACGTCCCGTCGCGCGTCATCCCCGTGATCACGCCCTCGCGCTGGCTGACGACGCTGAGGTAGTGGAGTCGCGTGACGTAGATGCCGTCGCCGACCAGTTCCGCGAGCTCGTCGGTCGACTCGGCCTCGCCGGGTGAGAGCACGAGGTTTGTCGGCACCGGCCCGTACGCGCGGGAGCCGGCGGGAAGCCCGTTGCCCGTCGTCTCGCGTCCGGCGCGGGCGGCAGTCGCGCGGTCCCAGACCGGGCCGCGGATCACGCCCTCCTCGACGAGCGGCGTGCGCTGCTTCGGCGCGCCCTCGAAGTCGAAGGAGTGCGGCAGGCCGCGTGGGTCGAGCCCGTCGTCGACGATCGTCAGCTTCGGGTCGAATGCCCGCTCGCCGACCCGCCCCGAGAAGAAGCTCCGCTCCTCCAGGAAGCCGAGCCCGTTCAGCGTGTCGAACGAGAACCAGTAGAGGAGGTCGGCGAGCGCATAGGGCTCGAGCACTGCGCGGTAGCGGCCCGGCTCGAGCTCGACCGCGCCGCGTGTTCGCTCCGCCTTCGCCAGCGCCTCGCGTGCGACGTCGGCGGGGTCGATCTCGCCGGCTCGCCACGCCGTTCGAATCGCGTACCCGGAGGCGCCTTCCCCGGCCGCCAGCGCGAGGCAGGTCGCATCGGTCGTTCGCTGCGACGCGCGTAGCCCGGCGGTCGAGGCGATCGCCGCCTCGCACGCGCCGCTGGTGAAGTAGCCGTAGAGCTTCAGATCTTCCGCCGCCTCGGCGCACGCGGCGGCCGCAAGCCGCGCCTGGCCGTCGGCTCCGAGCGCGGCCGTCTCCTCGTCGTAGCCCTCGGCGTCGGGCAGTTCCACGGGCGGCGCAGGGGGGACGAGCTCCGGGTCGTCGCTCGCGTTCGCGACCACGTCGGCGGCGCGGCGGGCGAGCTCCGCCAGGCCCTCGTCGTCGGTGCGGTTCGTCGTCGCGACGCCGGACCGGCGGCCCGAGATCATGCGCAGCTGCACGCCGGCGTTGTCGACGAGCGTCGGCTGGTGGATCTCGGAGCCGGCGTAGCGCGCGAGGCCCCAGCTCTCGGTGCCGACGTAGACCTCCGCCTCGCCGTCGGTCACGAACGAGAGCGCGCGCTCGGCGATCTCCAGCGCAGTCATGCCTTCACGCCGACCTGGACGTTCCGGAACCGCGCGGGCGAGGCGCCGTGCGAGACGTGCGCGTGCTGGCCGGGCTGGCCCTTGCCGCAGTTCGTCAGGCCGTACATCGTCCACTCTTCGGGCCCGGCGACGCGGTCGAGGGAGCCCCAGAAGACCGGCGTCATCCCGGTGTAGGTCGCGTCGCGGTACAGGCGCCCGAGCTTTCCGTTCTTGATCTCGTAGGCCATCTGCGTGCCGAACTGGAAGTTGAGGCGCTTGTCGTCGATCGACCAGCTCCGGTTCGTCTGGAGGAACAGGCCCTCGTCGACCTCGGAGATCAGCTCCTCGAGCGACCCGTCGCCCGGCTCGAGGTGGAGGTTCGTCATCCGGACGAGCGGCATCCGCGGCCCAGCCGTCGGCGCGCATCGAGCCGCCGCCGCCGTGCCCGAGCTGAGCCGCGGTCTCGCGCGAGGTGAGGAAGCTGCGGAGCACGCCTGCCTCGACGACCGGCTCCCGCGAGGCCGGCACGCCTTCGTCGTCGAAGCCGAAGGTGCCGAGGCCGAGCGGGGTGGTGGCGTCGGCGGTGACGTTCATGTGCTCGGAGCCGTAGCGGAGGGAGCCGCGGTCGCCGGGCTTCAGGAAGCTCGTGCCGGCATATGCGGCCTCGGTGCCGTAGACGCGGTCGAGCTCGGTCGGATGGCCGACCGACTCGTGCATCTGGAGCTGCATCTGCTCGTGGTCGATCACGACCGTCGTCACCCCTGCGGGGCACTCGTCCGCCCGGAGCAACGCGGCTGCCTCCTCCGCGAGCCGCGGTCCCTCCGACTCGAGCGCGAGGCTCTCGACGTACTCCCACCCGGCCTGCGCGCTCGAGCCGACGTGGAGGCTCGGGTAGGAGCGGAGCTGCACGACGCCGTCGCGGATCGCCACCGCCTGCATGCCGCCGCCGCACTCGACGAGCTCCTGGTCGACCTCGATCCCGTCGGAGGAGAGGAAGAGCTTCCTTTCGCTCCGGGCGCGCAGCGACGCCTCGGCGACCTTGACGTCGGGGTGGCGGAGCGACTCCTCGATGCGGAGGCAGAGCGCGACCTTCTCGTCGAGCGGAACGGCGAAGGGGTCTCGCTCGACCGGCGTCCGGTACGAGCCGGAGCGCGCGTCGACCGGCGCGAGCGCACGCGGCCGGGTGCGGCCGGCCGCGGCGGCGAACCCGCAGGCGCGCAGCGCGGCGTCGCGCGCCCCCTCGGGCGAGAGCCGGCGGTCGGAGGCGAACCCCCAGGCGCCGCCGACGAGCACCCGCACGCCGATCCCCTCGCTTTCGCTGTCGGTCAGCGTCTCGACGCGGCCGTTCTTCGTCCCGACCGACTGCGAGCGCCGGACGGCCGCTCGCGCATCGGCGTAGCTCGCGCCTGCCCCGAGGGCGGCGTCGACGGCGGCTGCACACGCGTCGCGCATCTTCGCGGGACACTACCCGCCGCTACAATGCCGTCCGCGCGCTGGTGGCGGAATTGGTAGACGCGCAAGGTTGAGGGCCTTGTGGCCCGTTGGGCCGTGGAGGTTCAAGTCCTCTCCAGCGCATCGCTCGCCGCGTCGCGGCTCCGCCGCGACTTCGGCTTCGCTTCACGGGGGAACCCCTGGTTCCCCCGTGTGCCCCCTCCTTGCGGTCGGCGCGATTGCGCGGCTGTGATCTGGGGCCGGCGACGGTCGAGTGCGATGCGCGGCGATCGCTCACGCGGCCTCTGCCGCGCCCGCCATGTCGGGCGCGGCGGCGAGGTGGGACAGGCCTTCGCCGTCCCGGTGAACCCTTGACGGCGTCCGACCTGGCAGCTACTCTCGAACACATGTTCGCCCCAACGGAGGTGCCGCTGTGACGTCCGGAATCGATGCTGACGAAACGCCAGCAGGAGATCTGGGAGTTCCTCGTCCGGTACGTCGACGCGCACGGCTACCCGCCGACGGTGCGCGAGATCGGCGAGGAGGTCGGGCTGGCCTCGCCCTCGACCGTCCACGCCCACCTTGCCAATCTGGAGCGGGCGGGGCTGATCAAGCGCGACCCGACGAAGCCGCGCGCGCTCGAGTTGTCCGGTCGCGCTGGCCCGCGAGCCGCGAGGCGGGCGAGGTCCACACGCTGCCCCTCCTCGGGCAGATCGCCGCCGGCGGGCCGCTGCTCGCCGAGCAGAACGTCGAGACCTATCTCTCCGTGCCGGAGCCGCTCGCGAGCGGCGGGGAGGAGTTCCTGCTCCGCGTGCGCGGCGACTCGATGCAGGACGCGGGGATCCTCGAGGGCGACTACGTCGTCGTCCGCCGGACACAGGACGCGCGAACGGCGAGATCGTCGTGGCGCTCGCCGGAGACGACGAGTCGACGGACGAGGCGACCGTGAAGCGGTTCTTCCGCGAGGGCGGCTCTGCTGGTTCCAAGGGCCGTGTCCGCCTCCAGCCGGAGAACGCCGCCTACGAGCCGATCTACGCCGACCACGTCCAGATCCTCGGCCGGGTGACGGGAGTGTTCAGGACGCTGTGACGGTCGTCGGCCTCCATCGCTCGCTCGACCAGGAGCTCGTCGCGATCCTCCGGCGCGCGAGCCTGGAGTGCCCTGTCTGCTCCGAGTTCCTCCTGCACCGGGTGGACGGGATCGGCTGTCCGGAGTGCGGTCTCGAGATCGGCGACGAGAGGCTCACGGCCCAACGCTGGCGCTGGAAGAAATCACCGGCTGACATTTTCTCGCGATTTCTCCGAAATCGCCCTTGACGGCGTCCGATGATTCGGTTACAGTCCAGGCCGATACTCATGACCAACAACACCCTCATTCACCGAGCTCGTGTTTCCATGGCCGTGCCGGCCATGTGGAACAACTCGTGCGAGCAGCGGACGTTCGTCGCGCTGCTCGGCGACGACGCTCGGGCCCTCGACCGGAGGCGCGCAGGCTAGCCAGTCAGCCGCATAACCATCGGATCGAGGGCGACCCAACGGGTCGCCTTCGTCGTTTCGGGGGCGAACGGATCAACCAAGAGGTGATGCCAGGCTTGAACAGGACATAAGGACACTCGAGGCTCCGCCCGAGAGAGAACAGCTCCCAGCCGATTCGACGCGGGTTAATTCCAGCTGCGCAATACGCCGCTGCTTTTGCCTGCCGATTTAGCGAGCAACGCGGGGATCTGCTCGACCTTTCGCGGTAGCGCCTCTCCAGACGTCCCCGCCGCCGCGCACCTCGGCCGCGGGGCGGCCCAGACCAACAAACGAGAGGAGGCGAGATGCACCTGCACCTCGTTCGGGTCGCGACACGGCCGACGCAGGCCGTCGCCCGGCCCGCAAAGGTGGTCGCGCTCGATTCGCGCCGGAAGGCGCGACTCGAGGCGGCTCGCCTGCGCGAGCGGCAGCGCCCACGCCCTGCCGCCTGATCGGCACGATGACGCGCCGCCGCCAGGAGCACCGGGTGGCGGCGCGTCGCCAGCCACCGACTCGTCACCATCCGCCAACCGAACGGGAGCCCAGGTTCGGTTTTCGGCAGGTGAGGGTAGCGGGGCAATAACCCACATCTGCCCAAGGGGGGACACATGAGAAGGAACGTCCTGCTTGCAGCGGCGGTCGTCGCGCTGACGGCGCTCGCCGGCGGGATCGCCGCGACGAGCGCCGCAACGGGCTCGACGGCGGGCCCGAGCCGCGCGACCGCTCCGCCCGGCCTAGCCGGCTTCCCGGCAATCTCCTGCGAGAACGGCAAGGTCGTCGGAGACTCTCCGATCAAGCACGTGATCTATCTCCAGTTCGACAACCTCCACTTGCACCGAAATCTCCCGACCGTTCCGTCGGATCTCGAGCAGATGCCGCACCTGCTCAACTTCATCCGGAGCAACGGCACCCTGCTCACGAACGACCACACCGTCCTGATCTCGCACACCGCGAACGGCATCCTCACCGCCTTGACCGGCGTCTACTCGGATCGCCATGGCCAGGCGGTGGCAAACAGCTTCCGCTACTTCAACCCCAACGGCACCTCGAACCTCGGCGTCTCCTTCGCCTACTGGACCGACGGCATCTTCGATCCGAGCCGACGACGACACCCACCGATCAGAGCTTCAACATGGTCACCGCCGACGGTCACAACGCGCCGGCGCCGTGGGTTCCGTTCACGCGCGCGGGCTGCAACTGGGGCGGGGCCTCGACAGCGAACGCGGTGCTGGAGAACACGGGTCCCGACGTGACAAAGGTGTTCGGGCCGGGATCGGACGAGGCCGCCGAGGTCGCGGCCAACCCGGGGCAGGCGTTCGCCGACTTCGTCGGGATCGCGATCCACTGCGCCCAGGGCGAAGCTCTGTGCTCGGACGCGAACCACGGCCGGCCGGACCTGCTGCCCCAGGAGCCGGGCGGCTACTCGGGCTTCAACGGCCTCTTCGGCAACAAGTACGTCGCGCCGCAGATCAGCACCGGGCCGATGAAGGACCTGTTCGGCAACGTCATCCAGGACTCGGCCGGCCACGTCGGCTTCCCCGGATTCGACGGTGTCTTCCCGCGCGTGACGCTCTCGTACATCGCGGCCATGCAGGAGCACGGTGTGCCGATCACCTTCGGCTACCTCTCGGACGCCCACGACAACCACGGCGTCTCCGGCGAGATCCACAAGACGTACGGCCCCGGTGAGGCCGGCTACGTGCAGCAGCTGCACGACTACGACCAGGCCTTCGCCACGTTCTTCTCGAGGCTCCAGAGCGACGGGATCACGAAGGACAACACGCTGTTCGTGATCACCACCGAGGAGGAGGATCACTTCGTCGGCGGCACCCCGGTCAACCCGGGCTGTGACGGCGTCACGACGCCGTGCCAGTGGACGCACGTCAATTGCCCGCCGACCACGGGCGACGTCTGCACGCACAACGCCACCGAGGTGAACGCGAACCTGCGCGGTCTGCTGGCGACCGAGAAGGGCAACACGACGCCGTTCCAGGTGCACTCGGACATGGCGCCCGCGTTCTACCTCGACGGGAATCCTGCACGTGACGACCCGGTCACGCGCACGTTCGAGCGGGACACCGCCGGTTTGACCGGCGTAAATGCGATCACAGGGGCGACCGATCAGATCTCCGACAAGCTCGTCGATCGGGTCGGGATGGGCGCCCTGCACATGGTGACGGGCGATCCGGCGCGGACGCCGACGTTCATCGACTTCCTCGACCCGGACTACTTCGGCTTTCGCGGGGCGGCGAGCTGCGCGAGCCCCTGCGTCACGGCACCGGGCGACTGGTCGAACACGGCGGGCACGTTCGCCTGGAACCACGGCGGTTATACGGGCGACATCGTGAACATCTGGGCCGGGTTCGTCGGGCCAGGTGTCAGATCCGGCGGGGATGACGGCACGTGGGTCGACCACACGGACCTACGGCCGACGATCCTCACCCTCACCGGGCTGAAGGACGACTACTCCCTCGACGGGGCCGCGATCGCAGGAATGCTCGACACGAAGGCGCTGCCGCAGCGCCTGCGGGCCCACCGAGAGACGCTCGAACGGCTGCGGCGAGCTACAAGCAGATCAATGCTCCGCTCGGCGCAGTTCGGCCACGACGTGATCGAGATCTCCGATGCGGCCGTCAGGAGCACCGACGAGTCGCGCTATCAGGCGCTGGAAGGCGAGATCCACGATCTCGCCGCACGGCGTGACGCGATCGCCGGCGACATGAAGGCGCTGCTCGAGCAGGCGACCTTTGGCGGTGGTGCGATCGACGAGCAGCAGGCGAAGAGCCTGATCGACCAGGCCAACGTTCTGCTTGCGGACGCGGATTCCGCCGCCTCGTCCGCCTAGCTACGAGACGAGCGGCATGCCGGGGCCCGGTCTTTCCGACCGGGCCCCGGCTACAATGAGAGTGCAGGCCGGGTGACCGCGGGCCGGCTCGAGGAATCGGTCCGAGGAAAGTCCGGACACCGAAGGGCAGGACGCTGGGGAAACCCCAGGCGGCGAAAGCCGACGGAAAGTGGCACAGAAAGGAGACCGCTTCCGGCGACAAACTCTCCGGAGACGCCGGCAGTAAGGGTGAAAGGGTGGGGTAAGAGCCCACCAGCGCCGTGGTGACACGGCGGCTCGCCAAACCCCGTCCGGTGCAAGGTGAAGCAGGTTCCGATGACGCGGCCCGCCGAGGAACCGGGTACACCGCTCGAGCCGACCGGCAACGGCCGGCCTAGAGAGATGGTCACCCACGACAGAATCCGGCTTACAGGCCTGCTACAGGAAAACCCCGCAAATGCGGGGTTTTCCCATGTCTACGAGACCTCCTCGTGCATCACCGGTGCATCACGGAGAGCAGCTTCTACGGCTTCTGCGTGCCTTCTTCCGGCGGCATGACATGGGAGTAGACGTTCAGCGTCGTGTTCTGGTCGGCGTGTCCTGTGCGCGCGGTGAGCTCGGCGGGGGAGAGGCCCTGGGCGGGCCGACGAGCGAGATCCGGCGGTGCCGCCACTTGTGGGGCATGAAGCGGCGTTCAGAGCGCAGAGCCGGGCTGCTTGCTGGCCTTCCTCTCCAGTGAATTCCTGCCCGAGTTTGCCGATGAAGCGGCGCTCGCCATTCCACTGCGAGAGCTGTCCCGTGACGAAAATGAGATTGCCCGTTCGAACGAACGGGACGTAGTTGGCACCCGGTGTCGACGGCTCGGGTAGTTCCACTCCCAGCTCGACAAGGCGCTCATTGGTGCGGAGCGTTGGGCAGGATGCGGTGGCTTGGCGCACAAGTGCTAGTCGTGACCACCGGCCTGGTCGTGTTAGTCGTGGTCTCGGCAGTCGTGTTCGGCGCTACCACTGCCCTCTCGACCGGTGATTCCGGCTACGTGGGCAAATTGCTGGAGTCCGGATTGGCCTACCTGCCAGCCGAGCTGGTCATCGCGGGCGTCGCTGTGCTCCTCTACGGGTTCATTCCGCGTGCATTCGCCCTGGCCTGGGCGGCCTTCGCCGCGGTCACATTCATCGGCCTGCTCGGCTCGGGTCTCCAGCTTCCGGACTGGATACTGAACCTGTCTCCGCTAACCCACGTGGGAAAGCCGCCGATCGACGACATCGACGCCACGGCGCTGGCCTGGCTGGCACTGGTGGCGTCCGTAATCGGATCGGCGGCATTCGTCGGGTTCCGCCGGCGTCGGGTGCCCAGGCTGAGCAGCTCGCTGGAGGCGCAGGGTAGTTATCGACTCGGGTTCGAGCAAATAGAACTCGCTCCCTCGGATGGCCTAGGATGCTGTCGTGGAGCGCACGAACCCGCTCAAGCGAATCAACTGCGTGTGCGGCAAGGTCGTGGAGGGCCAGGGCGATGATGAGCTCTGGGAGAATGCGCAAGCGCATTTGGCGGAGGACCACCCGGATCTTGTCGGCAAGGTCTCGCGTGAGGACATCCTGGCCCAGGCCGAGGAACTGCTAGGCGCGCGTCGCCGTCGTCTCGCCGAGCAGGCGCCGGTAGACGCTCTGTACCGCTGGGCTGGGCGCGATCCCCAGTTCATCGCGGAGCATGACACGTAAGCGGTCGTAGGCGCGCAAGGCCTCTGCAACGTTCCCGCTCCGCTCGAGCGCCTCCATGAGGGATCAGGTGCCCGGTCTCGCGGAAAGGGGCGAGGTCGATCAGGCTGTCCGCGCAATCCGCCGCCTGGGGCAGCGTGGGTCCACCGAGACCAAGCCTCGCCTTCCACATAGCACTCGAGACCGCGCAGCCGGACGTCCTCGAGCCGGCCGCGCCATTCGTCCAGCCATTGGGTTCGCTGCCCTGCAGCAGCGGCCGGCTGGCGACGTGATAGGCGATGCCGGACGGTCCCCAGGCGGCTGTCCACTCGCCCTGCGCGATGTGTGTTTCGGCCCGATGAAGCGCCTCGAGCGCCGCCTCGACATCGACGAACGCGTCGGTCGGCAGCACCGAGCTCGACCCCGCCACGCCCGCCGACGGCTCAGGCCCGACGACGCGGCGCACCTTGAGAGCAGCACGCTGAGCCGCGGATTCTGGTCGGGCGTCGCCTCCTCGCCGTAGACGGCATTGAGCAGCTCGTCGCGGTCGATTATCGGCGGCCGGTTGAGCACGAGGTGGGCGAAGAGCAGCTGGCCCTTGGCGCCGGGCAGCGCGTCTTCGACCCGCTGCCGTCCAGCCGGACGACGAGCCGGCCGCAAAGCTGGATCCTCGTTCCGCCTGTCGGAGCCATCACCACCAGCTCTAGAAAGATCTCCGAAAGGTCCGGAAACCGTGGCCGCGACCATCGCTCCAACAGCGAAGGAGGAGCGATGGGTGGTGTTCAGGTCGAGCTGGATGGCTTCGTCATGCGCGGCGAGACCGAAGACGAGCTAATTGCTCAAAGTCGAGCGCCACATCGCCGAGGAGCACTCCCGATCTGGTCGGGAACATCTCGCGCGAGCGACATTCTCGCGAAGGCCCGCACCGGATGTTCGACGAGGTGTGATCACGGCCGAATGCGTAGGGCCCTCTGCCTCGGTGCAAGACGGCGTGTGGTCTCAGTCAACGTCGGCCTCCCGCGCACCGTGCGCTGGAAGGGACGCGAGGTGACGACCGGGATCTTCAAGGAGCCGGCTGCCGGGCGCGTGCCGTCCGTCGCCTGAACCTCGAGGGCGACCGCCAGGCCGACCTCACGGTCCACGGCGGCGTCGCGAAGGCGGTCTACGCCTACCCGCCCGAGCACTACGCCTACTGGCAGAGACGAGCTCGCAGTGGACTGCCCTCCGGCCTCTTCGGCGAGAACCTGACCACCGAGGGGCTGGCTGAGGACGTGCGCGATCGGCGACCGTTCCGGATCGGGACGGCCGAGTTCGTCGTCACTCAGCCGCGGCTGCCCTGCTACAAGCTCGGGATCCGGTTCGGCCGGATGGACATGGTCAAGCGGATCCTCAGCAGCGGCCGGACCGGCTATTACTTCGCGGTGAGGCCGAGGGCGAGGTCGGGGCGGGCGACCGCGTCGAGACACTCGCGCACCATCCTCGCACGGATCCCGGTGGCCGAGATCACCCGCGTGTATGCGAGCGATCGCAACGACCTCGCGACGATCGAGCGGCTCCTCGGCCTCGACGCGCTCCCGGAGGACTGGCGCAGTACTTCGAGCGGAAGCTCGCCGAGAACAAGCCGCGGCAGCCAGTTGGGCGCGAGAGCGGCTGCGATTTCGTCAACCCGCTCGGCGAGACGGCCGAGCGCAGCTGAAAGGAGCATCGGATGTCCCACGAACACGTCAAACCGACGTCCTTCTACGCCTCGCCGGAGGAGGCGCTGAAGGCGCCGCCGGAGGAGTTCCTCTACGTCGCCTGCCTGCACGAGGGCACCGGCGTCGACGCGCCCGACTTCCTCGCCGTCGTCGACGCCGGAGGACGGGCCGAGATCGTCCACGAACTGCCGATGCCGAACGTCGGCGACGAGCTGCACCACTTCGGCTGGAACCGCTGCAGCTCGGCCTGCCACGGGCCCGACCGCTCGCACCTGATCGTGCCCGGCTTCCGCTCGTCGCGGCATCCACATCGTCGACGTCGCCGACGATCCGCGCCGGCCGCGGATCGAGAAGGTGATCGAGCCCGAGGAGGTCATCGCGAAGACCGGCTACACGCGCCCGCACACGGTCCACTGCATGCCCGGCGACAACGTCGTGATCTCGATGCTCGGCGACGCCGACGGCAACGGCTCCGGCGGCTTCGCGGTGCTCGACGCCCGCACGTTCGAGGTCAAGGGCCGCTGGGAGAACGGCGGCGAGCGACCGCCGCTCAACTACGACTTCTGGTACCAGCCGCGCAAGAACGTGCTGGTCTCGTCCGAGTTCGGCGAGCCGAACGCCTACGAGGCCGGCTTCGACCTCGACGACGTGCGGCGGGCCGCTACGGCCAGCGCCTGCACTTCTGGAACCTCGGCGAGCGCCGCGCTCGAGCAGACCGTCGACCTCGGCGACGACGGGCCTGATCCCGCTCGAGGTGCGCTGGCTCCACGACCCCGAGGCCGACGCAGGGCTTCGTCGGCGCCGCGCTGTCGAGCGCGATGTGGCACTGGCACCGCCAGAACGGCGGCTGGGAGGCCGAGAAGGTGATCGCAGGTCGAGGGCGTCGAGCTCGAGGGCTGGCCGTTCCCGCGTGCCCGGGCCTGATCACCGACCTGGTCCTCTCGATGGACGACCGCTTCCTGTACTTCTCGAACTGGCTGCACGGCGACCTGCGCCAGTACGACGTCTCCGATCCGGCGAACCCGAAGCTCGACCGGCCAGCTCTGGCTCGGCGGCGTGCTGGGCAAGCCCGAGCGACGCCGGCGCGCGAGCTGAACGGCGGCCCGCAGATGCTGCAGCTGTCCTCGACGGCCGCCGGCTGTACGTCACGAACTCGCTCTACTCGACCTGGGACAACCAGTTCTACCCGGAGCTGCGGTCGTGGCTGCTGCGGGTCGACTGCGACCCCGAGGGCGGCATGGCGGTCGACCCCGACTTCTTCGTCGACTTCCACGACCGCCGGGCGGGCCCGGCGCGGGCCCACGAGGTGCGCCTCCAGGGCGGCGACTGCACGACGGAGATCTTCCAGTGATCGTCGCGCACATCATGGGACTCCCGATCGAAGAGAGCGTCCTCCAGTTCGCCCCCCCTTGGCGCCGTGATGGCGCCGGGGGTTTTTCTCGCCGGTCGAACACGCATCAAGCGCGCGAGACGCTGGCTCGGTTACCGGTTCATGCACGTACAACGCCAGAGAAGCCGGCAAGGGGGCACCGAGCGCGGCGCCCCCAGGCCGCATCTCGGACACCGCGAGCGCTGAGGCAGCGATCTGGAGGCGACGATGTACGGCTTCTTCCACTGGGATCTCCCGTCGCACGTGGAGCCACCGACCGCAGAGTGTCCGAACTGCGGCGCCCTCGTCGAGCGCGGCCTGGTGACCGCCCATGTCTGCGAGGACAAGAGCATTCTCGAGCACCACACCCTCCTCTTTTCCCGCGGCTTCCACGCCATCCCCGGCACATCTCGTAACGCCGGCAGCCCTGGCGGGCATCTGATGCACTGGCGGCCGTTCAGCGAGTGGCTTGGCAGCTCACAGGGGCGGTTCGCCGTCTACGTCGCCGAGCATTCGCAGTGACCCGCCATTCGGTCGCCGATCGCGCGCATCACCCGCGCATCACCAGGCCACGATTTGACCTCTTTCTGCGACAACGAAGTCGCGCTGTTTTGGCTCACCCAGCCTAATCACCGTGACAAAGGTGTCTCGACATTAAAAAATCCGGCTTACCCCACCTATACGGAAACCCCTGCAAATGCAGGGGTTTCTACTTGTGCGTGCATCACCGGTGCATCACCCGATTCCACTTTGGAGCTCCTATCGCGACAGTGCCCAGGCGCGGTTTCCCTTTCTTCATTCGGAGCCCGTCGACGCGACTTCGTCCATCGCGGCTGCTTCTGTCAGTCGTTTACTTTCGATGGAGCGGAGCAATGGGCTCTGACGAATTAGGCTCACGGCGGCCGTCGGCCGTGCCTGCGGCCGGGAGTCAGCTCAGCCGGTGCGACACGACGTGGTTGTCATCGGGGGCGGCACCGCAGGCTGTGTGATCGCCGCACGGCTCTCGGAGGATCTCGATCGAACGGTCTGCGCTGATCGAGGCAGGACCAGACTCGGGCCGTTCGGCGGCGGTCGCTGGCCGGCGGATCTCCTCGACCCGCGGGGACTGGCGTTCACACACGACTGGGGCACGGGCGGCGAGGACGAGCGCTCCCTCGGCGCGCGCGTGATCGGCGGCTGCTCGACGCACAACGCATGCATGGCCGTCACAGGCACGCCCAAGGACTACGACGAGTGGGGCGAAGCCTGGACGTGGGGCGCTTCGCCGCGTACTTGGAACGTGCGCGTGCGATGCTCGAGGTCTGTCCGGCGAACACGCCAGACCCGGCGCCACTGCATGTCGCGTTCCTCGAAGCGCAGCGAGCTCGGGTTGCCTTCTGGAGGACGCTGACGACCCTGGGTAGACCCACGGGGCGGCTCGGCTCCCCGTGAACGTCGTCGACGATACGCGATGGAACACCGCCTTTGCCTACCTCGACCGCGCGCGGGGCCGCCCAAACCTCACCGTTCTCGCGGACACCATCGTCGACCACATCGCGCTGGACGGCACTCGCGCCACCGGCGCGATCACGGCGGCTGGGGAGCGAGTCGACGCGGACGTCGTCGTCCTGACCGCCGGTGCGTACTTCACGCCGGCGATCCTGCTGCGGAGCGGGATCGGCCCGAGTTGGAGCTGGCCCGCCACCGATCCCGGTCGTCGCCACGCTCCCCGTGGGCGAGGTGCTGCTCGACCACCGGCACAGGGCTCAACTGGCAGTCGAACGGGGTGCTCGACCAGCTCACCGCTGACCACGTTCGTCACACCGGGCCGCTGTACCCGCCTAACGCGATCGTGAAGGCCGCGAGCAGCGCCTGCAACGCGGCGAGCTGGGACATCCACCTGGTCTCGTGGACGAACGCAGCGAACGGGAGCGACGGGTACGAGGCAAGCGTCGGGGTCTTCCACATGAAGCCGGCCTCGGCGGGGCGCGTTCGGCTGCGCTCGCGCGAACCGCGCGAGCTGCCTGAAGTCGAGCGCGGCTTCCTCAGCGACCCACTCGACCTGCGACGATCGTGGAAGGGCTGGAGCTGGCGCGCGCGCTGGCGGCGCAAGCGCCACTCGCACGTCTGCTCGGCCCAGAGTTCGCGCCGGCGGACGAACCCCTCGAGAGCTACGCACGTCGGATGGCTGCGCAACTACTTCCATCCCGCGGGAACATGCGGAATAGGACGCGTCGTTGACGACTCCGGCCCCGTCCTCAGGAGTCGAGCGCCTGTTCATCGCCGACGCGTCGATCATGCCGACGATCCCGCGTGCCAACACAAACCTGACCACCGTTGCGATCGCCGAGCGCCTGGCCGAAGGGATCTGACGAGGCCGCTCCGAGCGTGTGCCTAAGGTCAGGCCTGCACATGTCGCGCAAGCCACTCAGACGACAACACGTGCGGCGAAGCGACAGCCGATTCGCGCAAGCAGGTGCTCGATATTCGTGGCCCGGATGGCGCAACCGCGGCGCCGCATCTCCGGCACTCGGCTGGTAGACCGGCCGCTCGGCGGGCATCACCGGTGCATCACCGCCACAGCATTTGGCGGTGTTCCGCGGCGCCTCCCTCTGGGGCGAGGCCGACGCTTCTATGTTGTCAAGGGGAGCGTCGGCAGCTCGCGCAGGCGTCGGTAGAAGTGGCGGGCGAGCGCGCGCTTGACGCAGCGGCGTGCCTCCCTGGTGGTCTTGCCGGCGGCGAGTAGCCGCTGGTAGTAGGCGCCGGTCTCGGCGTGGTGGCGGATCCGTTGCGAGGGCGACGACGTGGAGCGCCCAGTTGAGTTGGCGGTCGCCGCCGCGGTTGAGCCGGTGGCGCCGCTGCTTGCCGCTCGAGGCGTCGACCGGGCTGGTGCCGGCGAGCGCGGCGAAGGATGCCTCGCTTCTCATCCGGCTGGGGTCGCCGCTCGAGACGAGCAGCTGCGCGCCGCAGACCGGCCCCACGCCGCATTCCTCGAGCAGCGCGGGCGCGACCTCGGCGACGAGCGCGGCGAGAGCACGCTCGGCCTCCGCCACCTCGCTCGAGAGTCGCTCGACGCGCCGGCCGAGCCGCCGCAGAACGCCGTTCATGACCTCGCTGCTGGGCCGCAGCCGAGCCGCCGCGCGGGCGAGTCGGTCCCCGGAGAGCGCTCCCAGACGCTCGCGCACGTGATCGGGGGCGGTGACCAGGAGCGCGCTCAGCTGGTTGAGGGCGGCGTTGCGCGCCTGCATGGCGCCGCGGCGCTCGAGCAAGAGCAGGCGCAGGTCCTCGCGTCGACCACCGCCGCGGGGAAGGCTCAGGCGTTCGCCGCTGAGCAGCCGCCGCGCAGCCAGAGCCGCGTCGATCAGATCGCTCTTCCCACGCCGTGCGCTCCTGGCGGCGCGGACGCTCGCACTCGAAGACGCTGACCCCGGCACGCTCGAGGAAGCGAACAAGCCCCGCGCCGTAACTGCCCGTGCCCTCGACCGCGAAGGCGGGCACCCCGAGCTCCTGCGCCCAGGACAAGCAGGCTCCGGTAGCCCGCAGCCGTCGTCGCGATCTCGCGGCTGTCGAGCTGGGCACCGAGCGCGTCGAGCGCGACCGCGACGTGGACCTCCTTGTGCGTGTCGACACCGATTGCCACCGTCCACTCCATGACCTAGCCTCCTTCTCGTCGAGGTGGTCGACCGGCCTGGACAGGGCTGTGTCGGGCAAAGGACGCACGCTTCTATCAGGTCACCGGCCAGTCGAGCGAAGCGGCGACGGGAGACAGGTCGGATTCAAGGCAAGAAAGAGTCCGCCAGCATGGTTGTGGGTCATCCCGTCGCCGCTCCGCACTCTCAGCCGCCCATCGGACAGAGACGGCCAGCCGGCGACGTTACACAGCATGGTTAAGCCAACAACAGCAACCCAAGACGCGCCGGACGTGATCCGGCTTACAGGCCTGCTACCGAAAAGCCCCGGAAACGGGGCTTTTTTATTCTCCAACCCCGGCCCGGTCCGCGACGAGCGCGGCCAGTTTCGTCGTCCCGGGGACAGGATGCGGTGCCGAGGGCCGCAGACCGCCGATTCCGCCTGCGCCGAGGAACGCGTGGCGCATCCCTACGCTCATTCGCTGAGTCTGACACCGACCGAACTACGGCTCACGGCACGTGCCCGCTTGCGTTTCGCGCCTCGCGCTTCGGGGAATACATCTGGTGTCTTGGTTTCGCCGTGCGCTCACCCCGGGTGCGGCATCCTCACGATCGGAGGCTGTGTGCCGGCCACGAGGCGCCGGTCGTCCGGGCGTTCCCGCGCGGCCGACCGTTCGCGGGGAGGCCTCTGGCGGCGTGGCGGGATCAGCGGCCGGTGCCAAGAAGCGCCGACGGTCCCGGCTCCGGCGGGGCTCTGCTCGTTACGGCTGCGGGTGGAATCGGAAGAACGTGCCGATCTGGAGTGGCGTCCACGGCGGGTACCTCGGCCCACAACAGGTAACTGACGGGGCAGCGGTGTCATCACCGGTCGATGATGGCGCGAGAATAGCGCTGTGCACGATCGAAATCGATCCGCGCTCGTCGAGCGGTACATCTTCGACCTCGCCCGGCACGGCGCCTACGGGGAGACCGGAGTCTGGCGCGTGGCCTACTCGCCCGAATGGGTCGATGCCCAGAACCAGGTGACCGGGTGGCTCGAGGACGCCGGGCTGGAAGCGCGCAACGACGCGGTCGGGAACGTCTGGGGCCGCCTCGCCGGAACTGAAGCCGGCCCCGTCGTCGCGACCGGCTCGCACATCGACTCGCAGAACCCGGGCGGCCGCTACGACGGCGCGCTCGGCGTGATCGCGCGGGATCGTCGCCCTCCGGGCTCTGCGCGAGCAGTTCGGCGAGCCGCGGCGGACGCTCGAGGCGGTGTCGCTCTGCGAGGAGGAGGCGAGCCGCTTCCACGCGACCAACTTCTGGGGCTCGCGCGCGATCGTCGGCGCGATCGGGCCGGACGAAGCGGATCGGATCCGCGACGTCGACGGTACGACGATCGGCGAGGCGATGGAGGAGGTCGGCCTCGACCCGGCGCAGATCCCCGAGGCCGCACGCGACGACATCGGCACCTGGATCGAGCTGCACATCGAGCAGGGGCCGATCCTCGAGGACGAGGGGCTGCCGGTCGGCGTCGTCGACGCGATCACCTCGATCACGCACTACGTCGTCGAGCTCGTCGGGCGCTCCGATCACGCCGGCGCGCGGCCGATGCAGGGCCGCCTCGACCCGATGGCCGGGTTCGCCGAGATCGTCAGCGCCGTCGTCGGCGTCGCGCTGGAGCAGCGGCCCGCCGGCGGTGACGACCGTCGGACGGGTCCACGTCGAGCCGAACCTGCCCTCGGCCGTCCCGGACAAGGTGACGTTCACGCTCGACTCGCGGCACCCCGACCAGCGCGCCGTCGAGGCCCAGCACGCCGAGCAGGAGCGGCTGATGCGCGAGATCGCCGAGCGCCGCGGCCTGCGGATCTCCTGGACGAAGCCGCTCGACCTCCCCGCCTGCCCGTGCGACCCGGGCGTGGTCGCGACGCTCGAACGGGCGGCGCAAGGAACAGGGCATCCCCTACCGCCGCATGCACAGCGGCGCCGGGCACGACACCCAGAACATGGCGAAGATCGCCAAGGTGGCGATGGTCTTCGCGCGCAGCAAGGACGGTCGCAGCCATACGCCGGAGGAGTTCACGTCCGTCGAGGACGCGGTGGCCGCGATTCGTGTGCTCGCCGGCGCGCTGCACGAGCTCGCCTACTGAACCGAGCGCTTGAACAGAAAGGTGATCGGCTGATCGTCACAGTCGCCGACGAGGAAGGGAGCCCCGCGCAGCCGAGGCTCCCTTCGGTCGAGCGGTCAGCTGTTCGGGATGTAGAGGGCGAGCAACTGCCCGTCCTCGCCCGTCGCCGTGTTCGGCGTCGGCTGCGTCGCCGGCGGGGCTTGGCTGCGGCGCCGACTGGTTATGCGCCTGGACGTTGACCAGCCACCAGTTGTTGCCGAGCAGCGTCTGGGCGTTGATCACGCCCGTCGCCTCCCAGGCACCGGGGGCGATCCGCGGGGTGGGATCGACCCGGGCGACCGTGCGCAGCGTCTTGTCTTTCAGGTCGTAGACGAGCACGCGGCCGTACTGCGCCCGGAACGGCGCTTCGTGGTCCTCGAGGAAGACGAGCGACTGTGCCGAGGTAGTCGAGGTTGTCCGGGTTCGCGAACCCATGGGTCGCGCTGTCGAGCAGGAAGGTCAGCGATTTTGCCTTGGTCGGGTCGGACGGGTCGATGTCGAGCTGGTAGATCCGTCCGGTGCTCGGAGACGTCGCCGGCCTTGCCTCGTGTCCGCGAAGAAGACGCGGCCTGCCGTCTGCTGGGCGACCGCGGCGTCCTCGAGACGCGAGAACTTGAACGCGCCCTTTGCGGCGGCGGTGGCCTTGATATCGTCGACGAGTTGGCGTTCTCGGCCTGGCTCAGCGGAGACGAATTCGCCGGCGATGGTCGACCCCTCGGTGATCGTTGCCGGCGTGTCGGCCGGGTTGGTCGTCTTCCATACGTACAGCGAGCCGTGCGCCGGGTCGCCGGAGACCGCGTCGGCGTAACGAGTTCGACGATGAACGGCAAGTAGCAGCGACGGGCTGCCCGCCCGGAAGTCGTCGTCGGTCGTCACGACCATGAATTTCCTGATCCGCTCGACCGGGACGATGTTCTCGTGCTGGATGTGCCCGAACGGTGGCGTTCCTTCGTCCGACGTACCGGTGCGGGCGTTCATGACGATCGAGCTGCCGCTCGTGGCCGGCGTTGATCGCCTCCTCACCGGTGAAGTAGTACGGCGTGCCGTTGATTACCTCCAGCGTGGCCTGAGCAGAACCGCTCGAACCCTTCGCTGCCGTTGAACAGGTACGTCGCCGAGAGCACACTGTGCGTCTTGTCCTCCAGCATGTACTTCGAGATCCGGGCGTCGACACCGGCCAGGATCGGCCGGGAACGTCTTCCCGAGACGTGGTTCGACAGCACCTGAAGGATGCCGCTGTCCTTGTAGGCGCCGAGGCCGTCCGGATGCCGGACATCTGGTAGCCGCCGACGACGTCGCCCGTCGAGATGATCGGGTCGACGACCACCCCCGGCTCGAGCGGGGCCAGGTACGGCCGCTTCGCAGTCTTGAAGCCTGGCGGGCTCGCAGCGGTCGCGACGAGACCGAAGATGCCGACGATGACCAGCCCGAGCGACAGTGCGAAACCCGCGCGCACGCAGCGCCTGCGGATGAGTCTCTCTTCATGTGACCTCCGACAGAGATTTGCCTGACGGCACCGACCTAGCCGGTCGGTCAAACGCCAAACCCCGGCCAGGCCGACTCGGCGCGTCGGCGCTAGCCGGCGCTGCGCAGCACGACCTCGAGCGCCGTGCCGCCGCCCGGGCTCGTGACGAGGCGGAAGCCGCCGCCGATCGCCGAGGCGCGTGCGCGGATGTTGCGCAGGCCCTGGCCGCGGCTGGGCGTCGTCTTCGTCGAACCCGCGCCCGTCGTCCACGATCCGCACGACGCCGCTCTCCGTTGCGAACGCCGATCAGAACGGTCGCCCGCCGTGCGTCCGCGTGGCGGCGGACGTTGGCGAGGCCCTCCTGGACGATCCGGAAGACCTCGATCTGCTCATCGGGGCCGAGCTCGACGCCGCGCTCGATCTCGAGGTCGACGTCGAGCTGCCCGTCGGCCGTGAGGAACCCTACGTAGCGGTTGAGCGCCGCGTCGAACGGCGCCGGTGCCGCCCGCCGACGAGAGGGCGAGTACGGCGAAACGGGCCTCCTGCTGGGCCGCCGCGGCCGCTTCCTGGAGACGGGGGATGACCTGCTCGACCGGCGCGCCGCCGGCGAGCATGCTCGTCTGCGTCGAGATCGCAAACAGGTACTGCGCGAGGCCGTCGTGGATGTCCCGCGCGACCCGTGCGCGCTCCTCGGCGACCGCGCGGCCGAACTCGGCGGAGCGCATCGCCCGCCAGACGCCGACCAGCAGGACTGCGTAGGAGACGATCCGGAGGAAGTCGCCCTGGGAGACGTACTCGCTCGAGAGGGCCGGGGTCAACACGGCATGCAGTTCCGCGAAGAGCCAGATCGTCGCGCCGAAGGCGAGCCAGCGGTCGAGGTCCTCACCGTGCGCGCGGTAGCGGAGCCCGAACCCGATCAGGGCGGCGAGGCCGAGCAGCGCCTGGAGCGCGAGCGCCGCAGTCAGCAGCTTCGGCTGGCGCGTGCTCCGGCGAGAGCCACGGCAGCGACGACCCGACGCTGTGGCAGACCATCCAGAGCGCGGCGAGCGCGAGCGGGAGGCCGGCGGCGACGGCCAGGGCCTCGAACCGGCGTCGCGATGCCCGGCGCGAACGGCGCGGCGGCGATCATCAGCGCCGCGGCCAGCCGGGCGGTGATCCCGGCCCACAGCTCGACCCGACCGATCGGACCGCCGTCGAGCGACGGCGCGACCGCGAATGCGAGCGTGCCGGCCGCGGTCAGGAAGAAGCCGCCGAGGAGGAAGAGGTCGAACCGGCGCCGCTCGAGCGAGAAGCGCACGAAAGCGAGCACCGACACGATCACGGCGACGAGCACGACGCAGGTGTCGAGGAACAGGCGGAGGCTCGGCAGGTCATACGGGTCGCGGAGCTCCGGCCGCGCGAGGAAGAACGCGAGTGCGGCTCCGAGCAGCGCGACGAGCAGGACTTCGTCCCGGACCCAGGCAAGGTAAGTCGCGCGCGATGTGCGCATACACCCCTTGTCGGCAGCGGCCGCCCTGCCGATAAGAGCCCGTATGGGCCGGCGAACGCTTGTCGTCGACGATCACCCGCTCACCCGCGCGGCGCTCGTCGGGCTGCTCGAACAACACGAGTTCCCCGTCGTCGCCGAGGCCGGCGACGGCGAGGAGGCGATCGAGCGTGCACGCGAGCTCCAGCCCGACATCGTCCTGCTCGACCTCACGATGCCCGGCATGAGCGGTCTCGAGGCGCTGCCGCGCCTGCGTGCCGCGTCGCCCGGCAGCGAGGTGGTCGTCCTGACGGCGTCGGACACCGAGGAGAACCTGCTGGCCGCGATCCGTGCCGGCGCAGCGGGCTACCTGCTGAAGACCGAGCCGCCGGAGCGCATCGCCGAGTTCCTGGCCGGCGTCTCGAACGGCGAGGCGGCGCTTTCGGGCGAGGTCGCCCGCCGCCTGCTCGACCGCGTCCGTGACGGCGGGCGGCTCGACTCGGGCGTGCCTGAGTCGATCGCGGACGAGCTCAGCGCGCGCGAGGTCGAGGTGCTGCTGCTCCTCGACGAGCACCTCGGCACGGACGAGATCGCGAAGCGCCTCTTCATCTCCGAGCACACCGTCCGCTCGCATGTGAAGAGCCTGCTGCGCAAGCTCGGCGTTTCCTCGCGGCGCGAGGCGCTCGACGCGCTGGCAACGGCCCGCGCCGCGTAAATGGCGAAGCCCGGCGGGCATAGCCTTTACGATTCACCCACCGTAGGGGATGCCGTGGGTGATGTGCCCGCGGGCCCCGGAGCCGATCATGTGATCAGTTTCCGGGTGACGGTGGCTCGCACCTCAGGCGCAAAGGCCGGCTCGCAAGAGCCGGCCTTTTCTTTGCTACGAGAACCCGTCGAGCGCCGCCAGCACGAGCCGCGGCAGCGTCTCCAGGTTGTAACCGCCCTCCAGCACCGCGGCGACGCGCGGGGCGAGCCCGCGGCACCGGCGCGCGAGCTCCCGGAATCCCGAGGCGCTGACCTCCATCCAGGCGAGCGGGTCCTGGGCATGCGCGTCGAACCCCGCGGAGACCAGCAGGAGGTCGGGCTCGAAACCGCGCACGGCCGGCTCGACGATCTCCTCGAAAGCGCGCACGTACCCGTCGTCGCCGAGCCCGCCGGCGAGCGGGACGTTGACGGTCGTCTCGTTCTGCTCCTCCGGGCCGCCGGTGCCCGGATAGAACGGCCACTGGTGCAGCGAGACGTAGAGGACGGTCGGGTCGTCCCAGAAGATCGCCTGGGTGCCGTTGCCGTGGTGGACGTCCCAGTCGACGATCGCGACGCGCTCGAGCCCCTGCTCGGCCTGGGCCGCGCGGGCTGCGACCGCGACGTTGTTGAAGAGGCAGAAGCCCATCGCGCGCTCGGCGGGCGCATGATGTCCCGGTGGCCGCACGACCGCGAAGCCGCCGGTCGCCGCCGCCTGGATCGCGCCGCCGGCGGCCAGCAGCGCCGCCTCGTAGGAGGTCGCCGACGCGGGGGTGTCGCCGTCGAGCCACGTCTCCTCGCTGACGGCGCGGATGCGCGCGACGTGCTCCGCGGTGTGGCAGCGCTCGACCTGCTCGTCCGTCGCCGGAACCGCGTCCGTCCAGCCGTCGAGCGCGCCGAGCACCGCCTCGAGGCGCCGCGGCGTCTCGGGGTGGTGTGCGGTCGGGTGCAGCTCCGCGAGTGCTGCGTGGCTGACGACGTTCCATTCAGCCCTCGCGCGCGAGCACTTCGAGCCGTCGCGGCGAGATTGCCGAGGCCCCACGACTCTGAAAGGGAGGACGCCCCCGCCCATTTGGGCGTTTGGTCGGCTAGGGAGGGGAGAGGGGCGGAGGCGTCTAGTTGGGCCATTCGCCGGTAGAGGCGCAAGTCCTCCGCCTCCGCGGAGAATCTTCCCGCCTCGAGCGCGGCTTCCAGCGTCCCGTACTCGCCGAGGATCGAGGCCGCTGTCTTGGGGCCGACGCCGCGCGCGCCGGGGAGCTTGTCGGAGGGATCGCCGCGCAGCGCGATGAAGTCCGGCACCTGCTCGGGCTCGACGCCGTAGCGCTCGCGAACCTCGGCCGGCCCGATCCGCGCGAGCTCGGAGACGCCCTTCACCGGCTGGAGCACGGTCGTCAGCTCGCTGACGAGCTGGAACGAGTCGCGGTCGGAGGTGGCGACGAGAGATGTCCCGCCTCGCTTCTCCTCCTGGGCGACCGCGGCGGCGAGGAAGTCGTCCGCCTCGTACCCGGGCTGCTTCGCGGCCGCGAAGCCCATCGCGCGGACGAGCTCCGGGAGCAGGTCGAGCTGCTCGAGCAGCTCGGGATCGAAGACGCGGCCCGACTGGTAGGCGGGGAACGCCTCGCTGCGATACGTGGGCTCGCCGACGCAGTCCCAGCCGACGAGCACGGCGCGCGGCTCCTCCGACTGCCACAGGCGGAGCAAGAAGTTGGCGAACCCGACGAGCGCGCCGGACGGGAGGCCGGTCGCGCTGCGCATCGACTTGGGCAGGGCGTGGTAGGCGCGGTGGGCGAGCGAGTCGCCGTCGACGACGAGCAGAGGCTTGCTCACTTCCCGCTCCTGACGAGCTCCGTCAAGCCTAGGCTCATCCCGCTCCGGCGCCGGCAAAGCCGGCACCTCCGCTCCCTGATGAGCTCCGTCAAGCCTACGCTCATAAGGACGCGTAGAGCTCGTCGATCCGCTCCATCAGCCGCACAGTCGCCTCCTGGTAAGCCTGCGCGCCCGGGGTGGCGACGAGGTCGTCGACCGGGATCGGGTCGCCGTAGGCGACGCGCAGCTTCTCGAGGCGCGCGAGCCGGTCGGTGCCCTTGATCGCTGCGGGGACGAGCGGCACGCCCGCCTCGAACGCGATTCGCGCAGAGCCCGTGCGCGGACGCGGCTGGAAGCGCTTGCGCAGCCCCTTCGAGCGCCGCGTCCCTTCGGGGAACATCGCGACGACGTCTCCCCGGCGGCAGATCTCGACCGCGTTCCTGAACGCCTCGAGGTCGCGCTCGCCGCGACGCACGGGGAAGGCGCCGCCCGACTTCAGGATCTGTGCGAGCGGCGGCTTGAAGAGCTCGACCTTGGCCATGTAGTAGAGCTGCCGCCTGGGCCACAGCGGCATCGCCAGCGGGAACGGGTCGAAGTTCGAGACGTGGTTGGCGGCGAGCACGAACCCGCCCTCCGCGTGGGATTCGCTCGACCCCGGTGTCGTCCAGTCGGTAGAGCCCGCGGAGCAGCGGCCAGGACAGGACTGCACAGAGGTTGTAGACGGTGCTCGGCATCGCCGGAAGCTGTACCGGAGATGGGCAGAGAGCGTCACGGATAACGGCGACGTTCGACCTCGGCGCTAACGTGTCTCGCCGGTATGCCAAAGAAACTGGTCATAGTCGAGTCGCCGGCGAAAGCGAAGACGATCGCCGGGTACCTCGGTCCCGAGTTCGTCGTCGAGTCCAGCATCGGTCACATCCGTGACCTGCCGAAGCGCGCCTCCGACGTCCCGAAGGAGGAACGGAAGCGCTTCGGCGCGCTCGGCGTCGATCTCGAGGACGAGTTCAAGCCGTACTACATCGTCGACCCGGACAAGAAGAAGGTGATCGCCGGGCTGAAGAGCAAGCTGAAGGACGCCGACGAGCTCCTGCTCGCGACGGACGAGGACCGCGAGGGCGAGGCGATCGCCTGGCACATCCAGGAGGTCCTCCAGCCGAAGGTCCCGACGCGGCGCATGGTCTTCCACGAGATCACGAAGGGAGCGATCGAGGACGCGCTCGGGCACACCCGGGAAATCGACCAGTGCCTCGTCGACTCGCAGGAGACGCGGCGGATCCTCGACCGGCTCTACGGCTACGAGGTCTCGCCCGTGCTCTGGAAGAAGGTGATGCCCCGGCTGTCGGCCGGCCGCGTCCAGTCGGTGGCGACGCGGCTCGTCGTCGAGCGCGAGCGCGAGCGGATGGAGTTCGTGTCCGCCGCGTACTGGGACATCGAAGGCACCTTCGATCCCGGGCGATTCGCGGCGCGGCTCGTCCAACTCGACGGGAAGCGGATCGCGCAGGGCCGCGATTTCGGCCCTGACGCGCAGCTCGTCCGGGAGGACGTCCGGCAACTCGGCGAGGACGACGCGCGCTCGCTCGCCGCCGCGCTCGAGGGCGCCGACTTCGCCGTCCGCTCCGTCGAGGAGAAGCCGTACACCCGCCGCCCGGCTGCGCCCTTCATGACCTCGACCCTCCAGCAGGAGGCGTCGCGCAAGCTGCGCTTCACGGCCCAGACGACGATGCGCGTCGCCCAGCGGCTGTACGAGCGCGGCTACATCACCTACATGCGCACCGACTCGACGACGCTGTCCGAGACGGCGCTGACGGCGGCGCGGACGCAGGCACGCGAGCTGTACGGCCAGGAGTTCGTCCCCGACGCGCCGCGGCGCTACGACCGCAAGGTCAAGAACGCGCAGGAGGCGCACGAGGCGATCCGTCCTGCGGGCGAGCGGTTCCGGCTCCCGGCCGACGTGCGCGGCGAGCTCGACCGCGACGAGCAGGCGCTCTACGAGCTCGTCTGGATGCGCACCGTCGCGTCGCAGATGGCGGACGCCCGCGGGCAGACCGTCTCGCTCCGGCTCGGCGCGACCGCGGGAACCGGCGAGGACGTCGAGTTCGGCGTCAGCGGCACCGTGATCACCTTCCGCGGCTTTCTCGCCGCCTACGAGGAAGGCCGCGACGAGGCCCCGGAAGAGGACGAGGAGCGGCCGTTGCCGCACCTGAAGGTCGGCGACGCGGTGCAGCCGCTCTCGCTCGAGCCGCAGGGCCACGAGACCTCGCCGCCGGCCCGCTACACGGAGCCGACGCTGGTCAAGGCACTGGAGGACTACGGCATCGGCCGCCCGTCGACGTACGCGTCGATCCTCGGGACGATCCTCGACCGTGGGTACGTCGTGAAGCGCGGCCAGGCGCTCGTGCCGACGTTCCTGGCGTTCGCCGTGACGAAGCTGCTCGAGCAGCACTACGACAAGCTCGTCGACTACGACTTCACGGCGCGGATGGAGGACGATCTCGACCGCATCGCCGAAGGCGAGGAGCAGCGGGTCGACTGGCTGACGCGGTTCTACCGGGGCGAGAACGGCGAGCCCGGCCTGCACGCCATGGTCACGGAGCACCTCGACGAGATCGATGCCCGCGAGGTGAACTCGATCGAGCTGCCGCGCAGCGACATCGTCGTGCGGGTCGGCAAGTACGGGCCGTACCTGGAGCGAGGCGATTCGCGTGCGTCCCTACCGGACGAGATCGCGCCCGACGAGCTCACCCCGGAGAAGGCCGAGGAGCTGCTGGCGCGGCCGTCGGAGGAGCGCTCGCTCGGCGACGACCCGGAGACGGGCCGCACCGTGCTCGTGCGCAACGGCCGCTACGGGCCGTACGTCACCGAGGAGCTCCCGGAGGACTCGGACGAAAAGCCCAAGACCGCATCCCTGTTCGCGTCGATGTCGCCCGAGACGGTCACGCTGGACGAGGCGCTGAAGCTGCTTTCGCTGCCGCGGATCGTCGGCGAGGCCGACGGCGAGCCGATCGAGGTGCGCAACGGCCGCTACGGGCCGTACATCCAGAGGGGGAAGGAAACGCGTTCGCTGGAGAGCGAGGAGCAGATCTTCACGCTCACGCTGGACGAGGCGCTGGCGCTCCTCGCCGCGCCGAAGCAGCGCCGCGGGCGCGGCTGCTCCCGCCGCCCCTTTGAGGGATCTTGGCGCAGACCCCTCGTCTGGACGTCAGGTTGTGGTCAAGGAAGGCCGATTTGGCCCGTACGTGACGGACGGAGAGACGAACGCGAGCCTGCGGGCAGGCGATGCCGTCGAGTCGCTCACCCTCGACAGAGCGGTCGAGCTACTCGCGGAGCGCCGCGCCAAGGGGCCCGGTAAGAAGCGGGCACCGCGGCGGCGTAAGTAGTCACCCACCGTTAACCTCGAACCTGCCAACCTTTTGCCGCGAAGGACGTCATGATCCCCAGAGAGACCGCTCGAAGGCGGAAATACGGCTTCACGCCTTTGCGTTTGTTTCTTCACACGCCCATAACCGCACGCCCTTACTCTCTGGAAACCCAAGGAGATTCCCGTTAGGGTGAGAAAGTTTGGGAAACTGCCCCAGCACAGACAAAAAGGAATCGAGACCCAGTTGACTCAGAACCAGTTGCATGAACTGCTTGAAAGCGATCAGGCCCGCTCGCTCATCGAGGGTGCGGAGGAGCGCGGCTACGTCGAGCCGGCCGAGCTCGAGGCGTTCGCGCTGGAGCACGACCTCCCCGAGGAGGACGTCGAGCAGCTGACCCGCGAGCTCGAGACGATCGGGCTCGAGGTCGGGAAGCCCGCCGAGGAGGCGGAGCCGGCAGCCGCCAGCCAGGCGGCCGCGGCCTACGAGGCCGGACCGGTCAGCGGCGCCGCCGACAGCCTCCAGCTCTTCCTCGCCGACGTCGGCCGCCACAAGCTGCTCACCGCCGCCGAGGAGGTCTACCTCGCGAAGGCGATCGAGCGCGGCGACCCGACGGCCAAGCGCCGGATGATCGAGTCGAACCTGCGTCTCGTCGTGTCGATCGCGAAGGGCTACCGCGGCCTGGGCGTGCCGTTCCTCGACCTGATCCAGGAGGGAACGCTGGGCCTGAACCGCGCCGTCGAGAAGTTCGACTGGCGCCGCGGCTACAAGTTCTCGACCTACGCGACCTGGTGGATCCGGCAGTCCGTGCAGCGTGCAGTTGCAAACCACGCGCGGACGATCCGGGTTCCCGTGCACGTCGTCGAGCGCCAGCAGAAGCTGGGCCGCGCGGCGCGCCGGCTCGAGGTGGAGCTGGGCCGCGAGGCGACGAAGGCCGAGCTCGCCGAGGCGACGGGTCTCCCGATCCAGCACGTGGACGAGGCGCTCTCGGCCGCGCACGCGTCGGTCTCGCTGAACCAGACCGTGGGCGCGGACGACGAGGGCGAGCTCGGCGACTTGTTCGCCGACCGCGAGGCCGCCGATCCGTTCGACGAGGCCGAAGAGTCGCTGCGCCGCCAGGGCGTCCGCAAGGCGCTGGACGCGCTGCCCGAGCGCGAGCGGCGGATTCTCGAGCTGCGCTTCGGTTTCGAGGGCGAGCCGTGGACGCTGGAGGCGATCGGCCACGAGCTCGACCTGACGCGCGAGCGGGTTCGCCAGCTGGAGGGCCAGGCGCTCGCCAGGCTCGCCGCGCTGCGCGACCTCCAGTCCGTAGCCGCCTAGCGCCTCTCTCGGACAGCTCAGCCTGCGCGAGGGCGGCCAGGCCGTCGCGGTGTCCATCTCCGCCCTTCGGCCCGGCTAACCAAAGCGACACAGCTCGGTCTGCTACTCTGCGATACTCGCCGCGTCACTCCAGCAAGGAGGGATGACTTGAGGAGCGAAGGCTTCGAATTCTTGATTCCACTGGCCGATCTTGACGGCCGTGACAATGATGCTCTGATCAACTACAGCTCTGCGAGCGGGAACAAGGGTTCCGTCGAAGGCCGGAGGGACGCTGGTCTACGCGTCGTCGGCGACCCGGTCGCTGCTCGATGGGTCGCTCGTCTCCGACGGCGAGTCGCTTCGCGTGATCGACCAGATCTTCGAGGGCCTCGTCGGGCTGCAAGCCCGGCACGACGCAGGTCGTGCCGCTGCTCGCGACGAGCTGGACGGCGAGCAAGAACGGGCTGAACTGGACGTTCAACCTGCGCCAGGAACGTGAAGTTCCAGGACGGCACGCCGTTCAACGCGGCCGCCGTCTGCTTCAACTTCACCCGCTGGTACCACTTCCCCGGCCCGCTCCAGAGCGACGCCGTGAGCTACTACTGGAACACGGTGTTCGGCGGCTTCGCGAATCCGGCGGCCGGGCAACCCGGGCCCGACAAGAGCCTCTACAAGGGCTGCAAGGCGCAAGGGCCAGTACACCGTGTCGCATCATCCTGAGCCGGCCGCTCGTCGTCGTTCCTCGGCGCGCTCGCGCTGACGAACTTCGGCATCGCGAGCCCGACGGCGCTCAAGAAGTACCAGGCCGACGCGGGCACGGTGGACTCGAACGGCGTCTTCCACCCGACCGGCACGTTCGGGACGCAGCACCCGGTGGGCACCGGCGCCGTACATGTTCAGTCGTGGCCGGTCGGCAAGCAAGCTCGACGCTCGTCCGCAACCCGCACTACTGGGGCAGCGAAGGCCAAGCTCGACCGCGGATCATCTTCGGCCGATCGCCGACAACGCGGCCCGGCTGCAGGCGCTGCAGAGCGGCGAGATCCAGGGCTACGACCTGGTCGATCCGGCGACATCAACACGATCAGGAACACCAGCAAGCCTGAAGCTCCTCAACCGCCCGGCCGTTCAACGTCGGCTACGTCGGCATCAACCAGACGATCGCGCCGATGAACAACCTCGCTCGTCCGGCAGGCGCTGGCGTACGGGCTCGACCGGGCGTCGGTCGTCAAGGCGTTCTACGCCGGTCGCGCGCCGTTGCCGACCAGTTCCTGCCGACCAGCGTCGTCGGCTACGCGCCACAAGGGCGTGCCGCGTACCCGTACAACCCCGACGAAGGCGAAGCGCTGCTCCAGCAGGCCGGCCTGAAGCTGCCGGTGCGCGGTCGACTTCTGGTACCCGACGAGCGTCTCGCGGCCGTACATGCCGGACCCGAAGCGCAACTGCCGAGGCGTTCGCGTGCGAGCCTCGAGAAGTCCGGCTTCAAGGTCACCTTCCACAGCGGCGCCGTGGCGGCCCGGACTACCTGGGCGCGCGTCCAGAGCGGCAAGGCCCAGCTCTTCCTGCTCGGCTGGACGGGTGACTTCGGCGACCCGGCCAACTTCCTGAACGTCCACTTCGGGCAGCCGAACGCCCAGTTCGGGTTCAACAACCACGCGCTGTTCAACCTGCTCGCAGCAGGGCCGACTGCGGAGACCGAACCTCGCCAAGCGGACTGCGCTGTACCAGCAGGCGAGCATCCAGGTGATGAAGTTCCTGCCGATGGTGCCGTACGTGCACAGCAGGCCGGCACTCGCGTTCCAGAAGAACGTGAACGGGCTACATCCCGAGCCCCGTCTCGCTGGAGCCGTTCGCGACCGTCTAACTCGGGACTAGGGAGCAAGTAAGCGTGAGCAGCAGCCGGCGGACGACTAGATGCTGCGCTTCGTCGTCCGCCGGCTGCTGCTGCTCGTCCCGATCCTCCTCGGGCTCTCGCATCCTCGTCTTCGTCTGGATCAGGCGCTGCCGGGCTCGCCCGCGCAGGCGCTGCTCGGCGAGCGGGCGACGCCGCGAGCGGTCGCGCAGATCCGCCACCAGTACGGCCTCGACCAGCCCGATCTACGTGCAGTACTGGCGGCTACCTCGACAGACCGCTGCACGGCGACTTCGGCACGAGCATCAGCATCGCGCCGGACGGTCACCTACGAGCTCAAGCAGCGCTTCCCGGCGACGGTCGAGCTCGCGCTGTGCGGCGATGTTCTTCGCGATCGTCGTCGGCATCCCGCTCGGCTTCTTCGCCGCCAAGCAGTACGGCGGCGTGGTTCGACAACGCGAGCCTCGTCGGCGTCGCTGATCGGGATCTCGATCCCGATCTTCTTCCTCGGCCTGATCCTGAAGTACGTCTTCGCGGTCAGGCTCGGCTGGCTGCCGAGCGTCGGCCGCGAGGACGTTCCTCGCGCCGAGCCGGCCGCACCCGACCAACTTCTACATCCTCGACGCGATCATGAACGGCGATCCGCGGCCGCGTTCTGGGACGCGATCCAGGCATCTGATCCTGCCCGCGATCGCGCTCGGCTCGATCCCGCTCGCGATCATCGCCCGGATCACGCGCGCATCGGCGCTCGACGTCCAGAACGAGGACTACGTCCGCACTGCGCGCGCGAAGGGCATGCTCGCCGCACATCGTCGACCGCCGGCACGTGCTGCGGAACGCGCTGCTGCCGGTCGTCGACGATCATCGGCCTGCAGACCGGGCCTCCTGCTCTCGGGTGCGGTGCTCACCGAGACCGATCTTCGCCTGGCCGGGCGTCGGCAGCTGGCTGAAGGACGCGATCTTCAACCGCGACTACCCGGTGCTCCAGGGCGGGATCCTCTTCCTCGCGGTCGTCTTCGTGCTCGTCAACCTGCTCGTCGACATCTCGTACGCGATCATCAACCCGCGGATCCGGCTGTCCTGATGTCCGTCGCCGAGATCGAGTCCGACGGAGCTCGGGCTCGAGCCGTCGACCGGCGGGCTCTGGCGCGACGCGTGGTCGCCGGCTGCGGCGCAACCGGGCGGCGCTCGTCGGCTTCGCCCTCGTCGGCTCCTTCGTCCTGATGGCGATCTTCGCGCCGCTGATCGCGCCGTACGGCCCGACGGGCAGAACCTCGACGCTCGTCGTCAGACGGCTGCTGCCCCGGCCCGTCCGTCGACGCACCTGGTTCGGCGTCGACCAGCTCGGCCGCGACGAGCTCTCGCGGATCATCTCGGCGCCCGCTACTCGCTCGTGATCGGCCTCGTCGCCGTCGCCGCGGGCATGTCGGTCGGCCTGATCCTCGGCGCGATCGCCGGCTACTTCGGCGGGTGCGTCGACTCCGTGATCATGCGCTGCATGGACGTGATGCTCGCGATCCCGGGCCTGCTGCTCGCGATCGGGATCGTCGCCGATGCTCGGCCCCGGCCTGTGGCAGATCATGATCGCGGTCGGCATCGTCAACGTCCCGATCTTCGCCCGCCTGTTACGCGGCTCGGTGCTGGCCCAGAAGGAGAGCGACTTCGTGCTCGCGGCCCGCGCCGTCGGCGTCCCGAGACGGACGATCCTGGCGTCGCACATCCTCCCGAACTCGATCTCGCCGCTGATCGTGCAGGGCACGCTCGCGATGGCGACCGCGATCATCGACGTCGCCGGGCTCGGCTTCCTCGGTCTCGGCCCGCAGGACCCGGCGACGCCGGAGTGGGGGACGATGCTGACCGCAGGTCGACCGCTACCTCCAGAGCGCGCCGCTACCTCGCGATCTCCCCGGGCATCGCGATCGTCCTCCTCGTGCTCGGCTTCAACCTGATCGGCGACGGCCTGCGCGAGGCGCTCGACCCGAAGCTGCGCGGCCGCGTCGGCCGCTTCAAGATCCGCCGCCGGAAGGACGCGAAGTTCGTCTCTGGGATCTCGGAACCTGTCTAGAGAGCCCCTGCTCGCGTCGAGAACCTCGAGGTCCAGTTCCAGACGGAACGCGGGATCGTCCACGCCGTCAACGGCGTCTCGTTCGACATCGCTCCCGGCGAGACGCTCGGGATCGTCGGCGAGTCGGGCTGCGGGAAGAGCGTCACCTCGCTCGCGATCCTCGGGATCCTCGCCAACAACGGCGGCGTCACCGGCGGCCGGGCGATGTTCGAGGGGCGGGATCTGCTCGAGCTGAAGGACTCCGAGCTGCGCAGCGTCCGCGGCAAGGAGATCGCGATGATCTTCCAGGACCCGATGACGAGCCTGAACCCGGTCCTGACGATCGGCCGGCAGATCCGGGAGGTGCTCGACACGCACTTCGACCTCAGCCCCAAGGAGGCGAGACGCCGCACTGCGGAGCTGATCGAGCGGGTCGGGATCCCGAGCCCCGAGCTGCGGCTGAAGGACTACCCGCACCAGTTCTCGGGCGGCATGCGGCAGCGGGCGATGATCGCGATGGCGCTGGCCTGCGAGCCGAAGCTGCTGATCGCCGACGAGCCGACGACGGCGCTCGACGTGACGATCCAGGCGCAGATCCTCGACCTGCTGCGCGAGCTCGTCGCCGAGCGCAACACCGCGCTGATCCTGATCACGCACGACCTGGGCGTCGTCGCCGGCATGTGCGAGCGCGTGAACGTGATGTACGGCGGGATGATCATGGAGGCCGCGTCGGCCGAGGTGCTGTTCGCGCGGCCGCGGCACCCGTACACGCTCGGGCTGCTCCAGAGCGTCCCGCGCCTGGACGCGAGGCGGCACGAGAAGCTGAAGCCGATCGAGGGGCAGCCGCGCAACATGCTCAGCGCGCCGAGCGCCTGCCCGTTCCAGCCGCGCTGCGCCTACGAGGTCGAGAAGTCGCGGCTGGAGGTGCCGCCGCTGCTCGAGGTCGAGCCCGGCCACTGGGTCGCCTGCTTCAACCCGGTGCCGGAGGGCGCCTGGGCCGAGCAGCGCGCCGCGGTGGTCGCGTGAAGCTGCCTTCGTTCGTGCGGCGGATCCTGCCCGAGGAGAGAGGCGAGCCTCCTGCGCCGGTCTCCGCTGCGACGACGGCGCCTCGAACGGCAACAACCTGCTCGAGATCGAGAACCTGAAGGTCTGGTTCCCGATCAAGTCCGGGATCTTCCTCGACCGGCACGTCGGCGACGTCCGCGCGGTCGACGACGTCACCTTCCAGATCCGGCGCGGCGAGACGCTCGGGCTCGTCGGCGAGTCCGGCTGCGGGAAGTCGACGGTCGGCCGGGCGCTGCTGCGCCTCTACAAGCCGACGGCAGGCCGGATCGTCTTCGACGGGACAGGACATCACGAACGCTCGGCGAGGCGGAGATGCGGCCGCTGCGCCGGCGGATGCAGATCGTCTTCCAGGATCCGTTCGCGTCGCTGAACCCGAGGCACAGCGTGGCCCGGATCGTCGGCGAGCCGCTCAAGGTGCACGGGCTCAGCGGGGGCCGGAAGTCGCTCGCGCGGCGCGTGCGGGAGCTGCTCGAGATCGTCGGGCTGCCCGCCGATGCGGCGTCGCGTTACCCGCACGAGTTCAGCGGCGGGCAGCGGCAGCGCATCGGCCTCGCCCGCGCGCTCGCGCTCAACCCGGACTTCATCGTCGCGGACGAGCCGGTCTCGGCGCTCGACGTCTCGATCCAGGCGCAGATCGTCAACCTGATGGAGGACCTCCAGACCGAGTTCGGGCTGACGTACCTCTTCATCGCCCACGACCTCGCGATCGTCCGCCACATCTCGACCCGCATCGCCGTCATGTACCTCGGCTGGATCGTCGAGATCTCGTCGGCCGACGAGCTCTACGACAACCCGCTCCACCCGTACACGATCTCGCTGCTCTCGGCGGTGCCGATCCCCGACCCCGTCGTCGAGCGGCAGCGCGAGGCGATCCTGCTCCCGGGCGACCTGCCGAGCCCGGCGAACCCGCCGCCGGCCTGCCGCTTCCACACGCGCTGCCCATACGTCCAGGAGACGCGCTGCCGCGACGACGTTCCCGAGCTGCGCGCGGTCGAGGGCTCCGAGCACCTCGTCGCCTGCCACTGGGCGGAGAAGATCAAGGCCGGCGAGATCAAGCCGCGGGAGCGGGAGATCGTGCTCGAGGCGCCGCCGCCGGAGCCGGTCGATCTCCCGCCGCCGGTGTAAGGCTCCTTGGGCTAGTAGGGGTTCGCCAGCGAGCGGTACTGCGGGGCGAGCTCGCTCGCCTTCGTCTTCGGGAAGGTGATCTTCGCCGGGTCGCCGTCGGAGACGTAGCGCATGCCCGGGTTCCGCTCGAGGATGTCGAACCACATCCCGCCGGTGAAGTCGCGGGAGCCGTTCCAGTACGGGTTCGGCCTGATGCGCGGGATCGCCCCCGGAGTGAACTTCTTCGCGAACGGCGATTGCGACGGCTCGGCGCCGTCGAGGAAGACGCCGTTGAAGCGGTAGGACTGGCCGTGCCACTCGCCGCGCGTCGCGAGCGAACGCGGGGTGGGGAGCGCGCCGAGCGGGAGCGCCATCGTGTGCGCGGTGTAGCCGGGGATCCGGTCGGAGAGCACGTGGTCGCCGAGCACGAGCTGACGCTGCACCTCGGTCGAGTCGATCGTGTTGAAGGGGGTGTGGTCGCGCGTGTGGTTGCCGAGCTCGAACCCGTGCTCGACGAGCCAGCGCAGCGTCTTGCCCGGGGTGCTGCCGTTCCCCTCGAAGGCGTTGCGCGGGATGTAGAAGGTCGCGACCGCCGGGAAGTCGGGATGCGCCTTCGCGAAGTTCTCCATGATCCCGAGCGCGGAGTTCGGGTCGAGCGAGCCGTCCGGGAGGAAGCCGACCTGGTTGTTGGTCGCGTCGTCGAACGTCATCACGACCGGCGACTTGCCCTTCGGGACGTCCATGCGCCCGGTCACGAACGACTCGGCGGTCACGGGGTAGAAGCCGTCACGCCAGAGCCGGGTCAGCTCGCCGAGGAACTGCGACGGCGTCAGGTCGTAGGCGCTTCCGTGCAGGCGGAGCTGGTGGTGCATCAGCACCGGCACGACGCCGAGCTCGTCCGGCTTCCCGGTGCCCGTGAACGTCGCCTTCGCCTTCGTCGGGAACTTGGCCTTCTCCGCGTCGGTCGAGAGCGCGGCGCCGGTGTAGGTGACCAACGGGTCCCAGAGCAGGAACTCGTCGATGCCCGCGTCGTGTGTCGCCTGGATCTCCGCGCCGACCTGGGCCGGGCCGTAGTCGACGCCGAGCGAGAAGTCCTGGAGCCAGGGGACGACACGCGCGCCGGTGCCGCGGACGTCCTTCTGGAAGTCCTGGAGCGAGCGGAGGACGATGTCGTACGGCTGGGCGTTCGGGTCGCGCACCCCGTACTCGCCGGGCGCCCAGTGCGACGGGTAGACCATCGCGGAGACGTAGTCGAGGTGCTCGGCCATCATCGGGATGTCCTGGGCGACCTCGGTCGGCCTGGTCGCGGCGACGCCGAAGACGGACGCGCCGAGGAACGTCTTGTACGGCTTCAGCGCGGCGCGCGTCTCCGCGAGGAACGAGGCGATCGACCGCTCCGGGCTCGTCTTCAGCCCCGGGAACTTCATCGTCGAGAGCGGGCCGTCAGGCCGGCGGACGTAGTCGTAGAGGACGTCGTCGACGCCGAGCTTGGCCGCGGCGACGGCGAGGTCGATCTGATAGCGGCGGACGGCCGGGTTCGCGAAGTTGGTGAAACCGCCGTAGGTCGAGCCGTAATAGCCGCCGTCCGCGGTCTGGATCACCTGGTTGCGCTTCCCGTGCGACCACGCCCACTGGGCGTAGGACGGGTCGTTGAAGCAGACGAGGCGCCCGATTACGCGCACGCCCTTGTCGTGCAGCGTCTTGACGGCGTCGGCGAGGTTCATCGTCACGTGGACTGCGCCGACCTTGCGCGCGAGCGGCACCGGTGCGTTCCAGCCGATCTTCCCGCCCTCCTCCTTCAGGTCGAGCTCGACCGCGTTGATCCGGCCCTGCGCGATCAGGTCGAGCACGCCGTTGCGGAGACCGTCGTCGGCCCACGCGTCGGAGGTCATGTGGACGGCCCGGATCGGGTGCGCAGGAAGCCGGGGCTGGATGGAGACCCAGATGCGCTTGGTCGTGGCATTGCGCAGGGTGTCGGTGGCGACGAGGGTGACAGCCTTCTTCGGTCGTGTCGCCCATGCGATCGTGAACCGGCCGTCCTTGACGAGCACCGGGCGGCCGTCATCCGTCAGCGACGCGCCCTTCTCTAGCGTCCCGCGTACGCGCAGCGGGTCGCCGGAGGGGATCTGCGGCCCCGGAGCGTCGAACGCGATCTCGGGGCCTTTCGTGTCGACGACGAAGCGCCAGGCCTTGGTCGTCGTCGAGCCCGGAAAGCTGCCGGAAGCCGACGCCTTCAGCACGTGGTGGCCGTCCTTCAGCGACGAGCCGTCGAAGACGACGCGGCCACGGTAGGGCAGCGCCTTGGGCGTCACGTCCTGGCCGTCGAGCCGCCAGTGAACGTGGTCGAGCACGGACGGCGAGCCGCCGACCGAGAACTTGAGCGTCGGCAGCAGCGCGGGGCCGATGCCGGCGCCGGCGGTGGGGCCGAGCGCGTCGAGGCTCGGCGCCGAGACGCGGGCGCCGACCGCGAGCGTCGCGAAGACGAGCGCGGCGATGATCGCGCCGGCGATCGCGAGGCGGAACGCGTTGTGGAACCAGCGCTTCTGGCCGCCGGCCGCGCGCCGAGCGCGCTGTCGACTTCGGGCTTCGTAGGGGTCGTCGCTCGAGGGTGGCTCGTCGTCGCCGCCGCCGTCCTCGGCGGGCGGCTCGGCCGGCGTGCGCAGCCGCTCGTTTTCGGCGATCAGCAGCAGGATCGCGCGACCCGCCGAGCGGAGCTCGGGCTGCGAGTCGTCACGCGAGAGCTTCTCGCCCCAGCGGCGAAGTTCGTCGATTTGAGCGGTGTCCACAACCAAAAAGTATGCCTTCGAACATCGAGAACTGGTCTAGGCCGGAAAGGCCTGAGGCTGGTTTCTGGCTCTTTCGTGCAATTCCTGGTCGATGTTGCGCCCCGTGACGACGAGCACGATTGACCCATTCAGGTCAGGGACCTGCGGAAGCGCGGCGAGGCCGGCGGCCCCGGAGCCCTCGACGCGGATACCGGCCTCCGCGAAGGCGCCGACGGCCCGTGCGAGCTCCCGCTCGGACACGCGCACCATGTGGGTGGCGACCTCGTTCAGGACGTCGACCGCGTACGGGATCGCGACCCGAACGGCCATTCCGTCCGCGAACGTGTCCGAGCTGTCGCCGGGGACCGGACGCCCCGCCTCGAAGCTGTCGGCCATCACCGGCGCGGCGGCGGCGACGACCCCGATGCGCAGCGTTGCCGGCGACGCTGCGAGGACGGCCCGCGCCACTCCTCCGAGGAGCGCGCCGTTCCCGACCGGCACGACTACGGCCGCGGGCGGCTCGTCGAGCTGCGCCAGGAGCTCCTCGCCGATCACGGCGTAGCCCTCGTATTGCGCCGGCTCGGCGCCGTCCTCGAAGAACGGAACGCCGCGTCTCTGCGCCTCGGCCAGCCCGAGCTCCTTCGCCTCGTCCATGTCCGCGCCCGCGGGCCGGATCTCCGCGCCGAGCTCCTCGATTCGCGCGACCTTGGTCGCGCTCGCGTGCTCGGGGACGAAGACGACGGCCTCCAGCCCGAGCCGTGCGGCCGCCCAGGCGGTCGCGGCGCCGTGGTTGCCGGTCGAGGCGGTGACGACCGTGGACGCGCCCGCGGCCTTGTAGCCCTCGAGCACGGGCAGCGCGCCGCGCCACTTGAACGCCCCGAGCTCGTGCTCGTCCTCGCGTTTGAGGTAAAGGCGCCGCCCGCCTGCGAGCGCGGCCGGAGCCGGTTCGAGTGCCGTTGGCATCCGGCGATCGTAGAGTTGCGACGTGGAAGGGCGCCGCGTGTTCGGTCTCGTGCTCGCCGGAGGCGAGGGGAAGCGGCTGATGCCGCTGACCGCCGACCGGGCGAAGCCGGCCGTTCCCTTCGGCGGCCACTACCGGCTCGTCGACCTCGCGTTGTCCAACCTCGTCAACGCGGGCTACCTCCGCATCGTCGTGCTGACGCAGTACAAGAGCCACAGCCTCGACCGCCACATCACGACGACGTGGCGCCTGTCGCCGCTGCTCGGCAACTACGTGACGCCGGTGCCGGCGCAACAGCGGCTCGGGCCGCACTGGTTCGCAGGCTCCGCCGATGCGATCCACCAGAGCCTGAACCTGATCTACGACGACCGACCGGACTACGTCTGCGTCTTCGGCGCCGACCACATCTACCGGATCGACCCGCGGCAGATGATCGCCCGACATATCGAGTGGGGCGCCGGGGTCACGGTCGCGGGGATCCGCGCGCCGCTCGAGCAGGCGCCCGAGCTCGGGGTGATCGAGCCCGCGGCCGACGGCCACACGATCGCGAAGTTCCGCGAGAAGCCCGCCGATGCCGTCGGGCTCCCGGATGCGCCTGACCAGGTCTACGCCTCGATGGGGATCTACGTCTTCACCGCGAGCGCGCTGATCGACGCCGTCACGGCCGATGCCGCCGACGAGATGTCCCGCCACGACCTCGGCGGGAACGTCATTCCCGCGCTGGTTCGGCGCGGGGAAGCCCACGTCTACGACTTCCTCTCGAATGACGTTCCCGGCGCGTCCGAGGAGGAGCGTGGCTACTGGCGTGACGTCGGCACGATCGACTCCTATTACCAGGCCCACATGGATCTGGTCACGACGGTGCCGGCGTTCAACCTCTACAACAAGTCCTGGCCGATCTTCACGTGGACGGAGTCGCTGCCGCCGGCGAAGTTCGTCGTCGAGGAGGAGGGCCGCACCGGGCACGCGGTCAGCTCGCTGATCTGCGGCGGCGTGATCGTCTCGGGCGGGAAGGTGCGCCGCTCCGTGCTCTCGCCCGACGTCCATGTGCACTCCTACGCCGAGGTCGAGCGCTCGGTGCTCATGCACGGCGTCGACATCGGCCGCCGCGCGGTCGTGCGCAACGCGATCCTCGACAAGAACGTCCGGATCGGGGAAGGCGTCCAGATCGGCGTCGACCTCGAACGCGACCGCGAGCGCTTCGTCGTCTCCGAGGGCGGCGTCGTCGTCATCGGCAAGGGCGTGCAAGTGAATGACTGAGGGCTCGCGCCTGCGCGTCGCCCTGCTCACGCGCGAGTACCCGCCGGAGGTCTACGGCGGCGCCGGGGTGCACGTCGAGTACCTGGCGCGCGAGCTCGACCGGCTCGTCGACGTGACCGTCCACTGCTTCGGATCCGACCGGCGGGTGGCCGGCCCTCCGGCGGTCGCCTACCGCCCCTGGGAGGCTCTGCGCGGCGACGCACCGTACGCAGCCGCGCTCGAGGCGATCTCGGTCGATCTCGCGATGGCCGCGGGCGTCGAGGGCACGCAGCTCGTGCACAGCCACACCTGGTACGCGAACCTCGCGGGCCACCTCGCGAAGCTCGTGCACGGAGTGCCGCACGTCGCGACGGTGCACAGCCTGGAGCCGCTGCGTCCGTGGAAGGCCGAGCAGCTGGGCGGCGGCTACGCGCTTTCGTCCTGGTGCGAGCGGACGGCGCTCGAGGCCGCCGACGCCGTCGTCGCCGTCTCGGCCGAGCACCGCCGCGACCTGCTCGGCTGCTACCCGGCGGTCGACCCGGAGCGGGTGAGCGTGATCGGGAACGGGATCGACACGGAGGAGTACCGGCCCGACCCGGCGACGGAGCTCGTCGAGCGGAACGGCGTCGACCCGACGCGGCCTTACGTCCTCTTCGTCGGCAGGGTCACCCGGCAGAAGGGACTCGACCTACCTGCTCGACGCTGCCCCGCTGATCGAGCCGGAGGCGCAGCTCGTGATCTGCGCGGGTGCCGCCGACACGCCGGAGCTCGCCGCCGAGATCGCCGCCAAGCTCGAGCAGGTCGGTCAGGCGCGCGACAGCGTCGTCTGGATCGAGCGGATGCTGGACCGGCCGGAGCTGAGCCAGCTCCTCTCGCACGCCGCTGTCTTCGTCTGCCCCTCGATCTACGAGCCGCTCGGGATCGTCAACCTCGAGGCCATGGCCTGCGCGACCGCGGTCGTCGCCACGGCGACCGGCGGCATCCCGGAGGTCGTCGAGGACGGGGTGACGGGATACTCGTCCCGTTCGACCCGGTCGGCGATCCTCGCGGGCGCCGCAGGACCCGGAGGCGTTCGCCGAGCGGGATCGCCGAGCGCGTGAACCGGCTCCTCGGAGATCCGGCGGAGGCGGCGCGCATGGGCGAGGCCGGGCGAGAGCGGGCCGTCGAGCGGTTCGGCTGGTCGGATCGCCGAGCAGGTGCGCTCGCTCTACGAGCGCCTGGTT
>CAVZWR010000025.1:0-27407 GCA_963779025.1 uncultured Actinomycetes bacterium
GAAGAACTTCTGATTATTTCTAAAATCGCGCGCATGTCATAAAGCCAGAGATTTCGCCAACGGCAAGTCGGTCGAGGTCGGCATCGTCGGCGGATCGTTCGACAACGGCCACCCGACGGCGACGCTGAAGCTCGGGCGAGAAGATCACCCTGGTCAACACCGCCGACGGTACGCGCTACGAGATCGTGCTCAAGACGAGCTGCAACCTGGCGACGCCGTCCGGGGGAGCCACGACCACGCAGTCCACCACGACCACCCCCGTTGCGCCGGCGCCGACCACGACCACCCCCGCCGACACGGCCCCGGCCACGACCACGACCACGCGACGACGCCGATCGTGACCGACTCGCTGGACACGACGACCCCCCGGGGTAGCGCGACGATGGCCTCGTACGCGTACACGGCGATCAACGCCGCGGGCCTCGAGTTGAGGGGCGAGGTGCAGGCGACGACCGCCGCCGCCGCCCGCGAGCAGCTCCGCGTCCAGGGCCTGCTCGCCGAGTACCTCGAGGAGGTGGGCTGCCGGGGGCGGAGGCGTGAGCGCCGAGAGCGTCGCTCGTCGCTCGCAGTGGCCGCAGACGCGCGAGAGGAAGGTCAAGCCGCGCGTCCTCCAGGTCTTCTCGCGGCAGTTCGCGACCATGATCGACGCCGGCCTGAACGTCGTCACTGCGCTCACCATCCTCGAGGAGCAGACCGACGACACGCGCCTCGCCGGCGTGATCGGCGACGTGCGGGAGCGACGTCGAGGGCGGTGCGCTGCTCTCGGAGGCGCTCGCGAAGCACCCGAAGATCTTCTCGCGGATCTACGTCTCGATGGTCGAGGCCGGTGAGGCCGCGGGCATCCTCGACAACGTCCTCGACCGCCTCGCCACGCAGATCGAGAAGAAGGCGAACCTCAAGCGCCGGGTCAAGGGCGCCATGGTCTATCCGACGATGGTCATCTCCTTCGCCTTCCTGGTGCTCGTGGCGATGCTCCTCTTCATCGTCCCGATCTTCCAGAAGCTCTACAAGCAGTTCAACGGCAGCCTCCCGAAGCTGACGCAGTTCATGATCACCGCGTCTGGAGCTGCTGCGCACCCGCTGGTACATCATCTTCCCGGCGATCGCCCTGACCATCTTCCTGTTCCATCGCTGGAAGCACAGCGAGGGCGGCCGGAAGCAGTGGGACCGCATCAGGCTGAAGGTGCCGATGAAGATCGGCGACGTCGTCCTCAAGGTGACGATGGCCCGCTTCGCGCGGACGCTCTCGACGCTGGTCGCGGCGGGCGTGGACATCATCAAGGCGCTCGAGATCACCGGCACCACCTCCGGCAACTGGGTGGTCGAGGACGCGCTGCGCGACATGCGCGAGCAGGTGCATGCCGGCGTGCCGATCGCGCAGCCGTTGATCGAGCACCCGGTCTTCCCGCCGATGGTCGGGCAGATGGTGAAGATCGGCGAGGAGACGGGCGAGCTGGACGCGATGCTCGGGAAGGTCGCGGACTTCTACGAGGAGGAGGTCGACGCCACCATCTCGGCGCTGACCTCCATCATCGAGCCGATCATGATCATCCTGGTCGGCTGCATGGTCGCCACGATCATCCTCTCGATGTACCTGCCGATGTTCAAGCTGCTGACGCTGATCAAGTAGTCGCAATCGTCGCGCCGCCTCCGCCGCCGCGGCCGCCGACAGCCGGTAGTGCAGGAACAGGTGGTCGCCGCTCCGGCGGACGCCGGCGAGGTCGCCCGCGACGCGCACGTCCGGTAGGAGTTCGTGACCCGCGACGAAGCCGAGGCGGGTCTGGCCTTCTTCGCGGCCGGCGACGAGCGGCGAGACCGTCAGGAACAGCTCGTCGACCAGCCGCTCGCCCAGCATCGAACCGACGATGTGCGGGCCTGCTTCGAGCACGATCAGCTCGTGGCCACGCTCGCGTAGGTCGTCCACCGCCCGGCGGACGTCGACGAGCGGGCCGTCCCCCAGCGCGACGACCTCCGACGCCCGGGGCAGGAGGCCCGAGAGCGCCTGCGCTCCGGCGTCGGTCGTCAGGACGAGTGCGCCGCGCTCGAACGCCGGGTGGTTCGGGTCGACGCCGCCGGTGCCTGTGATCACCGCGAGCGCGGGCTCCGGCGGGCGCCCGAGCCGCCGGCGAAGCTCCGCCCAGTCGCCGGCCGTGTCCGGGTACGTGCTCGACGGCGTCCACAGGCCGTTCGGCGAGGCCTGCAGCGTCCCCGAGCCGATCAGGACAACGTCGGCGGCCGCCCGCAGCAGGCCCATGACGAAGCGGTCGTCGTCGTTCTCGTCCGCGATCAGCCGGTTGGCCCGCGCCAGACCGGGGATCGCGACGACGCCGTCGAGCGTCGAGACGAAGTTGGCGACGACGCGCAGGCCGTCGAACCCGAAGCGGCCCGGATAGCGCTCGGCCAGCGCGTCGGGAAGATCGTAGGCTGGGCCTTCCGAGCCCTCGTGGAGAAGCTCTAGGCCCGTGCCCGCACCTCCTGGAGGAACTCGGCCCGCAGCGCCGGTTCCTCGAACGCGCCGCGCCAGAACGTGGTGACCGTCCGCGAATGCTCCTCGACGCCGCGCATCTGCGTGCAGAGGTGCGAGGCGGCGAGGTGGACGGCGACGCCGCGCGGCTCGATCAGCTCGTCGAGCGTGTCGGCGATCTGCTCTCCGAGACGCTCCTGCACCGTGAACCGGCGCGCGAACAGGCGCACCAGGCGCGTCAGCTTCGAGATGCCGATGATCTGGTCGCCGGCGATGTAGCCCACGTGTGCGACGCCGTGAAACGGCAACGCGTGGTGCTCACAGAGGCAGACGAAGGAGATCGGCCCCTCGACGATCTGCCCGGCGAGCGCGAGCGAGAGCTCCCGCGCCTCGCTCGGGAAGGCGGTCATCAGCTTCTCGTCGCCGTCGTAGCCGGCCGTCGCGTCGTGGAGCGCACGCAGGAACCGCGCCGGCGTCTCCCGCGTCCCCGGCGTGGCCAGATCCATCCCGAACGCGGTGAAGATCTCGCCGATGTGCTGCTCGAAGCGCCTCCACTCCGCGGGCGAGACGTCGCGGGGCGAGGCGTAGCGATCCGCTTCGGGCGACTCCCTCAGGTCGACGACTGCTTCCAGATCCACCTTCTACCTCCCGTTCTCGATGTGACGGCGGAGCAGGAGCTCACGCCGGAATGCGAGCGGTACGAGCGCGACGGCGCAGCCGATCGCGACCCACGCGTAGGCGGCCGGCGCACCGGCCGCGAGGCAGACGCCGAGCGCCGCCAGCTGCGTGCTCAGGCCGAAGTTGGCGAGCACCGCGACGGTGGCACGGTCGTGGTACGTCAGCCTCGCTTCCGGGCCGCGGCCGCGGAGACGCCGCTCCACGAAGCGCTCGACCAGCCGGTCCTGCGGCGCGTACACCAGGGCGTAGAAGCGGGCGAGGACGCCGGCCAGACCGGTCGCCGCGGGCATCGCCTCGGACGGCCGCCGGTGCTCCCGGCGGTAGAGCCGCTCGGCGTTGTAGTTGACGCCGAGCACGAGGGTCAGGCACGCGAAACCGGCTGCGGCGAGCACCCACCTGCCGGTCGCCCAGCCGATCCCGGCGAAGAGCGCCGCGTCGACGAGCGAGATCCGACTCGGAGTCGAGGTAGCGTCCCAGCGCCGTCACCCTCCCCGTAGCCCGGGCGAGCTGCCCGTCGGCGTTGTCGAGCACGGTCTTCAGCTGCAGGAGCAGAGCGGCCGCGACGAGCGACCCGCTGCCGATCCCGTAGGCGGCGACCAGCCCGGTTGCCCCGGCGGCGATCACCACCGCCGGCGGCGGGACGCGCAGCGGCGCGAGCGCCACGACGACGAGGTGCGCGGCCGGCCGGAAGACGTATTCGCAGAGCAGCTCCGTACCGTGCCGCGGCTTCCTCGACCAGCGCAGCCGGTCCGCCATACTCCGGGCCGTGGCCTGGGCCGAAACGGACGGAGCACTGGAGCGGGAGCTGGAGTTCGCGTCGTTCCCCGAGGCGATCGCATTCGTCGACCGCCTCGCCGAGGTGGCCGAGGCGGAGAACCACCACCCCGACATCGACATCCGGTACCGGCGGGTGCGCGTCCGCTGGTCGACCCACTCCGCAGGTGGAATCACCGACCGCGACCGCGAGCTCGCCGCCCGCACCGACGAGCTGGTCTGATCAGGCGAGGTCGCCAAGCGCTGCCTCGTCGACGGGCTCACCGGCCCGGATCAGGTCGCGCGCGGCGTCCACCTTGCCCCAGACGTCCCAGAGCAGGAATCCACGCGGGCGATTCTCGTCGTCCACGTAGGCAATAACGCCCTTGCGGTTCGGCTCCTTCCACGACGCGATCGACCGCAGGCGCGAGTCGAGGTCGCCGACCGCCTCGTAGCCCAGATCGAACAGGTCGGAGTAGAAGAACGGCAGGTGGTCGTAGGGCTGCCCGGCGCCGGCCATGTTCGCGCCCACGGTCTGGCCGTGCGTGTTGGCGTGGTCCTCGTGCTCGACCCGCTCCGCATGGCCGAGCGCGGCGAGCGGGAACCGGGCGACGTCGCCCGCGGCGAACACGTCGTCCCGCCCGCCGGCCCGGCCGAGCTCGTCGACGACGATGCCGTCGTCGACGGGCAGCCCGATCGCTGCGAGCGAGGTCGGTCGCCGGCTCGATGCCGAGCCCGGCGATCACACCGTCGGCTTCGAGCTCGGTGCCCCCGCCCGTCCGCACGGTGCCGTTTTCGGCGCTCTCGACGGTCTCGCCGGCGAGCACCTCCACGCCTTTCTCTCTGTAGTAGTCGGTGACGAAGGCGGACAGCTCGCCCGGGAAGAGACGCGCGCAGATTCCAGGATCCGGGAAGACCATGGTCACCCGGCAGCCGTTCGAGGCCAGTGCGGCGGCGATCTCCGAGCCGATGAATCCGCCGCCGACGACGACGAAGCGGGCGCCGTCCTGCGCGAGGGCGCGGACGTGCCGGTAGTCGTCGAGCGTGCGGTAGTACACGACCCCGTCGGCGCCGCCGGGCAGATGCCGCGGCCGGCCACCCGTCGCGAGCAGCAGCTTCTCGTAGCGGTACGTGCTGCCGGCGTCGTCCGTCGCGATATGCGCGTCCGCGTCGACCGAGACGACCGTGCGCCCGAGACGCAGGTCGACGTCGAACTGGTCGGTGCCGCGCCAGATCTTCTCCTCGTCGCCGCCCGACCAGAGGCCCTTCGTCAGCGGCGGACGCTTGTACGGCGGATGCGTCTCCGTGCCGACCAGCGTGACGGCGCCGTCCGGGTCGTGCTCGCGGATGCCCTTGCAGGCGGCATCGCCGGTCATGCCTCCGCCCACGACCAGGTAGCGCGTCTCGGTCTCGGTCACGAGTTTCTCCCTTCGGGGTTTGCAGGCTCGGACGCCAGCAGCGCCCGCAGGCTGTCGTGCTCCTCGCGGCAGGCCGGGCAGCCGCGCAGGTGGGCGCGCATGCCGGGGACGATGCGGTCGGCGTTCTCGCCGGCCAGCTCGAGCTCGACGTAGCGGTCGAGCTCGGCGAAGCAGGCGTCGCAGCCGAGCTCGGCCTCGCCGGGGCCGAGCAGGCGCACGAGCTCGGAGCTCAGTTCGGGGGTCATTCGGTTCCCTCCTCGAAGGCGTCGAGGTCGAAGCCCGCCTCCGTCAGATGCGTTCGAAGCTTGCGCCGTGCGTCGTGCACGGTCTTGTAGAGCGCGCCGCGGGTGCTGCCGAGGCGCTCGGCCAGGACGTCGATGGGAACGCCGTTGAGCGCGAGGGCGACGAGCACGGTCCGCTGCCGGGGCGTCAGCACCGTTTCGATTCCCTCCTGGATCGCCGCCAGCAGTGCACTCTGCTCGGCCGTTTCCACGGGGCCGGGATCACGGCTGGGGACGAGTGTCCAGCTCTCGGGCTCGAGCGGCAGCTCCCGTCCCTGCCAGGCACGGCGCCGGAGCTTCACGGCCGCTTCCAGCAGCGCGAACTTGTACGCCCAGGTGGTGAAACGGCTGGCGCCGCGGAAGTCGTCGAGCCGCGCCAGCACCGAGACGGCCGCGTCGTCGGCGGCCTCCTCGGCGATCTCGCCCAGCTCGCCGCCGCGGAGATGGGGGAGAGCCGGCCGGCGGCGGGCGATCTCGAAGCGGGCGGCGCGGACGAGCAGCTCGCGCAGGCGTGCGACCGCGGCGTCATGGCGTGGGCCGTCGGCGCGCAGGTCGTCGAGCCAAGCCTGCGACTCGGAGTCGAGGAGTACCCGCGTTCGCGACCCGCGTCATCGTTGCCATCATCGACGTTAGTGACCGGCGGGCCCCGGTCCTTACGTCGGATGTCGGGTCAGAAGCGCGAGGTTGCCGGTGCGCTGAACGCGCTCGTGTTGATCGTGTTGCCCGCGATGTCCTTGAGTGACGAGGACGGGGTGTAAATGGGCGTCCCGACGGCGACGCCCGAGTTCACCGTTCCGCTGGCGGTGCCGAGCCTGATCTGCAGCGTGTCGTGCAGCCGGGTTCCATGGAGCTGCGACTGTGCTCCGCTGAATGTTCGTGGTGGCACCGACGTAGTTGCCGCCCAGCGCGATCGAGCCGAGATGGAAGTTGCCCGTGCCGCCGCAGTTCGCCGCCCCGACGGCCGTGATCGTCAGCGTGTCGTTGGCGCCGGTGTCGGTGATCTGGAAGACGATCGAGGCGCCCGTGATCGTCTGGGTCGAGCCGTTCGCCCAGGTCGAGCAGAAGGTGGTGGCGTCGAGTTACTTCCGAGTACGTGATCGTCGGCGGTGTCGCCCGATGTCGGCCGTACCCGCGGTTCCGCCGCCGTTGGCGAGCACGACGTTCGTCGGTGCGGGCGCGGTCTTGTCGATGCAGATGACGGTCGCGGCGGTCTTGACCGTCTCCTGTGTTGCCGACGTTGTCGACGGTGAAGTACTTGATCGTGTAGGTGCCGTCCGCCGAGAGCGAGATCGATGTGCCCTGGCTCGAGCTCGTGGTCGGCGTCGTGCCGTTGGTCGTGTAGTAGGTGGTCGCCGCGCCCGAGGCCGAGTCGGTCGGCGTCAGCGTCACCGTCTGGGTCGTGTTCTTGCAGGTGCTCCCGATCGACGCCGTGTTGTCGGTGGTCGCGGGCGCGGTCGAGTCGTTGGTGAAGGTCAGCGTCGGCGCGGTGGCGGTGTTGCCGGCGGCGTCGGCGCCTGTCACCGCCTCGGTCGGCGAGGTGGTCGTGCCGGCGGTCCAGCTGAAGAGGTTCGAGACGTAGGGGCCGCCGGAGGGCGTCGTCTTCACGTCGGGCGTGGTGTGCGTCCAGCCGGTGGCCGTTCCGCCGAGCGCGGGGAAGGTGCTCGAGGCCGCACCGGAGGTGGCGTCCGAGACGGTGTTCTGGATCGAGAAGGAGCCGGCGGCTGCGCCGCGGTAGTAGACCGTGTTTCCGCTCACGAACGAGCCGCCGGTCTTGTTGGTCAGCGCGAGCGAGTTGGTCGGGCGCGACGTTGTCGAGCTTGATGTGGGTGGTGTTGGTGGTCTCGGTGTTGCCGGCGTTGTCGACCGACCAGTAGGTGACGGTGTGGTCGCCCTGGCTCGAGATGGTGACGGTGCCGCAGTAGGTCTGCTGGCCGCCGCCGTCGACCGTGTAGAAGCGGTTCGCCACGCCCGAGGTGGCGTCGGTCGCGGCCAGGGTGAAGGTGACGCTCGACTGCTTGAACCAGTTGTTCGTGCCGTCGGGGCTCGCCGGCGAGGTGGTCAGCGTCGTCGCCGGGCTTGACGTTGTCGAGCTTGATGTGGGTGGTGTTGGTGGTCTCGGTGTTGCCGGCGTTGTCGACCGACCAGTAGGTGACGGTGTGGTCGCCCTGGCCGGAGACCGTGACGGTGCCGCAGTAGGTCTGCTGGGCGCCGCCGTCGACCGTGTACAGCGTGGTGGCGGCGCCGGAGGACGCGTCGGTCGCGCCGAGCGTGAAGGTGACGCTCGAGCTGCTTGAACCAGCTGTTCGCGCCGTCGGGGCTCGCCGGCGAGGTGGTCAGCGTCGTTGCCGGCTTGACGTTGTCGAGCTTGATGTGGGTGGTGTTGGTGGTCTCGGTGTTGCCGGCGTTGTCGACCGACCAGTAGGTGACGGTGTGGTCGCCCTGGGTGGAGATGGTGACGGCGCCGGAGTAGGTCTGCTGGCCGCCGCCGTCGATGTGTAGAAGCTGTTCGCCACGCCCGAGGTGGCGTCGGTCGCGGCCAGGGTGAAGGTGACGCTCGAACTGCTGGAACCAGTTGTTCGAGCCGTCCGGGCTCGCCGGCGAGGTGGTCAGCGTCGTCGAGGGCTTGACCAGGTCGACCTTGATCGCGGGGGTCGTGGTCGCGCTCTCCGTGTTGCCGGCGGTGTCGACCGACCAGTAGCTGACGGTGTGGGAACCCTGCGGGATCGAGACCGCGCTCCCCGTGTACGTCTGGGTTGCCCCCCCGTCGATCTTGTAGAAGGTGGACGCCACTCCCGAGGTCGCATCCGAGCCGCTGAGGGTGAACGAGGTTGCCGAGACCCGCCAGCCGTTGGTGCCGTCAGGCGAGGCCGGGCTGATCGTGATCGAGGTCGACGGCTTGACCGTGTCGACCTTGATCGTCGAGGTCGTGGTCGCGCTCTCGGTGTTGCCGGCGCTGTCCACCGACCAGTAGGTGATCGTGTGCTGGCCGTCGGGGATCGAGACCGCTCCGGAATAGGTCTGCGTCGCCCCGCTGTCGATCCTGTAGAGCGTCGAGGCGACGCCCGAGGTGGCGTCGGACGCGCTCAGCGTGAACGACGGCGTCGTCGACGTACCAGCCGCCCGAGCCGTTCGGGCTCGCGGGTGTGACCGCGATCGAGGTAGAGGGCTTGACGTTGTCGAGCTTGACGTGCGTGGTGTTGGCGGTCTCGGTGTTCCCGGCGTTGTCGACCGACCAGTAGGTGATCGTGTGGTCGCCCTGGCCCGAGACCGTCACCGCGCCCGTGTAGGTCTGGGTTGCGCCTCCGTCGACGGTGTAGAAGCTCTGCGCCACGCCCGCAGCGGGCGTCGGAGCCGCCAAGGGTGAACTGCACGCTCGACTGCTGGAACCAGCCGTTCGACCCGTCCGGGCTCGGCCGGGGTCGTCGCCAGCGTGGTCGACGGCTTCGTCGCGTCGATCTTCACCGTCGCTGTCTGGGCGGGCGCCTCGACGTTCCCGGCGTCGTCGGTCGCGTAGAACGCGATCGTGTGCAACCCGTCGTTGGATCCGTCGGTCGGGGCGGGGATGGTGACGTTCCCGCTCGTCCCCGTGATCGTCTGGGACGATCCTCCGTCCACCTGTACGTGATCGTGTCGACCCCGGAGCCGCCCACGCCGTCGGTGGCAGAGAGGCCGACGACGACGTCGCTCGCATGCCATGCGGCGTCGACACCGCTCGCCGAGCTGGTCGGAGGGGTCGTGTCGACGAGGATCGCGGCGCTCGCCTGCGAGGGATAGGGAACGGCGTCGCCGACCGCGAAGATCGAGTGCGAGCCGTCCGTCGGCCGCGGGAGCGTGATCGAGACGGTCGCGTTGCCGCTGCCGTCGGCCGCCGCGGGCGACCCGCGCCAGCGTCGTGCCCGACGTGGAGTCGTCGAGCCGGTACGTGATCCCCTCGTGCGAGGCAAAGCCGCTCAGCGAACCGGTCAGCGTCGCCGGGCTGGAGCCGCCGGAGAACGCGGCGAGCCCCAGCATCGACTGGCCGAGGGTCAGGCTTGCTGCGCCGATCGTCACCGTCCCGCTCTTCGTGCTCTCCAGTGCCGCGCCAGTTGGCGCCGATCATCGGCGTGATCGTGTACTGCCAGCTCCCGAACGGCACCGCGGTCTCGGTGCAGCTGAGCGCGGTGACGACGCCGCCGCAGCCGGCGAGCGTGATCTGCGGCGCGTACGGCGGGTTCGCGTCGTAACGGGTGACCAGATAGCCGTCGACCGGCTGGCCGTTCGTCAGTGCCGTCGCCTCCCAGGAGATCGTGACCGCCCGGCCCGGCTGGCTGCTGACGCTCGTCGGCGGCGTGCCCGGTGCCATCGACGTGGCGGCGGCTCCGCCCGCGCTGCCGGCGGAGGCGGCGCCGCTGAAGTACGCGAGCAGGCCGCTCGCGAGCCCGCCGGCCACGAGCACGACCGCCGAGACCACGAGCAGCCGCCGCCGGCGGCCGAGCATCCGAAGCAGTGCGGCGGTCATCCCGTCGCCGTCCCCGCGTAGGCGAGATTCACCGAGGCGTTCCGGCAGGCATCCTGGTTCCCCGCGTCGAGCATCTGCAGCTGCGGCCACTCGGACTGCGTCAACCCCGAGATCCTGGAGCGACGCGGTCGTCCCGGCCGGAACCGTCGGCGTCGCCTGCAGCTGCTGCGACACGCTGAAGTTGGCCGCCCCGCAGCCGCCGGCGGACGTGCCGGTCACCGTCACCGTGACGCTCGTGACCGTGATCGGCGTCGAATGCGGGTTGGTGAAGACGAGGTTCAACGGAACGGCAGCCGCGCCCGGATAGAGCAGCGCGCCGGCCGGTCGGGCCGCCCGAGACAGAAAAGGTCGCGGAGCCCGGGGTGACGACCCAGGTCGTGCACGGTGGGGGCGCTCGCGTTGCCGGCCTTGTCCAGGGCGTGCACGCAAAAGGAGTGGGCTCCGCTTCGCCAGGCTGCGGTAGCGCTTGCTGCGCCCGCAGTGCACATAGCCGGAGCCGTCCAGCTGGCACTGGAACCGCATCTTGGGCTCGGCGTCCGTGAACCGGAATCTCGCGCCTCGTCAGGGTCGTGAAGTCGGGAGGCTTGCTTCCTGAAGGCAGGCGCCGGCGGAGCCTGCGTGTCGACCGTCCAGGTCTTCTCCGCGGGCTTTCCGATGGCCGCCCCGAGCTGCGCCTCCACCCGGAAGGTGTGCGCGCCGTCGGCGAGCCCGGCGTATGCGAGGCGATCCTGTCGTTCCGCTGCCGCACGGCGGTGAACGCGCCGGTATCGAGCGAGCACAGGAAGACGACGGGTGGCTTGCTCTGATAGCCGAACGTCGCACTCGTCAGGGTGGTCATCTTCGGCGGCGCGGAAGTGATCTTCGGCCGCGGGGGCAGAGATCCGCCCGCCGTGCCCAGCGCCGCGTAGGAAACCGCCGGTCGCGAGACCGACGAGGGCGACGAGCGCCGCCACCGACGTCCGCCTGCCGAGTCGCCTCCGTGCTCACGGGCCCGTCTCCAGCGAGATCGTGAAGGTTGCGCCCTGGCACGCATCCGCGGCGGAGGCGTCCATGCTGAGCGCGCCGGGGAGCGCGAGGTCGAGCGTCCCATCGGTCGCCCCGACCTTGCGCCGGGACGTCCCAGCCGGCGCCGCCGTTGTTCTGGCTGGTGAAGTGGAGGGCGGAGGTGTCGCAGCCGGAGTGCGCCGGCGTCGACGCCGATACCGCCGCTACCGAGGACGAGCGAGTTGATCCGAACCGAGATCGGGTTCGGGTTCGAGACAGTGGCGTCGAGCTCGCCCGATCCACCCGGATAGAGCAGGTTCGCGGTCGGCGTCTGCGCAGCGATCGACAGCGGGTCGGGGGAGGCGACCGAGGCGCTGCCGCTTCCGTGCCCGGCGGAGGAGTAGTAGGCGACAGCGCCGCCCGACAGGGCCAACGCCGTTGCAGCCGCAGCCACGACCGCGAGCAGCGTCTTCCTGTTCCTGATCCTCCGCCTCATGATGTCTCAGCTGGTCGCCACCTGCACGACGGAGGGCCCGAACGGGCGAGCCCTCCGGCGCGGGTGGGTCGCTAGTTGCTCGACCAGTTGACGGTCATCGACTTGCCCTGGCAGGCGTCCTGGCTCAGGTTCTGGTTGAGCATCCGGACGTGCGTCTGCACGGTCGCGCTCGCGCCGGCAGCCAGGGTGTTGGCGTAGTTGAAGCCGTCGACCTGGAACCAGCTGCCGAGGCAGCCGGCGTTGTCGGCGACGCTGCCCGAGACATGGTTCACGTACTCGGAGCCGCTCCCCGGATTGTGGATCGTCACGTCGACCGGGACGTCGGCGCCGCCCGGGTACAGGGGGCCGACCGACGGGCTGCTCAGCTCGACCGCCGACGACGAACCGACCGTCGCCGTTCCCGTGCCGCTACCGGTGCTCGTGAAGTACGCGAACGCGCTCGTGCCGAGCCCGATCGCCAGAGCGGCGACCGCGACCACGATCACGCGCTTCTTCGTCACGTATTTCGCCATCTGCAAGTTCCTCCTTGTTCAAGGCTATTCCGTCCGCCCGTTGGCGAGCAGACATGTGAGTTGCCACCGAGCCAGGGCGCCGGGGCGAGTCACGAGGCGGTTGCGCCGTCGAGATCGCGAGTGCGAGTGCCCGACCGGCTCGATTTTCCTGGCTGAGACAGGAGATCGGCCGACCTCGAGGCCCTACTCATCCCCCGGAGGAGTGATCCGTTCGCGGTACCCCGTTCGGGGGAACAGCGGCTCCGGCGCAGGGGACACGCGGTGTGTGAGGATGGGGCCGTGAAGCTCGGCGCCCTCGTCTGGCCCCAGTACACCGACTGGCAGTCGCTCCGCGACACCGGCGAGCTGGTCGACCGCGCCGGTTACGACTCGCTCTGGACCTGGGACCACCTCTACCCGATCGTCGGAGATCCCGAGGGCCCGATGTTCGAGGGCTACCTGACGCTGGCCGGCTGGGCCGAGCACACCGAGAACGTGCGGCTCGGGCTGATGGTCGGCGCGAACACGTTCCGGAACCCGGCGCTGGTGGTGAAGATGATCACGACGCTCGACCACATGAGCGACGGGCGGATGAACCTCGGGATCGGCGGCGCGTGGTTCGAGACCGAGCACACCGCGTTCGGGATCGAGTTCGGCTCGGGCTTCGGCGAGCGGCTCGACTGGTTCGACGAGGCGGTGGAGCTGATGCGCGCGATGCTGCCCGGGCGGCCCGGCGTCAGCGCGCGGCGCGCTTCTACCGGGCGAAGGACGTGCTGAACAACCCGCCGCCCGTCCAGGCGCACCTGCCGATCATGATCGGCGGCAGCGGCGAGCGGAAGACGCTGCACACGGTCGCCAAGTACGCCGACGGCTGGAACACCGGCGGCGACCTCGAACGGGTCAAGCACAAGGACTCGGTGCTCCGCCGCTGGTGCGATGAGGTCGGCCGCGACGAATCCGAGATCGAGCGAACCGTGCAAGGCGGGACACCCATCATCCGGGACACGGTCGAAGAGGCCCGGAAAGTCGCCGCTGCGTGGGCAGAGCGGAACAAGCTGCCCGATTGGCGCAACTCGGTCGAACTACAGGGCCCTCCCGAGCTGGTCGCCGAGCGCTGGGCGCCGTACCTCGACCTCGGCTTCGAGCACGTCTACGTCGACTGCCCGGCACCCTTCGACCACGAGACGCTCGAGCGCCTGGCCACGGAGGTCAGGCCGATGCTCGAGTCGCGCTAGCCGGCGAGGCGGGCGCGCACCTCGTCAGAGAGGGGCACGCTCTGCCCGAAGCTCGTAGTCGTAGCCGACGAGGACGCTCTTCGCCTCGGCGGCGAGCCGTCCGTCGGCGTGGATCTCGTGCTCGAGCTCGAAGCTCTTCGTCCCGACGCGGGAGCAGCGGGTGCGCACCTCGATCTCCTCGCCGGCGCGGAGCTCGGAGCGGAAGTCGATCTCGACCCGCGCGAGGATGAAGTCGGCCAGCCCGCCGAGCACCTCGATCCGCGCCTCCTCGAGGAAGGTCGAGTAGACCGCGTTGTTGACGTGCCCCATCGCGTCGCAGTCGCGAAAGCGAACGCGCTCGCGCCTGACGTACGGAAAGGACGCCATGCGTCCTTGTAACACAGTGTTACTAGAGCCAGAGCCGCGGTCACGAGCCGCCCGGCGGGCTAGTGACACAGTGTTACTTGTGCGGAGGCGGGGATGATCGCGGTACTCGGCGGCCTCGGGGCGGCGGTCGCCTGGGCGGCGACGATGCTGACCGCGTCCCGCGCCAGCCCGCTGATCGGCTCGTGGTCGACACTCGCGTGGGTGATGCTGACCGGCCTGCTGGTGGTCGGCCCGGTGGCGCTCGTCCAGGGACGGCCGGCGGGCCTCGACCGCGGTGCAATGACCTGGCTCGCGATCGCAGGCTTCGGCAACATCACCGGCCTGCTGCTCGTGTACACCGCCCTGCGGATCGGGAAGGTCGGGGTGATCGCGCCGATCTCGTCGACCGAGGGCGCGGTCGCGGCGATCATCGCCGTCGTCGCCGGCGAGACGCTCGGCGTGTGGACGGCGCTCGCGCTCGTCGTCGTCGCCCTCGGCGTCGTCCTCGCTGCACGTCCGCCTGCCGAGCCGGAAGAGGCGGGGCACGACGATCCCCGCGCGGCTCTGCTCGCGCTCGCGGCGGCCCTCGCCTTCGGCGCGGGGCTCTACGCCACCGGCCGCGCCAGCCTCGACCTGCCGATCGCCTGGGCAGTTCTGCCTCCGCGCCTCCTCGGCGTCGTCTTCGTGACGGTTCCGCTCGCTCTCTGCGGGCCGCCTGCGGCTGACCCGGAAGGCGGTGCCGTTCGTCGTCGCGTCGGGGCTCGCCGAGGTCGCGGGCTTCGTCTCCTTCGCAGTCGGCGCGCGGCACGGGATCGCGATCGCGGCCGTGCTCGCCTCGCAGTTCGCCGCACTCGCGGCGGTCGGGGCAGCCCTCCTGTTCAAGGAGCGCCTGACCCGCGCAGGCGTGGCCGGGGTGGTCGTGATCGCCGTCGGCGTCGCCGTCGTCAGCGCCCTGCAGGCGTGAGCCGCCTCAGAACGTCTCGAGCGTCGCGCGCCGCCTGCCCTCGCGCTCGAACCACCAGACGAGAGTCGTCGCGACCACGGCCCAGGCCGTGCCGACCGCAACCTCCGTCCAGACGAGCCCGGAGACCGACGACAGCGATGCCCCGGCGGCGACCTCGCGGCCGGCGGCGATCCCATGCGTGAGCGGCAGCAGCCGGCCGATCTGCGCGAGCCAGCCCGGAAGGGCGCTCAGCGGGATGTTCACGCCGCACAGCAGCCACATCAGGTAGTAGGCGATGTTCGCGGACATGAACACGTCGCGGGCGCGCATGCCGATCGACCCGAGGGTCAGCCCGAAGGCCGTGCAGGAGGTGACGCTGACGACGACGATCACGGCCAGCGCCGGCAGGCTCGAGGCGGGCGGGTCGAAGTCGAGCAGCAGCCAACCCATCAGGAAGCCCCAGGCCGAGACGACCACACCGCTCGCGATCACCGGCACCGCGCGCCCCATGAACATGGCGAAGCGGTTCGCCGGTGTTGCCAGCAGCGGGGCCAGCGTCTGGTACTGGCGCTCGTTCGCGATCGTCATCGTCCCGGCGAAGACCGCCGACATGGCCGAGGCCTGGATCGCGTTCCCGACGACGAAGAACGCGTCGTCCTCCACCTTGCTGTACCGGCCGAGGTAGGCGAAGAACAGGATCTGGAAGACCGGCCCGATGAGCATCGTCGGGATGTACATCGCGGGCCGGATCCAGTTGAACAGGCCGCGGTAGGCGATCACGCCGCCGACGAAGAAGACGCGGACGAACGCCCTCACGTCAGGGACAGGGTCGCGTGCCGCCGCGCCGCCGTCTCGAAGTGGCGAAGGCAGACCGCACCGATCGCCAGGTACGCGAGCCCGAGCGAGATCGTCATGCCGACGTCCGGCCACGGCGTGCCGCCGATCGCCGCCTCGCGAATCGCCTGCACGCCCCAGGTCGGGGCGAGCAGCCACGCGATCGGGCCCGCCCAGCCGGGTAGGAGCGAGAGCGGGACGAGCATGCCGGTGACCAGCAGCACCGGCCACTCGAGCATGTTCGAGAGCGCGTTCGCGTTCCGGTACAGCACGAAGGTCGAGGCGAACACGAAGCCGAGCAGCCCGAGGCCGAGGATCGTCGCCGGCACTGCGACCACGAACGCAAGCCAGTGCACGACGTGGAAGGGGATCCCGAAGACGAGCCGACCCCAGACCAGCGTGGACGCGAGCGAGTAGATCCCGATCACGGAGGTCGCGAGCGTCAGCGGGGCGATGACGAGGACGAACGGTGTCGGCGCCGAGACGAGCACCTCGAGCGTCCCCTGCCAGCGCTGCCACTGGATCGCCCCACCCGAGCCGAACAGGGTCGACGACCAGATTCCGTAGACGGCGGCGCCGAGCGACACGTAGAGCAGGCTCCCCGGCTGGTTGCCGGCCTTGTACATGTAGTAGGCGACGGTTGCCACCAGCAGGGGCATGAACACCGACGTGAGCAGGAAGAACACGGAGTGCGTGAGAGCCTTGACGTGGAACCGGAGGCCGACCAGGAAGACGCGCAGCCCGCTCATGCCCGTTCCAGCGTCGCGTGGATGCGGCTCTGCCACTCGAGCACGCGGATCGTCGAGTAGCCGACCAACCCCCAGAGCAGGCCGACCAGCGCCTCGGCCGCGAGCAGCCCGCCGACGCTCGCGAACGAGGCGCCGTCGGCGAGCCTCCGTGCCGCCTCGATCCCGTGCGTCAGCGGCAGCCCCTGGGCGATCGTCGACATCCAGCCGGGCAGGTCGTCGAGCGCGACGTTCGCGCCGGTGAAGACGAGCAGGATCCCGAAGACGATGTTCGAGAGCGTCGCCGTGTCTCGCGCCAGGAGCCCGACGGCGGCGGTCGTCAGCCCGAGGCCGGTGCACGAGAAGGCGGTGACGAGGATGACGAGCGCGATGCCTGGGACGGCCGAGGCGGGCACCGAGATGCCGACGAGCGCGCCGCCGACGACGAAGGAGAAGGCGGCGACGAAGAACCCGTTCACGATCACCGGCAGCGATCGGCCGACGAAGAGCGGGATCCGTTTCGCCGGGGTCGCGAGCACGGCTCCGAGGGTGTTCTGGTAGCGCTCGCCGGCGATCGTGTTCGTCATCGCGAAGACGCACGGGATCGCCGCGTACTGGAGCGCGTTGCCGATCACGTAGAACTCGTCCGACTGGGTCTTCGCCGCCCGGCCGATGTAGACGAACAGCAGGATCTGGAAGATCGGCGCGATCACGTAGGTCGGGATCAGGATCCAGGGCGAGAGCCAGCCGAACAGCGCCCGGAAGCTGAGCAGGCCGCCGACGAAGAAGAGACGGACGGAGCTCACGGAGCCGGACTTGCTCCGTGAGGTCGGGGGAGGGGTCTGAGGGGAACCGGGAAGTTCCCTTGGCTAACTCGGCCTCTGGAAGAAGGGGGCACGTGGGGGAAACATGGTTTCCCCCACGGGAGCGAGCCGAAGGCGCGCGACGAGCTCATGTGAGCGACAGGACGGCCCGTGCCCGGGCGGCGTTCAGGAACCGGTCGACGACGACGACGCCGATCGCCGTGTAGAGGAGTCCGAGCCCGACGCAGACGAGCAGGTCCGGGATCGGCGTGCCGCCCTGCGCCGACTCGCGGATCGCCTGCATGCCCCAGGTCGGCGCCAGCACCCACGAGATCGGCCGCACCCAGGCGGGGAAGAGCGTCAGCGGGACGAGGAAGCCGCAGATCAGCCAGACCGGGTACTCGAGCAGGTTGCCGAGAGCCCAGGCCGTGCGGTAGCGGACGAACGAGACGGCGAGCAGGAAGCCGAGCATCCCGATCGCCATCACCGTCGCCGGCACCGACAGGCAGAAGAGCAGCCAGTGCTCGATGTGGACATGGATGCCGAACAGGACTCGCCCCCAGATCAGGGTCGAGACCATCGAGTAGAGACCGATCGTCGCCATCGCGATCGTCACCGGCAGGAGGACGAGGGCGAAGTGCGCCGGCGCGGCGACGAGCAGCTCGAGCGTCCCGTGCCAGCGCTCTCGCTGCAGCGCAGCCGCCGGCGGCCGTGCTGGTCGCCGCCCACACCCCCATCACCGACGCGCCGAGCGACGCATAGAACAAGGCCTCTTTGTTGCCCGCTCGGTACATGAAGAAGGCAACCGTCGCGAAGAAGAGCGGGTAGACGATCCCGAGCACGCCGTTGAACGACGAGCGGGTGAGCATCTTGACGTGGAAGAGCCACCCCAGCCCGAGCAGGCGAAGAGCTCTCATGTCCGCCTCGAGGGCTCTGTGCAGGTTCTCGCGGCCGCGACCGACCTGGCGGGCGCGGCCCCGGGCCCTGCTGAGGTGCGAAGCAGCTTAGGAGGGGGCCAGGGGAACCGGCCGTTCCCCCCTGAGAGCGAGCCGAAGGCGAGCGACATCATGAGTCCGGCCGACGAGCGCCACGTACGCGTCCTCGAGCGTCGGCTCGCGCACCGCGACACGTCCGATGCGGGTCGTGCCGAGCAACCCGAGCAGCCGCTGGGTCAGCTCGGTTCCCGCGGGCGACTGCACGTGCAGCACCTGCGCCTGGTCGCGCTCCTCGATCGAGACCGAGGTGACCCCGTCCGCCCGGCGTACGCGGTCGACCGCGTCCTCGTCGACTCCGAACGTCTCGATCTCGATCACCGTCCGGTCGGCGACGATCGCCTTCAGGTCCTGCGGCGTGCCCTCGGCGACGATCTCGCCCTTGGCGATCACGGCCATTCGGTCGCAGAGGTCGTCGGCTTCGAACATGTAGTGCGTCGTCAGCAGGACGGTCTTCCCGGCCTCGGTCAGGCCGGCGATCGTCCGCCGCAGCTCGCGCGCGCCGACCGGGTCGACGCCGATCGTCGGCTCGTCCAGGAACACGACCGGCGGGATCGTGGAGCAGGCCGCGCGCGATGTGCAGCCGCTGCCGCATTCCGCGCGAGTACCCCTCGACCCGCTCCTTCTCGCGCCCGGCCAGCCCGACCAGGTCGAGCAGCTCGGCGATCCGGCGCTTCTGCTCGGCCGGCGGGACGGCGTAGAGCTCGGCGAAGTAGCGGAGGTTGTCGAGCGCGGAAAGCCGCTCGTACAGCCCGCGGTCGCCGCCGAAGACGTAGCCGATTCGCTTCCGCACCTCGCGCGCGTCGCGGACGACGTCGTAGCCCAGCACGCTCGCCGACCCCGATGTGGGGATCAGCAGCGTGATCAGCATCTTGATCGTCGTCGTCTTCCCGGCCCCGTTCGGGCCGAGCAGTCCGAAGAGCTCCCCGTCGGCGACCTCGAACGAGACACCCCGAACCGCCTGGACCTCGACTCCGCGCCTGCGGAACATCCCCGTCGACGTCTTGTACGTCCTGACGAGGTCGCGCGCCTGAATCGCGCCCATCAGGTTCGAGCCCGCTCGAAGTCCTCGAACGTGATCATCATGCGGCGAAGGAGCGCGTTCAGGTCCTTCTTCTCGCGCGCACTGAGCGCCGAAGCGACCAGGGCCTCCTTCTCCGCCTGGGCGGTCGTCGTCTGCTCGTACGCCTCTCGCCCGGCGGCCGTCAGCTCGACCTGGACGCCGCGGCGGTCGTCCGGGTCACGCAGGCGCTCGATCAGCCCGGCCTCCTCGAGGCGGTCGAGCCGGTTGGTCATCGCCCCGCTCGACAGCTCGAGGCGCTCGGCAAGCTGGCCCGGGGAGGCGCGGCGCGTCGGGCCGGCCTGTGCGGTGGAGGTAGCCCAGGACCTTCCACTCGCCCCAGGTCAGGCCGTGCTCCGCGCACGTCTCCTCCATCATCCGCTTGATCCTCCGGCTCAGACCCATGATCCGGTCGACGATCCCCTCGACCTCGAAATCGAGGTCAGGCAACTCGTCCCGGATCGACTCCAGGAAGTCGTCGACGTGGTCGCGTTCGACGGACTTGGCCATCGGCGGAATTATTCCACGACAAATCTCTTGACGTCAAGAGATATGGTTGTTAGTCTCTCGATCTCGAAATACTCCAAGTCGAGAAATCGGAGGTGGAGAGATGTTCTTCGACGCCGACTCACGAAGGATCCAGGTCGACGACCGCATCGAGGCGCTGGAGCGTGACTACCGCGCAGGATCCTCAGCGCTTGGACGCGTCATCGGGCGGCTGGCAGCTGCCCTGCGGCTCCCCTTCGCAGCAGCCGAGCTTGAACCGGCACCGAGGACACTGCCACGTCCCGTGGCGCCACTCCATCGCTGCTCCACACCGCCAGCACGCCTCGGTCGCCACGTCCGCGGAATCTAGAGATCGTCCCGGACGCGGCTGCTACACTCGTCCGGCGCGGCGGCGTAGCTCAGTTGGTTAGAGCAGCGGAATCATAATCCGCGTGTCGGAGGTTCGAGTCCTCCCGCCGCTACCTCCCTCGCACCATCCACCGGACCAAGAAAGAAGAACGTGGCAAAGACAGGCGTCAGAGAGAAGATCACGCTCGCCTGCACGGAGTGCAAGCGGCGAAACTACGAGTCGATGAAGTCGAAGCGGAACACGCCCGACCGCGTCGAGCTCAAGAAGTACTGCCGCTGGTGCGGGCGGCACACGGTGCATCCGGGAGACTCGGTAGTGGCCCGCCAGACGAGAGCGGATCGGCGCGCGCGGCGCGAGGCTCGCGAGCGGTCGATGGCAGGGAGCAACAACGCGAGGGTGGCAGACGGTCAGGCCGCGCCCGTGCCCGCGCTCCCGGCCGCGCCGAGCCCTGCCGCCAGTCGTTCGGACGGCACCAGGGCGGGCAACTTCGTGCGCGAGTCGATCGGAGAGCTCCGCAAGGTCGAGTGGCCGACCCAGAACCACCTGATCCAGGGCACCGTGGTCGTGATCGTCGCCTGCGTCGTCATGGGCACGTACCTCTATTTCGCCGACCTGATCTTCAACAAGCTCGTCAGCAAGCTCCTCCTCGGACAGTAAAGGCCCGACATGTTTCAGTGGTACGTGATCAACACCTATTCCGGGCACGAGAACAAGGTGAAGACCAACCTCGAGCACCGGATCGACTCGATGAACCAGCAGACGCGCTTCCGCCGCGTCGTCGTCCCGACCGAGCAGGTGATCGAGACGAAGGACGGCCAGAAGGTGCAGGCCGAGAAGCGCGTCCTGCCGGGCTACGTGCTCGTCAACATGGATCTGAACGACGACGCCTGGATGGTGGTCAAGAACACGCCCGGTGTGACGGGCTTCGTCGGAGCCGGCTCCAAGCCCGTGCCGCTCTCGCAGGGCGAGGTCGACCGGATCCTGCACACCGGAGCCGCCACGCGGCGAGCGCCTGCGCACGCAGGTCGAATTCACCCTCGGCGAGTCGGTGAAGGTAACCTCCGGCCCGCTCTCCGACTTCGACGGCGAGATCGTCGAGGTCAACCCCGAGGGCCAGAAGCTGAAGGTGCTCGTCGACATCTTCGAGCGCCAGGTTCCGGTCGAGCTCGGCTTCGACCAGGTCAAGAAGATCGACTGAGGCACATCGATGGCAAAGAAAGTTCTCACCCTGATCAAGCTCCAGATCCCCGGCGGCCAGGCCAATCCGGCGCCGCCGGTCGGCCCCGCGCTCGGCCAGCACGGGGTGAACATCATGGAGTTCTGCAAGGCCTTCAACGCGCAGACGCAGCAGGAGAACGGCCGCATCATCCCCGTCGAGATCACGGTCTACGAGGACCGCTCGTTCACCTTCATCACGAAGACGCCGCCCGCCGCGGTGCTGATCAAGGAGGCGCTGAACCTCGAGAAGGGCTCGTCCGAGCCGAACCGTGACAAGGTCGGCCGGCTCCGCAAGGAGCAGGTGCGCCAGATCGCCGAGACGAAGATGCCCGACCTGAACGCGCGCGACGTCGAGGCGGCGATGCTCGTCATCGCCGGAACAGCGCGTTCGATGGGCGTGGAGGTGGAGCCTTAAATGAAGGTCTTCAACCCAGCGGAGGTGCCGGCTGCCGGCGCCGGAGCGAGATAGATGAGCCACGGGAAGAAGTACCGCAACGCGCGCGGCGCGATCGACCGCGAGCAGGCGTACTCGCCGCTCGAGGCGATCGAGATGCTCAAGGGCTGGGACGGCCCGAAGTTCGACGAGACCGTGGAGGCGCATGTCCGCCTCGGGCTGAACGTCCGCCACGCGGACCAGCAGCTCCGCGGCACCCTGATGCTGCCCCACGGCACCGGCAAGGAACTGCGCATCGCCGTCTTCGCCGAGGGCGAGAAGGCCAAGGAGGCCGAGGCGGCCGGCGCGGACGTGGTCGGTGCCGCCGACCTGGCCGCGAAGATCGAGGAAGGGTTCGACGACTTCGACGTCGCGATCGCCACCCCGGACCTGATGGGCACGGTCGGCAAGCTGGGCCGCATCCTCGGCCCCCGCGGGAAGATGCCGAACCCGAAGACCGGCACGGTGACGATGGACGTCGCCAAGGCCGTGCAGGAGTCGAAGGCGGGCAAGCTCGAGTACCGCACCGACCGCGGCGCGAACGTCCACCTGCCGATCGGCAAGAAGAGCTTCGACGTGCGGCAGCTCCTGGAGAACTACGCGACCGTGATCGAGGAGATCGTCCGCGCGAAGCCGTCGGCGGCTAAGGGCCGCTACATCCGGACGATCACCCTGACGACGACGATGGGCCCCGGCGTCCACGTCGACACGACGCGGACCCGCGGGATCACGGAAGAGCTCGAGGAAGCGGCTACAGTTACGGCCTAACGACAGGTTCGGTCGCCCGAGACCGCCGGCAGCGAGAGCAGAAGCCCGGCGCAGGCGTTCAGCAACGAGAGTCTTTTCTCGCTTGTTCGGGCGCCGCAAGGCGCGCTCGAACCATTTCCGGAGGCTCCGCTAGCTAAAGGACAGTGGAATGCTGAAAGCTGACAAGGAACGGATCGTCGAGGAGCTGACCGAGCGTCTGAAGACGACGCCGACGCTCTTCGTCGCCGACTACCGCGGTCTGTCGGTCACCGAGATCGACGAGCTGCGCACGAAGGTGATCGAGCACGGCGCGCGCTTCACCGTCGTGAAGAACACGCTGACCAAGCGCGCGGCCGAGGCGGCCGGCGCGGACGCGCTGCTCGCCATGCTCGAAGGCCCGACGGCGATCGCGTTCATCGAGGCCGACGGCGACATGGTCGGTGTGGCGAAGGCGCTCTCCGACACGGCGAAGACGACGCGGATCCTGTCGATCCGCGGCGGCATCCTCGACGGCAACCCGATCGGCGAGGCCGACGTCCAGAACCTCGCGACGCTGCCGCCGGTCGAGGTGCTGCGCGGCCAGGTGCTCGGCGCGATCACTGCGCCGCTGACGACAGTCGTCGGTCTGATCAGCGCGCCGCGTGCGCGACCTGATCGGCCTGATCGACGCCCGTATCGAGCAGCTGCAGGCCGAGGGAGACACCGGTGAAGCTCCGGCGCCGAGACTCCGGCGGAGGACCCGCGGCGGGGTCTGCCCCAGCAGAAACCGCCGAAGCAGCCGGAGAGCAACGTCGAAGAACCCGTCGCCGCCGAGTCGAGCGCCGAAGAGGCAGTCGCTGACGGAATCGGCCGACGCGGAGCCGGCGACAGACGAGGCTGCGACCGAGCAGCCGAGTCGAGGAGGAATAGCAATGGCAGCAACAGGCGTGGACAAGGTGTTCGACGATCTCGGGAAGATGACCGTCCTCGAGCTCGTCGAGCTGAAGAAGAAGATCGAGGACGAGTGGGGGATCACCGCCGCCGCGCCGGTCGCGGTCGCGGCTCCCGGCGCTGCCCGGCGGCGGGCGACGGTGCCGCGGCGCGAGGAGCAGACCTCGTTCGACGTCGTGCTCTCGGGCGCCGGCGACAAGAAGATCCAGGTGATCAAGGTCGTCCGCGCGATCACCGGCCTCGGCCTGAAGGAGGCCAAGGACCTCGTCGACGGCGCCCCCGGGCCGGTCAAGGAGGGCGTCAACCGCGAGGAGGCCGACTCGATCAAGGCGCAGCTCGAAGAGGCCGGCGCCGGCGTCGAGATCAAGTAGCGGTCACGGCGGTTTCGCCGCAGGCTCGCTCACGTCGGGGCAACGGCCGGCTCCCCCTGAGCCTCTCCACGTTCGCGGCCAACGGCGCTACAATCCGGAATAGACCCGGACGCCGGGTCGTTATCTCTTTCGTGGGAGTCGATTTCCCTTGCCCAGCGGCAGGGGATTCGGTATCCTGCAGGGTTCGCGCCCTATCAGTACGCCCGACCGCCGCAGCAGTAGACATTTCTAAGGGAGGAAGTTCCACTTGACCAGCAGGGTTGCTGCGCCTAACGCGCGCAAAACGTTCTCGCGCCTAAAGCACGTTCTCGACCTCCCCAACCTGATCGACATCCAGAAGGCCTCCTTCGCGTGGTTCATGGAGGAAGGTCTGCGGGAGACGATCGACGACATCTCTCCGATCGAGGACTACACCGGCACGCTCGCGGTGGAGTTCGCGCGAGTACGAGTTCGGGGAGCCGCCGGTCTCGATCAAGGAATGCCGGGAGAAGGACCTGACCTACCAGGTCCCGCTCTCCATGACCGTCCGCTTCGTCAACAAGGAGACGGGCGAGATCCGCGAGCAGCGGGTCTTCATGGGCGACTTCCCGATGATGACCGACCAGGGGACCTTCATCATCAACGGCACCGAGCGCGTGATCGTCACGCAGCTCGTCCGGTCGCCCGGCGCCTACCTCATGGAGCCGAAGGACGCGACGAAGCAGGTCTTCACCGCCAACCTGATGCCGAGCCGCGGCTCGTGGCTCGAGCTCGAGATCGACAAGAAGGGCGTCGTCTACGCCCGCATCGACCGCAAGCGCAAGCTGCCGATCACGACGCTTCTCCGCGCGCTGCCGGCCGAGGATCCGTCGACCGGGTTCCAGCTGGACACGAGCTCGAACGAGGCGATCCTGAAGCTGTTCGACGACTCGATCTTCATCGCGCTCACGCTCGAGAAGGACGCCGACCACCCGCGAGGAGGAGGCGCTGATCGAGGTCTTCAAGAAGCAGCGCCCGGGCGAGCCGCCGACGCTCGACAACGCCCGCAACCTGCTGCGCACGCTGTTCTTCGATCCCAAGCGTTACGACCTGACCAAGGTCGGCCGCTACAAGCTGAACCAGCGGCTCGGCGTGAGCGTGCCGGACGACGTCCGCGTGCTGACGACCGAGGACATCCTCGCGCTCGTCCGCAGGCTCGTCTCCTGCCCACCCAGCTCGGCGTGCGACGAGGAGTCGAAGGACTTCGCTGCGGACGCGATCACGATGCCCCGCGCGCCGATCGCGCACGAGCTCGACGAGTACGAGGACTTCGGCAACCGCCGTCTCCGCACGGTCGGCGAGCTGATCCAGGAGGCGTTCCGGGTCGGCCTCTACCGCATGGAGCGCGTCGTCCGCGAGCGGATGACCACGGAGGACGTCGACACGATCACGCCGCAGACGATCATCAACATTCGGCCGGTGGTTGCGGCGCTGAAGGAGTTCTTCGGCTCCTCGCAGCTCTCGCAGTTCATGGACCAGACGAACTCGCTGGCCGGGCTCACGCATCGCCGCCGGCTTTCGGCTCTCGGTGCGGGTGGCCTGACCCGCGAGCGCGCGCCGATCGAGGTGCGCGACGTGCACCCGACCCACTACGGGCGGATGTGCCCGATCGAGACGCCGGAAGGCCCGAACATCGGCCTGATCGGCTCGCTCGCCTCGTTCGCCACGGTCTCCGAGTTCGGCTTCATCCAGACGCCGTACCGGAAGGTCGTCGGCGGCAAGGTGACGGACGAGATCGTCTACCTGGACGCCGCCGAGGAGGCGCAGTACACGATCGCGCAGGCCTCGGAGCCGATCGACGACAAGACCGGCAAGTTCCTGCACGACCAGGTGCTGTGCCGCTCCCGCGAGGGCGAGGCGGTCACGCCGCAGCCGAAGGACATCGAGTTCATGGACGTCGCGCCGGCGCAGATCGTCTCCGTCGCGACCGCGCTGATCCCGTTCCTCGAGCACAACGACGCCAACCGCGCGCTGATGGGCGCGAACATGCAGCGGCAGGCGGTGCCGCTGATGATCACCGACCCGCCGCTCGTCGGCACCGGGCTCGAGTACCGGGCCGCCGTCGACACGGGCGACGTCGTGCTGGCGGACAAGGCCGGCACGGTGGTCGACGTCGACGCCGAGAAGGATCGTCGTCGAGTCGAAGGACGGCAAGGACGAGTACCACCTGACGAAGTTCATGCGCTCGAACCAGGGCACGCTGATCCACCAGAAGCCGATCGTCGGCGCTCGGCGACCGGGTGCGGGCGGAGCAGGTGCTCGCGGACGGCAGCTCGACCAAGGACGGCGAGCTCGCGCTCGGCAAGAACCTGCTGGTCGCGTTCATGCCGTTCGAGGGCTTCAACTTCGAGGACGCGATCGTCCTCTCGGAGCGGCTGGTCAAGGAGGACGTGCTCTCCTCGATCCACATCCACGAGTACGAGATCGATGCCCGCTCGACCAAGCTCGGCGACGAGGAGATCACCCGCGACATCCCGAACCGCTCGGAGGAGTCGCTCAAGGACCTCGACGAGCGCGGCATCGTGCGCATCGGCGCCGAGGTCGGCTCGGGCGACCTGCTGGTCGGCAAGGTGACGCCGAAGGGCGAGACCGAGCTGACTGCCGAGGAGAAGCTGATTCGCGCGATCTTCAAGGAGAAGGCGCGCGAGGTCCGCGACACCAGCCTGAAGGTGCCCCACGGCGAGGGCGGCAAGGTGATCGACGTGAAGACGTTCTCGCGCGACGCCGGCGACGACCTGCCGCCGGGCGTCAACGAGCTCGTCCGCGTCTACGTCGCCAAGAAGCGCAAGATCGCCGAGGGCGACAAGCTCGCCGGCCGCCACGGCAACAAGGGCGTGATCTCGAAGATCGTCCCCGAGGAGGACATGCCGTTCCTCGAGGACGGCACGCCGGTCGACGTCGTCCTCAACCCGCTCGGCGTGCCGAGCCGGATGAACATCGGCCAGATCCTCGAGACCCACCTCGGGTGGGCGGCCGCGCACGGCGTCTTCGCCAACGGCGATCGCCGGCCGACGGCTCGCGGCCGGGCTGGACGCCGATCGCGACGCCGGTCTTCGACGGCGCCAGCGAGCAAGACGTCGACGAGGCCCTCGTCGAGTGGACGCGGCAGAACCCCGACTCGCCGATCAAGATGAACGTCGACCCGAAGCGGCCCGAGGGCCGGCGCTGCTCCGGAAGGTGCGGCTGTTCAACGGCAAGACCGGCGAGCCCTTCCAGGAGAAGGTCACCGTCGGCTACATGTACATCCTCAAGCTGCTCCACCTGGTCGACGACAAGATCCACGCGCGGTCGACCGGCCGTACTCGCTCGTCACCCAGCAGCCGCTGGGCGGCAAGGCGCAGTTCGGCGGACAGCGCTTCGGCGAGATGGAGGTGTGGGCGCTCGAGGCGTACGGCGCTGCCTACACGCTGCAGGAGATGCTCACGATCAAGTCCGACGACACGGTCGGGCGGGTGAAGGCCTACGAGGCGATCGTCAAGGGCGAGAACATCGCCGAGCCGTCGATCCCCGAGTCCTTCAAGGTGCTGCTAAGGAGATGCAGTCCCTCGCGCTGGACGTGCACGTGATCTCCGAGGAGGGCACCGAGGTCCAGGTGCGCGAGGAGGACGACGAGCTGCTCCGCGCCGCGGAGGAGCTCGGTATCGACCTCTCACCGGGCTCGCTGAGGGCGGCCGCGCGCGAGCCGACCGCGGAGGAGGTCGAGGAGGGCCAGGAGCGCGTCGACCAGGACGGCGAGCTGGCCTTGCCTGCCGACGAGGCGCTGGGCGACCTCGCCGAGCCGGACGCGGAGGGCCACCGCTCGACGCGGACCTCGCCGACGTCGGGCCGACGAGT